>CAYPDF010000004.1:0-244739 GCA_964409415.1 uncultured Ohtaekwangia sp. | reverse complement strand
AATTACAAACTCATGTGGTTTTGATTTTAATTCAAACGATTTTCTGAAATGATAAACTCCATATTGATGGCCACCTTCTGCTGGCCCCACCCACCGTGCTTGCCAGCGCTCCTTAACAATATGATTTGAAGGAGTAACCAGATGCTGACCTAAACCAACGAATGGTAAGTATAGTAAGAAGAGTATTCGGATCATGATAGAAAGATAAATAAAAAAAGGCGTCCCGACCACTCATAGTGATCAAGACGCCTGATTATTGATTTAAAGTTTGCTAATTAACAATTGACAAATCACATTGACAATGCTCACCCAAATCAATTCAAAATCATTGTCAATTTTCACCTTGTCAAATGTCAATTTATGTTATTGTCAACATCCCGTTCTCCATACCACTTAATATTGCGCGAGAAGTACATTAACAATCCAACAATCAGGAATAAATCTTGTGCCTGAATAATTACAAAGATGAACGCGTAAAAACAGGTCATCAAAAAAGTGAATAAAAAGATTATAGATTTCTTTTTGAGGAAACTAGCCGCATATACACTGACAAGTATAATAGTCGCAAGAGATGCAATCGCATAAGCAATATTATACCCAACCTGTTCGGAGAGCGATAGCAACAAGGTGTAATAAATAATCAATGCCACTCCTACTAAAATATACTGAAAGGGATGAATCCGGATTTTAGTTGTTATCTCAACTAAAAACAAAGCTGTAAATGCCAAAATGATTATCAGCACTCCATACTTTGCCGTGCGTGTGCTCTTTTGATATTGATCGGCAGGAATTAAAAGTCGCAAACCAATTCTGAACCACTTAATGATTGTTCTTCATCAACCCACTTTTGTGAAAACGGGCGATTAAAAGAAAGTACTTTCCAGGTAGCGGAGAAACCTTCCTCATTAACTGTGCGATCGGAAGGCAAAAGTTTCCCCTCAAAACTTGGTGAGGGCCAGGCACCTGTAGAGGACACTTCTGTGGATTTTCCTGCCGGAACGAAGTAAAGACTCTCACTGCCTTTTAAACTTAACGTAATCGAATAGTCAGAAACAACATCAGCACGGGTTGTCCAACCAAGTGGAGTTACAATTCCACTTACCAAATTTGTACGAGTGGGAGCGGTTACTTCACCATTGTACTCTGCTTGTACATAGTTTTGTTGATTGATGTTTAAGCCAATATCACTTGCCGGCTCCGACACTAATTTCTTACTTCCATTTTGGATGATCGGGTTTTCACTAATTCCTCTCAAGTCAGAGATTGCATTAATCAACATCGCTTCCTTCCAATGAACTTGTTCGTCAGGAATATTCCAGCTTGAAAAATCGGGGGCGTTAAAAGAAGCATCCATCGCGATGTCACTTTCATACACGGCCACATCAAAAATACCCCGGTGCAACACTTGTGGCTTCACTTTACTCTTCACGTTGTAAGTCTCCGGTAAAAAATATGCTTTGTGAACTGTCTCTTTTAGTTCTTCAATTTGCTTTCCGTCATTCCAGCGTTTTATTTTTTCAATTTTGGTGAAAGGTATCATAAGCACCGGACCCGATAGCGTTTGGTCGCCCGACCATTTTTCAGATACCTCTTGAATAACTTCTTCCGCGCGTCCTTGTCTTTCACGAATTAAGCTCTCGATCCACGATGCCGGAATCAGTAAAATGAGAATTAAGAAACCAATTGAAAATAGTTTTACCATAATAGATTCGGTTATCCATTGGTTAAATCGCTCGAAGAGATTGGGGGTTGTTTCCATGTGTATTTAGTTTTATTAAAAGTACTTTGTATTTAAAAGTTAATGAGTAAATTTTTTTACTTGCGCTGTTGCTTGATTAATTCTTCTAACGCATCAAGGTGTTTCTTAAATGCAGTGCGCCCCCGCTCCGTTACTTTATAGCGGGTGTTGGGTTTTCGCTCAATAAATGATTTGCTGATGGAAATATATTTTTCACGCTCCAACGCTTTTAGGTGCGTGGCCAGATTACCATCTGTTACATCCAGTAATTCTTTCAGCGCATTGAAGTCAAACGAATCATTAGCCACCAACACAGAAATAATCTGCAGGCGCACCCGATGCTCCATCACTTTATCCAAATTTTCAAATGGATTTTTCATCGATCGTACTTCTTAAACATCAATGCGCCATAAATAATGTGAAGTACGCCAAAACCAATCGACCAAAAAATTAATCCAAATCCAGGCAAAGCAACTGAGATAAGTCCAAGTACAATTTCTGAATACCCTAAATATCTAAATTCATCAAACAAATTTGGACTGGCGTTTATTAACCCCAATCCATAAAAAATTAAACAAGCCGGAGCTGCTACACCATAATGTCCATAATACAGAAGAAAGAGAATGAAGATGCCGCCTGTTGCTAAAGGCACTATCAAATTGATGAACAATTTTTTACTGGCCGAATCCCAAATCTTAGCTCCTAATTTTGCGGCTTTGTTGGCAGCTAAAAAATAACCAGTACCTAAAGAAGCAGTCAACACAATCAGAGCAATCACAAGCAATTTCATAATGATGGAATCATCCTGAAGAGATTCTTGTCGATACGCTATTGGCGACAATGGAAATTGAACCATCGTGTAGGCCACGGCCGCTCCTATCAAGGCGTAACATCCGGCTAAAATTCCTGAAAGTCCACTGAGGGAGACGAACTTTACCGACCGCTCCATCAACTGACGGATCGATTCAATGTCTTTTTGATAATCTGGATTCTGGCTCATAAAAAAGTACTTTGTAATTCAAAGTTAGTGAACGGAACCATATGTACAAGGGTTTTACTGCTGAGCTAGATTATTTTTGGTGTGATTTGGATATTTCGGGCTCAAAGCCTTAATATTGCACTCCCAATTCGATTGGGAATCGATATTCTCCCTTAGCTCTCCCGATAGCTATCGGGAGGTTAGAAAAATCGGGAAACATATTCTCCCTTAGCTCAGCTGGTTAGAGCATCTGACTGTTAATCAGAGGGTCCTTGGTTCAAGTCCAAGAGGAGGAGCAGGGGGGCTACACTAGTAGCCCTTTTTGTTTTGTTCTCTTCAAAATATAGTAATTTTAGAGAACTGTTAATATTTCTATTTCGTTACTTTTAGGCTATGAGTAAATTGCCGAAAGCCCCTCTTCAAGAAGCTATTTTTGAAGTTCGTTGGGCATTAGACATTGACCCAACAAGTAAGCAACAGATAGATACTGGCTTTTCACTGGCACAAGGAAAGCTTCAAGATATAGTAAGAACCAAATTTCCTCATTACGTTAGAAAAGTTCCTTATGGAATACCCGATTTGCTATTTCAGTATCAAGTTATAAATCAATATTGGGCAAAACCTGAGATATGGCCAGTACTGCAGCTTGGCCCAGGAATATTTACCATTAATGAAACTGAAACTAATTACGATTGGCCCAAAACATATTCTCTTTTAATCGAGAATGCGTTGGATTGGATTTACAAAGCGTATGACGAAAACCTAAAAATTAATTTTGCAAGCCTCCGATATATTGATTCTGTAAAACCAAAAGACTACGGTTTTGAAGGTCGTTGGGCTGATTTCATCAAGGAACATTTTAACTTCTCTTTCGTTAACAGCTTTGACCCCCGAGGTACACTAAAAGGAGTTCAATTTGATCAATACTTTGAATTAGAAGATAAATCTGCCCTTCATATTTCAATGAATAGTGGAAAATACAGAAAATCAGACGAAGATGCGCTTATATGGCAAACGGCCGTCACAAAAAGTGCGAAATTCGAAAAAGATTCATTAATTAGTTGGGTTAATAAGGCCCATTCTACAACCTCTGAATTGTTTAGAGAAATGACAAAAACCGAATTTTATGCCAGTTTCAAGTAGTCTATTATTGGATTTTGAACCGGAGATAAATACCTCTACAGGGGCTGGTGACTTTTGGTTTGTGGATAACCGAAGATCAGTAGCAAATACTACTGTAATGACATATGTACTCAATTCAACCCCTTCGGATTCTGCCAAAAAGATGATGGAAAAGCTTCAATCATTTAAGTGCTTGAATACTAATTGGGATAGCTATGGGGCGCTTCCACCATCGGTTGAAAATATCGATCGAGCAATATTATTTGTTAAACAAGCAGATAAGAATCTATTACCATTCTATTTTGTTGCCCCCGGGCCTAATGGAGAAATAGTCTTAGAGTTTAAGGAAGGGAATAAAGAGGCAGCAGCCTACTTCAATCCTGATGGCACCACTGAATTGATATTGAGTGAAGGAGATAATTTCATTCTGGAAGGTACTTTGGAAGAAAATTACAAAGGCCTTCTTCAATACGTTAACGGTTAATATGCTAGAACCAGTCTTAGATACAGATGACCTTCTAAGGAGAGTCATATTTACAAACCCAAGTTATGTACGGCCGGATCAAACTGTAACATCTTTTGCTTTTCGTCCTAGACAAAACGAAACAGGCCTATCTGTTGATATCTTTAGACTCACTACATATCAAAAAAGTATTAAAGATAGATTTAATTATCGTCTCTATTCTTTGAAGGCAATCAATGTCAGAAAAATCGGGCTTGACTGCATTCATAACCCTATTGAAGGTAATTATGCTCACGCATTAATTATTGGCAATATCACAAATGGCGTATCCAAAAAACTTTCAATATCTGCTCATAGAGTCTCCTATCCGGCTTAGCCTCCATTAACTTCTTGTATGACCTACTTACTTATTGGTAACTCAACATTCCAATACCCTTTCTTTGCTAGAGGATTGAAAGGTGGTTTTATCCACAACGGAAGGCGATGTATCCGAATGAAATAAGTGTTGGCTTATGCTGTATTAACAAGGCACCTTCCAGTCTTTACCCAATGCGATGGTGCCCGCCTCTACTTTCTCCAGAATTTTTGCTCTGGAATACCGGCACCCCACATCCATAAACTGGTACTCCACTCCTTCAATCATAAAGTTGTAGTAGCAGATGTTTTTGGATTTGCTGTTTTTTACACAAACCAGCTCAGGCCGTTTTTCCGTAATAGTTCTGGCACTAAATAACGCGGCAACGGCAACCAAGATTAAAAAATGTTTCATCTTGTATAGTTTAAAAAATATGAAGCCCATGCAATTTACAATTACATGGGCTTCAAAAAAAGGTTTAATGCTGATTAATAGCGATAATAGTCAGGCTTAAATGGTCCTTTTGGAGTTACGCCAATATATTTGGCTTGTTCTTCGGTTAATACATCCAACTCAACACCAATTTTGTCCAAATGCAAGGCAGCCACTTTTTCATCCAGATGCTTTGGCAGCATGTATACCTTGTTCTCATATTGATCCGTATTGTTCCATAACTCC
The DNA here is from genome assembly GCA_964409415.1 of uncultured Ohtaekwangia sp. Taxonomy (GTDB): domain Bacteria; phylum Bacteroidota; class Bacteroidia; order Cytophagales; family Cyclobacteriaceae; genus ELB16-189. The sequence continues at coordinate 239,404 of CAYPDF010000004.1, read as the reverse complement.
AATTGAGCCAGGGTTTGATTGCTGAATGAGTTGGACATGACAAATGAAGGGTGCCCCATTGCACAACCCAGGTTCACAAGGCGACCCTCAGCCAAAAGAATGATTTGATTACCACTGTCCAAAGTATAAAGATCAACCTGTGGCTTTATAGTATCCTTCTTTGCGTTTTTGTTCAGCCATGCCACATCAATCTCATTATCAAAGTGGCCAATATTACATACGATGGCCTTGTCTTTCATCTTTTTGAAATGACGGTCAACAATAATGTTGAAGTTACCTGTGGTGGTAACAACAATATCTGCTTCACTTACAGCATTGTCCATCTTCTTTACCGCAAATCCATCCATTGCTGCTTGCAGCGCACAGATCGGGTCGATCTCTGTAATGATCACACGTGCTCCTGCTCCACGCAAGGAAGCCGCAGACCCCTTGCCCACGTCTCCATAACCTGCTACAACCGCTACCTTACCGGCAATCATTACGTCAGTTGCTCTGCGAATAGCATCTACCAAAGATTCCTTACAACCGTACTTGTTGTCAAACTTTGATTTTGTTACTGAGTCGTTCACGTTAATAGCCGGGAGTGGAAGTGTACCTTTTTCCATTCTTTCCATCAGGCGATGAACCCCGGTAGTGGTCTCTTCTGAAATACCTTTTATTCCTGGTACTAATTCAGGAAAACGATCCAATACCATGTTGGTCAGGTCTCCCCCATCATCCAAAATCATATTCAAGGGCGCTCCACTTTCAAAGGCATGAAGGGTTTGCTCTATACACCAGTCAAACTCCTGTTCGTTCATTCCCTTCCATGCAAATACAGGTATACCCGCTTTGGCAATAGCAGCCGCTGCGTGATCTTGTGTAGAGAAAATATTGCAAGACGACCAGGTAACCTCAGCACCCAAAGCCGTTAATGTTTCAATCAATACGGCAGTCTGAATGGTCATGTGCAGACAACCTGCAATTCTGGCGCCTTTCAGGGGCTGCTTTGGTCCGTATTCCTTGCGGATGGCCATCAAACCAGGCATTTCAGCTTCTGCCAATTCAATTTCTTTGCGGCCCCAATCGGCCAGATTAATATCTTTTACTTTAAATTTTACCTTTTCTTCAACCATTTTTAAGTGTTTTTGATTGTTTTCCCAATTGAAACACAAAAATACAATAAAGGTTTATAAATACCCACCTTGCCTTCATGATCAACTTATTCTGAACTATTCAAGCCTCCTGCCTTGTTAGAAGAGTAAAAATTAAACAATGCAAAAAATAACAATAGATGTAGTCTCTGATGTGGTTTGCCCCTGGTGCTATATTGGAAAAAGAAGATTAGAGAAGGCCATAAACGAACTAAAAGAGGAATATGAATTTGAGGTCAATTACCTGCCCTTTGAGCTCAATCCCAACATGCCCAAAGAAGGAAGGAACCAGAAGGAATACCTCACTGAAAAGTTTGGAGGAGAGGATAGATACAAGCAACTGACTGACAATGTAGCTAAGGTAGCCGCAGATGAGGGACTCCATTTTGATTACGATAAACAACAAAATTCTCCTAATACGCGTGATGCACACCGCCTGATTTTGTTGGCAAAACAAGAAGGTGTGCAGGCAGAAGTAAAGGAGGCGCTATTGAATGCCTATTTTGTAAAAGGAGTTGACCTTACTAAGAATGAAAATTTAGTGAACGTTGTCAGTAAAGCTGGGCTTGATCGGGAAAAGGCTACCTCTTTGTTGTCATCTGATGAAGGTCTTGCTGAAGTAGAACGGCTGGAACAAATAAATGTACAAAGAGGAGTCAGCGGTGTACCTTTTTATATTGTAAATGGAAAATACGGAATCTCTGGCGCCCAGCCTTCTTCAAGTTTTATCAGCGCATTCAAGGACATAGGCGAAAAAGAATTGGCTGAAGTTAATAAATAGTTTTACTTTTTCTTTTCGGGTGCTTTTTCTTTTATCAATTGATCTTGTTTGATAATGGTAGTCCATATACTGGTCTTACCATTATCCATACGTGCCCATATGGGTGTGATGATCCCATCATGGGCAGCAATATTGGTGTAGTCGCCAAAAAAACTATCTTCCGTTGGAATAAAAGGTGACTCACTGAACTTCACATCCTTAAATGTATTCCCTCCATCAGAAGAATAGGATAAATACACATCCGTTTGATTGTCATCATAATTTCTTCGATCATAATACACAATATAAATGTACCCTGTGGTTTGATCTACTGTCATCCAGGGAAGGAATTGATGTTTGTTGGATTCATCCTCCCCTATCTTTTTTGGAACGGTCCAGTTATCACCATGATTAACAGACCGGATAAACCAAACATCAGTATCGGAAGCTCCATTCTTCTGATCTGCCCAAACCAAATACAACACACCCACTGATCTTGTAGGGCTGTTGTCTACTCTTAATATGGGCATGCCATTACATCTTCCCAGACCGGGAATTTCCATATCCCATCCCCCTGCCTGGTTATCAACGACTACGTCATTATGAAGCCATGTCTTTCCTTCATCATAGGATCGGTCCAAATAAATAGTTCCTCCATTTGACCAGGCAACAAACATCTTTCCATCGCGGCCTATGGCCGGCACAGCTCCTTCTGCGGTATCGTCACTGTCAACACAATCACCAGGCTGCTGGCTTATTTGAATAGGGTCGCTCCATTTTTTGCCATTGGAGGAAGTGCTCAACATGATGTTAGATTGGCATCCGGCATCTTTGGACCCATATTTATCAAATTGTGTCCACGTCACTGCCAGGTTTCCTTTGCGGGGATGAATGGCCACCCACGGCTTATCCTGATCTTTAGGAGGATTGAATCCAATTGATTTTCCTTCATCCCAACTTTTTCCACCATCATCCGACTGATGACTTACGATCCGGTCAAGCCATGCATCATTGCTTCTGCCTTCACCACTGGGATCTGACAAATGAAAGAAATAAATCTTTCCTTTGGGATCGGATTCCAAAACAACATCTCCATAAACTCCATAAGGAGAGGTAACCGTTGTTTCTTGCCAGGTTGCTCCGCCATCTTTTGTATATTTAATTTGATCCAGACTATACGCAGCAACAATATTCTTTGAATCTCTTTGGTTGATGGTAATACTTGGCTCTACCATAGGTCTACCATCTTCACGCTCCTCGGCAAGTTTTATACTTTTAAACTGTGCGCTCGCAACTCCCTGAACCAAAACCAAAAAAATTATCAGTATCCTTTTCACCATTTCACCATTAATTTTTCCTCAAGATCAAAATGCACATTGCATTCTCCATGCATCAAATTTAGTCAAAAGGATGAAGTATTCTTTAATTAAAGGAAAGAAGGCCAACTCTTTCCTCTTCTGTCTATAAAATATGAGCTTAATATTTCAACATCAATGAAACACGAGTCATCGTTTCTGCATAATCATTCCCATGTTTTATATTTCCCTGAATGGCCTCAATTAATCCATCTGCTTTTTCCTTTGGGTAGCCAAATTTGATAGCGAACAGATTACAAAGTTTTACCTCCTCCTGGTGTATCTCATTGTCAATAGTCATCATATGAACCAGATCATACAACTGATGAAATTTTTCTCCGGCATCCTGTGGTACCTCAAAGAGTACGTCTTCTGAATTAGCCTGAATGAATTTGAGTTGACTATCTGAAATACCATTTCTTTTTGCAATGGCCTTAAGTAAATCATACTCGACACCATCAAAGCGTCCGTCAGCCGCTGCCATCTCAATTAAGTTTTTCATGTGGCTCTTTGCTCCGGTTTTTCCCTGACGAAAAAGGTTAAGTATCTCAGAAAAATTCATGGTGTAATGGGTTAACCTCCAGAAGGATTTGGTTTAAGGCTGTTAATTTACCTGATTTATTCAAAATTGAAAAGAAGAGATACTGGAAAAGAAAGTAGCCTTAAACATTTATTTTCACTTAAATTTAATACTCATATTTAACCCCAACCAGATAACCATTTGCGCCATGCCTTCAACCCTTAAACTAGTGTCTATTCTCGCTCTCCTCTCTGTTTTGATTTCATGTAGCAATAAATCAGAACCAGCAGATCTGATTATTACCAATGCCACAATTTGGACTGGAAACAAGGCGCAACCACAAGCGCAGGCAATGGTCATTCGTGCAGATACTATTTTATTTGTTGGGTCAAATGAGGAAGTAGCCAAATACCAATCTGATCAAACCGAAAAAATTGATGCGCAAGGAGGCTTTATTACCCCCGGATTTATTGATAGCCATGTACATTTCCTAACCGGAGGGTTTAATCTTTCTTCCGTTCAACTCAGGGATGCCAAAACGCCAGAAGAATTCATCAACCGTATAAAGGAATTTGCAGCCACGCAAGAACCCGGCACCTGGATTCTTGGAGGAGATTGGGACCATGAAAATTGGGGCGGTGAACTTCCTACTAAAGAATGGATAGATCAATACACGCCCAATCATCCGGTATGGGTAACCAGGCTGGATGGACACATGTCGTTGGCCAATTCTGCTGCACTAAAAGCAGCAAAAATTGACAATTCAGTAAAAAATGTAATGGGCGGCACCATAGTAAGGGATAAAAAGGGAAACCTTACTGGTATTTTTAAAGACAATGCCATGGATTTGGTGTCCAATAAAATTCCTCCTCCTTCACCAAAGCAAGTTGATGACGCCCTGCAAGCCGCTATGCACTATGTGGCATCACAAGGTGTGACTTCAGTGCATCACATGACAGGTTACATGGATGCTCTGGAGCGTGCCCGTGATAACAGTACACTAATCACACGAATCTACGCCATGATGCCGATTGACCAATGGAAAGTGCTTAGCGAAAAAATACAACAAAAAGGCAAGGGAGATAAATGGCTTAAGATAGGAGGCTTAAAGGGATTTGTAGACGGATCATTAGGTTCTCATACTGCAGCATTTTTTGAGCCCTACACAGACGCTCCGACCGACTCAGGTTTTTTTATTAATACCAAAGAACAATTGTACGGTTGGATATCAGAAGCCGACAAGGCTGGACTACAACTCATGGTGCACGCCATTGGTGATAAAGCTATTAATACCCTGTTAAATATTTATGAACAGGTAGAAAACGAAAATGGAAGTAAAGACAGAAGGTTTAGAATAGAACATGCGCAACACATTGCGCCAGGCGACATCCCGCGGTTTGCAAAACTAAATGTAATTGCGAGCATGCAACCCTACCATGCCATTGATGATGGTCGCTGGGCAGAAAAAACAATTGGGCCGGAACGCATAAAAACTACCTACGCTTTCAAATCACTTTTTGATTCGGGAGCAAAAGTAGCCTTCGGAAGCGATTGGTTTGTTGCTCCTCCTATTCCTCTTGAAGGAATTTATGCAGCCGTAACCCGAAGAACATTGGACGGAAAAAACCCCGAAGGCTGGGTACCCGAGCAAAAAATTACTGTAGAACAGGCTCTAACAGCTTACACAATCAATGCCGCCTATGCATCTTTCGATGAAAAAATCAAAGGGTCCCTTGAACCCGGTAAGTTGGCCGACTTTGTCATCATCGATAAAGATTTAACAAAGATTAATCCCGGGCAAATCAGAGAAGCTAAAATTCTTCAAACTTTTGTCGGAGGTAAATCCGTTTATAAGAAAGAGTAGCCTTATTCGGATGATGTCCAACAAGGTTTTTGCTTATTTATGGGAATACAAAGTTAAAACAGAGCATCTGGATGCCTTCGAGCATGCTTATGGGCCTCATGGTGATTGGGTACAATTGTTTAAGAGGAGTGCGGATCACATTTCCACTGAATTGCATCAGGATATGAACGATATCAATCACTTTGTCACGATTGACTATTGGATAAGTAAAGAAGTCTTCAATAAATTTAAAAAGCAATTTCATACTGAGTTCAAAACTCTTGATGAACGCTTTGAGACTTTTACAGATTCCGAAAAGCACATTGGTGACTTTGAAACCTACATTAAAAAGTTTGATGAACAATGAAAATTATCTTTATCCAAACAGGGGGCACCATTGATAAAGATTATCCACATACAACAAAAGGCTGGGCCTTTGAATTTGGAGAGCCTGCTACAAAACGTGTATTGGAAAAACTCAATCCCTCCTTTGAATATGAGATACTCACCGCTTTTCAAAAAGACAGTCTCGAGATCACAGATATTGACAGAAAAAAACTTGGTGACCTTATCAAAGCTCAGCATGAGGATAAAATCATTATTACACATGGCACCGATACCATGATCGAAACTGCGGTCTACCTCTCCGAACAAATAAAGAATAAACTTATCATCATCACAGGAGCTATGCGACCGGAGCAATTCAGCAACTCAGATGCCCCTGTCAACATTGGATGTGCCATAGCATCCGCTCAACTATTGAGTAATGGCGTGTACATCGCTATGCACGGGATTGTGAAACCATATGAAGAAATAAAGAGGGATTTAGATACGGGAAAGTATTTTTGATCATTTTAAAAAAAAACGTTGTTCACGATCATTTGCTGACCATGAACAACGAATAACGTTTACTTACCTATAGCGGAATTGAGCATGGATTTATCACCAGTCATTTCCCAGTATACAAGTGACACGGGTATCTCCCCGACTCTGCTGAACTCATCCATAAATTCTTTCATCACAAATTTTCCATTTCGCTGACGAGCATACTCGGCAATCAGTTTGTCAATCTCCAATTTTCCAATAACATAGCTTGTGCCATAGGCGGGTTGTTGAAGATAAAAATGCTCTTCATGTTGGATGGTTTCTCCATCTGCTGGAAGCAAACCCCACGGTACCCACCTGGAGGCATACTTTGTGGCTCCATCAAAATCCATTTCCAAACCATGTTGATACAAACCACCAAGTCCTCGTGCTGCACGTTGGGCCAGCATAATATAAACCAGTTCACGGCCGCGCGGTCTGTTTTTATACAAACCAGCATTCATCATTAATTCTTCCATTGCGGTTGCCATTCCTTCAGAGCGTGCATCAAAAATATTGTAAAGAGAAGCATGTTGTCTTATCGGACTCTCGTTTGGCTCCTCTCTGATCCTTGCCAGTTCAATCCAATGAAAGAAATGACAATTGAGTGGCATGGGGTCGCGGTAATGTATTTCATGAAAAAATCCACGGATACCATCAGCAGGCACAAATTCCATAATTTGTGCACGCATGGCTGGCTCCATATAATCTTTTATGGTTATAATTTCCTGATCCTTGTAAAATTTCATCAATTCCTGATGCGCATCCTCCAGCATCTTATCAAATTGTTGAGGGGTGCTCGCCTTTTCCAATTTAGGCAGGTTCCTGTTTTGATGCTCTTCCAATCGCAAAGCGCTATGGGCTCGCATTAACTCACGCTCCATCAAAAGCATTTCGTCCTCCCATGAATAAGGTATTAAATGGACCTTTTTAAGATTCCATGTATAATTCTCTTTCCCCACGCCTGAAGGTCCAGTTTTAGAAGGTGCCTTTTCGTCTAACCATTTGGCCAATTGATCCGAGGCTTCTTTGGCTTCCATGGCTGCGGCAGCCAGATCGGGAAAGGAATCCTTAACCTTTTCAGCAAATCCTGAAAACTCATCACTCTGTTCACGTATTGATCTGGTTCCCAATATCCACAAGTCCTTTCCATTGCCAGTAAGATTAACCTTTGCAGTTTCAAACACTGCAGGTGCTTTTTTGAAACGCGCTGTAATTTCAGCAGCATCTTCCGCGGAGAGGGGTTGTTTGTACTTCGGTAACTCCACCGCCCCAAACATAATCGGCCCTTCCCGTGCTGGCACATCTGTAGGATACGGATAAAACCACACATAGAATGCAGGATCCCGAGCCCATGGTTGTTTTACGCGATGGTCAAAATCCATTCCATTCATCTCCGCCCAAATCAAATACCAATCTATCTGGTGTTTGATCGGCCAACCCACAGTGTCAAAAGCCTCAAGTCGATCTTGCCAGGTTGCCAGTTCGGCAAATTGCTTTTTCATGGCTGCGGCTGAGTAATCCGGTACACCATCCACCATTTCTGGTGATTGAAATTCACGCCAATCGTTGAAGAATTGAACCAATTCCTCATAGGTAGATCCTGATTTTAACTTTTCGGTTGGTTGCGGACTGCTGCACATAGAAAATAAAATGACACAGCACCCTACCATTAGCAGGCTTAGATAATTTGTATTCATAGTTGTTTAGGTATTTGATAAATCTAGTAAAAAAAAAGATGGCTAAAAAACGGTTATAGGTAAATGGTAATTTGACTAAGTTTAAGGTCAATGAGAATTGCAATTGTAACAAATTCACTGGCCGGTAATGGAAAAGCGATCAGGTTATCGCTTAAGATTCAATATCATTTGAACAACATCAATATTTACTCTCAGATTTTTAAGGAAACCGAGTGGAGTAAAGCTATATGTGAATTTGATCAGGTGTGGATAGTGGGCGGAGATGGCACCCTCAATTATTTTGTCAACCAGTTTAATGACATTAAAAAACCACTCAGTCTTTTTGATGGAGGTACAGGCAATGATTTCTATGCCCTCCTTTATAAAAAGATGTCTGTGGAAAATCAAATCCAATTTGTTTTGCAATCGGCTCCTAAACCCATTGATGCGGGAAAATGCAATGATCGATTTTTTATCAATGGAGTCGGGGTAGGCTTTGAAGGTGCTGTGGTTAAAAGTTTATTGAATACTAAAAAGTTCAATGGGAAAACTTCTTTTTTTATTCACATTCTAAAACACATTTTCTTTTATAAGGAACGTACATTTTATATCCAATCTGGTGATCATTCGGTTGAAGATAAGTACCTGATGATAAGCATTGCCAATGGAAAAAGATATGGAGGTGGTTTTTATGTTGCTCCACTGGCGATGCCCAACGATGGCCTTCTGGATATCATTCTTGTTAAAAAACTCTCTGCCCTAAAACGGTTATGGTTTTTGCCAATCATTGAAAAAGGAAAACACCTGTCTTTATCATTCATAGAATATTTTCAGGCCAATAAAATAAAAATTTCAAGTAAAGGCACTATCATTCAGGCACACGTTGACGGTGAATACCTGGAAAGTAAGGAGTTGGTTATTGAAATATTGCCATCGCATTTTAACTTTATTTATTAATTCAGTACATGGAAAGGGCCATCGACATCTTTTACATCAATCAAAACGAGCCAATCAAAAGTTGTTTGTTAACGCTGAGAGAAATTATCCTCAACCTTGATTCCAATGTTACTACAACCTGGAAATATGCTATGCCTTTTTTCTGTTATAAAGGAAAAATGTTTTGCTATCTACGGCTCGACAAGAAAACCAATGAGCCCTATATCGGAATTGTAGAAGGTAATAGAATTGATCACCCACTACTTGAGAAGGGCAATCGAAAGAGAATGAAAATAATGAGGATTAATCCGAATGATGATATGAATATTGCAATGATTAATCAGATTCTAAACATGGCGTTGGATTTTTATAGAAAAGGGATTATCAAAACTAAAAAATAAGTAATTTTAGTTTGATGAGCTTGCGCCCATAATTTAGCCATTATGAAGTCCATAAAATCATTATCTTTTCTCCTCGCATTTTCTGGTGTGTTAAATAGCATTCAGGTAGACGCACAACGCTTTGATCCCAATTTTGTATTGCCGCTGGGCATTGGTATTGCTTCCCCAACTATTGAACCAGGAAGATCGCTATATTTTTATGCCACTCCAGATTTTGATGTGTTACCAGATCGGTTTAAACCAATTGACAGCATTACCTTCAAAAAAGGTGAGCATTATACCGACATTGCCACAGCCCCTCCCTGGCTGGTACCAGAACATTTAAAGCTCGATTATGGTATTTTTACCTTTCGTGTAGTTACGTATTCTCAAAATTGGCTCGAGGTGATAGTCAACAACACCAACGGACTTACACGGTGGGTAGACAGGCACGCATTTGGATACACAGAGTGGGGAACTTATTTGACAGAAATTGTAGCCGTAGAAATAATTGATGTTGACAAAAATCCAATAAGGATTAGCCCGCAGGATAATGCCAGTATCCTTGCCCAAGTACCAGATGCACAACTGCGACCTATTGCCGTGAAGGGCGATTGGTTACTGGTTTCAACTGTAGGACTAGCAGATCGCATAGTACCTAACGGCTGGGTGAGATGGAAAAAAGACGGAGTCATGTTGGTGACGTATTCAATCCTTAGCTAATTACATCACTTTGTGCCTCCCTTTTGAATTCGTCTATATCCTTAACAAACTCCATAGCACGGGCCGTTGCTTTTCCGCCCGAGCCGGCAATCAACCACATAAACCATTTCTTATGAGCATTTTCTATTCGTAAGTTTTTCAGCACCCAATAGGTGGCATAACAAAACGATCCGGTAAGTGTAATTTGGAAAATCATATAGGGCCACCCGACATTTTGCGGAAACCAGGTATTGCTTAAATAGAAGGTAGTCCAAAAAGGAAATTGTAAACACATCACTCTGCTGTGTTTGATAATAGACATTTGCAACCTGGAGAGCTTTTCCTGTATCTCTGTTACCGTTCCATCATAATTGATAGTATTGGCCCAAACCAAATGCTTAACGTAGTCATACAGTGCTCTCACATTAATAAGAAATATGATACTCATTGATACTATGAAATAATTAGCAGCTGAAGAATAATGTGCAACTGCATACGCCAACAGGAGGCCAAGTATTACCAGATAGATGAGTGCCGCAATTATTCCGGCTGTTTTAATTTTCTTTAGTGCCTCCAAAGCCAACTGTGCTTTGTGTGTCTTTACTTCCCTCAACAGTTGAAAATTGATCATCAACGTTTGCTCTAAACGAGCACTTTGTGATTTCCATAAATTAACTAACTCTTTCTCTTCCATTTATTGACTATTTAATCTGTGAGAACCTCATTCTTAATTTCTCCCGTATGCGACTGATCTTGGTAGCAACATTGGTTTCTGTCACTCCCAGAATATCAGCTATTTCTTTGTGTGTGTTTTCCTCGAGATACAACAACATTAAAGCCCTATCCAATTCTTTCAATTCAGCAATAAAACGTTGAAGTAAGTTCAGATTTGCCTCCAGCTCAGTTGCAGGTAATTCCTCCGACACATCAACTGCACTTTTGGTAATTGGTATTTCAGATTTCTTTCTACTGCTATCTTTTCTATAAAAGGAAATGGCAACATTGAGTGCAATACGATACATCCAGGTGGAAACCTTAAAACGATCATCATACCTATCGAAGGCTTTCCACAATTGTATAATAATTTCCTGAACTAAGTCCTCCCTGCTTTCACTGTCTTTGCAATACGAATTAGCCACCTTGTAGATAATCCCTTTGTTCTGTTCAACCAGATTTAAAAAGAACTTTTCCTTGTTATACATTCAATTTTTCAATCAATATTCAGTCACAGAACTACCCATTATTCGCAGCCCTGTTGAAAATATCACAGCATTAGAAAAAAATTAGGAAATATATTGGGTACTATGCCTTTTTAGCTACCAAACTGCGTTTTAAAGTCCTCCTCGCCAGAAGAGCGCTGACCACGGTTAATGCGCCTCCGAGCAACATTGGGGCACCGGGTAAGTAAACAGGAGCACCCACCCGGGTAAAGAAATAAAATATTTGTGTCATCAATAGTGGCCCAACAATAGCCGTAACACTCATCAAACTGGTCAGGGCTCCCTGCAACTCACCTTGTTCATTGGCAGGCACCTGATTAGATATAATTCCCTGTAGTGCAGGGCCTGCGATACTTCCCATACAATAAGGTACCGTGATCGCAAACATCATCCAGCTTTGTGTAGCAATGGCAAATAGAAAATAGCCCAACGCATATAAACCCAAACCTACATACACACTTCGCTCCTGACCCAACTTTGGGATAATCACCCTGATCAATCCTCCCTGAACAACAGCAAATACAATACCCACAACCGCCAAGGAAATTCCTATCATGCGTTCATCCCATTTAAATTTTTCGATCGTGTAGTATGACCAATTGGTTTGAACTGCGTGTGCAGATATATAAACCAACACCAAAGAGACTACCAACCCCATGATTATTGGGAATCTTTTCAAACTCAAAAGAGATCCTACCGGGTTGGCTCTTCTCCACTCAAAAATTCTCCTATTGTCAGATGACAAAGATTCAGGTAAAATGAAAAATCCGTATAACCAATTGATCAAAGTGAGTCCGGCTGCAACCAAAAAAGGAATGCGAGTTCCATATACCCCTACCAAACCGCCAATGAGGGGGCCTATGATAAAGCCTAATCCAAAAGCAGCACCCAATATCCCAAAATTCTGTGCTCGTTTCTCAGGTGTACTCACATCAGCGATGTAAGCCGATGCAGTGGTAAAGCTCGCACCCATAATCCCCGCCAGCACGCGCCCAAGAAAAAGCCACGCCAATGTGGGAGCAAAAGCCATGAATAAATAATCAATTCCAAAACCGAATAGGGAAGCCAAAAGAATAGGTCTTCTTCCAAACTGATCGCTGAGGTTGCCCACTATTGGAGCGCAAATAAACTGCATGAATGCATAGGCAAAAAGCAACCAGCCACCATAGCTGGAAGCCTGGGCCAGGGTGCCTCCGGTAAGTTCTTGAATCAGTTTGGGCATTACAGGAATGATAATCCCGAAACCTATCACATCAATTAGTAGCGTAACGAAAATAAAGCCTAGGGCAGCCTTTCGATGACCAAACATTGAGAAAAAATTTACGCAAAATAGATAAATTTATAGTAGCACATAATAGATACCAGGAAGATCGTTAATTACCTTTCGAATTATGAGCAAATTAAAAGTATTGGTGATTGAGGATGAGCCCAAGGTTTCCGCCTTTATAAAAGCGGGACTTGAGGAACATGAATGCGAGGTGGACATAGCCTTTGATGGCCTTATTGGAGAAAAACTCGCCCTCACTAAGGATTATAACATTATTATATTAGATATCATCATCCCCTACATCAATGGTCTGGAACTTTGTAAAAAAATAAAAAGTAGTAAACCTGGAATACCCATCATTATGCTGACTGCCCTTGGTACCACAGATGATAAGGTGACTGGCTTCGAGTCGGGTGCGGACGACTACCTTGTAAAACCATTTGAATTCAAAGAGTTGCTCGCCAGAATAAAGGCGCTTACCAGAAGATCATTCACTGTTGCTGAGGTATCTAACAAACTAAAAGTTGCAGATCTTGAATTGGATCTATTTAAGAAAGTTGCTGTAAGGGGAGGAAAAACAATAGAGCTAACTGCCAAAGAATACAGCTTATTGGAATATTTCATGCGAAACAAAGGACGAGTGGTATCAAGAATTGATATATCCGAAAAAGTGTGGGATATTAACTTTGATACAGGAACCAATGTTGTTGACGTTTATGTGAATATTCTGAGAAAGAAAATTGATAAGGATTTTACAAATAAATTAATTCATACCAAAGTGGGCATGGGATATATATTCAACAACGAAGAGTAGATGAATATTCGAAATCAATTAACTCTTCTTTTCATTGTGATTGTAGCTATCATCATCATATTCGCTTCAATCTCTATTTACTTTTCTTCAGCAGACTATAGGCAAGACGATTTTTACAATCGACTGATGAACAAAGCCATCATTACCGCAAAACTTCTGATTGAAGTGGATGAGGTAGACGCCTCACTACTTCGCAGAATTGAACGCGACAACCCATTAAGTCTACCAAAAGAAAAAATTATTATTTACAATTTTAAAAATGATGTACTCTTCAGCACTGATGAACAATTCGAAATTAAAATTGATGATCAGCTTTTGGATAGAATAAGGCTAGAGAATCAGGTGCGTTTGGTACAGGGAGAATATGAAATTCTTGGATTTCTATTCTCAGGTCCTTATGATCGATTTGTAGTAGTAACAGGGGCGGTAGATATTTATGGGCTCAAAAAACTTCATAATCTCAGATTAATTCTAATCATTGTTTTTTGCGCTAGTATAATTGTCGTCTCCTTTGCAGGGTATATTTATGCAGGACGAGCCTTAAAACCTATTTCAAGAGTAGTTGCAAACGTAAAAGACATTTCCATTTCAAGTTTAAATCTGCGTGTTGACGAAGGCAATGGAAAAGATGAAATAGCACAACTTGCGCACACCTTCAACGAAATGCTAGACCGCCTCGAGAGCGCTTTCAAAACCCAGAAGAACTTTATCGCCAATGCATCGCATGAACTTCGCACACCTCTCACAGCTATTACCGGACAGTTGGAGGTATTGCTTATGAAGGACAGAACTTTAGATGAGTATAAGAAATCAGTTAAGTCAATATTAGAAGATATAAAAAATCTGAATAGCATTGCCAATAAACTACTTTTGTTGGCACAAACAAGCAATCAAGAACAAGATAAAGTTTTCACAAAGCTCAGAGTGGATGAATTACTTTGGCAGGCCAGAGAGGAGTTGCTAAAGCATCATACAGATTACAAAGTAGAAATATCACTAAATGAAGGTCTGGATGACAAGCACCTTACTATGGATGGAGATGAGCAATTAATTAAGACAGCACTAACTAATTTGATTGAGAATGCTTGTAAATACTCAAACGATCACACAGTTTATGTCACCTTATCGTTCCAAAAGGATAAGCTAATCCTTTCATTTCTTGACAACGGTATTGGTATTTCCCCTGGCGACCTTGAGATTGTGACAGAACCTTTCCAACGGGGTAAAAACGCCATCACAACAAGCGGTCATGGCATAGGACTTTCATTGGTAGATGCCATTTTGAAAATGCACAACGTTACCTTTGAAATCAAATCCACACTTAATAAGGGTACCGAAGTGATAGTAAATATCCCTATTTCAGCCTAAAATCGAGGCTCATCTTCATTTTAATTGCTTTTTAATCTCGCTTTAACCGGACTCTAATACGGCTACAGTTTATTTGAGTAAAAAAATAAAACAAATGACAAAAGCAATTCAAAACCCCAAGATAATAGCTGGTACAGTTACATTTCTGTTGGCTATTACAATAGTTGGCCTTATATTTTTTTATGATGCCAATCAATCGCTCAAAACAGGGCTGAACAATGAAAAGTTGAAATCAGAAAAAATGCTTTCTGAAAAACTATTACTTGACAAGGAACTTGTTAAGCTAAAGCAATCTATTGCGTCCCTGCAAGGAAAAAATACAGACCTTGATAAAATGCTAAACAAAGCCTCTTCTAAAATTGCTCTCAAGGAGAATGAGCTTATGAAAATGCAAAAGGAGAATGCTTCTCTTAAACAATACAAGAGGCAATTAGCTGACATTGAGGAAATAAAATCAGAATTGGAAAAGCAAATCACATCTTTAACCAATTCATTAGATGCTTCTAACAAAGAGAAAGAATCACTTAATAAAATGGTTGCCAGCCTTCAGGTAAAAAATAAAAGTTTGGAGGATGAAATGTATAAAATGCAGGTTGCTTCTCTTGATGATATCCGTGTAGAAGCTTTCAAAAAGAGTAAGCTTACTGTAACCGCCAAGAAGACAAAAAAGCTAGATGTGAATTTCATTATTCCCGAAAATTCATCTAGTGGAAATCTCCAATTCAAAATCACCAATCCAAGTGGGCAATTGTTAACTCCAAAAGATGGAACGATAGCTTTTGTTGAATTGGAATCAACCCCTCTGCTAACAGCTGATAAAAACAATACTTTTTATCTAAAGGCTACCAAACAGATAAAAATGGAATATAAGCCGAAGGCCAAACTGAAACCAGGTATTTATAAAATTGAAATTTCAAACAGTGAGAACGTGTACATGGGTAGTTTACAGGTACGATTAAAATAAACTAACTTTTTCCAGGTACAACTGACCCCGAATTATTTCGGGGTCTTTTTTTTTAAAAATGACTTACAATCAATTCAGGCAACTCTCTATCATTGCCCCAAATTACCTCAAGAATAGACGCCACGCCTAATACCACTGCATCACATTTTTAAATCCAATATTTGAGATTTATCTTCATTTTTTATGGATTCATTGAAGCCATTCAGCATCAATTGGAATTCCGGTCGCATTTAGTAATTCAACCTTTTTTATAAAGAGGTCTTTCCACCTCAACTTTATCTCAACTTGCAGCACACATTCAGATTGAAAGTCCTGAGACAGAATTGATAAATCAAAATCCTTAACCAAACGCATGGCTTCGGAGGTGTGCGAATAATCGTATTTCAAAGTCATCTTTTCTGTAATTTCTTTTTCAACAATTATTGCTTTTTCAAGCGCATCCTGAGTTGCGGATCGGTAAGCAACAATTAATCCTCCAACCCCAAGTTTTGTTCCTCCAAAATAGCGAACCACTACTGCCATCACATTGGTAAGGTTTTTTGACCTGAGTTGACCTAAAATAGGATCACCTGCCGAGTGATTGGGCTCCCCATCGTCCGATGCCCGATAGCGTGATTTATCAGTACCAATAATCCAGGCAAAACAATGGTGCCGGGCATCATGATATTGTTTCCGGATTTCCTCCAAATGACACCTGGCCTCTTTCTCTGAGGTCACAGGAAACACGAAAGAAATAAACTTGCTCCCTTTTTCTTTATAAAGACCTTCAGTAGTCCCATCCACCGTTAAGTACGAAAATTCACCCATTGGCTCAGCTATTTACTCGATTCACACAATTAATAGTACAAAGGCTCATTTTCGTGCAACCTATGCAATACCTTGGGAGTCTTAAAGACATATTAATTAAAGAAATATCAGGTATAATTAACAATTAACTAATACTAAGAAATGAAATCATTCACAACGCTGATTTTGGCCATATTATTAATTCCCATTTCCTCTTTTGCACAGACAAAAGAGACCCGGGACGTAGGTACTTTCAGAGAAATATCATATCGGGTATCTGGTAAATTGTTTTTGAGGCAGGGTAGCCCTCAAAAGGTCGTTCTGGAAGGAAATAGTGAAACCTTACAAGAAATTCAGACCAACCTTAATGGTGACAAGCTAATAATTGAAAGCAGAGATAACAATCGTTGGTTTACATGGGGGAATGATTCGCGCGACAGGTTAAATGTTTATATCACCGTGGAAAATATTAATGGAATCTATGTGAGTGGATCTGGCGATCTGCTTGCCGAAACCATCATCAAATCAGATAACCTGGATTTGAGAGTTTCAGGCTCCGGTTCCATGGAACTTCAAGTAGACCTCAGTGGTGATTTGGAAGCTAATATTTCAGGATCTGGTGACCTTAAAGTTAAAGGTAATTGCCGCGATCTATCCAGCAAGGTAAGTGGATCCGGTAGGTTATACATTGCCAACTCAATTAGTGGTACTGCAAAGTTTGGACTATCAGGGTCAGGTAAAGTTTTGGCTGCAGGCAAAGCACAATTGGTAATGGCTAACGTATCCGGATCCGGAAAAGTGCTGGCCAAAGATTTGGTAGCAGACAGATGCGAAGTCAATATTACCGGATCGGGAGACGTTGAAATAAATGTGAAGAATGAGTTGGATGCCCGTATAACAGGCAGTGGTAATGTTCGGTACATAGGTAGTCCAAATCATGTGAATAACCATTCATCAGGAAGTGGGAAAATCAAAAAAATAGAAGGATAGTTTTAGTTAGTTGTTATACACACCAGAAGGCGGATTGATTCAATTCGCCTTTTCTATTCTTCAAAATGAAATATCAATCCCCTAATTATTAAAAACTGGGCAAGGATATAGGTGGCCATAATGGTCAGTCCTGCCAATTCAAATGATGTCAGGAATTTATTCACAGCTATCAGTGAATCTGAAACCATAAACAACAAGGCTCCAACAAATACAAACCAGAAACTGACAGCGCTGGTATAGCCATACCGAAAGAGCGCCTGTAAGGTCATCACCATTAATACAATGGCATATAGTGTAACGGGGATTTTAAGCGCGCCCAGGTGAGCATAAAGTATGGTAATCAGTCCGGTACCTGCCAATACAATGGGCAATGAAAATCTGAATTTTTGAATTCCATGCAACCCGATGCCCTCTTTCTTTTTAACATGCTGATTATAAGCCATTACATAACATAGGTGAGCAATAAAAAAGGCTCCGAGGCCAGCCATAAAATACATTTCACTCACACCCTGAAACATCAAACATACATCACCAATCCACGAAAATACGATTGCACCCACTACAGTCTTGGCCAAAGGTGAAGATTCACTTGTTCCGAAGAAATAAAAGGCACCCAATACCACCATAATGAGTGGTTTAAAAACCCACTGTAGCACTTCTATATCCATCGCAACAGCAATGAGTTCTCCAAGGCCAACAATAAAAAAGAGAGTTAATATTTTTGATTTCATGATTTGGCGCCTGCCTCCTGGGCACCCAGCAAATAGGCTTTAATGAAATCGTCCAGGTCACCATCCAGCACGTTTTGCGCATCATGACGCTCTACACCTGTGCGGGCATCTTTGACCAACTTATAGGGATGAAGCACATAATTTCTGATCTGAGAGCCAAAATCAATTCTCATTTTCCCCGCCTCCACTTTATCGCGTTCAGAATTTCTCTTGTCAATTTCGAGTTGGTAGAGTCGCGACTTCAACATTTGCATGGCTTTTTCCCTATTGGCATGTTGCGATCGCTCCACCTGACAAACGATCACAATACCCGTTGGCTTGTGCGTGAGTTGCACTTTCGTTTCCACCTTATTCACATTCTGGCCACCAGCACCCCCGGAACGGGAGGTGTGCAACTCAATATCTGCCGGATTGATTTCAATGTTGATGGTATCATCCACCACAGGATAGACAAATACAGACGCAAAAGAGGTATGTCTTCTTTGATTGGAGTCAAATGGTGAAATACGTACCAAACGATGCACTCCAAGTTCTGATTTCAACTTTCCATAGGCAAAAGGACCATCTACCTCTAAGGTAGCAGATTTAATCCCGGCCACTTCACCTGATTGATAGCTGACCTGTTTGACACCATAACCCGATTTTTCCGCCCACATGATATACATGCGATTAAGGATATCCGCCCAGTCCATACTCTCTGTTCCACCTGCGCCCGGATTGATTTCAATCATTGCACTCAACTGGTCCTCCTCTTTGTTCAGCATTCGCTTAAACTCGAGGTCTTCGACCGCTTCGTATACTTTGCGGTATTCCTTATCCAGTTCCTCTTCATCCACCTCACCCGCTTCATGAAATTCGTACAGCACCTCAAGGTCTTCGAGTTGCTTATTTACATCTGTAAACTCATCTGTCCAAAGTTTTTTAGAGCGTATACTTCTCAGCAACACCTCTGCTTCTTTAGGATTGTTCCAGAAATCTGCCTGGTGGGTAATTAATTCTTCGTCTTTTATTTCTACAATCTTGCGATCGTAGTCAAAGATACCTCCTCAAGGCCGTTACGCGGGCCTTACAGTCTTTCAACTGTTCTATAGTCATAACTTAAAATTTTTTCAAAGATAAGGAAATAGGCCAGTTGGCATTGGTTTATCTGAGATTGAGGCTGGCCAGCTTTCTCTTAGGGCCTATTTTGAAATAATTGTTATTAAAAATTTGCAATAACGCACCCGCTCCAACCAACGTCAAAGAAGCCGTACCTACGCCTCTTTCTACTTTATACGTCCGATCCTGAATTATTACTGTATTAAATGCATCAATGACTATCAACGAAACTCCAGCCAATATCAATACTTTCCCTGCAGATGCTAATTTAAAGCTGGTGATTGTTTTATGGCTAATATCAATTTTTGCCACTTCATGGTGATAAATCGTATCCTCTCCGAGCATAAAATATCCAGGATAAATTCCGGTTATCATTGCTCTGGTAAACTCATGGCTTCCCTTTCTTTGAAATCGAATGTATTCTCCTTCTTTGAACCTGGTAATAACTCCATCCTTCTTCAAAAGGGCTAGTTGCGGTTGAGCCACCAACCCACTCGTCCCTAAAAAAAATATCAACCAAACGATAACAAATCTCACCCTTAAATATAATCCTCTACTGCTTGATTATAAATACAAAAGGGTATACCAATGTTATATTTTATAAATCCACTTAAATGGATCCTCAGAAAGGCCTCTCTTCATCTCATCAAGCGCTTTGAATACCTTATTGGAAAATTCTCTTTCTTCAACAGGTGGTAGGTAGTAATTCTCTCCTTCATGGCCAATCAATTCAATATGGGCGATGGTAGCTGCCGTTCCTGCTCCAAAAGCCTCTTTTACCCTACCCTTTTTCAAGCCATCTATTAGTTCTTCAACAGATATTCTCCTTTCCTCCACTTTCATTTTCCAATGACGGGCAAGGGTCAAAACGCTATCTCTTGTTATCCCCTTAAGAATTGAATCTCCCAGAGCAGGAGTTACTAATGTGTCGTCTATCACAAACATCACATTCATGGTACCGGATTCCTCAATATATTTATGCTCTTTTCCATCCGTCCAGATCAACTGATGATAACCTTCTTCCTGGGCAAGTTTAGCAGGATACAAAGCGCCCGCATAGTTACCACCTGCTTTGGCATACCCAGTACCTCCCTCCACCGCACGCGTATAATGTGTTTCAATTCTCACCTTTACAGGTGTAGAATAGTATGCCCCTACGGGGCAGGTAATAATCATAAAAGTGAAGTTGTCAGAGGGACGAATTCCAATATACTCATCAGCGGCAAACATAAACGGTCTGATGTAGAGTGAGCTTCCCGGAGTAGTAGGTACCCAATCCCTGTCTATCGTCAACAATGAATTCATACCTTCCATAAATAACTCTTCCGGAATGGTAGGCATGCACATGCGCTCTGCCGAAACATTCATTCTTTTCCAGTTGGCCAAAGGACGAAAAACCAGTGCCTCATTCTTGTCATTTCGATAGGCTTTTAACCCCTCGAAAATAGATTGACCGTAATGAATGGCAGGAGTTGCCGGACTAATTGGCATATAACCATAAGGGATTACCCTAAAATTACCCCACTGACCCTCTCTAAAATCTGCGAGGAACATGTGATCTGAATACACCTTTCCAAAGGGAATATTCTCAAAATCTACCTCGTTTATCCTCGTTTTTCCCGTCTTCTTGATGGTTATTTTGTCTAGATCTACCATATTTTGAATGATTTATTATGAACGGTCGCAATTTACTTTTTTATAGCAAAATTCACCTAACAAACGTTAGGAGATATTGCATAACTTTTTAACGATTAAGGCACATTTGTTGTTTCTTACAAGTCACCCATTACCATTTATTCATGTTTTATCGATTTCTGAGTACTTTTTTCGGATTGCTTTTTTTAGCAATAGTACCTTCCTCAGCTCAGCTTGATCAGGGTGGATTTCTCGCCCCAGGGGATTCGCTGAGAAAATTCCTTCCGCTTGAGCAAAATATTTATTTGCCAGAGGGTGGGTTTACGCTTTATGAAGTGCCCGGTGGAGAGTTTAAAGGAAAAATTTTACCCGGTCCCCCGCTTAACTCATCAGAAACAGATATAGACACTTTACTGACATCCACCCTAATGACCATTAATGGGAGACCCCAGCTATTGTCTACAGATTCATATTTTGAAACTTCAGAGAATCGATATTATTTAATTTTTGATCGTCAAGAAGATGAATATGTACACGTGCCTATCGATAATTATACGGGGTGGATATCATTAGCCGAAATCAAAAATAAAGGGTTTATACTTATTCCCTGGATGGAGTTTTATGGAAAATCAAAAGGAAACATGATACACCCGGTAGAAAAGGTAGCTCTCATAAGGGCAAATCCTAGTGTGGATGCCCCCATCATTGAAACAGCCAATGAACTCTATTCCGAGATAACAACGATGGGAACATGTGCGGGTTCCTTCTGTAAGGTAAAGGTGGTGCAGTACAAGAACCCCTACGATCCCAGTAAGTCGAAAGAGGAAAACATTCTAAAAAAATACAAAGGCTGGATTCAGATCATCGATACAAAAGGACAACCGCTTGTCGCCTTGAATACTCCAGGAGCATAATTGCCAGGTTACAGTCTGGCCTTCCATGGTGTTTCTTCCGCATTCAATTCTTTTGTCATTTTTCTGCACAACACAAAAAAATAATCAGATAGCCGATTGAGGTAGGTGATCACCAAAGAATCTATTTTTTCATTTTGATGCAATCGAATAATCAACCGCTCTGCTCTTCTACAAACAGTTCTGGTGATATGTCCAATTGAAACGGAAGGATGCCCACCAGGAAGCACAAAAGATTTCATGGGTGATAATTCGGATTCCATAGCATCAATTTGTTTTTCAAGGAAGGTAATGTCTTCTTCATGGAGTGCCGGAGTCTTTACTTTGGTATTATCGGGTGGAGTGGCCAGTATGGAACCGATTGTAAAAAGGCGATCCTGAATTTCTACGAGTACTTCTTTCCTCTTTTTATTTACTTCCTGATCGCGCAAAAGCCCTACGTAAGAATTAAGCTCGTCTGTCGTGCCATAGCACTCAATACGCAACTCTCCTTTTGAAACACGCTTACCACCAAATAAAGACGTGTCTCCTTTATCTCCGGTTTTGGTATAAATCTTCATAAAATTTGTTCTCTATTTGAAGTATCAAAGATCGTAGATATGATCCAATGCCCCTAGTCATGTCCCAATCTTTAGAGAACGATTAAATTGCCTCAACGGCCGTACTCCTGGTAACGTTATCATTCTTCTTGTCCCACTCTACCAGTCCATCTTTGAGGCGGATGATACGGTGTGCATAATGTGCGATGTCGTCCTCATGGGTCACCATAATGATCGTATTTCCTTTATCATGCAACTCCTGAAACAGCGTCATTATACCGTATGATGTTTTAGAATCAAGATTACCTGTGGGCTCATCAGCCAAAATAATGGATGGGTTATTTACAAGCGCACGAGCAATGGCCACCCGTTGTCGTTGCCCACCCGACAGTTCGTTGGGCTTATGGTGATATCTGTCGGCAAGTTCCACGCTTTCAAGTGCTTCCATAGCCTTTTCTTCTCTTTCATACCTGCCATACCCTGCATATACAAGCGGGAGTGCTACGTTCTCCAGGGCGGATGCTCTGGGCAAGAGATTAAAAGTTTGAAAAACAAAACCGATTTCTTTGTTCCTGATTTCTGCCAATTCATTCTCTGTCATGTCACTCACCAACTGCCCATTGAGAATATAGGTGCCCGTTGTAGGCGTATCCAGGCATCCAACAATATTCATCAGGGTGGATTTTCCTGAACCGGAAGGTCCCATAAAAGCTACATATTCACCTTTATCAATAGTTATGGATATGTCTTGTAATGCCCGTACGGTGTTATTACCCATTTTATAAATGCGTGAAATACTATGGGTCTCAATTATTTTGGTCATTTCAGGCTGGGGAGTTCAAGTGACAAGTTTCAAAAATCAGGAAAACAAATGAAATTTCATCATTACCAGGGACAAAGCTATTGTACTGTTTGTGTTTAGACGTAAAAACGGGCCAATTGTTACCTTTTGAGCTATAAGATTTCTGTAGTGTCATTTTAAAACCCTTGAGTACGCCCTTCCCAATTGTCAACAACTGACCCTATTTAGATCAGATTCATCACGATTAATACGATAAGTTACAAGTCGCAGATATCGGGGATTAAGTCTAAATTTGACGCCTGATTTCACCCATTGTTTATTCTAAAGGTTTATGCGAATCCTTTTTTCGTTTTTGTTATTGTTTCTTACATCGGGAGCGATGGCTCAGCGATATTGGGTAGGCACCGTTCCCGGGGTCTGGAACAATACTTTGAATTGGTCGACAACCTCTGGGGGAGCAGGAGGAGCCTCAGTGCCTGGCGTTGCTGATCAGGTTATATTTAATGGTGTCGGGGTTAGCAATGGGAATTGTAATTTGGATATTGCGCCCAATGTGGCTGGTATAACCATTAGCGGATATACCGGTACAATTGACTTATTGGGATTCAACCTGACAACAACTGGTACCAGTACATTTACGACTGGAACAGTAGCAAATACAGGAACTGCCGCTGCTCTCACCTTAAATACAACAGCTAGTTCTACATTTAATGGAACAACCTTCGAAGCTAGTATTAATGGTACTACGGGGCGAATTTTCCTCAACGGCTCCACGTTTAATAATACAGTAAGCATCACCAAGACCAGTAATAATACGGATGCCAGCACCGGAGGAAACTCATTCCAGTCTACAGTTACCTTAACTAATTCATCTACAGGCACCCTTCGGCTAGCAACTACCAATCCAGATATTTTTAATGGGACACTTAATCTCATTTCTGGGAGTACGGGTGCCCTTGATCTTGCGTACGCTGCTGCGGGAACACAGTTTAATGGAAATATCACCATCACTTATAATTCAACAGGAGCAATCACATTTGGATCCACAACAGGAACCTCCACACTTGCATCGGGTAGAACGATTGGCATCGCAGGGTTTGGAGTAAGTGGATGTGGTAACCTCTCTATTAGTGGTTTTACGCAAAATGGCGCCACTAACCAAACGATAACGATGGGTGGAAATAACTCAGCAACACTCACGCTCGCCTCAGGAACCATTTTTAACGGAAATGTTACTTTCACCTCTCCTCGTTTCAATTTAGCAGGCGCAACATTTGTTGGCACTTCTTATTTAGAGAAAACAGGTTCAACGGACGACAACTGTACGGGTGGAACAACGTACGGAGGGGTATCAACCATAGTGAATAGTGGTGATGGTCAATTTAATCTTGCCAATACTAATCCTGATACCTTCAATAATAATGTAACACTTAATAATACTGGAACATCCCGTATTCAGGTGGGTATCGGATCAACTGGTAATGTTATTAATGGAACCCTTACAATAAATCATGGAGGAAACGCTTCTTCAAGTGTCAATACAATAATTGCAAGAAATGGTGGATCAACAATGACCATTACCGGAGATTTGATTCTTAATAACACGAATGCGAATACCAATTCCGGAATCGTAATTGCAAATAACGGAGACGTTACGGTTAATGGAAATATAACTGTATCCTCCACCGATGGCCGCGGTATTTTCTTTGGTAACGCCAGCGGAACGGTGACCCAAGCAAGTGGATTCGGAATATCAAATGGAACTTTTAATACCGGAACACTTTCATTTAGTCGATTTACACAAAATGGGACAACGGCTAATACACTCGCATTGACTGGGTCAACCACATTGATAATGACCAACAGTTCTTCTTTTGGAGGCAATGTGAATTTTGTTGCTCCTCGACTTTACATGAACGGATGCACCTTCAATGGAAATGCCATCTTAGAAAAAACCGGAGCCGGAGATGATGCCGGAACAGGGGGAAACACATTTGTTGGAGTTACAACCATTATCAACAGTGGTACTGGTTATTTAATGACTGGTAATGGAAGTCGAGATCAATTCAACGCTGCCACCACATTTAATACTACTGGAAGTGACCGAATCTATTTTGCGCATAACCACGATGCCCAAACTACCACCTTTGCTTCTAACCTTACTTTAAATTCCAATAAGTCAAGCGGGACAGATCAATGGTCCTATCTTATTGCAGAGAATAATGCATCCGGTATTTCAGTAGGTGGAAATTTGGTTATCAATAATGCAGGCTCCATCCGGAGTGATATGCGCATTCTGAATGGGACAGGTTCAAGCCTGACCGTTGCCGGAACTACCTCAATTAATCTCACCAATAGCCAAACCTCCACAACAATCACTATGGGGCAAAATGGAACCACCACCTACAATGGAAACATCACCGTATCCAATACGGGAGGTGCTGCAGGAGTTACCTTCAATAATAACGCTTCAGCAACATCCACGCTCAATGGATCTATTTCAATAGGAGGCGGATTTTCAAGTGGGTCTCTCAACCTATACCGCTTTGATCAGGTGGGTGCAATAGCTCACAACCTAACACTTACTGGTGACGCGGCCCTGCGCGTTGGCCCTAACTCAGAATTTGATGGTGATGTGAATTTTTTATCACCTCAGATATATCTGAATGGATGTATCTATCAAGGCACTGCAACGATTGAGAAAAATGGTGCAACCAATGATGGCGGAACAGGAGGGAATACTTTTACGGGAATCACAACAATTACCAATAGCGGCAGCGGGTACCTGTATACCGGAAACGGAAACAAGGATACTTTTTTGGCCCCAACTACATTTAACAATACCGGAAGCAGCCGGATATATGTAGCCTATAGTCATTCCGGTGAGACAACAACTTTCGCGTCCACAGTAATATTTAACTCAAATAAAACTTCAGGTTCTGACGCCTGGTCCTATTTAATTGCGGACGGTTCAAATACCGGGATAAGCTTTGGCTCTGATGTCATCATCAATTGTGCGGGCTCCATCCAAAGCAATCATCGCATCCTCAACGGAGGCGGATCAACAGCTGCTTATAGCGGAACTGTAACTATTAATTTAACGAACACTCACCCCTCCACGACAATCACCATGGGTGAGAATGGAACATCCACCTACGGTGGAAATATCACCGTAGTAAATAGTGGTGGAGCCAGTGGAATTACCTTTAACAATGGGGCAAGTGCCAGCTCTACCCTTACAGGATCTATCACATCAGGGATTTACTCAAGTGGATCTTTAAACCTCTATCGTTTTGTTCAGGTCGGAGCCTTCGCTGAAAATATAACACTCACGAACGGAGCTATTATGCGCGCGGGGCCCGCTTCTAGTTTTGATGGCGATGTAAATTTTGTTGCTCCTAGATTATTCTTAAATGGCGCCATTTATAACGGAACTACCTATTTGGAAAAGAACGGTTCTAGCGATGATCAAAGCAGTGGGGGCAATACATTTAATGGCACTACCACATTGGTAGATTCAGGAAGTGGTTATTTATTGATGGCAAACAACAACCCTGATATTTTTAATGGAGCTGCAACAATCACCAACTCCGGAAGCAATTGGATTTACATGGCACACAATGTAGCCGGTAACCAATTCAATAATAACATTACAGTTAATAATACAGGTAGTGCCAATGGTATAATATTTTCCAACAACGCTACAGGAGCATCCACATTTACAGGGGGTACGATAGCAGTAGGAGGAAGTGGTTTTACAACTGGAGATCTAAGGCTTAGAAGATTCACGCAGGTTGGAGCAATTGCGCAAAACCTCACACTTACAACCGTTGCGCGTCTTTGGATTGGTCCTGATTCGCAATTTGATGGTAATGTTAATTTTCTGGCTCCACAATTATTACTAAACGGAGCAACTTATAATGGCACTGCCTACCTTGAGAAGAACGGGGCATCCAATGATGATGGCACAGGAGGAAATGTTTTCAATCAAGCCACTGAAATTGTGAACTCTGGAAGTAGTTATTTATTAACCTCATCAACAAGTCCAGATATCTTCAATGCCAACCTGATCCTTACAAATTCCGGATCCTCTACCATACGAATGGCAGATAACGCTGGTGGCAATAAATTCAATGGA
Organism: uncultured Ohtaekwangia sp.; assembly: GCA_964409415.1. GTDB lineage: Bacteria > Bacteroidota > Bacteroidia > Cytophagales > Cyclobacteriaceae > ELB16-189. The sequence continues at coordinate 211,969 of CAYPDF010000004.1, read as the reverse complement.
AACATAAGCCTTAATTCAACTTTTGGAGGAGGTATCTACTTTGGGAATAGCGCAGGAGGCACTTCCACATTGGCAGCGACCAAAACCATAAGTGTGGGATCTTCCGGAGTAATCAGTGGCGATATTCGCCTTATTAGATTTTCACAAGTTGGGGCAACAGCACAGGCGCTTAACCTATCGGGTATTGCTGCACTTACCCTCGGGCCTACTTCAAGCTTTGACGGCAACCTTGATTTCAGGGCCCCTCAACTATATCTTAACGGAACTACGTTTAATGGCACTGCCTATCTCGAAAAAAATGGTGCAACCAGTAATGCAGGCAATGGTGGAAATAGATTCAATGGCGTAACTACCTTAGTCAACTCGGGTAGTAACTATTTAATGACCGCAAATTCTGCCCCGGATATTTTTGCTGCTAATCTTACCGTCACCAATACAGGTTCAAGTATCATTTACTTAGCCCACAATGTTACGGGTAATCAATTTAATGGGAACATCACATTAAACTCCACATTCTTAAGTAGCAGTCAGGGTATTTACTTTGCCAACAACGCTTCGGCCGATGCAACTTTAGGCAATGGTGCTTCTTTGTTTGTAGGTGGTCTTGGTTTTAGTAGTGGCGAATTAAGATTTAGTAGATTTACACAAATAGGCGCGTCCGCTCAAACACTTTTGCTCACGGGTACTGCCCTACTTCGAATCGGTCCCTCAAGTGTTTTTAATGGAAATATAGATTTCCGCTCTCCTCAATTTGCATTGGATGGAGCCACCTACAATGGAACCACGTATCTGGAAAAAACCGGAGCCACAAATAATAATAGCGGTGGAGGTAATACATTTAATGGAGCAACCACAATTGCTAACTCAGGATCAGGATTCTTCCGGTTTGCATGGTCCAGCCTTGATACTTTCAATGGCGATCTTACGCTTACGAACACAGGCCCCTCCTCAGTTCGTATGGCTGATAATACACCCGGCACACAATTCAACGGAAACATCATTGTAAATTCAACTTTCCCAGGTGGTGGTATTTATTTCAGCGAAAGCGGTGGTGGAACTGCTACCCTTGCCAATGGAAAAACAATTTCAGTGGGAGGTTTAGGTTTCAGCGATGGTGAACTGAGATTAAAACGATTTACTCAAACTGGAACTACTGCTCAAAATCTTTCTCTTACTGGAATTGCGAGTTTGGTCTTAGGACCATCAATTACCTTCAATGGCAATGTTGATTTTCGCTCACCACAATTATTTATCAATGGCGGCTTATTCAATGGCTCTGCTTTGCTCGAAAAGAATGGCGCTACCAGTAATACAGGCTCGGGAAATACAACTTTTATGGGTTCAACCACCATACGATTGGCAAGTAGCAGCAGTGGTTATTTACGAACCAATGGTGGAAATACATTTAACGGAACTACCACACTAATTAACGCAGGAAGCAACGACTTGCTCCTTGAGTTAACAACTGCAAGTACGTACAATGGTGATCTCACCCTTACCAATACCGGAAGCTCCTACGTGAGGACGGCCTATATAGGCAACAATATTTTCAACGGAAATATTCTTGTAAACAGCACGTCTGGCACAGGTATTTATTTTTGTGAAAATGCTGCAGGTACCGCAACACTTGCAAATACTAAAACAATTTCTGTGGGGGGTACCGGCTTTACCGCAGGCGAACTTCGCTTACAGCGATTCACACAATCAGGAACAGCTGCGCAAAATCTTTCACTCACCGGGTCATCCGCATTTAGAAGTGGGCCAAGTGCAATCTGGAATGGACCGCTTACAGTATCTTCGCCTATGGTATTTCTTGATGGAAGTTCATTAAATGGGGCAACAAATTTGATCACAAAAACAGGTGCAACTACAGATTCAAGTGTTGGTGGAAATACATTTGGTGGTACCACCACCATCATCAATTCAGGCACTGGCATTTTCAGGTTCGCCAATTCAACAGCGGATGACTTTACTGGCAATGTAATTTTCAATCAGGTCAGCGGAACCATTCAGCCGGCCTATAATCAGGCCAGTACATTTCGTGGTAACGTCACAGTAAATGGGGCATCTCCAATTACATTTGGAGCAAATAATGGCGCAATTACATTTGCTGGAAATGCGCCCCAAACCGTTAATAAGAGCGGAAGTGCTTCTCCGATTTTTAGAAGATTACTAATGAACAAAACGGGGAACTCAGTAACTCTAAATACAAGTGTTAGCATCACTACAAGTGCAACCTTCACATCAGGCGTGATTAATTCTGACGCCATTAACATTCTTAGTTTTGCCGATAATGCAACTACAATTGGAGGTTCCAATGCAAGCCATGTCGATGGACCTGTTACAAAAATCGGAAATGATGCTTTCGTTTTCCCAACAGGAGACAATGGCATTTATAGGTCAATCGCAATATCCGCACCCTCTAATGTATCGCATACTTTCACTGCCGAATATTTCTTTACACCACAGGCTTTTGGCAACCAGGCAACTTATGATCCAAGCTTTTACAGTGTAAGTGCGTGCGAATTCTGGACATTGGATAGAACTCCAGCCGTAGGCGGTTCCAATGTAAGCGTAACATTAAGTTGGAACTCAGCAGACTGTGTGGGCCCTTATATTGGAGATCCGTCCACATTAAGAGTAGCCAGGTGGAATGGTTCTTCCTGGGTAAATCATGGTAATGGCGGAACAACAGGTAATTCTGCTACTGGTACTATTGTTTCATCAGGAGCTGTAACCTCCTTCAGTCCATTTACATTGGCTTCTACTTCGTCTGCCAATCCTCTGCCCATTGAGTTGGTGGATTTTGTAGCTACCCCCCTTGGCAGTAATGTTGAATTGAATTGGACGACCTTATCCGAACTTAACAACGACTACTTTACCGTTGATCGTTCACTTTCAGGAGTTGAGTTTGAAGAGGTAGGAAGAGTAAAAGGAGCAGGAACAACAACCTCAGTTCAAACGTATAGCTATGTGGATACGCAACCTCATCATGGTCTATCTTATTACAGATTAAAGCAAACCGATTTTGATGGTGCCATCACCTTTTCCAACGTTGTTAAAATTGATTTAACTACTCCCACCCAAATAGCTGTTGTTCCAAATCCTATAGCTCGTTCTACAGTTGCCACCATTAACTATAAAGGATCATTTGCGGTTTTCAATAGTATGGGCCAAAGGGTATTAATGATTGAGAATAGTAATGAATTAGATACCAGAGGACTTCCCTCAGGGGTCTATTCCATTAAAAGTGCTAACGGAAGTTTTTCACGCTTTGTAATAGAGTAATTTCAAACCTTCCATTTGAATTCCTTTTCTGTATGATCAAATGTTTCAGGATTGTACACCCGTTCAGAATAAGACACATTATTCTCCTTGTCCACCAACACCACGGTAGAGCATCGTGATCCGTAGTTGGGTGATTTTATAAACATGGCAGAAACGGCTCTTTCTCTTTCAATATCCAGTCCGGTATTTGGAAGTTGATTATCGGGTGCAATTTTCTCATCTCGCAATACTTCAAAAAGCGCTGAGGAGCCAAAGTCGTGTGAAGTGAGTACCGATGCCATTTTCTCTTTACCCCGCTTTACCTTTGGCCATGGAGTATCCAGCAAGTGGTTGCTTAATCCATAAAAGCCTTGTGTTAATTTAATAATCCTGGATTGGTAATTTGAATAATAATATAATTCATCAATGGAACCAACCAAAAGGCTAAATCCATTGTACTGAGAAGCTTTTAAATCAACATCTTTTAAGTAGGGCTCTGCTTTGTATCCATTGAAGAGAAAATCGGTAACTAACAGACCCCGTGTGGGTGCATTTAGTTTAAGGTTTTTTAGATCGCGATAATTGGTGACCATACCAATTTTTCCGCCCTTGGTCATCGCCATCCAGGTTCCCTGCGCCTCTAAGTCTCTTCCTCCAATTACATCAGGATGATCCAGCCATACCGATACCGCAGCAGTATTACGTGCATAAAATTCATCTCGATTGGCTGCCACAATCAGCTTGTATTTCGGATGATCATTGATGGAGATAAAAATTAAGCACATAGTTGATATTGTTTAATCTATAGTCTTTTGATTTACTCAAGACTATAGACTAAGTCCTAAGGACTAATTTAAGTAAATAGTTCAAGCTGAGAGGGAAGCAATTGAAACGATCTTCTATGATAGGGTGTGATTCCCAAACTTCTGATGCCATCCCGATGTTCCTGTGTAGGATATCCCACATTACTCTCCCATGCATAACCCGGATATTCTTCAGAAAGTTTCGCCATCAATTCATCACGATAAGTTTTAGCCAATACCGATGCGGCTGCAATGCTTAAATAAGTTGCATCTCCCTTAATGATACATTCATATTTAATTGCTCCATAGGGTAAAAATCGATTGCCATCAATAAGCAACAAATCTGGTTTTGTTGTTAATTTATCCAATGCCAGGTGCATGGCTTTAAAGGAAGCCTTTAAAATGTTACTCCTATCGATTTCTTCATTACTCACCTCAGCTACAGCCCAGCTTATTGCATCGCGATGAATTTCTTGTGTCAACTGCAATCGTTCCTCCTTATTCAATTGTTTCGAGTCATTAAGAACTTCATGAGAATAATTTTTTGGCAGAATTACAGCTGCTGCCACAACAGGCCCGGCAAGGCAACCACGACCTACCTCATCGCATCCGGCCTCAACTAAATCAATTGTATAAGAAGACTTAAGCACATTGCAAGATACTTATTCTCATAAAAAGAATAGTTTTGTGCTCTTATGAATTTCGATATGAGCAAATCCAAAGGGAATAAGTGGCAAGCCATTAGCCAACAAAAGATTTACGAAAATCCGTGGATCAAACTGGAAGAACATCAGGTAATTAACCCTGCTGGCGGTCATGGAATCTACGGAAAAGTCCATTTTAAAAATAAGGCCATTGGCATTATTCCTCTGGATGAAAACAACAACACCTGGATTGTCGGTCAGCATCGCTATACCCTTGGCAAATGGTCATGGGAAATACCTGAAGGTGGTGGCCCTCTGGATGTTGATCCACTCGAATCTGCACAAAGAGAATTAAAAGAAGAAACCGGACTAAGTGCAACCCATTGGCAAGAGATTGCCACCACCTATCTTTCCAATTCGGTGTCTGACGAAATAGGTCACATTTTTTTAGCTGAGGGCTTACAAGAAGGCAAGGCTAACCTTGAAGAAACCGAGGCAGACTTGATTATAAAAAAACTGCCTTTTGTGGAGGTATTGCAAATGGTGGAGAAAGGTGAGATCACAGATAGTCTAAGTGTAATTGGAATATTAAAAATTGCAAGAATAAAAGGGTTTTGATTTCATTGGAAAGATATCGACCCCATGTAAAGCAAAGCTGGAATTTAGCATATCCTGTTATGTTGAGCCAGCTGAGCCATGTGATGGTAGGCGTAACGGATAGTATCATGGTGGGCCATGTGGGAGCCACTTCCCTTGCAGCTTCTTCTCTTGCCAATGTCATTTTCAATATATTATTGTTGTTTGGTATTGGTGTTTCTTATGCCATCACGCCCCTGGTGGCTACTGCAGAAGGGGAAAATGACAAGACAAAAGTAAGCGACACGTTAAGGCATGGCTTGATGATCGCCTTAGTCAATGGTCTCATCTTAATAGTCATCGTGCTTCTCTGTAGGCCCTTGCTTCATTATATCGATCAACCTGAAGATGTAGTGCAACTAGCCATTCCTTATTTATCCATACTTGCATTTTCACTTCTTCCCGTTCTTATCTTTCAGTCCTTTCGACAATTTGCGGAGGGATTGTCAAACACACGCATCGCCATGATCATTATGTTGGGCAGCGTTGTGCTCAATGTGCTGTTGAATTATCTATTAATCTATGGACACGCTGGGCTTCCTGCATTGGGATTAAATGGTGCAGGATGGGGAACATTGATTTCACGAATAGCGATGATGCTTGTAATTGCCGGTTATATTTACTTTGCAAAACAATTCAATCCCTATCGCACAGGCCTTGCCATTGGCAACTATTCAATTAAACTTTTCAAACGTTTGCTAAACATTGGTATACCCGCTGGCATGCAATTTATATTTGAAGTGGCTGCATTTGACTTTTCAGCAATCATGATGGGATGGCTCGGAACAGATAGCTTGGCGGCTCATCAGATCGCCATCAATTTGGCAACCATTAGCTATATGACCACCTCAGGACTTGCCTCAGCCGCAACAATAAGGGTGAGCAATGAGTTAGGAAAACGCAACTTTGAAAAACTTAAAGATGTAGCCTACACCCTCATACTCATTGCGCTGGTATTTATGACACTTTGGGCTATACTCTTTATCGTAGGCCGAAATTTCTTACCTACCATTTATATTGATAATGCGGATGTAATTGCCATTGCATCCCCACTGATTGTTATTGCCGGCTTCTTCCAACTTTCTGATGGCGCTCAAGTGGTTTGCACCGGTGCCTTGAGAGGATTACAAGATGTGAAAATACCCTCAGCTTTAGTTTTTATTGCCTATTGGGTTATAGGTTTGCCACTTGGTTATTATCTTGGATTTAAAGCCGGATATGGCAGTGTGGGAATCTGGTATGGATTGCTCATTGGACTCACGCTCACTGCAATTGCTATGTTCATCAGATTTAGGCTACTTTTGCGCAAGCTATCATCCAACCAAGTGTCTTAGCACTTTCAATCTTTAAGGGTTTTACATAATTTGTAAGGTTATAAATCTAATTATGGATAAGAACCAACCCAAGCCTGTCAAGCACTCTCAGACCACTATTACTGAATTAATGATTCCATCCTACGCCAATTTTGGGGGAAAGATTCATGGAGGCATATTACTTTCGTTAATGGATAAAGTTGCTTTTGCTTGTGCCACCAAACACTCTGGTAATTATTGCGTCACCGTTTCAGTAGGCGGTGTTGAATTTCTGCAACCCGTAGAGGTAGGAGATCTGGTCTCCCTATTGGCTTCTGTAAACTATGTGGGGCGAACCTCAATGATTGTTGGAATAAGGGTAATTGCTGAAAACGTAAAACTGGGATTGGTCAAGCATACCAACACCTCCTATTTTACTATGGTAGCCAAAGACGAAAATGACAAACCCACTCCCGTACCTGCCCTATTGCTTGAGGAAAGGGAAGAGGTAAAGCGTTTTATTGAAGCAATGCAAATGAAGGAAATCGAAAGCAATATCAAGGAAAAATTGAATGATGTGAAATCCAGAACTGAGGTGGGCAAAGCCACTGAAATTCTTAAAAACCAAAGGTGTGTCATTGCTTACAAATAATTATTAATTACTCAAAAGTTAAGAAGCAGCCTATAAAGCAAATCCAATGATCCAAATTCATTTGTGTAATAGTGATCATAAGCTGTATATTTTGGGTTCAAAGACCTTAATTTCCCAATTAACAACAACCCAAATACCATGTTTATGATTAATAAGACTTCACTGATTACTCTTTGCTGCCTCTTTTTGGCTGTTATTTCACAAGCGCAATATCCAACCGTGCTTACCCAAAGGGAACAAGCCAAGGTAATTGACGAACTATTGAATGACCGCCTGCAAAATTTATTGCCCACCTTAATGAAAAGAGAAGGCTATGATATGTGGATAGTTATGTCTCGCGAATACAATGAAGATCCTGTTATCAAAACGCTTTTACCCGCTACCTGGATGGCCGCCCGTAGAACCACCATGCTGGTAATGTTTGATAAAGGTAAAGAGATAGAATATCTGGCAGTGGCACGGTACGATGTAGGTGAGATGTTCAAAAGAGCATGGAACCCTGAAGAACAGCCTGATCAATGGGCAAGGCTTGGAAAAATTATCGAAGAACGTAACCCCAAGAAGATTGGAGTAAATAAAGCAGCGATTTGGGGACATGCCGATGGCTTAACCTCTAACGATTACGACAACCTGATGAAGGTTGTGCCTAAAAAACTGCAAGCCAACGTAGTGTCCGCTGAAAAACTGGCTGTTGCATGGTTGGAAACAAGGTCAAAAAAAGAAATGGAAATCTATCCCCAAATCGTCAGGATTGCTCATGAAATAATTGCAGAAGGTTTCTCTGATAGGGTGATTCAGCCTGGAGTAACTACAACTGATGACCTGGTTTGGTGGTACAGAGAAAAAATAAAGGAATTGAAACTGGATACCTGGTTTCATCCTAGTGTAGACATACAACGCCCGGGCACATTTACAGAAAATGTTATCCGTCCTGGTGATTTCCTCCATGTAGATTTTGGCATTACGTATCTGAGGCTAAACACAGACACCCAGGAGCATGCCTATATTTTAAAGCCCGGTGAAACGGATGCGCCTTCTTATCTCAAAGAAGCCTTTAAGAAAGGAAATCGCTTGCAGGATATTTTTACTAATAATTTTAAAGAGGGAAAAACGGGTAACCAGGTGTTGGCAGAATCACGCGCGCAGGCTATCACTGAAGGTATCACCCCTTCCATCTACACCCACCCGATTGGTTATCATGGACATGCTGCCGGAACTACACTTGGAATGTGGGATGCACAGGGTGGTGTTCCGGATGACGGTGATTATCCGCTTCACCTCAACACCGCCTATTCAATTGAATTAAATTGCATAGTCAATGTGGCAGAGTGGAATAAAGACGTGCGTATTGCACTGGAAGAAGATGCCTTTTTTGATGAGAGAGGTGTAAATTATATTGATGGCCGTCAAACAGAAATAATAGTGGTGCCGAAGACACTTCCCAATGTGAAGTAACAAAATTATTTAGGCTACAATCAAAAAATGTCGCAAACTAAGCGGCATTTTTTATATTTAATGATTCAATGTCTATTTTTTCATTTCTAACCTGTTCTCATCCCTCTGCATGACGCTTCTAAAAAAAGTGTATACCTTTTATGGAATGTTGATATTTGGCTTGTTGTTTATAGTCTACTTCATTCCCCTTCTCATACCCATTTTTTCTCCAAAACAATTCAAGTTGGTAGGGATTATCAATCGATGGTGGGCACGATCGTTTTTTTTTCTTTTGGGTATTCCATGGAGTGTAGAATACAAAACAAAATTAGACCCTAAAAAGCAATACATATTTGCTCCCAATCATTTTTCGTTTATTGATATTCCCACGATGGGCCTCAACAAGCACAATACCATTTTTGTAGGCAAAAGTGAAATGGAATCCGTTCCTGTTTTTGGTTGGATGTACAAGCACCTGCACATCACTGTAGACCGCACCAAACTAAAAAGCATGTATGCCACTCTGATGAAATCGTTAAAAGCATTGGATGAGGGTAAAAGCCTAACCATTTTTATTGAGGGCGGTATCTATACCCATCAACCCCCTAGAATGGCTCGACTAAAAGATGGAGCTTTTAGAGCAGCCATCGAAAAACAAATACCCATCGTTCCGGTCACTATTCCTCACAATTGGATACTTTTGCCTGTAGAACCCATGTTGTTGAATTGGGTGCCTATAAAAATAATATTTCATGAACCGGTGGAAGTCGCAGGTATGACACTGGATGACATGAGTATTTTGAAGGAAAAGGTTTACACTATAATAGATACAGCGCTTAGAAAGGAAAACCCAGGAATACTGAAAGATGAAGATTGATAAAGAAACTTTAGGCAAGATTGCACATTTGGCACGCTTGGAAATAGATGAAAAAGACGTTCCAAAAATGCTGGAGGAAATGAGTAAAATAGTTTCGTTTGTGGAAAAATTGAAGGAAGTTAACACAGATGGAATTGAACCCCTTACTACCATGTCGCACGAGGTAAATGCTTTGCGCGAAGACATAGTAAAAAATCAACTCACCAAAGAAGAAGTACTCAAAAATGCACCTAAAAAGGATAGCGATTTTTTTAGAGTTCCTAAAGTATTGGAATAATCCTATAAAGCTTATACATCAAATAAGAGTTCACCACCCTGCCTCGTTCCAGTTGATTGGGTTTTAACGCTAATGTTCCAACTGCTGTACCCTCGCAGCAATGGGCTAAATAAAAATAGTAAGTAAATCCAATTAAATGATAGTATTGAATTCATGGGGCTTTCATTTTCACCCGTCTCTCTGTAGTTTGCGAGGCGAAAATTACTAACCGAATGCACTCTCTTCAGTTTTGGAACTCCTGGGCAAAGACTTATAAGCAAATCGGATTAGTGATCGGTACCGCATTTGTCTTTTCTCTGCTATTCTTCTGGTATTCGTGGTTTATTTCACCAAATCCTGCTCTGGACTGGTACAGTGTGCAGGAACTCGATGTCACCCAGGTCCCCGTCCATACCTTCCAGCAGGGATCGTTGGAGCTTACCATTCACGGTGACAATTTTCTCATTTTTGACAAGTTGCTTGGAGCGCCTTTGCAACCCAATGTAGCGGCTGGATATATTTTTATAAGTATCCTGGTAATCAGCATGATCATGTTACTCACCCTTGTTACCATTCTACCAAGGTTCTGGTATTTGGTTGGCATGGGTTTGTTCATCCTGTTTATAGTAGGATTCCGAATGGAGATCATTGCTGTCTTTGATCAACCCAACAAACTATTCACGGTCGTTGTGCTTATTTTATATTGTATTCCAAGTTTCTACTTTCAGTTTTTCAATACTGCCGTGGCATTCAGTAAGAGGCTTCTCCTGTTTACGGGGATCACCGTGCTGCTGGGGTTGATTATCGTCAATTTTTCAACAGTAGAATATCCGCTACTGCACTTATCCGTTACCGGTGTTACAGTAGGCATTATTATTAGTGTTGTTTTCATCTTTATGGTAGCACACGAAATTCTTGCCTCTTTTGTATTTATTGCGAGTCAGTCAAGCAAACAAGGAAAAAGTCTAACTCATTTTCTCATCATCAGTTTAATTTATATGATCAACCTATCGTTGGCATATGCCCACAAAATTGGGTCAATTGATTGGAATATCCTGTATATTAATTTTTACTTGTTGATCACTATTTCTGGTGTTCTAGGGGTGTGGGGATTTCGGCAACGTCAACTACAATATGAAAAGATAATTGATGCAGATCCGTTCGGGATATACTTCTTTTTAAGCCTTGGCGCAATTTGCTTTACTACAATTGCTTATTTTATTGGCACTGCCAACGACTCTGCTTTGGTGACAATCAATGATGCAATTATTTATGGTCATATAGGTTATGGTATAATATTCCTGACCTATATAATTTCCAACTTTCTGGGAATGCTCGCCAAAAATGTACCCATTTATAAAATTTTATATAAGCCGAATAGCATGCCCTACTTCACGTTTCGCTTCGGAGGCATTATTGCCACACTGGCATTTGTTTTTTACAATACATGGCAGGTCCCAGTGCAGAACGCCTTTAGCGGATACTATAATGCAGTGGGGGATCTTTATCAAACCCTGGACAATGGCCAATTTGCGGAGGCCTTTTATCAACAATCCAGTACCTACGGGTATCTCAACCACCATGCCAACTATGCCATGGCCAACCTAGAAGCAAAAAAAAACTTCAATACCATCAAAGAACGAAATTTTTATAATCGCGCCACAGAAAGAAGGCCCACCGAGTTTGCCTACATCAATCTAAGTCAGACTTACCAAAGAAACGGGCAATGGTTGGAGGCACGCCTCATACTCAATGAGGCGATTAAGCGCTTTCCTGATAGTGGTCCAATTAAAAATGCTCTTGGAATTATCTATTCCAAAATAAATTTAGTTGACTCTTCCCTATATTATCTTCAAAAGGCCAATAATCAAAAAATAATAAGAGATGCAGCCAATGCCAATTTTATTGGAGTCGCAGCTAAAAATAACTTGTCTGTTAATGCTGACTCCCTCCTTACTTTAATATCATCAAATAATATAGGTGTCAGAAGCAATGCACTGGCTTTTGCAAATATCCAAGGCACCAAAATAAAAATGGATATTGATTTGAAGCAGGACACACTTCTCAATTTGTTCTCTGCCAGTCTGCTTAACAATTACATGCTTAATCATCTTGGAGAACTGGATAGTACATTTATTAATTTCACCATCAAATTGGGAGAAAAACCAACTAATAAAGACTACAGTGAGTCCGTATTATTCAATGCTGCACTCTCATTGTATGCCGATGGGCAAATAGGAAGAGCTTTTTCACTTCTGGAAAACATCGCCATTTTCAGTGAAGATCAGGATAAGTACAATACCATCCTTGCCATGTGGTCGCTGGAAAACGGTGCTTCCGAAGATGCAGTTTCCTTTATCGATTATGTAGTCAACCAGCAATATACAGATGCACTTCCCGTAGCTGCTATCGCACTCACTGAAGCAGGGAGAACCAATGAATCCTTGATAAAATGGGATAGCCTTAAAACCAACACGGACTCTACCTATCATCAATTTGCTACTCAAATGATAAAAGCATTGAAGTCCAATACGATAAATACATTAAATGATGATGAAAAATTATTGTATTGCAACTACAAGATATCCTTATTCGACTCCACCACTTTTAATTTGAGTATAGTACAAATTGAAAATGAAGAATTGAAAGCACGAGCCATACTCCATCGAAGTCAAAAGCTTTTTGAAATGGATGAAACAGATGCTGCCATAAATGTTTTTGGGAAAATTTCCGGACTCAGACTAGTGGACAGAAACCTTTACAACCAAATAGCCCTGTTTGAATTGGAATTGTTGGCCAACAAAGGAGATATTCAAATACTCTCGCAAAGATTAAAAAATAGTAATGTCCAGTTCCCAGGTCACAGAAAAGGTCTTCAAGTTTATTTTAAAGCCCTGCAAAGTGAAATGAGTACAGATACAGCTGCTGCAAAGGAGCAATACAAATGGCTGGCTCATGCCAATCCCTATCTTGAAGACGCGGTTATCTCATCAGCAAATTATTTTAAAAAGAATGGTAAAGACAATATACTGCCCTATTCCATCTTAACTGACGCCCTACACGCCAATCCTTTTTCTGTAAAACTTCTGAAAGCGTACAGTATTGAAGCAGCTCAGTTGGGATTCAGCGAATACGCCAATAGTGCTCTTGAAAGGCTTCGCCCTCTTCTGCCTGCTAATTCATTGCGGAAGTTTTTGATAGATAACCAACGCACCTTTGCTCAAGTAATTCAGTAAGTTCTCAAAGATTCTTTAGTTTTGCCGGACCAATAAAATTAAACGACATGGACGAAGTAAAGAGAATTCCCCTAAATGCAATTCATGAAAAATTAGGCGCCAAAATGGTGCCATTCGCGGGTTTTAATATGCCCGTTCGGTATTCTTCTGACATTGAAGAACATATGGCTGTCCGAGAGAGCGTAGGTGTATTTGATGTATCGCACATGGGGGAATTTACCCTTAAAGGACCAAAGGCCCTGGATTTGATTCAACGCGTAACTACTAATGACGCCAGCAAACTGGAGGATGGGCAGGCCCAATACTCGTGCTTGCCAGATGAAAATGGTGGAATCGTTGATGATCTTATTGTTTATAAAATAAAGGATAACGATTACCTCTTAGTGGTAAATGCTGGCAATATTGACAATGACTGGAATTGGATATCGAAATTCAACACAGAGGGTGCTGATATGAAAAATATTTCAGATGATATCTGCCTATTTGCAGTACAGGGGCCCAAAGCGGTAGGCGTTCTTCAAAAATTGACAAAGACTGACCTTAAGGCAATTAAGTTTTATCACTTCGCCATCGGAGAGTTTGCAGGCGCTCAGGATGTTGTAATGAGCAATACAGGATACACAGGCTCAGGTGGTTTTGAAATATATGTGCACAAAGACAACGCTGAAAAGGTATGGAACGCCATTTTTGACGCTGGCAAAGATGTGAATATTAAACCCATCGGTCTTGGTGCCCGAGACACGTTACGTTTAGAAAAAGGTTTTTGCTTGTACGGCAATGATATTGATCACACCACCTCTCCACTCGAAGCCGGCTTGGGTTGGATTACTAAATTCACAAAAGAATTTACCAATTCGGAAAATCTTAAAAAGCAAAAAGAAGCAGGCGTTACACGCAAATTGGTTGGGTTCAAAATGATAGATAAGGGTATCCCTCGCCATGATTACGAGATTAAAAATGCAAACGGACAAGTGATTGGGAAAGTAACGTCTGGAACCATGTCACCCATGTTAGGTATAGGAATCGGATTAGGTTATGTTACTGTTGATCATGCAAGTCCTGGATCTGAGATTTTTATTGCAGTTCGAAACCGGGATATAAAAGCCGAAGTAAGTAAGTTACCATTCGTTTAAACCTTGATCAAAGTGATAGCCATGATATAGCATGATGATAAAACCCGAATACCGATATTCAGAATTAACTGGAAAAATTATTGGCTGCGCGATGGAAGTCCATAATCAACTAGGTAACGGTTTTCAGGAATTCATTTATCAAAGGGCATTAGAATACGAAATGGAACTTCAAAAAATAATGTTTTCAAGAGAGTTCGAAATGCCTATTTTCTATAAAGATAAGCATATAGGAACTAGAAGGGCAGACTTCTTAGTTGAAGATAAAATTTGCGTTGAGCTAAAAGCATTTATTAAATTGGAACCAGTGCACCTTGCTCAAGCTATCAACTATCTTGAAGCTTACAATTGGAAGTGGGTTTACTTATTAACTTTGGTAATACTAAACTTGATTTTCACCGGCTCCAAAATAAGAAATTCAGACCATCATGACTACCATATGAATCACATTTATCAAAGTTAAGACATATGAAAACGATTGATGTGTGCCTAAGTCCTGAACTTATCCATCTTTACGATGTGTCAAACAAAGCTGTAGTGGTGGTGGATATTCTTCGTGCCACCAGTTGTATGGTTACTGCCCTGGCACACGGTGTAGAGTGCATCATTCCAATGGCCAGCGAAAAAGAATGTGAGCGAATGAAATTCAGGGGATATGTTATTTCGGGTGAACGCAACGGACAAAAGATACCCGGGTTTGATAAAGGCAATTCTCCATTTGAATACATGGACGAAAATATCAGCGGGTTGAAAATTGCATTCACCACGACCAACGGAACACAGGCGATTGAAAAGTCTAAAGGCGCAAAAAAAATATTGATTGGCTCCTTCCTCAATCTTTCGGCCATTTCCAGGTACTTACTTATGTCCGATGACAACATTCTAATCGTTTGTGCTGGATGGAAAGGGAAGATAAACCTGGAGGACAGTCTTTTTGCCGGTGCCCTGGTTGATAATCTTAGAAAGCACATTGAGCCGGATTGTGATGCACCCATTGTCGCACAAGAGCTTTACCTTTCTGCAAAAGATGATATGGTAAAGTTCCTTAGTACATCATCTCATGTGAAGCGGCTTAATCGCCTTAACATTTATAAGGATATCGAATTTTGTCTGACCCTTGACCAATATCATGTCATCCCCATTTTAAAGAGGGATAGGTTGGTTTTACTATAGTTTGGGATTATTATGGTGCCTGATACTGTCGCGTTTAGATTTCTTCTCCATATTCTTCTTAAAAGCTTCTGTTAGATTTGTCCCGGTTTGATTGGCCAAACAGATCAACACCCATAATACATCAGCCAGTTCATCGCCCAGGTCCTTATCTTTATCAGATTCTTTTTCTGACTGCTCTCCATACCTGCGCGCCATGATGCGGGCCACCTCTCCCACCTCTTCAGTAAGGATGGCAGTGTTTGTCAATTCATTGAAATACCTGACTCCATGGGTTTTAATCCATTGGTCTACTTGTGCCTGTGCATCCTGAATAGTCATATCAGCTATTTATTTATCAATTCTTCAAAATCAATATCCAACACATCAAATTTTTCCCATCCCACAAAATCAAAATGCCACCACTCTGAATCATAGACTTTGAATCCTCTTTTTTCCATTGCCGCAATCAGCATTGCCCTGTTGCCAGCGGCCTCTTTATCTTTTAGCGGGTAATTAGGAAAGGCCTCCTCCTGAAAAGAGTCGTAAGGAGTTGGCATATTCAATTCCTGTTTTGTTTTGCTGTCGATTAGGGTAAGGTCTATCGCGCAACCTCTATTGTGTCTTGATCCCTGATAGGGACTTGCTACAAACGTAGTATCACCATAGACCTCATAAAATTTTACAGTAGCTGAATAAGGTCGGTACCCATCATGAATTTTCAATTCCAGGCCTTTCTTTTTCAAATCTGACTGAACTTTGGCCAGGGCCTCAGCTACGGGCTTTCGTGCGTATGCTTTGGCAAGGTTATAGATTACTTCTCCGGTAAAATTATTCGTGGTGGCATATCTAATATCAAGAGCCAAACCTGGAATGGCCTTTTCAAGATCAACCAATTCCATTTCAGGGTTCTCCCGCACATCCTTCTGATATTGGCTATAGGTAGTGGGTGTTAATCCGTATTTATATTGTGCTGAAGATGCATAAAAAGTACATATCAGAAATAGAACTAGTTGCATTTTCATAATTCAGGGTTTTAATTGGTAATATTCATTTTTCATTAAGTAGTAAGACAGCTTTCATTACTCTAAAGTCAGAGTTGTCGATCGAAAAATTATTATCCAACTTTCCATCAAAAGCATTCAGGCTCCAATTTGCCAATTTACTATCGGGATTTTTTTTCATCCAATTAGCCATTAACTCCCTCCCCTGGTCAGTCTTACCCATCTTTTTATAAACTTCTGCTGAAATGAAATTATCAAAGTCATCTTTTCCACCACTGCGAACAATTTCTGTCCACTTAGATTCAGCCGCCTTCGAGTCTTTCATCCCTTCAAAGCACAGCCCTTCCAAATAGTCTTCCAATCGATCATCGATATCCGCATCATAAGGCTTGCCAACACCCAAATTCTCCGGCCATGTTCTTGCCGTTGCTATTTTTGACATGGCATTTTTATATTTTCCATTTCCAATGGCTGCTACTGCCTGCATCAGCCATGCTTCACGATAAAGCGACCAGCTTTCTGTAGCCCCCTCGTAAGGCAATATTCTCGTACTTGTCAATATTTTGCCTGCGGCTTCAAACTGACTATTGTATAGTAATGCTTTGGCCAAAAGCATGCTGATGAAATAATTATGAGGGAAATTTCTGGCGTATTGTTGCGCTGCTTTAACGGCTTCACTAAAATTGCTGTTATCCAAATAATAATTGATCAACAATTTTCCGTATCGCCATTCTTTGGCATCCATTCTACTCACCCTTTTCAAATCAGCCAATTGGTTTTCAGGAATAAGGTTGGCGCGCGCTGCATAAAAGGGTGAAAAATCCGGGATATTCGCACAAGCCTGGAACAGTTCTTTGGCCTTATCCATTTGATTGGTATGTATGTAAACCAGGCCTAAATAATACTTAGGCTTCCAATGTTCCGTTTGCGTAATAACCCAACTTAAAACATCTTTGGACGCTGCCCGAAATGGAAAAATGAGTTCTGCTGAAAATTCATTTGCTTTTTGTATCCATGCAGGGAAATCTTTATCTCCGATTTTATACTTTACAAAAGCGATCCAATAATTAACCTCAGGATGAAACGGAGATAAACTCAAAACTTCAATACATTCTTCCAACAAGTCCAACTGATAGTACTCAATACCCAACTGAAGGTAAGATTCCCAGGGCATTTCATTTCTCACCAAGGATGTAAATTCATCTCTATTGGCCGGTGATTTATCCAACAGATACTTTTCGCATCGGACAAAATGATTGAGTGGGTCAATAGATGCCATCTTCTTCAAAGTTGCTCTGGCCTCTTCCATTTGTTGCAATTTTCTTTGCGACAATTCCAATATCTTGTAAGCGGTAGTATTATTCTCATTTTGTTCAAGTGCCTGTGCAGCATATAACGCTGACCTCTTGTAATTTTTTTCCTCAAAATACAGCTTACTCAGTTCTGTAGCTGCCGCTCCTCTATATTCTACCGATTGCAATGCGATATCAAAGCCATCCTTTGCATCCACCGTTTTACCCAGATAAATATTGGCAAGTCCGTAATAATAATTAGCAGCAGGATCGTATGTGTCAATACGCAATGCGTGATGACTGTACTCAAATGCCTTTTGATACAATCCATCCATATTCATCAGCAAAGCCATATCAGTTAATGCCGGCAGGTAGTTGGGATCTTTAGTCAAAGATTCCTTTAACTTTTCTTCAGCCTTTTTGTAATCGCGCGCTCTTATCAATTCCTTTCCCTGTAACCATAATCCAAATACAGAATTCCAATCAAAATCTTCAGGAGCATCAACAGGGCGGCTGAGTGTTTTGCTTTCGGAGTTAAAATCAAACACAACTTTATCGCCAATACGCACAATCACTCCCTTTGTGTCACCCGAAAAAGCAAATGAGTCCACATAAAGTTTGAGGGTTTCGAAGTTTACTTTACTGGCAAACAAAACCTCACCTTCTTTCTCCACGCTCACTTCTTCACTAAAAGTTTGTAAAGGAGAAAATGCAAGATTAAGTTTTCCGTTGTTTACAGTCGCATTTAATGCCCCAAATGGATTGGCCTGCACAAATCCCTTCGTTCCTTTTACCGGAAACCAATATTCAATCCATTCATCCGTTGAATAGGGGGCGAAGCCGCGATGTTTAAAAGGCGTAAACGTACTTGGCCCTCCTGTTTGATTGAACAACCTCCCTGACTGCACCTCTACATATTGACCATCTGTATCTGTAAGTAATTTTTCCCAAATCATCCCCTGCTGGGAGAGACCCCATATCCAGATTTTCTTTCCTGGCTTGTCCGAATGTTCGGCATAACGCCCCATTCCAAAATCTTCATCATGCCAATACCCTCCAAAGAAATCGGTGTACTTCCCAAAAACATGATAGGATTTATATTGGCCAAAATTATTGTTCTTATAATAAGAAGCATCCTTTTCGTTTTTAGTGTTGATTGGCCAATCCCCGTATTCTCCATTGTGTCCCAGGTATTTGTTGCCGGGATAAATAAATTGCAAATCACCGTCTGCTTTTATCCCCGCATTCATCCATGTATAATAGGGTTGTTCTAATGATGTGCTGTTGTGCCAAAAAGAGTGGGTGGTGAAATATGCCTTATCTTTGGGTAAATTAATTTCAATGGTCCAATACGTTTGCGTAAGCAAATCCAACGTACCTATGTAACAACTCACACTTCCATCCGGTTTTCTCTCCAATTTGTAATCAACGGGTGTCGAGCAATTGGGCGTGTGTCCGATAATGCCATAATTGGCCTCAATACCACCACTTGTCCATGGGCCTCGCATAGCAATGTCGCGAAACTTTACCACCTGATTAAAGTAGATAAAAGGTTTTTTCGGTAGACTTTTCAATTGCTGTCCAAATTTTTCCGCCTATTTCCGGCAGGATCATCACTTTGATATATTCATTCTCCAACTCCACTACTTTCCAATTTTTATTGATTGAAACATCCGTATAACCATCAAAGCGATAGTAAGGATAGATCAATTCAAATTTTGGAATAGGATCAGGGTCTGAGTAGGGATAAGTTTTAAACTCCCGATCGTATTCTTTAATTGTAGCATTTTGTTGTGCCTTTAATTGATAACTTAAAAGAACGAGTACCAGGAAAGTTATTGTCTTTTGCATACAATTATTTAATTACGATCAAAAAGCCCTTCCCTTTTGGAACGGTCAATGATTTTTTTACACTCAATGTTTGTTCTTCCTGATAATCGGTAATAGCAGGAATTTGCATCACTGAAGCAGGTTTCATTCCGAGGGATTTCCAATCAATATCTAAATAGACATCCACATCTTTTTCTGCCCAACTGGCCACAGCAATTAGCAAAGCATTATCTTTTTTGTACACAGTCGCTTTTACTTTTTCGTTATGGATCTTTACTGGGTTGTCCTTTAACCAGTATCCAATCATTTCCGTGCCCTGCATCCCGAAATCATCCCAAAATTTCCAGATTTGTGAAGGGTCATTATCTCCCCAGGGCAGCCGATTGGTCATGCCATACACCATACCTCGCCATTTGTTCCCTCCTTTTTCAAGCATCTCTCCCATCAGTCCGAATGGTATTCCCGATACCTCTACAAGCCAGAAATCAGGATCCATATCGTAATCGAAGTATTCACCAAACCACAACCTGTCCAAATAGGGGAAATGCTCCAAATACAAATTTGCACTATTATTAAATCCATCCCTCTTGTTAAATTGATTGGCTGAATGCAGATCAATTATACCGGGGCCTCTTTCGCTTGACAACACTCGTCTGATTCGTTTCATGGTAGTGCGATCAAAAGCTACATCATCCAGATAAATACCATCGATACCTACATTTTTTACCAACCAGCTCATGCCTTCCACATAGTAATTATGCCAACGGCTCATACCACTATTAATAATTGCTGCGTCCTTCAACTCGGGCACAAACCATGCAGCGATATAATCCTCTACAAGATGCTCCTGTAGCCAGGAGAACCCACCGGCAGCACCTGGTGAATAAATCTCAGTACCTAAACTTCTCATCGGTTGCGTTTCATAAGCATGATTCGATAACTCGCGAATGGTATTGTAGATCTTTACCTTTAAACCTTTACTGTGTGCTTCATCGATGTAGGCCTTCATCTCCTTCCATCGTATGAATGGGTAATTGATATAAGGATTTATTTTGTTGGCATGATGCACATTCACCACCGTAGCTCCCTTTTTCAACACTGTATCAACAGGGCTAAATTTGTGATAAAATCTGGTCTTCCATTGAAAGTCAGTATCAATTGTGTGGAATGGAGTGATGAGTAAATCAAAATTGTAATATAACCTTTCCCCTTTTTTCATTTCTCTCGATCCACTGTAAGCCCTAACCAAAGTAGCATTATCCTGATCCTCAATAGTAATTCCGCCCTTTCCCCCATTGCCCCATGATGTTGGCAACGCCAGGGGCTTCTGTAAATAGAAATTAGTATTTAAAGGGCGCACATAGTTTTCATCGCGCAGTGAAAAATGAATGCCTCCATTCACATCGCCAATCCAGCCACCGTCCTGATTTTTTGTGGCCACATCCCACCTCCAATTAATATTAGGCTGACGAAGGCCTCCCCTCTCGCCAAGGCCCATAAAATAAGGTGCTGAAGATTGATGCATTGGAATTTCCAGGCGGGCCTCACCTAAAGTCAAATCTGTTTTGGCCGTCAGCTCAATGGAATAAGCCATAAATCCATCAAACTCTAATTGTCCGTTGATTTTCATGAGCAAATCACCAGACTCATTTGTCGTTTCCCATTGAACCAAGCCCGGAGTCTGTGTCGTCATCCTTAATCCATTGTTCTTCCAGGTGATGGCTTCTGTCCCATTCACATTTATCCGAAATGTAAAACCACTCTTTAACAGGGGCGAGCCTTCACTTTTCAAGGAAGTCATCTTAGGATCGAAGTAGGTTGTAATCTGTGCCGGAAGGCCATAACCATCCAGCGCTATTTCTCTACCCAAAAGTGAAAGGGTTTTGTCTTTCACCACAAGTGGCGTATACGGTGCAATTACATCATTATTCATCCCCAATTGAGAATTTAACCAAGTCAAACGGGTTTGCTTCCATGGTTCATCCACACCATGGTCAGCCAAAACCTCATTTCCTACATTTATTGTAATTGCAATTGAGACGGGTGCATTACCATCAGCGGTCACCTTTACCACACCTTTGTAAACACCCGAGTGTGTTTCGGCAGGAATATTTACCAAACACCACAGGGCCTGAACATCTCCCTTCTTTACATTAATCACCTTTGTAAAAGACTTTCCATCCCAACCAACACCGTTTGTATTGAGACATGACATTATGGAGGACGGAATCACATTTCCAGCTTCAGATTTCAGATCGGAAAACTCAACCTCAACATTATTGATATCCTGCTTTGACGCGTATAGGCCAAGCTGATAAGCAAAATTTTCTCCACGTGCTGCCTTGTCATCAAACTTATTTTGAATACCCTTCTTTATCCATCGATAAGGTAAATCATGTCGCATACTTATTGGATGCAATCTGTCCTCAGGAAACACTATAAAATTTCCGCTATATTTTGCTATCAGGTTACTAACTTCAGAAGGAGTAGCAATTACCTCCATCGGAAAGAAGCTATTGAATGCATCGATTGCCTGAATAGAAACGACTTGTGCGGCACGAGCCGATTTCAATTTTTTTAGCCAACTCTCTGTTGCCCTTGAATGAAAGGAAGGGTATTTAACCGTAGGGTAATTGGAACGCCCTATCGTAGAGTATTTTAAATAGTAGATGTAATACTTTCCCGGACCATCAATGGGTTCAAAAAATATTTCCCCCGATGCCCTCGTAATGGTGCCCAGAGAAACATTCGTCACATTTTTACCGCTTTCCGAATAAACAAGAAGGTCTTTGTCCTGCGGGTTGGAATCGCTTCTCCGCCAGGGAATGTTCACCTTTGCCACTTCCCCATTTGTAGTTACCAGAATTTCCGCTCTATGGTTTCCTAACGAATCAGGATCCCAGCAATTTTCACAAACAGAATAATTAACATCCTGACCAAAGATCAGGCCGCAACACAATAAAAAGGCAACAAGAGAAAGAAATTTTTTCATATCTAAATTAGGTCAAGCATGAATCCAATAAATTTATTTAAACTTTTGATTAATCGAGTTTATCGAGGACATTTATTACTTTAAAAACTTTAAAACATTTTATGAATATAGAAGCAATAAGAAAAGATACACCGGGCTGCAAATCCAAAATTCACTTTAACAATGCGGGTGCATCTCTTCCTCCTTTGCCTGTTACAGCCGCTATTAACGATTACATCTCATTTGAATCAATAACAGGGGGCTATGAAGCAGCGGACAGTAAAAAAAATGAAATTGAGGAGTTTTACACCAGTACATCAAGACTGATTAACACAAATGAAAATAATATTGCCTTTACCTCAAGTGCAACCAACTCCTTTTCACTAGCCCTTTCTTCCATCCCATTCGAACAAGGGGATATTGTATTGATTGCCAATGAAGATTATATCTCTAATCAAATTGCTTTTCTTTCATTACAACAGCGATTCGGTATAAAGCTTATTCGGGCCAAAAGCTTATCCACCGGTGGGGTAGATTTGAACGATATGGAGAAATTAATAAATGACCATCACCCTAAATTGGTTTCTCTCACGCACGTACCCACTAATACCGGATTAATTCAGCCTGTAGAAATGGTGGGAAAAATGTGCAAAGACAAAGACATACTTTATTTAGTAGATGCCTGTCAATCCGCAGGGCAAATTCCACTGGATGTAAAAAAGATCGGCTGCGACTTTCTCACTGCCACCATGCGAAAATTTCTACGAGGCCCAAGAGGAGCCGGGTTTTTATATGCATCTGATCGCATTCTCGAAAAAAAATTTACACCGCTATTTGTAGATATGAGAGGTGCTGAATGGACCGGACCGGATACTTATAAGGTGCGCATGACAGCCAAACGATTTGAGGAATGGGAGCTGCCCTATGCACTGGTGGTAGGGAGCAAAGAAGCCATTAATTATGCTTTAAATATTGGGATAGAAGATATTCAAAACAGAAATAAAGTACTGTGCGATATACTAAAAGGCAAACTCAACTCCATTGAATTAAAAATATTGGACATTGGTGAGCATCAATCCAGCATTATCACCATCGAAATGCCGGACAAGCAACCCCAGGAGGTGCTTGAGTACCTGAGAGCTGTCAACATCAACACTTCAACCGCGCACCGTTCAAGTGCTCAAATTGATTTCAAATCAAAAAAAGTGGATTGGGCATTGCGAATTTCTCCTCATTATTATAATACAGAAGATGAAATTGATATTTTAATACAAACTCTTGAAGATTTGAATGATTAACCACTCATGACATTCCGCAATGCTTTATTGATTACCCTTATTATAGAAGCAGGTCTTGCTATTCTTGGTGTAATCAATTACGGATGGAGTGTTGAAGGGCTCCAGGCCACCACACGATTTAGCGGGCGGTTTTCATTACTCATTTTTAGTATTATTTTTTTAGCAAGCCGACCCTCTGATGTCCATTCATGGCTTTCAAGAAAACCATTTCACGTTTTTGCATTAGTCAACGGAATTCACCTATTAGAATTACTAACTCTTTTATACATGTCAGGTACACCCATAATACCGTATCGTTTGGCGGGTGGTTTTGTGGCATACTTTCTTATTTTCTTGATGCCTCTCCTTGCTGACAGGCTTGAACAAGGCACAATAGAGAGAAAGAAATTCAATATCATGAGTATTATTTTTCAATACTACTTATGGACCGTTTTCTTCCTTACTTATTTACCCCGAGTGCGAGGATCGCTGTCTATTCTGGGCGGGAGTTATGTAGAGCATATTGTTTTACTGGGTTGGGTTTCGTTGATATTGGGCATGAAACTTCCCCGGGTGATGTTCAAAAGAAAAAGGTAAATGAAAGTTTTACTAAGAAACAAATGTGAAAAAGGTTCAATTCCCACAAGGGTTAATTTGAACTCCGCTGCTACATAAGGATTGGTGCTATATCCAGGGCTTCATGCAGAGCCATTCCGGCCACATGAAACCCTGGATATTGGAAGTTGTTGAGTTCGTCCACTAAGGTAAACTTATACTTTTAATTTGTGTCAATTTAATCCCCTTGCTTAACACGTTCAACCTTAGATGGAACTAGACCATGCGCTTCAGTATGTGTGTGTATTACGGCAAGAGAGTCAGGAGCCTCTGATAAACATACTACTGTACCAAGTTTTTCATCCACCCAATAATTAATAAAGTTTACATTATACTTGTCTTGTACAGCCAAGTCTTTTTCATGTGCGTTAGCCACTGCCGCAGCTGTTACCCCTCCTGGCTCGAGATGATGAATGTCAATAAATAGTTGCCGCCCATTCATGGTGGCTTCCTTGCCACTAGCTACTTGCATAATATAATCTGGTACCAGACCATGCGCTTTTTTATGGGTGTTGAATAAATCTGCCTCAGAGGAAGATTCTGCCAAACAATACACTTTACCCGCCTGCTCGTCTACCCAGTATTTTATAAAATTAACATCAAATTCACCTTGTGCAGCAAGATCTTTCTTATGAGCATCTGCAACAGCTTCAAAAGTGACACCTGGTCCGATATCGTGAACATCAAGAAAGAGTTTTTTCTCAGTTGATACGGTGTCCGTAGCTTTATTATCTTTTGGCGAGCATCCAAAAAGTAAACTTATCAAACCAAGTAATACAATAAATTTTGTTTTCATGTGCAATTAGTTTAGGGGTTTAAAAATTGAGTTTAGTATATACAACATCTTGTTAAAACGCCTATATAATTTTCCCATTTTCAGTATGCTCAACATTTTCCATAGACATAATTATCTGCCTGTAAAGAGGAAAGTCAACCGTTGAAATTTAGAGATCAAAACTCTCAATCTAATTTTTTATAATTCCCTTGAAATTTTATGAATTAAATGCCCTATTCTGCCCGTTTTCGGAGTCAACCTAATTGCTTGCAATGCCCAACTTTGGTCTCTGGTTAGGTTACATTCCTTAACGTTTCGAGCTAATTACCATTTCTAAGATACTCCTATAATCCTAAATAAATATACCAAACCCTATAAAAAATAACCAAACTCTAAATGGAATGCCGTTTATCAATCATTTACATTTCCTTTGTGCTGTAAAAAATGAATTTATCCGAATAATTCTGTGAAATATAAATACCCTTTAAATACCCTTAAAAGCAAAAACCCCTGGCTTGGATAGCCACCTTACAAAGGGGCTTTTAATTGATCACGATTTTCAACTTTACCAATATGTCTATGAATATTCATCCGTTCAAGTTTACCTATTTCACGGCATCACGCTCGTACTGTGTGTTAGTTTTTATTTCTAATTATTTTCACAATTCTACTGTACATGACTTCAGATAAATTCCAGTTGTATCCATCGAAATTGGCGGTATTTGTAAATTGAATGACAACAGTGTCTATGTCTTTGTGATATTTAGCAATCGTTTGGTAGCCAGGAATCATACCTGTATGTTCATATTTATAGATTGACGAATATATTTCCTGTTCTTTTTTATCTTTAAATACCGAGCCATCATTTAAAGCTCGTATAAATTTTCCTAAGTCATCCGCTGTAGTCAACATCGAGCCAATATTATCTGTTTTTAAATCGCTATCATATCCAACATAATAACCACTCATTACATCATCCAGGTTTACATCGTGAATTGAACCAAAAGTGTTGTTTAAATTAAGTGGCTTTAAAATTTCTTCCTGAATAAATTGAAAACGATTATAACCCAGCACCTTATTCATAATTCGGCCAAGTAATAAATAGTTGGTGTTGGAATATTCATAATCTTCACCGGGCTCGAAATCGGCTGGCAAGTCAAGAATCAATGCGAGCTTTTCATCACTGTTTTCTTTCGGGTGGGCCCAATAATTAAAGGAATCCGTATAATTGGGAATGCCGCTTCTATGCTGAACCATCATTCTCAAAGTGATTTGATCCGCATACTCAATCCTGCCTTTCAATTCAGGCAAATAGTCTGCGAGGCTTTTGTCCAAGGAGAGTTTACCACGGCTTACAAGTTTTGTAACTGCCAGGGCATTGTACAGTTTACCAACACTCGCTATTTTGAACAAGGCATGAGGGTCGGCAGGTATTTTATTTTCTCTATTTTTATATCCCGCAGAATAGAATTCAGGTGATTTCCCTGCTTCATCCACATAAACAATAATTCCGTCAAATCCGTAATCGGTTGCTTTATTTACCTGTTCCTGAACTGTATTTGGTAGTGGCGCTATCCATGCATTTACAATAGGCCAGGGAACAAAGTAGAGTGAGACTATTGTCCCAACAAATAATAATATTCTAATTATTCGTTTTGATGTTTTTTTACTCATACTATTTCAGAGCGGGTCAGGCTTGCGCCTAACGACCCTGTGTGTGCCTGCCTGTCATGCCTAAGGCAGAAGTCAATACCAAAATAGCATTTTTTGTGTTTATGGTCAAGTTCCGGAAAAATTGAACAGAAGAAATTATTGTAATAGCAAGCCACTGTGCGAGACGGATGAAATATCCTCCTACAAGCCCTTGCACACTATCCGAGAATTGCTAAACTGTAGACCATTTGCATCCATAGCCCACTTTCTTTATTATGAGGTAGATTTTGCTTTCCCTCTTTCATTTATCTATGTGCATTAGTTTCTTATTCAATAAATTTCTGAAATTTCCTCCAATGCTTTCCTAATTCACGCCAAACATCATTAAAATTTGGAACCTCTGTCATTTGAGTTGACAGGTGATCTTTCCAATGTTTTGCAAAGATCTTTTCCTTTTGTTCAATCACTTTGATCAACTGATTGGGATCAAATCCTTTGTGTTTTGCCTTGTCCTGAAAGGCGAAAATGTGATCTTCAACTTCAAACAAATACCATAGGTCATAAATGTCTCTGGCAGCAGTTCGCTGCATAATAGAACGCATCTTTTCCGCAATCACTTCACCTAATGGGTAGCAAAGGATACCGTATCTTTCTTGGAGGTCGGAATATATATTAATGATCTGCTTTTCTTCAGGTGAGTTGCAGATCAGTTCGTCATGGCTGATGTCAACTTTAATATCTTTATTGGCTGCGGCTCCGCCAAGTGGTCCAGTATACGCAAGATAAAAATTAAAATTCCCTGTTTCATGCTGTGTTTCATTTTGAATAGAAAGGGAAATTCTGGATTCCGCATACACCCATTCGGTTAATTCATTGAAAGCAGCTTTTATAAATTCAATATCAAAGTCTTTGCCTCCACCTTCGGGTGTGAAAGTAAAGTCAAGGTCTTCTGAAAAGCGATAATCTTGAAAATAAACCTTCTTCAGTACGGTACCACCTTTGAAAACCAGGTTTTCTCTAAGGAACGCATTGTTTGCAATCCCATAAATCACCCAGGAAATGACATAGTCTTTTTCAATTTGAGTGTCTCGTACACCTTCCTTTCCTGCTACGGATTGTATTTCTCCTGGTTGTATCAGTGGATTTACGTTTTTATTGAGTCAAGAACTGTTTTAAAATCAATATTATCAATGATGCCCCACTTTGAGCTATAATTCCCATGCTTGTCGACTGACGGATCTAATGGAGTATAGGATGAGGTAATCTTTCCGGTAATAAAATCCCGAAGTTCTGGAAACAGATCAAGCTCATTAATGATAAAGCCAAGTCGCTTATACACTGGCTGAGCATTAAATTTTTCCAGGTACGCCTGAAACCTTGTGGCCTGAATCTTTTCCTTTGATTTGTACAATGCCTTGGTTATTTCCGCAACGCCTCCGGCATAGTCTGGTTTGTAAAGACAATCGAGAAATGTCTTTTCTATGTCGCTGCAGTTTACTTTGTGAAAGTCACTAATCCAGAGTTTTTTGTAGCCAAAGAATCGCTTTTTGGCCAGGGTGATAAACTCAAACCGAACATTTTTTACTTGTTGGGCTTTTGGCTTTATCTGTTTATGTGTAACCACTTGTTCTACCATGGATGGCTGTGTGATTAAGCCATGAATATCCAAGGCACTGTAGAAACCAATATAGTACTCTTTGGGCTGTACCATGGCTTCCGCAGTCAAGTGCCAGTTCGGAAAATATTGATCCGGTTGTTGGTCGTACGGAATACGATGGTATAGACCTTCTTTAATACGCATAATCACGCCTCTCTTTGTCATATCGCTGAGAAGCTTTCTTACAGTTGTATTGTCTTTACTGAAAAGAATTTCCGATGCATCCTTCAGGGTAAAGAATTCTTTTTTCCGGCCGATAAGCCCATCTAAAAGCTCTGATGATCTGTACGAAATACCCCTATTCATATCCTAAATGTGAGCCACTAACTCACAATTGAGATACGAATATAAGAATTTAAATGTTTACACCAATTGACTGATGTACACGAACCGGAGACAGGATGGGCAGGTAAGAAGTTACAATACGCATCAGCGAAGCAACGCTGGCTCCATCCCCTGTGCATTGCACTGTTCAGAAGGCAGGCCTGTGTGAGGAAAGATAAAATATCCCCAGGCAAATACTGTTGAACTACCCAAGAATTGCAAAACACAAAAAGTTATGTGAGTAGTACGCACTTTCAGATACGCAGTGAAGCACATGAACATCTTGTTGATTGTTTTAGTATTTCCAACGACCATTTAATAAGGTACCAGAGTATGCGAATTGGATAAATGATAATCAAGCCAATAATAAATATTTTGATCAATGTCGAATCCAAAATTTTGGATTCCGTCAATCTATTAGTCTCTTCAATTATATCTTCTTTAGTTATTTTTTTAGTAATGTGTTCGATGGCCAAATCAACCAACTGTGAGAAATCTTTTTTCGAATGAATGTTTAATAAATTAGAAGTACCCTCTGATTCTATAAGCTGATATACGGTGTCCTTGTTTTGAGCTAGATGTTTAAAAAAAACTTCGTTGCTTAGATATGCTGAATCTGTAAGTAACCGAAATATATTCGTTCGATTGTTAGGTGTAAAAAACTGAATCTTAAAATCCTTAAATGTTTTTGAATAATAATTTCCATTAAGTTGGTTGAAGAAAACAAGAATACTTCCTTCCGTGCTAAATTTGTTCTTAAATTCAGAGTAATCGCCTGTAAATAAATTTTCACTCGTTAATGCACCCCACAGTTTTCGGTCAGACGGTGTTAGTAGATTTATAAAAGTTGATCGAAACGATTCAATACTATCTACAGATACCTTGATGGTGTCTAGCTTTGCTATTTGTTCGTTCACACGATTATTCCAAAGTCGGGTAGCTCCAAAACACAACAGTATAAGTGTTCCTGATATTGTTAGGATTATAACCTCTTTTGCTATTATTTTCTTGATCTCTATTTTCATTGTAAAGTTGCCGCCAACATCAGAATAAAACACATTGTGTGGTTATTCTCTTTATGCAACCACGGTCACCAACGAAAACTATCCGGTGATCATTCCCCCATCATCACAAAAGCCCCCCAGTAGTAGGGATCTTTGTACTTCGTCATCAATTGCAACTGCGCCTGCTTAAAGGCTTTCAATTTATTGTTTGACTTCATCCAATTGGTATAAAAATTTGTCATCAACAACTGAGTGGCGGCATCATCCACTTTCCACAAACTCATAATCAATGCATTGGCTCCCGCCACCTGAAAGGCACGCTGCAATCCATACACACCTTCTCCTGCCCTCACATCTCCCAGGCCCGTTTCACAGGCACTCAAAATAATCAGGTCTGTCCCCTCCAGTGAAAGATTCATGGCCTCGTAGGCAGTAAGCACTCCATTGTCATTGCTTTGCAAATCGGGAATGGCATTGCCGGACAAAGTTTGAGCGGCACCCGCCAATAACAGGCCGGAACGAAGTAGCGGATTGCTTTTGGCATTCTCTGCATTTACTCCTGCGGCACTTCCACTTCCCACATCACCATCCGCAAGGAAATAACCATGCGTGGCAATGTGCATGAGCTGAGGACCTTTTACGGCTTTTAAATTCTTTTCTGAAGCTTCACCTCCCGAGAGTGCATTGACCTTGTATCCATTTGATTTCAAAATTTTTGAAACCGCTTCCAGTTCCACTTTTGTTCCGGGCAATGCCGCCACCGCGCTGCCTCCGTAGTTGGGAAAGCCAAGAAGAAAAGCGTCTTTCTTAAGTGGGGTAGTCTTTTTATTTTTGATTCCAATCAGGTCCTTTGAATTTCCCAACACCACCAGGTCATATCGGTTAAGCACAAAGTCCCCATCTGGCTTTTTTAGCGTATTTACATTGATCTGGTTATAAACTCCATCTGGAGAAAAGTATATCGTTTTCTTACCAGCAATTAAAGGATCAATTTTACTCCAGTATTGATCATAGGAATATTCATCAGGTGTGCGCTGCTGAATGGCGTTTTTGTAATATTTTGAATAGCGCGTATCCAATTGATTTCCATTTTCGATAACAGTCATTTTCGGCAGGGCGTCTCCTTTTTTTACCACCATCACCACATACTTCGAATCTTTCGTCAAATTTTTGTCAAAACCCCGGAGCCGGATGATCTCCACTACTGCTTCGGCATCTGAAAGCAACGATGCTATTTTTTCATACTTCACTATCTCTGTAGTATACCCTGCTGAGAAATCTTTGGAGCGTTCGGAAAGGTTTCGCTCCAGATTATTGGCTTGATCCTCCAGCACAGCAAGGTTTATATTCTGCTTTTGTAAATCTTCCTTAGATAGGGCATAGTACCTGGCAAGGGTTTCCTTTTGGGCAATCCATGAAAGATAATTATCTATCAATTCATTATCACCACTTGAAAGTATGGCTTGTTTTATCTTGTTGGTAGCGCTCAGCAACAAAGCCTTTGTGGCAATCTGATAGTTGAACATATCCAAAATAATAGATGCATCACTTTCGCTGGCGTCAATGGCATAGTTGAAGAATCTTTGAAACCGTGGTTGAAGCACATCCCAATATTTGGTCTTCTCGGCTTCACTCATTGGCGGGAAATAATGATTGATAAAGTCAAGCGACTTTTCCATAGCCTCCCCATAAAAGGTTTTGGCTTTCGCTAAATCATTTTTTTTCCAGTAGAGAATACCCAGGTCCTCTACAGATTTTACATAGTCCGGGTGATTGGCACCGAGAACTGAAAGATTAATGTTTCTGGCACTTGTTAACGCGTTTTCAGCCTCATCAAATCGTTTTTGCATGCGATAAAAGTTGCCAAGATCATTGAGCGCCCTGGCATAGGAAGCGTTTTCTTCTGTGAATTTTTTCTTATAAACGTCAACAGCTTTTTTAAGCAGCTCTTCCACCTGATCCATTTTATCCATTTGGATGTAAAGCATTCCCAACTGATTCAATAAGCTCGCATATTCGGGGTTGTTTTTCTGCAACCGATTCTCAAAAATCTTTTTGATTTCCAATAGTGTGGTCTCTGCCTTTGGCAAATCACCTGACAGTTGGTACATCGTAGCCAGATTAAGCTGAAACCTGCGGCTATCAAATGACTTTTTCCCTTCAAGTGCCTTCTTTGGTGCTGCTTCTTCATTGATGATTGATGCCTTCATCAGTTCCACGGCCTGATCATACCTACCCAACTCCTGATAAAGCATTGCTTTGTTGTTGAGGACGATCGCGTTTTGCATGGAAACATCGCCAAATACTTCCTTGCAGATGCCTAATGCCTCATCAAATTGCTTTTCTGCTTCATTGTACTTACCCTGCTCCTGTTCCAGCTTTGCCAGACTGTTTAAATTGGCTGCATAGGCAGCGCTTTTCTTGCCTTGTGATTTTTCACTTCGCGCAAGCGCATCTTCAATATATTGTTTGGATTCATCTGTTTTTCCCTGCACCAGGTAAACAAGTCCGATATTGGATAAACATCTTAGATAATTAATATTCTCAGTAAGTTGATTTTCTTCCATATAACTTTTTGCCTCCTGAAAAGAAGCCTCGGCTATTGCATAAAGTCTCCAGTTATAATATTGTATTGCATATTCAAGGGTATCGCGGGCTATCTCCTCTTTTGTTTTGTCACTTCGTTCTTTTAATGCATACAGTCCTTTCGCCAACCCTTCTCCTTTTTGCTCCACATCAAACAGGCCGGCATTTTCGTTGACAGATATAGCAAACTGGAAATCAACCTGATCAAGTTCTGCTTTCTTTTTGGCCCCTGCATCCCCCAACCCCTTGAATAACGACTTAGTCCAGTCATCCTCCTGACCATAGGCCGAAAAGCATAAAACACTTGCAAGGAATAAGAGTAGAATTCGTGAGCTCATGGATTTCTTTAGAATTATTTCTAATGGATTGAAAAACTGATCCATAATTATTATGAGGAGAACGGCCTCCCCGCTAAGATTCTAACCAATAACACCTAAATTTCAGCAAAAAAAATAGAAAGTGAAACTTTATCGAAATCTATCAGAAGCTGTGGTGAGTATCCTTAAAACAATATTTGAGGACAATCAATATGCTGATAAGGTGATCGAAAAAACATTCAAACGAAATCCCAAATGGGGCGCCCGTGACAGGCGCTTTATTGCAGAAACCACTTACGATATTGTGCGCTGGTATCGTTACCTAATGGCTGTTTCAAATTCAAAAAACAATGATTATTGGGGCCTGCTGGGCAGTTGGTTGATTTGGAAGGGAATAGACTTACCGGTTTGGGATCAGTTTAAAAACCTCAATGTTGTATCCATCCGGGAGGGATTTCAAAAGGAATATCCACTATCCATCAAAGAGTCAATACCGGATTGGCTTGATGAGTTAGGCAATAAAGAGCTTCCATCGCAGTGGGCCAAGGAGATAAAGAGCTTAAACCATGAGGCCGAGGTAGTGCTTAGAACAAACGCTTTGAAAGGGGGCACCGGGGACATTCAGAAAAAATTGATGGAAGAAGGAATTGAAACCACGACCAATTCAAAATTTCCCCATGCACTCCTTCTCACCAAAAGAATGAATATTTTTGGTAGTCAATCGTTCAGGCAAGGTTTATTTGAAATGCAAGATGCCGGTTCGCAACTGATCGCTCCTTTTTTAAGAGTAGAACCCGGTATGCGCGTGATCGATGCCTGTGCCGGAGCTGGTGGAAAAACACTGCACCTCGCTGCTCTGATGCAAAATAAGGGACGTATTGTGGCCATGGACACCGAAGGATGGAAACTGGATGAGCTTAGAAAAAGAGCACGGAGAGCAGGAGCAAATAATATAGAAACTAAGATTATTGAAAACTCAAAAACCATTAAACGACTGTCCAACTCAGCAGATCGTTTATTACTGGATGTACCATGTTCTGGGCTCGGAGTACTAAAGCGAAATCCGGATGCCAAGTGGAAATTATCGCCTGAATATATTTCTAGAGTCAGAAGTCTGCAACAGCAGATACTTTCTGAGTATACCACGATGATAAAACCAGGAGCCTTGATGGTATATTCCACCTGTAGCATTCTACCATCAGAAAATGAAGAGCAAGTCAGACAATTTTTAGATTCCAACCCATCATTTGAATTAATAGAAGAGAAATACTGCTGGCCATCCGAAGGTTTTGACGGATTTTACATGGCCCTGATAAAAAAGAAATAGTAGTTTTGTTTCTTGCCTTATGCCGCAATGTGGCTTTTTATAAAATTAAAAAGTTTCTTTCATTGAAGATTATCCGCTACATCCTTTTAAAAGTTTACCTGGTTTGGGTACTCATCGTGTTTTCGGTGTTTATGATTATTTATCTACCGGGTATACTTATTCCCTTTATTTTTGGGGACAGGGCTGCCGCGGTGAGTTTCAAGTTTTTGAAGCTTTGGTCATGGACCTTTAGCAAACTCAATTTCATTCCTTATCATATTTCCGGAAAGGAGTACATAGATAAAAGGAGAGCCTACATTTACGTGAGCAACCACACCTCCTATCTTGATATCCCAGGTGTTACACTTACAATACCGACCCAGTTTAGACCGTTAGCAAAGAAAGAGCTCAAAAAAATTCCCGTTTTTGGTTGGATTGCCCAATCTGTTTGCATTATTGTAGACCGATCCAGTAACGAAAGTAGGCGCAAAAGCATGGAGCACCTAAAGGACATTCTTGCTATGGGTATTTCTGTTTTAATTTTTCCTGAGGGTACCCAGAACAGAAGCAAAGAGCATCTACAACCCTTTTATGATGGAGCATTTAGGATTGCCATTGAAACAAAACAACCAATTGTTCCTCTTGTAATATTGAATGCAGGTAAGCTTATGCCTCCCAATAAGTTTCATATTGAACCAGGCATTATCAAAGTGATCGTAGGAAAAGAGATATCAACCAGCGACCTCACTCTGAAAGAAACTGCATTACTAAAACTAAAAGTATTTAAAACAATGGAGTGTATGATTTCAGAAAATCAATTGCCAAAAAAAAATGTCACGAAAAATTAAATCGAAGGAATATTTTAGAACACTTAACATTATTTACTTCGGACAACTTGGTGCGATGATTTTGTTTGCCTTAGTAACCTTCTATCTGATTCAGCTAGGAAAAATGGGACCTGAAAACAATGAATTGGCTATCACTTTTCAAAAAATTATTATGGTAGTGATTCCATTTAGTCTTGCCGGTGGTTATGTTCTTTTTCGCATGCTTATGAGAAGCGTAAGACCAGAAATGCCACTAATTTATAAAATGAAAAAATACTCCAGCGCCAATCTGATTCGTTCAGCCTTTTTAGAAATCCCCGGGCTCTTTGTCTCTGTAGCAGCCCTCATTACTGCAAATATTCTGTTCTTGGTGATTGTTCCGCTCATTTTAGTGCTTTTCATTTTATTCCGTCCAACCAGGTCAGTAATTGCCCAGGAACTTAATCTTTCCATGGCCGAAAGGGCAAAATTGGAAGACCCGGATGCGATTATTTCAGAATCCATCGAATAACCTACATATGAATTTTTCTTTCAGTACTTGTTATTCCGTAGTTTTCAAAATAGAACTCAACAGTAAGGCGTGAAAACTGCATTTTTGGTTTTTTTAGGTGGAGGGATAGGTAGCATCCTCCGTTATTCCATTGGTAAATGGATCGGCACCCTGCACACCCATTATTTTCCATTTGGAACCCTGGTGGTAAATATCATAGCCTGCTTAGCGCTGGGGATAATTCTTGGCTTGGCAGATGCCCGACAGCTCATGTCTCCATCCGCCAAAATCTTTTGGATCATTGGATTCTGTGGCGGTTTTAGCACTTTTTCAACCTTTAGCGGAGAGACATTGTCCCTCATCCAAAGTGGCTTTACCGGAGCCAGCCTTATCTATATTTCATTAAGCCTCATTCTCTGTATCTCGGCCACCCTACTGGGCCTGTACCTCGGACAAGGTACCTAATCCCGTGACCCTATAGATTTTACGGGTAAATTCTACTCAAAATCAGTAAAACTTACACCTTATGTGATAATTTAAGTATTTATTGTAAGTTGCTATGCTATAACAAGTTATGAGGTCATATCTATTCGCTCTATTGGCTGCGATCTGTCCAGGGTTTGGTTACGCCCAGTTTGATACACCCAGTGTACCAAACGTTGTTGGGTTTGAACTCCTGTTGGAAAATTCCTCAATCACCATCTCTATTGGGGAACCACTAATTACTACACTTACCTCTGCTTCATCTTCATCGGTGATTACGCAAGGGTATTTGCAGCCCATCCTCAGGGTGCCGTGCGAAGGAACAAAATTTACCTACTACCCAAACCCCGCCAAAGATCATCTGACCATTGAAGCTGTGGGCTGTGATGAACAAATAGCATCCGTACAAATCATTGATTTATGGGGAAGGGTAATAGATACCATCTCACCAAAAGAAGATAACCGAATTCAGTTGGACGAATTAAGCCAGGGTTTGTATGTCTTCAAGGTCTTTCTAAAAGGAGGTGTATCTGGAAGTTTTAGTGCCATAAAAATTCCAAATTAACATGAGAACTACCTTTACCTTTTATGTGGTCTTTCTCTTCTTCTTAAGTCTCTTAAGTCATTATGCCGTTGCCCAGGCACCACAAGGAATTAATTATCAGGGAGTGGCCAGAAGTACGGATGGTCAGCCACTTTCATCAAAAGAAATTTCAATACGCATCAGTATATTAAATGGGTCTGCGAATGGGGACATTGAATACGATGAAATTCACGAAGTAAAAACCAATTCATTCGGACTCTTTACCCTCGTGATCGGGCAAGGAGAGCCTGGCAAAACCTTATTTAATTTCGTCAACTGGACGGCAGGAAAAAAATGGCTTCAGGTGGAGATGGATGAAAACGGAGGTCGCAACTTCAAATTAATGGGAAGCCAGCAACTGATGAGCGTGCCCTATGCCCTCTATGCCGAAAGAGCCGGAAATGGATATCAGGCAGGCCATGGCATTGCCATCAACAACAACATGATCACTAATCTTGGTGACGAAGATAAAGATGCCACCAATGAACTCATAAGTGCAGTCACATTTGGAACCGATAATAAATTGCGTATTACCGATGCAGGGGGCACTAAAGAAGCTGATCTCAGTGGTCTGGCAGGTGCCGCACAGGATTTAAGCAATGTGCTTTCACAAGGCAATAGTGCTGGTAATTCAACAATTACCAATCTGGGCACCCCGGTAAATGCCTCAGATGCAACCACGAAGCTTTACGTTGACAATTTGGATGCTTCAGATGGAGATAAAAGCGCAACCAATGAGATTCAGACATTAAGCAAAACGGGGAGCAATATTTCGTTAAGCACAGGAGGAGGATCGGTGGTTTTAAATGACGACAGCCCAACCAATGAATTGCAAACTATCTCCACACAATCTGTTGATGCCAACACGCGAAGCCTGACACTTAGCAGCGGCAATACCATTAATGTAGACGTACAAGATGCAGATGCCAGCAACACCAACGAAGCACAGACGTTGAGTAAGGCAGGGGCAACTGTTACACTTACAAATGTAAATGGTGTTGGTGGAGGCTCAATTGTGCTTAATGATGATAGTAACACCAACGAAGCGCAAACTATTTCCAGGACAGGAAGCACCGTAACCTTAACCCAGGCCAATGGCGCAGGAGGTGGATCCTTTTCAATCAATGATGCTGATGCTGATGCTACCAATGAATTACAAACCCTAAATCAGGTATTGACGAGAGGAAGTGATGCCGGAGGAAATAAAATTAACAACCTTGCCAATCCTACTAACCCCCAAGATGCCACAACAAAAAATTATGTAGATACCCAGGATGCGATTCTCTCATCCATGATATCAACTACCTATGCCTTCAAGGCAACGTTTGATTATCAGAATTTAACTGGTGCATTGGTTAGTGATCAAATTATGCCCTTTGTTTCAGAAGATTTTGATGATTTCAATATTCTAGGAGCAACAAGTTTCACAGCAACTGAAGCCGGCACTTATGTCTTTGTAGTGGATGGTTATTATAATACTTTAAGCGCTGGGGGTTCCCTCAGTCTACTTTACAATTCAGTAAAGTATCCAATCACTATCGTACAACCCTTTGGAGCCACCCAGCCCAGGTTTTCAGCTACTTTTATGTTTAAGTTAATGGTCGGCCAAACAGTAAGTTTAGTGGGAGACAACATCGCATTGCTTGGCCAGTTCAACGGCAAGTTCTTTGGCTACAAATTATAGGTTTTCAATAGGACTTGTCCTATTAATGGATCGGCACATACACCACTTTTTTTGTTTCAAAAAAATCTTCGTCAAAGAAATCCGTTAGAGAAAATAATTGGTAGGGTCTTTTTAACTCGTTCATCTCCTCTTCAAGATCACCACCCTTTAAATATAAAATTCCGTTGTCCATATCATGGAGTGAGTCTTTGCTGATCTTGTTGCTAACCCAACCATAAAACTCCTTTATGCGGGTGACTGCTCTACTCAACACAAAATCATACTTCTTATTTTTTATTTCTTCTGCCCTTATTTTTTCGCCTACTATATTTTTGAGATCCAATGCTTTTGAAACTTCATTTACCACGGTGATTTTTTTCCCAATTGAATCCACCAGATGAAATTTTGTTTCTGGAAATAATATGGCCAGTGGAATGCCCGGAAAACCCCCACCTGTTCCTACATCCAATATATTAGCCAAAGGCTTGAAAGAAATTACTTTTGCAATACCGAGTGAATGTAATATATGATTGGTGTATAAATTGTCCATGTCTTTACGCGACACTACATTGATTTTTTCATTCCACTCCCTGTAGAGGGGGCCAAGCCTTTCAAATTGATGGATCTGAGATGTCGTTAGCTCAGGAAAGTATTTTAATAACAAAGACGTGTCTTGCAATTCGATTCGATTTAACCCAAATTATGCAACAGAATTGTCTATTACATAATTTCTATCGTCAAAAATAGCGTGAACCCATGACAAAACTATCATTTCTAATTGTGCTTGCACTCCTTATCGGGTGCCAAACAAAAAAAGAACAAAAATCAGAAGCAGATCCCCTGGCCACAAAAATAGATTCGGTGTTTAGCGCCATACCCAATTTTAGTGGCGTTGTGCTTTTTGCCAATAACGGTGAGCCCATATACCACAAAGCTTTTGGTGTAAGGAGTTACGAAACCAACGTGCCTATCGAACTTACCGACATTTTTGAACTGGCCTCTGTCTCCAAGCAATTTACGGCCATGACCATCATGATGCTGAAACAAGAAGGAAAAATAAACTATGATGATCCCATAGAAAAATACCTACCCGGCTTGCCCTATCAAGGCATTACCATTCGCCAATTACTCACACACACCTCGGGGTTACCCGACTATCAGGCAGTGATGGATGAACATTGGGATAAAAGTAAAGTAGCCGGCAATCCGGACATTTTTGAATATTTAAAAAAGTACAATCCATCAAAAAAGTTTGAACCCGGTGAAAAATATGAATACAGCAATACAGGCTATGTATTTTTGGCGAGTATAACTGAAGCCGTATCAGGCAAGGACTTTGTTGAGTTTTGTAGAGAAAGAATATTTGAGCCTCTGCAAATGACCTCTACAGCCATACGAAGTAATGATCAAAAAAATGAACTTTCTAATCTTGCCTATGGGCACATTTATTCAGACGAAAAAAATAGGTTTATTAGAGCTGATTCATTCCCATCTTCAAACTATACGATTTGGTTAGGAGGCAGAAAAGGACCGGGCCGCGTAAGTTCAACTGCAATGGACCTCTTAAAGTGGGATAAAGCATTGTATACCAATCAACTGGTATCACAGAAAATACTTGCTGAAGCATTTACGCCAGCCACACTTAATGACGGCTCGAAATCCAACTATGGCTTTGGGTGGGAAATTATTCCTGAATCACCCGCAGGCAAAGTGGTTTGGCACAATGGAGACAATCCAGGTTATAAAACCATAATAGTACGCTATTTGGATGTCGGCAAGACCTTGATCATACTGAACAACAACTATCATTCACAATTTGAAAGTGCAAGAGAAGCTGTTGATCAAATAGTCGCAAAAGTGATATAGGAAAAATTAGCAGTCGGCTTTTTAAATTTTTTAAACAAACCCCTCCATTCCATAATACGGGCATTGAATGACGAAATCAATATAAAGCAGAATAGCTAAATGTGCTCCTTTTTATTTTTTATCAGGTCGTACATCAGCTCACGTGCGCGATGTAACTGGGCTTTCACTGTACCCAAGGGAGCTTCCAATTCCTTAGCGATCTCCTCATAGGAGAGCTCATTATAATACCTTAATCTTACCAGCTTTTGATATTTTGGTGGCAACATATTAACAAATAGTTGAATCAATTCTTCCTTTTGTCCTTTTATGGCCTCCTCCTGTGGGTTGCGACCACTGTCTTCTACCTCGATTGAAACCGACTGGCCGTCATCGTCTGTGTAAGTATTGCTGATGCTCAGGGTGTTTATCCTTTTTTTCCTTATAAAATCAATGGTATTGTTCGTGGCAATTCTGAATAACCATGTACTAAAGGTAAAATCCTTTTTAAATCGATGAAGGCTTTTAAATGCCTTTGCAAATGATTCAATGGTGAGGTCTTCTGTATCATCCACATTCCGTACCATTTTCAAAATCATGTGATATACAGGCCGTTTGTATCTGGTTAAAAGTTTTGCATACGCCTGCTCATCACCATCCACAGCCATGTCAATCAGCTTAAAATCCTCCAGCGCTTTTTTTGAAAATCTGCTATTCAGGTCTTCTTCCATCTAATTTTATTAGTGCGTAACGCCACAAGGCCGATTACAAGATAATAAATGCTAAAAATAAAATCTAAAAAGGGTGCTTTCCATGCTTCAAACGCATCACCCAACTTGCGCGAGGCAGTGGAAGTCAATACAACAAGCAATATCAAGCGTAGTAAAATTGCGCCCAACGGAACATAAATCATTGACGAATTCAATAACACTGGAATGATCAACAACCAAAAACCAATCAATGTAAAATTAAATATGCCTAATCTCCATTTGTCAGCCATTTTATAATGTTTGCCCACAGACAAATGCCTTAGTTTCTGATAGTAATAATCACTCCAGGTGGTCTTTGGTTTGGAGTAAACAATGGAGTCTGCCCCCATGCATTGTTTCGTATTGTTGCTGTTGCTCACTTCATTAATAAACAAATCATCATCCCCACCCGTTAATGACAAATGAGACCTAAATCCCTTATTGTTTAAGAAAACATTTTTTCTATAGGCAAGATTTCTTCCCACACCCATATACGGTTTACCCAACATTGCCATTCCCATATAGTGAATAGCAGCAGTCAAACCCTCGTACCGGATAAATGAATTAAGAAAACCAGAAGATCTGATGTACGGTGAATAACCAAGAACAATATCTGTTTCCTCTGAAAACCGTCCGCTCATTTCTTTAATCCATTGGGTGCTCCGTGGATAACAATCTGCATCCGTAAGCAAAATCCAATCATTTTTAGCAGCCTTAATACCCAGTGTAAGCGCAAATTTCTTGCCATTAACATGTTCGGGTTTGTTCTTTACGGATACCAGCCGAACCCTATTATACTGGGTTGATACTTCATGCAGGTAATCAAAACTCTCATCGTTGCTTCTATCTTCCACCACAATGATTTCAAAATCATGATAGTCTTGTTGAAGTAAAACGGGAATCAATTCACGTAGGTTTTGTTCTTCATCATGTGCGCAAACGACCACCGACACAGGAACGAACAGTTTCTTTTTATCACTCCTTTGTTTTACAAATACCCTTAGATATACGGCCAGATACAAAACCTGTATCCCAGAAAAAGCCAGAAAGATCAGTTCAAGAAAGTGCAAGTGCCCCTATATTTTTAAAGGGCTCAAATATACGGTATGAAACAGTCCACTGCAGAGGCAACTCACTTAATAAAAGCCAAAATGTCCAACCATTTGACTGTTATGATTGATTCACTTGGTCAGAATCTACGTAGTTCATAAGGATAAAAGTGATTAGGAAGCCTGAGAAAACACCTTCAAATGCTACAATAAATGCTGCGATATAGGGATTCATATACCTGCCCATAGATTCATTCTCAATGATCGACTGCATCATGCTGGTATCCAGTTTCATGTAGATAAATAAGAAAAGCGCAAAAACCAAAGAACCTATAGCTGCGGTTGAAATTCCGGTTATAAGACCTCTGAAGTAATTTAATCTTTCGGCATGTGTCTGTTTAAATCTTTTAAGGGCAACATAAACTCCGCCTGTAAGAATAAATAGGTTGAGAAGGCGTAACTCCACGATATGGCTGAGTCCAACCAGTTTCATAATAAGAAAAAAACCGATGAGACCAGCCGCAATTCTAAGTCCGTAACTTTCAGGAATTCTGTTAGGGTTGTTCAATAAGCTCATAATCAGCGGGGTTAGGTTTCCTAATTTTGGCGTTTTTTATAAAAGATACAACCTTTTGCAAGGCTATTATTTTAGCCCTAACCGCCTAGATTCCAATAAATGTCTCCCTGATAGTTAAGGTTCAGCTAAGAAATTGTTGCAAAACGCAACCCAAGCCTCTTTTTATATCTGATAATGAAATGTAAGAAAACTTGCCAGCCCCCCAATTTCACAAGGAGAAGTAGCTAAAGCTTGTATAAATAAACAGAAAACATAGGAAGCTAGCCCAATTTTGGCAATCGAATGAGAAGTGGGGGGCCTCCTTTCTTCGTACTAAATCTGTTTTTTACTTGTCTTTTTGGTAGTGGATAGGTTTCTTTTCGACTTGTTCTGGCGCTGGTAATCCATAACACTAATCCACCCACAATAGCAACGACTACAGTAATCGAAATCCAATGAGTGAGAATAAATTGCATGTAACTAATTCTAATTTGGTGACGATTTAATCTAAATTAACCCAAATAATTTCTATTTATCAATTGTGCGAATGATGAAACTAAGAAAGTAAGTTCTGGATGGTTATTTTATGATCTAAGCTGTTTA
Organism: uncultured Ohtaekwangia sp.; assembly: GCA_964409415.1. Lineage (GTDB taxonomy): Bacteria > Bacteroidota > Bacteroidia > Cytophagales > Cyclobacteriaceae > ELB16-189. Next base: position 169,137 of record CAYPDF010000004.1, on the reverse strand, counting down.
GCATATGGCAGAAACCTCAAAATAATAACTGAGAGAAATATTATAAATAAATTAATTGTTGCCGTCTTCTTCATGCTTTCTGGCAGGGTAGCGTTGTTCCTTCCATAGTTCCAATTCCCTTTTTCGAGCTTCCAACTCTTGCGGGGAAGGCTTGTATTCAATTAGCTTTTTTAAGTCAGGTTGGCCTGCATCTACCCATGCACTGTACCATAAGTCCCCAGTCATTTTTACACTGGCCCTCATTTGCCGCTCTACCATCCCGCTAAGGGCCAGGTGATATGCTTTGGCATACGGGTAAGACACCACTTTTACAGTTTGTTTCCCCCTGGTCTCAAAACTGTATTTCTTATTCCCCATTCTTTCCTCGAGTCTCATTTCAAGATTTAGGACTGAGTCCACGGCAAGATGAGCCTTGGCCACTGCCTCCCACGCATAATCCTGAACATTATCGATATAGGTGGCCTTGCCCACAAAAAAATCATATTCTGTGAAGAATAATTCGGGAAGCCTCGACTCCCAAAATCCATGCAGGCCCACCTGACCGGTAAGTTGCCCGTCATAGTTACTTGTTGTGTGCAGAGGCACATTGGCATCTGCAACGTAATGACCAAGTTCTGCAGAACTTCTTAATATTTTTTGGGGATCATAGAGTAGCATAGCATTTTTCAATTGATTATACGCCCGCATGATTTGCCAGGGAACAATACCCTTTTCCATCAAGGAATCCTCTCCATATTGCTCAACTGCCTTTTGCCATGTTCTCGGTAACTTAAGAGCAGCACTATCGCCATATTCATCAAGATCAATATAATGACGTGGGGCTTCATCTTTTACAGCATATCTTCTTCTGTCCGGAGACACGGATTCTTCTGTAAGAAACTCAATGTTCTTCTTATAAAATCCTATCATTTCCGGAGGAAGGGTAAATACCGCTAAGCGATTGATTTTTTTATGTGCAAAAAAACCCCATACAAATCCGAGGCACGGTATGGTCAAACAAAGCGGTAATAATTTACGTATCCGGAACACTGTATTTATCTTTCAGAAAATTTAGATACATGCTGAAAATTACGTCTGCGCTTACATTCTGTCTGCTCTATGCCATCCCAATCTTTGCCTCAGATCCTTATCCAAGGAATCCGAATATTGATATTCAACATTATCGGTTTGAGATAGACCTGAATGACACCACCAACACAATAGCAGGTGTCACCGAAGTTACCCTATTTTTCAAGAATTCCGTGTCCGGTTTTGAATTAGATTTAATAGGAAAATCTTCAGATGGAAATGGAATGACAGTCAGTTCTGTTACAAAAGGGAAAAATCCATTACAATTCAGTCAAAAGAACGACAGGCTTTCTATCACCCTTAAACGTCCGGCCCAAGCAAATGAAGAAATTACCCTATCCATTAATTATGCCGGGATTCCATCCGATGGACTGGTAATCGGCACCAACAAATTTGGCGACCGCACCTTCTTCGGTGACAATTGGCCCAATCGCGCTCACTATTGGCTTCCTACTATTGACCATCCTTATGACAAAGCCAGTTGCGAATTTATTGTAATTGCCCCCTCGCATTATCAGGCAATTGCCAACGGAGTTCTTATTGAAAAAACCAATTTACCCAATAACAGAACGCTCACTCATTGGAAAGAAACGGCAGATATTCCTACTAAAGTGATGGTTATTGGCGTAGCCAGATTTGCCACCACCACAGGAGTAGTAAAAAATATCCCCGTAGAAACCTGGGTATATCCCCAAAATAAAGAGGCAGGTTTTGCAGATTATAAAATTGCTACCCAAGTGCTTGACTATTTCATCAATCATGTAGGTGCTTATCCCTATAAAAAGCTCGCCAATGTACAATCTACTACCCGATTTGGCGGAATGGAGAATGCCAGTAATATTTTCTATTATGAAAATTCAGTGACGGGCAAAAATGAAAGCGAGGGTCTGATTGCGCATGAAGTTGCACACCAATGGTTTGGCGATTCGGCCTCTGAAATGGACTGGCACCACGTGTGGCTGAGTGAGGGCTTTGCTACCTACTTTACCAATTTATACTATGAAGCAACCTACGGTCAAGAGGAATTGGCCAGTCGAATGGCAAATCAACGGGCAGAAGTAATTCGCTATTATAAAAAAAGTCCCGCTCCGGTAATAGACACCACATTATTAAATATTAGTAGAGTGCTAAATACCAATTCTTATCAAAAAGGAAGCTGGGTGTTGCATCTGCTGAGAAAAGAAGTTGGGGATGAAATATTCTGGAAAGGAATCAGGGAATACTACCAAACCTATCAAAACTCTAATGCCCTGACCTCTGATTTCAGGCATATCATGGAGAAAGTTTCAGGAAAGGATCTGAAACAATTTTTTGAACAATGGTTGAGGAAAAGTGGCCATCCAGTGCTTTCTGCAACCTGGCATTATAACCCCAAGAGGAAGCAGGTAGAACTAGTTGTGAGACAGACACAGGAGACAAAATTTTCCGCACCCCTGGAAATCGGTGTAAAAGAAGATGATGGGTCAATGGATATCCAAACCCTTCAGTTGGCTGGAAAAGAGACAAAATTTAGTTTTAATGCTGAAAAGAGCCCCCAGAAACTAATTTTAGACCCCCAAACCTGGCTCCTGTTTGAAGGTGAAATCAGTAAGAAATGAAGCAAACCATGTTTTGTAATTATGCTGAATGATCTTACATTTGCAGTCCGTTTGTAAAAAAGACTTATGGCAAACCACAAATCAGCAGAGAAAAGGATCAGGGCTAACGAGAAAAAGCGCTTACGCAATCGTTATCAGCACAAAACCACCCGTACTGCCACCAAGAAATTAGTGGCTACAACTACTAAAGCAGAAGCCGAAGCGCTTCTAAAAGAGGTTTCTTCTCTTATCGACAAGCTGGCCAAGAAAAATATCATTCATTGGAAAAAAGCTGCTAACCAGAAGTCGAGATTGACTAAACACGTGAATAGCCTCGCATAATCAGGAGGTTTTAAAAATACTTTTCCCTTCCTTGTTTCGGACTTACCGATAATGAGGGAGGGTTTTTTATTGCCCCAAAAATCCAAATATTTGACTTTTAATCCCAAAATTGTCATTAGGAATGACAATTTTGTCCTTCGGATGACGATTCCTGTCGAAACCGCCAGGAATGCCAGGATTAACTCCTGATGTTAGGATCAGGATCATGACCGAAGCGTCATTGACCTGACATTCAAAATGAAAGGAAAACTTACTTCAATAATGCAGCTGCAAGTATTTCATTTTCAAATCGTCAGTACTTTGTGCAAAAAAGTTAAATGACTCATTCTCAATAACATGAAGTCAAAGCCAAAACATTTGGGAATTAAAAGCTGGGCTGCCGAAGACCGACCGCGCGAAAAAATGCTTTTAAAGGGTAAATCAGCTCTTTCTGATGCAGAATTAATCGCACTACTCATTGGCTCCGGAACGGGATCATTGAGCGCTGTTGAGGTGGCGCGGCAAGTATTACAGACTGTAGGAAATAATTTGCACGATCTGGCTAAGCTCTCCGTTAAAGATCTTATGAAAAGCAAGGGAATTGGAGAGGCAAAAGCGATAACCATTGTAGCCGCCATGGAACTAGGGCGCAGAAGAAAAGAGTATGAGGTGCAAGAGCGACCAAAGGTGGCAAGCTCTAAAGAAGCCTACGAGCTTGTAAAAGGTGATTTGATGGATCTTGCACAAGAAGAATTTTGGGTGTTGTTATTTAATCGGGCCAACCGCCTCATTAAAAAAAAGAGAGTGAGTGAAGGGGGAGTTTCCGGTACTGTAGCAGATCCAAAAATAATATTCAAGTTGGCGCTGGAAGAATTGGCCAGTGGAATTATTGTTGTTCATAATCATCCTTCTGGAAACCTCACTGCGAGTCAAAACGATATTAATCTCACCAAAAAATTGAAAGAAGCGGGCAAGGTGATGGAAGTACAATTGTTAGACCATCTCATCATTGCCGGTCAAAAATACTTTAGCTTTGCAGATGAGGGAATGATTTAGTTAATAATGAAAAGAATTCTACTACTCGTTACCATCACCATTACCACACTAGTTGGCTTTGTTTTTTATACAACCCCAGAAAAGCCATCAAAAAAATCAGTAGCCAAAAAAGAAACAAAGGAAACATCGCTTCCCACACCATTTGTTGAATTACTAGATGACTATGAAGATTATATCAATGAGTCATTAAAACTTACGAGCACTCCTGGGGCTGCCATTGCCATAATTTATGACTCAACCATTATCTATTTGAAAGGATTCGGGGTAAAAAATGTAGACACACAGGAACCAGTAGATGTACATACGGTCTTCAGACTTGCATCGGTATCAAAATCAGTTACTTCTGTGTTACTGGGAACAATGGTTGAAGACGGCATTTTGAAGTGGGATGATCCTATTGTTAAATATCTTCCCCACTTCGAACTAAAATCTCCAACGTACACCAAAGCGCTTACCATCCGACATGTTTTGTCTCATACTACCGGACTGCCTTATCATACCTATACCAACCTTATTGAGGAAGATACGCCCCATGACGAACTGATTGCGGAATTAAAAAATGTGGACTTAATTGGAGAACCTGGAAAGATATACAGTTATCAAAATGTAGCCTACAGTCTCGTAGCAGACATGGTCAAATCAGCTACAGGACATTCATTCGAAAATGAAATAAAGACTCGGCTTTTTGGCCCACTTCACATGGCAAACGCTTCAGTGAGCTACGAAGAACTACTTGCCAGTCCCAATTTCGCTCAACCGCATCTAATGAGGGGACACCAGTGGAAAACGATCCCCATCTCACCAACCTATTACAACACCGCCCCTGCTGGCGGTATCAATGCGAGCATTACAGACATGGCCAAACTGATGGTAGCTCTATTAGGAAACAGAGAAAATGTAATTACGCAAAAAACAATTGACCAACTTTTTACTCCCGAAGTTAGGGCAACAGCAAAAAACAGAAATTTTAACAAATGGAACAGGGTTAAAAAATCCTTTTATGGCCTGGGGTGGCGTGTGCTCACTTTCAAAAATGATACACTAGCCTATCATGGCGGTTATGTAAATGGCTACAGAAGCGAAATTGCAGTTCACCCAAAAAAAAAAATAGCCATTTGTGTACTGGCCAATGGACCGGGTGATTTCTCAGATCATGCTATCCCTGCTTTCTTTAATACTTACGACAAATATTTTAAAACAATAATCAAGCAGCCTACTCTGATAGCTTTACCTTAAAATGAAACTCAGTAAAATCATTTCCATTATCGTACTCATCTCTATTATCGGATTCATATTTTATTCTTTACAGGGAAGCCAATCCAGTGAAGGCTACCTGGATGAAATAAAGCAACACAGAGAGGAGAAAAATAATCTGATGGTGAATGAAGGCGCTCCGTTTGCAGGAAAAGCAGGTGAGTTTACAGGACTGAAATATTTTGATACAGATCCTTCTTACCGAATTAGTGCAAGTCTGGAGCCAATTAAAGACAAAAAAGTGGTAAGACTTTCTACCAATGATGGCCTGGAAAACCGATATCTGGAGTATGCCTGGGCAGACTTTGCCATCAACAATACAAAGTGTCGCCTTCTAATTTTGGAGATCATGGAACCTGGCCCAGACCGAGGCACATTATTCCTCGCTTTTGCCGATGAAACCAGCGCACGTGAAACTTACGGAGCCGGTAGGTACCTGGATATAAAAAAAGTGCCGGGAAGCAGCTCTGTCCTGCTTGATTTTAACAAGGCCTACAACCCTTACTGTGCTTATTCGGACAGCTTTTCATGCCCTTTTCCGCCAAAGGAAAATATCCTTAATGTGCCTATCAGAGCAGGAGAAAAAGTGTATCACAAATAACATTGCGTACAGCAGTCATTTTAGCTCTAATTTGCCTCTGAGAAACAATCCCTGTCCCGTTCTTTTTCTCTATTTTTGAAGCCAATTTTTCGAGGCTTCATGAAGATTTCCTACAACTGGCTTAAGCAATACATTGACATTACGGAAGAACCGGATGAGTTGGGTAAAATCCTTACCGCTACAGGGCTTGAGGTGGAAAGCATCACCATTTTTGACTCCATTCCCGGAGGACTAAAAGGGCTTGTAATAGGAGAGGTAGTTACGTGCAACAAACACCCCAATGCTGATAAACTTTCCATTACAACTGTAGATATAGGCGAAACGCAACCTGCCCAAATTGTATGTGGTGCTGCCAATGTCGCTGTAGGACAAAAAGTGGTTGTTGCACAGCCTGGCACCACGCTTCATCCATATAATGGCGAGCCATTTACCATTAAAAAAGCCAAAATAAGGGGCGAGCATTCCGAAGGAATGATTTGCGCAGAAGACGAAATAGGGTTGAGCGAAAATCATGATGGTATCATTGTATTGGAAACGAAACTGCAAAATGGAGCGCCAGCCGCTGCACTTTACAGCGTAGAAAACGATCATGTGTTTGAAATTGGGCTCACACCCAATCGTGCGGATGCGGCCTCCCATATTGGCGTAGCCAGAGACATAAAAGCCTTCAAAAACTCTACATTAAAATGGCCTTCGGTTGAAAGTTTCAAAGTAGATGATACCAGCCTTACTATTCCGGTGATTGTAGAGGATAGTGTTGGATGCCCCCGTTTTTCTGGCCTTACTATTTCTGGCATTTCCGTATCAGAGTCCCCCGATTGGTTGAAAAACAGATTAAAAGCAATTGGTCTTACTCCCATTAATAACATTGTAGATATTACTAATTTCATCTGCCACGAACTGGGCCAACCTTTGCATGCCTATGATGCAGATAAAATAATTGGAGGCAAGGTGATTGTGAAGACAATGGCCGCAGGAACAAAGTTTAAAACCCTTGATGAAAAGGAACGCACCCTTACTTCCAATGATTTAATGGTATGCAATACGAAAGAAGCAATGTGTATTGCAGGAGTTTTTGGAGGCACTCAATCTGGTATTACTGCCCAGACTAAAAATATCTTTATTGAAGCTGCCCATTGGTCTCCTGATTATATCCGAAAAACCGGAATGCATCATCAATTAAAAACAGACGCTTCTTTCCGGTTTGAAAGAGGTACTGACCCCAATCTTACTGTTTATGCCATCAAAAGAGCAGCCCTATTGGTAAAGGAGTTAGCGGGTGGTAAGATATCCTCCGAGATGGTAGATGTATTTCCTAAAAAGATCGAGAACAAAGTTATCAGCGTAAAATACCGCAATATCTCCCGTCTGATAGGCAAGGATATACCCAAAGAGAGAATCCATAGCATTCTGAATAGCCTTGATATTGTTACCCATGAAGAGAATGACAAACAGTTTACAGCATCAGTGCCTCCCTATCGCGTTGACGTAGTGCAGGAAGCAGATATCATTGAAGAGATACTTCGCATTTATGGACTCGATAATATTGAGTTGTCCGATAGCGCAGGGACAAGTTTTTTAGCAGATTTCCCCAATAGGGACAAGAATGTATACCAACGTACCATAGGCGAAATGTTGGTAGGCAATGGCTTTTACGAGATACTCACCAATTCCTTAACCCACGAGGCCTATTATAAGAAACACCCCCTGAATGCCATGGGGCAACGTATAGAAATTCTAAACAAACTCAGTGAAGAACAGGGTGTGCTAAGGCAGACGATGCTATTTACCGGATTGGAGGTATGCGTGCATAATATTAATCGGAGGCAGAAAGATCTCAAGTTTTTCGAATTCGGAAAGATCTATTGGAAAGAAGATAGCGGATACAAAGAAGAAGAACGACTTGCCCTTTACTTAAGTGGAAACCTTGAAGCAGAAAACTGGCAGACCCAACCCAGGAAGGTAACTTATTTTGATTTGGCGCAACAGGCACATAATATCTTTCAAAAATCAAGTCTTACGAATATAAAACAAGATCCACTTGACGACCCTTTGTTTGAATACGGAACGATCCTGACAAACGGAAAATTGGAAGTAGGAAGAATTGGAAAAGTAAAATCAGCCATTACAAAGGATTTTGGCCTTAAGCAAGAAATATTTTATGCAGATCTTAATGCTGCCTTGCTTTTCAAGTCGGCAAACCCTAAGTTAGTGATAGAGGAAGTACCAAGGTATCCTGAAGTTAGGCGAGACTTGTCACTCGTACTCGATAGGCAGGTGACCTTCACTGAAATAAAGGATTTGGTACTGGCAACGGAGAAGAAGTTAATCAAGGAGTTAATTGCATTTGATGTTTATGAAGGGAAGAACATTCCAGAAGGTAAAAAAGCATACGCTTTAGGTTTTGTCTTATTAGACTCAACCAAAACACTGACGGACGAGGAGATTGACAAAACAATGAATAAACTAATGAGTGCCTTTGAGCAGAAAATGGGCGCTTTGATTAGAAAATAAAACCTGGCGACAATAAAAAAGGCATATTGTAGCTGCATAAAGTATCGAAATGGATCAGGAAATATTAAAGACTAACCTCCACGGGTTGGAGCGTAAAATTTTGGTTTTACTGAACGATCACAAGTCCTTGAAAGACGAAGTGAGAAGCCTCAAATTGGAGAACCACGAGCTAAAATCAAGCATTAAAGCCCGTGACGAGCAGATTTCCAATTTTAAAAATCAGATTAAAATCACTAAAATTGTAGATTACATAGACCCGGAAGACGGAAGTAATTCGGAGTTGAAAAAGAAAGTGGACGAGTATATCCGAGAAATCGATAAATGCATAGCTCATCTGAGCAGATAACCGGTAATTAATGGAAGAACTTTCAATAAAGATCAAAATAGCGGACCGTGAGTACCCGATGAAGGTAAAGCTGGAAGAGGAAGAAAAGATAAGAGCGGCAGGAAAATTGATCAATGAAAAAATAAAGCATTACCGGGGGCAATTCGGAATAAATGATAAACAAGACCTATTGGCAATGGTTGCGTTTGATTGTCTCGTAGATAAAATGGCCGATGAAAAGAACTTGGAAGACATCGATCATACCGTGGTAGAGAAGATTAATCACCTCAACCAACTGGTTTCACAGGGAATTTAAAAGTCCCACTTTTTCCTTCATTACAGCATTTCTCCGGGTGTCATAACTCTAAACGTTAGCACCATGGAATTACCCATACTCATTGCAATAAGTTTTTCGCTGGTCGTTGTCCTCAGCCTTTTGTTTGGTAATCTTTACTACAAAAGAAAATTGGCCAAAAAGCAAGCCGATTTGGATGAAAAGTTCAAGTCGATGGTTCGCGAAGCAGAACTAAAGGCCGAGAACATCAAAAAAGATAAGATCATCGAAGCCAAAGAAAAGCTCCTTAAAATGAAGCAGGAGTTTGAAGAAGAGGCCAATCGCAAGAAAAATCAAATCATAAGTAACGAACAAAAAATAAAACAAAGGGAAGCTCAAATTTCACGTGAATTAGAGCAATTAAAGCGCAAAGAGGCAGAAGCCAATGAAGAGAAGCAAAATCTTGCTGTGCAGTTGGAGCATGTAAGAAAAAGAAAAGAAGAGTTAGACAAATTCAACCAGCAAAAAGTCGCCATACTGGAAAATATCTCTAAAATTACCGCTGAGGAGGCGCGCGATCAATTGGTGGAGTCTCTAAAAGAAGAGGCACAGACCAAAGCAAGTTCGTTTATTAAAGACATCATGGAGGAGGCCAAACTTACTGCTACCAAGGAGGCCCGGAAAATTGTAGTTGAAACCATCCAACGAACAGCTACCGAGCATGCCATTGAAAACTGTGTATCTATTTTCAATATTGAAAGTGACGACATTAAAGGAAAAATTATTGGACGGGAAGGACGAAATATTCGGGCCCTTGAAGCCGCTACCGGTGTAGAAATAATTGTGGACGACACGCCAGAAGCCATTATCATTTCGGGGTTTGACCCGGTAAGAAGGGAAACAGCCAGACTTTCACTTCACCGATTGGTACAGGATGGACGAATTCACCCGGCACGCATTGAAGAAATTGTAGCCAAGACGGCTAAAAATATTGAAGATGAGATTATTGAAACCGGAGAACGTACGGTAATAGACCTGGGTATACATGGCCTTCACCCGGAATTGGTAAAGATGGTTGGGAGGATGCGTTTCCGTTCCTCCTATGGTCAGAATCTACTCCAGCATTCCCGTGAAGTGGCCAATCTCTGTGCCATCATGGCTGCTGAACTGGGCTTAAATGTAAAGCAGGCAAAACGTGCAGGCTTACTCCATGACATTGGTAAAGTATGGCCCGAAGAACTAGAAAAGCCACATGCTATTGTGGGTATGGAACTGGCCCAAAAACACAAGGAACATCCGGTAGTCTGCAATGCCATTGGAGCCCATCACGATGAGATTGAAATGACGAGCATTTTATCACCTATAGTGCAGGCCTGTGACGCTATTAGCGGTGCCAGACCTGGTGCCAGGCGTGAGGTAATGGAACAATACATCAAGCGCTTACGCGAGTTGGAGGAGGTAGGATTAAGTTTTGATGGTGTAGAAAAATGTTATGCCATACAGGCGGGTAGAGAGTTACGGGTGATCGTAGATGCAGAGAAAGCCACTGACGAGCGAGCCAGTCAACTCAGCTTTGACATTTCTCAAAAGATAGAACATGACATGCAATATCCTGGGCAGATTAAAGTGACCGTGATACGAGAAATGCGAAGTGTTGCGTATGCTAAATGATTTAAGATTTAAGATTTTGGGATTTGAGATTTACATCCGTTTATTTCTTAAATCCTAAAATCTAAAATCCTAAAATCTTAAATTTCAATCCCCTTTCCATCCTGGCCCTCTCACCACCCTTCCTGGCCTTGCTCCGGTATGCTCACCATTTGCCAGCACTTGCTCACCGTTTACAAATACATGTATCATACCTGTACTGTATTGATGGGGTTGCTCGAATGTGGCATGGTCTTGAATTTTCATCGGATCAAAAGCAACTACATCCGCATAGTAACCAGGTTTTAGGCTTCCGCGTTTTTTGATTTTTAGATTACCGGCCGGCAAAGAAGTCAGTTTTCGAATGGCTTCTTCCATGGGTATCACCTTTTCATCACGTACGTACTTACCCAGCAGCCTGGCAAAGTTTCCGTAGGCACGCGGATGGTCATTTGATTTAAGAAATACCCCCTCAGCAGTTGGAGATCCGGCATCTGAGCCAAAACTCACGTAAGGCAAAGCAATCTGCCTTTTGATGTTTTCTTCACTCATCATAAAATAAGCCGTACCCACCCTGGTGCTATCAGCCATTACTAAGTCCATGGCTGTTTCCTCAGGGGATTTTCCGTAGATTTTAGCTACTTCGGCCAATGTTTTACCCGTAAATTGCCTGAGCGAATCGTTGGCAAATTCAAGCAGCAACACATTGTCCGGACTTCCCGACATCAGCAATAAATTTTCCCATTCATCCGATGGTTTCCTCATCTCTGCCAGTGCCTTCTTTCTGATTTGCGGATTCTTCATCCTCTTGATCCACTCCTGAAGTCCACCTTCCTGTAGCCAGGGGGGCATAGCCGCATCCAATCCTGTAGCACCTGCTCGATAGGTATACATATCTGCAGTTATTTTTAATCCGGATTTATTAGCAGCATCAATCATTGCAATCACGGAATCGAGTTTATTCCAGTTTTCCGCGCCAGCCATCTTAAGGTGATAAATCTCTGCCGGCAAGCCAGCCTCTCGCGCGATGCGAATGGTCTCATTTACAGCTTTAAAAATACCGTTACCCTCACTACGCATATGTGTGATGTACATTCCCCCATATTCTGCAGCCACCTTGCAGAGTGCAATCAACTCTTCCGTACTGGAATAGTTTGCAGGCGCATAAATCAACGAAGAGCCTACACCTAATGCACCTTCCTCCATTGCCTTTCGAACCAAATTCTGCATACGGGCAAGTTCTTCTTCATTAGGCAATCTATTGTCGTAATTAAGTTCGTGTATTCTCACCGTGGTGGCGCCAATAAAGGATGCAACGTTAGGGGCAATTCCTCTTTTCACCAGTGATTGTAAATACCCATCCAGGGTGGTCCAATCGATATCGTGAGCATAGTCTGGATTGCGCCTCATGTCATCCAACATTCCCTTCCGCATCTTTTCGTTAATAGGCCCCATCGACCCACCCTCACCAAACACCTCCAGCGTCACCCCTTGCCTGATATCACTTTGCGAATTTCCATCCAGAATCAAACTTTCAACAGCCCAGCTGAGCATATTGATAAACCCAGGCGCTACTGCAAGTCCCTTTGCATCAATTTCTTTTTTGCCTACTGCCTTGGACAAATCACCGATCACAGCAATGGTATCTGCATTGATGCCCACGTCAGTAATGCGCCCCTCTGCACCGGACCCGTCATAAACAGTTCCCTGGCGAATAATGACATCATATTCTTCTTTCTTACAAGACAGAATACTAACGATGAGCAGCAGAAATATGGATATTCTTTTCATGGGTTGGAGGAGTTTAAGCTATTAAGCTACGCAATCAGCATGAAATTATGAAGTAGAATTTCTCGAAGACAAGCTATGAAATCCTAATTTATTGGAGAATTACCCTGATTGAATCGTTTTGCATTCGCGCTTTAAGCCAACTGGTTATTTTTTTTGTTTGAGAGGAGGTGGGCCTATGCTTCATTTTTAAATAGACCGTTAAAGCAGTGTCGTATTTACTTTCACTGGTTTGATAATATATGGATGGATAGACAGAAAGCTCCTCTACCGGACTAATTACAATGCTCAACTCATCGGTCATACTCTTAATCGGCCAAACTTCAGGCTTAACTTTCTCCAATTCTTTTTGCAAAGAGTCAATTATTCGATCCCGCTGGCGCAATGTCTGTTCTGAATTCTTGTACAAATCCTCCAGTACACCTGTCTTTATTGCATTGTAGTCTACAGGAGCAGATTTGTCCATATCCTGGCGTATCTTCAGCTCCGTTTCAGTAAGGCCATAAATCGCCATTTTATCTTTAATGATGGCCAGCATATCGTCATCTAGTTTTTTTCCAAAGAGCAACACTTCAATTTTCCTTTCTTTAGGATCAATAGAGCGACTCACAATCTGTGTTTCAGGGAGGTCAAACTCATTGTTTATAAAATTAATAGCGTTTTGTTCATAAAAAGTTTTTGTCACGATTTGATAACCCATGAAAACGCTTGGTCCAATGGTTAAGATTACCACCAGCGCAATTGACCTTCTTACTCTCCGCTCAGTTTGAGCATCCACAAAATTGTAAAGAGAGAAACGTTGATACTTTACCATCAGGTAAGTGGCGATGGCAATGAAAATGCTATTGATAAAGTAGAGATAAAATGCGCCAAGAAAGAATGCCAGGTTTCCTGTTGCAATTCCATATCCCGCAGTACATAGAGGAGGCATCAATGCAGTGGCTATAGCTACACCGGGTATCACATTGCCTTTTTGCTTATTGGTATAGGCAATTATGCCTGCGAGTCCTCCAAAAAAAGCAATAAACACATCCCAGATAGTAGGTGTCGTCCTGGAGAGCAACTCGGAGCTGGCATCACTCAGTGGGGATATTAAGAAATAGAGTGTGGATGAAAGGAGACTTATCACAGTAGCAACCCCAATATTTTTAAGGGCCTTCTTAATAAGTCCAAAATCATTTATTCCTACTCCAACCCCCAGTCCTATAATAGGCCCCATCAGCGGAGAAATTAACATGGCACCTATTACCACTGCGGTGGAGTTCATGTTAAGGCCGATGGAGGCGATAAAGATTGCAAAAATGAGCACCCAAAGGTTCATCCCACGGAACTCTACACTCTTTCGAATGTCATCAACAACCTGATCTTCATAGGATTTATCAAAATTGAGATTAAACTGATAGTTAAGAAGTTGACGCAGCGTTTTTAGCAGTGTTTTGTTGGGGGGGTTCTCCTCCTTAGTTTGCTGTTTCTCCATGCTAAATGTATTTTCTGATAGCCCTAATTCAATCTTCTTATTGTTCTGCCTGGAAATTGATGGGTAGAACCGTTTTCATCAAGTACTTCAACGCCATTTACAATTACATGACTTATTCCTACCGACAATGCGTGAGGCTGATCCGAAGTAGCCAGGTCAGCAACAGTATCAGGATTAAACAATACCAGATCTGCGTAGTACCCTGGTTTAATTTCTCCTATCTTTTTCAAATTTAAATTAATTGCTGCTTGTTGGGTCATCTTATGAATGGCCTCCTCTAAAGTTAATATTTGTTCCTCTCTTACATAGTGTCGTAATATCTTAGTGAAAGATCCGTGGCCTCTGGGGTGCAACCCTTCCGTTGTTCCGTCTGAGCAAATGTTGGTGTAAGGCCACTTCATAATCCGCTTGATATCATCTTCATCCATGCTTGTGGCAATAATACTTTCATCCCCTCCTTGCTTTTCAACGATGTCAATTAAATCCATAAGGGTTTGCACCGGATCAGTTTTCCTAATTGCGGCTACCTCGGCCAAAGTTTTACCAACATACTCAGGTATTGGAGAATAATCTCCAATAAGCATACCCTCCGGAGTGGTAAGTTCGGTCAACGCAAAGCTGGCTACTTTTCTATCCTTAAAATTTCGTTCTGGAAACAAAACCGTCATGGTAGATTGCCAGTAGGGGTAAGGATAAATATCTGCAGTAATGTCTATTCCCGCAGCCCGTGCTGAATCAAGTATGGCAATCATTTTGTCAGACTGGCCCCACAAACTTTTCATAGCCAACTTCGCATGAGAAATCTGAACAGGCACGCCTGTTTGCTTACCGATATTAATAATTTCTTTCAGGGAATTCCAAAAATAGCGGTCCTCACTTCGCATGTGACTTATATAGCGACCTCCATAACGGGCAACAACCGCGGCCAGTTGCACTACTTCGTCTTCATTGGAATAAATACCCGGGTCATATTCCAAACCTGTAGACAACCCTAGCGAGCCGAACTTCAAGTCCTGTTCCAACAGTACTTTCATTTGATCTACTTCCTGCTGCGTTGCTTCTCTTTGATACTTTTCTCCCAACACCATTCTCCGTAAAGTATTGTGACCCGTGTAAGATGCTACGTTAATGGCAACAGGCATGCTGTCCAACTGACTCATTAGTTTTGTTATGGGATATCTTGATCCACCATCCTGCCCTATTATCATGGTAGTAACACCCTGACTGGTAAGCGTTAACATATCCCGACCTTCAAACATCCCCCTGTCATGGTGGCTGTGCGTGTCAATAAACCCAGGAGATACCACCAGTCCCGAAGCATCAATTTCTCTTTGGGCAATTGATTTTGATAAATCTCCTACAGCGGCAATAGTATCTGCGTTGATCCCCACATCTCCCCTAAAGGAAGATTCACCACTACCATCTACCACCTGAGCATTGCGAATGATAACATCGAAGCGATTCTGATTGCAGGCACTTATTAGAAGCGAGCAAACAATAATGAATAACAGTTTTTTCATTGCCTTTTATTTACGCGACCAAGTCTTAAAAATACTGGAAAATAAACCCAAAAAAGTCATTAGACTTTTTTGCACTACGTGCTGATGATTGAAAATGAAACACATAGAGATATTTTATTAAAGTAAGCTTTGGTTTCATTTTCAATATCAGGGTTAATCCTGATATTCCTGACGAAAATCGTCAGGAATCGTCACCCGGAGGGCAAAATTGTCATTACTAATGACAATTTTGGGATAAACTGATTCCCTTTCTTTTCGCCAAAGTGGTTTAATCTCCTCAATTAATTCGTCAACTGGGTTATAGCCATGTTTTTTAATGAAGTTCTGAACTGCAGACCATGTTGAAAAAAAGGTCTTTGGACATAACAGCCTAAATTAGTTTTTCAAAAGCAGTTGGAGCAACTCTTTATATAATTTAGCTGCCAGCATTGCAGTAATACCAGACTGGTCCCGAATTGGATTCAACTCTACCAAATCTGCACCCACCACATTTCCCCGTATATTCTGAATAATGGATAAAAGTTCGCGTGAAGTAAAGCCCCCCGGTTCGTAATGGGATAAGCCAGGTGCAAAAGCCGGATCCACGGCATCCAAATCTAAAGAAATATAAACAGGGCCCTCAAATTGAAATCGGATATCTCTATTCCAGTCTTTCATTTCAATGACTTCCACACCAAAACGCTTCACCTGTTCGGCCTGATGCGTGTTCATCGTACGTATTCCCACCTGAATCAGTCTGCTGGCTAAGCCTTCTTCCATGATTCGTGCAAAGGGGCAAGCGTGCGAATATTTATTCCCCTCAAAATTATCATACAAGTCCCCATGTGCATCCAAATGCAGTATGGTTAGTTTCCCAAATTTCTCCGCAAAAGCCTTTACTATTGGATACGTAACAGAATGATCTCCGCCTAGTGACAAAACTTTCTCGGACTTGTTAAGTAATGTAGTGATAGATTCCTTAATTACATTTATTGCTTCAATCCCTTCGGGCAGAGTAAGGTCTCCTTCATCTCTCCATCCAGTATGATCTTTAAGATTGATAATATCTTCAGTAAAGTAATTAGCAGAATCGGAATGATACGCTTCCCTGATTTTTGGAGGCGCCAAAGCTGGACCACGCATAAATGAAGAGAACTCATCGAATGGAATACCTACAACGGAAATCATACTTTTATTTTTCTGGCGTGTTTTTTTATTCTCTCCCATCCTTTACTCACCTCCTCCTTTGAAGTATTATTGTTGCCCGACACCATTCTCAAGGTATATTTTTCGTTAAGTTTGGTTTGGGTTAAAAGGATAGCACCCGTTTGGTTAAGCCCTTCCAGCAGCTCCTTGTTAATTTCATTAAGTTTTGATTCATTCTTCAATCCTTTGGGCCGGTATCTGAAACACACCAGATTAAGCGGAACGGGAGCCAGTAATTCAAAATCTTCTTCGTGTTCAATTTCATCCTTAAGCCAATGGCCAATTTCAATATGCTCTGAAATTATCTTCCGCAAACCCTCTACACCATAACTTCTGATGACAAACCATAGCTTAAGCGCCCTGAAGCGCCTTCCCAAGGGGATACTCCAGTCCCGGTAATTATTCACCAGGTGGTCTTCCGGGGTTTTAAGATATTCCGGTAAAATACTGAACGTATCTGTCAATGCTTTTTTATCTTTTACAAAATAAGCCGAACAGTCAAAGTTGGTTAGCATCCACTTATGTGGATTAAAAACAAAACTATCTGCTAACTCAACACCTTCAATCATCCATCGCATTTCCGGCAACAGCAGGGCCGTTCCTGCATAGGAAGCATCAATGTGGTGCCAACATTTATATTTCTTACAAATTTCTCCAATGGCCTTAATGGGGTCAACAGCCGTTGAACTTGTCGTACCAATGGTAGACACTACACACAGCGGAATCATACCCAAGGCTATGTCCTGTTCGATAGCGTTTTCCAGTGCATCGGGTTTCATTTCAAAGTTTTCATCCACGCTTACTTTCACCAGATTGTCAATGCCAAACCCCGCAATCTTTACCCCCTTGTCTACAGAGGAATGCGCCTGAACTGAAGTGTAGATTCTGAATTTTTCATTTCCTTCAAATCCTCTTTGGTTGATGGCATAGGCTGAGTTGGATTCGCGTGCCGTAAGCAAGGCTACCAATGTTGATGATGAACTGCTATCCTGAATAACACCAGTTAGATTGGAAGGAAGTCCTAGCATATCTCTGAGCCATTCCATCATGCGCTCCTCCAGTTCTTCAGCTGCCGGGGAGGTAAGCCAAATCATACATTGCGCTCCCATGTTTGCAGCCAACATTTCTGCCAAAACAGATGGGCCGCTTGTGCCTGATGGAAAGTAAGCAAAGAACTGCGGATGCTGCCAATGGGTCATCCCCGGTAAAATGATTTTATTAAAATCAGAAAAAATGGATTGAAACTCTTCGCCATGCTCAGGCGCGGAGGTAGGGAGTTGAACTTTTATATCTCCAGGCCTTATATTTGGCTTTACGGGATAATCTCCTACGTTATCCATATAGTTGGCCATCCAGTCTACCAGTTCATGTGCGGCCTTTCTAAATTCGGTTGATGTCATGATATTAGTAAGATGTAATTCGATAAAAGTACGATCACATGGGGGTTGCACCAAACCTAATAGCTATTTGGTAAGTTCAAAAAAGAAGCTGATGAAGAGTGACTAATTGTGTGAAATCTACCTCCACAATCAAAGTAGTGACCCCGGCAGGAATCGAACCTGCATCTTCAGAATCGGAATCTGAAATTCTATCCATTGAAATACGGGGCCATGTTCAATTGATAATCGCAAATTTACGTCTTTATTTCAATTCAAAAATCTCTGAAATTATGATATTTAACTATCTCGCAACTGGCAGCCTCTTACATTCATTTCAATGAGGTTCAATCGAAAAAAATGAATTTTCGGACAAATGACCTGATTTTTAAGCTCGCATAACAAAATTTTTTTTAGGTCCCTTTACAGGGCTGTTCTCCGTTACATATTAAAAATACATTGATCTCATTTTGTGAAATGAAAATATTCCGCTTGATCTTCCCTTCTATTGAATGCGTAGCATAAACATTAATATTTTATACAACAGCGGTTTTTTCTATGCAATAAAAAACACAAAAAAGTTTGTTTTTGGTTTCGTATGGCTGTTTTACGGCAGGATTCAATTTTCGAATACAACAATTCATTTACTTATAGTTCTACTTGAAGTAAAATTGACTTCAACACATTAAACACAACATTCATCTTAGAATTTTTATTGATAAAAATGTTTTTTGAGATGTTGCAAACTTTCTTTTCGAACATTTTTGTTGTGATGAAATGTTGCGAGAGAAAACAAAATTGATTTTTTTTTGGTTTTTAACTATTTAGTTGCTTATTTCATAGCGTATTTGTTAAATATGTTTAATTAAAAACACAAAAAGCTATGGCAAAGAAAGCTAAGAAGGCTGCTAAGAAAAAAGCAACCAAGAGAAAACCTGCTAAAAAGAAAGCAACTAAGAAAAAGGCTGCTAAAAAGAAAGCAACCAAGAAAAAAGCAACCAAGAAAAAGGCTGCTAAGAGAAAGAGATAAAGTTTATCTTTATCTAACAAAAAGGGTTAGCAATTTGCTAACCCTTTTTTTGTTTGAAGAACAGCTCGACTTCGTTCCGAGGCGGTACTATGGCGAGCGTCTGCCTGCCGCAGGCAGGAAGGTGGAGCCGCAGAGAATCGAACTCTGGTCCAGAGAAGATAAACGCGTAGATTCTACATGCTTAGTTAACTTTGATTGTCGGGAGGAGCAAGGCAGTCAACAACCTCAACTTCTCCGTAGTCACTATGTCTTAGCCGTGATTAGTAACCTCACACAGAGCAGTTCCGACAAACGACACCGCATATTCACCTCCTGCAGAACAAAGGCAGTGAGCGATGTTGGCCTCTCCGATCTTATCGGAGACAAACTCATCTAACGTATCGTCAGATTAAGCAGCCAAGGCGTAGTTAGACTCGCCAAGTATGGTTTTAGAACTATCTTTTAAGGCTCTCATCCCATGAGCCTGCATGCTGGCATACGCACTCACACATCCTGTCAAAACCGGTCGGCCCCATATTATTGATGAGTATGGTTTTGTATTGGATATTAAGTACAACCAATATCAATGAACGTAATTCAAATACAAAGATAGGTGTTATTTAGTTCATCTGGGAAAACTACCTCGGTACTATTCCTTAAACCTTTTGCCCAATCCCGATACAGCGGCTACATTAAAGAAGCCAAGTACGGGTTCCCCATTTGGATCCTCATTTGAAATATTTGTAGTAACATTGGATAATGGTGTTGCAAATAATTCCGAAAAGCCACCCGGTCTGTCTGTCTGAATAGCAACTTCACTTAAAAAGTTAAATGCCTCCAAGCTAATGGAGTGTATTTCCACATAAATAGAATCTCCCGGAGCGTATGGAGAAAGAAATCCGTTGGTCCCATCCTCTTCAAATGGGTTGATAGCTTGTCTAATGGGTGTAATGAAAGTTACTCCATCAAAATTGCCACCTGCTGAAAAGCCTGCATCATAAGCCAGGTTCAATTCACTTGGCTTATTGAGCAAAACACCATTCTTCCAGGTTTTTATTCTATACGTGTCATTAGGCCCTTGTAAATCTGTGGCCCAAAAATCCGCAAGATATGAGTCCGGCCGAAAAGAATTTTTCTTCTCAAAAGTAAAAGTTAAACTGTCTATCACCGGTACTCTCCCTATTCTGGAAGAAGAAACAAAAGACTCCCCATTATAATCAACCTTAAGGGTATAGGCTCGCCCCGTCTCACCAAATATTTCGCTTGGTTGGGGCGTCCACACATACTTACCTTTTACTGCCGAATCTTCCTGAAATGAAAATATATTTCCCCCATCGTCTGTCACAGAAACATCGGCCCCTGACACACCTGGAGGCAATGTATTATCAAAATAAGGTTGAGTTTCAGAGATAATGATCACCTGATTGCCGGGTTGATCAGTAAGCCAGGCATCAATGACCAAAATAGGATTCGCTTTCTCGAGTTTCGGTGATATCTCGTCTTCACAGGAAGTAAATACCATACTTATTGCGCCCGCGAAAAAGGCTATTCCAAAAAATGAATGAAGTTGCTGTTGCATGCTTATTAAAATCTGAAGTTATATGAAACCGAAGGCACAACTGTCCCTATAATGGACAATTGAACAGCCTGTGAGTTAATAGGTGTGCCTTGAGCGGCACGCTCATCACGTTGAGAAAAGTATATAGAGAATGGATTTTTCCTTCCATACACGTTATAAAGTGAAAACACCCAATAATCTGTATTTTTTCTTTCTTTCCCCTTTCTTATCTTTTTACCTTCAAGGCGAAAGGAAATATCCAGTCGATGATAGGCAGGAAGCCGTACATTACTTCTGGATCCATTTGAATTATAAGGAATAAGAATATCCTGTATCACAAACCTTGAAGTAGGGAATGTGGTTGGTGTGCCACTTAAAAACACAAAATCTGAAGACACTGACCATCTATCATTGATATCATAAAATGCAGCTATTTTCAAATTATGCAATTGATCATACCGGGTGGGATACCAACTATCCTTATTGATACCACTCACTTTCAATTCCGTTCTGCCCAAAGTATAACTTACCCATCCACTCAATCGTCCTTTCTTTTTTTGGAAGTAGGTTTCAATGCCATAGGCACGACCCACTCCACTCAACAATTCGCCCTCCAAAAATTCATTAATTAACAAATCTGCCCCATCTATGTAATCGATTTGATTTTCTGTTGCTCTATAATATCCCTCCACAGAAACTTCATAACTTCGATCTACACCCAAATCCTTGAAATAACCCAATGTAAACTGCTGACCAATTTCCGGCTTTATCACTTTTGAGCTGGGTGCCCATACATCAAGCGGATTGGATGCCGTGGTATTGGAAATTAAATGTAGGTATTGTGCCATTCGATTATAACTTCCTTTTACCGAACTGGTAGGGCTTGATTGGATTCTAAATGAAGCTCGGGGCTCCCAATTGTTGTAATCAACAATGGATTCACCCTTTTTGAATTCCTCAAACCCAATTGGAGTTTTTCGTAAGCCAGGAATGGTATCATTGTACTGATAGGTTTTACCAGGTCCAAAAGATTGAAAATGGGAGAACCTCAAACCGTATTCAATAGAAAGCACATCGTTGATGGTTTGCCTATTCCCTACATAAAGCGCAGTTTCAAGATTATACTTTTTATTCAGACTTACGTCAATGGCGTCACCATTGGATATACCTACTGCATTGGCTGGCTCAAAAGTATAGTAGATGGCCTCTCCACCAAAGTCCAGCTCATTGTTGCTATTGATAAAATAGGTGAACTGAGGTTTTAGAATAAAATTGGAAATGGAGGAGTCCCACTTAAAACTATCACGATCGTTATCACCAAACTGAAGTTTATAGTCATAATTGCTATACACAAATGTCAGATTTGAGAAAAGCCTCTCATTAAATAAGTGGTTCCATCTTAAGGTGCCAGTGGTATTTCCCCAACTAAATCCCTGATTGGCATCAAAAAGAAATACATCACGACCAAAATAGCCTGATGCGTACAGTTTATTCTTTCTATTAAAGGTATAGTTTGTCTTAAGCGTTAGGTCATAAAAATTAAGCGCTCCGCCATCTTGTAGTAATGGCACAAATGGTCGGGCAAGGATATCAATATACGATCGCCTTGCTGCTACAATAAATGAAGATTTGTCTTTGATAATTGGTGCTTCTATTGCCAATCGGCTAAACAGCGAGCCGATACCTCCATTGGCTTCAAACTCCTTACTATTTCCCTCCTTCATTCGCACATCCAGCAGAGAGGCGAGTCGGCCACCATACCGCGAGGGTATTGCTCCTTTGTATAGTTTGGTATCTTTTACCGCATCGGGGTTAAAGACAGAAAAGAACCCAAACAGATGGGATGAATTGTAAACCGGTGCTTCATCCAACAGCACAAGATTTTGTCCTACACTGCCTCCACGTACATTAAACCCAGATGCGCCCTCACCCACCGTACTCACGCCAGGCAGCAACAATATACTTCTGAATACATCTGCTTCGCCCATAAAGGTGGGTATCTTTAATATGGTGCGAATGTCGAGTTTATTGGTACTCATTTCCATGTTTTCAGCATTGGCTTGCTCGCGTTCCGCGGTTACAACTACTTCATCCAACTGCTCACTTTCAATCGCAAGATCAATGTTGATCTCCTGGTTTTTAGTCAATGATACATTTTGGGATATGGTTTTGTACCCTATGTAACTATAATTTACTGTATAATCCCCGGGATTGAGGGTTATGGAGTAGAATCCGTATACGTTAGTAATAACTCCATTGCTGATTTCCTTCACATAGACCGTTGCCCCGATTAATGCCTCGCCATTGGAGGCATCTTTTACATAGCCATTAATTGTAAGTTTATTCTGAGCTTGCACACCAGAAGCAATGAAAAAGAAAAGTGTGAGAAGAAAAATACGTTGTTTCATAAAAACATGTTGACACTCCACATTAACCGCATAAGCGACAAATTGTTTCAATAAATTCTAATTAGTTTAGAGAGGATAAGTTACGAGGTGACCATGAGTGGGTTTTGCTCCAGGTGAACGAGCTCCTTAAGTCCCACTTTCTCAATAACAAGATAATCCCGCTTTGAAAGCGACTGCATGGCTACCATTTCAGCCAAATAGCCTGTGAGAAAAAGTTGTACACCGATAACAACCGCAGCGAGTGCCAGGTAAAAAATAGGCTGGTCTGTGATCTCTCTCTTCAGCGGGATTTTAGAGATAAATAATGAGTCCATTTTATCATAAAATATTTTGGCAGTGAACACAAACCCAAATAAGAATGAAATGATACCCAAGCTACCAAAAAAGTGCATTGGGTTCCTCCTGAATTTCCCTACAAACATGATGGACAATAAATCGAGAAAACCTTTTACAAAGCGCTCCCATCCAAACTTTGTCACTCCGTATTTACGCTCCCGATGCTCTACTACCTTCTCTCCTATTTTATTGAACCCTGCCCATTTGGCAATAACGGGGATATAGCGATGCATTTCGCCATACACACTAATGTTTTTTATCACCACAGATTTGTATGCTTTTAGTCCACAATTAAAATCGTGAAGCTTAATGCCCGACATTACACGGGTCACATAGTTGAAGAACTTGGATGGAATTGTTTTAGAAATAGGATCATGTCGTTTCTTCTTCCACCCGGAAACCAGATCATAGCCACCTTCAGTTATCATTTTATACAACTCCGGTATCTCGTCAGGGCTATCCTGAAGGTCAGCGTCCATGGTTACAACTACATTACCCATTGCAGCTTTGAAGCCTGTGTGAAGCGCTGCAGATTTACCAAAGTTTCGATTGAACTTGATGCCTTTAAAGGCAGGGTTCATCAGATTAGCTTTAAGAATTTCGGTCCAGGTATTGTCCGAACTGCCATCATCAATGAACAATACCTCAAAAGATAGCCCTGCATCATCCATCACACGAATAATCCATTGGCACAATTCGGGAATGGATTCTTCTTCGTCTTTTGCTGGAATGATAATACTTATATCCACTTTTTTCACTTTTTCCAAAATTGTATCACAAAGACCAGCTTGATTTGGTTATCTATTTGTCAAACACAGGCTCTGACTTTCTAACAATCAGGCCTGTTATCAAGGCAAACACAGCAGACACAATAAGAATGATGCCATACCCTTTTACCTGGCCCATTAGGGTATACTGGTTAGCCATTCTATCGCGCGTGTCATCAAGTGCTTTGTCAATTTGATCCGGAGGTGCTCCAAAATTATTCATCATCGCAGCTGTATTTTCAACGGCCACTTCTGTTACCTTGCCGCCAAGGTCAGGGTCAATGACCTGAAATAATAAAATATTAAATACCGTTGCAATTAATCCTGAGCATATGAAGATTATAAATCCATGCTGATAAGCTTTTCCAAAAGAAAGATATGGCCCTGATTCCTTTCTGTAGTTTATCCCAGCATAGATTGTTAGGCCAATATAAATAGCAAGTAAAGATAAGCCTACCTTCCAATCCGCCAATAAAGAATAATCAACTGCATAGAGTATGAATGATAGTATTCCGCTCGTCAAACCAACAATAAGTCCCCATCGAAGGGCATGGTTGAATAATGTGGTAGGAATACTTTCCGGTTGAGTAGTATTTTCTGTTTCCATAAAATCAGAGGTTTGGTGACTTTCTCAAAATTACAGATATTATTATGCTTAAAAAAAAGCTAATAATAAAGGACTGTACAAAGTACCGGATAGCCAAAAAATAGGCATCTGCCTGCTTTAAAGACACAATGCTAGTGTCATAGACATTTCTGCCAATCTGGTTTATATCCTCATCTGTAAGTGCCTGCACCTGTTTCAGCGACAGATTAATGTATGATTGGACAAACTCCTGATTGTAAGTAGCATACAAGTAAATGGCAGTACTTGCAATCAACCCAAAGATTAGGGTAATTAAGAATGTCCCTAACATTCCCTGCCAAAAATATAAAACCCCCTGGTAATGATAGTCCCTTAGTTCTTTTAGAGCAAAGATGAAAACTATAGCAAAAAGTGCTATTCGATAATCAACAAATACCGGAATAAGGAAAGGGTGGTGATTGGTGTAATAGAGTATTAAGAGGAGGACAAATCCAACTACACCTATCACCAAACCGTATCGAAGCGGCACCCGAACCAATGGTGGCCATTTTGAAAAACTAGGCATCCATCCAATACTTTGAGTTATTAAACACAGCCTTTGCTTTGCCCACAATCTCTTTCCCCAGCCATGGGGAGTTCTTAGATTTAGAATTATTCGCCTCCTCTGTAAAAATCCATTTTTCTGTAGGATCGAAAAGTGTAAGATTGGCAATTGCATCCTTTTCAATAAGAGGGACAGGTAACTTTAAAAGTTTGCGTGGTGCACTTATCACCTTCTCCAACAGGTCATGTACATCCACATGGGCAGAAAGCTTTGCCAGTTGCGAGGCAAACGTTTGCAGGTTGATCATACCAAAATCTGCATGATCAAATTCCAACACTTTACTCTCCGTATCTTGTGGTAAGTGGCCAGTAGTTAAAACATCAATTGTGCCATCTTTCAATCCTGCTATCATAGCATCTAGATCAGCTTTCTCTCGAAGGGGCGGATTCACCTTATAATTTGTGTCAAAATCTTCCAACAACGAATCATCAAGCAATGCCTGATAAGCGGCAATGTCGCAGGTAAGATTTAGTTTTTTCTTTTTTGCAGTCCGCACAATATCCAAAGCTTTAGCTGACGACAACCTGGCAAAATGTAGTCTTCCTCCGGAATAGCCAAGCAATTCAACATCACGACTTACTGCCAAATCTTCTGCAATTTTTGGCATCCCCTTAAGGCCCAGAACGGTACTGTTTTTTCCTTCATTCATTTGGCCAAACATATTCAGCCAAATGTCTTCAGGGTGGTTGATAAGCAATCCATCAAATTTTTGTAGATACTGCAGCGATTTTAATAAAATATCAGTATTCCATACCGGCTTTAGCCCGTCACTAAAGGCTACCGCCCCCGAAGCATTCAAATCGATCATTTCGGTCAATTCTTCTCCTGCGTTTCTTAGCGTGACCGCACCAATTGGATAAATTTGTACTAATCGGTTATTATTTCCTTTGGTGATATAGTTCACTTCATTTTTACTCTGAACAGTGGGGACTGTATTGGGAAGCATTGCAACCTCTGTAAACCCACCTGCTGCTGCCGCTACACCGGCTGATTCAAGGTCTTCTTTGTACTCTAGCCCGGGATCCCCAATAAAAGTACCTATATCCATCCAGCCCCCTGAAAGAATCATACCTTCTGCATCTATCACTTTATCAGGAGCATTCTTCTTGGCACTGATATCAACAATGCGTCCGTTTTGAATAAGAACATTTCTCTTTTTCTTGTGATGGGTAGACTTTGGGTCACTTATTGTTACTGACTGGATGAGTATCTTCATTCTATAGTTGGTTCAGGGACGTAATTGAGACGCTCACTAAATTTACTTTAAAAATCGTATGAATAAAACCTCCACCAATAAGAATAGCAAAGCTAAAATCACTGCATACTTCCACAAAGGCGTACCCAAATATCTCTCTTTTATTTCGTTGCTGAAACTTTCCAGGCTTGTGCCCTGAAACATCGTAACATGATTGCCCCCACCAAATAGCTGCTTTATCTCATCCGGCCCAAACTGGGTTAAATCAGACTCGCTTTTGTCCAAATTAACAGCCAATAGGTTAAGGGTGTCTTTTTGATATTGAACCGTATAGAAGCCCGGGTTCATTGAGAATTTGGGCATTTCTAAGAAAAATCGGTCGCCTACCCTGCGTTGCGGGGGCACTATCTCCTCACTACTGCCCACCAGGCGGATCGGCTCCTCACCATAAATACTGTCTGCACGAATCGTGATTAAATCATGGGCCATTGTATAATATAAATTTTGTTCTGCCCGCCTGGAGGTTGCTGCAATGCGATACATCACGGGCACAAACAAAGCATGATTGTAAAAATTAGTATAGTTACGTTGCAAGGGACTGGACATAATAAAAGTCTTGTTATTCTGCGACAAGAAAGCCTCTCCGGTTCTAAATTTAAGAATAGCTGAGCGATCCATTCCCCAGTCCAGCAACGGAATTGCACTTGGCATTTCCATAGAAGGCGATCGCTCTTCAAATACGTTTTCAAAGAAAGGGTTCTGAAAATCAGGCCGATCCAATTCAGTCATTTCTGCCGTAGTTGCCAGTGTAAGATTTTGAAAAGGCAATAGTCGCTTATAGGCATTAAGGTCAGGTCTTTCTCCGGGAATAATGAATAATGATCCAAGATTATCCATATTGGATGCAATGGTGGCAACCAGGGAGGCATCAATAGTATTCAAACCATTAAGAACAATAAGGTCAGCTTGTGTCAGCAAACTATAATCAATATTCTCAACTGAAAAACTCCTATAACTAAACAACTGGCGATTGCCAAAAACACGCTCCACAAAAGCATCCTCTTTATTACCCTTAATCTCAACTACCTTGATGGTTTCAGTAAAGTTGAGTGTAAAATAAAATTCGTTATCAAAGCTAATGGGAAAATCTGTAAAACTAATTTTTGCTGCATTCAGTCCTTGCATACCAGTAGTAAGGTCAAAACTAGTTTCTGCATAGCTGTTTGGCTCCAGATCAACAGATACTGCACCTGTTTGAATATTATTGATTACAAGTTTTACGTTGAGTCCGTCTGTTTGTCTTGATCCCACATTTCGCAATCTGATGTTCACCGTATTCTTCTCTCCTCCAATTGCAAATGGATTTTCTAAATAAACAGTATCCACATATATGTTTGAAGATTGTCCAAAAGCTACCGGCACCAAATGCCACTGGCTGGTTGAATCGGCCTGAAATCCACCGCTTACACCAGAGGTAGATTTCTGAAAATCTGAAATCCAGAATATGTCGGCTCCATTTTTTTCTACTCCCATTCTTTTATCCACTTCATCCCATGTTCTTGAAACGACCGAAAGCCGAACCTGAGTGAGCAGGTCTAAAATTTCCGTTCGAGTTTTAAATGAATTTGAAAATGGCGCAAAATCGTTTGTTATTAATTTGTATCTCGTGTCAGGAGGGAACAAGTCAACGATCTCTCTTATGAATCCTATACCCGCATCCAGTGCACGAGTCTTCTCCCCCACCTGGGCAGACATACTGAAAGAGTTATCCAGGTAAAGCACAATATTCCGAGCCGCAGTTACCTGCTCTTTGGCAGGAAGAAAGGGCTGTGCAAATGCCAATACAAGAAAAAATATGAATAGGAGCCTTGAAGCCAGCACAAGATATTTCTTCAATTTCCTCTTTTGGGTGGTCTCCTCCTTGATTTGCTTTAGCAGTCGGTTGTTTGAAAAGAAAATGCGGGTAGTTTTTCTGAAATTAAAAAGATGAATAATAATAGGGATGGAAAGAGCCGTAAGCGCCCAGAGAAACTGAGGAAATGCAAAATTCATTAGCACCAAAAATAGATAAATTACCCCATGAATAACGGGGATTTTATAAATGAGTTCGAAAATATCAGATGACTGGGGGTATCTACCCGTGGTGTAAGTTATCCACAGGGTTAAGTCGCGCAAATTTTATGGCCTGGTAACCCACTGTGATGAGCGCAATAACAATGGCGATCAACCCGGACCATAAAAAATAAGCATAGC
The DNA here is from genome assembly GCA_964409415.1 of uncultured Ohtaekwangia sp. Taxonomy (GTDB): domain Bacteria; phylum Bacteroidota; class Bacteroidia; order Cytophagales; family Cyclobacteriaceae; genus ELB16-189. The sequence goes on along the minus strand of CAYPDF010000004.1, from coordinate 140,438 downwards.
TAAGGGCAGTATGGTAGACAAATCCATCTAACCATTGCTTAATAAATGTAGGTGGCTTCTGTCGCACCCAAAGTAGGGAAGGACACTTCAACTGAAATAAAACTTTAAAAAGCAAAAAGCCCGACACTTGCGAGCCGGGCTTTTTATTAACTCAATTTATTAACTCAATTTACCAATTATGACTGACGCTTTCCGCCCAGCATCACGAGATCATTCACATTGATTTCAGTGAAGAATTTCTTCTCGCCTTTTTCTGTCTCATAGACACGATGCACGAGTTTGCCTTCAATGGCAACCTCCTCGCCTTTCTTCAGGTACTTCTCTGCAACACCTGCAAGCTTACCCCAGATCACAACGTTGTGCCATTGCGTATCTTCTATTTTTTCTCCTTTTTGATTCTTGTACGAATCGCTTGTGGCAATAGAGAAGGCAGCCTTCTTTTTGTCACCAAACTCTTTTACTTCAGGATCTTTTCCTAAACGACCGATTAATTGCACGCTGTTTCTTAAACTTTTCATGATTGTTGAATTTAATTGTTAAACATTATTTTTTTTTTAACACCACTGACTTTCAGCAGAGTGCCAGCCGGATTATTGACGACTGACGATGCAAAGGTGTAAGGAGAAAAAAATTCGAATCGTATGTTAATTGCTTACTTTCGGTTATATTCGTTAGTAAACGTTTGTAATCGGGAATAACCTTTGAATTATGGCCAAAAAGGAAGAAAAAACCTGCCTTGAGTGTGGAGAAAAAATTGTTGGCAGAGCCGATAAAAAGTTTTGCTCCGACCAGTGCAGGGTATCCTACAACAATCGCATCAACAGCGACAAGACCAATTATGTCCGAAATGTAAACAATATTCTTGGCAAGAATCGTAGAATTCTGGCCGAACTAAACCCTACAGGAAAAACCAAAGTAAGTCGTAACAAACTGAGCATAAAAGGATTTGATTTCAGCTACCATACCGACACCTATCGCACCAAGGAAGGCGCCTACTATCGGTATTGTTATGAGCAGGGTTATCTGGAAATTGATCCCAAAACCGTATTGGTGGTAAAGAAGGAAATTAAATAATAGAATATGAGTAAGTGGTCACTGGAAGGGAAAAAAGCATTGGTTACCGGAGGTTCAAAGGGGATTGGGCTGGCTATCGCTGAAGAATTTATACACCTGGGCGCTGAGGTAATTATTGTAGCCCGAAATGAAAGAGACTTATCCGGTACGGTGCAAATGTTTCAGCAACGTGGATTTAAAGCGGAGGGTATTGCCGGGGATATCTCTGTAAGCTCCTTTAGAACAAAGTTGGTAGATGAACTCAGTCAAAAATTTGGCAAACTGGACATATTGGTAAATAATGTGGGCACTAACATTAGAAAAAAACTTATTGAATACGAGGAAGAGGAATACAGAAAAATATTTGAAACCAATTTATTTAGTATGACAGAGATGGCACGTATGTGTTATCCACTGCTTAAGAAATCTGGAAAAGCAAGCATGATCAACATTGCATCCGTTGCTGGATCTATTGACGTTAAAAGCGGACCTCCTTACGGAATGACCAAGGCGGCCATCATTCAATTGACAAAGCACCTTGCTGTAGAATGGGCAATGGATAATATAAGGGTAAATGCAGTATCTCCGTGGTACATTGATACACCGCTTGCTCAACCTGTTCTTTCTAATCCGGAAAAATTAAAGAAAATCATCGAACGAACTCCTATGCAGCGAGTTGGTCAGCCAGAAGAAATTTCAAGTCTCGTTGCCTACCTCGCTATGGACAAGGCCAGCTACATCACGGGGCAAAATATTAATGTGGATGGCGGCATGATGTCAAGCGGATTGTGAAAATTAAAATTGTGTATATCATGAAAAAAATAGCAATCTTACTTCTTTCGATTGTTAGTCTAAAAACTTTTGCTCAACCCACTTCTCATAGTACAATGGTGGAAGGAATGTCAATCGAGCGGTTGGCAAGGTTGGACAATCGTATAGAGCAGGCATTAAAAGACAAATGGTTTCCTGGAGCTGTGGTGCTTATCATGCGTAACAATCAGGTGGTGTACCAAAAAGCTTATGGATACAGTGATCTGGAAAAGAAGATCATGCTGAAGCAAAATGATATTTTTAGAATTGCGTCTCAAACCAAGGCCATTACCAGCCTTGCGGCAATGATGCTATTTGAAGAGGGTAAGTTTCAATTGGATGATCCGGTTTCGAAATTCATTCCTGAATTTAAAAATGCAAAAGTACTTTCGGTATTTAATGAAGTAGATTCAAGTTACACCACTCACCCCGCAAAAAGTGAGATCACCATAAGACAATTATTCACCCATACCTCTGGAATTGATTACGCTGCCATTGGGAGCAAACAGCTCAGCGCCATCTATGCGAAAGCCAGTATACCCTCAGGAATTGGAAATAGTAATGGCCTCCTGAAAGATAAAATGAAAGTACTGGGGGGCATGCCATTAATCCATAATCCGGGTGAAGCATTTACGTATGGCCTCAATTTAGATTTGCTTGGTTATTTGGTTGAAATTTGGGGAGGAAAATCTTTAGCTGATTTTTTTCAAACCAGAATTTTTGATCCATTGGAAATGAAGGATACCTATTTCTATTTACCAAAAGAAAAACATTCCCGACTGGTCCCCATTTATGAGGAAGTTGGAGGTCAGCTTAAAAAGGTTACCGGCCTTATCTACGATAATGTGGATCCTTCCTATCCAACTCTTAATGGAACATACTACAGCGGTGGCGCAGGCCTAAGTTCAACTACAGAAGATTATGCGAGATTCCTTCAATTGTTTCTCAACAATGGGCAATACAAAGGAAAACAATTAATAGGTCGTAAAACTATTGAGTTGATGCTTACCAATCAGACTGGCACACTACCCACACAATTTGGTCTTGGATTCCAACTGGAAACTTCTGCAAATGATTATCTCTCTCCGGCTTCACTAGGTTCATTCTCCTGGGGTGGCGCTTTTAATACCAATTATTGGGCCGACCCCAAGGAAAATCTGGTGGCAATATTATACACTCAAATTTACAATTCTCATCACCGGGAAATCGGAACCCTCTTTAAAGCCCTGACTTATCAGGCCATTGTTGACTAAGTAAATGTATTGTCAAGCAGAAGAGTTTGAGTCTGTAATTGTCGTTTATGATTTGAAGCTCTTTGCCACCAGCCAATCAAATATCTGATCTTTTCAGCTTCAGATAAGCTAGGTAATTGAACGCAAAGGTCCAGGCTCCTGCAATCAACACAGATGTGATACTGACATAATCCTGAATCTCCTGAAATACATAGCGAGGGAAAGGCATGGGCACCAAATTACTGATGGACTCCATTGGAAGATATGGGATCAGCCAGGGTACATAATCGTCTATATTGGCTTTAATGATAGCCTCAATCAATCGCGACAGCACCAAAATTACAATCGTTAAACCAGAACGTTGAATAATGACGCCAAGCAAAAGGGCGAAGGATAAAAAAGCGAATACTTCCAGAAAATAAGCTGCGAAAAATTCAAGGTCGGTCAACAAATCGGCCATTACAATTGACGGACTGTAGATAAATCCCGTAACGAGCGCGATGACAAAAACCATGACCACACTCATCGCACTTAGAAGAACATTGGTAAGCACCTTGGAGATTATAAATTGAGACCTGCTTAGCCCATCAATTACATTCTGTCGCACCGTGCGATAGGTAAATTCGTTGGTAATACTAATGACCACCATGAAGGCCAATATGGCCTTAAAAAAACCACTTACATAAGTGATATTTTGCCATACATCCGGGAAATGATAAAATGGAATACGGGCAATATTAATTTGAGTTCCAAAGCTTGCTCCTAAACTAACGAGCCATTTCAAAAACTCCATCCCACTAGCCGTAGTGGTTCCTAATGTAAAGAAGTACAAACCACATACTATCCAGAATGTGCGGTAGCTGGTTAATTTCTTAAGATCTATTTGTAGGAGATGAAACATTATTTTGATTCGGCCAAAATTTCCAAAAATTGTTTTTCCAGGCTTTTCTTTTTAGTCACCAGGTGAGATGCTATAATTCCTCTTTCAAAAAGGAATTTATTAAGGTCTTGACTTTTAGTTCCTTCTGTAAGTGTTACTTCATAGTAACCATTTTCCCGTTGTATTGAAGAAGAACCATGAAAAGCATTCAGGGCTTCAGAAAGATCTCTGTCTGCATTTACCTCCACTGTTTCGGCACCTTTCCTCACGTCATCCACAGGTCCGCTATACACCATATTTCCTTTTTTCAAAACAGCAAAGTGAGTGCATACTTTTTGAACTTCATCCAGCAAGTGGCTTGCTAATATGATCGTTCTTCCATCCGAAGCAATCTTTTTGATGAGTTCTCGTATTTCAGCTATACCCATCGGATCCAAACCGTTGGTAGGCTCATCCAATATCAACACCTGAGGATCGTTAAGCAAAGCAGAGGCAATGGCCAGCCTTTGCTTCATCCCCAGTGAATAGGTTTTGTACTTATCGTTCCTCCTCTCAGTCAGCTCCACCAGTTGTAACACCTCCGCTATTTGATCCGGTGTTGCTCCCTTTATCATTGCGGTAAGCTCCAAATTCTTTTGTCCGGTCAGGTAGGGGTAAAAAATGGGATGTTCCAATACCGCTCCAATCTTCTTTCGCGTTTCGTGGGTAGCCTCTTCACCAAACCATTTAAAACTCCCTGAAGAAGGGTTTACCACACTCATCAGCATACCTAAGGTGGTGGTTTTTCCGCTGCCGTTTGGCCCCAGCATACCAAATACCTGGCCGGTCCCCACCTCAAGGTTCATTTTATTTACGGCACAAAGCCGACCAAAATTCTTGGTGAGGTTTTCAATTTGCAATACTGCCTTCAAACGGAAATTGTTTTAGTTCTTCTCTATTTTTCTCAATCGATCGCGTGAGTCATGATCATCTGAGAAAGCTTTAATCATTTTGCCAATTTCAGCACTGTTATCTATTTCACGAAATAGTTTTGTTACTTTATTCAACTCCACTTTTCCAAGGATATCCAAAACATACAAACTGGTAGAATCATTGACCAATACCACCATGCCTTTTGTGGTTCCATTGCGTTCGTTGAGCAAAACATCAAAATTCTTTCCATCAAACCGACTGGTCATGATCTCCTCATAATTTTCACCCTTGTACCCATTGGTTAGTTTTTTGTAATCTGCTGCACCAAAACTACCAGACGTTTTGTCTATCACCAAAAACTTCATCTTTTGGATATCTTTAATCAAATCATCGAATTCTTTATTTTCCGATTGATTGAGCATGCGCAATGTGTTCTTATAGAAATACAAAGTAAGCGCATCATCAAAGCGTTTATTGAGTGCTATCGTTGTTTCCGTTTGGCCTTTAGCCTGAAAATTAAATCCTACCAGGCAAGCACAAATAAATAAAAGACAAGTGCGTTTCATAATTGACTTTAAACGAAAAGGAAGGGCAAACGTTTGAGTTTACCCCTCCTCATCTCTTTCCTAGTTTTTATTTTCCTTCTTGTTGTCTTTTAGGCGCTCCAGATCCTTCAGCCCATCAACATCCATTTTTTTTCCAATTTTTGATATTTGTTTTAAGTCTATCTCTCCAAAGATGGACAACAGCATAAAGTCATTACTCCCTCCGGCTATCATCACTAACTCATTGATCTTCCCACCCTTTTCACTGATAAAAAAACGCATGTCTTTGTCCTTGTCTCTCACATACATCAGTTCCTCATACTGACTTTTAGGAAGCATCTTGTTGGCCTCATTATAAAGCTCTCTGGATTCTCTTGTGTCATCTTTAGCAAGTATTTTCAGTCCTTTTAATTTACTGATGGCGCTCAGCACTTCCTGATCCTCTTTATCCTCCAGCTCCATATTGGTAAATAAGCCAAACATTTTGCTTGAAATGGTTACCTGACTGAAGCTTTCGTCATTCTGATATTTGTTGAAGAAATCCGACACTGCCGACCCTTGTGCATAAGCACCGGTTATCATGAGCATTACAGCTCCAAATACTAATATTCTTTTCATGTTAATAAGTTTAATGCTTTAGATTTTAATTTTCTCAGTTTTCTTTTTGTCATCTTTTGTTGCACCATTTTGAATGATTTTTTCTGCCTCATTAAAAACGGTGATCTTGTCAGCCTCTTGTTTGGCTTTCCCGAACGTCTTCGAGATCATCATCAGGGCTTTTTTTGTTTCCTCAAAGGCCAATTGAGGATCACTGTAAGTGTCTACTACTTCTTCTGGGTAAGACTTTCTAATTTCCTGTCGCACTAAAAAAGTAGCTGCCACCAACACAAGCACACCAGCAGCAATTTTGGCAGTAGCGAAAAACATCTTTATCGCTTTTCCTTTTTTTACTGAAGTTAAACTTGCTTTTATCTTATTCTTATTCTCAAAATCAATTTTACTTGTTTCAATATTTCTCTGTATCTCAAAATATTTAAAAAGTAAAGCTGTTTCTTTCAAATCCTCAGGAACATCATTTTCATTAAAATAAGTCCTAAGCTCTTTTTCCTCTTCCAGGGAAGTTTCACACTTCCAATACCGCTCCAACAATTGTTCTATTTTAGAGTCCATAAGCGTTCATCTTTATCAATTTTTCTCTCACTGCACTGCGCGCTCTGAATAAACTTACCTTTACCTGATTCATATCAATTTCCATGATCTCCACAATCTCGTTGTAGCTATACCCTTCCACATCCCTCAAGTGCATTACCTGACGCTGTTTTTCGGGGAGGGAGGCGATAAGTTTATTTACTTGTTGCATACTTTCGTTTATTTCTGCCTTTTCATGTGGCGAGAGTCCATCCTGTTTCACTTCAAGCCCTACCTCCATCGAATCGGTCGGCTTTCTTTTTTGAGTCCTTAGCCGATCAAAAGCGAGGTTTTTAGTTAATCTCATGCACCAAGCTTCCCAATTTTGAATCTGGTGCATGGTGGCCCTTCTATTCCACACTTTTATCAGCACTTCCTGAACGACATCCTCCGCCTCTTCCGAATTGTTTAGAAGCCTTAAAGCAAATCTAAAAAGTTTGTTTTTGGCAGGTAAAACCCTGTTTTCAAAAGCTTCAAGATCCATCGTTCAAAGGCAAGACGCCTGATTATTAGATATGTTACTATAAAATTAACTATTTTATTGATGGCCTCATTTAGGTAAATTGTTGGTAATGAAGGGTGAGAAAAGTAAAATAATTGTATTTCAGGCTTTTGATACTACTATCCAGGCCAATCTTGTTAAAACAAAGTTGGACGCATATGGGATTCCTTGCTTTCTGACTGACGAAAGTTTTGTTAACCTATATCCAATCAGGAATGAAATTTTCCCTGGGGTAAGGCTTCATATTTTCGAAAACGACATTGCCAGAGTTTCCGAAATATTAAGTGAAAATATAGCTCATAAGAGGGAAGAAGCGATACAGTGCCCCTTATGTAAATCCAATCAAGTCCATTTGGTAAACAGTCGGAAGAGTTGGTTTGCATGGCTAATGACATCTATCCTCTTTGTTTTTATGCCGCAAAAAAGAGTATTCAGATGTCAAGTATGTGATAACGAATTCGACTATGTTGATACCTAGGTTTTCAACACGGTAAACTCCACCCGTCTGTTATTGGCTCTGCCCTCTTCGGTGTCATTGGTGTCAATCGGATTGGTTTCTCCATACCCATGGGCAGAAAGTCGATAGCTTTCAATCCCCTGGCTAATCAAATAATCAACAACTGATTGAGACCTGCCCTGAGATAAGTTCAGGTTATAATCATCCGATCCCTTACTGTCAGTGTGGCCTGATATTTCAATTTCTACTGATGGATTGGTCTTCAATAAATCAACTACTTTATCTAATTCAATAAACGACTCGGGCTTCAATGTCGTTTTATCAAAATCAAAATAGATATTCTTTAATCTAACCGTTACACCCACCTCAATCTTTTTCAAATAAAGATCCTTTATCAATGGGTTTATTTCCTTATTCATTACTTCTACACTATCAGCGGCATTCAAATACCCTTCCGCGGAGGCGTTCAAAACATACCAACCCATATCCTCAATTTCCATTTCATAGTTTCCATTTACTGTCTCCAGGCTTCTGCCTGAATTGTTATTCTTGAAAATGGTGTTTATCCTGGCCTTAATGGGTTCGTTTGTTTTAGCATCAAACACGGTACCGGTCAATATTAGTTTTTTGGGTATGGGAGCCAGATAGATATCGGCAATTAGTGTAGTATCGTTATAAAGCAAGGGAATGGGGATAGTTTGCTCCTTTGCAATGTATCCATCAGCCGAAGCAGAAATTACCACCTGATCTGTTTCAGGAATGGCTGTATCATATACTCCATCATTCTTCACGTCAATATTAATCTCCTTCTCACCCTTTGGCCTTACCCCAACGTGGGCAGTGATGGACTGCATCGTTTTCTCATCATAAATAACACCCTTCACTTTAACTTGAATATTCTTTGGTAAAAGGATAAACAGATCAAGATTTCCACCATCCACTCTGCTATTGGCTCTTGAAGTAAATACATTTCCGCTGGCATCCATTGAAAAATAAGCATCTCCGGCTGCAGTATTTATCGGTGGACCGAGGTTCACTGGTTTGGACCAGTTCTTCCATGTGTCATCCAAACGGGTTGATTTGTAAATATCCGACCCACCCTGGCGTTTAGGATCGAGTTTGTCACTTGCAAAATAGAGTGTCTTGTCATCAGGGCCAATAAACGGTCCAAACATATCTGAGCGATCTGTAATATTTAATTTCTCCGGCTGTGACCACGAGCCATCTGGTTGAAGGTTGCTCGCATACAAATCACTTCGAATGCTTTTCGGAACCTCTGTGAAATAAAGTATCATGTGCCTGGCATCTGATGAAATGGTAGCGCCATTGAACCTCCCTTTCTCCATGTCTGCATACCCTTTTACTGTTATTTCCTGCCAGCTACCATTTGGGCTTACGATTGAAAATCCTTTTGAGTCGCGACCCTTACCACCACGAACGAATAAGGAGCCATCGGGCAATACATTAAATACCTGATTTGATCTGTTTTGATTAAAAGGAGGTTTGAGATGTTCTGGAGCCGACCATTCACCATCCTCACCTTTGCGTGTCACCCAGATGTCCTGACTTCCTTCTCTACCAAAAGTATTTTCTGGATGATTTTGAACAAAAAAGTAAAGTGTCTTTCCATCCGGTGAAACCACAGGTGCGGCCTCATGATAAAATGTATTTACCTGTTTGCCAAGGTTAATCAATTCATACCGCTGGCTGAATTCCTGCCCGTAGACAATAACACCAAAATGACAAAATAGAAGGAAAAGCAATTTTCTCATAACTCAAATTTTGTTCTAATGTAAAGTTAGCAGATTCTCAACTTAATACAGCCGGATCAATACAAAGGAAATGCCAATAATGAGCTAAAAATGGCCTATTTATTGTGCGCTAGGCACGAACAGGAATTAAGATGCCACGACCGCTCATAACAATGGCCAGCACAATGAGTACCAATGCGGAAACAGACAAGATAAAAACCCTCTTATGCTTTGCCTTATCCCCTGGTAGTTTTTTCGTAGAAGTACGCACAAGAGTGATTAACACAACTGCAATAAGCATGATAAAACTATGCTCTACAGTCCAGTAACGGGTAACGGAATCTTTCATAGTGTCGGCCCCAAACTTAACAAGTGGGCTTACAAAATAAAGAACCAGTCCTACCAGAAGTTGAATATGTGTGGCGATCATCAGCCAAAGCGTAAGTTTTTCATCTCCTCTTTCAAAAGGTTTATTGTTGAGCAGCCCAACCAGCGACTTAGCTACAACAATTACCAGAAGTAGTAATACAACATATCGTAAGCCGGAGTGAGTGTGTAAGAGTCCTGTGTACATGTGTCTATATTATTAGAGTCCAAAAATAAGGCACCTGATATAGATTATCTAGTTCAGAGTATATAATATTACCAAACACCTCTTATTTCTCTCTTAAATCCGAAATCATCCTTTTGAAATGGGTCAGTCAGGTTGTTGGTCAAAAGTTTCTGTTTGTCACCTCTCTGGTGTTTTTCTTTGTTAATTCCGATTTTGAGTGTCAATGAGTATGGTTACCGGACCATCATTGATCAGTTCTACTTTCATGTCCGCACCAAACTCTCCAGACTGAACAGGTTTTCCTAAAACATTTTCCAGGTCCTTCAAAAACCGTTCATACAATGGAATGGCAATGTCTGGTTTTGCAGCCTTCAGGTAAGAAGGACGATTTCCTTTCTTAGTACTGGCATGTAGCGTAAACTGGCTTACCACAATAATATCACCCCCGGCATCCTTTACGCTTACATTCATTACACCCTGATCGTCATTAAAAATCCTCAGATTAACAATCTTTGTGGTCAGCCATGAAATATCTTCATCACCATCAGCATCTTCAATGCCGATTAAGACCAAAAGTCCTTTTTGAATTGTAGCCCTGGTATTATCCTCAATTTTAACAGAAGCTTCAGCAACACGTTGAATAACAGCAATCATTTAAAAGCTCTGAAGTAATTTTGACTCATACACAAAAGATCCTTTTCCGTTTTTTTTGGCCATCAACACCATTGCTCTGGCTATTTTTGCGGAATCAATGGCCTTGTATTTTCCAGGAACTAAAAACCCAAACAATTTAAAAAATATTTTGGCAGCATCTTCTCCTGAACGTTCTTCTGAACGTGATCCCAACAAAAGAGATGGCCTGAATACATGATATGCATCAAAACCTACAGCAGCAATTGCTTCTTCCACTTCGCCCTTTACTTTATTATAAAATACCGATGAAGTTGGATCTGCTCCAAGTGCCGAAATAAGCAAAAATTGTTTGGCACCCCCAGCCTTAGAAAGCTTTGCAAGCTCCAATGGGTAATCAAAATCAATTTTACGAAATGATTCCTTCGTTTTCGCCTTTTTTATTGTGGTACCGAGACAACAAAAGACATCATCCGCTATCAATGAAGAGCCAAGCTCATTCAGGTTACTTCCATCGGTTTGAGTCACCTCTATCTTATTGTGTGTGGTGGGTAACGTATTTCTTGTAAGGCACTTGATGGTCGTATAAGCACCATCCTCTGTCAGCAGCTGTAACAGTTGACTGCCAATTAACCCCGTTCCTCCAGCCAGTAATGCTACTTTCATTGTTGAAAACAATTAGCTCTCTCCCACTCCAGAAACTTTTCCAATTCCGATTGCAATGAGTTATAAGTCCAAATTAGAACACTAAAGTCATCCAACAAGCCAGTAAAAGGCACAAAATCAGGGATAATGTCTGCGGGATTCACGAAGTATAGCATTGCCGCGATAATGCTTATGGCTGCCTTCCATGGTAGCGATTTATATCGTCCTGTGGTAAAAGCTTTCAGTAATCTTCCTAAGACAAAAAATTTTTCCTTTATTTCTAAAGTTGCTTTTCTCTTGTCCTCCACGCTATGGATCTTTTCCCCCAACTGATTCAACAATGTCATCAAACGATACTTATTCGCTATAAGATTTCCTGCCCTATTCTTTGCAACATTCAATATAGAGTTATCAAATTGAGATGTAAATTTCATGTCTTCTAAAAAATTTGTTGAATCTCCTTTTTTAATTCGGACATAGCGTGATTTATAGGTTCTACTTTTTTGTCAATGGCAGCTTGAAAAATTTGTCGCGCCAGATCAATGCTGGTGGCATCATCCTTCATTGCCCCTGCCGCTTCATTTATTTGTATAACTAAGTCTTCCTTAGCATTTCTAATCCTATCCCAAAGTTCCTCGCTCATATACACTTGCTGGGACACATTGTGGTTATACTCATTCCTGATTTCTTCCAAAAGAATTTTCTGAAAGTCCTGTGCGGTGTAGGCCGGGTTATTCAATCTAACCAAAAGGTTTTGAGGAGAAATTCTTTCAAGAAATAAGGTCATTCTCTCATAGGCCTGAAGTCTGGTGGGCAGCAATGTTTCAATGCTCCTCCCTCTTACTTCCAGTCGTTTCATCTCCAACTCCTTTGAAATAAAAGCCCTCACAATAAGATAGACCGCATAAAGCACTACCGAGGCCGGCAGCAATATTTTTCCAAACTCAATCACTGCGTTCATAGAATTATTTATCTCTTTTGACTGTTAAATTTAAGCTATTTTAGAACCCCAAGTTACCCCATAATTCATTAAAAAATTAGTTTTATACCTTTTTGAATCATGTCGAATCCAATTGTTCCGGTTACCCTGTCAAAAAAAGCGGCAGAGGAAGTGCGCAAAATAATGAAAACAAAAAATATTCCTGATGAGTATTACCTACGCATAGGCATTAGGGGTGCGGGTTGTGGAGGAGCGGCTATGATGATTGGCTTTGATAAGAAGAGGGATTCAGATCTATCCTACCAGATGGAGGGCATTGAAATAGTAGTAGACAAAAAGCACACCATGTATGTAATCGGGAAGGAAGTCGATTTTCATGAAGGTGCAGATGCACGAGGATTTATGTTTGTGGATCCTTCTGCCTAATTATTATTATTCCGCTGAAGATCAACAGACACCTTCGCTTTGCGACAAACTCCACCAATGGGTGGGTTAAATTTTGAAATGGTCACTTCTACTTTTAAGGCCGCACTGAAAGAATCTAAAATTTTCTGGGCAATAGAGTGAGCAACAGACTCTAAAAGCTTTGAGGGCTTTTCCATTTCATTTTTTACGATCAAATAAATTTCTTCATAGTTAATCGTTCCAGACAAATCATCATGAAATGCTGATTCCTCAAAGGAAGTGTTAACCGCAATATCCACTTCAAACTTATTCCCGGAAGAGCGTTCCTCAGGATATATTCCATGATAGGCATGAAATTCTAAGCCCTCCAATACCACTTTACCCTTCAATTTCATTTAAGCCTAATTAAAGTCTATTGAATTTCATCAAAGAAAGACTTTTGAGGCTTTGACTCCGCCACTTCCTCTACATTTGGTGTTGTTGCTTCCACCGGATTTATTAGGGGAGTTTTCTTAGTATCAGAAGCAGGATTTGAATTAGGGTTAAGTGTTTGTTTAGCTTCGCGTTTTGCCAAATTCAAATGTTGATCCGGATCGAAACCACTGGTTGCAACTTTCAAGCGTTCCACCTTATCTAAGGTTTCACCCGCTAATCTTTTCAAGTCCCCCAACAAATTACCTCTTTCAGATTCAATGCTCTTGTAGTTTTGAACTAGCGTTTTTAATCGTTCTTCCATTTCTTCCACCATTTGTCTTGAAGTAGCCTCAGACTGCTCTATGGTGTCTTTGGCTTTTGTTTTTGCCTCATTCAAAAGTGCTTCTGCTTTTAACTGCACTTCTTTCAAATGAAGTTCTGCTGCCTTGTTGGCTTGTTCAATTACGTTGGCACCTGTATCCTCTGCCGTCTTCAATGTTTTGTACAAAGAGCTTTCTACTTCTCTAAGTTTGGTGACTTCCCTTTCGGCTGCCTCCAGTTTGATCCTCATCTCTTTGGTTTCGTCCTGCACGCGCTCCCACTCCTGGGATAGGGAAAGTAAAAAGGCAGTGACTTCATCTTTATCGTACCCTCGCAAAACCTTCTCGAAGGTTTTCTGTCGGATGTCAAGTGGCGTGACTTTCATGTGTTTGTAAATTTACTATTGAGATCAAAGTTTAAAAAATAATTTCCCAAATGGACAATGTTCTATCATCACTGGCACTCACCAGTTGATTGTTAAAAGAAGTCCATACCAATTTATTGACTGAGGTGCCGTGTCCCGCATGACGCGCCTTATCAATCACCTTTAAAAGCTTAAACTCAGTGCTATCCCACACTTTTATGGACTTGTCCATGCTACAAGTTACAAAATGTTTGCCATTCGGACTAAATGCAATGTGGTTGATTGTGTACATGTGTGCAGCAATATCTTGAACCTGCACATACCCATCGGCTACGTCCCATGCTTTTAAATGTGCGTCTCTTGATCCACTGACTAAACAATTTCCATCTTGAGCAAATCGTATGGTAAAAACAGAGTTGTTATGTGCCTCCCATTCTTGTTTCATTCTATGATCAAATAAATCAAATACCCTAATGAAGTTATCGCTATAGCCAACAATCAACTCATTCCTTTCTTTATGGATAGCCAATGTTCTCGCACTTTTTTGGGAGTATTCAAGACGGTCCAAAATGATCCATTCTCTTATATCTATCACATACACAACGCCATCTCCTCCTGCTGCAAATATTTTATTACCCAGTGATTGTACATCAAAAATATAGGATTTGGTAAGTCTTAGTGATTTGATCTCCTTCTTATGTGCATAATCAAGTAAGTGAATACCTTCAAAATTCTGTGCCGCTATAATTTTATCCTCTTCATGAAGATAATGCAGTGCATAGACAGAGTTGGGAAATTTAGCAATAAGCTCACCTGTTTCAGGTGTTTTCATATCCCATTTCACTACCATTCCATCGCCTCCGGCAGAAAACAGGTCATTGGCATTTTTTCCTTTCTGAACGGTGTAAACACTATCCCGATGACCAGAAAGTGTATGAAGTTTGTTTACTTCCTTAATTCTCATCAAAAACCGACATTACCACCCCAACTCATTTGTTCTTACTTTTGGTAAAATTGGATAGATAAGCCAAATAAACCAATGCCAATAATAGATTTGAATGGAATAGGTACCGGAAAAATTGCTTTGTGGCACATTACCGAAGACGAGAATTCTCTATCCAATCAATTAAAACCAATTTATTTCCCTACAGAAATAGTCAGCCCACAAAAAAGACTGGAATGGCTGGCGGGACGTCTGTTGCTTCGCCATCTTGTCAGTTCGTCAGGACTTATTTATCATGGAATTGAGAAGGATGCTTTTGGAAAGCCTTTCCTGAAAAATAATACTCATCACATCTCACTTTCACATTCCTATCCTTATGTGGCCGCTCAAATACATTCCTCCCATCCGGTAGGAATAGATATTGAGCAACCAAAAGAAAAGCTATTGCGTATTGCTCCGCGTATTCTTGATGCAACAGAATTGGAGAATGCCGGAGATGATATTACCAAGCATTGTGTTTACTGGTCTGCAAAAGAAGCACTTTATAAGATCTACGGTAAGCGTGGTTTATTATTTACACATCACCTTAAGCTTCAGTCTTTTGAATTAAAAGAAAAGGGTGACCTGATAGGTTGGATAGAAGCAGAAGGCACCAAAGTTTTCGCGGAACTTCAGTATATTGTTACGAAAGAGTATGTACTCGTTTATTCAAAAACCGATTAAGATGAAAAAATTTCTGATTGGCTTCCTATACGTTGTGAGTTGTTCAGCCTTGGCACAAACTGTTCAGGACTTTACCCTTGTTAATGTAGTTGATGGTAAGAACGTTTCACTCAATGGATTTACCAGTTGCAAAGGAATCGCTATCATTTTTACAAGTAATGAGTGTCCCTATGACCAGCAATACAGGCAAAGAATCAAAGAGTTAAATGATAAGTACCAGGGTACTATTCAATTTCTATTGATCAATTCGCATACTGAACCAAGAGAAAATGCTAAAGCAATGGCGCAGAAATTTCCGGTATGGGGACTGACCATTCCCTATCTTGCCGATAAAGACCAGGTGGCTATGGAATGTATGGGAGCAAAAAAAAGTCCTGAAGCTTTTCTTCTGAAAAAGAGTGGTCAGAATTACACTATTATGTATCAAGGGTCTATTGATGATAACCCATTGGTCACTACGGATGTAGATAAAGCCTATTTAAATATTGCCATTGAGCAGATGCTCGCCAATAAAAAAATTGAAATCCCGGATAATCGTGCCCCTGGTTGTACGATTCGAAAGAAACTGGAGTAGTACTCTTTACCTATGTATCCTATGTGCCTATGTGGTTAGAATAAGAAGACCAAATAAGAAATTACACACCCAGGTCTCCACCATCCGAAATTTCCACCAACAAAACTTTCACCTCATCTGCTTTGGCGTGCTCTCCCATTTTTTCAAAAGACATAATCAGGTTGCGCAAAGCCCTTCTGATAATTTCTACATTGGTGCAAGGTTCGTAAAATGAAGCTTGTGGAGTCAAGTGGAGTTCATTGATATAGTTCTCAATATCATGCTTTGAAAAAATTAGTCCACGATTGAACGAATTGATGTAGAACTGAGTATTCTTATCATCCTTGTAGGTAAGAATAAAAAGGTTAGGCAAATTAATGCCATACACAGGAAGTTTTAGCTTTTGAGCTACCAGCATATAAATTACACTTAACGTAATAGGGTTACCCTTACGTGTCTCCAACACTACATTAATCAAAGAATTTCCTGGAGAATGAAAGTTCTTGCTATTCGGCCCAAACTTCAGCTTACCAAAGAGGACGCTGTTAATTACCTTCACTTGATCAAATGGGTACAAATCATTCCTAAACTCAAGCCATGTTTCATAATAAATTTGTTCAAGATCCTGTTTCAACTTGGTTAAGTCTGTATCCGGATATTGATAGGTAGACATGATCCACATGCCTGTAAGCAAATCATGATCTTTAGTGGCGTACCATTCCTTCAATCTATCCTTTACCAATTCAAATTGAAGAATATGAATGAGCTCTTCAATTCTTTCCTGTGCCTTGGGATTAAAACAACTCTCCCATTCCATCTCCAACAGAGGAATTATGGAAACACCGATCGACAGGATTTTTTTTTCAACATGTGAAACTATCTGACTGTCGTCATCATCGAGCAATGATACCAGTGCTTTGAGCTCCTTTTCCTCCATTACGTTTGGATCACCCCTACATTGAACTTTTCTATCGGTGCATGATCGGCCGCCTCAATTCCCATGGAAATCATTTTTCTGGTTTCCAGAGGGTCAATTACTCCATCCACCCATAATCTTGAAGCAGCATAATATGGGCTCAGTTGATCATTGTATCGATCCGTTATCTCTTTTAGCAATTCCTCCTCTTCTTCTTTGGCAATGGTCTTGCCCTGTCCTTTTAACGTACTCACCTTAATCTGTAATAAAGTCTTGGCGGCAGTAGCACCACTCATTACAGCAATTTGGGCAGTGGGCCAGGCATAGATAAGTCTGGGATCGTAAGCCTTGCCACACATGGCATAATTACCGGCTCCATAAGAATTTCCTACGATCAGAGTAAATTTGGGTACCGTTGAGTTGGCCATTGCCATAACCATTTTGGCTCCATCTTTGATAATTCCTCCATGCTCTGCTTTGCTGCCTACCATAAACCCGCTTACATCCTGAATAAAAAGTAAGGGCACCTTTCTTTGGTTGCAGTTCATAATAAAGCGCGCTGCCTTGTCGGCAGAGTCCGAGTAGATCACGCCACCCATTCGCATTTCTCCTTTTTTTGTCTTTACAATTTTTCTTTGATTGGCTACTATTCCTACAGCCCACCCATCAATACGTGCGTAACCACATAAGATCGTCATTCCATAGAGCTCTTTATACTGCTCAAACTCAGAGTTGTCAACAATGCGTTTTATGATATCCAACATATCGTAGGGCTTCACCCTGCTGTTGGGTATTAAACCAAAAATTTCTTTCGCATCTTCTTTGGGTTCCACGGAATCTATCCTGTCGAATCCTGCCTTTTCATTATGTCCAAGTTTATCAAAAAGTTTTTTTATGTAGTCGAGACACGCTTGATCATTAGGGAATTTGTTATCGGTAACTCCAGAAATCTCGCAATGTGTAGTAGCTCCCCCAAGCGTCTCATTGTCCACGTCCTCGCCTACAGCAGCCTTTACTAAATATGATCCGGCTAAAAAGATAGAACCGGTTTTGTCTACAATCATTGCCTCATCAGACATAATAGGAAGGTAGGCACCTCCTGCCACACAACTTCCCATAATAGCAGCGATTTGTACAATGCCCATAGAAGACATCTTTGCGTTATTTCGAAATTGCCTGCCGAAATGTTCCTTGTCAGGAAAAATTTCATCTTGCATGGGTAGGAAAACACCAGCGCTGTCTACAAGGTAAATCACCGGAAGCCTGTTTTCCATAGCAATCTCCTGAGCTCTTAAGTTTTTCTTAGCAGTAATAGGAAACCACGCCCCCGCCTTTACGGTAGCATCATTGGCAACGATCATACATTGCCGGCCCATTACATAACCAATACCAGTGACAACACCTCCTGAAGGGCATCCCCCTTCCTCTTCGTACATGCCATCGCCTACAAAAAGGCCAATCTCTAAGAAATCGCTATCTTTATCAGTCAGGTAAGCTATTCGTTCCCGCGCAGTAAGTTTTCCTTTTCTGTGTTGGCTTTCAATTTTCTTCTCCCCACCTCCTAATTTGGTAATCTTCTCCTTATGACTAAGTTGGGTACATAGCTGCTTGAATAGATCCTCATTCTTATTAAACTCCAGGTCCATAATACGGTTAAATCCAATGGTTAATTCTTCTTCGCTGCCTTTCTTCTGTCTCTTTCTATTCTCTTTTTACTTTTTCCCAGGGGGGCCAAAAAATGTTTCGGGTTATTATCAAAATGAATGGCAAGTGTATCCAGGTTCAGAAGCAGACGATTTAAATTCATATACAACGAATCGTCCTTCAAAAATTTACCTACCGTATTATCTTCATTATTAAGTTTGGAAAGTATTTTGTTTAGATTGTCAAGAGCCTGTTCGGTTTTGGCCACTGTCCTATTCAACTCCATCTGTTTCAATGTATCGGAAAAAGTTTTAAAATTTCCAATTACGGGTTTCAGATCATGAAGTGCAATACTCAGATTGTCTGAAGTGAGTTTAAAGCTTGCTGATAATTCTTTCATCTTATCATCCGTAGTAATCAACACACGATTGACAAGGCCGGGCGTGTACGTCAATTTCATAAACAGTGTATCCAACCTTGCTGAATTAATGGCAAGATTATCCAAAACTGTATTCAATTTTCGTAATGTGGTTTGCACATTGTTGGCCACCGGTTCTGCTGTTTCGGTAAATACATCAAATATACCTTTGGCTGCTTCTGCCAGTATGGTATCGCCAGGCACAAGGGGTTTGGATTTATTTCCTATGTTTAATAAAATAGATTTGCTCCCAAGAAAATCGCTGTTTAGAATAGCAGTGGCCGAGTCTCCTAATATAATATCTGAGTCTATCTCAATTTCTACCAGCACCTTATTCTGCTTCCCCTGCACAATTTTGATATTACTCACTCTTCCTACAGCATAGCCATTCACCAGCACGGGATTAGAGACAGAAAGCTGATCTACATTGTCATATATTGCAAAGTATTTGTTGGTTGAGCTAAGAAAATCAATGCCTTTCAGAAAGTTAAATCCGAAATACAACATGATCAATGCAATAGTCACAAACAAACCTACTTTTACCTCTTTATTCACAACTGCTAGTTTACGGATTCAATTTGGTTTTTATACTCTTTAAAAGCACGATATATACCAGACGCGATCAAATCCTGACCGTGATCACTGGTTAAGTACTTTTCTTCATTTGGATTGGTAAGATACCCCACTTCAACAAGTACACTAGGCATACTAGTTCGCCAAAGTACCCAAAAACCCGCTTGTTTTACCCCCAGACTTCTCCTCCCTACACGCTCTCTAAACTGGCTCTCAATTAAATCGGCTAATTTAACACTACTTTCCTGATAGGCGCTTTGTGCCAGGGAAAACAATATATAGGATTCGGGTGTATTAGGATCAAACCCTTCATAACGCTCTTCGTGATTGGAGTCTAAAAGTATTACCGAATTTTCTCGTTTTGCTACTTCCATATTTCCATCTGCTTTGTGTGGACCCATCACATACGTTTCAGTACCATGTACTTCCGAGCGACTCAGTGCATTGGCATGAATAGAAATAAACAAGTCAGCCTTATTTTTGTTTGCTATGTTGGCTCGCTCATCAAGGGCTATATATCGGTCATCGGTTCTTGTATAGATCACCTTTACGCCAGGCACATTCTGTTTAATGTAATTTCCTACCTTCATAGCCACACTAAGGGTGATATTCTTTTCTAGTACCTTGACTCCATGCGTACCCGGATCGTGGCCACCATGGCCAGCATCAATTACAACGGTATCTACTGTAAAATCGGTAGGCAGCGGAGATGAGGATGAGATTAGCAAGGTTATTGCTATTAGCATGGCTTTGAATCCGATATTCTTCACAGGCTTAACGATGTCTGAAGTATTTGCAATAACTTTACGCAAAGTTGTGAATTTTTCACTAAAAGCTAAATACCTGGAAATCAAACCCGAAGGTGTGGGGAAACATTTTTTTTTCATTTTTTCGATTCTTTCGTTTCTTTCTATTTCAGGTTATGCCCAGGTGGAGAACCCGATTAAGGCCCCTGCACTGGTCATTCGCACTCCATTAGATACCATACCAGCAGATTCTGCCAGGCTATTAAACAAAAACGATACCTTAATTAACAAAACAGATTCCCTTGGCATTAGGCAAGATACACTCAAAACTCCACCTCCTAAAAGCGATATAGAAACTACTATTTTCTATTCCGCAAGAGATTCGATCAATTCCAGTCTGGAAAGCAAAATCATTAAGCTGTATGGCAATGCCAAAATTACTTATGGGGAGATACAATTAGAGGCAGATGAAATCATCATTGACTATGAAAACTCCACCATTACTGCGAGGGGACAGTTAGATTCGCTGGGGCATCGGGTAGGGTATCCTGTATTTAAGAATGGGAATGAACTATATGAAACGCGGGACATCGTATACAATTTCAAGAGCAAAAAAGCCAAGATATCTGAGGTGGTCACCCAACAAGGAGATGGTATCGTTCATGGAGATGTAGTATATAAGAATGACAAGAATGAACTGTTTACCATTGGCAACGCATACACCACCTGCAACCTTGCACACCCACATTTTCGAATAATCTCGCATAAAGCAAAAGCCATCCCTAACGATAAAATCGTTACCGGACCATTTTACATGGAGCTTTTGGATGTTCCATTGCCCCTTGGCTTTGCCTTTGGTATGTTTCCGGCTCAGCGTCAAAGTGCTTCTGGAATAATTGTTCCCTCTTACGGAGAAGAAGTAAGAAGAGGGTTTTTCCTAAAACATGGAGGATATTATTTTGACATAAGTGACTACATAAAGGTGGCACTCACTGGCGATCTTTATAGCAAGGGTTCCTCTGCCATGTATATCAATTCCATTTATCGCAAACGCTATGCCTATAACGGAAGTCTGAACTTTAGCATGACCAATAACAGGCTTAGCCAAAATATTGAAGACAATCAAAAAATAAGAGACTTTAGGATTGCCTGGAGCCATTCTCCTCAATCAAAAGGAACGGGGCGCTTTTCTGCGTCTGTCAATGCTGCCACCTCAAGTTTTACCAATAATAACTTAATGGGCATTAATACTAACCCAACGGCCACGAGTATGGACAACTCGTCCAGAAAACTGAGTTCAAACGTTTCTTATTCTAAAACTTTTCGAGGAACACCTTTTTCGATGGGTATAAATATGAGGCACAATCAGGACCTTGTTACCAAAAGAGTAGATTTACCATTGCCGGATGTCAGTTTCAATGTCAACAACATTTATCCATTTAAGAAATCAAATAAGGAAGTCTTAGAGAATCTTGTTTTCAAGTACACAGCAAAAGGCACTAATCAAATCACCAATAGCCTCGGACCTATTGGAGATGTTCTTGATAGCATCATACCTTTCAACTTTGATAACCTCTCCACATTTTTAAAGAACTCCCGAAAAGCCGTTCGTCATGAAATACCCCTAACCACTTCCGTAAAGGCACTAAAACACTTTACGCTTTCACCTTCAATCAACTACAATGAGGTATGGTATTTCGAAAAGTTAAACTGGGGCCTTGATGAAAGCAAAGAAAAAGCAATTGTGCTGGATACCATTCAGCAGTTCAATAGGATTTCTAATTACTCCACAAGTATCTCCTTAAATACTCGAATCTATGGAATGTACATTTCTAAAAATCCAAACAGAAAAATAAAAGCCATAAGGCATGTGGTCAATCCCAGTGTCTCTTACAGTTATCAACCTGACTTTACAGATCCCAAGTTTGGATACTTCCAAACCTTTAAAACCACAAGTGGCGCTATTATCCAAAAATCCAGACATGAGGGTACACAATTTGCCTACGGGAGTTCAGCACAAAATCGCCAAAGCGCCATGAGTCTTAGTGTCGGCAACAATCTTGAGATGAAGATAAAAAATCCCGGTGACTCTGTAGCCAGAAAAATTTCATTATTGAATAACCTGTCCATATCCACCAGTTACAATTTTGCCGCAGATTCCTTTAAGCTCTCCCCAATCTCATTAAGTGCCAATACCAATGTGCTCAATGATAAAATTAATATTAATATGAGTGCCAGTCTGGATCCATACAAGTACCGAACAGATAGTATTGGAACTTTGAAAACTAATCTTGGACAGATTTACGAAACTAAAATCAGTAAATTTACATGGAGAGACGGCTTTAGTCCTGGGCAGATTACAAGTCTGAACCTGTCATTTAGTACCAATCTGTCGCCAAAGGGAAAAGAAAAAGATGCGGATACAAGAAGTAAAATCTCCCAATCCAATATTTCGCAAAGTGATAAAGAATTCTTTCTCCAAAATCCAGACAGTTATATCGATTTTAGCATTCCGTGGAACTTGAGAGTAAATTATAACTTAAGTTATAGCAAGCGTGGAAGACAGAAGTCTGCAATTACTCAAGGAGTTCAATTTAATGGCGATTTGTCTTTGACAGAAAAATGGAAGATAACCTTCAACTCAGGTTATGATCTGAAAAACAAAGATTTCACTCTAACATCTATCAACATTAATCGTGATCTTCATTGCTGGCAGGTAAGTCTGGGGTGGACACCATTCGGAACCTTCCAGTCGTATAATTTTTCTATAGGAGTAAAATCTGGAATGCTGAGGGACTTGAAACTGGACCGCACACGTTCCTTCTTTGACAGACGGTAGCTAAAGTTTAGTAAACCATCCTTCTACCTCTTCCAGTGTTGGATTTTTCACCTCCTCTAGCTTCATTTTCTTTCGCATACCACACACGTCATTAAACAACTTAGTTGCTTTCTGTTCCTTCAACCTTGCCTTGGTAGTAATAGAAAGTTTTTGAAAAATAGGCAGCAATTCTTCCCTGATACCAACGTCTCCTAACTCCAACTCAATGTTTGCAGCTCTCTTTTCAGGCTTCATTTGCGGGAAGAAAATTACATCTTGTATAGAAGAAGAATTGGTCATAATCATGGCAAGCCTGTCAATACCAATACCCAGACCAGCCGTAGGGGGCATTCCAAATTCCAATGCCCGTAAATAATCTTCATCCAGGGTCATGGCCTCCTCATCTCCTCGCTTGCCCAATTCCAATTGCTCCTCAAAGCGCGCCCGCTGATCCAAAGGATCATTTAATTCTGAAAAGGCATTACAAATCTCTTTCCTGTTGCAGATGGCTTCAAAACGCTCTACTAGCCCTGGCTTTGATCTGTGTTTTTTGGCCAAAGGCGACATTTCTATAGGATAGTCCGTAATGTAGGTAGGTTGGATTAAGTTCGGCTCACATTTTTCCCCAAAAATCTCATCAATCAACTTTCCCTTTCCCATGCTCTCATCCACTTTTACATTCAATTCCTTGCATGTACTTCTAAGTTCTACCTCATTCATCTCTGAAATATCGATGCCTGTAAAATGCTGGATGGCCTCATACATGGTAAATCGCTTCCAGGGACGCTGAAAATCAATCACATTATCTCCCACTTGAACCTTAGTGGTTCCGTGCAAGTCGATGGCCACCTTCTCTATCATCTCCTCTACCAAATCCATCATCCAGTTGTAATCCTTATAGGCCACATACAACTCCACCTGAGTAAATTCAGGGTTGTGAAAACGAGACATTCCCTCATTGCGAAAATCCTTACTAAATTCATAGACCCCTTCCAACCCACCGACAATTAACCTTTTTAAATATAGTTCATTGGCAATCCGCAGGTACAAAGTCATGTCCAGCGTATTGTGATGTGTTTTAAAAGGACGTGCCGCTGCTCCACCATAGAGTGGTTGCAGTATGGGTGTCTCTACCTCTAAATAACCTTTATCATTAAGGTATTCGCGCATTGAATTGACCAATCGGGTGCGTTTAATAAATGCATCCTTTACATGCGGATTCACCACCAAATCCACATATCGCATACGATACCGCTGTTCAGGGTCAGTAAAGGCATCATGAAGTGTTATTTTGCCATTCTCATCTACCGTCTCTTTTACGATAGGTAAAGGGCGAAGGGACTTTGATAAAATTTTGAAGCTACTTACGTAAATGGAGATTTCCCCTGTTTTTGTGGTAAACACATAACCCTGCACACCGATGATATCCCCAATATCCAGTAATTTTTTAAAAACGATGTTATAAAGTGTTTTATCCTCATCAGGACAAATATCATCTCTTCTTACATAAATCTGAATTCTTCCTGTAGCATCCTGTAGCTCTGCAAAAGAGGCATTGCCCATGATCCGCCTGGACATAATCCGTCCTGCAATTGATACATTTTTGTATTCAATCTTCTGTTTTGGGTAGTTTTCAAGGATATCTTTAGCAGAAGCATTTACATGAAACAAGTCTGCAGGATAGGGGTTAATGCCTAATTTGATGAGGTCTTCCAGCGCTTGCCTTCTGATTATTTCCTGTTCACTTAATTGCATGAATTTCGGCTATGGTTATGTATAAAAGTGGGCAAAAATAATGATTTAGGTCTATAGACCCTAAGCACGCTTCTGCACCAGACAAATTCAGGCAAACCAATTCTTTGCGCCAATATCGTACCAATTCGCCCAATTTGAGCCTCTTTTATGTGTCTCGCTGAGATTTAAGCAGATTTTCTTCTCGACAATTCCTTCCTGATTAACCTCAACTCATTACTGCTTTGACCTGCAACCGAAGTGTTTTCTTCTGCCCTGCGAAGCAAATATGGAATGACCGCTTCTACAGGGCCATAGGGAAGGTATTTCACTACGTTGTATCCTTCGCGAGCAAGGTTAAAGCTAATAGGGTCGCTCATACCGAAAAGCTGACCAAACCAAATGCGACTGTCATTGTTTTTCATACCATGTTTATCCATTAACACTGTAAGGTAATAATTACTATAGTCGTTATGTGAGCCGCACATAAGGGAAACCCGCTGCTTATTGTCAATGCAAAATGCAAGACCGCTATTAAAGCTATCATCTGTAGCCTGCTTTGTGAGATGTATTGGATCTGCATATCCTCTTTTCTTGGCCCGCTCTCTTTCCTTTTCAATATAAGCACCTCGTACCATTTTAACGCCAAGATAATAATTGTGTGTAACAGCCTCGTGATGCGCATTACGCAAATTTGTAAGCATATCTGCTCTGTACATTTGGTAAGTATTGAATACTATGGCCGATTTTGTATTGTACTTTTTCATCATCTCATAGGCCAATTGATCAATGGGATTCTGAATCCATGTCTCCTCCGAATCAATCAATACCATAATCTGGTATTCGTGTGCCTTGTTACAAATCTTGTCTACTCTGTCTCTAACACGTTCAAAAGCCGCTTGCTCCTCAGTAGTGAGTATCTTTTTCGAGTTGATTTTTTCAAGTAAAGACGTATCAGCAATCCCCGTCATCTTAAATACACCAAAAGGGATGGTATCATTACCTTTTGCAGCATCAAAGGTTCGGAGTATTTCATCAGTAGTTTTGTCGAAGCCTACTTCCGTTTTTGCACCCTCCACTGAATAGTCTAAAATAGCACTTACCCCACGATCGCCCAGCTTTTTTATAATCGGCTCACATTGTTCAATACTTTCCCCACCACAGAAGTGATCAAATACCGTGGATCGAATGAGTCCCTTGATGGGAAGGTGAAGGAATAATCCCAATCTAACGGCACCTATGGCCAGGCTAGACATTATAGGATTATTCACCAAAGTGAATATAAAATTGGCCTTTTTTAGCTCGGCAATACTTTTATAAGAGAACGCAATAGCGGTGTCTTCAAACTTAACTTTTGTCTCAACTTCCATAATTTCTTTTTTATTGGCCTAAATATAGCAGCGATTGCAATTCTTCTAGTCGATTTTTATATCAACAGTTAATTTTTGAGTTATTTTGTTTGAATTACAGGGAGCAAACCAAAATATGATCTTTGACGACTGGCGCAGTTGGACCAATAACAAAAATAATGCACTGTTGATTGCCGGACCTTGCAGTGCTGAGAGCCCCAGACAACTGGCCCTTGTAGGTGCTCATTTGAACCAGATGGGTATAGACATTATGAGAGCGGGCGTTTGGAAGCCTCGAACCAGACCCAATTCTTTTGAGGGTAAAGGAATTGAGGCCCTAAAATGGCTTCAGGAATTAAAACAACAAATTCCAATTAAAGTAGCCACGGAAGTAGCTTCTCCTCAGCATGTTGAAGCCGCCTTGAAATATAATATAGATGTATTATGGTTGGGCGCTCGCACCACTGTAAATCCCTTTCTCGTTCAAGAAATAGCCAATGCATTCCAGGGAGTTGTCATTCCTGTTATGATCAAAAATCCTATCAATCCTGACCTGGCGCTTTGGCAAGGTGCTATTGAGCGAATTTATAACTCCGGAAATAAGAAAGTTGTGGCTGTTCACCGTGGGTTCTCTACCTACCAAAAATCTAAATTCAGAAATACTCCTAGTTGGCAAATTGCTATTGAACTGAAATCGAATTTTCCTTCCCTTCCACTTATTTGCGACCCTAGCCATATCGCAGGCAAGCGACATATGATTTTTGAAGTGAGCCAAAAAGCGTTGGACCTTGGTTATGATGGATTGATGATTGAAACCCATCCCAATCCAGAACAGGCATTAAGTGATGCCGATCAACAAGTGAGTCTTTACGAATTAAGTAGCATAATTGACCGCCTTCGGTTTGCCGAAAAACATTCAAATGATGCGCTGTTCATTAGCCAGCTTGAGCAACTAAGGGAAAAGATAGATCACATTGATCAGGAACTGGTGGAGATTCTGTCTATGCGCAAGCAGTTAATAGAAAAAATAGGAGACTACAAGAAAGAGAATAACGTGACAGTATTTCAATTAGAGCGCTGGAACGAAATTCTCAATTCCAGAACAGAATGGGGAAAGGGCAAGAATATGAACCCGAAATTCATACAAGAAATTTACAAAGCCATCCATGACGAATCCATTCGAATTCAAACTGAGATAATGGGCAAGGAAACTGAAAAGAAAAAAGAATAGTGCAAAGCGTAATAATAAAGAAACAAATAGGACAATCGCTAAAAGACCTTCTTGGCCAAAAAAATTATAGTAAGGTTGGTGTGCTGGTTGATACCAACACTGAAAATTTGTGCCTCTCAAAAATCATAAACACCATTCCGGAGTTCGAAATTTTAAGAGTGGAAGCCGGTGAAAAATTTAAAACGCTGGAGACTTGTCAGATGATTTGGGAACAGCTCACCAACATGAATTTCGACCGACACTCTGTGTTAATCGTGCTGGGGGGTGGAGTGCTGGGAGACATGGGTGGATTTTGTGCTTCTACTTTTAAGAGAGGGATTGATTTTATTTTAGTTCCTACAACCCTACTCTCTCAGGTAGATGCAAGCGTTGGCGGCAAACTGGGTATCGACTTTATGGGCTTCAAAAATCATATTGGTCTTTTTAGAGAACCCACCACAACCCTCATTGCCTCTGATTTCCTATCAACGCTCCCACTAAGAGAATTAAGGTCTGGCTTTGCTGAGGTGATTAAGCATGCTCTGATTTCCGATGCTGCTAAGTGGAATAGTATAAACAAAACAGGATTGAATAAACAAAATTGGAATAACCTGATTGATTTCTCGTATCAATTCAAATCAGGAATAGCAGAGACAGATCCTTTTGAAGGCGGAATTCGCAAGATTTTGAATTTCGGTCATTCCATTGGCCATGCCGTTGAAAGTTGTTGCCTCCAAACAAATACACCATTGTTTCACGGAGAGGCAATTGCTATAGGTATGATTGCAGAATCCCATATTTCCTTCCAAAAAGGAATGCTTAAGAGAGATAGCCTTGAAGAGATAGCAAATTATATTATCAATGTGTTTGGGAAGGAAAAGAACCTGCCAAAGACCGATTTCATACTAAAATGGGTGGTCCAAGACAAAAAAAATAGAGGCAATACGAATTTGATGGCCCTACTTGAAGGAGTAGGTCATGCGGTGTGGGATGTAGAGGTTACCGAAAATGAAATTCGTAATTCATTAGATTACTATCGCTCACTTTAGATATAGTGAGCCTCGTTTTCATCATTAGAATCGATTTCTTTCTTCAATGTCTGCTTCAGCTCCTCTGCCTTCTTTACCAAATACTCTTTTGCTTTCTGCCCACGAGAGCCGGAAAGCAACCATGCGGTAAAGAGTGCTGCACCCCCTGCTAACCCCAATCCAATTGCAAATCTTTTAGATGTACCCATAGCATTATTAACTACAAAGGAAATTAAAATGTTTCATTTCTTAATAAAAAGACACATTAATATTTATTTTTCTAACTTAAACGGACAATGCCTTCTCTTTTTTTTAAACATACCCCAATTGTAGGGGGAAAAATCCTAAAGCTGCCGGCCTCTAAGAGCATTAGCAACCGGGTACTTATTCTTAATGCACTTTCGGGTGGTCAATCCGTTGTTGGCAACCTGGCCAATGCAAGAGATACCCAGCTAATGAAAAGCCTCCTGAAAAGTTCCGGCAAAATACTTGATACAATGGATGCCGGCACCACAATGCGGTTTTTAACTGCTTATTTTGCGATTACGGGCCAAAATAAGGTACTCACCGGCACTCCAAGAATGAGAGAGCGCCCCATAGGATTGCTGGTAAATGCGCTGCGAAAAATTGGCGCACACATAGAGTACCTGGAAAATGAAGGATGTCCCCCTCTTGAAACCAAAGGATTTGAGGGTCAGGAAGCATTAGAGGTTACCCTACCGGGAAATGTAAGCAGTCAGTATATATCAGCATTGATGATGATAGGCCCCACCCTGCCTGACGGGCTGGTGATTAAATTAGAAGCAAAAGTGGGCAGTAGGCCTTACATAGAAATGACGGCTGCCCTGATGGCCATGTTTGGCGCTCAATACACTATGGAAAATGGAAGGATAGTAATCCAACCATGCGCTTTGCATCCGACTTCTATAAGGATTGAAGCCGACTGGTCGGCAATCAGCTATTGGCTGGCCATCGTAGGTCTGGCAGAAAAAGCAGTCATTACCTTAATGGATGTTTCTGTTAATTCAATCCAAGGTGACAGAATTATTGTAGAAATTATGAAAAAATTGGGTGTTCATGCTCAGTTTGAAAATGGTAATGTTGTGCTTACTAAGTCAGACAAAGTAGTAAACCATCTTGAATGGGATTTTACAAACTGCCCTGACCTGGCCCAAACCGTACTGCCGGTGTGTGCCATGAAAGGCGTACAAGGTACTTTTACCGGTTTAGAAAGCCTCTACATTAAAGAGACCGATCGCATAGCTGCTTTGCAAAATGAATTGACCAAAGTGGGTGCCAGTTTAGAGGAAACATCAACAGGAATTTTTGTGTTGACTCCTGGAAAAATTTCAAAGGGAAAAATCAAAATCAACACGTACCATGATCACCGCATGGCCATGGGGTTTGCCCCCTGGGCAACTTTAATGGATCTTGAAATTGAAGCTCCCGAAGTGGTGGACAAATCATATCCAGCGTTTTGGGATGACCTGAAGCAGGTGGGATTTAAAATTGATTGACAATGATCAGCATTGCATCAACTACCACTTTGATGCTACGCGAGAAATCCAAGTGCACTCTGCATCTTAATTTTTATCGCAAGCGCTTGAATTGCAAACAAAGAATTGTAAACCTCCCTGCTATTTAATATACCTGTAATCTTCTCCTGGCTTCAGGTTCAGTAACACTTCGTGAATCAACTTAATTACATTCTCCACATCCTCCTTATGTACAGTCTCGACTGTAGTGTGCATGTATTTCAATGGCAATGAAATCAAGGCTGAGGCAACTCCTTCTGCAGAATAAGCGAATGAATCCGTGTCCGTTCCTGTTGACCGCGACACCGCCTGACGTTGGAATGGAATCTTTTTCTTTTCAGCTGTTTTAATAATTGCTTTTAAAACATTGTTCTGAACCGCAGGGCCATAGCACAATACAGGACCGTCACCACACTTTAAATCCCCACTTTCTTTTTTGTTGTACATAGGCGAGCCTGTATCGTGAGTTACATCTGTACAAATGGCTAAGTCTGGTTTTAACCTCCTGGAAATCATCTCCGCACCACGTAAGCCTATTTCTTCTTGCACCGAATTAACCACATACAAACAGAAAGGAAGTTTCTTCTTACTTTCTTTGATCCTACGCGCTACCTCAGCAATCATGAAGCCTCCCATGCGATTGTCCAATGCACGACCAGTCAAATAATTTTTATTTAACTCCATAAGCTCATCCTCGAAGGTAATCACACAACCTACGTGCACACCCAACCCCTCTACTTCCTTTTTAGACTCACATCCAATATCAATAAAAATATTTTTGAGAGTAGGCGTTTCTTCCTTGGTATTATCACGAACGTGAATGGCGGGCCAGCCAAATACGCCTTTCACAATTCCTTTTTCAGTATGAATATTCACACGCATGGATGGAGCTATCTGATGATCTGATCCCCCATTTCTTCTGACATAGATATATCCCTCCGGTGTAATGTAATTTACAAACCAGGAAATTTCATCCGCGTGTGCCTCGATCACCACTTTATATTTTCCTTTCGAATTGATAACCCCCACTGCAGTCCCATACACATCCACCATGTATTCATCGGTATACGGTTTGATGTAGTCCAACCATATCTGTTGACCTGTGTGTTCAAATCCTGTGGGAGACGCATTATTTAAATAATCAAATAGAAATTTTTTACTCTTCTTGTCCATGATCAGTTCTTATTATGTAATTATATATAATATTAAAATCAGTTCCGCTAAAAATTGAAAGTCGACAACTGTCAAAAATTAGCATCAGTGTCACAACGGAATGTTTCCGTGTTTCTTCTTAGGCAATTTAGCCACTTTATTTTCTAACATCTGAAAGGCCCGAATCAATTTTTCTCTGGTTTGATCCGGATAAATCACTTCATCAATATATCCGCGATGGGCTGCCCTATATGGGTTGGCAAACTTTCGGGTATACTCGTCTACTTTCTCGTTCAGCTTTGCTTCCGAATCCTCCGCATCAGCAATTTCTCTTTTGAAGATAATTTCCGCAGCTCCTTTGGCTCCCATTACGGCAATTTCTGCTGTTGGCCATGCATAGTTCAAGTCTGCCCCTATATGTTTAGAGTTCATCACATCATAAGCGCCACCATATGCCTTTCGGGTAATCACTGTAATACGCGGCACGGTGGCTTCTGAAAATGCATACAATAGTTTCGCGCCATTTGTAATAATCGCATTCCACTCCTGATCAGTACCTGGCAGAAATCCAGGAACATCTTCCAGCACCAACAACGGAATGTTAAAGCAATCGCAGAAACGAACAAATCTGGCGCCCTTTACACTGGCATCGATATCCAATACACCTGCCAGGGAGGCCGGCTGATTGCCTACTATACCAATACTCCTTCCGGCAATTCGTGCAAAGCCCACGACAATATTCTCTGCAAAATTCTTATGTGCTTCAAAGAAGGTTTCAGCATCTACGATTCCCTCAATCACTTCTCGCATATCGTACGGCTGATTTGGATTGTCAGGAATGATACTGTTCAGTTGTTCTCTGGCCTCATCCGAGGGGGTGTAATCAAGGCGAGGTGCATTCTCCTCGCAATTCTGTGGCATGTAACTCAAAATCTGTTTGATCTGATTGATACATTCCATTTCGTTGGCAGACGCAAAATGTGTTACCCCACTTTTCATACTGTGTGCACTTGCTCCTCCCAATTCTTCCGCTGTTACATTTTCATGCGTTACGGTTTTTACAACGTTGGGGCCCGTCACAAACATGAATGAAGTATTTTCCACCATAAAAATAAAATCGGTCATAGCAGGTGAATACACCGCCCCACCCGCACAGGGCCCCATGATAGCCGATATCTGCGGAATAACTCCCGATGCCATCACGTTGCGATAAAAAATATCTGCATACCCGCCCAATGATACCACCCCTTCCTGAATCCGGGCACCTCCCGAATCATTCAGGCCAATTAGTGGCGCGCCATTTTGCATGGCCAACTCCATTACTTTCACAATTTTTTCTGCATGTGTCTCTGAAAGCGATCCGCCAAACACGGTAAAGTCCTGTGAGAAAATATAAACGAGTCTGCCATTAACAGTACCGTAGCCGGTCACCACACCATCGCCCAGATAATATTCCTTGTCCAACCCAAAATCCTTGCATCGATGCATAACAAACTTACCCAACTCCTCAAATGACCCTTCGTCCATTAGCAAATGAACGCGTTCGCGAGCTGTTAATTTATTTCTTGCATGCTGCTGTTCAATTCGTTTTTCTCCACCGCCCAGTAGTGATTCCTGATTTTTCCGGTGCAACTCATCAAACTTTTTGCCCAGTTCCTCAGAGTCAACTTTTCGCTTAGCCATTGGTTTAAAATTGATAGAATTCGACTCGAAATATAGGCAAAACAATAGCCCAAGACGCTCTATTCAAATAATTTATCGACAAAAAAGAAACTGCCACTTGATGTGACAGCTTCATCAAAACCGAAGAAAAT
Organism: uncultured Ohtaekwangia sp.; assembly: GCA_964409415.1. GTDB lineage: Bacteria > Bacteroidota > Bacteroidia > Cytophagales > Cyclobacteriaceae > ELB16-189. Next base: position 107,683 of record CAYPDF010000004.1, on the reverse strand, counting down.
GAGTTTAAATTGAAAAGAAAATGCGTCTGACCTTTGCTGGTCACTGATCAACAAAACTAATCTCAAAAAGGTATATTTGGCTCCTTATAACAAAAATGGAGAGCCGAATTGCCATAGTAGATTTAGGTACCAATACTTTCCACCTGCTGATTGTAGATATCGAAGGAGATGCATACCGACTCGTCCATCGCGAACGACAGGCTGTGAAATTGGGAGAGAGAGGCATAAACGAAGGTGTAATTACTGATGAAGCTTTACAAAGAGCCTTGCACACCTTGTCAGGATTCAGCACTTCTATTCAACTAATGAAGGCCAAAAAAGTATTTGCCTACGGAACCAGTGCACTCCGCAATGCCCGCAATCAAACCGCCATAATTCGTAGAATAAAAGAAATAACCGGTATAGATGTGAAATTAATATCCGGTGATGAGGAGGCCAGGTTGATCTATTTAGGTGTAAGATCAGCCATCCGTTTAGGTAAAAAAAAATCTTTAATAGTGGATATTGGTGGGGGAAGCGTAGAATTTATAATTGGGAATGAAAGTGAAATATTCTGGAAGCAAAGCATTGAAATAGGTGCTCAGCGTCTGTTAGAAGAATACCACAAGCATGATCCTATCAAAGAAGAAGATCTTAAAGCATTACATCAGCATTTTGAATGTAATCTCAAAAATCTATTCTCGGCTCTTCACTTACACCAGCCAAAAACGTTAGTGGGGTCATCCGGTACTTTTGATACACTCAGCGATATTTATTGTATCAGGCAGGGCATCACAAGGGACCCCAATGCCACTGAAACCCCACTCTCCTTTGCCGGCTTTTACGAGACCTATAAACTATTAATTGCTAAAGACAGGGCGGCTCGCATGCTAATACCAGGAATGATTGAATTGCGTGTAGACATGATTGTGGTGGCTTGTAGTCTGATCGACTATCTGATCAATCGTTATTCGTTTGACCAAATCCGAGTGTCGAGTTACGCATTGAAAGAAGGGGTTCTATCAGACATTATGGAGGCCCATTACAAATTGTAACAGACCTCCAGGGTGAATGAATTTATAATCCGGTAATTTGTTTGTCTTTAGGATACTTTATCTCGTAGCGATACACCATTTTTTTTGTTTCGTTGGGCTGCAGAACTAATTTCCAGGTAAGCTTACCAGACACCAGATCAAATTTTGCGCCTCCTGTGTTAATGGCAGTTACTTCTATGTCCTTATTCTTTGACACCGGCAGTTGATCTTCTACAGTAATTGTAATTGGTTCCGTTTTGGTATTGCGAACAGAAATTTCCCAACTGTGCTCCTCCTTTTTATTGGCGCCAATCAGTTTTTTAGAAGTCAGGTCTTTTAACTCCTCCCTCTTTACCACAATTCTTTTATCCCTACCCAAAGAGACCGCGAGCGTATCTTTTATAGAATTAGGATCGATAAATGTTTTTCCTACAAATGTTCCCTCAAAAAAGATATTGGCCTCACCTGACAGCAAACTAAAATCTTCCCAACCGGTTGCTTTTGCAATTAGAAATGCGTCACCGTCCAGCTTAGGAACTACGGAGTATGCATATTCTGCTTTCACTTCATGGCTTTGAATGTCAACCAGCGTTGGCTTCGAAGAGGACTCAACAGTGTAAGGAAAGGCAATCTGAAACTCTGTATTCAACGAAGTTTGTACCGTATTCACCCACTCAGCCATTGATTGCGCTGGTCCTTCATCAGCTATTGCCATGTCCACTTCCATTTTTTCCGATTGTATACCAGGCGCGCCTCTTCCAAGCGCTTTTTTATTGTATTGACCATAAAGGGCTGGATTGTAAAAATCAAGATACCAGGGATAAAGCTCAGGCTTCAAACCACTTTGATTAGGGTTGGCTGTAGATAGTATAAGATTCACGTTTTTCCACTCCTCTCCTGTTCTTTGAAATACATTCGCTTTATAGTTAAGCTGCACGGGTGATTTGGTATTCACTGCTCTCAGATCATAGATAGGATACCACCCTGCATTGGCAACCACATAATTTACCTCCAAGGTAGCTGCCGTGGCTGAATTGGCAGACACACTTATTACAATCTCACTGGTGTTTTTACTATACAATTCGCTCTCGCTATTGATTTGTTTTTGCAAACGCAAGATGTACTCATTAATAGATTTAATTTTTTCATCTTGCTTCATCCGGTTGTTTACAATTTCCCCTAATCTCGATCTGTAAAAATCCGCCATTGCCTTCAGCTCCGCCACGGTCAGGTTTTGGTTTGTCCCACCAATTTTTTGATTACTCAAAAGCATTTGTTCTTCCTTGTTAAGGATTTCTTTTTGACTTTGTTCCAAGCTCAAATTTCTCTGATAGTATGCCAATGAGTCCTTCAGTGTCTTCAGTTTTGCCGGCACATTAAATTCATTAAGGTAATTTTGTTGGTGACGAATGCCCATGATCAAAAAACCACCCTTACCTGTCACCTGTATGCTGGCAGGATCAAGTTGAGAAGTCAAACCAGAAAGTATTAAGTCTGCCTTACCAGCCTCAATTCGAGTCTTCACCTCCCGGGTTACCTGCGCTTTATTCAAAAAGACCGTAACATTCGTAATTTTAGAGTCAATTGATTTTTCTGCCTGACCATAGGAGATAAAAAAACCAAAAACCATTGTTATCATTAAATTTGTCCTCTTCATATCATCTATTGTTTGTCATTGAGATGCAATCATCATTCAATTTCCATAATTCAAACGATTTATTTTACAAAAAACATATTATGACTTTAACGTTCGAATTTGGCACAAAAGAACACTTTAATCTACTATGAACAATTTATATACCGAAAAGGCACTCAGGGATTTTGCCTATAACATATTCATAAAAATGGGATGTTCCGAACAGGATGCGTTACTCGCCTCCGATGTACTCCTTCGATCTGACCTTCGTGGCATCGACTCACACGGAGTTGCGAGATTAAGCGGATACGTAAGGCTATGGGAAGCCGGTAGGATTAACGCAAAACCAGTTACTAAAATTACACATGAAACCCCCAGCACAGCAGTACTGGATGGTGACAGAGGCCTTGGATTGGTGGTGGCACCAAGAGCCATGAATATTGCCATAGAAAAGGCAAAAATATGTGGTACAGGCTGGGTGGCTGTTAAGAATTCCAACCATTTTGGGATAGCAGGATATCATTCTATGATGGCATTGCCCCATGATATGATTGGGATGTCAATGACCAATGCCAGTCCTTTGGTAGCCCCTACATTTTCTACTGAACGACTGTTGGGTACAAACCCCATTTGCATCGCTATTCCTGCAGGTGAACAACCGCCTTTTGTTGCCGATTTTGCTACCACTACTGCCGCCAATGGGAAGTTGGAAATGCTTCAACGCAAGAATGAAAATGCCCCTATAGGGTGGGTGCAAACCAAAGAAGGCAAGCCTACCACAAATGCTCATGGTGTGAAAGAGGGTGGTTCACTCATTCCTTTAGGTAGTGACCGAGAGCATGGCAGTCATAAGGGATTTAGCCTGGGTGCCTGGGTCGATATATTTTCGGGCGTACTCTCTGGAGCCAATTATGGTCCCTGGGTACCTCCATTTGTAAGTTTTCTTGCGCCTCCCTCCGATCCCGTAGGTGAAGGAATAGGCCATTTTGTAGGTGCGATGCGTGTGGATGCCTTTCGACCTAAGGAAGACTTTAAGAAACACATGGATAATTGGATTACTCGCTTTCGAAGCGCACAGACTGTGCCAGGTCAAGAGAAAGTAATTATACCGGGAGATCCTGAACGCGAGCAGGAAGTAATCAGATTAAAAGAAGGAATTCACCTTAATGAAAGGGTAGTAGAAGATCTAAAAGAAATTGCGAATAAACTCCAGGTGCCTTTCTAAAAAGAAAAATATACCCTGAACACCCATGGAGATGCAAAGGCTCGCTCTGTATTGGAGTAGATCACATCATACAATGCCATGGCATTAAGTGAACCCCGTCTACCCAGTGGTTGGGAATAACCCAGTCCCATAAGGAATCGATCAAAATTCTTTCTTTCGGTATTATACAAGGTAGGTGTATTCAATACATTATACTCTGTATAGGCAAACAATTGACCAAAATTATACCTCAAAAAAGGACTCACTCCATATTGATCAATTTTCGAATTATAGTCTGGATAGGAATAGTGTTGCCATTGTAAACCAAGACCTCCGGAAAACTGAGGTGTGATCATATAGCCTATTATGGGATTAAGACCAATATAGAAATAGCGATTGCCGTATGAGTCGTTACCTCCATTCAAGCCAAAACCACCACCAACATAAAGCCGATCTTTAAGCCCCCATCCTGCTCTTTCATCAATCTCACGCTGGGCAAATGCTACACTTGAAAGCGAGAGGATACATACTATTAGCCAGGAAGTCTTCATCGAATTATTCTTTAACTTGAATGATAAACAAATCCTCCGTCTCCTTTTTCATCAAGTACTTTTCACGAGCAAATTTCTCTAAAAGCTCTTTGTTTGTCATTAATTCGTTTCTGTCTTTTTCTACTTCGAGAATTTTAGTTTCATAGTACTCTTTTTCACCTTGCAACGCACGAAGTTTGGCACCCATTCCAAAACGAGTAATCAGGTCATTCGAGTCCACAAAAATCATCCAAACCAAAAAGAAAAAGCCCGTAAGAAAGTAGAAATTCTTAAAAACAGGACGTAGCTTTTTTAACATTGTTTAAAAAATAGTTTCACGAAGATAGGGAATTCAGTGTAAATTCACACAATACTCCAGCTTTATGGAAGGATCAATTCTCCTGGAGTTGGTACCATCGCTCCTCTTTCACCACCTTTTCTCTCCCATTTACTTTGGTAATTAAAGCCATTTTTAACCTTCCGTTCCCCTTAAACCATATGCGAAAAGGTAATTCTTCGCCATTATTAGGGTCAATATAGATTCCGGTACTTCCCTGCGCAATGGTTTTTAGAGCCAGCCCTTTGATCATCCTGGTACCAAGCATATGCTGTTGGTTGCCTTGGATTGAATTGATCCAAATGATATCACCATGAAATACAGAATCAATATGATGGAGGAGTATACGCTTAGACTGTGTTTCATTCACCCAGATTCCTGTGAGTCGTGATTCCAGCTTAGCTTTTGAATTTCTTAGCTTAAAAACAAGTAGTAAAGAAAATATAGCTATTGCAAAGGATACAATGAGATACAGTATAGGATAATATGTTTCCATAATTTTAATGCTTATCAATTTTTTATCAGAACGGGTTGAGCAATCTCCATTCTTCCTTTCGGACTAAATTTTGGTTCTCCAGATAACAAACTTTTAGCCTGTCACTTCCTTTTAGTTTAATTTTAAAGTCAAATTCTTCCATGGTATACGGGTCAATGTATTTGCCCGTGCTCCAACTCCACGCTGACTTAAGCTTTACCTTATTCACTACCATTTTACCAATCACAATTTTGCTATTGCTTTCTCGCACATCAGCTGACACCACGTGCCCATGAAGGCAGGCATCCTGCTCATGAATCATAATTTGAAGGGTATCAGATTGATTGGCCCAAACCCCTGAGAGTTTCCATGCCAATTTATTTGGTGAACCCGGCAGGCCAAAAATTATCAATAGCGTTACCACTATTATTACGATAAAAACGAGTAGCAGAATCATGGTCAAATTCTTTTGATCTCTTAACTGATATTACCTGGCAAAAAGCATTCAAAAGAAATGGCAAAAAGATACATCACCTTAAAAAGTAGGTTTTTAAGCTCAAATAGGCATTTTTTTGCTGTTGAGTGAATGTGAGGAGAATTATGCTTTTACTCAAAAATGTCCCATGTTGGGAGGGTCATTTCGATTTTGAGACACAGCGCAAAGGGCTTAGGAAGTATTTGTCTGGTCTTTTAGCCAGGCCCTCAAGGCTAAAACTACATCAGACCAAGGCGGTACATGATGGAGTTTTCCTGAAACATTTAATTCATAATGCTCCAACTCTTTCCATTGATGTACCTCCTGAGTTAAGGAAACAGACTTTCTCCTAAAAAATTCAAAATATGGATCAAATCCAGTTACGATTACTCTTATTTTTCCTTTTGTCTTAACCAATGAAAGGTTCTCAAGAGGGATTTTTAACTCAGCAAGTATTTGAAGGATATCCTGATATTGCGTCTTTAATAGCTTCAATTTATTCGAATTGATACTGATGATACCTGCCAATTTACTAACTTACTTCGAGTCAATCCATTACTTTTGTTCTCCCTTATCTGAATAAGAAATGACCAATAATGAATTGAATAGAATCGCACTGGATTGGTTTGAGGCCTTTAATCAACATGATCTTGAAAAATTATTGAAGCTTTACCATGATGAGGCAGAGCATTACAGTCCTAAATTGAGATTGCAATGGCCTGACACATTAGGTGTAATAAAAGGGAAGGATGCCTTGCGCAACTGGTGGCAGGAAGCTTTTGAACGACTGCCATCCCTTCAATACAAAGTACTTCACCTTATTTCTCATGAGAACAGGGTATTCATGGAATACATCAGGCAGGTGGAGAACGAGGAAGACCTTAGAGTTGGAGAAACGCTTGAAGTTAATGATGGATTAATTACTGCGTCAAGGGTTTATCATAGCTAATCGACCCTAAGCCCGAAAAGATACAAATCCTTAGGACATAACAAGGTGTCGTAATCCTAAGGATTTGATGAGCTACATCACCATTTTGTTTGGACTGACTTGTAGGTCATCTGTTTTTTATCTTTTAGGCAATCTTCGAACATTTTATAAAGTTCCTTGGCTTTCGCCTCACCAAATTCGGTGGTAAGAATTGGCATCATATTATAACCAGCGCCTTTAACAGCCGGATCCATCAAGTAAATATAGGAGAAGGTGCCGTCACCGTTGGCCTTTGCAGGTCGCAATATCCTAACAGAGCCATATGCCGGAAAATTCTTTTTGGCTGCAGGCATAAGATAATTATAATTATAATCCTCAAACTGTTTTACCTTATTGGGCAGTACATTATTCACAAAAATCCAAATTGAATCGTTTTCAACTCCACGTATAATTGGTGCTGGGTTATTAGTATTCCAAATATCCTGATGCAGTTTCCATTGTCCTCCCTCTTTTTTCCAACGAACTATATATTTACCTTGATCAAGTATCACATCATCATTTCCATATAGTTTATAATTTCCCTCTTCCACCGCAGAATTGCCGATCGCTTCTGCTGATACGGTTTGGAGTTCAGCACGTTTTATGCCCATGCCCATAACACCATTCCAAAATTTTTCAATGTTTTCTCTGCCGACAACCATTTCACTGTTTGCCGGAAACAACCTGGCGTCTTCCGTATACAAAAGAGAGAGCGTCTTTAAATCTGCGCTTTTGTAAGCAGCCATGAAGTGTTGGTTGGCCTCCTTAATTACAGTGGTTACATCGGTGGGTTCCTGTGTACATCCAAAAGGCAACATCAGTAGAGCAAGTGCCAAAATATTGGCAGCATAATGATTTTTTGTTTTCATAGTTTGTGTAAAATAGAAGTTGAGAGATTTATTTCAATGCAAAAGGTTTTACCTTTTATCATTCAAAAATAACCGCTATTTTTTCCGTGCAACTGGTAGGCCTACAACACATTCAATCAGGAAAAAATAATCCTAACGAAACAGGTCTTAGTAAAATTAAAATAATTCCGGGAATGAATACTTAAAGTTGGTGACAATTATTTTTGTCGCAAAAAGCCTCAAAATGTGGCGTTTTGCTTAAGATAATCAGGAAAACCAAAAAATGAATAGAAAATAACCATTTCCGCGAATTACTCCTTCATAATCGATCTAAAGTAAGCCGGCAGGGGTGCCTCAAAGGTCATTTTCTCCTTTGTAAACGGATGTGAAATGGTAATGGAAGAAGCATGAAGCGCAAGTCTCTTAATTCCTTTGTCCTTATTGCCATACACCTTATCACCTGCCACAGGGTATCCCATTTCAGAGAGGTGAACCCGAATTTGATGTTTTCTTCCGGTATAAAGCTGAATGGCCAATAAGCTAAATTTATCTGACTCCTTCAATACTTTAACTCCTGTTTCCGCCAACTTTCCTTCTTTAGGGTCGTCTACTGAATACACCTTAAATGCCTTGTTTTCAACCAAATAGGTGGAGATCACTCCTTCCTTTTCCTCCAATATTCCATGAACAATAGCTGTATACATTTTTGTGAAGCTTCCCCAATTGTCTTGTAAATAGCGCTTGGCTTTTTCACTTTTGGCAAAGAGCAAAACTCCGGAAGTATCTTTATCGAGCCGATGGACGATGTACACTCTGTTCCTGGATTTGGGATTTCCTTTTTGCACATAGTCATTTAAAATGAAGTGGGCCGTATTTTCCTTTTCTCCCGCGCTGCTGATGGTAAGAAGTCCATTAATTTTATCCACTACCAAAATATCCCGATCTTCGAAAAGAATTTTAAGTCCCTTTGGGGCATATTTTTTAGGAGGGCGTTTGAATTCTTTTCTTGGTTGCACGGAATGGTTCTTTTATGGATAGGTAAGAATAGCTTAGCGTGGACTTGGAGGTATTAAACTTTTAACTTCTCAGGATCGTAGGGCGTATCAAAGATTACTTCGATGAACACATTCTGATTCTCTGGTTGATAACTGTAAATTATTTGTAGTTTCCTTCTACCAGGTAGCGATAACCCTTGTTTTTAGTTCTTATTGATTCATGTCTGGCTCCTAATTCTGGAAAAGCTTCCAGTTGGTTGGTTCCGCTCAACAATTTTTCAATAATCTCCTGAGCTGATGGCTGTGATTTCTCTGCAATAAAATCATAGATTACTTCCATGTCAACAAGGGCTTCTGTTGACCAGATCACTCGCGCTTTCTTCACTTACTAAATCTATTTTTAAAATAATCTTCCACCTCTTGCTGTGAGTGGACTCTACCAGAACTGATATCTTTTTCTGATTGGTCTAATTTCGTTTGTAGCTCTTCATCTGTCCTTGGCGCCCTCTGTTCATACGCTTCCTTTACTGATCCTTTCTTTAAAATTTCTATGCGCTGAATAAGCTTCTCGTCTTGCAGTCTGACTAACCATTCAATAAGCTCCATTTTCTTTACTGCGATATCCATATCTTCTAATATTTACTTACTCAAAGTTAACATTTTCAATCCACATTTTTAATCCTCTTTCTATCCCAACGGGTGTTTGTTGATAACGCTAGAATATTCTCTGGGTCTAAGGATATGTATTAATAGCGAAGAAAAGCCAGCAGAAGCTATTCTTTGTTCATTTTCTATAGAAATGGTTTAGTGTAACTAAAACCTTACCCCCGGAAAATAAGCCGTCTCTCCCAACTCTTCTTCAATGCGAAGCAGTTGGTTGTACTTGGCCATGCGATCAGAGCGGGAGGCGGATCCGGTTTTGATTTGCCCTGTATTTAAGGCTACTGCCAAATCTGCGATGGTACTGTCTTCTGTTTCCCCGGAACGATGAGACATTACACATTTGTATTTGTTTTGTTTGGCCAGATTTACTGCATTAATGGTTTCTGTAAGCGTTCCTATCTGATTTACTTTTACCAGAATGGAATTGGCTACTCCCTGATCTATTCCTTTTTGAAGGAAATCTACATTGGTGACAAATATGTCATCTCCTACCAACTGCACCTGAGCACCCAACTTGGCTGTCAGTTGTTTCCATCCTGTCCAATCGTTCTCATCCATACCATCTTCAATGGAAATAATTGGGTACTTCCTGGACCACTTGGCCCAATACTCTACCATCTCTTCCGATTTCAATTTCTTTCCGGAAGACTTTTTGAAGTGGTAGGTCTTTGATTTTTTGTCATAAAATTCAGAAGCAGCCGCATCCATCGCAATATAAATATCAATACCTGGTTGGTAGCCTGCCTTTTCAATGGCTTTTAACACTACCTCTATTGCCTCTTCATTGCTGGTAATATTGGGGGCAAAACCTCCCTCATCTCCCACATTTGTCGACAAACCCTTATCGTGAAGTACTTTCTTCAAATGATGGAATACTTCCGTACCCATTCTCAAAGCTTCAGAAAATGTATCTGCTTTTACAGGCATCACCATGAATTCCTGAAAGTCGATGGAGTTATCAGCATGGCTACCGCCATTCAAAATATTCATCATCGGAACAGGCAATGTATTTGCATTTACTCCACCGATATAGCGAAACAAAGATTGGCCAGATTCCATCGCAGCAGCCTTGGCTACCGCAAGTGAAGTTCCTAATATGGCATTGGCGCCCAACTTGCTTTTGTTTTTGGTACCATCAACCTCTATCATGATTTTATCCACCAGGTTTTGATCATCAACATCAAATCCCACGATCTCTTCAGCAATTATTTCATTGACATTCTTCACCGCCTTGAGCACACCTTTGCCCATATACAACTTCTTGTTGCCGTCACGAAGTTCTACCGCTTCATGTGTACCTGTGGATGCTCCCGATGGAACGGCTGCTCTTCCAAAAGCTCCGGATTCAGTGATTACATCAACTTCAATGGTGGGGTTGCCGCGGCTGTCTAAAATTTGGCGGGCATGGATACTTTCAATTAAGCTCATTCGATCTAAGATTTAAGATTTCCGGGATTTTAGATTTGACTTGTTCAAGGTTTTAAGTGAAGCTGCAAAAATTGCGGTTAGTTCATCTGATTCCTTAGTCAGCAAAGTAAGTTCTTTGTCTTCAACGGGCAACAGTTCAACATCTGCAATAAATGTTAGCCAAAAATTGCTCTCATCGGCCTCTTCTAAGACAATCTTTATTTTGTTTCTGAAATCATTAGGTGACTTTGCCCGAATTACCGCTCTGTAGTTGGCAGCTACTGAGGAGGACGATTTCATGAGTTGATATGTAATTACTTGGGAGGCTTGACCTCGGGGAAGTCTTTCCAATAACTTAAATACTCTTTTGGCGAATTCTCGAGTTCTTCTAATTAATTCTTGCTTATCCATTGGGTTTCAAATCTTAAATCCTAAAATCTCTTTTCAGAATCAACCTCAGAAACTTGATTTTGTTTAATCATATCAACAAACTGATCAAACAAATACCTAGAATCGTGAGGACCAGGGGATGCCTCAGGGTGGTATTGAACTGAAAATGCATTTTTAGATTTTACACTCAATCCCATAATCGTTTTGTCATTGAGATGAATATGTGTGACTTCTACATTTTTATTTTTCTCAATATCCTTTTCACTCACAGCAAAGCCATGATTCTGAGAGGTCATTTCGCCCAAACCAGTAATTAAATTTTTTACCGGATGATTCAGACCACGATGGCCATTGTGCATTTTGTAGGTAGAAATATCATTGGCCAATGCCAACAACTGATGCCCCAGGCAAATTCCAAAAAGAGGTTTACCAGAATTCATCATTTCCTTAACGGCAATAATGGCATAATTCATAGTGGCAGGGTCACCCGGTCCGTTAGAGACAAAATATCCATCAGGGTCCCACTTCTCCATTTCAACATAGGACGTTTTAGCGGGAAACACCTGCAGATAGTATCCTCGTGCCGACAAATTGGTTAGAATACTTTTTTTTACACCTACGTCAAGTACGGCTACCTTATAGGATGAATTAGCATTGCCAACAAAGTACGGCTTCTTTGTACTCACTGCTGAGGCCAATTCCAGTCCATCCATAGATGGTATATTATTCAGTTCTTTCTTTAGTTCTTCAGGGCTTAGTTCTGACGAAATAATTGCATTCATGGCTCCTTTGCTGCGAATATGACGCACCAGCATGCGTGTATCCACATCTGAAATACCCACCACTTTGTTTTTTTCCAAATAGGACTGAAGACTCTCGGAAGCTGTTTTCCTGCTGTAATCATTCGAAAATTCATTGACCACTAAACCTTTTATTTTTGGACCATCAGACTCCTGTTCTATATCTAAAGAACCGTAATTTCCGATGTGCGCAGTCGTATTTACTACAATCTGGCCATAGTAAGAGGGGTCTGTATATATTTCCTGATAGCCCGTCATTCCTGTATTAAAGCAAATTTCTCCTCCTGAAGTGCCCTTTTTTCCTATTGCCTTTCCTTCTATTAAAAGTCCGTCTGCTAAAAGTAAGTATGCTTTGCTGGTTGAGTTCATTTTGCGGTTTGGTTTGACAAAAATAACCCGTTTCGAATTTGATCTTGGGATATCTCACATAAAATTTCCCGATCAATTGACAAGACATAAAAAAAGGGATCAGTAATGACAACTGATCCCTTTTCGGTATTATTTGAATAAACCACTACTCTTCGTCTTTCTTTTCTGCCTTGCCAGCAGGCAGGTTAGTGGTCTTCTTCGGTGCTTTCTTTGCTGCCTTCTTAGGCTTTTCTTTAGTTTCAGACGTTCCTGAAGCAGCTGCTTCTACTTCTGTAGCATCATCAGATGCACCATCAGATTTCTTTGATCTGCGGCTTCTCCTTGTTTTGGTTTTCTTCTCAGCACCGTCTTTTTTGTAGATATCATTAAAATCCACCAATTCCATTAGGCACATTTCAGCGTTATCACCATGGCGCACATCACCAAATTTAATAATTCTGGTGTATCCTCCAGGACGATCCGCAATGCGTGATGCTACTTCACCAAATAACATAGACACGCTCTCCTTATTTTGCAAATAAGCAAAAACAGTTCTGCGTGAATGGGTGCTGTCAGTCTTTGATTTAGTAAGCAATGGCTCCACATATTTTCTCAATGCTTTTGCTTTAGCAACGGTAGTCGTAATTCTTTTATTAAGAATTAGTGACGATGCCATATTGGAAAGCAATGCGTGGCGATGGGACGCCTTGCGGCCAAGGTGATTAATTTTCTTCCCGTGTCTCATTAGTCCTCTTCTAATTTATATTTTGCGAGATCCATACCAAAGGTAAGGCTCTTTTCTGCTACCAATTGCTCTAATTCAGCCAGTGATTTTTTTCCAAAGTTTCTAAACTTCATCATGTCTGAAATCTCAAGTCTTACAAGATCTCCCAATGACTTCACATCAGCTGCCTTCAGACAGTTATATGCGCGTACTGAAAGGTCTAAATCATGCAATGCGGTCTTCAACAGTTTTCTCATGTGAAGCATTTCTTCATCCACCTGCTCAATTTCACTATCCTTACCTGTCTCCAATTCGATAGACTTATCAGAAAACAGACGGAAATGTTGAATTAAAATAAAGGCTGCACCTTCTAACGCCTTTTCAGGGTGAATGGAACCGTCAGTCTCAATATCAATAACCAACTTCTCATAGTCGGTCTTTTGCTCTACACGTGTATTCTCAACGCTGTATTTCACGTTTTTCACAGGAGTGAAAATGGCATCTATAGGAATAAATCCAAACAATTGCTCTGTAGGTTTGTTCTCCTCAGCAGGTAGGTATCCGCGACCCTTTTCTACTGTCAACTCAATCTCAAATTGTGTGGACTCGTCCAGGTTACAGATTACATGATCAGGGTTCAACACATCAAAACCAGAAGTAAATTTTGCGATATCGCGAGCAGTAAATTGCTTCTGCTTCTTGATGTTTACGGTGATTTTGCTTTCGAAATTATCAGTATTCTTTTTCAACCGAACCTGTTTCAGGTTCAAAATAATCTCTGAAACATCTTCCACTACACCTTCTATTGTAGAGAACTCATGCAATACACCAGGAATTTTAATACCTGTAATGGCATATCCTTCCAATGAAGAAAGAAGTATCCTTCTCAATGCATTACCAATCGTTACCCCGTATCCTCTTTCCAGCGGTTTGAATGTAAAAAGACCGCGAAAATCATCAGACTTTTCCATTACAACCTTTTCTGGCATTTGAAATGCTAATATTGACATAGGTAATTTAAATTTAATGTTAAATATTACTTGGAGTACAATTCGACAATCAACTGCTCATTAATATTCTCAGGAATATCTTCACGAGGCGGAAGGGTAATTAACTTACCCACCATTTCTGATCCATTCCACTCTAACCAACTGTGTCTTTTGGTAGAATGGGTGGCCAGACTGTCTGTAATTGTTTCCAAAGATTTTGATTTTTCTCTTACTTCAATGGTTTCTCCAGGGCGCAGTGTGTAAGATGGGATATTCACAACTTCTCCGTTTACCAGAATGTGCTTATGCACAACCAATTGACGTGCCGCCCTGCGTGTAGTTGCTATGCCTAAACGATATACCGTATTGTCCAATCTTGACTCCAACAATTGAAGTAATACTGATCCGGTAACACCGCTCTTACGTGCAGCCTTGTCAAATATATTTTCAAACTGTTTTTCCAAAACACCATAGATGTATTTGGCTTTTTGCTTCTCCGCGAGCTGGATAGCATATTCAGAAAGCTTACGCCTTTTACCCTTGCCATGTTGGCCGGGAGGATAAGCCTTCTTTTGAAGCGCTTTGCTGTCACCCAGAATAGGTTCATTGAACCTTCTTGAAATCTTTGTTTTAGGACCTGTATATCTTGCCATGGCTAGATTATGCTCTATTAATTAAACTCTTCTTTTCTTTGGTGGACGGCAGCCATTGTGAGGCAATGGAGTGACATCACGGATGGTGGATATTTCAATGCCCACACCCTGAAGTGTACGAATTGCAGACTCACGACCAGACCCCGGGCCCTTTACAAAAACCTCGGCTTTGCGCATTCCTAACTCATAGGCTTTGGTGCCACATTCCTGTGCTGCAGTTTGCGCTGCATAGGGAGTATTCTTTTTGGAACCTTTAAAACCCATTTTTCCTGCAGACGCCCAGGATACCACCTGACCCGCCATGTTGGTAATGGAAATGATGATGTTGTTAAATGTAGCCTGGATATGTATTTGACCAGTAGTTTCTACAGTCACAACCCGCTTTTTACTCTTATCTTTTTTCTTTTCTGCCTGAGCCATTTGAAAAGTGTTTATTTATTATCCTTTAACTGCTTTTTTCTTATTCGCTACGGTCTTACGCTTTCCTTTGCGTGTGCGTGCGTTATTTTTTGTTCCCTGACCTCTTACCGGCAATCCTTTACGGTGCCTAAGGCCTCGGTAACATCCGATGTCCATGAGTCGCTTAATGCTTAGCTGAACTTCAGATTTAAGTACACCTTCGATTTTGAATTGCTCTGAAATAAGGGCACGGATTACATTAGACTCATCGTCATTCCAATCCTTAACCTTTTTATCTAACTCCACATTTGCCTGAGCAAGAATCTTTTGAGCTGATCTACGGCCAATACCATAGATGTAGGTCAAGCTAATCTCACCTCTTTTGTTATCGGGAATATCTACACCTGCAATACGTGCCATAATTATCCTTGTCTTTGTTTAAATCTCGGATTCTTTTTGTTAATCACATACAATTTGCCGTTGCGCCTTATGATCTTGCAATCGGCACTGCGTTTCTTTATGGATGCTCTTACTTTCATAATCTTGGTCTTTGGCACTCAGTCTATGACTAAATGCACAATATTTACTTTCTACTATTTATACCTAAATGTTATTCTCCCCTTTGTTAAATCATAAGGCGACATTTCAAGCTTCACTTTGTCTCCAGGTAGAATGCGGATGTAGTGCATCCTCATTTTTCCTGAAATATGTGCCAGTACCTCGTGGCCGTTTTCCAATTGAACACGAAACATCGCATTGGACAACGCCTCCAAAATGGTACCGTCTTGCTCTATCGACTTTTGTTTCGCCACTTATACTTATAATTTTCTTCTATATACTTATGAGTCGTTAAGACTTCTGTTTTATCTTCCAATACCACCACTGTATGCTCAAAATGAGCCGATGGTTTTCTGTCAGCAGTTCGTATGGTCCATCCATCACTTTCCTGAACTACACTTTTGGTGCCCAGATTAATCATCGGTTCAATGGCGAACACCATTCCCGCTTTAATCTTTGCCCCTCTTCCCCGCTTTCCATAATTGGGCACTTCCGGATCTTCATGGAGGTCTTTACCTACCCCGTGACCTACCAACTCTCTCACCACTCCATATCCGAATTGCTCCACATAATTCTGTATTGCAAAACTGATCTCTCCGATTCTATTCCCAACTTTAGCTTGTTCTATACCAAGATAAAGCGAGTCATAAGTTCGATCCAGTAGATCAAGCACTTCCTGAGCTACACCTTCCAACGGGTAAGTATAAGCTGAGTCGCTGTGGAAGCCTTTATAATAAACACCACAATCAACAGAGATTATATCCGTCTCTTTTAATTCGTACTGGCCTGGAAACCCATGAACCACTGTCTCATTGACAGAAATACACAGGGCTGCCGGAAAGCCATTGTATCCTTTAAAAGAAGGAGAGCCTCCATGATCCTTAATATACTCTTCAGCAACTTTATCCAGATCTTTTGTTTTAATACCCGGCCTAATCAGCCTGGCTACCTCTCCATGGGCTTGCCCTAAAATCTGGGCTCCCTCTTTAATTATCTGAATATCGTCCGCTGTCTTGTAATAGACCATCTAAACTTAAGCCGCAGCAAACTGAGAACGTCCTTTCACCCTTCCGGATTTCATCATTCCTTCATAATGCCTCATCAACAGATAACTCTCTATTTGTTGGAGTGTGTCTAACACTACCCCCACCAAAATCAAAAGAGAAGTACCCCCGTAGAAATGAGCAAAATTTTGTGTAACGCCAGCCCTTACTGCAAAAGCAGGAAGAATTGCCACTACCGCAAGTAAGATTGCACCCGGTAAAGTGATTTTTGATAAAATACCATCTATAAACTCAGCGGTTTGCTTTCCTGGTTTTATTCCAGGAACAAATCCACCATTGCGTTTCAAATTATCAGCAATGTCATTACTTGGTACAGTGATCGCTGTATAGAAAAAAGTAAATAACAGAATCAGGATAGCAAATAATAAATTGTATTGCCATGAAGTAAAGTCAGCAAAAGTAGACCCTACATAGGCACCCACATCGCTGTCTCTCCATATACCCGCCAACAAGGGAGGAATAAACATCAATGCCTGAGCAAAGATGATTGGCATTACCCCGGCAGAGTTAAGCTTCAAAGGAATAAAATCTCTTTTACCTCCATAGAGCTTATTGCCCACTACTTGTTTAGCATACTGTACAGGAATACGTCTGGTGGCTTGTGTAAGAGCTATAACTCCAACTACCACAAAGAACAAAGCCAGTAATTCAATAATAAAAAGAAGTGCACCATTCATGCCCTTGGCATCCATCTCTTGATAGATAGCAGCAGGGAATCTCGATACAATACCAATCATAATCAGCATACTGATACCGTTCCCTATTCCTTTATCTGTGATGCGCTCTCCCAGCCACATACAGAACATAGTGCCTGATATCAGAATGATAATTGAGGAAATCATCCAGAACATGCCCGGATTGGTGAGTGCCTCTTCATTTATAGTAGTTCTAAGATATCCGTAGGATTGAGCTGCCGTAATAGCGATTGTCAAAACACGGGTAAACTGATTTAATTTCTTTCTTCCACTATCGCCTTCCTTTTGCATTTTGGCAAAATGGGGCACGGCTACAGTAAGCAGCTGCACCACAATGGAAGCCGAGATATACGGCATAATTCCCAAAGCAAAGATGGAGGCACGGCTAAACGAACCGCCAAGGAAAGTATTCAATAAGTCGAAAAGACCTCCTTGGTTACCGGCCAATAGATTAGCATCCACCCCCGGAAGCACTACGTACGAACCTAACCTGAAAATAATCAGGAAGCCGATCGTATTCATGATCCGAACGCGAAGGTCCTCAATGGAAAAAATATTCCTTATAGTGGCGAAGAATTTCTTCATCTTTACACTTTAGTCGCTTTACCACCTGCAGTTTCAATCGCCTTAATGGCTGTTGCTGAAAAAGCATGCGCTTCTACGTTTACTTTTGCTTTCAATTCTCCTCTTCCCAATACTTTTACCTTATCTTTTTTGCCAACCACACCGTTATCAATAAGCAACTGTAAATTGATTTCAGAAGATTTAGTTTTTTCTGCCAGACCATCCAATGCATCAAGGTTTACACATTTAAAATAAACCTTGTTGTTATTGGTGAATCCAAACTTGGGAACGCGTCTTTGAAGCGGCATCTGACCTCCTTCAAATCCAATCTTTCTACTATAGCCTGAGCGTGATTTTGCACCCTTATGGCCACGGCCAGCAGTACTACCACCAGACCCCTGTCCTCTACCTAAACGCTTATTCGTTTTGGTTGATCCTTTTGCTGGTTTTAATTCGTGTAGCTTCATTTTATATCTCAGTTACGCTAACCAAATGACTCACTTTCCTTACCATGCCCTGAATCTGAGGAGTGTATTCCACCTCTACAGACTTATTCAACTTGCCCAAACCCAGCGACTTAATAGTCAACTGCTGAGTCTCAGGCCTTTTGATCATGCTCTTACTTTGAGTAATTCTAACTTTAGCCATATCTCTTATCCGTTGAAAACCTTTGATAAGGTAATTCCCCTATTTCTTGCAATTGTATGGGCATCTCTCATTCCCGTCAACGCTTTGAAAGTTGCCTTTACTACGTTGTGTGGATTAGAAGATCCTTTTGATTTTGCTAATACATTATGTACGCCTGCACTCTCAAGTACTGCACGCATCGCACCCCCAGCCAAAACACCAGTACCGGCAGAAGCGGGTTTCAACAACACGAAGCCACCACCAAACTTGCCAGTTGCCTCATGGGGTACTGTGCCTTTGATAATAGGGACTTTCACCAGATGTTTTTTGGCATCATCAATGCCTTTCGTAATAGCATCTGTTACCTCATTGGCTTTACCCAATCCGTAGCCTACCACACCATTTCCATCTCCCACTACTACTATAGCAGAAAAGCTGAATCTGCGCCCACCTTTTACTACTTTAGCTACACGCTGTATAGCTACGACCTTTTCTTTAAGATCGATTTCACTTGCCTTTACTGTGCTGACGTTACTTTGTGTCATTCAATTAAAATTTTAAACCTCCTTCTCTGGCGCCTTCAGCCAAAGCCTTGATGTTACCGTGATACAAAGAACCATTGCGATCAAAAACGATAGCACTCACACCGGATGCAAGTGCTTTTTCAGCCACCTTCTTACCTACGCTTTTGGAAATTGTCAAATTCACTCCGCCCTTCTTATCTAGTTCAACAGATGATGATGCTGCAAGGGTTACACCTTTGGAGTCATCTATTATCTGTGCGTAAATCACTTTATTGCTTTTAAAAACGGAAAGACGTGGTCTCTCTGCGGTACCCTTCACTTTTGTTCGGATACCCATTTTTATTCTTTTCCTTCTATCTGACTTAGACTTTACGTTCGCCATACTTATAATTATTTAGAAGCAGCTTTACCAGCTTTTCTGCGGACAAACTCACCCGTGAAACGAATACCTTTTCCTTTGTAAGGCTCCACCTTGCGGAGTGATTTTATTTTGGCCGCCACGTGACCGATTAACTGCTTATCAATTCCTTCCAGAATAATTGTTGGGTTTGAACCCTTCTCTGTGACCGCCTGTACCTTCAGTTCAGGGGGTACTGCAAAAAAGATATTATGTGAATAACCCACACTTAGCTCTAGTACATTGCCCTGGGCACTGGCCTTGAAACCTACACCCACCAACTCAAGCTGCTCGCGGTATCCGGTATTTACTCCGGTCACCATGTTGGCAATCAACGCACGATATAATCCATGCATTGCTTTATGTCTTTTTTGTTCTGAAGGACGTTGTACCAGTATCTCCTCATTCTCCTGCTTTATTTTAAAATCAGGGTCAAGTGTTTGGTGCAACTCTCCTTTAGGTCCCTTTACAGAAACCTTGTGATCACCTTCATTAAATGTGATGGTCACACCTTTTGGAACTTGTACCGGATTTCTACCTATTCGTGACATCGTAATTCTATTAATGAACGTAACACAATACTTCTCCACCCACATTCATTGCCTTGGCTTCCTTATCGGTAATTACACCTTTGGAAGTAGAAAGGATAGCAACACCCAAGCCGTTTAATACCTTAGGCAATTTGCCGGCTTCCTTATACTGCCGCAAACCTGGTGAACTCACGCGCTTCAGATTTGAGATCGCAGATTCTTTTGTTTCAGGATTGTATTTCAATGCAATCCGTATCAACCCCTGCTTATTGGGGGTTTCTTCGAACTTGTAGTTCAGAATGTATCCTTTGTCAAAAAGCACCTTTGTAATCTCCTTTTTCAGGTTAGATGAGGGCACCTCAACCACGCGGTGACGCGCCTTAATGGCGTTTCTCAACCTGGTTAAATAATCTGCTATCGGATCTGTTATATTCATATTTCATTTAAAAAAGCAAACCCGCCAAAAAACGGGGCTGCAAAGTTATTGAATCCTTTCCTTTATTCAAAAGCTGGTTCTATCACCAACTGGCCTTTGTTACTCCTGGGATCAGCCCATCAGAGGCCATCTGACGAAATTGATTGCGGCAAATGCCGAATTTTCGCATATATCCTCTTGGTCTTCCTGTTAATTTGCAACGGTTGCGTATGCGTACCCTGGAAGAGTTTCTTGGAAGTTTATCCAACCCTTCCCAATCTCCGGCCTTTTTTAACGCTTCACGCTTTGCTGCATAGCGTTTTACAAGGGCTTCCTTCTTTCTGTCTCTTGCTACTATGGATAATTTTGCCATTCGTCTTAGTTATTTTTATTTACAAAAGGCATCCCTAACGCCTTCAACAATGCAAAGCTTTCTTCGTCAGTCTGAGCAGTAGTCACAAATGTGATGTCCATACCATTGATCTTTGTTACTTTATCGATAGATATCTCAGGAAAAATGATCTGTTCTTTCACCCCCAGGGTATAGTTACCACGGCCATCAAATCCTTTGTCACTTACTCCTTTGAAGTCACGCACGCGAGGCAAGGCCACGTTCATAATTCGATCCATGAATTCGAACATACGATCACCACGCAAAGTCACCTTCGCTCCGATGGGCATATCTTCGCGTAGCTTAAAGTTAGAAATCGCTTTCTTTGACTTTGTGGCTACAGCTTTTTGGCCAGTAATGGTTGTGAGCTCTTCTACACCCACATCCACCAACTTCTTATCTGCTACTGCTGCTCCAATACCCTTGTTGATGCAAATCTTGGTCATCCTGGGTACCTGCATGATGGACTTATATTGAAATTTCTCCTTCAGTGAAGGCACAATTTCGTTCAAGTACTTTTCTTTTAATCTGGGCGTTGCCATTACTTAATTAATTCTCCTGTTTTCTTTGAATACCTTTGAAGCTTGCCTTTATCATTTAGCTTTCTTCCTGTGCGGGTTGTTTTTCCATCTGCCGGATTGACCAACATCAGGTTGCTAACATGAATAGCCGCTTCTGTTTTTTTAATACCTCCTTCTGGCTTTTCAGCAGAAGGTTTTTCATGCTTCGTGACCATGTTAATTCCCTCAACAATGGCACGCTGCTTTTCAAGGAATAGCTCAAGTACTGTTCCTTGTTTTCCTTTATCGTTTCCAGCCAACACCTTTACAGTGTCTCCTTTACGGATGTGCATTTTTGGCTGTTTGTTAAATCTCCTTTCCATAATTAAAGTACTTCAGGGGCCAATGAAACAATCTTCATAAACTGCTTTTCTCTAAGTTCACGTGCTACTGGTCCGAAAATACGGGTGCCTCTTGGCTCGTTTTGCGGGTTTAAAAGCACAGCGGCATTTTCTTCAAAGCGGATGTATGATCCATCTTTTCTTCTGATTTCTTTTTTAGTCCTTACCACAACCGCTTTAGAAACAGTTCCTTTCTTTATCGCGCTGGAGGGCAATGCGGATTTTACAGTAACTACGATGGTATCTCCCACAGAGGCATAGCGCCTTCCGGTTCCTCCCAATACATGAACACACAGCACCTCTTTTGCTCCGCTGTTATCAGCCACCTTTAGTCTTGATTCGGTCTGTATCATGTTATTTAGCTTTTTCTACAATTTCTACTAATCTCCACCTTTTGTTCTTACTCAAGGGGCGTGTTTCACTAATGCGAACAGTATCTCCAATCCCGGCCTCACCTTTCTCATCATGCGCCATCAGCTTGGTGGTTTTTTGCATGAACTTACCGTAGATAGGGTGTTTTACCTTTCTGTTTACGGCAATGGTTATGGTCTTATCCATCTTGTTGCTGGTGACCTTGCCTACTTTTTCTTTTCTCTGATTCCTTTCCATTGGAAATTACTTTTGAAGTTCTTTAGCTCTCAATTCGGTTTTTAAGCGAGCAACCAACCTTCTGGTTCCCTGGATTTTTAAAGGATTTTCAATAGAGGAGATCTGATGTGCAAATTTTAGTTTGCGCAATGCCTCTTGTTCGGTCCCAATTTTCTCCCTGAGCTCGTCTACACTATATGCTTTTATCTCCGCGTTTTTCATTGCTTTATTTGATTGTCGCAGCTTCTACATAGTCTCTGCGTACGGTGAATTTTGTTAAAAAAGGAAGCTTGCCTTCTGCCAGGCGCAAGGCCTCCTTCGCGGTTGCCATATCTACGCCTCCGGCCTCTATAAGAATAGTGCCAGGTTTAACCACAGCTACCCAATATTCCGGAGCCCCTTTACCTTTACCCATCCTTACCTCGGCTGGCTTTTTGGTTATTGGTTTATCGGGAAAAATACGAATCCATACCTGACCTTCTCGCTTCATGGCACGGGTTACTGCAATCCTTGCTGCTTCAATCTGACGTGCCGTAATCCAACCGCCTTCGAGTGATTTCAAGCCAAAAGAACCGAATGCAATGGAATGACCACGAGTGGCCAATCCTTTTACACGGCCTTTGTGCATTTTTCTATACTTGGTACGCTTCGGCTGTAACATATTTGATGCCTGTTAAAAATTCCTTAATTAATTTTTTCTTCTTCTATCTCCTCCTCTGTCGCCTCCACGATCAGGTCTTTCGCCACGACCACGACCTCCTGCTCTTCTGCGATCCGGTGTTCCACCCCCTTTGTTGTCACCTCCTGTATTGCTTACCATGCCCACGTTGGGCGACAGATCCCGCTTACCAAAAATCTCTCCTTTAAATACCCAAACCTTAATCCCTATCTTTCCGTAAACCGTTTGTGCTTCTGTGACCGCATAGTCAATGTCTGCACGAAGTGTATGCAAAGGAATTCTTCCTTCCTTATACTGTTCTGTACGCGCCATCTCAGCACCACCCAGGCGGCCCGACAACTTTACTTTTATACCCTCAGACCCAACACGCATGGCAGAGGCAATCGCCTGCTTCATCGCCCTACGGAATGCAATCCTTGCCTCCAACTGCTGAGCAATTGATTCACCTACCAACTTTGCATCCAACTCAGGGCGTTTGATCTCAAAAATATTGATCTGAACATCTTTGTTGGTTAATTTCTTTAATTCTTCCTTGATCTTGTCAACCTCTGTGCCTCCTTTACCAATCACCACTCCGGGACGGGCAGTGTGAATAGTTAATGTGATGCGTTTCAATGTACGCTCAATTACTACTTTAGAGATACCTCCTTTAGGAATACGAGCGCTCACATATTTGCGAATTTTCTGATCTTCAACCAGTTTATCAGCAAATGTGTTTCCTCCAAACCAGCTTGAATCCCATCCGCGGATAATTCCAAGTCTAAAACCTACCGGATTAACTTTCTGTCCCATTATTCCTTTGTTACCTTTTTCGTTGACTTTTTCTTAGCAGCCTTTTTTATAGGCTTTTCAGTTTTTTTTGCTTTTGGCTTTTTTTCCTCAACTTCTTTTACTTCAGGCTTTCCCACCGGATTCATGCTATCCACCACTAATGTTACATGGTTTGACCTCTTTCTGATCCTGTGTGCACGCCCCTGAGGAGCAGGTCGTAAGCGTTTAAGCTGACGACCACCGTCTACAAATATTTCTTTTACAAACAGATCTGCCTCCTCTAACTTCTGATCTGAATTTTTTACGGACCAGTTGCTGATGGCGGACAATAAGAGCTTCTCCAATTTTTGAGAAGAGTATTTCGCCTCATACTTCAGCAGGTTGAGCGCATGGTTTACCCTTACACCCCTAATCATATCTGCCACCAACCTCATCTTTCTAGGCGAGGTAGGTACATCCTTCAGGTAAGCTGTGGCAGGACCTGTTCTGGCAGCCTCTTTTATGGCCTCCAGTTTGGCCCGTTTTGCTACTGATCTTTTTGTCTTTTTTACAATTTCTTCCATGACAGAGCGATTAACACTTATTAATCTTTTCTATTTCCTGAGTGTCCTTTATATACACGTGTTGGTGAAAATTCACCCAACTTATGCCCTACCATATTCTCGGTTACATACACGGGGATAAATTTATTCCCATTATGAACAGCAAGCGTATGTCCTATTAAATCCGGTGTAATTGTTGATCTTCTTGACCAGGTCTTAATCACTGATTTTTTACCAGACTGCTCCATTGTCTCAACTTTTTTCAAAAGACGGACATCTAGATATGGACCTTTTTTTATTGACCTTCCCATTATTTCTTCCTTCTTACGATGATTAGACGATCTGAATACTTCTTAGGAGAGCGCGTTTTCTTACCCTTAGAAGGCACTCCGTTTCTTGATCTCGGATGACCTCCACTTGCTCTTCCTTCTCCACCACCCATTGGATGATCCACTGGATTCATGGCCACAGGTCTTGTGCGTGGACGAATACCTCTCCAGCGGTTGCGCCCAGCTTTGCCCTGACTTTCGTTCATATGTTCAGGATTGGATACTGCTCCAATGGTTGCCATACAATTGACAAGCACGTTTCTCATTTCACCTGATGGCATCTTCAAAGTGGCATAGGCACCTTCACGTGCTACCAATTGAATAAATACTCCGGCACTTCTTGCAATGGATGCTCCTTTTCCTGGCTTCAATTCCACATTATGAATGATCGTACCCACAGGAATCTTGTTCAATGGAAGTGCATTTCCCACTTCAGGTGGAACGGATTCTCCTGATATAACTGTTTGACCAGCTTTAAGCCCTTGAGGCGCAAGTATGTAGGCTTTGAAACCATCTGCATAATATAATAGAGCTACGCGTGCTGAGCGTGTAGGATCATATTCAATAGATTTAACCGTGGCAGGAATATCAAATTTATTCCTTTTGAAATCGATCAACCGAAGCTTTTGCTTGTGACCTCCACCTATATAGCGCATGGTCATACGACCTTTACTGTTACGACCTCCGCTCTTTTTAATAGTACTTACCAATGATTTCTCAGGACGAGATGCAGTGATATCGTCAAAGCTTGGCGCCATACGGTGCCTGCTTCCTGCTGTCATTGGTTTAAGTTTTCTTACCGCCATCGCTATTCGTTATTAAACGTTGCTATAAAAATCAATTATCTCTCCTTCAGCTACCGTAATGATTGCCTTTTTGTAACTCGGCATACGACCTGAAAGCACACCTGCTTTGGTATAACGCGATTTGTATTTCCCCATCACATTCATGGTATTCACCTTCGCCACATTTACACCGTACATCTTCTCTACAGCATTCTTTATCTCTACTTTGTTGGCATCGCTTTCAACCAGAAAACCATATTTTCCTTTTTCGTTAAGCGCAGAGACTTTTTCGGTAACCAGGGGTTTTTTTAAAATGCTCATCAGATTACTCCTTATTTAAAATGTTGCTAATCAATTCCACACCACTTTCCACCAGAATCAACTGATCTGCATTCATAAGATCATAAGTGTTCAACTGAGAAACCGTGATCACTTTGGTGTTTTGTACGTTTCTACCTGAACGCACAATGTTTTGCTTATTTTCTGCCAATATCACCAGGGTCTTCTTGTCTGATACTGAAAGTGCGCTTAGCATAGACAAGTATTGCTTAGTCTTTGGTGCATCAAAATCAAAATCTTCAAGCACAGCAATCGCATTGTCTTTTGCTTTGTAGGCAAGCGCTGATCTGCGTGCAAGATCCTTTACTTTCTTATTAAGCTTAAAAGAGTAGTCTCTTGGCTGAGGGCCGAATACACGTCCTCCACCGCGAAACAAGGGATTTTTGATGTTACCCGCACGAGCTCCACCTGTTCCTTTTTGCTTCTTAATCTTCTTGGAGGAGCCTTTAATTTCTGCACGCTGCTTTGACTTGGCAGTACCCTGACGCTGATTGGCCAGTATGCTTTTCACATCTAAGTAGATGGCGTGATCGTTAGGCTCGATTCCGAATATTTCGGAAGAAAGGTTCACTTTGCGACCAGTGTCTTCACCACTATGTTTTACAACAGCTAAGTCCATTACTTTTCAAGTATAATTGTTGAATTCTTGGATCCTGGGACAGGGCCACTAACTAATATCAAATTTTGCTCAGGCATGATTTTCACCACCTGAAGGTTAAGCACCTTCACGCGATCTCCACCCATCTGACCTGCCATTTTCTTGCCTTTTACTACACGGGCTGCAAAGGAGGCGTTCCCTAATGACCCAGGTGCTCTAAGTCTGTTGTGCTGTCCGTGAGTTTGTCCACCAACTCCTGAAAACCCATGGCGCTTTACAACACCTTGGAATCCACGACCTTTTGCAGTGCCGATTGCATCAAGCCAATCGCCTTCCTTAAATATTTCTTCCACCTTGATCTCTCTGCCCAATTCGATCATGCCATCAAACTCTGACCTAAAATCCCTGAATTCTGCAAGGAAGCGCTTAGGAGTTGTATTCGCTTTTTTGAAGTGGCCCATCATCGGCTGGGTAGTGTGCTTCTCCTTAAGCTCACCATAAGCAAGCTGCACAGCTTTGTAGCCATCGGTCTCCACATTCTTCACCTGAGTGACAACACATGGACCAGCCTGTATCACCGTCACTGCTATGTTTTGACCATCTTGGCCATACACATTGGTCATTCCGACCTTTTTTCCAATTATTCCAGGCATGCTTAAAACCTATTTTGCTTGTTTCTGAGTCGTTTTGCGGGTTTCTCCACGCAAAAAGGACTGCAAAGATATGAACTATAAAATAGTTACCAAATAGGGGTTTCAAAATTTTGAATATGAATTAAAAACGCCCTTTTTTTGACTTTTTAAAGCCTAATTTGGCCTACGCAAAAACTGCCTTTTCATGCATAACAAATACCCCAATAGAATGGCTCAGACAATAGGCCATCCAGGTGATAAAAATACTAGTTGCCAGTTGTCATGAAATTGAGCTTTAAATCCCTGCCGGTTCTTATTATAGTAGGTGCATTTCTACTCCTGTTTCTGGTCAACGTCTCTTTGGGAAGTATTCAAATACCCTTTACAAAGGTGGTTTCCATTCTTTTTTCTCAAGGAGCCGCACAAGATACTTATTATAGTATTATATGGCAGTTAAGAATTCCCAAAGCCGTTACTTGTGTGATCGCTGGTGCAGCCTTATCCAATGCTGGCTTGCTGATGCAGACACTATTTAGAAATCCACTTGCCGGACCGGATGTTTTGGGCCTTAGCTCCGGAGCAAGTCTTATGGTAGCGTTTGTATTGCTCCTTGGCACCTCAGCAGCCTCCTATCTCCCCGCAGTAAGTCCCTGGACTCTGGCCTTGGCAGCAAGTTTTGGAAGTGGCGCCATTTTTCTTTTGGTGGTAGCCGTTGCGCATCGTGTGCGCGACAATACTTCCCTATTGATTATAGGGCTTATGATAGCAGCTGCATCCGGTTCGATGGTGAGTGTGCTTCAATATTTAAGTAAGGCCCAAGACTTACAGGCTTTTGTCATTTGGACCCTTGGAAGCGTAGGGGGAACCAACTGGGGTGAAATCTTAATCCTCACCCTTTTGCTAATTATTGGAGGCACTATATCTATTACCTCTGTAAAAGCACTCAATGCATGGCTGCTGGGTGACAACTATGCCCAAAGCCTGGGTGTGGACATCAAAAAATCGAGACTAAAGATAGTATTGGCGACAAGCCTGCTGACCGGTGGAGTAACTGCCTTCTGTGGGCCTATCGCTTTTGTAGGCCTGGCTGTACCTCATTTGATTCGACTTTTAGTACCCACTACAAATCACAAAGTATTATTACCTCTGGTGATGATGGGTGGAGCGGCCCTCCTCCTGATTTGCGATATCCTGGCACAGCTTCCAGGGAGCTCCAATGTTTTGCCATTGAATGCCATCACGTCAATGATAGGGGCTCCGGTAGTGATTTGGGTGGTAATGAGAAGTAAAGGTGTAAAAATGTAGATGATGGCTAACTCTCCGCTATTCACAAAAAAATTAAGTATTGGATACCCCTCTGCTCAGGATCACATTTTGTTTGCCAACCTCAACCTATCCTTACAAGAGGGTCAGTTGGTTTGCTTTATGGGACCCAATGGAATTGGCAAGAGCACATTGATTAGAACACTGGCAGGCTCGCAAAAACCCATATCCGGTGAGATTCAAGGTACAGGAAATAAAAACGTAGCTGTTGTGTTAACGGAAAGGGTAAATGTGGGCATGATGACGGCTAGGGAGTTGGTTAGCTATGGCAGATACCCTTATCTAGGATGGTCCGTAAAGATGACGGAAGAAGATCTGGCCAAAATAGATAAGGCTGTACAACAAGTGCGCATCAAAGACTTGTTAGACAAACCTATTCATGAGTTAAGTGATGGTCAGATGCAGATGGTAATGATTGCCCGTGCACTTGCTCAAGACACTCCAGTACTTTTATTGGATGAACCTACCGCACATCTTGACCTTAATAATAGAGTTGAGATCATGAACCTGCTAAGGAAGCTGGCAAAAGAAAACAATAAAGCCATCCTTGTCTCTACACACGAACTTGACCTCGCCTTACAAACAGCAGATTTGGTTTGGCTGGCTACCGCCCAAAAATCTATCCGGGTAGGGATACCAGAAGACCTGGTGTTGGATGGCACCTTCGATGAGGTGTTTCAATTCAAAGGGTTTGATTTAAAAACAGGCCGTGTAAAGCAAGAGCCCTACCGCCATACAGGTGTTTGTTTGATTGGTGAAGGACATGCTTATTTATGGACAAAGAATGCTTTGGAAAGAATTGGATTTCATATTGATCCCAATTCAAATCTTACGCTTACCATTAAAACGACCCCTGAGAGGTTAATCTTCTCTACTAATTTCAATCATAAAGAGGACACATTCCAGTCGATAGCTGAACTATTGAATGAGTTGACTAAAACTTAATAGTCAATTTTCTCATCTTTTCATCCGGCCAAGTTCAAGTCTGGATAAACTACTTTCTGGTAATTCGCAGGGGCTAAGGCCAAATAATTAAAGTTAATTAGATACGCTCTACTCCCAGTCCGGGCTTGTCGTTGCAATACATTACACCATCTTTCAAAACAAACCCACCCTTTACCACATCTCTGCCTAAGTCAAGGCTTCCATCAAGATCGATGTATTTGGTATTCGCACAAGCAAACGCGGCATGAAGTCCTGCAGTGATACTCACAATGCTCTCTTCATTACAACCCCAGAACAAATCCACACCTTCCAATGAAGCAATATCAGCAATCTTCAGTGCCTGACTCACACCTCCACACTTCATCAACTTAATATTAAAAATACCTGAAGCCAACGGAGGTTTAATCAATTCAATAGCATCTTTAGGTGAGATCAGCGACTCATCAGCTGCAATTACTTTTTTTATCTCATCAGGCAATTGTTTCATTTCGTCAATCGCCTTAGCCTTCAAGGGCTGTTCAATCAACTCAATGTTGAGGTGTTTTGTTTTGTTATAAAACTCAATGGTCTTTGCTGTAGTATATCCCTGGTTGGCATCGATACGAATGGTAAACTTGTTGCCAAATTTTTCACGAAGCTTCACCATCCGCTCAATGTCTTCTTCCAAATCGATTCCTAACTTCACCTTTAACACACTAAAACCTCTCTTGCCATAATCCTCGGCTTCTTTTAAGGTTTCCTCCACATTCATGATCCCTATTGTATTGCTGGTGGGGAGTGATTTTATTTTTTGTCCCAGGTACTTTACCAAAGGCACTCCCAAATGTTTTGTAAAAGCATCATAAATAGCAATATCTAATGCAGCACGGGCCGCAGGGTTCTTGGGCATTTTCTCCCAAACCTCATAGGTCAATTGATTGATCTCACGAATATCCCTCCCTATTAAGAATTGAATATTTTTCTCTTCCAATGCGCTCATGCAAGCGTCTAAAGTTTCTCCCGTCACATAGTCGCTTGGATTTCCGGCACCAATTCCTGTTGTTCCATTTTCAAGGGTGATTTCCACAAAACTGCTTTCCACCTTATCGGTGACTTTATAAGCAATGGTGTAGGGCTTGGTGTTGTCTAAATTTTCTTTCCAAACTTTAATGTCTTTGATACGGGTCATTATATTCTTGTTTAAATATGGTATTCGGATTTTCTATGAGTACGCAAAACACCTATTGCAAACTTATCTTCATTAATGTAAACAGTATATCAGATCTTTTTCATTTTCACAATCACTCATGTGGAGTTGGTTTCAATTTATTGGGATTAACAAATCGGATCAATGCCCTTGCCAAAACAGCGGTGGGATCAATAATTGACATCCCGTCTATCTTTTCTTCAGAAATGGCCAGTGGTATTTCAGTACACCCCAAAATCACGGCCTGCGCCCCATGCTGCTTGCAAAAAGAAAAACCTTCCATTAGATTTCTTCTTGCCTGTGGATGAACGGGGTTTGACTTGGATTTAATACCATAGTCAGGGTGGTAAATAGCGGGATGAATCAGATCTTCCTGCATTTCCAATGAAGGTACGATTACTTCAAACCCCTTTGATTGCAAGGCATTGTTATAAATTTTACTTTTATAGGTTCCCGTTGTTGACAGCACACCCACTTTGGTAATCCCGGAATGGTGGGCATGAAGATATAAGGCTGTTTCCTCAATCATATTCAACACAACAATAGCATCTTCACTCTTTATTAATTCAGATTGAATTACACTGAATATTATAGGTGAATGGGCGGTGTTACATGGAATTCCTGCAACCACTGCCCCCGCGTTGTGCAGCTTATGAATCACCTCAGCGATCGCATAAGCCGGGTTTTCAGTAATTTTTCCCAATATATATTCTGTGCGATCGCAAATTTTTGAAGATGCGGATATCAAAACGGCATCAAGGTGCTCCTGATCACTGCCGGCCAAAGTATTGTCAAATACCTTCTTTAGTAAATCAATTCCAGAATAGGGCCCTATGCCCCCTACAATACCAATCATCCTGATGTTTTAACCCAAACGACAATTTTTAACTACTCCTTTTTTGCTTTCGATTTTTTGATCAATTCTTCCAGCAGGGGAACAAGCCGATCAAGCCCATCTTCTAGTGGCAGCACTGCAGGTATCTTTAGCTCCACTTCATATTCCTTTGCATACTGCCTCGCTTTCTCCTTACTCAACCCTGATGTGTTGAGTGTGATCGCCATGGTAGGTGCACCATACATTCTTATTAACTCAATTTCATCTTTGGGATGGTGGATATAGGCAGGATAGAATTCCAAATCTTTATAATGTTTCCTCCCAGGATTATGTTGTAATATCACAGAAGTGGCATCTGCGGAAACAATCCACTCTGCCCCTGCTGGCCCTGTTGGGTTTCTCAAAGCCGATTGACCTTCGATAAAGATAATATCCGGATTGGTTTCTTTGAAACAAGTGTGAACTGCATGTTCCAATTCTCCTGAAATAAAGTCGTTAAGCGTAGAATCAAAAACAAATCCGTAATTCGCTCCTTGCATCCAACCTGTTTGCCCCGTATAAATCATCTCGGCCTTATAGCCTGCTTCCCTCATGGCCTGAACAAGAAACCTTGTTGTTGTTCTTTTTCCCAACGCACAATCTGTACCCAGCACCGCAATCTTTGGACATGTTACCTCCTTAATTTTTCCAGTCCAAAAATGCAGGTCTTTGAATTTCTTAGACTTACGAACATCAATAATTTCTACTCCCTTTTGCCTGGCCAAATCTACCAGTTCAGGAATGTCGGAAATGAATTCATGTAAACCGTTGATCAGGCCATAGCCATTGTCAAGTGCTTCTTTGAGCATAGTCCTTAATGACTCGGGTATAGCACCCCCTTTGGTTGCCACTCCTATAATACAATAAACCGCTTCCTCTTTGCTGTTTGCAACAAAGTCGGCAATAGAAGCATAGACGGGGATGTTGCGCTTTTTCCCATCCAAAACTTCTCCCGCATCTTTGCCTGCACTTTTACTATCGATCACTCCTACTATCGAAAACCGATCCGTTCCTCTGATCAATCCATGTGCTGTTTTACCATTGGTTGAGTCAAGGTGGCCTGCGGTAATGATTATGGCATTCTTTTTTTCCATTGTTCAAAATTTGAAAGCCGAAAGTCGGGAATAATAATTGAATTCATAAATCAATATTTATTTTTTTTAGAACACTGGTTTTAGCCAACCAACTGTTAGGATTATCTCACACTTTCTGACACATTTTTACCGTGCTAATCCTTGAAATTATGATGGTTCCAGCCTCTAAAGACCTTCTTTGAATCTGGCCGGCTTTTTGCCACAACTCTAGCTGAGTATTTGCTCAGACCAATTTAGTGTAACTTTACAAAATCGAATTAAACCCAACGTTTTATGAGATACTTCATCATTATTCTTTTTGTGAATTTGGCAGTCATTGCTCATGGTCAATCCATTGTAGGTACCTGGCAGCTCACAGAAGAAAAGCCGTGCATTGAACAACAAATGGAGCTGAGTGAAACTGAGAAAGAATTACTTCCCAGCTTTGGCTCTTCCAGCAGTGCAGTTGCCAAAATCATCCGTTTCGATCAGAAAGGAAAGGGCGAAGAGGGTATTTTTACATCAGGCAGAAGAAAAGGAACAGATAAAGAGCCATTTCGCTACCAACTTTCTGGTAACGAATTGCAATTTCTAGATAAAAAATCCGGAATCATCAAAGAGCGATTTGCGATCGATGAACTTACCTCAGTGAAGTTGCGGTTTCACAAGGTGGGCAGGGATTGCGAAATGCGCACTTTCAGCAGAGTAGAGTAAACATGATTGACACGATAAAGACGAAAAGGGACATTCGTAAACTCCAACTTGACGAATTGAAGGCTTTCTTTGTTGAGCATGGGGACAAGCCTTTTCGTGCGCAGCAGGTGTATGAATGGTTATGGCAAAAATCCTGTAAGGACTTTGACCAAATGACCAATATCTCTCTTCCTACCAGGGATCTCCTAAAGGAAAATTTTGTGATCAACCACATCCAGGTAGACAATATGCAACGGAGCGAAGACGGCACCATAAAGAATGCCGTTAAGTTGC
Organism: uncultured Ohtaekwangia sp.; assembly: GCA_964409415.1. Lineage (GTDB taxonomy): Bacteria > Bacteroidota > Bacteroidia > Cytophagales > Cyclobacteriaceae > ELB16-189. Next base: position 74,513 of record CAYPDF010000004.1, on the reverse strand, counting down.
ATGACGGGTTGATCGTTGAGTCTGTACTTATTCCAACAGAAAAAAGAATTACTGCCTGTGTTTCTTCTCAGGTGGGCTGCAGTCTCGATTGCAAGTTCTGTGCTACCGCCAGGTTGAAGCGCATGCGCAACCTCAATGCAGATGAGATTTACGATCAGGTGGCAGTCATCAAAGAACAAAGCGAGCATTTCTTTGGAAGGCCCCTGACCAACATTGTATTTATGGGCATGGGAGAACCTTTGCTCAATTATAATAATGTTGTAGCAGCCATAGACAAAATCACTTCCCCAAAGGGACTAAACATGGCCCCTAAACGGCTTACCGTTTCCACTGTGGGTGTTGCCAAGATGATTAAAAAAATGGCAGATGATGAAGTAAAGTTCAATCTGGCTGTCTCTCTCCATGCCGCAATTAATAAAACCCGATCGGCTATCATGCCCATCAACGATACCAACAATCTGGAAGAGCTGGCGGAGGCGATAAAGTACTGGTATGCTAAAAGAAAGAAAAAGGTTACTTATGAGTACGTGGTGTGGAGAGGCATAAATGATGACATAGAGCACGCCAAAGCCTTACTTAAATTTTGCAAAATGGTTCCCTCCAAGGTAAACCTGATTGAGTACAACTCCATTGAAGATGATGGCTTCCAACAAGCCGATGATGACGCGTTGCGCATGTACCAGGAGCTTTTGGAAAGTAATGGCATCACCGCCCGTGTGCGAAAAAGCAGGGGCAAAGACATTGATGCGGCATGTGGCCAACTGGCAAATAAGAGTTAAACTGCATCTAGTATCCAGTATCCAGTATCCACCACCCAGCATCCAATGATAGCGTGTATGAGGCTTGTCATTTTTTATTATCAACCCTTTTGACACCTTTGCGGCTCCACTCTTGTTTAAAATAATATGAATAAAAGAGATTTTCATCCCGAAACCCTTATGATGTCTTACGGGTACAAGCCCGAACTTTCCGAGGGTGCGATAAAATGTCCCATTTTTCAAACGTCCACTTTTGTCTTTAAAAATGCCGAAGAAGGGAAAGCTTTCTTTGAAGTGGCCTATGGCCTCCGCGATAAAGGGCCTTCTGAGGAGTTGGGGTTGATTTACAGCCGGATTAATAATCCAAGTTTGGAGATTCTTGAAAACAGGTTATCCCTTTGGGATAAGGCTGAGGAGTGTGCAGTATTCGAAAGTGGCATGTCTGCCATTACTACCGTATTACTTGAATTTCTTAAACCCGGTGACTTGCTTTTGCACAGTGGGCCATTATATGGTGGAACAGATCACTTCATTAAGCACTTTCTAATCAAAATTGGAGTCACCATCCAGGAATTTCATGCAGGGCAAACACAAGAAGAGATCATTCAACTCATAGAAGATAGCGGCAAAAGTGACAAGCTCAGCTTTATCTATATTGAAACACCTGCTAACCCCACCAACGCCCTGATTGACATCGAAAGTTGCAGGGAAATCGCAAACCAATTTACCACAAAAGACAAACCGGTTGTCATCGCGGTGGACAACACTTACATGGGGCCGTTGTGGCAGCATCCACTTCAATTGGGCGCTGATTTTTCTTTGTACTCTGCCACCAAATACATTGGGGGACACAGCGATGTGATTGTGGGAGCAGTTTGCGGATCCAACGAAATGATCACCCGCGTGAAAACACTAAGAACCTTTTTAGGAAATATGGCCGGGCCATGGACTGGCTGGTTGCTGCTTCGCAGCCTTGAAACAATGAAAGTGCGGATGGAAAGACAAGCCACCAATGCGAAGGTTGTAGCCGACCATCTTTTAGGCCATCCCAAAGTAGAAAAAGTATACTACCTGGGACACATTTCAGAAAAAGATGAAATGCAGTATCAGATTTATAAAAAACAATATTCTTCTGCCGGTGCCATGCTTTCTTTCGATGTCAAAGGTGGAGAAAAAGAGGCGTTTCGTTTTTTAAATGCCCTGCGCCTTATCAAACTGGCCGTAAGTTTGGGGGGCACGGAGTCGTTGGCGGAGCATCCTGCCTCAATGACTCATGCTGGAGTGGACCCTGAGTACCGCAAAAAAATGGCAATATCAGAAAAGATGGTGAGGGTTTCTGTGGGTGTTGAGCACATCGATGACCTGATTTGGGATATCGATCAGGCATTAGAGAAAGTCTAATACTATTTCTTGCTGGCGTTGAAGAGTTTTTCCTTTTCGTCTGCGGATAAACTTTCGTAACCACGCTCAGAAATTTTGTCGAGGATAGCATCAATCTCTTCCTGGCTGGCTTTAGACCCTGTCTTTGAACTAGGTCTGGGCTTGGATTTAGACTCTGATTTGCGATAAGAGACTTTTACTTTCGGTCTCGGCCCTAACAATCCTTTGAACCAATCCAGGGTAGAGGTAATCCAGCCTCCCCAATCTACGCCTACCTGCAATTGCTTGATGTAAATAAATCCTATTAAAGCCCCGCCCAGGTGGGCAATGTTGCCTCCTGCGTTTGAGCCCACAGAACCAAGAAACGACATGATAATGTAAAATGCAGCAATGTATTTGATCTTAACAGGTCCAAGAAACAATAAATAGAAAGTATAATTTGGGAGAAGCACTGCAGCCCCAGTGACAATTGCAAATACCGCTGCAGATGCTCCAACCATACCCAAGAAATCGGAACGTTCCATAAAGTAGGGAACCAAATTGTACACCATTAAGTAAACCACGCCTCCCGTAATTGCGCCCAGTAAATACAATGCAATCAATTTGTCGTTGCCCAGGTATTCAATAAAAAGCCTTCCAAACCAGTAGAAGACCAGCATATTGAAAAGAATATGAAAAATATCAGTAAGACTATGCGCAAAAGCATAAGTAACGATCGTCCAGGGTCTGAGTAGAAACTCTGAAAATTTAGGCGGAATAGTAAATTGTTTGCTTACAAAGGCATAAATCCAATCTGCTCCTCCCACGGTGCTGAACACGTAAATAACCCCCATTACCAAAAACACAGCTACGTTGATCACAATCAACTGAATATGCGCGTTGTTGGGTTTTTGAAAAATTGATTTAAACTCGTCAAACACTTGTAATTCTCTTTTAGTAACCTCTTTCAGAGCCGCCACTTCTCCATGCTGTTATAATCAGGAATGCAATGAATGCTCCACCAAAGTGTGCGAGGTGAGCAACAGAACCACTCCTGTCCATAATATAGGTAAGAAATCCTATCAAAAATACCATGTATTTTGCCTTTATAGGAATTGGTGGAAACAATAACATGATTTCAAGATTTGGAAATATCATTCCAAACGCCATTAATATGCCATAAAGAGCCCCTGAAGCTCCCAACATTATCCCTCCTGCTCCAGGAAAGAAATAATAATTTACCAAAGCATAAATCACTGCTGCCCCAACACCCGTAGCCAGATAAAATATCAAAAACTTCTTCTCTCCCCAGTGACTTTCAAGGATGGGGGCAAAAGATGCCAGCGCAAACATGTTGAAGAAAATGTGGCCAATCCCACCATGCGCAAACATATAGGTAAAGAATTGATAGGGAGCAAAGGCCCCGGATCCTATGGGCCAGAGGGAGATATAGGGCGTGATTCCAAGAAACTGCTGCATCAGAAAAACAACCACATTAATGATGATAAGTGCGCGAACAAGAGGTGTAAGTCTAAACATTCAGATGGAAATTTATCGGTTAAAGCAGTTTTCAATTTTAGAAGCATCAAAAATAAAAAAGGTAGGCGAGCCTCCGGGGGAAAAGTTAGGATTATTACAGGCAAAAAGGCCTTCCACCAAAGCTTCCATTTCTGCTTTTTGCAATTTCTGCCCCGACTTAATTGCTGCTCTTTTTGCCAGTGATCTTGCCAGGTTCTCTTTTAAGGGAATAGATAGCTCTGATTGATAGATTTTGAATTGTTCAATCAAGCCCTCAAAAAGTTCTTTTTCTCCTCCCAAAATATCAGCCGGTATACCCGATACAAGCACGGCATTTTTGCCAAACACTTCAAATCTGAATCCAAGCGCTTTGATCTCATCTTCTATTTCCATGACGAGGGCAAAGTCTGCGGGCGCCAACTCAACCGTCTGAGGAAACAAACTTTGTTGACTGTTTCCTGCCACCCCTTTCATATGAAACAAAAACTTTTCATAAAGCACCCTTTCATGCACAGCCTCCTGATCCATAATCATAAGTCCGTCTCTCACGGCTCGCACGATATACTTATTGTGAAGTTGGAAAACCGTACGTTCCTCAAAGTGATGAGATGCATCCTCCTTATTCAATGCACTTTCAAAACGGATAAAAGGTTTGTGCTCAAAACCGTACTTTAATACAGATGGCTCATCCTGATGAAATAATTTTTCCCAGTTATCAAGATTGGCTTTATTCAATGAATTGCTGAACTGCTCATTGTGATAAGTCTGTTGAAAGTCACGGTTGCCGGCATTTAGTTTGTTCATCATATTTACGTCTGCCGAAAAATCAATGGCAGGTGATAAATTATGAGCACCCAATGCTTGTCTTACCGTTGAACGTACCACTGCATAGACTGCACGTTCATCGTCAAACTTAATTTCAGTTTTAGTAGGATGAACATTTACATCAATGTGTTTTGGGTCTATTTCCATGAATAGCACATAAAAAGGATAGCTGCCTTCCCCTAACAAGCCTTCAAATGCGGTGGACACCGCATGGTTGAGATAATTGCTTTTAATAAAGCGATTGTTGACAAAAAAGAACTGTTCTCCCCTTGTTTTCTTTGCGGATTCCGGCCGGCCCACGTATCCTGTTACTTTTATCAGGGCAGTTTCCTCACTGCATGCTGCCAATTGTTGCTGGTAACTTTTACCAAACAAAGCCACAATACGCTGGCTTAATTTGCCGGGTTGCAAATCATGAATAAGTTGATCACCGTGTATCAATTGGAATGACTTATGTGGATAAGCCAAAGCCAGTCGTTGAAACTCATCAATGATGTGTTTCATTTCTACCGGTGTTGATTTTAGGAAATTTCTTCTTGCTGGAATGTTATAAAATAAATTTTTAACACTGATACTGGTGCCTCCTTCAAAAGCTGTTTGTTCTTGTTTTTTTACTTCTGAACCTTCAATGAGCAGCAGCGTACCCAGTTCTTTCACCGGCAACCTGGTTTTCATTTCCACGTGGGCAATGGCTGCAATAGAGGCAAGTGCCTCCCCACGAAAGCCCATTGTGCGCAATTGGAACAAATCTTCTGCTTTTTTTATTTTTGAAGTGGCATGCCTTTCAAAGCTCAGGCGTGCATCCGTTTCGCTCATGCCTGTGCCATTATCTATAACCTGAACCAAGATTTTGCCTGCCTCTTTTACGATTACCTTTATATTATCTGCCACCGCATCAATGGCATTCTCCATCAATTCTTTTACTACGCTGGCAGGTCGTTGCACCACTTCTCCAGCTGCAATCTGGTTGGCAATCGAATCTGGAAGAAGTTGAATAATATCGGCCATGAATAAATAAAAACAGACTATTGTTTTTTGAGTTTCAGGTAAAAATAAAAGGGCACAAACAAAGCAAATCCGTATAAAGCCATCTGACCCCATTGAATATACGCGATAATGAACAGCACAAGAAAAAGAATAATCCCTAAACGCAACAGGCTTGATCCCACTGTCCCGCTGGATTTCTTAGAGCGCTTGCGTGCGGCATGAAATGAACCAGAAATACGCGAACGATAGTCACCAAGCCCCTGTTCCTCCTCCAGTTTCAGTTCCCGTTTTATTCGGTCTTCTCGCTCTTTCATTTCCTCCTTTTGAGGATCATAATACCGTGGTATGTAATTAAATCGCTGGTGCTGTGGTGCCTTAGTAAATAATGAGAAAATCTTCATGTTTGGTGTTTTATTACAATAACTGTCCTATTGACAAACTTGGGACACTAATTCTTATTTTCAGCACCTCTAATGGGCGCGATTGGTGAATGGCACCCCATTACTTGTTATTTTTACATTTGTTGTGTGTATGGCAAGCCCAACAGGGGCTACCTCATATTTCACAAAAATGAAGTTAATCGCGTATAATTACAAAAACCTAACGGCCCTATGCTAAAAAAAGTTTTGATTGTTTTGTTGATGGGAACTGGGGTTTCCAGCCTTTTGGCACAAGACAAAAAAAACCAGTGGATTGACAGTGTTTTCCAAACGCTGAGCACAGAGGATAAGATAGGTCAATTGTTTGTGCTTCCCATTTCTTCCTACGCAGAAACCAAGGAAATAGAAAATCTTTTTGATGATATCAATCGCTATCATCCCGGAGGAGTAATTGTTACTGGTGGGGGTCCGGTGGGCATAGCAAAACTCATTAATCAATTACAAAAGAAATCCACTATTCCATTGTTGGTGATGATGGATGCGGAGAATGGGCCTGGCAATGTATTGGACAGCCTCATGCAATTTCCAAAACCTCTGGCGCTTGGTGCAATATCAAATGATTCTTTGATTTTCTCTTTAGGTAAAGAAATTGCAAGACAAATGAAATTACTTGGTGTTAATGTAAATTTAGCGCCCAATGCCGATATTGACCTCATCATCAGGCATCCGTTTGGTTTTTATGGAACCGATAAGATGGCAGTGTCCACAAAGGCAATCTCACTAATGAATGGGCTCCAACAAAATGGAGTGATCGCGGTGGCAAAACACGTGTCTGATTTTCCAGAGATAAACAATAGCCCGGAGCAAAATTTTGACTTTACCAATCATCAATTAGACACATTGACCTTTTATCCTTTCGATCAATTGATCAAAGCTGGGATCAAAGGAATCAACACTTCGCATTTACATTTCTCAACTCTGGATAAAAAGAAAACTGTTCCTGCATCAGTATCGCAACTTTTTGTCAGCGAAGTACTGAAAAAGCAGTTGAATTTTAACGGGCTGGCTATTACTGAAATCCCATATATTGAAAGCATTTCCGGCAAAGCAAAAAGCGAGAATGAGAAGCTGGCATTTGAAATAGGAAATGACTTATTGATAAACCCTGATAATATAAGCGGTGCCATAAGAAAAATTCAAACATCCCTTAAACGTAATGCTTCTCTTCAACTTCAACTTGATAATAGTGTTAAAAGAATATTGGCTGCAAAATATGAGGCAGGGCTTTCTCATCGCACATCTTTAAATATTGATAATCTTATCGATCGCATTAATACGCCAAAAACCACAGCATTTAATTATGACCTGACCACAGCATCCATCACACTTGTTAAAAATCAATCGGAATTAATTCCGCTAAAAACTCTGGATGGAAAAAAGTTCGCTTCCATCACCATAGGTAAAGGGGACACGAAAACATTTTGCCAATACCTCAACAATTACAAGCACTTCGATTCGTATGAAATTGATGAACTCAATGACACCACCCGGATAGCTGATCTGATCAAAAACTATGATCTTATAGTGATAGGCATCTTTTCGATGAAGCCATCGGATAAAAATGGACTTGTGCAATGGGTGAATAAACTCATTGATGAACAAACAACAATTGTAGCATCTTTTGAAAATCCTTATGACTTAGCCGGACTTAAGAAACCGGAGGCATTATTACTATCTTACAGTGATCTGGCACCCATGTTAACTGCCCAGGTAATCTTTGGTGCTCAACAGGCCACTGGAGTTACTCCGATAGCTATCCATAATTTATTTGAAATAAAAGAAGGAGAACCGAACAGAAAACTGGATAGGCTCGGCTATGGAGTACCTGAACAAGTAGGAATGGATAGCAGAACACTTGAAAAGATAAATGCGGTGGTGGCGCAGGCCATCGACTCTGGAGCTACACCAGGATGCAATGTTATTGTTGCCCGAAATGGAAAAATAATTTTTGACAAAGCGTATGGTTGGAGGACGTATGATAGCCTTGAACGTGTGACTCCAAGAACCATTTACGACCTTGCTTCTATCACCAAAGTGGCTGCTACATTACAAACAGTAATGTTCATGCATGAAAAAAAGATCATTGACATAAATAAAAAACTATCAGTTTACCTGCCAGAACTTAAAACCACAAACAAAAAAGATTTTATCATCAAAGATATCCTTACCCATCAGGCAGGTCTCTGGCCGTATCTTCCCTATTGGCTTCAAACCATGGAAGATTCTACTCTATTACCAAACTATTACAGTACCACTCAAAATTCAGAATACCCTTTTCCAGTATCGAAAGATCTATTTGCAACTAAGGTAATGCGGGATAGCATGTGGCACTGGATCATTAATGCAAAAGTCCGTGAGAAAAAACCTAAAACTCCATACGACTATACCTATAGCGACATGGGCTTCTATATGATGCAGCATCTGGCTGAGAAAATGTTGAATCAACCCATTCAGGATTTTCTAGCTCAAAATATCTATGAACCTATTGGCGCAACCACCACGGGCTTTTTGCCACTGGAAAGGTTCTCTGAACACCAAATTGCTCCTACTGAAATAGACAAGCAATTTAGGGGGAGCATGTTGGTAGGCTATGTGCACGACCAGGGAGCCGCTATGTTTGGTGGGGTTGCAGGACATGCCGGTCTGTTTAGTAATGCCAATGACTTGGCAAAACTTGGTCAAATGTGGCTTCAGGAAGGAAAGTATGGGGGATTGCAGTTTTTTAAACCAGAAACCATCGACCTATTCACACAAAAACAATATGAAACCAGCAGGCGGGGCCTCGGCTGGGATAAGCCCACGGTAAGCGATTGGAATGGGCCCACATCCCTTTATGCCTCCCCAAAAACATTTGGCCATACCGGTTTTACTGGGACGGCAGTATGGGTTGATCCTGAATTTAACCTGGTTTTTGTCTTTTTGTCGAATAGAGTATATCCAGACATGCTTAACAATAAACTATTAACGGGTAATATTCGTCCTAGAATACAGGATATCATCTATCAGTCCATTTTTGATTATTGTAAGCATGGAAATTGATCTCAAAACGAAACTAAACATCCAAAAAGTAGGTTAATAACAAGAATAATGAATTCGATAGCAGATAAGATGAAAATTGGGATTGTATGTTACCCGACCTTTGGGGGAAGCGGTGTAGTAGCTACTGAATTGGGAAAAGCCCTGGCCAAGGGTGGGCATGAAATTCATTTTATTACCTATTCTCAGCCAAGTCGCCTCGATTTCTTAAATGAGAATCTTTTTTATCACGAAGTAGATATCCGCACCTATCCGCTGTTTGAGTACCCTCCATACGAACTCGCATTGGCAAGCAAAATGGTAAGCGTGGTTAAAAACGAAAAACTTGACCTGCTTCATGTTCATTATGCCATACCTCATGCTTCTGCGGCTTACATGGCGAAGCAAATATTAAAAACGCAGGGGACTGTTATACCTGTTGTTACAACACTTCATGGCACAGATATTACCCTGGTAGGCAAAGATGCCTCCTATGAACCAGTAGTAACATTCAGCATTAATGAATCGGACGGAGTAACAGCTGTTTCAAAAGACCTCCGGTACCAAACTTTCGAATTCTTTGATATCACCAAAGAAATTGAAGTCATTCCAAATTTTATCGACCTGGACAAATTTAAAAAACAGAAGAAAGACCATTTTAAGAAAGCCATTTGCCCAAATGGTGAAGTACTTATTGTTCATATTTCTAATTTCAGAAAGGTAAAACGGATCGGGGATGTGGTGAAAATATTTAATAACATAAGGAGGGAGACACCCGCTAAGTTGTTGATGATTGGCGATGGCCCCGAGCGCGCAGGAGCCGAAGACTTGTCAAAAAAACTGGGCATAGAGGATGACGTTAGGTTTTTAGGAAAACTTGAGGCCATCGAAGAGGTGCTTTCGGTAGCTGATTTATTTTTGATGCCTTCTGAAAAGGAAAGTTTTGGGTTGGCAGCACTGGAGGCAATGGCATGTGAAGTTCCGGTGATATCCTCCAATGCAGGAGGTATACCTGAGCTTAATATTGATGGGGTTACAGGATTTTTGAGTGAGGTGGGTGACATTGAAGAAATGTCAAAAAACGCCCTGTTTGTTCTGAATAAGGAAAATCTCCATACGTTTAAGGAAAATGCATTGAAGAGAGCGCAGGAATTTGATATTTCAAATATACTGCCATTATATGAAAATTATTATAGAAAAGTAATTGAGAAGTCAGCCGAAAGAGTTGCTGTTTAATTAGCCCCCTAGGCTGAGTTTGTAGTAGTTGTGTCAATAGTTGGAAGTTGAAAATGTGATACTATGAAAAACAATAACAAACCTCAAAACAAAGGGAGTAAGCAACTTTTCAAAAATCCAATTTTAGAAAAACTCTCGAGAACGCACATCGCGGTTCCTATTATAATATTCTTTACTTACTCGTCAGCTTTGCTTTACTGGAATGTAACCCATACTTCATTGTCACTGGGTATGTCGGTACTGATGTTCAGTGTTGGCCTGATCTCGTTCACCTGGGTGGAGTATCTCGTGCATCGGTATTTATTCCATATGAAGACGTACACGACTATCAGGGCTAAATTTCAATACACAATGCATGGGATACACCATGAATTTCCAAAAGATAAGAGCAGATTGGCGATGCCACCATTACTTAGCATAACTTTATCAACATTACTCCTTTTTCTATTCAGGATGGTTTTAGGTGATCTGGTGTTCTCTTTTCTGCCTGGGTTCCTTGTGGGTTATGCAATGTACTTAGCAATTCATTATATGGTACATGCCTATCAACCTCCAAAAAACTTTCTCAAAATTCTCTGGATAAATCACAGCATTCATCATTATAAAGATGAGAATAGTATTTATGGGGTATCTTCTCCACTGTGGGATTATGTCTATGGTACGATTGTACCCTCTGAGCATAAAGCAAAAAGCGACTTGTAAACAAACCACCTGAGATTAACAATATCCTATTAAAAGGGCGAGGTGTTCAGAACTATATCTTAAAAATATTTACCATATTTTTCAATTCTTAAAAAGGTTATGTGTTCCCATGCACTTATTCGTCAAATTGAAACAACAAATGAAGTTACTCTGAACAGAAAGCAACATTTATTGGTTATATAAAGTTAAATTGCTGATCAGCAACCTGTCATGCTAGGATATAGATTTTCCAAATACACACCACCACCAGATAACGAAAAAAGTGACTTTGAAAGGCTGCTTAAAATCTTCATGCAACTGGTACTTATCACTTCAGGCAATGTGGGTGAAGCCTTACAGTGGCTCACAGAGGTAGATCGCCAATATAAACTGACCAGCGATCAATATGGAATGGGCGACTTTATTGAAGACCTCAAGAAAAAAGGAATCATCAGTGAAGAAGGGTCAAATGGGGAGTTCAAATTAAAGCCAAAAGGGGAACAAGACCTTAGAAAATCAGCACTGGAAGAAATTTTCGGAAAGCTAAAAAAATCCAAAGGTGGGGAGCATAAAACCCATCACAGTGGACAGGGGGATGAAGCCACTACTGATAGGCGTGACTATGAGTTTGGCGATACCCTTGAACAGATTTCAATGACTGACTCCCTAAAGAATGCGCAGATCAACCATGGCTTGGATAATTTTCAGATGACAGAAAACGATCTTGAGGTGATGGAAAGTGAATTCAAAACTCAGACTTCTACTGTGCTGATGATTGATATTTCACATTCCATGATTCTATATGGGGAGGATCGGATTACCCCTGCCAAAAAAGTGGCTATGGCCCTGGCTGAATTGATTACCAAAAAATATCCAAAAGACACACTGGATATTTTAGTTTTCGGGAATGATGCGTGGCAGATCGAAATCAAAGACCTACCCTACCTGACGGTGGGACCTTATCACACCAATACGGTAGCAGGATTAGAATTAGCTATGGACATACTTCGAAGAAGGAAAAATGCCAATAAGCAGATTTTCATGATTACCGATGGAAAGCCTACATGTATAAAACAAGGAATTAAGTATTATAAAAATAGCTTTGGGCTGGATCCGAAAATATTAAAACAAACCCTTAATCTGGCCGGTCAACTTCGCAAAATAAAAATACCCGTAACTACATTTATGATTGCTACAGATCCATATCTAAAGGCCTTTGTACGAGAATTTACCAAAGCCAATAATGGAAATGCTTATTACAGTAGCCTGCAAGGATTGGGTAATTTGGTGTTTGAGGATTTTAAAAGAAACAGAAGAAAAAATTTCTAAGATAGAACTGAGCGCATGATAGATACTAATAAAATAAAAACACTGAGCCAACTTAAAAAGGAAGGTTATCAATCCAAAAGTATAAAAGAAGAACTTAGGGACAATCTGATTATAAAACTGCGCCAAAAGCAGAATGTGTTTGAAGGAATTTGGGGCTATGAGGAAACCGTAATTCCGGATTTGGAACGAGCCATTCTGGCGGGACATGACATTAATTTGCTGGGACTTCGGGGACAAGCCAAGACTAAGATTGCGAGGTTAATGACACAGCTTCTTGACGAATATGTTCCAGTCATTGAAGGTGCTGAGTTGAATGATGACCCATTACATCCCATTTCTCGGTATGGCAAAGACAAGGTAGAAGATCTTGGTGATGATACACCTATTACCTGGATTCATCGCGATGAACGCTATACAGAAAAGCTTGCCACACCCGATGTTTCCATTGCCGATCTTATTGGTGATGTTGATCCTATTAAAGCAGCCTCATTAAAACTGCCTTACTCTGACGAACGTGTAATTCATTTCGGATTAATACCTCGATCTCACAGATGTATTTTTGTGATTAATGAGTTACCGGACTTGCAAGCGAGAATACAGGTTGCACTTTTTAATATCCTTCAGGAAGGAGATATTCAAATCAGAGGATTTAAATTGCGGTTGCCTCTTGATGTTCAATTTGTTTTTACTGCCAACCCCGAAGACTATACCAATCGTGGAAGCATTGTAACACCACTAAAGGATAGGATCGATAGTCAGATTATCACACACTATCCAAAATCAATTGAGATCGGAAAGAAAATCACGCAACAAGAAGCACAAATAAAGGAAACCCAAAGAAAAATCGTTTCAGCTTCAGAAATTGTGAAAGACCTTGTGGAACAAATAGCCATAGAAGCGCGCAAGAGCGAATTTGTAGATGCAAAAAGTGGCGTATCCGCTCGTCTCACCATTTCTGCTTTTGAAAACCTGGTGGCTGCTGCCGAACGAAGAGGCATCATTAATGGCGAGCGCAGCACCAACATAAGGCTAACAGATTTTATTGCAGTCGTTCCTTCTATAACCGGAAAAGTAGAGTTGGTCTATGAGGGGGAACAGGAGGGCCCTGGTATTGTTGCACAAAACCTTATAGGTAAGGCCATACGATCTCAATTTATCAAGTATTTCCCTGATCCTGACAAATTTAGAAAGCAAAAAGAAAAAAGTCCCTACAAAAAAATAACGCAATGGTTTGGTGATGGCAATACCATTGACCTGTTACACGACATGCCAGAAACTGAATATAAGAAGTTGCTTGATAGCGTTCCTGGATTAAAAGAACTTATTGAAGAACATCACAGTGCAGAGGATAAAACAACAAAGCTGCTGCTGATGGAATTTGCGCTGCATGGCTTGGCCGAATATAGCCAAATCAGTAAGAATAATCTTGTTAAAGGCCTTCAGTTTAAAGACTTGCTTAGCGGCATGTTCAGTATTCCTACTGAAGAAGAGAGTGAAGACGAGGACGATAGCACTTTAGGTGGAATGATAAATTAGTATTAAAAAGATTAATCCATCGGGTTGCAATATTTCCACACCTTTTGTTAGCTTTATTTAACGAAAGAGACATTGCGAAGACACGTTTCACACTTACAGGGCAGTTTATAAAACTATTGTAAGAGACGTGTCTTCGCATTTTTTTTAACTGGATCTAAATGTTTTTTTGAGTATGGCAAAAAGCAAGAAAGAGAACAAAATCTTTGTACTCGACACTTCAGTTATCATCTACGAACACAACAGCATCCTCAATTTTGAGGAACATGACATTGGCATTCCCATCACCGTGTTGGAGGAGCTGGATAACTTTAAAAAAGGAAACGATACCAAAAATTTTGAAGCCAGAGAATTCATTCGACTGATCGATAAATTGGCCAAGGACCAGATGTTGCACCACTGGAACCCCCTCAATGGAAGAGGAAAAGGTCGCTTCAAGGTACTCATGGATACCGGTAGTAACGGCACTTTGGATGCAAACAAGATTTTCAACGAGGATAAAGCGGACCATCGAATTCTTAACGCTGCGCTGCACCTTCAAAAAGAAGAAAAAGAAAAAAAAGTAATTCTGGTCTCCAAAGATGTAAATCTCAGGCTAAAAGCCAAAGCATTGGGTCTTCAGGCTGAAGATTATACGACAGGAAAAATTCAGAACATCAGTTCTTTATACACCGGAAAAACCATTGTAGAAGATGTTGACCCCAATGTGATCAACCTGCTTTATGATAAGGGTTATTGTCCACCGGAAGAAATTCTGGGAAGACAAACCCCTATGAAAAATCATTACTATATTTTCAAAAGTGGCAAGAAGTCTGTGCTTGCCTTTTATAACTCTGCCAATGCCATGGTGGAGCAGGTGGAAAAAAGAAATGCGTATGGCATCAAACCCAGAAATGCAGAACAAGCTTTCGCCATTCATGCAGTGCTTAAACCGGAAGTCAAGCTGGTCTCTATTCAGGGCGTAGCGGGCACGGGCAAAACCCTGATTGCACTTGCCGCTGCTCTCGAACAGAAAAAGGAGTACAAACAAATCTATCTGGCAAGGCCCATCGTGCCCTTAAGCAATAAGGATATTGGGTTTCTTCCCGGGGATATTAAGTCAAAGATCAATCCCTATATGGAGCCCTTATGGGATAATTTAAAGTTTATCCAAAACCAGTATGGTGAAGGGGATAAAGAATACAGCAAAATCTCCGAGATGATCAATTTTGAAAAATTGGTCATTACGCCTTTGGCTTATATTCGTGGCAGGAGTCTTTCCAACATTTGCTTTATCGTAGACGAAGCACAAAACCTAACACCACATGAGGTGAAGACCATTATTACGCGCGCTGGTGAAAACACAAAAATCATTTTCACGGGTGATATTTACCAGATTGACACCCCCTATCTGGATTCACAAAGTAATGGGTTATCCAATTTAATTGATCGTCTAAAAGACCACGAGCTATACGCGCATATTACCCTTGAAAAAGGAGAGCGATCTGAACTGGCCAATTTGGCCAATGAACTTTTGTAGAGTGAGTAATCGCTTAATTCTTTCCCAATGCCTTTAGCATTGTCTCCCCAATAAGTGCGGGTGATTCCACCACGTGAATGCCACATTCACGCATAATCTTCATTTTGGCCTCTGCTGTATCCTCTGCTCCGCCAATAATCGCTCCGGCATGACCCATTCTTCGTCCTGGAGGCGCTGTCTGTCCTGCAATAAAACCAACTACCGGTTTATTAATTCCACTTTCTTTGATCCAGCGGGCAGCTACGGCTTCATAGTTTCCTCCAATCTCCCCAATCATCACCACCGCATCTGTCTCAGGATCATTCATTAGCATCTCCACAGCATCTTTTGTGGGAGTGCCAATAATTGGATCACCGCCAATGCCGATGGCCGTTGATATTCCCAACCCAGCCTTTACAATTTGATCTGCCGCCTCATAGGTAAGTGTTCCCGATTTGGATACCACACCTATTCTTCCCTTTTTAAACACAAAACCAGGCATGATACCCACCTTAGCCTCCCCTGGCGTAATTACGCCCGGACAATTAGGTCCGATCAGGGTTACCCCCTTTTCTTTCACATATTTTTTAACTACCATCATATCCTTTATAGGGATGCCCTCGGTAATGGCTACAATCACTTTAATTCCGCCTTCCGCTGCCTCCAAAATAGAATCTGCAGCAAATGCCGGGGGCACAAAAATGATAGAGACATCAGCACCCGTTTTCTCTACGGCTTCCTTTACGGTATTGAAAACAGGACGACCCAAGTGCTCCTGTCCCCCTTTGCCCGGTGTTACACCGCCCACGACATTAGTACCGTATTCAATCATTTGTCCGGCATGGAATGATCCTTCCGAACCTGTAAATCCCTGAACAATTACTCTGGAGTTTTTATTTACCAATACGCTCATGATAGTACTTAGGTTAGTCCACAAAATTAGGATAATAATGACGTCATACAAGGCCAATCAATTTGCCTGGCATTCATAGAAAAACCCCATCCTTTTATCAAGAATGGGGCTTTTTAGTTTTTATGAATCTGCAAATTATTCTTGCGATTTAAGCTTATTCCTCAAAAGGAACTCCTCATAAGCTTCTTTATAGGTAGTAACATCCGGAGCCATTTTAATTGCTTCCTCATAAGCAGTAATGGCATCGACATACAATTTGTTTTCCTCATAGAATCCTGCCATTATAAATTTGTTAAGAGCAGTATTTTCATCAACCACCCCTTGTATCTCGGCAAGGGCTTTGGTCACTCTTTCCTGTTCAGCCATAGATAATTTTTTAATTAGGTGCTGTTCTGATTTAATATTAGAATCTGCTTTTGATCTAACTTCAATTAAAATGGCCGACTCATTGGCTAATTTAGGATCTGAAAGGTCTATCTCTACGGAATGCTCAGGGGTCTCAATTTTCATCAACTCATCATCAAACATATTTTTTAGCAATACTACATAGGGTGCCCCTCCTTTCTCTGCACTCCAATTAATCACAACCTTTTTGCTAAACACTCCTGAATACTGATTTTCAGGCAAATAAACCTTAATATCTTCCAATCCCCGATGGACGGCTCCAGTAGCACTTAATCTGTTTTTTTTAGCTTCAGCTGAATTGCTGCTTAGGATAAAATCCGTGTATTTATTTAATACACTGGTGCCACCACCCTGTACCTGGGCAGCCAAATCGGCCACTTTATGAGGGCCTGCTTTTTTTACTTCAAGTGGTTTTCCTGTTTTATAAATAAGCCCCAGATAGGCGTTTTCTGAAAGCCTCACTTCATCATTGGTATTTAGGCTTGCACCGGTCTTTATGGCCTCCCAGGAGTCACCGCTTTTCACCTCGTTGGCTCCTTTATTAGCGAGCACTTTAAAGGCATAATCCTGTCCAAATGCCGCAGTAATTGCGAAAATAAAGCCTAAGACGAGAACTAACTTGCTGTTTTTCATGGTATTATAAAGTATTTGGTACACTAAATTACTAATTAATATTCTATTCAGGTGTTAATACCCCAGTTTTCCGTTTGGTAAGCCTGTTTTTAGCCCAATGGAAGATCTTTAAAATTACACTCTGATACAGCTCAAAACACGTACCCACTACAGCTAAAGCTCCCAGAGATATGGTCAAATTCACCTTAAAGCTGTACCAGTTAAAGAAATATATCATTAAAAATGACAGTAAAATAATCTGTAATAATTGTAGAAGCACACTGACTCCATCAAACCAATCCGGTGATCTCTCATAGATAAACCAAAATAATGCCACGTTTAAAAAGCATAAAACGATAGCGATTAACCACTCCTGCCAATCGGCTAATTCATCAATATAGTCTTCATTCAAGATCATGGATACGATATTTGCATGTACTACAGGCCCATACATATCAGGGTTGGTTTTACCCGCATATTGTTTATTCAATGGGGTAAAGAGCTTATCATCCCAGGAGGTATCATCAAAATCATCACCCATGTATCCCAATATCACAATTTTATCCTTAATTAACTCCGGCAAAACATATTCCGAGTCGAGTGCCTGGTACCAGTCCAATGCAAAATACCTTCCTGAAAAAGCGGAAGCATTGTGGAGATCAAGGATATTCCCCCTGTAGTTTATTGTTTCCGAATAATTGTTGCGTGCGAGGAACTTCTCCGTTTTCACTGAGTCGTATATCATTGCCAATTTAACAGAAAAAGCAAATACCGTATCTCCATTGAGTGATATGCGGGGGACAAAACTACGACAGGCCTTAAATGATTCCTGGGTATCGGCATCCGTTTCCAGGTTAGCAAATCCTTCCTGCGCACTACCCCGAATTTCAAAATCAGTGCGTTCAAGAGAATCATACTGATCTACTATTCCCGTACCGGCAAGTGAATCACTCTGGAGGACTTTTGTTACAACTACAACGTTTCCTGCATCTTCAATGGCTTTGGCCAGCATATAATTTCCCATTACATCCGCCAAGGCCGGACAATTAATTGTATCGCGCAGGTTTTCAGGGCAGTTAAAAAAAGTATCAAGACCAATCACTTTGGGGTTATACTGACTAATTACGTTGATCTGCTGAGCAATCTCCCTCCTAGATAACTTGGATATATTTACCATTACAACGCGCAGATCGAGCTCAGGGTCCTCGCGAAGTTGAGAGAAGGCAATGTCAGTGAGTTCCATATCACCCAAAGCCTGACCTAATGGATCAAATGCACTGAATATTTTTAAGTCAGTGATTTCTACTATGCCACCTAGTGTAAAGAACACAAATGCGGTAGCAAGAGTACAATCAATCCAGAATCTTTTCATGAAAAGTAGTGAGGCTTGATGGTAACAATAAGTAAATTTAACCCAGATTATTCATTAGTTCCAAACAATCAATATTTTACTGAAAGTGCTGGATATCATTTTTATTGGAGTTAAGTCTCTGGTACGTTTTATACCAATATACGGGCTATTGCGCAAGGCCATGAAAATTACGGGGTTGTTTAAGGGATAAAAACTAACCATGGGAAGTCCTACACGTAAACTTACTCTATCCGCCTCCAGGCTTACAGTTGAAACCTATGTCAAGGGCATCCTTAATCATGATCGGATAATATTAAGCAGAGCAATTACACTGGTTGAGAGCCTGCTTTCTTCAGATCAATTATTATCAGAAGAATTAATTCAAAAAATATTACCGCATACAGGAAATTCTGTTCGCATTGGAATAACAGGGATACCAGGAGTTGGCAAGAGTACTTATATAGAGTCCCTTGGAAAGCACCTCACCTCCATAGGGAAGAAATTGGCAGTCCTCGCCATTGACCCTAGTAGCCAACGCACTAAGGGAAGTATACTCGGTGATAAAACCAGAATGGATGAATTGGCTCGGGATGATAACGCCTTTATAAGACCCACCTCTGCTGCCGATACATTAGGTGGTGTAGCACACAAAACGCGGGAGGCCATACTCTTGTGTGAAGCCGCAGGATTTGATGTGATCATTGTAGAGACTGTTGGGGTAGGACAATCGGAAATTTCTGTTAGAGGTATGGTGGATTTCTTCTTGTTGCTACTAATTGGTGGTGCTGGAGATGAACTACAAGGGATTAAGAAAGGAATAATGGAGATGGCGGATGGTGTAGTCATTACCAAGGCAGATGGGGACAATAAAAAGCAAGCCGAAAAAGCCAAGGCCGATTATCAACAGGCACTGCATCTCTTTCCCCCTTCCGCATCAGGTTGGACACCCAAGGTATTGGTTTCATCGGCAATCGAAAAATTTGGTTTAAAAGAAACCTGGGAAATGGTAGAAGCCTACAAAACATTCACGCTCTCCAACGGTTTCTTTGACCTCCAGCGTGCTGAACAGAATAAGAATTGGTTTCATTCTTTCATTGAAAGCAGGATAAAAGAAGAAATAATGAAACATGAAACGCTCAGAGCAAAAATAAAAAAAGCCGAACTTCTGGTTGAGCAGGGTGAAATAAGCCCAAGTGCCGCATCCCGCGAAATCGTTAACAACTTTTTTAAACTTTTAGCCAACCAAAAATAATCACCTTCATGCGTTCTATGTTCCTATGCGGTGAAAATAGAAAGTATAGCTAAAATCTGAAATTAAATCCCGCATTCAAATTAATACCCATTGTGTTATAACCATACACTTCGGTGTAGTCCTGATCCAGAATATTACGAAGGTCTACAAAAAATTTAAGTCTATTTGTTAACATTTTGTATTCAGCATAAACGTCCACCAAGATATAAGAATCCAAACTCACCTGTTTCGCAGTGTAAAAATTATCCGGATCGAAAAATAAATCTTTTCGCTTACTAAAAGATTTCGCATTAAGACTAACATAAAGTTTCGAACTGGCCTGCATCCCTACATTCAGCCCAAAAGTATGCTTGGGCCTACGAAACAGATTAAAGTAAGTAGAGTCCTGCCCATTTTCCTTCGTTGTTACCCCCCCATTTACAAATGCATAATACGCCCGGATATCAACTTTATCACTCACTTTAAATGATGGCTCCAACTCCAACCCAAGATCGTTCTGCTCGTCAAGATTGATATTTCCGATCGCATAGGTATATATGATTATATCCTTAATAGAACGGTTAAAAAGTGTTAATCTGGTTTCGAATTTATTGTTTATCAACACATCCATACCGGTTTCAATGTTTACACTTCTTTCCGGTTTCAAATCTTCATTAGCTCCGAATGCTCCGTATAGTTGCTGAAGCGTAGGCGCCTTAAACCCTGTAGAATAATTAAAAAATACCTTAACATTATTGTTGATGTTATATGAAGGATTGAAACTGAAAGTGGAGTTGCTCCCATATCTACTATGATGGTTGTACCTTCCCCCCAGCTCCAATGCGATGCCACCGGCATGGTGTAAGAACAATGAAACATAAGGGCTTACCAATTGTGCATTTGGTTCTTTAATTGTTAAAGAGGAATCAATCATTTTCAAATTTTGATAATTAATTCCTGTTAGCAGTTGAATCTTATCGCTTAAGTCATAATTAAAGAACAAATCAGTATTACCAAATCTCCCTTTATAAGATGTAGGCCCAAACAGTCCGTCAAATTTTCTATCTGTACTATTGTAACCATACAAAAAATTAATTGCCCCCTTTGTAAGCTTGTATTGCGAACTCAAACCCGGGTTAATCAATGTTGATGTATAGGTAGCGTTATCATCGGTAAATGCACCACCATCAAAATCCCCTTCATAATTTGTAAATCTAAAAAAGGGAGTCAGTGTCAGTGAGGGAGTAATTTTAAAGCCAGTGCTTACATTCACTGAAGTTTGATCAAATCCATCTTTGTCAAAGCCACCAGCATGATTAATATCTTTTGCCTCACTTATACCGGTAGCACTTATGTGGCTATACCCAATGTGGTAATCTGCCATGGAAGTTGATCCCTGAATACTGCCGCTGCCTTTCAGCATGTTATAGCTTCCATAACCTATTGTGGCACTCCCACCAAAAGGTTTGTCTCCTGCTTTTTTGGTAATCAGATTAATCACTCCGGCAATGGCATCACTTCCATAAAGCGTGGATTGACTTCCTTTTAAAATTTCAATTCTTTCCAATTGATCCAATGAGAACATCCTGGGATCAAAAGCGCCTCCTGCACCTGATGGGTCATTCATAGGAATACCATCGACCAGAAAAATAGTGTATTCACTTTTTGCTCCTCGCAGATATACTGATTTGTCTTTGCCAGGATTCGAATTGGCCCCACTGATCACCAGGCCAACCTGCTCATTTAGTAACTGAGACAGATCCTTACCCTCACTTCGCTGCAAAACATCTGACCCGATTACAGTAAGAACTTTCCCTGTTTCACTCCTGCTTTTGGGAAATTTGGTAGCTGTAATTACTACTTCATCCAGGTCAAATGATTTTATTGAATCTTGCTGTGCGATGGTGAGACTGGGAGCCAGCGACCCGAGGGCAATTAGTGCAATTGCCCAAACTCTTTTCTCCTTTTTCATAAGAAATTGTTTAATGGTTGAAAAAAGGAGTAAAAAGAAAGGAACGGAAATGGAGACATTTGCCATTCTCTGCTTTTTACCCGAAGCATTGAATAATGTTTTGCAAACGGCAGGTCTCCTGACTTACCCAACTTTTGCTGCCTTCTCATACTGATTCCGATAGCTATCGGGACAGCACAATGACATGAGTAGCAAAAGCTCACTCCAATTTTGGAGTTGGGCTTACAGTTGCGGGAACAGTTTCGGAATCTTTGTTCTAAGACAAATCACCGGATTCCCTTTTAATTCGATGGTGTAGTCTACACAATCAAAACCAAGTGCATTGCAAATGTAAATATTAATTTAAACTTGCAAACATGATTTCACGTCCATCCTCTAATAAAATTAAAAATCAATCCGAGCGCAAACTTAGTGTCTTTGTGACATTGTGGCCACTGACTTACAAAAACACCAATCCATTCACATCCCGAATGTTGTTGTTCAATTGTTTTATATTCATAATGTTATTCAATGGATTGACAGCCTGTGAGAAAGACAATAAATCAAAGTCAGTAGAGACAACAACCACAGAATACGCAAAGGGATTTAGTTTAACTAAAAAGGGTACGTGCACAGAAATTGAATTAAAAGAACCGTATGCACAAGCAAAATCATCATTTAAATACCTACTGGTTCCAAAAACCGAAAAGGTTCCACCCCATGACGCACAGGTACAGGTAATTCGTACACCTGTTGAAAAAATTGTTTGTACGTCCACTTCACATGTCGCACTGCTGGATTACCTTAACGAAACAGATAAATTAGTTGGATTTCCGTCAACGGAATTGATAAGTTCGAAAAGTGTTCGCATGCGAATAGACTCTGGATTGGTAACCGATCTTGGTATGGATAAAGAAATGAACCTCGAATTATTATTTTCCCTTCATCCGGATTTGGTAATGGGGTATTCACTTAGTGGAGATATGGGAAATCTAAATAAAGTAAAAGCGTTGGGTATACCCGTTGTAATCAATGCGGAATACCTGGAAAATCATCCACTAGGCAGGGCAGAATGGATAAAGTATATGGCTGCATTCTTCGGAAAGGAAAAATTGGCCGACTCAATTTTCAACAACATCAAAAATGAATATTTAAAAAACAAATCACTTGTTGGTAAAGTAAGTTTGAAGCCCACTGTAATGAGCGGCATCTTATATGGCGATGCATGGTTTCTTCCCGGTGGGAATAACTACGGGGCCAAAATTTTTCAAGATGCGGGATATCACTATCTGTGGGAGGAAGACTCCAGCAATAGCTTTTTGAAACTCAGTTTCGAAACAGTTTTGTCCAAAGGTGAGGAAGTGGATTACTGGATTGGGGTTGGCTCTTTCCGCTCAAAAGAAGAGATGAAAAGTGCAGAACCACGATATGCCTTATTTCAACCCTTTAAAACATCGCATATTTACACCTATGACGCAAGAATTGGACCCACGGGAGGCAGTGAATACCTTGAACTTGGGTACTCACGGCCCGATTTAATTTTGAAGGATCTTATTAAGATTGCTCACCCGGAGTTGCTTCCGGACTACGAACTCTACTTTCATAAGAAATTGAACTAATACCTTGTTTTAGGGTTTATTGAAAACAAAAAGCCCCACCTTATATAAGGCAGGGCCATTTTCACTTCAATAAGTAATAACTATACTTTAATTTCTACATCTACACCACTCGGCAGCTCAAGCTTCATCAAAGCATCTACAGTTTTAGCACTGTTAGAATAAATATCCACCAGGCGCTTATAGGTACACAATTGAAACTGTTCACGTGATTTTTTATTCACGTGTGGTGATCTTAACACGGTAAACTTTTCCTTGATTGTAGGAAGCGGAATGGGACCACTCACTACAGCTCCTGTTGCCTTTACTGCCCTTACAATCTTCTCTGAAGATTTGTCGACCAAATTGTGGTCGTAGGACTTTAATTTAATTCTGATTTTCTGGTTCATAGTGTGATCCGATTATTTTACAGCAACTGCTCCTTTTGTTTCTTCAATTACTTTTTCTGCTAGGTTCTTTGGTACCGGTGCATAGTGAGCAAATGTAAGTGATGCTGCCGCACGACCCGAAGTGATAGTACGTAAATCAGTTACATAACCAAACAACTCAGACAAAGGTACATCAGCTTTAACCACCTGCGCTCCACCGCGTGTATCCATTCCCTTCATGATACCCCTTCTTCTATTGAGGTCTCCGGTTACAGATCCTGTAAATTCATCCGGGGTTAACACCTCTACTGCCATGATGGGTTCAAGAATTTGTGGTCCTGCTTTCTTAGCTGACTCCTTAAATCCAATCCTGGCGGCCAATTCAAATGATAAAGAATCAGAGTCCACATCATGGAATGAACCATGGTACAACCTTACACGCATTGAATCAATTGGATATCCGGCTAACGGCCCGTTCACCATTGCCTGCTCAAATCCTTTTTGTATAGCAGGAATAAATTCTCTTGGAATTACGCCACCTACGATATCATTCACAAACTCAATACCTTCTTTTCCATCTTCGCGTGGCCCGATCTCAAACACGATGTCGGCAAATTTACCACGACCACCGGTTTGCTTCTTGTATACTTCCTTGTGCTCAACAGTTTTGGTTAATGCCTCTTTATAAGCAACCTGAGGAGCACCCTGGTTTATCTCTACTTTAAATTCTCTTTTCAGACGGTCGATAATAATTTCCAGGTGAAGTTCACCCATACCTCTAAGGATGGTCTGCCCTGTCTCCTGATCCGTGTGAACACGTAAGGTAGGATCTTCCTCCACTAATTTAGAAATAGCCATTCCCAACTTATCAGCGTCCACCTGCTTCTTAGGTTCGATGGCGTAGCCTATTACCGGCTCCGGGAATACCATAGATTCCAATACCACTTTGCGTTTTTCATTGCACAGCGTATCTCCGGTTTTAATATCCTTAAAACCAACAACAGCACCGATGTCACCCGCGGGCAATCTGTCGATTTGGTTTTGCTTATTCGCGTGCATCTGGAAAATACGAGAAATCCTCTCCTTATTACCAGAGCGGGTATTGTACACATAAGAGCCAGAATCCAAAACACCTGAATAGGCTCTGATAAAACACAATCGGCCCACAAAAGGGTCAGTGGCAATCTTGAAGGCAAGCGCCACAAAAGGCTCGTCTTCAGTAGGCCTTACTATTACTTCTGCTTCTGTATCCGGATTGATCCCGTGGATATTGTCCTTGTCCATTGGAGAGGGCAATAATTCCATCACCAGGTCAAGCATCGTTTGTACGCCCTTATTCTTAAATGAAGATCCGCATACCATCGGCACAATTTTCATATCGATTGTGGCCTTTCGAAGTGCTGTCAAAATTTCTTCTTCTGTAATAGAGTTAGGGTCATCGAAGAATTTCTCCATCAATGATTCATCGTAGTCTGCTACGGCCTCCAATAATTTTTCGCGGTACTCGTGCGCCTCTTCCACCATATCTTCAGGGATGGGTACCTCCTGGAAAGTCATTCCAAAATCTTCTTCGTTCCAGACAATACCACGATTGTTGATCAAGTCAACAACTCCTTTAAAGTGATCTTCTGAACCAATGGGCAACTGAAGTGCAACTGCGTTGCTGCCTAACTTTTCTTTTACCTGTTTGCAAACTCCCAAGAAATCAGAACCTGCACGGTCCATCTTGTTTACAAATCCAATACGAGCTACTTTATAGTTATCGGCAAGACGCCAGTTGGTCTCTGATTGAGGTTCTACTCCATCTACAGCAGAAAACAAAAACACTAATCCGTCTAACACACGCAATGAACGATTTACCTCTACGGTAAAGTCAACGTGACCAGGGGTATCAATGATATTAACGTGATATTTCTGATCTCTGTAATTCCAAAATACAGTAGTGGCCGCAGAAGTGATGGTGATACCGCGTTCCTGCTCCTGTGCCATCCAGTCCATAGTAGCAGCGCCATCGTGCACTTCACCCAATTTGTGGCTTACGCCTGAATAAAATAAGATACGCTCAGTGGTGGTAGTTTTACCGGCATCAATATGAGCGGCAATACCTATATTTCTAGTATACTTTAAATCTCTTGCCATTTCGGGGTTCTATTAGAATCGGAAGTGTGAGAAGGCTTTGTTAGCATCAGCCATTCTATGTGTATCGTCTTTTTTCTTGATAGCAGCACCTTCACCTTTTGACGCAGCCAGAATTTCTGCTGCCAGCTTATCTGTCATAGTTTTTTCACCACGAGCACGGGCATAATCAATCAACCACTTGATGGTAAGATTGGTCTTGCGCTCAGGGCGCACTTCTATAGGTACCTGAAAAGTGGCACCACCTACCCTGCGGCTCTTTACCTCTACAGAAGGAGCTACGTTGCTCATTGCACGTTTCCATACTTCAAGGCCATTTTCGCCACCACTCTTCTTTTCTACTTGCTCAATGGCATCATAGAAAATGCTGTAGGCGACACTTTTCTTTCCTTCTTCCATCATATAGTTTACAAACTTGGTAACCATAGGATCCTGAAACTTAGGATCAGGAAGTAGATATCTCTTTTTAGGTTTTGATTTCCTCATATCTCAATCAATTATTTGGCTGCCCCAGCCTTAGGTCTTTTTGCTCCGTATTTTGATCTGCTCTGTGTTCTACCACTAACTCCGGCAGTGTCTAAAGCACCACGAATAATGTGGTAACGAACTCCAGGAAGGTCTTTTACCCTGCCTCCTCTGATCAATACAATAGAGTGTTCCTGTAGATTGTGTCCTTCTCCCGGGATATAGGCGTTTACCTCTTTGCCATTGGTTAACCTTACACGAGCTACTTTACGAAGTGCTGAATTTGGCTTCTTTGGTGTGGTGGTGTACACACGTGTACATACACCTCTACGTTGAGGACATGAATCAAGGGCAGGGGATTTTGACTTAAACGTCAATTTTTTCCGTCCTTTCCTTACAAGCTGTTGAATGGTAGGCATTTATAATTTGTGTTAAAAACCTTCAAAAAATTCGGACTGCAAAGGTATCTAAAGTTCGACAAGATACAAACCTTGTTTTGAAGATTTTTGGAAGAGAGAAAAGGCCTTAAATGTAGTGAATTTCAAGCTTTATGGGATATTTAGGGAAGGCTACCCAACCATAATTTGCTCCCCTTTGGGATGCGATACGAGCACATTGCCACTAACTACCTCCTGTTTCATATTGAAAGTATTTATCTTTATTGTATCAAAATTAAAAATCTCAACATGAGGGCTAGATCATCAGAGCTCTTTAAAACAAGGTGGAATGAGTACTTTAACCGTGAGTAAATCAAACAACGCAACCCAAGTCTGGTTCAGAGGTATGCAAATGATGGTTCGATTGGTTGACGGCAGAGAGATAGCCGTGCCTATTGACTGGTTTCCACGGTTAAGAGACGCCAGTGATAATGAACGCAACAACTGGCGACTTATCGGAGGGGGTGAGGGTATTCACTGGGAAGACATAGATGAAGATATTCTGGTGGAAGGTCTACTCTAAGCCTTTTACAATGCGCAGACAGCCCTTTCCATTTTCACAAAAACCATAGCCTTCGACAAGCACAGCAGCAGAAACTCGACTTGCAAGTTACTAACGCGGTCAGAATGATTTAAAAGACTACGCCTCTCCCACAGTCCCTCCAAAATTCATAGGAAATTTTGGCATTTCATCGGTGCGTTTGATGGGGCCAAACGTGGCTTCATACTTCTCTATGTTGTCTTTGAGTGCAGCCAGCAATCTTTTGGCGTGCTCTGGAGTAATGATAATTCTTGATTTGACCCTGGCTTTGGGTACACCGGGCATGAGACGAATGAAGTCCACCACAAATTCACTGTTTGAATGAGCAATCATTGCCAAATTGGAATATATCCCTTCAGCAATTTCTTCTGATAGCTCAATGTTGATTTGATTTTGCTGGTTTTTCTTTTCTTCCGCCATGGTATTTAGTCTTTAGTAATTAGTCCTTAGTCCTTAGTCGCTGTGGTAATAGCCGAGGCTACTCAGGACTAAGGACTATGGACTTTGGACTATTCTTGTAGTTCTTTTTCTATTGGCTCAGAAAGTGATCGCTCCTGCATCATGCGATCGTATTCCTCTTTGGAGGTTACAATCACATCATTCAATCTGCGCTGACCTGTACCCGCTGGGATCAAGTGACCGACAATCACGTTCTCTTTTAATCCCATTAGCCTATCCACTTTACCTCTTATTGCTGCTTCACTAAGCACCTTCGTAGTTTCCTGGAAGGATGCCGCAGATAGCCAGCTCTCGGTTTTAAGTGAAGCCTGAGTTATACCCTGAAGAGTTGGTTTGGACACAGCAGGCATCGCCTCGCGTACTTCCACCAATTTTTGATCCTTACGCTTCAAAGCCGAATTTTCATCACGCACTTCTCTTGCAGTTACGATCTGGCCTGGTTTAAACTTGTTAGAATCTCCGGGTTCAACAACGAATTTCTTGTCAAGAATCACATCGTTTTCTTCCCTAAATTCAAACTTGTCCACAAATTCTCCTACAAGGAAACTGGTATCTCCCGAATCGATAATTTCCACCTTCTGCATCATCTGGCTTACAATTGCTTCAATGTGCTTATCGTTGATCTTTACACCCTGCAAACGATATACCTCCTGAATCTCATTCACCAGGTATTCTTGTACTGCAGTAGGTCCTTTTATGGAAAGGATATCAGATGGAGTAATTGCTCCATCAGATAAAGGTTGTCCTGCTCTCACAAAGTCGTTATCTTGAACAAGAATATGCTTAGAGAGAGATACGAGATAACGCTTCTGAATACCATCTCTGGACTCAATAAAGATCTCTCTGTTACCACGCTTAATTCCACCATAGGTAACTACACCATCGATCTCACTTACTACCGCAGGATTTGAAGGATTTCTTGCTTCAAACAATTCAGTAACACGGGGAAGACCTCCCGTAATATCACGGGATTTACCCATTGTGCGAGGAATCTTTGCCAATACCTGACCGGCTTTGATCTTCTCTCCCAATTCTACTGCCAGGTGAGCTCCCACAGGAATGTTATAACCTTTTGTTTCATCCTTACCGTTTACAACGATAGCAGGGTTCTTGGTTTTATCTCTGGTATCAGTAATTACCTTCTCTCTGTGGCCAGTTTGTTCGTCTGACTCCTCCTTGTAGGTAACTCCTTCTATAATGGATTCAAATTCAATCTCTCCATCAAACTCAGAGAGAATAACTGCGTTGTATGGATCCCAATAACAAAGAGTTTCTCCTTTTTCAACTTTTTGGCCATTCTTAGCCGTTAAGAAAGCTCCATAAGGAACGTGATTGGAAATCAGCACCCTCCCTTTTTCTTTGTCGGTAACTTTTACTTCACCCGTTCTCCCCATCACCACCTTCACTTTATTCCCATCCTTGTCAAGAGTATCCACAGTACGCACTCCTTCAAATTCAACAACACCCGCGAACTTTGCCTTAATATTTGCGTCAACGGCAATGTTAGATGCAGTACCTCCCACGTGGAAAGTACGAAGGGTAAGCTGTGTGCCCGGCTCACCAATAGATTGTGCGGCAATTACACCCACAGCCTCACCTGCTTGTACCATCTTACCGGTAGCAAGGTTTCTTCCGTAGCATTTTGCACATCCTCCCACTTTGGTTTCGCAAGTTAGGACAGAGCGTATTTCTACTTCCTCCAGGCTAGTGTCCTCTATTATCTGAGCAATCTCCTGAGTTATTTCCTCATTGGCTCCACAAATCAATTCTTCTGTTGCAGGATCATAAATATCATGCACAGTCACACGACCAAGAATACGTTCAGACAATGGCTCAACAATATCTTCATTGTCCTTAAGTGCTGTTACTTTTAGACCACGCAATGTTCCGCAATCTTCTTCGGTTATTACCAAATCCTGCGCTACGTCTACTAGCCTACGTGTGAGGTAACCCGCATCTGCTGTTTTCAATGCCGTATCGGCCAAACCTTTACGTGCACCGTGAGTAGAGATAAAGTACTCCAATACATCCAAACCTTCTTTAAAGTTGGATAGAATCGGGTTCTCAATGATGGACCCTACAGAACCGGCAAGGTTCTTTTGAGGCTTGGCCATCAACCCACGCATACCCCCCAGCTGACGAATCTGCTCTCTTGAACCACGGGCTCCTGAGTGCATCATCATGTAGATAGAATTAAATCCTTGCTGATCTTCTTCCAACTGTTGCATCAATGTGCTGGTCAGCATGGTATTGGTACGTGTCCAAATATCAATTACCTGATTGTAACGTTCGTTATCAGTGATAAGACCCATCATGTAGTTGTTCCAAACGGCATCAACTTCAGCCTGTGCATTCTCAACCAATACCTTCTTCTCATCAGGAACTTTCACATCTCCAAGACCCATTGACAGACCACCTTTGTAGGCCATCTGGAATCCAAGATCCTTAATATCATCAAGGAACTTGGCTGTCTTCGCCTGACCTGCATGCTTAAACACATCAGAGATAATTCCCTGAAGTTTTTTCTTAGTGAGCAATTCATCAACATAGCCAGCCTCTGTGGGCACAACCTCATTAAATATTACCCTTCCGGTAACTGTTTCAATGATTTTTTTTGAAATCTTCTCTGTTTTAGGATCTTTTACATCCACCATCACCTTAATAATGGCGTGCTTTGAAAGCTTACCTTCATTGTGTGCTATAATTACTTCTTCTGGCGAATAGAAAATCTTACCTTCACCTTTCTCTCCTTTTCTTCCCTTGGTCAGGTAATACAACCCCAACACCATGTCCTGAGAAGGTACGGTAATAGGAGCGCCATTTGCAGGATTGAGAATATTATGAGAAGACAACATCAACATAGAGGCTTCCAAAATAGCTTCTTGTCCTAAGGGAACGTGAACAGCCATTTGGTCACCATCAAAGTCAGCGTTGAAGGCAGTACACACCAAAGGATGCAATTGAATTGCTTTTCCCTCAATCAATTTAGGTTGAAATGCCTGAATACCCAATCTGTGGAGTGTAGGGGCACGGTTGAGTAGAACAGGATGTCCTTTCAACACATTCTCCAAAATATCCCAAACAACTGGATCTTTTCGATCAACGATTTTCTTTGCAGACTTTACTGTCTTTACAATTCCTCTTTCAATCAACTTGCGAATAATGAACGGCTTGAAAAGCTCGGCTGCCATGTCTTTTGGAAGACCGCACTCGTGCAATTTCAATGCAGGACCCACCACGATCACAGAACGACCGGAGTAGTCAACACGCTTACCCAATAAGTTTTGACGGAAACGACCTTGCTTACCCTTAAGCATATCACTCAAAGATTTCAGCGCACGATTTCCATCTGAGCGCACTGCATTTACTTTTCTTGAGTTATCGAAAAGTGAATCCACCGCCTCTTGAAGCATACGCTTCTCGTTACGAAGAATTACTTCCGGTGCTTTAATATCAATCAGTCTCTTCAAACGATTGTTACGAATAATAACACGTCTGTAAAGGTCATTCAAATCTGATGTTGCAAACCGTCCACCATCCAAAGGCACCAAAGGGCGTAATTCCGGAGGAATAACGGGTACCATCTTAATGGCCATCCACTCGGGACGATTTTCAATACGTGTATTGGCATCACGGAAAGCTTCCACCACTTTCAAACGCTTAAGTGCTTCCGCCTTACGCTGCTGAGAAGTATCAGTAGCTGCCTGATGACGTAATTGATACGAAAGTTCATCAAGATTTACACGGCCCAAAAGCATCTCCAATGCTTCTGCTCCCATCTTGGCAATGAATTTCTTAGGATCGTTATCATCCAACATCTGATTCTCACGAGGAAGTTTATCCAGGATATCCAGGTATTCTTCTTCCGTTAAGAAATCAAGTCTGTTGATGCCGTCTTCTTCCTTTATACCCGGTTGAATAACAGCGTAACGCTCGTAGTAAATGATCTGATCAAGTTTCTTGGTTGGCAAACCAAGCAAGTAACCGATTTTGTTAGGTAAAGATCTGAAGTACCAGATATGAGCAACAGGCACCACCAATTCGATGTGCCCCATGCGCTCTCTTCTTACCTTCTTCTCAGTAACTTCTACACCACAACGGTCGCAAATGATACCCTTGTAGCGAATCCTTTTATATTTCCCACAGTGACACTCCCAGTCTTTAACTGGTCCAAATATTCTTTCACAGAATAACCCACCCATCTCCGGTTTGTAGGTTCTGTAATTGATGGTTTCAGGTTGTGTCACCTCCCCATTAGAGCTCTCCAGAATTGATTCAGGAGATGCCAAACTTATGGTGATGGTTGAAAAATCTGTGTTTATTTTTTTGTTTTTTCTGAACGACATGGTCTTTATTTAGTCTGTATCGAAAAACTTAATTATCCATTGTAATCTCAAGGGCCAAGCCTCTAAGCTCATGTACAAGTACATTGAAAGACTCAGGTATGTTTGGCTTCCTCATGTTTTCACCCTTAACGATTGATTCGTAGGCTTTCGCTCTACCAATCACATCATCTGACTTAATGGTATCGATTTCCTGAAGTATATGTGCCGCACCGAATGCCTCCAATGCCCACATCTCCATTTCACCGAAACGCTGACCTCCAAACTGTGCTTTACCACCCAACGGCTGCTGCGTAATGAGTGAGTATGGCCCAATTGAGCGAGCGTGCATTTTGTCGTCTACTAAGTGACCCAGCTTCAACATGTAGGCAATACCTACTGTTACCGGCTGATCAAATTTATCACCTGTAAGTCCATCATATAAATAAGTGCGTCCAAACTCAGGAAGGCCTGCCTCTTTCAATTCAGCGGATACCTCTTCTAAAGAAGCTCCGTCAAATATTGGAGTGGCATATTTTCTGCCTAATTTTTGACCTGCCCAGGCTAATACGGTCTCATAAATCTGACCCAGGTTCATACGTGATGGTACACCAAGCGGATTCAAACAAATATCAACAGGTGTTCCATCTTCAAGGAATGGCATGTCTTCTTCACGAACAATTCTTGCCACGACACCTTTGTTACCATGACGACCCGCCATTTTATCTCCTACTTTCAGCTTGCGTTTCTTGGCTACATACACTTTAGCCAATTGTACAATTCCTGCAGGCAGTTCATCACCTACTTCTAAAGTGAATCTTTCACGCTTAAACTCGCCAGCAATAACATTGCGCTTATTGAGGTAATTTTTGACCACAGCAGAGATCAGGTCATTGGTATGATCATCGGTGGTCCAGTTTTCCAAACTTACATCTGCAATCAGATTTACCTCCTCAGGCACATGGTAGTTACTCTCATCGCGATAGATGTTCTTATCCGGAAACAAGTTGCTCTCGATAACTTTTGTACTGAATTTTACACCTTTTGTAATCAGTTCATCGCCAAACTTATGCTTCACGCCCTGGCTTGTCTTTCCGGTCAATATACTGGTGAGTTTTTTCACCATATCAGCACGCAACTCAGTCAGTTCTTTGCTGTAACGATTCTTCAGTGCATCTAACTCCTTTTTAGACTTAGTGCGAAGATCTTTGTCGCGTTTAGGTCTAGAGAAAAGTTTGGTATCAATAACTACACCTCTTAATGAGGGGGGCGCCTTCAACGAGGCATCCTTCACATCACCCGCTTTATCACCGAAGATCGCTCTCAATAGCTTTTCTTCAGGGGTAGGATCAGATTCTCCTTTTGGTGTAATCTTTCCAATAAGTATATCACCTTCTTTTACTTCTGCACCCATGCGAATGATTCCATGCTCATCCAGGTGCTTTACTGCCTCCTCACTTACGTTAGGAATTTCAGAAGTCAGTTCTTCTTCTCCACGCTTTGTATCTCTTACCTCTAGCTCAAACTCTTCAATGTGAATAGAAGTATAAACGTCCTCGCGAACCACACGCTCAGAAATAACAATCGCATCCTCAAAGTTATATCCTTGCCAAGGCATGTAGGCTACCAGTAAGTTTCTACCCAGCGCAATTTCTCCATTTGCGGTAGCGTACCCCTGGCACAAAGGCTGTCCTTTCACCACCTTGTCACCCTTATGTACGATTGGTGTCAGATTAATGCAAGTATCTTGATTTGTTCTTCTGAATTTAATCAGATCATACGTCTTGAATTCATCATCAAAACGTATCATTCTTTGTTCCTCTGACACATCGTATTTCACTACGATCTTTGTTGAATCAACATAGTCGATAACTCCAGAACCTTCGGCCATTACCAAAGCCCTAGAGTCAAGGGCAATCCTTGCTTCTAATCCTGTTCCAACTATTGGTGCTTCGGGGCGCACCAAGGGTACAGCCTGACGCTGCATATTAGATCCCATCAAAGCGCGGTTGGCATCATCATGCTCAAGAAACGGAATCATTGAAGCCGCTATGGAGACAATCTGATTGGGTGCCACGTCCATGTAGCGAATCTCAGAAGGCTCAACCACAGGAAAATCACCTTCGAAACGTGCTTTTATTTTTTCATCTAGAATTTCACCCGAATTTGACATCTTCACATTGGCTTGCGCAATGTTATAGGTATCTTCTTCCTCCGCAGTAAGAAATATCACATCCTCTTTCAGCTTCACCTTGCCGTTTTCAACTTTGCGATAGGGAGTCTCTATGAAACCCATCTTATTCACTTTTGCATGAACGCAAAGCGAAGAAATTAAACCAATATTTGGACCTTCCGGGGTTTCAATAGTACATAAGCGACCATAGTGCGTATAGTGAACGTCACGAACCTCAAAGCCGGCACGCTCTCTTGAGAGACCACCGGGACCGAGTGCTGACATTCTGCGCTTATGGGTAATCTCAGCCAATGGATTGGTTTGATCCATGAACTGAGAAAGTTGATTTGTGCCAAAGAAGGAGTTAATTACCGAAGAAAGTGTTCTTGCATTGATCAAATCAACCGGCTTGAAATCTTCGTTGTCGCGAACGTTCATTCTTTCTTTGATTGTTCTCGCCATACGGGCAAGGCCTACACCAAATTGAGAATACAACTGCTCACCTACTGTTCTTACCCTTCTGTTGCTCAAGTGATCAATATCATCCACTACAGCCTTAGAGTTGATCAACCCGATCAGGTACTTCACAATCAGAATAATATCTTCAGTTGTTAATACGCGCTGATCAAAGCTTAAATCCAGTCCAAGTTTTTTGTTTATTCTATAACGGCCTACTTCTCCAAGATCATAACGCTTCTCACTAAAGAACAAACTCTGAATAATATCACGAGCTGTTTGCTCATCAGGAGCTTCTGTGTTTCTAAGTTGACGATAGATTTGCTCTACCGCCTCTTTCTCAGAGTTAGAGTTATCTTTTGCTAACGTATTGAAAATAATATTGTAGTCTGTGATATTCACATCATCCCTATGAAGGATGATTGATTTTGTGCCAGATTCCACAATAATATCTACATCTTCTTCCTCGAGAATATGATCGCGTTCCAACAACACCTCGTTTCTATCGATGGATACAACTTCACCTGTATCTTCATCCACAAAGTCCTCTGTCCAGGTTTTTAACACCCTTGCAGCCAGCTTGCGCCCGATTGCCTTCTTGAGCGGTGCTTTTGCAGCCTCCACTTCTTCAGATAGTCCGAACAAATCGAGTATGTCTTTATCGGTTCCATAACCAATTGCACGAAGCAAGGTGGTTACTGGGAATTTTTTCTTACGATCGATGTATGCATACATAACAGCGTTTACATCAGTTGCAAACTCTATCCATGATCCCTTAAAAGGAATAATACGAGCTGAGTACAACTTAGTGCCGTTGGTGTGCTTGCTCATGGCAAAGAATACACCAGGAGAACGATGAAGCTGCGACACAATCACACGTTCTGCTCCATTGATTACAAAGGAGCCTTTTTCTGTCATGTAGGGAATGTTGCCCAGGAACACTTCCTGCTCGATGGTTTCAAAATCTTCGTTATCCTCATCATTACAGGTAAGGCGAAGCTTTGCTTTCAAGGGAACAGAGTAGGTTAATCCCCGATCGATACTTTCATCCACCGAATATTTCGGGGGATCTATGGTATAGTCAACAAACTCAAGCACGAAGTTTTCGCGTGAGTCTGAGATGGGAAAGTTTTCTGCAAACACCTTAAAAAGACCTTCATTCTGACGTCTTTCAGCAGGTGTTTCAATTTGGAGGAAATCTCTGAATGACTGTAATTGAACATCCAGGAAATCCGGATACTCTAATACTTTATCAATAGATGAAAAGTCAATCCTGTCGTTACTGTTTTTCTTTGCCAAGGTACTATTGGTTTTAAATTTCCAGGACTCTTAAAAATGTGAATGGGCACAAATAGGTTTAGACCCCAAGTCCTTATTCAGGATTTGGGGTCTTCATTCCTTTTTATAAGACGGTACCCTTCGTCTTCAAGAAAATTATTTCAACTCCACCTCGGCTCCAGCCTCAATAAGTTGCTTCTTGAGGTTTTCAGCTTCGTCTTTTGGTAAGCCTTCTTTGATTGTTTTAGGGGCTGCATCAACTACTTCTTTAGCTTCTTTCAAGCCAAGTCCGGTAAGTTCTTTCACCAATTTCACAATCTGTAGCTTGTTAGCACCAGGCGCCTTCAATACCACATCGAAATTGGTTTTCTCTGCAGCAGCATCTCCGCCACCAGCAGCAGGTCCGGCAGCTACAGCTATAGCAGCAGCAGCAGGCTCAATGCCGTGAGTTTCTTTCAAATAAGATGCAAGCTCGTTTACCTCTTTTACGGTAAGTTCAACTAATTGGTCGCCTAACGTTTTTATGTCAGCCATTTTTGTAAGTGTTTAAAAGTTCAATTCAATAATCTAATTTGCCCTGTTTTCCAATGTCTTCACCAATCCGGCCAGTGTGTTCTTACCGCTTTGAAGAGCAGAAATAACATTTTTAGCAGGTGATTGAAGTAAGGAAATAATTTCGCCAATGAGTTCGTTTTTAGACTTCAACTCAGCCAGCATGTTCAAGTTCTCCTCTCCAAAAAACAAAGAGGAATCAATGGAAGCTGCTTTCAGAATCGGTTTACCTTCTTTACCTTTTCTGTAATCTCGAATTACTTTGGCAGGGGCATTGCCAACTTCCTTCGAAAAAATTACTCCTGAAAAACCTTGTAACACTTTAAATAGTTCTTCATTCTCGCCTCCCTGCTTTTCTAAGGCCTTACGGATAAGAGTATTTTTGTAAACACCGTACTCTATCCCCGCATGGAAACATAGCCTGCGAAAAGCATTTATCTGTGCAACAGAAAGCCCTGAGGCATCTGTAATATAGAAGTGCTCATTCTGACCGAATTTCTCAGATAACGCTTCTATGATATTTGTTTTTTCTTCTTTGGTCATTGTCGTATTCTATTATAGACCTTCAATAGTCGTCTTGTCAATTTGAATTCCAGGGCTCATAGTTGATGATAGTGTGATGCTCTGAAAATAGGTTCCTTTCGAAGAGGATGGCTTCAACTTTGAAATAGTCTGAATCAGCTCAGTCGCATTATCTTTAATCTTTTCTGGAGTAAACGAAACCTTGCCAATGCTTGCGTGAATGATGCCTTGCTTGTCCACTTTGAAATCAACTTTACCTGCCTTCACTTCAGTCACTGCCTTGCCCACATCCAATGTAACTGTTCCAGACTTTGGATTTGGCATTAAACCACGAGGACCAAGCACCTTACCCAGTCTTCCCACTTTTGCCATTACTGTAGGCATAGTGATAATTACGTCTATGTCTGTCCAGCCGCCTTCAATTTTTTTAATATATTCATCCAATCCCACATGATCTGCTCCTGCATCCTTCGCTTCCTGCTCTTTATCCGGAGTACACAATACAAGTACACGCACTTCCTTACCCAATCCGTGCGGCAGGGTGACAACACCCCTTACCATTTGGTCAGATTTTTTAGGATCTACACCTAAACGAACATCTACATCTACAGAGGAATCGAATTTCGTAAATGTGATATCCTTTACCAGACTTGCTGCGTCAGACAGAGAATACACTGTGTCTGCGTTGTATTTAGCCGCAATGGCTTTCCTGTTTTTCGTTAACCTTGCCATGATCTCTTAATTGTTTTCCCAAGGTGGATTTCCACTAACTGTAACGCCCATGCTTCGTGCAGTACCAGCTACCATTTTCATGGCTGATTCTACTTTGAATGCGTTAAGGTCAGCCATCTTGGTTTCTGCGATTTTCTTTATTTGATCCCAGCTGATAGATCCCACCTTAACACGGTTGGGTTCGGCTGAACCTTTTTGCTTTTTAGTTGCTTCGAGAATCAATACTGCCGCAGGCGGAGTTTTGATAACGAAGTCAAACGACTTATCATTATATATAGTAATAAGTACGGGAAGTACCTGTCCTTGCTTATCCTGGGTTCTCCCATTGAACTGCTTACAAAAGTCCATGATGTTCAAACCCTTACTACCCAAGGCTGGACCGATTGGGGGTGCCGGGTTGGCCTGACCTCCCTTTACCTGCAATTTCAAATAACCAATAATTTCCTTTGCCATATTATGATATACTCAATGTCATTCTTAATCTAATTTCTCAACCTGCATA
Organism: uncultured Ohtaekwangia sp.; assembly: GCA_964409415.1. GTDB lineage: Bacteria > Bacteroidota > Bacteroidia > Cytophagales > Cyclobacteriaceae > ELB16-189. Next base: position 36,312 of record CAYPDF010000004.1, on the reverse strand, counting down.
TAGTTAAGCTCAACGGGAGTATTTCTTCCAAAGATCTTAACCATTACATTTAGCTTCTTCTTCTCCTCAAATATCTCCTCCACTGAGCCTGTAAATCCGCTAAACGGACCATCCATTACTTTCACAGATTCTCCTTTTATAAATGGAGTCTCCAGTTTTTCCTCAAACTCATCAATCTCTCCTACCTTACCCAATATCCTGTTCACCTCACTTTGGCGAAGCGCTACCGGCTCTTTTGAGGCATCTGATCCACTGGCTCCTAAAAATCCTATAACCCCAGGAATGCTGTTTACCAAATGGTACGCTTCTCCGTTGGTCAAATCTGCAGAAACAAGCACATATCCTGGGAAGAAATTACGCTCTCTCACTCTTTTTTTACCATTTCTCATCTCATACACCTTCTCTGAGGGGATGAGAATCTGAGGAATAAAATCGGTAAGTTTAGAACGTTCCACCTCTGTTTCCAGATAAGTTTTTACTTTCTTTTCCTTTCCGCTGATAACGCGAAGCACAAACCATTTTAGTTCACCCATCACTCAAGCGCTTAAAACTCCTTGTAGAAAAATTCTAAGGCATTTTTAAAGCCCAAGTCAATTAACCCAATTACTATGGCAAAGATTATAGATGCCACCAGTACCAAAATAGCACTGCTTTGGAGTTCTGCGAATTTTGGCCACGATACCTTGTTGCGAATCTCATCTATCGAATCAAGAATGTAGTTTTTTGCCTTTTCCATCACTTCCTTTTTGATCGGCTTAAGCCCTTTTACAGGCAATCAAACCTTTTTTTATATTAAACTCTCTTTAATTAAGAGACGTTTTATTAAGTTCAGCACGGGTGGAGAGACTCGAATGCTGACGTTTCAGTCAGCATCCTGATACCGTCAGGTCATCAGGACTCCCAGGTCTATCCACCTGTTTTGTTATGTTCAGCACGGGTGGAGAGACTCGAACTCCCAGCCAATGGTTTTGGAGACCACTACTCTACCAATTGAGCTACACCCGTTTTTTACATTAATTTGGGCTTATTGAACCTCTTTCTTTAGCAGAAATCACTCAACCAATTGAGCTGCACCCGTGTACCCAGCTCAAAAGGACTGCAAAGGTAGAATAAAACCAACTAAAACAAAAACGTTCCTGAGAAAAATCTCAGGAACGCTTCTTATTGATTACCAGTGTCTTAGTCTAAGATTTCAGTTACCTGACCAGACCCCACAGTGCGGCCTCCTTCGCGGATCGCGAAACGAAGTCCTTTCTCCATGGCAATCTTGTTGATCAGGGTTACCTCAATAGATACGTTATCCCCCGGCATTACCATTTCTACCCCTGAAGGCAGCATTATTTCGCCAGTAACATCTGTAGTACGGAAGTAGAACTGAGGACGGTATTTGTTGAAGAATGGAGTGTGACGTCCACCTTCTTCTTTGCTCAATACATAAACCTCAGCTTTGAATTTAGCGTGAGGGGTTACAGAATTTGGCTTACAGATTACCATACCACGGCAAATCTGATCTTTTTCAATACCGCGAAGCAAAAGACCTACGTTATCACCAGCTTCTCCTCTGTCAAGAATTTTACGGAACATCTCCACACCAGTGATCGTTGAAGACAAACCATCAGTAGCACCCATTCCAAGAATTTGTACTGGATCACCTGTGTTAATGATACCACGCTCGATACGACCGGTAGCTACCGTTCCACGACCTGTAATGGAGAATACGTCCTCCACAGGCATAAGGAAATCTTTATCAATCAAGCGTGTAGGTAACGGAATAAATTCGTCAACTGCTTTCATTAGCTCATTCACTTTTTCTACCCACTTAGGTTCGTCATTCAGAGCCCCCAAAGCTGAGCCTTGAATAATTGGAATAGTATCACCAGGGAAGTTGTAATAAGTAAGCAACTCTCTGATTTCCATTTCAACCAATTCCAACAATTCTGCATCGTCTACCAAGTCAACCTTGTTCATGAAAACAACAAGCGCAGGCACACCTACCTGGCGAGCCAAAAGGATATGCTCGCGTGTTTGCGGCATGGGTCCGTCAGTTGCGGCTACCACAAGGATAGCACCGTCCATTTGTGCAGCACCCGTAACCATGTTTTTAACATAGTCAGCGTGGCCTGGACAGTCAACGTGTGCATAGTGACGGTTTTCTGTTGCGTATTCAACGTGAGAAGTATTAATTGTAATACCTCTTTCTTTTTCTTCAGGTGCGTTGTCAATGGAAGAGAAGTCTCTCATTGAGGCAAGCCCCCTAGATGCCAATACCTTTGTAATCGCTGCAGTAAGCGTAGTCTTACCATGGTCAACGTGACCGATAGTGCCAATATTTACGTGAGGTTTTGAACGGTCAAATTTTTCTTTAGCCATATTTGAAAATTCCAGTTAAAATTTAAAAGTATATTTAGTTTAAAGTGTTCTATAAGTTTAATCTTCCCCGTCTGAGAAGATTACACCCTAAACATGATAAGCCTGTCGAAAAAGGGTTTACCTGCCTAAAAGCAGGTTATTGATTCCTGATGATATTTTGATGTTTGCTACACACCTATCAGCAGTTACTCACAATATGTTCTTCGTTTGGCTCGATTTCCAAACTGTTCATTACTCAGCGTTTTTAAACGATGAGTTGGAGCTGTTGATGAGAATTGAACTCACGACCTCTTCCTTACCAAGGAAGTGCTCTACCCCTGAGCTACAACAGCTTTCAAAAGCCGTTGATAGTTGCCCGCTATTCGTTGCTCGATCAATTCAACGACTAACGATCAACGAATAACCATCAACAAAAGCGAGCGGGAGACGAGGCTCGAACCCGCGACCTGCAGCTTGGAAGGCTGCCGCTCTACCAACTGAGCTACTCCCGCAAATTAATTTTGAGATTTATTGATTTAGCTGCCTTCCAAAATCTCAAAAACAAAAATGCTCAAATCTTCGTGGGGAGAGCAGGATTCGAACCTGCGAAGACATAAGTCAACAGATTTACAGTCTGTCCTCGTTGGCCGCTTGAGTATCTCCCCTACTCTTTCCACATTTATTAACAAAGAACGAACGGTATAGGGCTTTTCGAACAATCCCTATTACCTATCTTAAGGGCTTTCCCGAAAAATAGGAGTGCAAAATTATACTGTTTTTCGGTTTAGGCAAACTAAGGCCTCACAATTATAACAAATCAAATAGGCCTTAATTCTTGGGCCAATCACTTATCAGGAGCAATTTGCTACATCAGGATAATTTCCTTCACCACCTCATTCCCAAATTCCTTTTGGAATATCTCCAGAATTTGACCCCTATGGAGACTAATGTCATGTTTCATCGCTGCGGACTCAATTTGCACGAACAGTACTTTGTTCTTAAGAAACACTTTTTTTGTGCGTTTTGCGATGGGCTTGCCAACCAGGCGTTCCCATGAGCCAACAATATTGGCGGAATCGAATTTGGCTTTGATATGATAGGAACTCAACAGGTTATTAATCGCCTGTCCGATATGTACTGCGTCCCCTGAATCGAATTTCTTTGCCATTATACCTCAACTAATTTACCAGCATTTATAAGAAACAGTTCCGCATCTACATCGGCTTCCTTTAACAACCCACGGCTGCGGTCTGGCCTTGCATCTGTAATAAAAAGTTGCCCAAAGGTACCATCAACTACGAGCGTGACCAGTTTATGGATGCGTTCATCATCCAGTTTGTCGAAAATATCGTCCAGTAACAACAGCGGCTTTATTTTCTTAATATTTTCAATACTTTGAAATTCGGCCAATTTCAGACCTATTAAAAACGACTTTTGCTGGCCTTGTGAGCCAATTCGCTTCAACTCAAATCCATCCAGGGTAAACACGAAATCATCCCTATGGATTCCAACGCTTGTACGTTGAATAATCAAATCCTTCTTCAGTGATTTCTTTAAAATGACCCCAAAATCCTGGTCTGTACAATCAGATTTGTATTGTATATCCACTTCTTCTTCGGCTTCCCCCGACAGGAACCCATAATGACCTCTAAATAGGGGCAAAAATGAAGTGATAAATGCAGCTCTTTTCTGATGAATGTAATTGCCTGACTGGACAATCTTTTGATCGTAAGTGTCCAGTAGGTCATGATCGAGTCCGCGATCTGCCGAAAGTCTTAGTAAGCTGTTCCTTTGTTTTAGCTGGTTGGTGTAAATAATAAGGTGCTCCAGGTAGTTTTTGTCTAATTGAGCAATCAGGCTGTCAAAAAACTTCCTTCGCAACTCGCTACCTCCCCAAACTAGTTCTACATCATTAGGGGCAACGAGCACGATCGGATACTTGCCAATGTGATCAGAAAGCCTTTTTGTATCACTTCCATCTTCGCGAATGTATTTTTTTGACCCAATCGAATAGGAACAGATTACCTCCGCATTTTGATTGTCGCGGTAAAACTGACCCTTAATTATAAACTGGTTTTTATCATGCTTTACATTTTGTGCATCCACTCCGTTTAATGCGCTTTTGGTAAAGCCCAGATAGTATATTCCATCAAGGATATTTGTTTTTCCCACACCATTTTTACCCAGAAAGCAGTTTACCTTACTATCAAAAGTAAAGTGTGCCTCTTCATAATTTTTAAAGTCGTATAAAGAGAGCTTTTTAAGGTGCACAGTGAATTATTTAAGGGGTTTGGCTATTGAGATGTACTGCCGTATTTTCGCGGTTCACGATCCATAAATTTAGTTAATTAAATGGCCATCTCTACAAAGTCCAAAGGCAAATCAGCCAAAAAGAGTATCACAAGCTCAAAAACTGAATTTTCGAAGGAAACCTACCTGCAATGGTATGAAAGCATCCTTCTCATGAGAAAATTTGAAGAAAAAGCAGGACAACTTTACGGACAGCAAAAAATCCGTGGCTTTTGCCACCTTTATATTGGACAAGAAGCTTGTGCTGCCGGAGCCTTTACAGCCCTGGAAAAAGGTGACAAGTGGATTACGGCATATCGCGATCATGCTCACCCACTCGTGCTGGGGTCTGATCCTAACGCGGTAATGGCAGAACTCTATGCCAAGGAGACCGGCCTTTCAAAAGGAAAAGGAGGCTCAATGCATATTTTTGACAAGGAGCATAATTTCTTTGGTGGCCATGGCATAGTGGGCGGGCAGATTCCCTTGGGTGCAGGTATTGCCTTTGCCGAAAAATATAAAGGCACGAAAAATTTGTGCATCTGCTATATGGGAGATGGTGCCGTGAGGCAGGGAGCCTTCCACGAAGCCCTCAATCTGGCTATGGTGTGGAAACTACCAGTCATCTTTGTGATTGAAAACAATGGCTATGCTATGGGAACTTCGGTAAAGAGAACCTCCAACGTGACAGAACTGTACACGCTGGCGGATTCTTATGATATGCCGTCAGAACCGGTAGATGGGATGAGTGTAGAAGCAGTGCACCAATCGGTAGCCCGTGCGGCAGAAAGAGCAAGAAAAGGTGATGGCCCCACTTTATTAGAGTTTAGAACCTATCGCTACAAAGGACACTCCATGTCTGATCCTGCCAAGTACAGATCGAAAGAAGAAGTGCAGGAATATAAAGAAAGGGATCCCCTCGAAGTTGTGAAGAACACCATTCTTAGTGGTAAAATGGCTACCCAAAAAGAAATTGATGCTATTGGTGAAAAGGTTGATGCACAGGTGGAGGAGAGCGTTAAGTTTGCTGAAGAATCCAACTATCCCGACCCTAGTGAGGCAATGCACGATGTATATGCCCAAACGGACTATCCTTATATCACTGATTAATAAGGCTTTAAAGGGAAACTACCCCCTGCCCCTGAAGGGGAGACTACCCCCTGCCCCTGAAGGGAAAGGGTGGGTAGTTGACCTAAAATCTTGCGCCATGCTCACCCTGCACCTAAAGGGTACTGTGCGCGGACTGACAAATTTGCGGGCTCATCCTTAAGAGAAGAAAAAGGGTTGCGGATTGGCCTATTTGACTCTTGTCCCTCCGCTCACCCTGCACCCTTAAGGGGCCTACCGCACGGCTTAAACATTAAATGCCACAGATCGAGAGGATTGCTTGGTATCAATTGTAGATCGATTCTCTTCAGGTAAAGAGGCGAAGAGCGTAGGACTTTGTGGGCCCCTTCGTCCCTTCAGGGATAAAGGGTATGGGTGGAACATTGCGGGCTGATCCCTTCAGGGATAAAGGGTGAGGGTGGTAGTTGACCTAAAATTTGTCTTGCCCCCGCTCGCCCTGCACCCTAAAGGGGCCCGCGCGCGGATTGCCGAAATTGCGGGTTGATCCCTTTCAGGGATAAGGGTTTGCGGGTTGGCCTATTTGACTCTTGTCCCTCAGCTCACCCTTCACCCTAAAGGGCCCCGCGCGCGGATTGCCGAAATTGCGGGGATCCCTTCTGGGAAAAAGGGTTTGGGTTGGGCATTGCGCGCTGATCCCTTCAGGGATTAAGGGCGCGGGTTGGCCTATTTGACTCTTGTCCCTCCGCTCACCCTGCACCCTTAAGGGGCCTACCGCACGGCTTAAACATTAAATGCCACAGATCGAGAGGATTGCTTGGTATCAATTGTAGATCGATTCTCTTCAGGTAAAGAGGCGAAGAGCGTAGGACTTTGTGGGCCCCTTCGTCCCTTCAGGGATAAAGGGTATGGGTGGAACATTGCGGGCTGATCCCTTCAGGGATAAAGGGTGAGGGTGGTAGTTGACCTAAAATTTGTCTTGCCCCCGCTCGCCCTGCACCCTAAAGGGGCCCACCACACGGGTTTAACATAAATGACATAATCATAGCAATTATGAGAGGAGTGGGTTTGATCTTCTCAGGGATAAAAGGGTTTGGATGGGGCATTGCGGGCTGATCCCTTCAGGGATAAAGGGTGCAGGTGGTAGTTGACCTAAAATTTGTCTTGCCCCCGCTCGCCCTGCACCCTAAAGGGGCCCGCGCGCGGATTGCCGAAATTGCGGGTTGATCCCTTCTGGGAAAAAGGGTGCAGGTGGGTTCCCTCATAAGAGGAACTTTTGTTTAGTATTTGCTAATTCTTAGTTTTGCAGCCCTGTCTTAACCTGATAGGTGAGAAGGGCGATAGTATAATAAATATCATGGCAAAAAAAGAGAAAAATAAGGACCTGCTCGAGAATCCTGAAGCAATTGCAGAGAAAGTAAAAGGCGTAGAGCATTGGATAGAGGATAACCCAAAAATAGTATTTGGTGTACTTGGTGCATTGGTTCTTTTAGTGGGAGGCTTTTTTGGATACCGCTACTACGTGGGCACTCAGGAAAAAATTGCACAAAAAGAAATGTTTCAGGCCGTACACTATTTCGAAGCCGACAGTCTGGATCTTGCCCTAAAAGGAGATGGAAATAATCTTGGCTTCGAGCAAATTATCGATGATTACGGGATGACTGATGCGGCTAACCTGGCTAACTATTATGCCGGTGCCATTTCTTTAAAACAAGGAAAATTTCAGCTTGCCATTTTCTATTTCGAAGATTTCAGTTCAAATGACATTCTTATCCAGCCCCGCGCCTACAGCCTGATAGGCGATGCCTATATGGAGTTGAAAGATTATGAGTCTGCCGCCAAATATTACAATAAGGCTTCCAACTATAAACCCAACAAGTTCTTCACCCCTACTTATTTGATGAAAGAAGCTTTGGCTTATGAGAAACTCAACAAAAACGAAAAGGCTGCGGCCGTGTATCAAAAAATAATTGATGAGTTTTGGGATTCTGGCGAGTACCAAAACGCCAGGAAGTTTAAGGCCAGGTTGGAGACCAATTCTTAACGAAAACTTTAGATAACTTTGAAGGGATAGTAAACTATCCCTTTTTTGTTTAGTGTTAAATCAAAATTAATAACAATGTCAGGCCCACTAAAGACAGCATCCGGAAAAAATAATATTAACCTCACCAATAAGAAATTCGGCATTGTCGTGGCGGAGTGGAATGAGGAAATCACCGAAGCGCTTTTTCAGGGTGCACACGAGGCATTGCTTCAATTGGGTGCGAAGAAGTCCAACCTGATCCGTGTCAATGTGCCTGGCAGTTATGAGTTGCCCCTTGCAGCCCAGCGAATGGCCAAACAAAAAGATATCGCTGCGGTAATTTGTTTGGGTTGTGTAATCCAAGGGGAGACACCCCACTTCGATTATATCTGCAACGCAGTAGCCAATGGCATCATGAGAGTAAACCTAGATACAGGTAAGCCAGTAGCCTTTGGCGTGCTCACCACGCTGGATAAAAAACAAGCACTGGAAAGAGCCGGTGGAAAGTACGGCAACAAGGGCGAAGAAGCAGCGGTGACAGTGGTGGGGATGTTGGTTGGTTAATCCTCCACCTCAAAATCATTTTTCAATAATTTCTGCATAGCAGCAAGTGGGTTTTTGGTTGATAGTTTCCCGCAGGTACTCTTCAAACTTTTGCTCACATCTTCCTTCCGCACATTGATCTCACCTGCTATTATATTTATCGGTTTACCTTCCGAGGCAAGTTTGAGAATTTGTAGCTCCCGTGTGGTAATGGTAAATTTCATTTGATCTTTCACCCTTATCTTATCCTTCTAACTTATCCTTCTAAACCTAAATCATTCAAATCACTAAGTCTCTCCAATACCCCCTGACAGGTTCTTTTTAGAACCATTTTGCACTTTATATTCGTAGAAGTTTAGTAAAATAAGTTTTGAGATAAAATGCTGTATTCTCCGACAGCCTTAATTCTTTTGTGAATCGCCCGATTTTTTTTGTGAGCATTTCACCAGCCTGGAAATACCAACAGGGCATTGTCAGCCTGGGGGAGGTAATAAAAAAAATAGGCATGGGTATCCCCTGAATTTTCAGGGCTTCTAAAGAAGTGAATCGTAAAAACAGTGCGTGATTTATTTGGGATAATTCAGGGGAGACATCGCATCGCAGATATGCCTGCAATGCTTTTGCCAATGGACAAATACGTAATCGGTTAAGGTTCTTATCGAATCCGATTATACTTCTTCATCAATTCAATCACCTTCTCCACCGGCAGAGGCTTTACTTCTTCTCCGTTCCTCTTCCCTACTGTCGTTGCCGCAAACAAAGAATTAATAATTGCCTCCTCTGTGGCCTCAATGGTGGCCATAAACAAAGGACTCATATAATCGTTGTTGAGATAGGTATAAGCTTTTGTTGGTTCTGATTGGTAAGGAACTCTGATCGATTCATTGGTTGAAAAAGCGATTACATAATCTCCACTTCCATTAGAGGCAATTCCTCCTGTTTTTGCCAGGCCCATAATGGCGCGTTTGGCAAGGCGTTCTAAATTTCTTGCATCCAATGGGGCATCTGTGGCCACTACCATCATGCAAGAGCCATCCACAGATCCTTCAATTGATTTCTTATAGGCATATTGACCCAACTCTTCTCCTACCGGTACGCCATCAATTTGTAGCACCCCACCAAAATTGGTTTGTGTTAAAACGCCTACTGTGTATCCACCCAATTCTTTGGGCAACACCCTCGAAGAAGTGCCTATCCCACCTTTGAACCCAAAGCAAATAGTACCTGTTCCGGCACCTACAGATCCTTCCTCCACTTTTCCGGTTTTGGCGTTTCTGATGGCTTCAAGGACATGTTCTTTTTTTACATGGCGTCCCTGAATGTCGTTTAGTCCACCATCGTTGGTTTCTCCCACCACACCATTTACAGATCTTACCTCTTTGTTCTCCTCAAAAGACAACGTATAATCGATTAGCCCTTCCAGTCCCTGCGCAACGCTTAAGGTGTTGGTGAGAATGATGGGCGTTTCTATGTTTCCCAGTTCTTCCACCTGTGTGGAGCCAGCCAGCTTGCCAAAACCATTGCCTACATAAATAGCGCCTGGTACTTTGTTTTGAAAAATATTTTTATCGTGCGGCACAATGGCTGTTACCCCTGTTCTGACATTTTCACCTTCAATCAAAGTAACGTGTCCTACCAACACACCTTTCACATCGGTGATGGCGTTGTTGATGCCAGGTGTGAGCACTCCAATGTGGATCCCCAACTCACGTGGTCTTTGTTGGGCCACTGCCTCCAAACAAAAGATAATACCCAAAACTATTATTGTTAATTTCTTCATGGCGCAAACGGTTCGGTTAAAAAATCATGAAAATTTTCCATCGTAATCACAGCCGTACTGTCTTCAGGATAACCAGAGGTAAATGTTTTAGAAAATCTGTATTTAGCTTTTGGGTTCAGTTTAAATTCATTCGCAAATAGTCGACCATCCCTCTCTTAAATATAATCAATTTCTTGTTGCATTTTAGTGCGCCAGAAGTATCGGTTTCCGTGGATGGAGTTATAGTGAAGGTGTTTTATTCTTTCAACCACCAGGAAGTTTTCCCATAAGGCACCCGCATCCTGTCTATTGTGTAATGATTCATAATTTCCTACCGATGCATTCCTGATTCCGTTATCCCAGAAATAAATTTTGCGCGAGGTATTGATCTCAGAGCGAAGGTTGCGACTGAGTGGCTGCAAACGAATGATAATGAATGCCTGTTCAAGTAAGTAAATATAACTTTCGATTGTTTTTCTATCTACTTCCAGCAACCTCGCTAGTTCATTGAATGAAACTTCACTTCCCAATTGAAAGGCCAGTGCTTTCAATAACTTATCCAGTAATTCAGGTTTTCTAATTCCCTGTATATTCAAAATATCTTTAAACAGATAGCTACCGGCAAGTTGTGAAAGGTTGGTTTTCCCCTGGCCTGTTTCAACGATAACATCAGGATACATTCCAAAAACAATTCTCTGAGACAAATCCTGTAACGCATAAAAACTTCCAATGTAATTTTCATACTCTAGCCAACTGATTGGAAATAAGAAATATTCCCACTTCCTTCCCGTCAATGGTTCATTAATCTCATTGGCCAATTCAAGAGCGGATGATCCACTTACCAAAAGTTGAACGGACTTAAATTCATCCGTAATGAGTTTCATCGTAACACCTATATTTTTAATTCTTTGCGCCTCATCGATCACTACCACTTCAAAGCCTCTTAAAAAAGCTTTTAGTGTACTTAATGAAATATTCTCCAATTGTGATCGCACCGCAGGGTCGTCACAATTCATCCAAAGAAATTTTTTTCCAGATTCATTAACAAAGAGCCTTAGTAGGGTTGTCTTGCCCATCTGACGAAGGCCTAAAATGATAAGAGCCTTACCGCCAAATGCTTTCTTCCGAAGCATAGGCAATAAGGCTCTTTCTATGATTTTGGGGGTCATAATCCCAAATAAATATGTTTTTCAGGGATTATAATCCCAAAATTACAGCGAATTACATTTTCTTCACAATCTCCTTACCAAATTCAGAGCACTTCAATAGGGTCGCTCCCTCCATTTGGCGATGGAAATCGTAAGTCACCCGTTTGGCAGCGATAGAAGCCTCCAGCCCTTTTACAATCAAATCCGCAGCTTCCTGCCAGCCCATATATTCCAGCATCATTACTCCGGAAAGTATAATTGAGCCTGGGTTTACTTTGTCCTGACCTGCATACTTAGGTGCAGTACCATGCGTGGCTTCAAAAATTGCATGACCTGTTATGTAATTGATATTGGCACCGGGAGCAATTCCAATTCCACCCACAATAGCGGCCAATGCATCCGAGATATAGTCCCCATTCAAATTCAATGTAGCAACCACCGAATACTCGTCCGGGCGCAAAAGAATCTGCTGAAGGAAGGCATCTGCGATTACATCTTTGATCACAATCTTGTGTCCGTCTTTATTTATTTCCATCCAGGGGCCGCCATCTAACAACGTGGCACCGAACTCATTTTTTACCAGCGCGTACCCCCAATCCCGGAAAGCGCCTTCAGTATACTTCATGATGTTTCCTTTGTGTACTAAAGCAACACTTGGCTTCTTGTGGCTAATGGCATATTCAATGGAAGCACGAACCAATCTTTCTGTTCCTTCTTTTGAAACTGGCTTAATGCCAATGGCTGTGGATTTTGGAAATCTGATTTTATCAAATCGCTTACCAAAATTTTCCTGAAATAATTTCAAAAACTTTGTATTGTCTTCCGTTCCTTCCTGGAATTCAATCCCCGCATATATATCTTCTGTATTTTCTCTAAAAATCACCATGTCTGTCTTTTGTGGCTCCTTTACGGGAGAAGGAACTCCTGTAAACCAGCGCACCGGCCTTACACAAGCATACAAATCCAATTCCTGACGAAGGGCCACATTGAGTGATCGCATTCCACCTCCTACCGGTGTAGTTAGCGGCCCTTTTATTCCAACCAATAAATCCTTAAATGCATCAAGCGTTTCTTCCGGAAGCCAGTTTCCGGTTTTGTTAAATGCTTTTTCTCCTGCGAGAACTTCCTTCCACTCAATCTTTTTCTTTCCCCCATACGCCTTCTCCACGGCCGAGTCGAGAACCTGTTTTGCCGCAGGCCAAATATCTACACCCGTGCCGTCACCTTCTATAAATGGAACAATAGGATTATCCGGAACATTTAGTTTGCCATTGCTGATCGTAATTTTTGTGCTCATTTTTTCTTGTTAACTATATTCAATTGATTTTTAAATCAGTTTAAGAAAGACTGCCTATCTTCAAAACCTGGTGTCGTCATAAGAAGAGACCCGGCAGGCAGTGGCGAAATTATAAAAATTAGACTAATAAAGTAGCGCCAGGCATTAATCTGGCACGTTAATCGTTAGAAAAAAAACAAATTCAATTCATTATGAGACTATTCTTCATTATCAGCGGGTTCGTTCTACTCACATCCTTTTCAGAAATACCAGTCATGGCTGAGGAGGAAGTCTGCCTTTCACAAGAAGAAAAGAAGCTTTTTGATCTCATTATGGAATACCGCAAGTCAAAAAAACTCAAGCCAATACCCTATTCTGCAAAACTCTCTAAAGTAGCTCAAACTCATGTAAGAGACTTGATGGAAAATTACGACTATGCAACCCGCGACACGTGCAACCCTCACAGTTGGTCAGACAAAGGTAACTGGAGCAGCTGTTGTTACACTTCAGACCATGCACAAGCCAGTTGCATGTGGGACAAGCCCAAAGAAATTTCGGGGTATGAGGGAAATGGATTTGAAATCGCCTATTATAGTTCTGGAGGCGCTAATGCGGAAGAAGGAATTGAAGGTTGGAAAAAGAGTTCGGGGCACAACCCGCTCCTCATTAACTCAGGAACCTGGAGCAAGCTAGAATGGAAAGGAATAGGTATTGGTATCTATGGCCAATACGGAGTAGTTTGGTTTAGTGATGGAGAGGAGGAAAATTCCAAGATCAAAATATGTGGCAGTTAGTAAATAGTCTTTAGTCCTTAGTCTTTAGTAATCAGGACTATAGACTAAAGACTCAATACTAAAATTAATACTTCTCTTTATCACTCGGAAACATCCTGGCTTTTACATCAGCCACATAATCGTTGACTGCATTGTTGATCACAGTTTGTAAATCGGCATACCTGCGTAAGAAGCGCGGCTTAAATTCCATCGTAATGCCCAGCATATCCTGCATCACCAGCACCTGCCCATCTACATCCGGGCCTGCCCCAATTCCTATAGTTGGTATTTGAATGGATTCTGAAACTTTTTTAGCCAACGTAGCGGGTATTTTTTCTAGCACAATGGCAAAGCATCCGCACTTTTCTAAAAGCTTGGCATCTTCTACCAGCTTGGCCGCTTCCTCCTCTTCTTTGGCACGTACGGAATAAGTTCCAAACTTATAAATTGACTGGGGAGTAAGTCCCAAGTGTCCCATCACCGGAACACCCGCACTTAAAATACGAAGCACGGAATCTTTTATTTCCTTGCCTCCCTCTAACTTCACAGCATGTGCACCGCTTTCTTTCATAATTCTAATGGAAGATCGCAACGCTTCACCCGAGCTCCCCTGATAATAACCGAAAGGAATATCTACCACTATCAACGCCCTGTTAACAGCTTTCACTACTGAAGTAGCATGATATATCATTTGGTCCAACGTAATTGGCAATGTAGTTTCGTTGCCCGCCATTACATTAGATGCTGAGTCGCCTACAAGGATAACATCGATTCCTGCCCCATCAATAATTTTAGCCATACTATAATCATACGCTGTCAGCATAGCGATTTTTTCACCCCTGCCCTTCATTTCCTGAAGTTGATGAGTGGTAATTTTTTTTATTTCCTGTTTGTGAATGGACACAGTAAATATTTTTTGAAGTTCAAAATTTTAATGCAGGTAGACTGCTGCCCTTTTTCCCAACACTACTTCAACCGTTTCGTTGAGTGAAGTAGACAACTCGAAGCCAGTATAAGTGGGTTGAATGGGAAAAAGTGTATGACTTCTATTAACCAGAACCGCCACCTCTATTTTTTTCACCTCCACATTGAGAAATGGCTTCATACCAAAGGCTATAGTCTTCCCTGTGTTCAAAACGTCATCAATTATTACAATACATTTCTTACGAAAGTCTTTTTCTTCACAATCTACCTTCACTTCACTTTGCTGGGGCGCCAATTTATCTAGTGTCACTTTTACGATCTTGACAGAGATCGGAGAGATAGACTCCAGTTGTTTACAAATCAATTGCGCAAAGGTATGCCCCTGCCCGTCTATACCTGCCAGTACAATGATTTTCTCCTTGAAGTTGGCTTCATATATTTCAAAAGCAATTCTTCGGATTTTTTGTTCAACCTCCGATTTTGTAAGCACTAAGCTCTTATCTATTTCAGTCATGGGATGGGTACAACTTTAGTGTCCTTGAAGGTAGACAATATCACCATAGATTGCATGCTATCCACCATCTCAAAATTGGAAACCTTCTCCAACATGAGTGTTTGGTAGGATGGAATATCAGAGCTAACCACTTTGAGAATGAAATCAGCTTGCCCGGTAAGATGATGGCATTCAATCACTTCGTCAATTTTTTTCATCTCCTCCACAAACTTTTGAATATTGTCTTTATTATGCCCCTTTAGGGTAACCATAACAAATGTACTTACTCCTAAACCTACCTTGCCATGATCTAACGTGGCATGGTAGCTCTTGATTATTCCTGCATTCTCAAGCTTTTTCACCCGTTCAAGAGTGGGTGCTGGGGAAAGCCCTATCTCCTGTGCGAGTTGTGCGTTTGTAATATTGGAATCAGTTTGTAAAATTTTTAAAATCTTACGATCTGTCACATCCAATTTCATTTTCATCTTTCTAAGTGTTAAACCTTAATTGATCTAAGAAAGGATAAAAATAGGAAGAATAAGAGGATTCTTTTGAACGGATAAGGATATTTTGATTCTATTATTTTCTCACCACAAATGGAAAGCTTTTACGAATTCCCCCCGAAACAAAAAATACATAGTAAATCCCCGGGTGAAAGGATGTCAGAGAAATTGTAGCCCTGTTCAACCCCACCTCCAAGTCTGAAAAGGTGTTCCCAAACACTTTTCTTCCCGTTGGATCAAAAATATTAATTTCAGCATTGCCAGTAATGGCTGATATCCATTCCAGATGGAGTTCACTCGATCCTGGATTTGGGTAAGGCGCCAATACTACTGCGGTGGCCTCATTGTTTACGCATTTCTTATTGTTCTCAGTGTCAGTCTCACCATCCACCACAAGTTCCACACACAAATAAGACCCGCCATTTTTAGAACTGATTATTCCTGTGGATAATATCTGAGAATAGACATCATTGGGTTGAATGGTTGCAGCAATGGTTTCATCTATCAACGCCTCTCCCGAAATATCGATAACAGCCTTTATGTTATTTACAGGAAAATTGCTGTTGTTCTTAAGTGTTAATAGAATATTCGATTCCCCTGTGGAGGTAGGTACCAAAGAAAGACTGGTGAGTTCAATATCGAGTTCAGGAATTATAACTGAAATTATTTTACTGGTTTCCGAAATGCATCCCGACTCATCTTCAACAGTGAGGTCAACCGTATAATCACCCAATGCATCAAAGACAAATGAAGGAGCAACCTCCGTACTTGTTAAAGTACCCACACCATCAACTGACCATGACTGTAAAACTGAATTTCCTGTAGTGTTCTTAAGTTGAACTGTTAAAGGAGGTGCACCAACTTGAGGCGTAGCCGTAAATGTAGCCGCAGGTGACTCTGTAATATTTACAATTTTTGAAATTGAATAACTGCATCCAGATGCGTCAGTCACCGTTAATTGCGTGGGGTAAGAACCAGGCAAAGGAAATGTAAACGAGGGCGTTGCACCCGAAGCTGAACCGATTGACCCAAATTGCCAAAGACGGGATGTTATTGGGTCAGATCCTGCTACAGTAAGATCAGTAAATAAAGTATTTTGATTAGTACAATTATTGAGAGAGCTGAAATTAACATTACCAGGGATTGGCACATTGATCATTTTGTCTATAACCGCAACGCATCCATTCGAGCCGGTAGCCGTCAGCCTTACATTGTAATTCGAAGAACTGCCAAATACGTGAGTAGGACTCTGTTGATTGTAGGTACTGGTTCCAATTTTCCATTGCCAAGAGTCCACACCTGTTGTTGACAATGGTGTAAATAATGTCGACTGATTAACACATGCCGTATTAAAAGTAAAGTCGGCATTGGGGGATGGAGAAATGGTAACCGTTTTTTGGATGGAGGTAGTGCACCCAAAATTGGTGGTCACGTCCAGGTTAACCTCATACTGGTCTGCATCCGCATACACATATTGGGGATTTCTTGTTGTTGAAGTTCCATTTGATGGATCGCCAAAACTCCAGGTCCAACTGTCAAGGTTACTATCTGTAGGATTGGGTGTAAGGTCGTTGAATTGCGAAGCAGAACCATTGCATGAGAAGGGAGGCAGATCGAGTGAAAAATCGGGTTGAGGTTTGGAGTAGATTTGGATGGGTTTGGTGACTGTATTCATACATCCGGCAAGATTGGAGGCCACCAGCTTCACATCGTAGTTTCCAAAATCAACAAAAGAGTTTGAGGGGTTGGTTTGGATGGAATTATTTCCATCCCCAAAATTCCAGGAATATCCAGTAACTGTCCCGACAGTAGCATTTGTAAACACTATGGACTTGTCCTCGCAATCATTGGAGAAAGAGAAGTCAACAAGTGGTCCATCTTCAACGGTGTTGATTGTTTTGGTCACCTCACTTGAGCAACCTGGAATTGAAGCTATCAATTTAATGCTCTGTATAGTAGCTGTAGGAATTGTATACGTCAAATTCTGATTCAGTGATGTCGGTGATCCATTTATCTCCCACTGCCATGAGGGGTTGGAGTCTGGATCGAATGTTGAGGTATTGTTAAACAGATAATCCTGATTAGTACAAATTGGAGAAGTCGAAGGTAAATCAAAACTGGCTACAGGCTCGTTGTAGATGGTAACTGTTTTTCTTGCCAGGTTATTGCAGCCATTTGATGCAGTCACCTGCAGTTTCACTTCATAATTTCCTGCAGCGATAAACTGATGAACAGGATCTTGAGCCATAGAAGTGTTGGTGTCGTCAAAGTCCCAATTGTAATCTGTGATATCTCCTGAAACATTTACTGAAGTGAAGTTAACATCATTGTTGGCGCAAACATTTTGAGAGGTGAAGGAGATGTCGGGGGCAGTAAGTGCTGAGATGGTCAATAGTCTATATGCTATGGATGAACTTTGTAAACTTTCATTTTTAACAACCAATTCAATTTTCTTCGAACCAAATTGAGAATAAGTAATTCCAGTAGGGGATTCATCCAAACTAAAGTTTTTATTGGCCCCACAACTAGATTCAAATATTACCTCTCGAAATAGGTTATCAGATAATCCAACCCCTCCAACAATACTAATTCCATGATACCTTGTACTTTCAATAGCTAATAGTGCTGGTAATCCTAAATGATTCAACTGAATAGGAGCGTTCACGGGATCCAAATCCTTAAAATTTATTATTACAATTGGGGCAGATTCATTGCCTACAATTGCAAAAAACTCATCTGCCACTTGAGATAGCTTCACCTTGTAGGGAATACTAACTCCCGCAAATGAATAATTCCCGTCAACTCTAGGAATCGAAAGAATATCAGGTCCGAAATTTATCTGTATTATTTTATTATTGCCAAGTGAGGCTACTAACATTACCCAGTCCGAATTTTTCTTAACAACATCCATACCAACGGGAAGACTCACACCTGCTAAAGGACCTGAATCAAAAATTTCTGATGGGCTAATTGTGTTATTAAAGTCATCCCTAAAGTTGACCCTTATAAGGGAGTTTGCGTTGTAATTGCTTAAAGTTAGTACCAGGTCTACACCCTGCTTAATCACTTTAAGATCACGAAATCTTGTATTGTAACCAAAGTTACCAAGATTGGATGCTGTAGGTGCATTCATTAGTGAATTCCCAAAATCTAACCTTATTATTCCTTGAGTTGGTGAACTAAAATCAAGTGAACCAATAAATCCAAACCAATTACCATTCGCTTCTACCAAATCAATACCCTCAGGAAAAACCAGTTTACCATCTGGGTTACCAAGATCTGTTATAGTAGGAAAACCTGTTGGATCACTTCCGTAGTCTAGTCTAAATAATTTATTATTATCTCTGCTTGTCACAAAACCAAACCACAAGCCATTACTCTCAACTAATTTATATCCAAAGCCAGAAATTAACCCAGAAACAACACCTAGGTCCAGGGTTGTTTTGTAAGTAAGAAAGTCATCAGGGCAAAAATCCCATGAAAAGGTAGTGGCATTTGTAGAACTATTCTTAAGATCTAGGCTCTCCTCCAGACAGGCAGTAGAAGACACAAAAAAGTCAGCCAATGAATCTTGACTATAGCATCTAGGCCCATAAAGAATTAAAACCGGGAGAAATATTAAGTAAACTCTACTCATTTATTTATTCTTTATACGAAAAAAAGAAGTTAGGTAAAAGCACTTTCATAATACTTTTTTACAATCTCTTTATAGCGTTCTGTTATTAATTCTTCACCTCTATATCGGTAGGCAATCAAACTGATGCTATTGGCTAGTTGGGAACGCTCTGTCCTCAATAAGGAAGCAAGCTTTCTGAATCCTACAATAGGGTTGTTAATTTCAAAAATAATTCCTCCCCCATCATTTTTAATAATTTCAGAATCTTCACCTATACCATCTTCCAAGAAGATCGGTAACCCATTCGCCCAATATTCCCCATTCTTAACTGGGCAGCAATAAATTCTACAGGGAGATGGTTTGATAGTTGCAAAAGCAAAATCAGCTGCACTCAGATAATTAGGGACCTCGGAGTGTAGTGCACTACCAACGAATACGTGGAGAGGGTTTATCCCTCTTGAAGCAAGATTCAATAGTATAAATTTTGAATCTTGTTGTGAAAGAATAATCATCCTAAAATGGCTTCCAAAAAAATTAAATGTCTTGGCAAATAAATCGAAGGCTTCTTGTTCATAATAGATGCCTCCAAACTTTCCAACGTAAACTCCCACTAATGCTTCTTCTGAAAATTTTAATTCAGCTCGTTTCACAACTCTTGCCCTTTCATTAAAGCGAAAGATTTGGGGTTGAAATGTATTTGGCATTGTAAATATCTTCTGCACCGAAACCCCCTCAGTTAAGAGCTTTCTTTTATAATTTTGTGTGACCGTTTGAAGCATCCACGCATGCCTTTTCTGCATTTTTTCAAAATATTTTAAAATCCAAAATCGAGGATCCCACCGACTCCATACTCCTGATTCCACCATGTAGTCGGCATGTGGCTCAAAGCACTCTACTATAAATGGAACTCGGGTAGTGCGCCAGACTAAAAAAGCTGCCCCCCCTGCCAAAGGAGAATTAGCTATGATTAGACTTATTTTATATTCATTCACTAGGTTTTTAATGAAGTCTGGCCATTCTGTAAAATCAACATACTTTGTTAAAAAAATATTCTGCTTTGAGTGGGAGTGAAACTTAATATATTGGACATTCGGCACTCCTCCTATATCAATACTAGATTGACCCCGTTCAAATGAGCAAAAAACGACTTGGTTTACTTCATTTAAACTAGAGAGAATTTTTAAACGCGGAGTAATTACTGCGGCTGTAAGCGGGTCTGTCGCAGGCCAGTAACCCAAGTAAAGAACATTCATAATTTCTTTAGCAATGACACTATTCGTTTAGAGGCCTTACCATCGCCATATGGGTTACTTGATAAAGCCATCTTTTTAAAACGTTCCTTATCCATAACAATCTGAATAGTTTGCTTTACAATTGTTTCAGTATCTGTACCTACAAGAATCGCAGTCCCCGCCTCTATACCTTCGGTTCGTTCAGTTACTTCACGCAAAACCAAAACTGGTTTATTTAGTGAAGGGGCTTCCTCCTGAATTCCTCCGGAATCTGTAAGCACAAGTTCTGACCTGTTTAAAAACCACAAAAGATGTGGGTAAGATAAAGGTTCAGTTAAATAAATTCTTGGATGGATCAGATAGCGATGAGCATTTCTCTTGATATTTGGATTCAAGTGTACCGGATAAACAATAATAAAATCAGGCAGTAAGTCAACAATCTCTATTAGGGCTTTACAAATATTAAGGAATGGATCGCCAAAGCTCTCACGCCTATGGCAGGTTACTAAAATAATTTTCTTGTCAAAATCTATCTTACTAAAAACATGAAAATACTCCTCGTTTGATTCTTTAATTATTTTGATCCCGGCTAACACAGAGTCCACAACAGTGTTTCCAACTTCAAAAACATTTTTAGTAATACCTTCTTTTTGTAAATTTACTACTGCATTATTGGTCGGGCAAAAGTGACAAGTTGCAATTTTAGAAATCACTGATCGATTCATTTCTTCCGGAAATGGACTGTATAAATCATTGCTCCTCAAACCTGCCTCTACATGAGCAATCTTTATTTTCTGATAAAATCCTGCCATAGCTGCTGCCATAGCTGTTGTAGTGTCGCCTTGAACAATTATCCAGTCTGGTCTATTTATCAATAAGACATCAGTTAGTTGAAGTAGAATTTTTGCATTAAGGGATGGTAACCCTTGATTGAACTCCATAATTTGGAGATCAAAATCGGACTTGATGTTAAAAAAGTCAAACACCTGTTGAAGCATTTCCTTATGCTGAGAAGTAGCGCACACAATTATCTCAAATTCGGTTTCGGCTCGCAACTCCATAATGATGGGAGCCATTTTTATTGCCTCTGGCCGAGTTCCAACAACTACAAACACTTTTATCATCAATAACTCTAGTATCTTGCAAAGATAAACGAAATAATACATTACTATAAGATGAATTCACTAATTAAAAAAATAGTCACCCGGTCCAAGCAAAGGTTTTCATCAATGGACTACTGGGAGCAACGATATCTTTCCGGAGGAAACTCCGGAAGTGGGTCATATAATCACCTTGCTGCTTTTAAAGCAGATTATATTAATGATTTTATCACAACACATAAAATCAATTCAGCAATTGAGTTTGGATGCGGGGATGGAAATCAGTTATCACTCATCAAATACCCAAAATACAAGGGACTTGATGTATCTCAGACTTCCATTAAAATTTGCCAAAGTCAATTCACAAATGATTCGACCAAAAGCTTTCAGGTCCATAATCCATATACTTTCAAAAAAAAGGAAATTGAGGAATACGATATTTCAGTATCATTAGATGTTATATATCACTTAGTAGAAATTGAATTATTCAATTTGCATTTGACTCATCTTTTCCAATCAGCTTCCAGATTTGTAATCATTTATTCTACAAATTTTGATGAAAGTCAAATTAACCATGAAAGAAATCATCATTTTACAAAGTGGATCGAGAAGAACCAGCAGCAATGGAAATTATTCATGACAAAAAGAAATCCATTTAAGATTGAAACGAATTTAGAAAAAAAATCGCTGTGTGATTTTTTTGTTTACCAAAAAATCAGCTAGGATAGGATCTTGCCTGAAATTAATTGAGCCAACCTCTGCGCATTCGATAGTGCACTAAATTGTTCAGGCAAATAGTTACCCTGAAAATAATCACTATCTGTGCTTGCCTGAAAGATACTCTTGAGCAGAGATTGAACCATTGCATCAATTTCCGTATGCTCAAATGCCTCATGGTGATATCCAGATAATACTTCGCGCGTAGTGCTGCCAAGGGGAGTAACTGCCCATATTTTTCGTTTAGATAAAAAATAATCCAATACTTTCGATGGGAAAAAAATAGCATCAGAAGGTTTAGTAGGATTATCTACTACCATCAATAAATGCGCTGTTTGGCATAATTTTTTTGTCTTATCATAGCTTAGAAGCCCTACGTGCTTTACTCCTGCTAAACCCTTATCAAAAAATCGCTTGTTCTCCCTATCTACATCGCCCGCAAAAATAAATTCTATTTTTTCATGGTATGAGGGCAACAATTTGCACAATGAATTCAAAACCTCTTCCAGAAAAAAAACACTCCGCTTGCCAACTAAACCACCTGTGTACACAATCCTTAATTTTTTTCCCATCGATTTGGAATGCATTGAAATTTCCTTGGGATCATAAACATTTGGAAAAACGTGGAATTTAAAGGATGCTTCCGGGTAATGAAGCTTGTAAAGTTCCTTTGTCTGTTCTGTAGTAAATGTTATTATGTCAGCCTCCTCAATTATCGAATGCTCCATCTCCAAATGTCGGGCACGATTGGTATCATTAACTTCATTCAAGGGTGATAATGCCCACGGATCACTCAAATGCATAATCCATGGGCATTGGTAATACCGCTTTAACTTTTTTGCCATAAAAGCAGAACTTATTGGATTTGATCTCGAATAAATAAGATCAGGTCTTACTTTATTATTTTTAATAACTTTCCGCCATTGCCAATGAAATGTCATCTTGCTATCAGGAAATAATAAATTTCCTAGGCCTATTCTCCTTAAAAAGAAATTTAAATACCTGCTTTCTATAATTGGAATATCAATTAAATTTTTTGGATCAACCTTATATTTCATTAAGGATGCATCCTCCGGCATAAAAAGTGTCGGAGTCTTGCTGGTTACAACAGTAATATCAAACTCTTTGGACTCTTTTAAGTAATGAAAATATCGGGCAGTTTGGATACACTCCGGATCATTTTTAGGAGGAAAGGCAATGCTAACAAAAAGGAGATTCTTCACACTCAAAACTGCAAACATTTTTTTGATTTACCTGATGATAGACGCTGTTTTGCTTTTGACTTTGACTGCTGTACTTTTGAAGTATATGTCATCTTTTCAAAATTCATAGTTCTTTTTACAAATTAAAAACCCTGATGTTAGTAAACAGAACAATTTTAATCATATCCCCAGAGAGCTGGGGTATCAATAGAATTTCAAAACATCACTACGCCATAGCATTAGCTCAGAAGGGTAATAGGGTATATTTTTTAAATCCACCAAATCGTGGTTTAAAAGAGGTTTCACTAAGTGAAACAGAAATAAGTGGACTAATTAAGGTTGACTATACACCAACGCTAAAAGGGTTAAACAGAATACTTCAGCTTTCTGAACTGTTGTTCACTTTTTTAAATAATTTTGACGTCATAAAAATTAAAAAAAAAATACCCTACCAACTCGATGTTGTATGGAGTTTTGATCCCTTTCGATTTCAAAACCTAAAACGGTTTAACGCTCTAGTATCTATTTTTCACCCTGTTGACCATCACCAAGGCACTCTAGACCTGAAGACTGCAAAAACTGCTGATATAGTCCTTTCCGTTTCACACGAAATCTTGAATAAATACAAATCGACAAACAAACCTTTGTTTTTTATAAATCATGGAATAAGCTCCATTTTTCTGAATCAAAAAAAAATCTCAAAAAAAATAGATTCAAGAATTCGTTGCGGATACGTAGGCAACCTTCTCTCTTTTGGAATCCACTGGCCTAACCTACTTCAAATAGTTCAAGAAAACGATGTGATCGAATTTCATTTTATTGGTCCTTACTCAGAAAACAATCTTGGTAAGATGCAAGGGATAGATGACCATATCAAACAATTGAAGAAGTACAAAAACACATTCCTTTATGGAGCACTCCCTCCCGAGGAAGTTTCAAATAAAATTCAGACATATGATTTATTCCTAATCTGTTACAATCCAGAGGCTTATTACAAGATTGTCTCAAACTCTCATAAAATTCTAGAGTATCTAAGCACCGGAAAAGTAGTGGTTGCATCTCACACAGCCACATATGAACATCTGGCAAAAGGTCTCATCGAAATGGTTCGTGACAGTTCTGAATTACCGAAGAAATTTAAAAGGGTGGTCAATAATATTTCTACTTATAATGCAGAAAAAGTACAAGCAAAACGAATCGCATTTGCAAAACTTAACAGCTATCAAAATCACCTTATCGAAATTGAGAAAATTATTTCAGAGTATGTTAAAATAGCACTTTAGCTCAGAATTTTCTTAAGTTCTGAAGGACTTGGGTAGCTAATTAACACCGCCTGATGAGGGCCCTGAAAAACAAATAGGTTGCCAGCGGCTACTGCTGAGGCACCAGCTTGCTTTGCTCGTCCAAAATCAAGAATGTTGCCCGCACCCCCTAATGCAACAATAGGGATTTTTAAACTTTGAGATATTCGAGCTATTAACTCAAGATCATATCCACTCCTAGTTCCCTCACGATCAATAGATTGAATAATCAATTCTCCAGCACCCAAACTTTCCATTTGTAGTGCGTAAAGGGCAGGCTCAATACCTGTATTTTTTTTTCCATTTTGAATATAAACGCGTGGCCTATTGAGCCAATCTTTCTTTACATCCATTGAAATAACAATACTTTGTGAACCAAATTGCTTTGATAGAGAAGTAATTAGCAATGGATTCTCATAAGCAGCCGCTCCAATAACAACCTTTTCTATACCCAAAGAAAACAATCGCTGAGCGTGATCAATTGTTTGAATGCCACCTCCGTAAGCCAGCGGCATAAAACACTCACTCACCAGTTGTTCCATAAATTTAAAATCTGGATTCCCGGCATAGGCAGCATGAATGTCTAAAACAACTAATTCATCAGCTCCTTTTTCGTTGAATATTTTTAGTGCATTGATACAATCACCAATATATTTTGGATTTCTGAATTGTCTGGTCTTTACCAATTGCTGCTTCTGCAAGAGTAATACAGGTATAACACGCGTTTGCATCATGGACTCCAAGAACTAAAATTTTTCAAGATTTGCATACCAAATAAATGGCTTTTCTCTGGATGAAATTGCATAGCCAGAATACTTCCATCATGCAAAATGGAGGAAAAAGGATCCCCATAGTGACTTGTGCCCAATACAAATTGGGAATCTGCAACCATATGGTAGGAATGCGCAAAATAAAAACGAGGTGGATCTTCGAGATCATGAAAATCGAGGATGGAATTACTAGATTCAATAAATACTTCATTCCAACCCATGTGAGGAATTTTTAATGGGCTAATCGCTAAGGGGTCGAATTTTATACAGCTAGCCTTCAAAAGACCAAGACCCGGCAAAATACCCTCCTCGCTTTTATTAGTAAGCAATTGAGCTCCAAGGCAAATTCCCAAGATTGGATGCCCTTTTAAAGCACGATCGTGAAGAACTTCTGGCAGTTCTGTGTTTAATAGCCTGTTCATTGCAGCATCAAAAGCACCAACTCCTGGTAGAATTATTCTCTCTGCCTTTGCTACTTCATTCGGGTTTTTCGATACTTTACAGGGAACACCAATGCGATGCAGCATATTTTGGATTGACCCTAGATTGCCAACCCCATAATCAATTATAGTTATCATTTAATTAATTGACTTTTAAATGCAGCCCAAAATGGGCCAACAATTTTCAACAGTGGATAGCGATCATATATAGGGGTCTCTACAGGATAATCAGTGTGTGCCTTTGGAGGGGTGTTCATGATTTCTTCAAACTCCTCGTTTGTCAAACAAAGTTTCTTCAAAACAAAAGCATAATCTAAATGAAAAAGTTTAGAGTCGTAGATAGGCTTTTCAAGTTCAATAATAGCTTCTTGCCTCGTTATTTGTTTTGAGCAAATCAGGGTTGCCAGATGAGCTCTCCTCTTATCTATTTTAAACTTCTTTGGAAGTATATAACCCTGATAAAATCTAGTGAAGATAGACTCAAAGTGCTTTCCTCCATAGTCACTCCAACCCAATTTTTGTTGCAATTCTTGCTTCGCGATATCTTTATTATATGAAATTAAGTTTAATGGAGAGACAGATTGTATACCCTTTAACTCTGCTCGCAATCTAGACTTAACATTCAGCAACGGATAGGTTTTGAATGGTTTATTTACGAACTTCTTTTGAATGGCTCGGATGTGGATATAATCGGCCTTATGGTGAATCCAATGCTGAGGCAATATTGCCTCAGTCACAATATTTGTTCCACTTAGAATATACTTTATGTTTTCCTTCAATGCCAGTTTATAAAGGGTAGCAATAATGGCATGATCGGTTATCATTTCAATGTCGACTACAGAGGCTCGCAAAAAGGCTACCTGTAGATCCCTGAATTCCTCCCATTGGATTACCAGAGTATGTAGATCAAACCCAAGGACTGTAATTATTTTTTCAATATTATTTACTGCAAGTTCCGAGTTCCAGCCATTATCGAAATGAACAATGAGTGGACGTAAACCCCATTGTTTTGCCTTCAATGCTAAATAAGAACTATCAACACCACCACTAAGTCCTAATATAGAGTCATACTGATTTCGCTTTCCCGATATCTTAATCTCATTTAGCAATTCAGCCAACTTCTTCTTTGCTTCAAGAGTATTCGGAACATGCGCCTCCTCCAGTTTCTTATAATTTCTGCAATAGTTACAAATACCCTGGTCATCCAGGGTTAATTTCTGATCATCGTTGGAATCTAAAATACAATGTGTACACTGCCTGTACACATCATGTTTAGTTTCAATCCTCTCCATGCGTTGTCCTTTTAAATCTTTTTGTAAATAAGATAAGATAATCTCGATATAAAAATATAAGCACAATCACAATAATTAACCCTGAAACAACTTTGATCCAAACATTTATTGATATTAAGAAGTCAGCTATAACAAAAATAGTAACGCAAAGAAAAGATGTTGCAAAAGGACTCCACGCAAGATAAAGGGGGTACAATCTATTCGCAAACCAACTTCTAAAAACGAAAAAAACGCAATATGTTGCTGCTGCGGTCATAGCTGCCCCTGATGCGCCCCATTTTGGAATCATTAAGAAAGCAAATAATGCGTTTAGCACAAGGGTAATTACATTAATAATCAAATGAAAATGAGTTTGGCTTTTAAAGTTGATCCCCACAAAAGTAATTTCAGAAAGTGTATAGAAGTAAGGAACAAACAAAAGGAATGGAAAAAATGCTATAGCCGGATAGAACTGTTCATCAATGAGTCCTTTTAGCAAAGGCTTGCCAATAACTGCCGCTGTAATAGCTATCAATATTAGGAAATTCAAAAGAGAAAAAGTCTCAGTATAAAATCTCTTATCATGCTCATTGCGGTGAAATCGCTCCATACTATAAGGCACCCAATAAAGATGAAAGCCTGATTGAAGAATGGTGAAAGCATAAGAAATTCTTAATCCCAGACTATAAATCCCCATCTCTTCGAGGCTGCCATAATAACGGAGAAAAAAACGATCAGAACTTGAAAACAAAAAATCCAACAGAAACGTAGGAACAAATGGAATTCCAAATAGTAAGGCCTGTTTAATCATTTGCCTGTTTGGTCTTGTTTTAGCAATAAATTGATGAATTTTAATAAATCGGCCATAAATGATTAACAGCTGAACCGAGAGGCTAACTAAAGAGCCAATTAAAAATGCCTGAAAGGTTCGCTCTAACAATAGCAAATAGCAAAAGAAGACTCCGTAGTTAATTATAGAGGTAGTGACCTGAAGAAATGAGAATTTCAACCCTGCATTTTGCATTCTAAGATGTGAAGTGCCAACATTATTTAAGGATGCCAACAATGCTATTACAGCCAATTGAATACACAAAATATAATTAGGTGAATGACTACCTGTAATGAAAAAATTTAGTTCACTATTTAGCAATAATAGAATAGAGCTTACTATAAAAAAGGATCCAAAAATGGGAAGAATACAGTTTATCAATAGGCGTTCAGGCGCCATTTTCTTTTGATGGTAAAACCGAACAAGAACCTGATCCATTCCAACCGTAAAAAGGTAAGTAAGCAATGTCTGAGCTAAAATAAATAGAGCATACTTTCCATATTCAGATGGAGACAAAAGAAACGTTGAAATAGGCGCGAATAAAAACGAAAGCGCAAAATTAATCCATGTGCCCAAAGAAAAACTTACAAGCCGTTTTATCTCTTTTATCATGAATTTGATATCAATGATTCAATCAACTCAATTTCTTGAGGCATTGTTACCATTACAGAACACTTTTTAGAAATCGCAGATGCAGCTTCTCTTGACATCTTAGAGAAGATGGTAGGATTGAAATAAAGGTACTCTATCCTCTCAGCTATCTCATTTACGTTTTTAGTTGTAAACCCACTTACCCCATTAGTTACAAACTCTGGAATGGCCGTTTTGAGACTTGTAATGGGGACTAACCCACTTGCCATAGCTTCGCACATAGAAACTCCTTGTGCATCCTGGCGTGTTGGGGATAAAAATATTCCAGATTGTTTATGACAATTGGCTATTTCCTCTTGACTAAGAAAAGTATTATAACAATAAACATTCTGAAATTTAGCCAATGGTTTTGTCAGGCTCTTAAATAAATAACCCTCACCATATATGAAAAACTCTAGTTCATTAAAAAAAGACTTATTACTCAGTTTTATAATAGCTTTTATTGCAATATCAACAGCATATTTTCTTGAATTGAAGGATCGGATTAAAAGTATACTTTTCCTTTGCTCAGGGTCTTTGTTTGAATACGAAAACAAATTGGAATCAATTCCATTTGGGATAATTTTTGGATGTTTAAAGTCAATATTAATGTCAGAGGATGCTATTCTTTTCATCCATTCCGAAACAAAAACAAAACAAATATTTGTTTTTTTATTTGCTTGTTCAACAAAAAGCTTAAATCGTTTCAACTGTTTCGTGTTCCTAACAAAATAGGAAGGAAGGAATCTCAACGCGCCTATACTATTATAGTCGAATAGACGCCTACGCCAACTCAAAGCTTCATATCCATGCACAAATATTGCTAGAGGTTTATTGATCTCTATTAAGAAACCCATAAGTTGCCATTGAATAAAATGAATAATAAGAACTTGAGGGTTAGCCATTAAAATTTCTTGTCTCACTTTGTTAACATCGTTTGACATAAATACTTTAATGCCATCCCAGGTATATCGCACATCCGCTTCCAAAAAAGTATTTAGACCAACTACACTTACATTCCAATGCGGTGGGTAAGCTATTACTCTGGTATGAACAAATACGTCACCGTATAAATTTTCCCTCCGAGGGTAGTCTGGATCAACTACAACTATATTCATTCCTCATTGAACTTTGTTTGGGGATTTTTATACCAAAAAAACTGCAAGATCGCATAAAACTAATTTTATAAGTTCATATTTCATATTCCATATTAGTAACACTTTTTACTTAAAGAGCGTAATTTTGCTGCTAATTAATCATTCAATATTCAAATGATCACTTGTCTTCTCACCGGTGGAGCTGGATTTATTGGGACCCATGTTTCTCATGAACTATTAAAACTTGGGTATAAGGTGGTTATTCTGGATGATTTGAGTGGTGGTTTTGAAGAGAATATCTCCAAAAACACTCACTTTGTTAAAGGGAGCATCACAGATACAGCCCTCCTTAAGGAATTGTTTGAAACTCACAAGTTCGACTATGTTTATCATTTAGCGGCCTATGCCGCAGAAGGCCTTAGTCATTTTATCAGAAGGTATAATTATGAAAATAACTTAATTGGAAGCATTAACCTGATTAATGAAAGCATAAAACATAAAGTAAAATGCTTTGTGTTTACCTCATCCATTGCAGTTTATGGGAAAGGTCAATTGCCAATGATTGAAACCTTAACACCACTACCAGAAGACCCTTATGGAGTGGCAAAATTAGCAGTTGAGCAAGATTTGAAATGTGCCCATGAAATGTTTGGTTTGAATTACATTATTTTCAGACCACACAATGTATATGGCGAATATCAAAATCTGGGTGACAGGTACAGAAATGTAGTCGGGATTTTTATGAACCAACTCATGCTGGGTAATCCACTTACCATTTTTGGAGATGGAAATCAATCAAGAGCTTTTAGCTATGTTGGTGATATGGCTCCAACTATTGCCAATTCAGTAAATATACCAGCGGCTAAAAACCAAATATTTAATATAGGCGCTGATACAAAGTTTAGCATAAAAGAACTTGCCACTGAGGTTTGTAAAGTCATGGGCAAAGACGGTGAAATAAGATACTTGGAAGCACGCAACGAAGTGACTCATGCCTACTCAAATCATGATAAAGTAGCCTCTGTCTTTGGGGAAAGTAATTCAACAACACTTCAAGAAGGCTTGAAAAAGATGGCTACTTGGGCATTGAAAACTGGTTCAAAAAAAAGTGTTGTCTTCAGCAATATTGAAATTAAAGAAAAAATACCAGCCATTTGGTTGGAATAATCTATCCCTTTGAAAAAAATCCTTTTTATAACTCTTCATCGCAAAGGTCGAGCGCCCAATCAACGATTTCGATTTGAACAATATATTTCCTATCTCTCTAAAAATGGGTTTGAATGCACCCTATCTCCACTAATTATTTCAGCGGAAGAAGATAAGCGTTTTTATTCATCAGGAAGCCTATTTGGAAAATTCACATTAGGCATAAAACTCAGCCTGAGAAGATTAAGGGATATTTTAAGAGCCAATTCATTTGATATCATTTTCATTGCTCGTGAGGCCTTCATAATGCGATCAGTTTTTTTTGAAAAGTGTATTGCTAAAAGCAAAGCAAAAATCATATTCGATTTTGACGATTCTATTTGGATGAATGTGATTTCTGAAAATAATCAGAAATACTCCTGGCTAAAGAACGGATCAAAAACTGGAAGAATAATTTCCCTGTCCAATCTTGTGTTTGCAGGCAATGCATATTTAGCTGCATATGCAAAAAAGTTTAACTCCAACGTTGTTATTTTCCCAACTACTATTGACACAGAACATTATCAGCCAGATTACATTGAAAACAATGAAATAATTACAATTGGATGGAGTGGTAGCGTTTCCACTGTTGTACATTTTCAAAATGCCATACCTGCATTGCGCGTTTTAAAGAAAAAATATGGGAACAAAATAAACATCAATGTAATTGGTGATGAAAATTTTCGACTGGACGATTTGGGCATTATTGGTAAGCCATGGAGGATAGATACAGAACTTGAGGATTTAAGAGCATTTGATATCGGAATTATGCCGCTTCCTGACAACGAATGGACATGGGGAAAATGTGGATTAAAAGGTCTTCAGTATATGGCGCTAGAAATTCCTACTATAATGTCTCCGGTAGGTGTTAACAATGAAATAATAAATGATGGTATCAATGGATTCCTTGCGAAGGATACCACCGACTGGATCGCAAAGATTTCAAGATTGGTGGATGACGCTAAACTCAGAGTCTCTTTAGGCAAAGCTGGTCGTAAAACCGTCACTGACAATTATTCAGTCTTAAGCCTCCAAGAAACCTACCTCACCCACTTTAATCTACTCCTGAACGCATAAATTTTTTATCGGATCTCCAAGAGGAATAGATGATTGCCAGCATTGACCAATAAAAAGGTAATAATGGAATTTTATATCTTGATAAGGTTCCAAAATTATAAGTAGAGATGCCAACGCCAGCTGCAAAAATTAAAACAAAAACGAAACAGAATATAACCTCTGCTTTCAAATACTTGAAAATATTGTCTCTTACAGCAATCAGTACATATATCGTAAAACACATCGTCAAAAATGCTTCTATCGCATAAAGCGCCATTAATGGATTTTTTATCTCCCAAAGGTATGGGCGGAACAATGCCACGTTTATGGCTGCAGGGGCCATGCCAATCATGCTCTCCCAGCTACCATCTAATTCACCTAATGTGTATCCCGAACCATCTCCGGTTCGTGCACCCCAACCATAGCGAATATCATTAGCCGTAATCATAGATGTTTTAGCTAGGCGATCCAGAGAATATCTTGAATCACCCATGACTCTGCTTATGACAAAATAGGATAATACAATGCATAGAACCGTAATGGCAGGAATCAATAATAACCTAGAGACAATAGACCGTATCTTCAAAAGGTAATTTGATGATAGCCAAACGATTATTCCTCCAATAAGGCTAATTAGTATATACTTCTTAATAGAAAAAATAACATAAAAAGAAATAATAAAAAGCAGGAGGTACAGAATGCTTATCTTTCGATCAATAATTGTTCTGAAAACACAATATGTACTTATGCCTACGAAGGCAAGTGTTATCGTGTCCTTCAAAATTCCAGAACCCCAAAAAATGACAGACGGAATAAACAAACAGCAATATGCCAGAATTCTGGATGACTTTGGATGTGATATATAAAACACTAAATAAAGCATCCATGCACCTGTGAATGCTAGTACCGAAAAAAGAACTCCTGTAGCAGAATAAGTAGAGAATGTAATCAAATCGAAAAATGCTGCAATTTGAATGACGAAGAAAGAACTTGAGTCCCGCCAATACCAAATTTTTTTAGCAATATCCCACAAGCCATCACTATATGTGCCGTGGTAGAAAAAAGATTTTATCCCAATTGAAGGGGTTTCGATTAAGGCTTCCCAGAGGGGTCTACTTCCATGAGTATGGTAACTAAACGTATCTCCTCCACCATAATAAAATTGATACAAAAACCCTAGTGCCAATGCCCCTATAATCCTTACAGTTAATGCCGGAATAAAATATTTTCTGTTTACTGAATCCGTTACGCGTGGACGAATCCAGTATGCCCCGGCATAGACAAGAAAAATAATAATTGGAGTAACAATTAAGTCTCTTAATTCCACTTACTTATTTGGATTTTCTTAGCCATACACACAACTGCATCCCCTTATTTCTATACCTCATATAGGGAACAAGTATAAAATTTAGAATCTTTGGCATAAAAGTACTCGCCACATAGTATTCAAACTTAACTATCTCATAGCCTTCTTTGACAGCACCTAGCTCAAATGATTTGAGAGAGAATTCGTACAAATGAAATGGTTCGTGCATTGGGCTTAAGTTTGTAACATAATCAAGTCCTCGAATTCTATAGTATGCATTCAAGATTTTGCTGATTAGCCAATCTGAAGATGGAACTTCAATCTGCATAATTCCTCCAATTTTTAACCAACCCATTGCCTTCCCAATTGAATCAGAAGGATCGCACAGGTGCTCCAACACCGCCCCGAAGGTTATAAAATCAAAATAATTATTGGGAAATTGAGCATTCTCAATGGAATTTAAAGTAAGCCTGTCAGGACTTATTCTCATTTTATCAATCGCTCTTAAAAAAAAAGGCTCTGAAGGTTCGATGCCAAAAGTGTCAAATCCCGCATTATTAAGTGCAATCATGCACTTTCCAAGGCCAGCCCCAATATCAAGTGCCTTGTCTCCTTCATTGAAGTTATAAAGGTTTTTCAGTGTCTGAATTTCATTTTTAAAATATTCCCTATTCAAATTGAAATAATCATTGCGCCAATAGGTTTCAGGGGGCACACCATAGTGATCTTGAATACTCTCTGGAATCGGTTGTGGGTTTGAGTAAATGAGTCCGCAAGTTGTGCATTTTACTACAGTTGTTGCGATGCCAATCTTGTTCCTGGGATTTGTGCCTTGCGATTGATTCAATCGCTTTCCCATTATTAAATGGGTTGATGAGTCGGAGCCACACATGTTGCAGTGAGTGATGGCGTGAAATGAATACTTAAACTTACTCGTATTATTCAATGACAAATCAAATTAACAAACCTAAAATTACTCAATCACCCTTCTCCAGCGCCTTCAACCGTTTTTTTGCATCCTTCCAGGCTTCGTCTTTGCGATTGGATTTCTTTTTTACTTCTGTAAAATAACGCTTTGCGGCCTCCTTGTCGCCTTGCTGCTGACTTATTTCACCTAAAGCTATAAGGGAGAATAAATAATAACCTGAGTCGGTGGCGTCAATTTCAGTAGCGTATTTTAGCACCATCTCATAGTATTTTTTAGCCTCGTCTTGCCGATGCAGCCTTTCATACATCTGTCCCAGATAAAAAGCTGCATATCTGCCACTGGTAGCCTCGTAGCCCACCATCCCGCTGTCTATGCGATGGATGATTTCTTTACACTGAGTTTCCAGTTCCTGAGTAAATCTACCCTGACCGTACAGCATTCGGGCATAGTAGCGGTGGAAATACGGGTTGTCGGGATAGGTCTGATGGAGGTATTCAGACAACTGAAAGGCCCTGGCCTGCTTGTCTTCATAACTGTTGAGGATGCGCATCAGCCATACCATTGCCTCGGTGCGGGTATAAAATGCGTTGTACGAAACCTCAGTCAATTGTTCCAATCCCAATTGCTTATCTCCTTTCCTGAAAAACCACAACAACGGTTTCAGGGCAGGGTAATTTTCGGGAACCCAAACCGAAAAATAATTATATAGCGCATCTCCAAACAACAACTCCACACTCAAATCCTGCTTTTGCTTGCTCTCTTCAAGGTAATTTAATGCTGTTTTTCCGGCTGATGCTGCCTTTCTCCAGTTTTTCCTTTCTTCATCCGCATATAAGCGCCCTTTAAAACCATAGGCTGCGGCAAGAAAAAAAGCTGCCTCTATTCGATATTCAGGTGATTTCTTATGAAGGTTTTCAGCGACAATTATGGTGCTGTCCATATAAGCCAAAAACATATCATCGTGGGATGTGTTTCTGGTGTTAGGCATAATCTTCCACCACTCACTAAGTCCCATTAAAAAATAAGGAAGGGGATGCCAGGCATATTTTTGCTTAAACCACCGAAACTGCTGCTCTGCTTTCTCAAATTTGAAATTGTATAAATCATTAAGCGCCTGCGTAGCCTCTATCTGAACACGAATGTCATTGATAAGAATAAGGGTTGTATCCTTTTTATCCTGGGCACACACACTCGTGCTCACAAAAAGAATTGATAGTAGAATAGATGTCTTAATATTGCTCACTTTAGCTTTGCAACTTTAAAAAGGCCTCAAATAAACCCTAAAAAAGTCATTAGACTTTTTTGCACTACGTGCTGATGATTGAAAATGAAACACATAGAGATATTTTATTAAAGTAAGCTTTGGTTTCATTTTCAATATCAGGGTTAATCCTGATATTCCTGACGAAA
This sequence comes from uncultured Ohtaekwangia sp., assembly GCA_964409415.1. Classification (GTDB taxonomy): domain Bacteria; phylum Bacteroidota; class Bacteroidia; order Cytophagales; family Cyclobacteriaceae; genus ELB16-189. The sequence continues at coordinate 1,077 of CAYPDF010000004.1, read as the reverse complement.
ATCGTCAGGAATCGTCACCCGGAGTGCAAAATTGTCATTCCTAATGACAATTTTGGGATAAACAAAATATAACGCCTAATTCGTTAAAACCATTCATGGAAACAGCTACTGCACCTCATTCGTTTTACGAAACTGACAAACGGTTGGCTTTTCTGCTGCTTTGCCTTATCACTTTCCTCCTTCTGTACACCAAGAAATCCTTTATTGAAAGCGAAACTGCCGTATTTGAATTTTTGCAAGATCGACCCGAGGGCAGTTTTCTTCAAATTTTTACGACCCTACAATATCTTACTATCCCTTTGGTTTACCTGTGGAAGTTCACCATCATTTCTTTTGTAATCTGGGTGGGATGCTTCATGTTTGGTTACAAAGTAACATATGGCAATTGTTGGTCCATTGCACTGGTCTCCGAGTTTATTTTTATTATTCCCGAAATGATTAAGATCGTTTGGTTCATGTTTATTGATACCGATCCAAATTATAACACCGTCCTCAACTTTTATCCATTGGCAGCTATCAATCTATTTGATGTTGAGCTCCTTCAAAAAAGGTTTGTCTATCCTCTAAAAGCCCTAAATCTGTTTGAGATCATCTATTGGATTGCGCTGGTGTATGGGGTACACGCATTTGCTAAAAAGAAAATATCTACAGCAGCCTATATTGTGGCCTCCTCCTATATTTTGCTATTTCTGCTGTGGCTTGTTTTTTACTCCATCGTTTACAATTAAGCGCTATCTGACTAATCGCCCTTTTACCTAAAGGAAATCGATCCACAATTGATACCAAACAACCCTCTCATAATTGTTATGATCTGATTGCATAATTGTTAAGCTGCGCGTTGGCCCGTTTAGGGTGCAGGGCGAGCAAGGGAAAAGGTCAAAGTCACCCACAACCCTTTTTCCCTGAAGGGACCAGCCCGCAAGTTCATCAGTCCGCGCTTAGCCCCTTAGGGCGAAGGGCGAGCGTTGGCCCGTTTAGGGTGCAGGGCGAGCGCAGGGCAAGGGTCAAAGTCACTCGCAACCCTTGAGTCTGTTCAATAAACTGTGTCAAAAGAAAAAAACTTAACTTGATACAGTA
>CAYPDF010000003.1:0-291902 GCA_964409415.1 uncultured Ohtaekwangia sp. | reverse complement strand
TTCAACAACCTCTTGAAAACGGTCAACCCTATTTAGGACTCTACACTCTACAAACTGGCAACCGGTAACTGGCAACCGGTAACTGGCAACTGGTAACTGGTAACTGGCAACTAACTCACAAGCAAATATTTGTTTCCTGAACGAATTGATTGAACTTTGAATAAATTGAATGACGTGAACAACATAGCAATATACGGAGCAGGAGGATTAGGACGCGAAGTAGCCTTGCTCATTAGCCAAATCAATGCGGTAAAGCCCAGATGGAAGTTCATTGGATTCTTTGACGATCAGATTGCAAAAGGTCAACCAATTGATGGAAGCAGCGTGTTGGGAGGTATGGATGATTTAAATAAGTTCGCCAAACCGATCGCGCTTGCGGTAGCCATTGCCTCTCCATCCGTTCGAAAGGGCGTGGTCGATAAAATTAAAAATGATAAAATAGAATTTCCCACACTCATTCATCCCGGAGCCAATATGGGTGATGATAAAAATAAGTTGGGAGATGGTTGCATCATAACCGCAGGCAGTATCCTGACTACCGGAGTTCGTATAGAAGATTTCGTGATTATCAATTTGTCATCCACGATAGGACATGATGTGGTGTTGGGAAAATTTACTGCTGTGATGCCGGGGTGCCATATCTCTGGTAATGTAAAGATTGGAAATGAGACCTTAATCGGAACAGGTGCCAGTGTTTTACAAAGTATAATGATAGGAGCGCACTCGGTAATTGGAGCAGGCGCGGTGGTAACGAAATCATTTCCATCTCATTCAAAATTGGTGGGAGTTCCTGCTACAAATATCAACAAATGAAGTTATCGGATTATAAACCGGCCCTTCGGTTTTTAGGATACTTTCTGGGATCGTACTTTGTGTTGAACCTGATCTATGGTTTATGGATTGAATCTCTGGGTCAGCATCCGGATGCAATGACGCACCTCGTCAGTTATCAGTCGGGAAAAATTCTTGAACTTTTGGGTTTCGAAGCCTCTGTTGTTCTCAGCCAAACCGGACCTACAGTAGGGTTGATGAATGGAGGACAAACTGTACTTAATGTTTTTGAAGGGTGCAATGGAATAAATGTCTTTATTGTTTTTTTCTCCTTTCTACTTGCTTTTGGAGGGAGCATTAAGAAAATGCTGTGGTTTATTCCGTTGGGCCTGGTGGTGATTCATCTCTCCAACCTGATGAGAATCTTGTTACTGTTTTGGCTGGCCGAGCGAGAGTCTCACTACTTTTACTATTTCCATAAATATTTATTCACAGCAGCCATATATGCTGTGGTATTCGTGCTGTGGTGGATTTGGATCCAACAAACCCGTTCCGTCCAAAATGAAGGAGATAAGGAATAGTCCTCAAAGGATTACCTTGATCGTGGGAGCCATAGTGCTCCTGACCGTAGTGTATGTATTTCAGCACTTCAATTATTTTGAATGGATCAACACAATAATTGGAGGAATACTCACTGGTAATGAAAACCAGGTGTTCATTGTCAACAGAACAGTCCGTCTGATGATCAATGATTTGCTTTGTATGGGATTGATTTATGGACTGTTTGCCAATAAAAACTACCTAAGGCTGGCATTTTATCTGTTTTTGGTGGAAATACTGTTGATACTTCCCATTTACCTGATCCTAAAGCTCAGTTGGGAGGGCACTTCTGAGATTTCATCGCCCTTATTGTCGCCCATTCACCGAATGATTGTAAATCCGCTATTGATGCTGTTGTTGATGGTGGCGTTGTTTTATCAGCAAACATTTGCTAAAAAAGAAAACTGAAAAATGGGATGGTCGTCAATACTTTAATAAGTTACTGATTATCAATATATTGTGAATGAAATGGGGAGGAGGTGACATTATTAATCCCAGATCGGTGGATTACAAAAGTGGGCAGGGTTACATGTGTGCTGTTTTAGAGTATTTAGATAAGGAATAGCCTATAATAGGCTATTTTGGTTAATTTTGTAAATTACCTACCATTATGGCTAGACATCTACCATTGAACCTTTCCTGTATTATTACGGCAATTATTATTGGGCTGGCATTTTCGACTTCAGGCCAAACGATTACATCATTGGGATCTGGTTTTTGGGATGCTCCTGGGACTTGGGTTGGCGGAGTGGTTCCTACAAATGCCAATTCTTCACTTGTAACGATTGCTTCAGGTCACAATGTAATTGTAAGAAATACTGAAACTGCAGTCTCAATTTCCATTGCAAATAATCCAGCCTCTGTTTTAACCGTAAATGCAGGGGGTAGAATTGACATCTCTGGAACAGTAACGTTGGGTTCGGCTGGCAATAGAGGTAGGATGGAGGTTTCTGGAATTCTTCAATTGGATGATGGGTCTACAATAAATAACGCGTCAACCTTAAGGCTCAAAATTTTAAATGGTGGAACGTACCGAATGAACTATTCATCGGGCGGTGTGATTTATGATGCGGAATTTCAAACGGGCTCAACAATTGAATTTACAGGATATAATGACGCGTCTGCAGTGGCGCCCACTCTGGCTGTAAGTCCAAAATCATTTTACCATTTCAGATGGAATTGCACAGCCCAAGGAAATGATATAGATTTAGATGGAATCATATCAACAATTGACGGGGATTTTACTGTTGCTTCCACTGGACCAGATTTTTGGTTCCTACTCTTTTCTGATGGATCAGACTTGACGGCAACAATTAATGGGAATTTTTTGATTAGTAATGACTCATATGTGTACCTATCGGGCTACTCTGGGAATGCAAATGTAACGTTTAACGTTGCGGGTAATACAAATATTAATCTTGATCCCGGATACTCATTTGTGCTGAGTGGTAGCGGAGGTACTGGTACTTTGAATCTAACAGGAAATCTAAGTATCAATTCGCCCTCAGCTTCGACTTTATTTAATGAGTCTACCGGTGATGGTGTCATAAATTTGCTTGGAGACTTTGATTTGTCAGCAGGTACCTTAAGCAAGGCGGGCTCTGGGGCATCAACATTGAACTTTAATGGTGCATTTGTTCATAATTTTTCAAATACAGGAACCATTTCAAATAGTGTAAACTATAAGGTAGCTTCCTTATCTACTTTAAATATGGGGACATCCTTTCTGACAGGAAATGGAAATTTTACACTTGAAGGAACACTTCAATTGGGATCAACCGACCTCTCAGGAGCATTGCAAACTGGTGTTTCAGGAGGTAATGTAAGAGTTAGTGGTGTTAGAACTTATTCTTCAGGCTCTACAATTGTGTACAACGGTACTGGAGCCCAATTTATTGGCAATGGTTTCCCCTCTGGAGGTGATGTCAATCTGAGCATCAATAATCCGAGCAACGTCACCCTCAGCACCAGCCTTGATATTGTTGCCCTGAGAACCCTTAACCTTATTTCGGGAAACATTGTCATCGGCACCCAAACACTTACGATTAACGGAACGGTGACGGGTTCCGGTGGCATCGTGGGAGGAGCTTCATCCAAAATGGTCATTGGAGGTACGGGAAATTTTGGAACACTCAACTTTAGCGGTTCCAACCAATTGTTTGACTTTACTATGAACCGAACAAGTTCAGGATTGGTAACCCTGGGGGGTAGCCTTGAAATATTAGGGACATTGACCCAAACAGAAGGGGAATTGCACCTCAATGGGAATACGCTTACCATTGGCGGTAATTTTGGAAGGTCTTTTGGTACCATTGGGGTAGACGCAGCCTCCTCTATTATCATAAACGGGTCGGGCACCCTACCATCGGGGTCTGCAGGGATTACAGGTACCACATTGGGCACCTTGACCATGAACCGCTCTGGGGCTACCCTGGATGCCAGTGCCAGCGTGGACATTACCAACCTTAACCTTACCTCGGGCACTTTGAACAACGGTTCGGGCTTGGCCATCACTGCAGGTGGAACCATTACGCGGGCCCAGCAGGGAAGTATGACAACCTCACCGAACAATACCACCAATGCCTATAATGTAGTTTACAATACTACTTCACCCATATCTTCTGGCCCTGAATTACCCAGCAATACAACCGCATTGGCGAACCTGACAAAACTGGGGTCGGGTACACTTACCCTGACAAGTGGTATCACCGTGAATGGTGTACTCACATTTTCGAGTGGAACATTCGACTCAGGTGGAAAACCTTTGGATATAAAAGGGAACCTTGTGAGCAATGCAGCCTCTGTACTCACCAGCAGTAATGTTACATTTTCAGGTACATCTGTAATTTCAGGAAGCACCCCTCTGGTGTTTGGTGGTATAATCGTAACAGGTACCCTTACCCCATCTGCCAATTTCAATATCAATGGAGACCTTACCAACAACGGTACGCTGAATGCCGGTAGCGCAACAGTGACATTTGGTGGAACGACCAGTTTTTTGGGAGCCGGCCCTTACAATTTTAACAATGTAAACATTACGGGTACTTTAAATGCGCCAACCAACATGAGTGTTTCGGGAAGTTGGAGTAATTCAGGTACTTTTAACAGAGGACTCGCCTCCAATAATGTCACATTCAATGGATCTACCTCATTCTCAGGAACCACTACGTTTAGCAGCATTACTGTCACAGGAACGGTAACGGCTCCAGCCTCTTTAAGCATAGCCGGTAACTTCACCAACAACGGGACCTTCGTGGCAGGCACCGGAACTTTATTGCTCAGTGGTTCATCCGTTCAGAGCATTGCGGGTACTACAACCACTACCTTCAACAATATCACGGTAACCAACAACGCCAGCCCGCTCAGCGTTCAGGTACAGAGCAATCAAAACATCCGGGGTATCCTTACCCTCTCTGCCGGTACCATATTTGATGCAGATGGATCTGGAGGTACCTCCATTTTCACCTTGCTGTCAAGTGCGGATGATCCTTCTGTTACCGATGCTGCTATTGCTGAACTTCCTGCGCTGGCCCAGGTGACAGGCAGTGTAACGGTTCAGCGCTACATGTCCATTGAGGGCGGTAGCAATAGCCCATCCTTTAATAATGGCCGGATTTATCGCTATATATCTTCTCCGGTGGCCGCACCGACCGTTTCTCAGATACAAGTGTTCAACCCCATAACGGGAGGGTTCTCCGGCTCGAGCACCTGCACGGGCTGCAACACAAGCCCCTCTATGTTCCTTTACAATGAAACGGTGACCACCGATACCAACGGAAGTGGAACCCCCGACCTGAATGATGGCTATGAATTTTTCCCTGTATCAGCCAATACAGAAACCCTGGCCACCGGTCGTGGCTATGCCATGTTTATTTGGGGCAACGTTCCTCCGGTATCCACCGCAGGAAATGCAAAGTGGTCGGTAAGGAACCCGATCAACTCAGGCACTATTGATTTTGTAGCAACCGCAGGGGCATCTTTTACGGCAGGGAATGGCATCCTCAATGACGGTTGGAACCTGGTGGGTAATCCTTATCCTTCTACCATCGACTGGGACGCGGCAAGCGGTTGGACAAAAACGGGCCTTACCAATACCATTTACATGAAAGACAATGGCGCTTTAGCCGGCACTTATGCCACATATGTGGGAGGTGTGGGGGGCACCAACGGTGGTTCCAGGTACATCCCTATAGGTCAGGCCTTCTGGGTGAAGGCAACCAGTGCCCCTACATTTCAGGCGACAGAAGCTGTAAAGGCACCTGGCAATGTCACTACTTTTTTCAGAACATCTCCACCTTCGGATTTAATGCGGGTCACCTTGCGCAGTGGATTGAAGCGGGACGAGATCATTGTATACTTTGATGAGGACGCCACAGAAGAGTTTGATGGGAATTTGGACGCCTATAAATTGAAAAATGATATCTTCAATTTATCAACAGTTACTCCGTTGGGAGATAAACTGGCCATCAACGGCCTGCCCATGTTAGAGTGCAGCAAATCGTTAAGCCTCAATATTACCGATGTAAGCGCAGGTGATTACCAGTTGGATTTCACCGAGTTTGAATCTTTTGTCACCCCGGTGAATATTATTTTGCTGGACAAGAACACGGGTGAAAACATTGATGTTAAAACTTCCCCTACCTATGAGTTCCAGGTTACTGCGGAGGAGTCTTCTTATAAAGACCGCTTTGAGTTGAATATTACCAACACCACCATTGATCCCACACTTTTGATTTCATCTACCACCAATGGTACTTCCTGTAAAGAAGGTGCAGTGACGATCAGTGCTGAGGGAACGCCTTCCGGAGGAAGTTACAGGTGGTATGAAAACGAAACCGACCTGTTCCCCATCGCAGGCCAAAATAGTTCACAATTCATTACCCCCGTTTTAGAGAAATCAAAAACATACTATGTGTCGGCAGTGAGTGCAGCCGGTTGTGAAGGAGCAAGGGTGCCGGTAATGGCCGAGGTAATTAACTTTGACGATGTCGTTTTGTCTGATCTGGGAAATGGCACATTGTCTTCCAGTTATGTGGATAACAACCAATGGTTTAAAGATGGGATAGTAATACCAGGCGCCAATGGGCAAACCTATACTCCGGTTGAGTCAGGAGTTTATAAAGTGGAAGTATCCTTTGGAAGCTGTGTATCATCGGCAGAAAGGGTAGTGACAATTACCGGTATTGAGGACGAAGACCTATCTGGATTATTGACCCTGTATCCTAATCCTGTTGAAGATGTGTTAACAGTTAAATTCAATAGTTCGGAATTACTCAATCCTGCCATAATAGATATGATGGGAAGGGAGCTGGGAACTTTGACCATGGAACCCCACGAGCAGGGCCTTGTAGGTACGTTTGATTTTAGAAGCCATCCGGATGGGATTTACCTTCTGAAAGTATCCGACAAAGAGGGCAAGGTGATTACCAAAAGAATTATTAAAAAGTAAATAGATTTTAGTGCTGCGCATAACTATAGTTGTCTTTCTGATTTTTATTTCATTCGCCCTGATGGCCCAGCCAGGAGATCCTGGAGGTGATCCAGGCGCAGTTCCGATTACGGGTATTGAGATATTGATAGGTATTGGTGTGTCCCTGGGATTGGGTAAATTCCTCAAAAGCAAAAAAGATAAATAAGTTGTTTTGATAATTGACTTTGTACAGAACCTTAAAATCTTACCAAGATGGGTCATAATCTTTATTGACCTTTTTTTTATTGGATTCAGTTGCATCCTGGGCTATCTCCTTCGTTTTAATTTTAATACTACAGACTTCGCTGCCAATAATTATTGGGAAGGAACTGCCTTGTACCTGGCTTTGGCTCTGGTTTCAATTTTGATCACCAATAGTTATAAGGGAATCATTCGATACACCGGACTGGAAGACGGTGCCCGTATTTTCTACATGGTAATTTTGAATATGGTTTTGGTGGCCCTCACCAATTTGATTTACTATTACAATTACAAAGAGAATATTATTCCCTATTCTGTAATCCTGATCACTTTCCTTTCTTCATTTTTACTTTTGTTCAATTATAGATTACTGGTCAAACAAATTTTCTCCTATTATAAAGATGCAATACTTAAAAATTTCAGAGTAATCATTTTTGGAGCTGGCCAAACAGGTATTGTAACCCGCCATGTAATTAACTCCACACCGCGCATGCAGGTGATTGGATTTTTGGAGGATGATATCAACAAGGTGGGAAAAGTACTGGATGGGGCAAGAATTTATAATGCAAGGTCTGAAGAATTGAACCTGTTGCTCAAAAATCTGAATATTGACGAACTGGTCATAACAGTGAAAGAGATATCATTGGAGAGAAAAAATGAATTGGTGGACGTTTGCATCAGAAACAAAGTAAAGGTGCGCACTATACCTGCTGTGGAAAAATGGGTGAGGGGTGAGTTGAGCTTTAGTCAGATTCGGGAAATTAACATTGAAGAATTGTTGGGAAGAGAGTCGATTAAGTTGAACAATGAAAATGTTAAAGCGGACTTGGCAGGCAAAAGAATACTGATTTCCGGTGCAGCTGGTTCTATCGGTGCAGAATTAGTAAGACAGGTGGTGCTGTACAATCCATCGCTGATTATCCTGGTGGACCAGGCCGAATCAGCCATGTATGAGATTGAAAGAGAAATCAGAGATCAATTCAGTTTGATTAAAATTATTCCCTATCTGGCAGACATTACAAACGTGGAGCGGTTGGAGTATGTTTTTAATGAATATCAACCCGATTTAATCTACCATGCAGCGGCCTACAAGCATGTTCCTATGATGGAGAGCAACCCCTCCGAGGCCATTTCCTGTAATATTTTGGGAACCAAAATTTTGGCTGATATGGCAGTGAAATACCGTGTGAAGAAATTTGTTATGATTTCCACAGATAAGGCTGTCAATCCAACCAATGTAATGGGCTGCTCTAAAAGGATTGCCGAAATCTACGTTCAATCTTTAAGCAACCATCTGGCAGTAACAGGAACAGGCAATACCGTCTTTGTAACCACACGGTTTGGCAATGTATTGGGTTCAAATGGTTCGGTAATTCCATTGTTTAAAAAACAAATTAAGGAACATGGCCCGGTCACTGTAACCCACCCGGAAATCACACGCTATTTCATGACCATTCCTGAAGCCTGTCAATTGGTTTTGGAAGCGGGTACCATGGGCAAAGGGGGGGAGATTTTTATTTTTGATATGGGTAAGGCAGTGAAGATATTGGATCTTGCCAAAAAAATGATTCGATTATCCGGCTATGAGCCGGAACGAGACATTTCAATAGTCTTTACTGGAGTCCGTGAAGGTGAAAAACTGTACGAGGAATTATTGGCCACAACGGAAAACACTTTACCTACCCATCACGCAAAAATTCTAATTGCAAAAGTGCAGCAATATCAATTTACGGAGATCAATAAATTTATTGACCTATTTCACGATTTGGTCTATGATAAGAATGAATTGAAAATGGTGGCGCTGATGAAGGAATTGGTTCCGGAGTACAAAAGCAACTACTCCAGATACGAAATACTGGACAAAGAACCAGAGGGCGTATAAAAGATTATCGCCTTAAACCGCCACGCCTCTTGTTGTATCGATAAAAGGCTTTCCTTTTGTTTCTGTTAAGTTTCTTTTGTCCACTTCCAGCGCCAAAGAAATTATCAGGTAAATAGTATTCTACTTTGACAGTGAAAAGAAAATAGGAATCTTTTTTGTCAGGATTTCCCCTGATATACCCATCAGCTGCTAACGGGAGTCCTATCTCCGGCCTTCTGTCTGATAGAGCTGCTGCTATCGGATCGCTAAACTTGGAGGCATCGTGGTGAACCGTACTCACATCGTCCATGTAGTCTGTAAAAGTTTTTCTTAGCCCACCCTCAACAGCAATGTTGAAAAAGGGACCGGCCTTAAACCTGGCACCAATTCCATAGGGGATTACGGGAGTTATTCTGCTGTACTTCACCAACTCGGTTTGCAAGGGCTGTAAAGCAATCTTTTGTCCCTGATAGGTGGTCTTTGGGTTGAAATAGGTAACACCTATTCCTGCAAAGCCATAGATATTGAAATCAGGCCTCTGATAAAAACGCTGTCCTTGAGGAAAAAAATTTACTATTCCCGTAACGTTAAATTCAAAATTACTGGATGTAAAAGATAAATTACGGGGTGACCTTCCGGATTCAGGGTCTGCCTTGGCATCGTCTCCCTTTAAAGTATACCAGGCTATTTCAGATCTTACGGCTATTCTGTTGGTGAAATAATACTGAAGCCCCAGATTGATAGTGGGTTTCGCGTCTATGTAGTCACCTTTATTTGATAATTCACCCAAATAAGTAGACGTCCCGATACCCCCCACGGCCATGATTGACCTTTCCCTCCTGATGGCATAGAAGCTTTGCGCCTCGGCATAGGAAGCAAAGAGGGTAATCAGGAATAAAAAAGCACCGGCTTTTCTCATAATTGGGCCTTAAACCACTAATTTATGCAATAATTGCCAATAAGGAAACCCTACGGTCAGGCCAATACCTCCGTTATCTTTGCTGCAGCGTCTTTCAGTAAAATGGCTGAATACACCTTCAACCCGGATTCCTTAATGATTTTGGCCCCTTCCTCCGCATTGGTGCCCTGTAAGCGCACAATAATGGGCACAGGAATGTCACCTACCTTCTTGTATGCTTCTACCACACCGCTTGCTACGCGGTCACAGCGCACAATTCCACCAAATATGTTAATGAGGATCGCTTTTACATTAGGGTCTTTTAAAATAATCCTAAAACCCGCTTCTACGGTCTCAGCATTGGCTCCACCTCCCACATCAAGGAAGTTGGCGGGCTCTCCACCGGACAACTTAATAATATCCATAGTAGCCATTGCCAAACCGGCTCCGTTGACCATACAGCCTACATTTCCATCTAATTTCACATAATTCAAGCCTGATTTTCCTGCTTCTACCTCCAAAGGGTCTTCTTCTGAAATATCCCTCAATTCTTCCAAATCCTTGTGTCTGAAGAGCGCGTTATCGTCAAGATTTACCTTGGAGTCTACTGCCAGTATTTTATCATCAGAAGTTTTCAACACAGGGTTGATCTCAAACATGGAGGCGTCAAGACCGATATAGGCAGCATAGAGAGCATGAATAAACTTTACCATTTCCTTGAAAGCCTGCCCCTGTAATCCCAGCGCAAAAGCCACTTTACGGGCCTGAAAGGGCTGTAATCCCATCATCGGGTCTACCCACTCTTTGATTATCTTCTCCGGTGTTTCAGCCGCTACATCTTCAATATTCATCCCACCTTCTGTAGAAGCCATGATCACCGGTCTGCTGGTAGCACGATCCAATAAAATGCTCATATAGTACTCTTTGGGCTCAGAAGCTCCTGGATAATACACATCCTCTGCTATAAGTACTTTGTTCACCACTTTGCCATCTGGTCCGGTCTGATGGGTCACCAATGTACCTCCCAAAATGGCTTTGGACTTCTCCATTACCTCATCAATACTCTTGGCAAGCACTACACCATGAGAGCCGGTCTCCTTTACTTTTCCTTTTCCACGTCCACCGGCATGGATTTGAGATTTCACAACAAACCACTTCGTTCCAGTCTCTGTTTGTAGCTCTTTGGCAGCAGCCACAGCCTTGTCCGGGGTGTCAGCTACGATGCCTCGCTGAATAGCAACACCATATTTTTTTAGAATCTCTTTGCCCTGATATTCGTGTATGTTCATGGATGTGTATTTTTGGGCAAGCTACTTTTTTTAGTGCGTATCCCAAAATTGTTACTCCTAATAACAATTTTGCCCTACGGGTGACGAATCCTGACGAACGGTCAGGATTGTCAGGATAACTCCTGATGATACGATCAGGATCATGACCGAAGCGTCATTGACCTGACATTGAAAATGAATGAACCTTACTTCATTGAACTGTTGTAAAAATTTCATTTTCAATCGTCAGCACAAAGTGCAAAAAAAAGTATAAGGACTTTTTTTGGTTAATTTCAAGAATTAAACCACCGACAATGCTCAAGGCCGTAGAAGTACAAAAATCATATGGATCGCTAAAGGTGCTCAAAGGAGTTAACCTTCAGGTGGAAAAAGGGGAAGTTGTGGCCATCGTAGGCGCTTCTGGGGCAGGGAAAAGTACATTACTTCACATTCTAGGTACGTTGGATACACCTGATCAGGGGAAGGTCTATGTGGGCGGTAAGGATTTATTTGCAAATGGTGTAGGCGATCTGGCTAAGTTTAGAAATAAGAATATTGGCTTTGTCTTTCAATTCCATAACCTGCTGCCCGAATTCTCCGCCCTGGAAAATGTGATGATGCCGGGTCTTATTGGGGGTTCGGATGTAAAAGAGGCGCGAAGTAAAGCCATGGATTTATTAAAACTTCTGGGACTGGGTGACAGGTATGATCATAAGCCTTCAGAGATGTCGGGAGGAGAGCAACAAAGAACGGCTGTGGCCAGGGCATTGATCAATTCACCTTCGCTTGTGTTTGCCGATGAACCCAGTGGCAACCTGGATTCAAAAAATGCCGCTGACCTGCACGAATTGTTTTTTAAATTGAAAAAGGACCTGGGACATACTTTCGTGATCGTTACCCACAACATTGAGTTTGCCAACATGGCCGACCGTAAGTTGGAGATGAAAGACGGAGTAATCATTTGAGCCAACCACTGAAAACCTGCAACTGGCAACCGGAAACTGGCAACCGGAAAACCGGCAACTGGTAAACCGGAAACTGGTAACCCGCAACTAACAACCGGCAACAACCTAAAACTTGAAACTTGAAACTTGAAACCTTGCCCCTTCAACCTCCTCCACCTCAACCAACCCCTTCTCATTGATCGCAGTGAGTTTTACTTTTTTGATGGTGTTAATTAAAATAGGATCATATTTCGCAACCACCCGAATGTAGTTCTCTGTAAAGCCCTGCATCATTCCATCTTCCACATCATTTTCAAAAAGTACGGTGAATGCATCACCGATATGTGAATGGTAGAATGCTCTTCTTTTTTTGTCTGATAAAATATGCAACCTTTTGGATCGCTCCGCACGCTGCTTTGAAGGAACAGCGCCCTCCAGGGTGACTGCATGGGTATTGTCTCTTTCAGAATAGGTGAAAACATGCAGGTAGGAAATGTCTAGCTCATTCAAAAACCGATAGGTCTCTAAAAAGTCTTCATGGGTTTCTCCCGGAAAACCGACAATCACATCCACACCAATACAGCAATGGGGCATGAGCGACTTGATCGTGTTCACCCGCTCCTGATAAAGTTCGCGTTGATACCTTCTTTTCATCAATCCCAAAATTCTATTCGATCCGGATTGCAATGGAATATGGAAATGGGGGACAAACTTTTTTGATGCAGCAACGAATTCAATTATCTCATTCGTGAGCAGGTTGGGCTCTATAGAGGATATCCGAATGCGGTGAATACCTTCTACCTCATCCAGTGCTTTTATCAAATCGATAAAACGTTCCTTTCGTTTTCCATCTTGCAGGCCAAAGTCTCCCGTGTTCACACCGGTAAGCACAATTTCTTTTACGTCATTACGGGCAATCTCTTCCGCTTCTTTGATAATGTTTGCAATACTATCGCTTCTGCTGCCTCCCCGGGCCAATGGGATGGTGCAAAATGAACAAGTGTAGTCACATCCATCCTGAACCTTAAGGAAGGTACGGGTGCGGTCTTGCAGGGAGTAGGCCGTATTAAATCTTTTTACCTCCTTTATTTCGGATTCAAAAACCTGGGGTTGCGGAGGACGGACAAAGCCGTCCAGTAATTCAATCAACCGGAATTTTTCTGCAGCTCCTAAAACGGCATCGACTCCCGGTATTTCTGATATTTCTTTGGGTTTCAACTGCGCATAGCAGCCGATGATAGCCACGTACGCCTCCGGTGAAATGCTGCGCGCCTCCCTCACCAGCTTATGACACTTCTTGTCTGCATTTTCAGTGACGGAGCACGTATTGATAATAAATATGTCAGGAGAATCCGTAAAATCGACCTTTTTGTAGCCCTTTTCCTCAAAACCTCTGGCAATGGTAGAGGTCTCTGAGTAGTTGAGTTTGCAGCCAAGCGTATAAAATGCGACTTTCTTCATGGGAGCCGCAAAAATAAGGCTAAATATTCAACTGTAAAACCTCAAAGTACTGAGGGTTGAAACTGCCGACTTCAATGGCCACTTCCAATCTCCAGCAACCTGCGGTGATAGTTGATCTGCCCGCGGTGATAGGTGAGGTGGGCCAGCAGGTGGATCAGAAAATATTCTGTGGTCATGGGCTTACCCAATACTTCTATGGGATAGTTTACGGCCAATTGAGAAGGGTCTAATTTATCCATTGTGGTGGAGATAGACTCCTTCGTGGTTTCAATTTGTTGCAGCAACACCGCTTTGGGAATGTTTTTATCAGCAAATTCGGCCTCCCGGTTTCTGACATAATCACTCTTGCCCAATACAGTTCCGATAAAGTGCTGAAGGTTGCCACACAAATGCAGGCATAAGTTGCCACCGGAATTTTTGATGTCACCGGCTATTTTCCAAAGTGATTCTTCGGAAGGGTAAGCGCTGATCTCAGTGGCCAGTAAATCCAGATCGCGAGAAAAAAGACTTTGCAGGGAGCGAATGGTAGAATTCATTTTGTTAATTGGGTTTCAATTGATTTTATTTTGGCAATAAGTTCACGGTTAAGTGGGTCGAATTCAGCCTTGCGGTTCAATTTTCCGACTACACTAATATAGAATTTTATTTTGGGTTCAGTACCAGAGGGACGTATCGAAACTTTAGTGTTGCTTTCAGTATAATATTGTAGTACATCAGATTTCGGTAAATTGATTGTTTGGGTTTCTCCTGTCATTACATTGAGTGCGCGGGCCGATTGATAGTCAAGTATTCTGGTAATCTTCTCATCGTTGAGGGCCAAAGGAGGATTGTTCCTAAAGTTATCCATCATGGCCTTAATTTGCTGCGCTCCGTCTGCGCCTTCTCGCACAATGTTTACGAGCCCCTCTTTGTAGAAACCGTATTCGATATAAATTTTGATCAGCCAATCATAAAGCGAAACTCCCTCATCTCTGGCTACAGCTGCCATAGTAGCAAAAAAGGCGCACGCAGATACGGCATCCTTGTCTCTTACAAAATCACCCACCATATATCCATAACTTTCCTCACCGGCAGCGATGAACGACTTTTTTCCTTCAAGAGCCCGGATGAGGTCTGCGATGTACTTGAAACCTGTTAAGGTGTTGTAGCAATCCACTTTAAATTTTTTTGCCATTGTATCTACCAATTCTGTGGTCACAATGGTTTTGGCGACATATTGATTTTCAGTGTGTTGAAGGTTTCTGAAGATAAACCAAACCATCAAACTGAAAGCCTGGTTGCCGCTCAAAAGAAAAAAATCTCCATTATTATTTTTAATTCCAATGCCCACACGGTCTGCATCAGGATCAGTTGCCATCACCAGCTCTGCATTTTTCTCTTTGGCGAGTGCCAATGCAAGCGTCATGGCAGATTGCTCCTCAGGATTAGGAGATTCAACGGTGGGGAAATTGCCATCGGGCTGAGCTTGCTCTTTTACCACCATACAATTTTCAAAACCGAGAAGCCAGAGGCATTCAGGTACCATGGTATTGCCTGTTCCGTGTATCCCTGAAAATACAATAGGAATGTTTTTTTGTTTTTGGATGATTTCCTGTGAAGGAATTATTTTTTTTACTTCCGCATAATAGGCTGCTTCCACATCAGGACCGATCAATTCAATAGCTGATGCGTTTCCGCTAAATTTTATTTGGTCAAATCCTCTAATCGCGTTGACCTCTTCAATCACATTTTTATCGTGGGGAGCAACCAGTTGTGCACCACCGGTCCAATACGCTTTGTATCCATTGTATTCTTTTGGATTGTGCGAGGCTGTAATCACCACTCCGGATTGACATTTTAAATAGCGAATGGCAAATGAAAGAAGGGGGGTGGGTCGCAATTCAGGAAAAAGAAAAACATGAATACCATTGGCTGCAAAGACATTGGCAGTAATTTGAGCAAGTGATTTGCTATTATTCCGAGAATCAAAAGCAATGGCTACTCTAATGGACTGATTTGAAAATGACTTCTTAAGATAATTGGCCAATCCCTGAGTTGCTCCACCAATGGTGTATTGATTAATGCAATTGGAGCCTACACCCATTACTCCTCTCAGCCCACCGGTGCCAAACTCCAGGTTTTTGTAAAAGGAATTGATTAAATTTTTGGGATCAGAAGCCGTAAGCAGTTTTCGGATCTCCGCTTTTGTTGGCTCATCAACGGCATTTTCCTTCAACCATTTTTCGGCTGTTAATTTTGCTTTCTCCAGTAAACTCATTGGGTCAAAAATAATGAAAAGAAGGGGTACAATTCTTTTAAAACACCTAACTTAAATGAGGTTTATTCGTATATCATTGAAAATTAAATATTAACAAATGAAAAAGTTCTTATTAACAATTCTTGCAGCGGGTATTTCCATGTCAATGTGGGCACAGGAATACAAAATTATTACTACGGTTGAATCAATAGTACCATTGGGGATTGGCCGTTCCAGAATGATGGATCCTCAGGATCAAGCCAGCTACAAGGATTTGACCACAGAGCGAACCAATGGGAAGAAAAGTGAAATGGGTGATGTGAAGAGAGGAGATATAAAAATTGAAAATTTCGAAGAGACCAAGTTGCTTAACTTTTACAGTGCAGTCGGTATCAATTTTCAAAACATTGCTTCTAATGACGCAGTGGTGTCTTCAAAACTAAATGAAATGACCAAGGAAGGGTGGACGTTGGTATTTGTAACCAGTGGTGTGGAAAGCGATGCCGGTAAACAAGATGGGGAAGGAATCTATATCACCCGTTATATCTTTAAGCGGTAGTATCTGTTAAAAGATACTGTGTGGTTACCTGGTGCCATGTAAAGTCTGTTTTGACGAATTCTTATATTAGTTGACAGTGGACTAAAGTGGAAATTGACAAATATGATCTATTCTTGAAATAGATTGTATCAACAAGACTGACTGTACTTTGTCAACTGAAATATTGCCAACTGTCAACTGAATAAACGATTAACACAAGGCTAAAGGTTACCGCGCAGTTCTTGTTCTCTCTCAATAGATTCGAACAATGCTTTAAAGTTTCCTTTTCCAAACGACTTTGCCCCATTGCGTTCTATGATTTCAAAAAACAGGGTGGGCCTGTCCTGAACGGGTTTGGTGAAAATTTGCAACAGATAACCTTCATCATCTCTATCAATAAGAATATTCTGGGCTTTCAAATCCTGCAGGTCTTCATTGATTTTCCCCACTCGTTCCAGCACATCTTCATAATACGAGTCGGGTACACGTAAAAAATCAACACCTCTTTTCCTTAGCTCACCTACCGTATACACAATATCATCTGTAGCGATAGCAATGTGCTGCACACCGGCTGAATGGTAAAAGTCCAGATACTCTTCAATTTGAGATTTCTTTTTCCCTTTTGCGGGTTCGTTGATTGGAAATTTAATATACCCATTGCCATTGGAGACTACTTTTGACATTAGCGCACTGTATTCTGTAGAGATGTCTTCGTCATCAAAGGTGATGAGCAGTTTGAAGCCCATCACATCTTCGTAATACTTTACCCACTTATTCATTTGGCCCAACTCCACATTGCCTACGCAATGATCGATATACTTTAAGCCAATGGGCTCTGTTTTTATAGTGCTTTTTGCAGCTTTATACCCCGGTAAGAAGGGCCCTTTGTAATTTTTTCGCTCTACAAAAGTATGGATGGTCTCTCCGTAAGTTTTGATAGAGGCAACAACTACTTCACCGAATTCGTCCTTTATGGTTTGCGGAGGTATTGCAGACACTGCACCCCGGACTGTGGTTTCATGGTATGCTTTTGTAGCGTCATCAACCCATAGCGCCAATACTTTCACACCATCCCCATGTTTTTTTACGTGCTCAGAAATTACTGAATCGGGTTCTAACGAAGAGGTGAGTACCAGCCGAATTTTGTCTTGTTTGAGTACGTAAGAGGCCTTTCCTTTCAAGCCGGTTTCCGGTCCGGCATAGGCAATCAGTTCATACCCGAAGCAATACTGATAGTACAATGCCGATTGCTTGGCATTACCCACATAAAACTCCACATAGTCGGTGCCGTTAATAGGTAAGAAATCCTGTTCCATAACTTAAAAGCGTTTAATGAATGCTAAATTACACATTATCCATGTTTTGGTTTAATTTGCTATTCATTTCTAAAGTGAAAATTTCAAAAACTACACGGATGGACATGAAAGCATTGGACAAAGCCCTGCAGGGAATAATTGCAAAACGAAATTTGCTGCAAAACCTGGATTACAATAATCCAAAGTACGATGATCTTGAGGAAGAGTTACACGACCTGGAGGATGATTTTCAGGATCAATTTGGGGAGTATCTTGGAGGTGTTTTGCAGAAAGTACACGATCAACATTGCCCCGATACCGATGTGTTGCATCCCATTGCTTACATAGCAAAAGCTTATACCGTGAGTTCCAACCATGAATTTATCGTGGACTTTTCGGATGGTGTATATGTAGAAATGGACAAATACCCTGGTAAAGAAACCAAATTGGCCATCGCCCCCAATCCTATGCGCGTAATTTTGAATGTGGATGAGGAGAAACAGGAGATTGTATGGTCTGCTGAATAATTATCTATAGCCTAATTTCTCTCTTACCCGGTTGAGTACTTTGGTGGCCACGACTCGGGCTTTCGCCTCACCCTGCACAAGCTTCTTTTCTAATTCGTCAGGGTTGTTTATATAAAAATTAAAAGCCTCACGCTCTTTTTTAAACTTTTCAATAATAAGTTCGAATAGCGCTTGCTTAGCATGACCATAACCAAAATTGCCGGCCAGGTACTTCTGACGGAGGGCCTCAGTTTGTTCCTCAGTGCCTAACAATTTATACAATGCAAACACATTATCCGTGTCCGGATTTTTGGGTTCTTCGAGCGGTGTACTGTCTGTAACTATGGAGAGTATTTGCTTTTTTAGTTCTTTATCAGGTAGAAAAATATCAATAATATTGCCATACGATTTGCTCATTTTCTGTCCGTCAGTGCCTGGGATGGTCATTAAACTATCGTCAATCTTTGCTTCAGGCACCACAAATGTTTCTCCATATCGTGCATTAAATGAAGAAGCAATGTCACGGGCGATTTCCAAATGCTGTTGCTGGTCTTTACCTACCGGAACAAACTCGGCATCATACATGATAATGTCTGAAGTCATTAAAACAGGGTAAGTAAACAAGCCGGCATTCACATCCGCCAGCCTGTCAGACTTATCTTTAAATGAGTGGGCGTTCGCCAGCATCGGATAAGGTGTAAAGCAGCTAAGGTACCAGGTAAGTTCACACACTTCAGGTATCCTGCTTTGGCGATAAAAGCAATTCTTATCCACATCAAATCCAAAGGCAAGCCATGCTGCGGCAACAGCACGCACATTTTCGATTCTTTCCCCGGGATCTTTGATGGCGGTAAGGGAGTGCAGATCAGCAATAAAAAGATAGGAGTCGTTACCCGGTATTTTTGAAAGGGCTATAGCCGGGATAATGGCTCCCAGTAAATTTCCCAAATGAGGTTTGCCACTACTTTGTATTCCTGTTAAAATTCTCGCCATAATGCTGCAAATAAAAGCAAGCTAAAAGAAAAATGGCACTGAATGGTACATTTAAATTGAACTTAATCGTTGGGCAATTGCATGAGCGGCTGTGCCATCGCCATACAATCCCGTAGACGGTACTGGTTTTTTACCTTTCACTTGCTCATAGGTATTGATTATTTTTTCCTTGTTCGCCTCAACGATTGAATTTACTCCCGCAGTTACCAACTCCACCCATTCTGTTTGATCGCGGAGCGTGATGCAATATTTGGAAAAGAAATAAGCCTCCTTTTGAAGGCCCCCGCTATCGGTAAGCACCAGATTGCATCCATCTAATAATGCCAACATATCGAAATAGCCAACCGGCTCAATGGGTGTAAAGCCCAGATGAATGTTGTTCTTCTTTATAATCGCTTTTGTGCGGGGGTGAAGGGGCAGGATGACCCTGGACTGTCGGTGAATTTGGTTGAGTGCCTCACAGATGGCTCCTAACCGCTCAATGTTATCGGTGTTTTCAGCACGATGGATAGTAGCAAGTGTAAAAGGCTGATCCGAAATTTCTAAAAGATTGAGAATGGTTGATTTTTGTAATACTTTTCCTTTGTAAAAAAGCACGGCATCGTACATAACATCACCAGGCTGTGAGATCTCGCATCCAAATGATTCGAACCCTTCTTTTTTTAAGTTTTCTACTGCCGTACTTGTCGGACAAAAAAGGTAGCTGCTGATACGGTCTGTAAGTATGCGGTTGACCTCTTCTGGCATTTTCATCTCAAAGCTTCTCAAACCTGCCTCCACATGGGCTACAGGAATGTGAAGTTTGGCCGCAGCCAATGCTCCTGCCAATGTTGAATTGGTGTCTCCATACACCAGCACACATGCCGGCTTTTCTTTGAGTAAAACACTTTCCACTTCTTCCAGCATACGCCCGGTCATAGCACCATGACCAAGCCCGCTGATTTCGAGGTTGTAATCGGGGCGGGGGATTTCCATTTCACTAAAGAAAACCTCCGACATGTTGTGGTCGAAATGCTGGCCGGTGTGGATGATTACTTCAGTGACACCGGTCTCTTTCAGTGCGCGAGAAACAGTAGCAGCTTTGATAAATTGTGGACGGGCACCGAGGACGGTTACGATTTTCATTCTGGATTTCTTTTAATAATGTAACCAAGGCTTAATCCAATCCTAAAACCATCGATATTTAGTTTAATAGGATTTTGTGTGCTGGTATTGATAAGGTAGTAATCTCGATTTTCAGGATCTCTTAATTTGCCTGGAATTAGAAATTCATATCCAATTATGGCTCTTAGAGAAATTCGTTTTGTTGTATTTAGGGTAGTCGATAGATTGGGATTTATACCGATATTAGTTGATACAGCACTTAATTCTTTTCCTGGTGCTGAGCTATCGGTTATAGTAAGTCTTCCTGAAATTAGACTCGCGCGAATTCCAGGTTTTATTGAAAGTTTATTAGAATAAAAGATTGGAACAGCAATGGAGCCACCGAGTAGCTTAAAGTCAACACCCATATTTGTTATTGCTGACCCTAATAAATCTTGATAAGCTATACTGCCATCAGTTGATCCGAGACCAATAAAAAATCCATTTGAGAATTCATCATGATCCCAGTGAATTTCACCTCCTATTATAATGCTGTTTCGAAACGATAAATCATCATTTACTTTTATGATTCCTAAGGAATTGCGAAGCGTATTCTCCCAGTGATTAAGAGATGTCATTGAATATGAACTATAAATTCCGTTCAGATAGAATGTGGATGACTGCGCATTGGCCACTGTCGGAATTAAACTAATACCAACAACAATTACTTTAGCTAAACAGCTTGATGATTTATGAAAACGCAGGTATCCCCGTAATCTCATGTCCTAAAATCAACAGATGAATATCGTGGGTGCCTTCATAAGTAACGACCGATTCCAAATTCATCATGTGGCGCATCATCGGATACTCTCCTGTAATTCCCATGCCTCCATGGATTTGTCTGGCTTCTCTGGCAATTTTAAGCGCCATCTCTACTCCATTTCGCTTGGCCATTGAAATCTGAGGCGTGGTGGCTTTGCCTTCATTCATAAGCACACCCAGTCTCCAGTTCAATAGCTGTGCTTTGGTAATCTCCGTCAACATCTCAGCAAGCTTCTTCTGCATCAATTGAAATGAACCAATGGGTTTTCCAAACTGAATCCTTTCCAATGAGTACCTTCTTGCAGCATCATAGCAATCCATGGCCGCACCGATGGCACCCCATGCAATACCGAATCGGGCCGAATCAAGGCACATCATGGGGGCGCCCAGGCCACTTTTGCCTGGCAATAAGTTTTCTTTAGGGACTTTTACGTTGTTGAATACCAATTCTCCCGTGGTGCTGGCCCTTAGTGACCACTTTCCGTGTGTTTCAGGAGTAGAAAAACCCTCCATGCCACGTTCTACTACCAGTCCGTGAATTCTTCCCTCTTCATTTTTTGCCCATACTACTGCAATGTCTGCTTTGGGTGAATTGGAAATCCACATTTTGGCACCATTTAATAAATAATGATCACCCATATCCTTAAAATTAGTCACCATACCGCTCGGGTTGGAGCCATGATCAGGCTCCGTCAAGCCAAAACAACCCAGCCATTCACCTGATGCCAGTTTGGGAAGGTATTTTTTGCGTTGTTCCTCATTTCCGAATTTGTAAATGGGGTACATTACCAGTGATCCTTGCACCGAAGCGGTGGATCGCATTCCGGAGTCACCGCGCTCTATTTCCTGCATAATCAGCCCATAGGAGATATAGTCCAGGCCACCTCCGCCATATTGTTCAGGAATGGTGGGTCCAAAGGCGCCTATGTCACCGAATTTTTTAACGATTTCATAGGGAAAATGAGCTCTTTCTGCCCAATCTTCGATGTAAGGAGATATTTCTTTTTTTACAAAATCTCTGATGGAGCTGCGGATGAGTTTTTGCTCTTCGGTAAGTAAGCTGTCCAATTGATAGAAATCAGGATGGTCAAACTGATCCTGTTTCATAGACTTTTTTGTTTTCGATCCCTGGGTTGTTGCCGATGTTGACATAAGTATGTATTTCGTTTCAGATTGCTAGCTTGGATAAGTTCTGTACTTGCAACCTGTATTTTTAACTTTCCAACAAATTTAATCAAGTATTGAGAATTCTACGGATAAATCTTCTCCTGAAGCGAGGGTCGTAGAATTAATAAAGTGGCCAAATTAATTGCCACATGAATAGGATACTTTGCCAATGTATTGTGGTCGCTGACTGCACTATGAATAAATAGCCTAAAGACTATTATGGAAAGCAACCACGGTTACCATCGGTAAAGGTAACCTCCAGGGTTTTCAAAAGTCATGTGAGGTTGAATTGTAGTCAGCTCAAGAGTAGACCGACTTGTGACAGGGAGCCTTCATAAAGGCACTCGAAACTATAGAAATTGGGTTAATTTCTAATTAGATTTACTTCTTAATTATTTGAGTGTGAACAAGTTCACTGTCTTACTGGCTTTTCTGGTGTTTTGCTATTGTGTGGAAATCTGCGCGCAGGGTGTAACCCGCTATACCTATCACGATAATGCAAAGAAAAATCTGAAGGAGATATACCAGGTAAAGGATACCATTTCAAATATAGTGCACGGGAGATACATCTCTTATTTTTTAAATGGCAACATTGAATCTAAAGGCCATTTTGTAGACAATGAGACCACTGGAGTCTGGGAGTTTTTTTACGAAACCGGCAATCTAAAAATGCGGGGTGTCCTGCGCCAGAATTCAAACTATGGTTTGTGGGAATACTTTTACGAGAGCGGACAGAAAAGCATGGAGGGTACCATCAACGAAAAAAAGCGAGAAGGGGTGTGGAAGATATTTTATGAAAGTGGTGAGTTGAAAGAAGAGGGCTATTACAAAGAAAATATGAGGGACGGATTATGGAAAACCTATTTTGAGGATGGCACCCGAAGAGGCGAAATTGAATACACCGATGACAATGGCCGGTATATTGAATATTACCACTCTGGAAAAGTAATGGCAGAAGGCCCCAAATCAGGCACGAGAAATGTAGGGCACTGGCGTTATTATGCAGAAGATGGAACATTAAGTGGGGAAGGGGATTTTGTCAATGGAAAGAAAAATGGAAATTGGAATTATTATTACCCATCAGGGAAGGTAAGTTCTACCGGACAATACGAGTATGATCTAGCTGTCGGTGTTTGGACTTATTATTTTGAAGATGGAGAAATAAGTTCAAAGGGAGAATTTGTAGGAGGTAAAAAGAATGGGTATTGGAGTGCTTTAAACAAAAATGGCAGCCTTAAAAGTGAGGTTACTTATACTGATGGAACAGGTGAGTACCGCGAGTATTATGAAGGGGGAAAATTAAAAGTGAAAGGAAAAATTGTAGAGGGCAAAAACCAGGGACCATGGAAATATTACCTTGAGAATGGAAAATTGGAAGGAGAATGTCAATTTGAAAAGGGAAAGGGAGTTTATCATGGATATTACCAAAGCGGGACACTGCAAACGAAAGGTGTTATTGAAGATGACTTAAGAGTGGGAACATGGGAACTGTATGGCGAGGATGGCGCTTTAACAGGTTATTACAAACCATTTTATGATGATAATAATTTGGTGGCCGAGATTAATTCTTTATTAAATAAACCTACGCCTCCAACCGTTACCGTATCAAAAAATGCGAAGAAGGGTTTTTATTATTTTAAGGAACGGTTTCCGGAGTATCATGGTGTGATTGTTCAGGGAAATCCATTTGCCACTTTCATTGGCTCCTTCCCTATAGCGATTGAGTTTTATAATCAGGAACGATTAGGTCATGAGTTCGAGTTTGAAGGAATCAGAGATCCGTTTTTTGCTGCCGATAGTGAAGTGCCACAAAATAAAATATTTCAAAGAGGGTATGCGATTGCAGTAAAACAAAAGTTTTACAATCCTATGAAAACAGGAATGTGGTATTTTGCACATGAAGTCCGGTTTACTAATGTTGGATATTTTTCCAATATAGTTTTCTCACAACAACAGCCTACAACCATTACAGCCAGCGCATCCGAACAAAGAGCAGAATACGGTGTATTGCTCGGAACACGGTTGATGCAGAAGAATGACGGAAATGGATTTACCATTGATGCTTATGTGGGATATGATATAGGGTACCGCAGTTTTGATGTGGAACCCATTTTTGAAAATGTATTTTCAGATCTAAACAACAATAGATTTGCCCATACATTTAGATTTGGGTTTAATTTCGGATATTCATTTTCCTTTGATGGAAGGAGATAATTTTAAAGGATAAAAACCTTTCATACGTGGTAAAGACAATAGAACTGGTACTCTCCCCGGAAGAGGCCTATAATGAAGAAATTTTTCCTTCTATTCTTAGAAGCAAGCTTGACCTACAAAACGCAGAAGATATTGTTATTGAGCCACTCAGGCGATCCATTGATGCCCGTGGAAGAAGGGTACTGATAAGAGTACTTGTTCAGCTCAGTTCGAAGCGAGAAAGAAAGCCAAACCGTGCGATTAAAGATGCTTACCGGAATGTAAAGAATGCCCCGGTCGTTATCATTGTTGGTGCCGGGCCTGCAGGTCTTTTTGCTGCATTGCGATTGATTGAATTGGGAATTAAACCCATTGTGATTGAGCGAGGAAAGGACGTGAGAACCAGGCGTAGAGATCTGGCAGCAATAAACAAGGATCATATTGTGAATCCCGAATCCAATTATTGTTTTGGTGAGGGCGGTGCAGGCACCTATTCTGATGGAAAGTTATACACCCGGTCAAAGAAAAGGGGAGATGTAAAAAGAATACTTGAAATATTGGTAGCGCATGGCGCAAAAGACGACATCCTATTCGATGCCCATCCGCACATCGGAACGAATAAGTTACCGACAGTAGTAAGTAGCTTAAGAAAAAGTATTCTTGATGCCGGAGGAGAAATTCATTTCAACACTAAAGTAATCGATTTGGTAATCGATAGGGATAGTGTTAAAGGTGTTATTACGCAGTCCGGAGTGAGGATGAATAGCAATGCTGTTGTGCTGGCTACGGGTCACTCTGCACGGGATATTTACGAGCTTTTGCAAATAAAGGGTATTCTCATTGAAGCAAAACCTTTTGCAATGGGGGTACGGGTGGAACACAGTCAGGCTCTGATTGACCAGATTCAATACCACTGTACTACCCGTGACCCTTATTTGCCTGCTTCCTCCTACGCGCTTGTGCACCAGGCCAAAGTGGATGGAGTGGAACATGGAGTATTTTCCTTTTGCATGTGTCCCGGTGGTTTTATAGTGCCCTCAGCGACAGCGCAGGGAGAAGTGGTGGTGAATGGTATGAGCCCTTCTCGGAGGGATTCTAAATTTGCCAACTCCGGAATTGTGATGGCGGTAGATGTAAATAGGTTTAAAGCTTTTGAAAAACACGGTGCTTTAGCGGGAATGTATTTTCAAAAAGAAATGGAACAAAGCGCTTGTGCTGTGGCAGGAAATACTCAAAAAGCTCCTGCACAACGACTAATGGATTTTGTAGACGGAAAATTTTCTTCACAATTACTAGACACCTCTTATCAACCTGGTCTTACTTCGGCTAATCTCGATGAGGTGCTTCCCGACTTTTTGATGGAGGGATTAAGACAAGGTTTTAGAAACTTTGGAACCAAAATGAAAGGTTACCTGACGAACGAAGCGCAGGTGGTTGGTGTTGAAAGTAGAACATCATCTCCTGTAAGAATACCGAGGGATAAAGCAACTTTGGAGCATCCACACCTTCAAAGGCTTTTTCCATCGGGAGAAGGTGCCGGCTATGCGGGAGGAATTGTCTCTGCAGCTATGGATGGAGAAAGATGTGCAGAGGCAGTAAAGAATAAGTATTTTAACAAAGAAACCAAATGAAAAAGACGGTTATAGTAGGTGCAACCACCAATCAGGGAAGATATGCCTACATGGCTGCTTCCATGCTAAAAGATCATGGACATCCCATTGTACCCTTAGGCATAAAAAAGGGTGAAGTATTTGGCGAAACCATTTTGGATATGCATCAAAAGCCGGTAATCGAAGATGTGGATACCATCACGCTATATATTGGGCCCCAACATCAACCGGAATGGTATGATTATCTCATCAGCCTAAAACCCAAAAGGATAATCTTCAACCCGGGGGCAGAAAATCCTGTATTTGAAAGGAAAGCAGAAGAAGCAGGAATTGAAGCAGAAGAGGCATGTACTTTAGTGCTTCTGCGTACCAATCAATTTTAATATTAAGTTAGCTTTGTTTTAGATAGTTAAACCCTGAGCGGCTTAGCTTTTTTCTGTGTTTTTTGTTATTGAATGTTTAGAGCTGTCCTTAGGACAAAATGTGCATTTTTATTGCCTTGTGGGTAGCTAATACTAGCTTAAAACTGATCCAAGTCATAGGGTGGAATTAGTTATCATTGTAGTTTTAGGTCAAACCAACCTTTCTGACCATGCTTTCCGATGAAAAAATAATTCAAATCAATGCCCTGCAAGTAAAACCTGGGACCACACTGAAACTCAAGAACCACAAAACTGGGTATCACGGGAAAACACTAAATAAAAAAGACGCAGAGGCCATGCTTGAGATGGGACGCAAGCATTTGGCGGAGATTCAGGATATGTTATATGCCCACAATGAGCACAGTGTATTGATTATTTTTCAGGCCATGGATGCGGCAGGCAAGGATGGTGCGGTAAAACACATCATGTCAGGATTTAATCCTCTTGGCGTAAAGGTGTATAGTTTTAAATCACCCAATGCGCATGAACTTGATCACGATTACTTTTGGAGGCACAGTCTGGCATTACCCGCAAGAGGAGAGATTGCTATTCACAATCGATCACATTACGAAAATGTTTTGGTAACCAAAGTTCACCCGGAGTATATATTAAAGGAAAATATTCCGGGAATTGAGTCGCTTAAGGATATCAACAAGGATTTTTGGGATACCCGGTATAAACAAATCAGGAGATTTGAGAAAAACAGAGCGCAAAATGGCACATTGATATTAAAATTTTTTCTCAACGTGTCGAAAAAGGAACAAAAGAAAAGATTTTTGGAGCGCATAGATGATCCTAGCAAGAACTGGAAATTTTCAGGAGCTGATTTGAAGGAGAGAAGCTATTGGGATAAATATCAGAAGGCCTACGAGGAGGCCATAACAGCAACCTCCACAAAATATGCACCCTGGTATATTATTCCGGCAGATGATAAATGGTTTGCCCGGTTAGCAATTGCTTCTATTATCTATCGTGCGTTTAGTAAGTTGGATATGCACTATCCTAAAGTAACAGAAGCTCAGATGGCGGATCTTCAAAAGGCAAAAGTGCAGTTGCTGGCGGAGGAAGATGCTTCGAATGGGAAAAAATCAAAAAGGGTGACCACTAAAAAGGCGTCAAAGAAAAGATAGAGCCAGTAGTTAATATTGCTTTAGTTTGATGGTGCTACCCTGATTGTATTCTTTATCGTATTGTTTATTTCTAATTTTTATGTAGCCTCATTTGACGAGGCAATCAAGGATTTTGGCCTACTTCTCAGATTACATTCTCTACAGACGAAGAGGGTGCCTAAAGAAGGCCGAAGAATGCTAGGGAACAAAACGATAGAAAGCTTATTGCGTAAACATACCTAAATCAGTGCCTCTTATCGTTAAAATTTGTTCAACTGAAGGAGAATATCTCTGATGAAAACTTGTAAGTGATACGTCAAAATCGAATCGAATCATGTCACCAAAAAAGGGTTGTTTCCTGAACCAAATCGACCTTAAAAATCTTCCTCTTTTTCAGCGTAATTTATTACCAGAATAAGTCCTAAAATATACTGTTAACGACTCAAAAAAGCTTATTTTTGCCCTCTTAGAAAAACCCCAAAATGAACGAAAATAAAGGCAATTATTCCGGTAGTAATATTCAGGTTTTAGAAGGCCTTGAGGCAGTGAGAAAAAGGCCCGCCATGTACATCGGTGATGTGAGTGTAAGAGGGCTTCACCACCTGATTTGGGAGGTGGTTGACAATTCCATTGATGAAGCGATGGGAGGGTATTGTGATGATATTAGGGTAACCATCAACAGTGACAACTCCGTTACTGTAGTGGACAACGGACGAGGTATTCCAACAGATATCCAACCCAAACTTAAGAAGTCTGCGCTGGAAGTGGTAATGACGGTACTGCACGCTGGTGGAAAATTTGACAAGGATACATACAAAGTTTCTGGTGGACTGCACGGAGTGGGTGTATCCTGTGTCAACGCGTTGTCAACGATGCTTAAGGTCACCGTTTACCGGGATGGAAAAATTTCAGAGCAAGAGTATGAAAGGGGAGTTCCCAAATATCCAGTGCGCGAAATTGGAGATACTGAAAAGAGGGGGACAACCGTTCACTTTAAGCCTGACGATACTATTTTCATTGTTACGGAATACAATTACGAAACAGTGGCTACACGATTAAGAGAGCTTTCATTTCTTAACCCTCGGATAAAACTCACACTGAAGGATTTAAGGGAGAAAGATGAGAAGGGCAACGGTCATAGAACAGATGAATTTTATTCAGAAGGAGGTTTAAGTGAGTTTGTTGAGTATATGGATGCGACAAGGGAAAAATTAATTCCAAGTCCCATCTTTATTGAAAGCGATAAGAGCGAAACACCGGTTCAGGTAGCCATGAGCTACAACACCTCCTTTAATGAGAATTTGGTATCATACGTAAATAACATCAATACACATGAGGGAGGAACTCATGTGGCTGGGTTTCGCAGAGCATTAACAAGAACACTTAAGAGCTATGCGGATAAGTCAGGCCTTCTGGAGAGAGCAAAAGTGGAGATTAGCGGAGATGATTTTCGGGAGGGACTTACAGCAGTTATCTCTGTGAAAGTGCAGGAGCCCCAGTTTGAAGGGCAGACCAAAACGAAACTGGGTAACTCAGATGTAATGGGGGCCGTTGATCAGGCAGTGGGAGAAATGCTTCAGATATACCTGGAAGAGAATCCACGTGAGGCAAAACAAATTGTTAACAAAGTTATCCTGGCGGCACAGGCCAGGCTGGCAGCGCGCAAGGCGCGAGAAATGGTGCAGCGCAAAAATGTGTTGTCCGGCACTGGTCTGCCGGGAAAATTAGCAGACTGTGCAAGCACCGATCCTTCTATTTGCGAATTGTATCTGGTAGAGGGAGACTCTGCGGGAGGATCTGCAAAGCAGGGAAGAGATCGGAATTTTCAGGCCATACTTCCGCTAAGGGGTAAAATCCTCAACGTAGAGAAAGCCCAGGAACACAAGATCTACGAAAATGAGGAGATTAAAAATATGATTACCGCATTGGGAGTGACTTTTGGAACAGAGGAGGATGAAAAGGCATTAAACATGAAAAAGTTACGATATCATAAAGTGATCATCATGACAGATGCCGATGTGGACGGTAGCCATATCCGTACCTTAATTCTGACTTTTTTCTTTCGCTATATGCGTGAGCTGATTGAGCAGGGTTACGTATATATCGCATTGCCACCACTTTATTTGTTAAAGAAGGGCAAAGAAGAACGTTACTGCTGGAATGAAGCGGAGCGTGAGGCCTTTGTGAAAGAAATGGCCAAAGACGGTAAGGAGGAAAATATTGGAGTACAACGATATAAAGGATTGGGTGAAATGAATCCTGAACAACTATGGTCAACCACCATGGATCCTGCAAGGAGGTCACTGAAAATTGTTAATATAGAATCAGCAGCGGAGGCGGATCACCTCTTCTCCATGTTGATGGGCGATGAGGTGGCCCCCAGGAGAGATTTTATAGAGAGAAACGCAAAATACGCACGTGTTGATATTTGATTTCAAATGAGTGAATTATTGGCCAATGCACAAACAGAAATGGAGGATAAAATTGCGCGTCAAATTTTTGATAGTAATTATATCAGCCGTGACCTCAGTTGGCTGCAATTTAATTATCGCGTGCTTGATCAGGCAAAGCACATTAACCGGAGTCTTTTTGATCGCCTGAAGTTTCTCTCCATTACAGCCAGTAATCTTGA
Organism: uncultured Ohtaekwangia sp.; assembly: GCA_964409415.1. Taxonomy (GTDB): domain Bacteria; phylum Bacteroidota; class Bacteroidia; order Cytophagales; family Cyclobacteriaceae; genus ELB16-189. The sequence continues at coordinate 261,822 of CAYPDF010000003.1, read as the reverse complement.
CGAATTCTGCACCATTCGTTTGGGGAGTTTATACAATTATGTGGATTTCGGAAAAGATAGAATTGATTACAGCGGACTTCGTGTAAATCCGTTTCGAAGTTTGTTGCTGGCAGCAATAAGAAAGTTCGTTGATGATCAAAATGAATACTACATTGAAAATCTGAAACCGCTTTTTGAAGAGAATAATTTTCTTATTGCAGATTATGATGTGCTGTCGGCAGAGGAAAGTGAGCGTGTTGATAAATACTTCTCCCTTACTATCTACCCCATGCTCACTCCAATGGTCTTCGATAGCTATCATACTTTTCCTATACTTAAAAATCATCAATTGCTTTTTGGGGTGGTGACAAGAGTAGACGGTGAAACAAACAACAACAAACGCGTCTCCTTCATTCAGGTACCTGGAAATATATCGCGATTCTATGAGATTGTCAGGCCCGATGGTAGGATTCTGTTTGTGCCGATAGAGTTGATTATTAGGAAAAACATACAGATACTTTTTAGAAACGTAGAAATCAGAAGTATCAATCTGTTTCGAATTAATAGAAATCAAGATTTCACATTAGAAGAGAGTGAAGATATTGAATCAAATTTTTTAGAAGAGTTAAGGAGAAAACTGCAGACAAGAAAATCGGGTCGTGTAGTTCGACTTGATGTTCAGGAAAATGCGGATCCCTGGATGTTAAGGGTATTGAAGATACAATGGGATATCGATGATCAAAATATCATCACCATTCCAAAGGGGAGTGTGTTAGACTTTACGGGTCTCTTGCAAATTATTAACCACAAAGACTTTAAAGATCAGAGGATTAAGGGTGGCCCGACTGTTCCTCCAATTTCTTTTCCGGAATTAGGTACGCAAGATTTGTTTGATGTACTCAAAAAACGTGATGTTCTGCTCCATCACCCATACAATTCCATTGAGCCTGTTCTTGAACTACTCGAAAGGGCATCGGAAGACCCGAAAGTATTATCAATCAAAATTACAATATATAGGGTTTCAAAGGAATCGCGCGTTACTGCAGCATTGCTAAAGGCTGCGGAAAACGGTAAGCATGTGTCGGTGTTGTTTGAGGTAAAAGCAAGGTTTGATGAAGAGAATAATTTGAGAGAGGCGAAAAAACTCCAAAAAGCTGGTTGCTTTGTGATATACGGAATCAGTAGTCTAAAGACCCACACAAAATTATTACTCATTGTCCGTCAGGAAGAGGATGATAAAGTGATTCGTTATGTTCACCTGGCTACCGGAAATTATAACGAAACCACATCGCAGTTATATACCGACATAGGTCTTCTCAGTACCAATGAAGCTTACGCGAATGATGTTTCAGAATTTTTTAATGTAATTACAGGACATTCTCTACCTTCTACCTATCGCAATTTAATCACCTCCCCAAGAGATATGCGCATTCAGCTGTGCAACCTTGTACAGCGAGAAGCTGAAAATGCAAGAAATGGGCATGCTGCTGGGATTGTAATGAAGTTAAACTCTCTTCAGGACAAAGAATTGATCGATGAACTTTATACTGCTTCGCAAGCGGGAGTCCCTATTAAATTGATCGTAAGAGGCATCTGTTGCTTGCGACCAGCCAGGAAGGGCTTAAGCGAAAATATTGAAGTGATCTCTATCGTAGGAGAATTCTTGGAGCATTCCAGGATTTATTACTTTCATAACGAAGGAGAGCCCAAAGTATACATTGGAAGTGCAGATGCGATGGTGCGTTCTTTTGATCGAAGAATTGAGTCTCTTGTTTTATTGGAGCAGGAAATCCTTAAGAAACAAGCCATGAACATCCTCAGGTACAACCTGAAGGATAATGTGAATACGTATGTGATGAAGGAGAGCGGAGATTTTACGGTGAAGGAGGCTGGTGGAGAACCTCCTTTCAATGTTCATAAGGAATTTTATTCCGTTACAAAAGAGATAATTGAAGAGGTGAAGCTTTTCTAGAATTGAAGCTTACTTTGTTTCTGATTTTTTTCCAACAAGTATAGCAGCATACCATCTTTAAGACCCACGTCTGGTACTAATATGCTTTGTGCATGGGCCCACTCCATTACTTTAATGTAAATATTACTGGCGGGGATAATCACATCCGCCCGGTCAGGGTTCATTTGAAGTTCATAGATGCGCTGATCAATGGTAAGTGCCTCTATCCGGCTTCGCATCTCTTTAACGGTTTTCAGGCTTATGGTTTTACCGGGCCTTTTACCGGCCAACTCAAAAATTTTACTAATGTTGCCACCTGTTCCCACTGCAATCAGTCTCCCGTATGACTTCTTAACATTTGATTTGATCCACATTTCCATATCCGTCCACATCACGGGCAAGTCTGTGCGCTCCAGTACCCTGACAGAACCCACTTTAAAGGAGCGGGTTTTAATTTTTTTTCCGTGTACGTAAAGATTGAGTTCGGTGCTTCCGCCCCCCACATCAATGTGGAGGTACGTATGATCTGTAAGGTATGAGCTGATTGCCCGGTTGGTCATATCTGCCTCTTCCTTTCCTGAAATTAGGTTGATAGTGAGGCCCAATTCATTATAAACCTGCTCAACTAATTTTCTGCCATTTTTAGCTTCTCTCATGGCAGATGTGGCGCAAAACATATAATCGTCTGCTTCGTAAAGTTCAAGCATCATTTTATACGCGCTCATAAGCTTCATGAACTTGTCTATACTTTTCTTACTGATCTTTCCTGTAGAAAAAACATCATGTCCCAATCGAAGAGGAAATCGAATATACTCTAGCTTCTTGAAAAAAGTTTTTGATCCCTGAACCAATACCGTTGATATTTGAAAACGGATGGCATTAGACCCGATGTCGATGGCTGCGAGCTTCAAAAGTGTAAAATAGCGTGGTCATTCATTTTCAATTAACAAAATAAGCATTTTGATACTTCATTTTTAGCATGTAATTGCATTTCTTTGCAATGCTTATCCAGAAAGACGGAGGGACTGGGCCCTGAGATGTCTTAGCAACTTGTCCGCAATCCCGATAGTTATCGGGATCAGGATGTTGTGCTAATTCCCATTCGAAAGTGAGAATTTTCGGAGAAGATGAGCGGCCAATCGTTTTAGGCTCTTTCTGGATGTAAAGTAGGATTAAACACCAGAGGAGTGACAATTAAAGAGATACTAAAAAAGCGAATACTAGTACTGGATGGTGCTATGGGCACAATGATCCAGCGCCATACGCTCAGTGAGGAAGATTTTCGCGGAGAGAGATTCAAGGATCATAAATACCCACTTAAAGGGAATAATGATTTGCTTTCTCTCACTATGCCTGAACTCATCAGAGATATTCACAGGCAATACTTTGAAGCCGGAGCTGATATTGTGGAGACCAATACTTTTAGTGGTACTTCAGTCGCTCAGGCCGATTACCACCTCGAAGATATCGTTTATGAATTGAATTATGAGTCTGCAAAAATTGCCAGGGAAGTAGCGGACGAGGTGACAAGGCAAAATCCGGATAAACCCAGGTTTGTTGCAGGTGCATTAGGGCCAACCAATAAAACGGCTTCACTTTCGCCTGATGTGAATAATCCCGGCTATCGGGCCATTACATTCGATCAACTGAAGGAGGCATACAAAGAACAAGCACGAGGCTTAATTGACGGAGGTGTTGACTTATTATTGGTAGAAACCATCTTTGATACCCTTAATGCTAAGATTGCGCTATTTGGCATTCAGGAGCTTTTTGAGGAGATAGGAAAAGAAGTTCCGATCATGGTTTCAGGTACCATTACAGATGCAAGCGGAAGGACACTATCAGGCCAAACGACAGAGGCATTTTTAATTTCAGTATCTCATGTGCCTTTACTCAGCATAGGACTTAATTGTGCCCTCGGTGCCTCCCAGCTAAGGCCATACTTGCAAACATTGAATGAGAAAGCACCATTTTTTGTTAGCGCCCATCCAAACGCAGGTCTTCCCAATGAATTTGGAGGATACGACCAGGGACCTGAAGAAATGGGAGAGCAAATTGAAGAGTTTTTAAAAGAAGGATTGGTAAATATTGTAGGTGGTTGTTGTGGTACTACCCCGGAGCACATTAAAGTGATTGCTGAGTTAGCAGCGCGTTATAGCCCGCGGACGTTGGTCGGTTGTGATTTAGTTGATAGTTAGCAGTAAAACTAAATCAATATTGTTAATCAACTTATTATACAATCAACACATCAACTCATAAATAATGGACAATAGACTATTACAACTAAGCGGATTAGAGGCCGTAATAATTACCCCAGAATCAAACTTTACCAATATTGGAGAAAGAACCAATGTAACGGGTTCAGCAAAATTTCTGAGACTCATTAAAGAAGGAGATTTTGAAAAAGCACTTGAAGTTGCGCTGGATCAGGTAAGAGGAGGAGCACAGGTGATTGATGTAAATATGGATGAGGGGATGCTTGACAGCAAAGAGGCCATGGTTACGTTTTTAAATCTCATGGCAGCGGAACCCGAGATCGCAAAAATTCCGGTAATGGTAGATTCTTCTAAATGGGAAGTGATTGAAGCCGGTCTGAAATGTTTGCAGGGGAAAGGCATTGTGAACTCCATCAGCATGAAGGAGGGGGAGAAGGAATTCATCCGCCAGGCCAAATTGGTACGGAGGTATGGTGCAGCCACAGTAGTAATGGCTTTTGATGAAGTGGGGCAGGCAGATACCTATGAAAGGAGAATTGCTATCTGTGAAAGGGCTTATCGCATTCTAGTGGATCAGGTTAAATTTCCTCCAACTGATATTATATTCGATCCTAATATTTTTCCTATAGCTACAGGGATTGATGAGCACAGAAACTATGCTGTAGATTTCTTTAAGGCCACTAAATGGATAAAAGAAAATTTACCAGGAGTGCATGTCTCTGGAGGGGTGAGCAATGTTTCCTTTAGTTTTCGTGGAAATCAACTGGTAAGGGAAGCCATGCACTCTGCATTTCTTTACCATGCTATACAACACGGCATGGACATGGGGATTGTCAACCCTGCCATGTTGGAGGTGTACGATGAAATTCCGAAGGATTTGTTAGAGCGGGTGGAGGATGTGTTGTTGAACAGGAGGGAGGATGCTACCGAACGGCTGCTGGATTTTGCTGAAACGGTAAAAGGATCGGCAAAGAAAAAAGAAGTAGATGACAGTTGGAGACAAGGCACTAACCAGGAAAGGATAACCCATTCATTGGTGAAAGGAATAATTGATCATATAGAAAAGGATACGGAAGAAGCCCGCCAGATGTATGACAAACCATTGGAAGTAATTGAAGGTCCATTGATGACAGGCATGAATGTGGTGGGGGATTTGTTTGGTGCGGGGAAAATGTTTTTACCGCAGGTGGTTAAAAGCGCAAGGGTAATGAAAAAGGCGGTAGCCTATTTAACACCCTATCTTGAAGAAGAAAAACGAAGAAGTGGAAATACCGGGCAGCAGGCTGCAAAAGTATTGCTGGCCACAGTGAAGGGTGATGTGCATGATATCGGTAAAAGTATCGTGGGTGTAGTGCTGGCGTGCAACAACTACGAGGTGATTGATTTGGGAGTGATGGTTCCCTCAGAGAAGATACTGGAGGCTGCCAGACGAGAGAAGGTTGATATGATCGGGTTAAGTGGCCTGATTACTCCTTCACTGGACGAGATGGTGCATGTGGCCAAAGAGATGAAACGCGAAAAGATGGATTTACCATTGTTGATTGGAGGAGCCACTACCTCACGCATTCATACTGCAGTAAAAATTGATCCAATGTATGACGGAATTGTTTCTTATGTATTGGATGCGTCAAGGTGTGTACCTGTGGTAAGTGAACTGATCAATAAAAACACGAGGGAAGGCTTTAAAACAAGGGTAAAGCAGGAGTACATTGATTTAAGGGCTGATCACACAAAGAAACAGGAGGTTAAAAACTATATTTCACTGGTTGACGCCAGAAAAAACAAAGTGAATATAAACTGGGAGGAGACCAAAGTAACTGCTCCTTCATTTTTGGGCACAAAGCAACTTATACAATATCCCTTAGCAGAAATTAGAAAGTTTATCGACTGGACACCCTTTTTTCAGACGTGGATGCTGGCAGGCAAGTATCCTGAGATACTGGAAGACAGTGTGGTTGGGGTGGAAGCCAAAAAATTATTTGATGACGCACAACGCATGTTGGATGAGATTATTAAAAATAAATCATTGCAAGCCAATGGTGTGATAGCGTTTTATCCAGCAGCAGCTACGGAAGATGATAATGTGATTTTGTACAAGGATGAAAAAAGAGATATAAGGTTGAGTAGATTTCATTTTTTACGTCAGCAAAATAAGAAGGCAGCAAAGCTTCCCAACTTTTGTCTTTCTGATTTTATTGCTCCGATCGACTCAGGTAAGAAGGATTATATAGGGATGTTTGCCGTTACGGGAGGAATTGGGTTAGAGCATCTAATAGAAAAATACAAGGCAGACCATGATGATTACTCTGAGATCATGGCCAAAGCGCTGGCGGATAGACTTGCGGAAGCTTTTGCAGAGTTACTTCATGAAAAAGTGAGGAAGGAGTTTTGGGGCTATGCTGCAACTGAATCTCTTTCTGATGAAGAGTTAATAAAAGAGAAATACGTGGGTATTCGACCTGCGCCAGGCTACCCTGCTTGTCCGGAGCATACGGAGAAGGGGACTTTATTTAAATTATTGGATGCTGAGAAAATTGGGATGAAGTTAACCGACTCTTATGCTATGTATCCTGCAGCGGCAGTAAGTGGATTTTATTTTTCGCATCCCGAATCCAAATATTTTGGTTTGGGTAAGATCAGTAAAGATCAGATAGTGGACTATGCAAAACGGAAGAACATGACAGTAGAAGAAACGGAAAGATGGTTGTCTTCTAATTTGGCCTATTGATATTTTGATGAGTTGATGTGATAATGAGCTGATGACCTAATGACCTAATAAATTTATTCACACTTAATACTAATCATCACATCAACTAATTAACACATTAACTAATTATTAACGTGAAAGTAACAGAACACTTAAAGAATGCTAATGGTAAAACACTTTTTAGCATCGAAATACTGCCACCCTTGAAAGGCGAAAACATTCGAAGGTTATTCGATCACATGGATCCGTTGATGGAGTTTAAGCCTCCATTTGTGGATGTGACTTACCATCGCGAAGAGTATGTCTACAAAAAAAAGGAAAACGGCTTGTTGGAAAAACAATCCACCCGCAAACGTCCTGGAACAGTAGGTATTTGTGCCGCCATTCAAAATTATTATAAAGTAGATACGGTACCCCATATCATCTGCGGAGGTTTTTCAAGAGAAGAAACAGAAAATGCGTTGATTGATTTGCAGTTTTTAGGCATTGACAATGTGTTGGTATTACAGGGAGATGCTATTAAAAATGAAGGCAGGTTTGTGCCGGAACCAGATGGTCACCATTACGCTTCTGAGCTGTTGGAGCAGGTAATAAAAATGAACCACGGCATTTACCTGGACGAGGAATTACAAAATACAACCCCTACCAATTTCTGTGTGGGGGTGGCCGGGTATCCCGAAAAGCACTTTTGGGCGCCCAACCTGAAAACGGACATGAAATACCTCAAGGCAAAAGTGGAAATGGGAGCCGAATACATCGTCACTCAAATGTTTTTTGACAATAAAAAGTACTTCGATTTCGTAGCGCATTGCAGGGCAGAGGGAATTGATGTGCCCATTATTCCAGGGCTAAAGCCCATCACTACCAAAGGACAGGCGAATGTATTGCCTACCGTTTTTCACATTGATTTGCCGGAAGAATTGGCCGATGAGGTGGAGAAATGCAAGGACAATGCGGCCGCCAAAGAGGTGGGCGTGGAGTGGGCGATAAACCAATCCAGGGAGTTGATGAAATTTGGCGTACCCACACTTCACTTCTATTCAATGGGTAAGTCTGACCCGATTTATAAGATTGCTAAGGAGCTTTTTTAGTAACTATTGATACTAAAAAGGCTACCACGTAAATGTGGTAGCCCTTTATTAAAGTGATACTTACTACTTATGGAATTGGCAAGGCAGTTGCTGAATACAGGCTGACGTCCGTTAGCGGAACAGTAGCACCGAACTTGGCATTGATTGCCGAAATAAATGTGCGTGATAAGAATGCATATCCACGACTGTTTGGGTGAACACCATCTTCTGAGTACATTCCAGTAGGTGGATTTATATTCGGTGTAATGGTTACTCCATTCAATACAGTTGCTTTATTCGTAACTAACGTGTTGAGCGTTGCATCAATATCCGCTAATGCTAAATTGTTAGGGAATGCAGCCACCGTGGCAGCCACCGCTGCATTGAATGAAGTTCTGGCGGCATTGATCGCTGCGATTTCAGATGGTATCAGCACATATTGATCCGCTAAAGGAACAGATACGCCATTAACGAACAAAGGATTACCACCAACAGTAGTTCCCAAAATTGAACCTGTTGCAAGTGGCAGTATATCTGTAGGTGTAGTTTGTCTTACTCTTTGATAGGGAGTAAGTGCAGTCCGTTGTTCCGCTGTAAGTCCAAGATTATCAAAATATGGCCCTAGATCGGTGAGTGTCTCATCAATGAGTAAAGCCTTGTTATTACAAGATTCAGTGAATGTAACTTTACGGGTGGCGATCTCAGCGGCTAAATTATCTGAGATACCTAGAGCCACTTTATTGGCTATTAGCCCATCCAAAGCAGCATTATAGCCTGCAAATCCACTGCTTACAACGGCAGCCGTTGCTGCATCCAATGGAATAGGGTTGTAGGCAACAGCAGTAAAATGCGGCATTTTAAAGATGTCTGGAAAATTTCCAACTACTACCTTTAGGCTAGGGTTAATTGTTAATAGGCCAAGTGACGGGTGCCCAAAAACCGCACCGTAAGTAGATGCAAAGGTAGCGGGGTCAGTTAGAGGGGCTTTAGTTGGATCTCCACCAAAAGCAGCATACAGGAAAAAGTCATCAAGACCTAGCCAAACAAGAGCGAATGAACCTTGAGCTGCGCTTGCATCGGTAATAATTCTTGACGTACCTGGGTTGGACGCAAAACGTGCATAAAAAGGACTAAAACCAATTGCTGGGTTTGGATTAGCCCAGTCCCCCGTCTGCGTAATCAATACCTGTCCTACCGTTATGGCTGGAACGGCAAAATTATTTAATGCGGTCTTACTTCCTGTGTAAATAAAGCCCGGATTCAAAGTTGGATTAGGCACAGCTTCAAGGTTACCAACCGCATAAGCCTGTGCAGTTGGCCTTGGACCAATTAACCCTGTAGTACAATCAGGTGTTGTACCATTTTGTAATAAAAGACGGCCTAAAACTTTATTATCTGTACCTGGGTTTGGGCTGATAAACACATTATATCCTAAGGAGGCATTAATATCAGGTTGATTAAATGCTCCTCCACCTACTCCTTCTACGGCAAATTGCTTAGCCATTATTGCAGGCAAAGAATTTTTCTGCCCCTCAGTGAACAATGCGCCACCCTGCATACCGGCAACAAAGGAATTGCCTATTGCAATGAACTTCGAGAAGTCTGCAGAACCTTTCGTTCCTGTAACAGGCTCTGGTGTTACCACTACAGGTGGAGTAGTAACGATCAATTCCTGCTCACACGATACTGTTATTAGCAGTCCAAGTGCGAGTATTGAAATGAATTTATTGTTTTTCATATCGTTAATTTTTTAAGTCGGAATTAGTTAAAGAACTCATCAAAGGTAATGGAGACATAGTACTGTTGACCCACGAAAGGAGCACCAAGGTTGGTTCTGTAATCACCCCCACCTATGTTGGTTCCACCTACTTTGATGGTTGACTTAATGGAAGGTACCCGATAATTAATCTGAGCATCCACTACACCAAATTCAGGAACAATCCATTCTCCATAAGAAGATTGCCATAGAAACTCATATTGCCACCGGTAGTTGACGTTGAATCCAAGGTTTTTTGTAATTTTTCTATTGCCCAATCCAGCGCTTATTTTATTTCTTGGGGTATTAAATCCTGCTCGGAAATCTGGTGATTCATTGGCTTCAAAATAGGCCCAACTCCAGTTTCCATTAACAGTAAAGTTCATGGGAAGGCTATAGGTAACTCCTAAACCTACACCGTACGACTTCACTTTTTCAAATGAGTTGTTATAAAGCGAGAAACGGGTTCCGGCAGGTAACGGGTTTCCTTGGTGAGTGGTCGCATTTTTTGCAGCCACTATCTGTGCTCCGATGAAGTCACTGTATTCAGTGTAGTACCCATTAAGGTCAATCATGATTTTATTATTGAAAACCCCTTTATAGCCCAATTCATAGGCTTGAAGTCTTTCAGGTGCAACGTAAGGAATGTTTGCAGTCACCAACAAAGCCGGGTTGCCGCCATTAGTAGCACCAGTGGTTGGATCTAAACTTCCTCCAGAAGCTCTGTAGGCTGCATAAGAAGCATCCGTGTACGCACCTCCATTGTGTACGCCATACCTTGCGGCATTGGCCTCGGTGCTACCCAGAAGGATTCCACTTGAAGAAGGGAAATAAATATACTGAGCCTGAGTATCCGGGTTTCTAAATCCAGTCTGGAATGACGCACGGATGTTATGATTTGTAGCTACCTCATACACAGCCGATAAACGTGGGGTGATGCGACCATCAAAGTTTTCGTTTTTGTCATAGCGAAGTGAACCAGCCAATTTTAGTTTTTCAGCTAGCGTTTTAGCAACTTGAACGTACATACCATATTCGTTGATTGGAATACGTTCAAAATTCACACCGTCAGTTGGGGCTTCATTGAAGATTGTTCCACTGGAAAACAGATTGTATTGTCTGAAGTTTCCACCCACTTGAACTTCAGCAAAACTGATTTTGTCTGCAAAATTGTAATTAAATTCAGCATGATATAATCTTGAGTCATCTAAGAAAGAAGCACCTGGAGGATTTCTTTGGAAATATCTCTCCCTCACTGTATTCATTAAATCTTTAAAAGCCTGAGATCCAACTGCTGGCCTTGTCCGATCTGCGTAGGCGCGTGCGGCAGCATGTGCAGCACTTGGATTACCTGCCGGTACTCCAGCCACATAACCTTGTAGTGCTAATACATATGTTTGAGCATATTCAGGGGCCCACTGTGCTGCAGTAGGAGAAATTCCTTCGTTGGCGTACGCCCCGAGTGCTGAAAGGTTATAAGAATCACCCGCATCGGTGGCCGTCATATATCCACGGACAAACCAGTTATCTGCTTTCAACTCAAGCTTGTGAAACTGCTGGGAGAAATCCCGGAGTATGTATTTCTCTGTTCCTTGATATATAGAACTTCCTCCACCATAACGATAATCATAAGAAGCCTCTATTTTGTCACTTATTCTATAGTGCAAGGCCACATCTCCTTTAATGCTTTTAACTCCATTACTTTCCAGCATATCTTCTTCTTTGAAACCGGTTCTGCGAAGATCAAGGGTTCCGAATGTGCCTCCAATAGGCACAGGAATAATTGCTTCGTCTCCATAAGTATTGAGTCCATCAAAATTGGGATTGCCGCTCAAATCCACGGTTGACTCCGGCTTGGTTCTTTCGGTTTTATAATCATTGCTTGTCCAGTCTGTGGCTTGCATTAATGAGAAATTGACCTTAAAGGCAAATTTGTTATTAAAAGCTTTTGCATAACGAAGGCCATATTGAGTAAGGGGATGAGAACCTCCTGCCTCTGAATTGGTTATGCCTGCTTTTATCTGAGCGCTTAAGCCCTGGTATTCAAAAGGGCTTTTGCTTTTCATAATGAGAATTCCATTAAAAGCGTTAGGGCCATATAGTGCAGAGGCTGCTCCTGGTACCAATTCAACACTTTCTACATCCAATTCACCAATACCAACAATATTTCCAGTAGGGAAGTTAAGCAACGGAGCCTGGGTATCCATTCCATCTACTAACTGAACAAAGCGGGTATTTGCAATGGTGGCAAAACCTCGTGTGTTTACTGCTGTAAAGTTCATGCTTCCTGAATTTACCTGAACCCCTTTTACATTGGCCAAGGCATCATAGAAATCAGGGGTAGCCGCTTGTTTGATGGCAGTAATGTCCATTTTTTCAATCGTAACCGGAGATTGGAGAATGCTCTCTTCAACACGGGAGGCCGAAACCACCACCTCATGCCCAAGCATAGATTGCTCTTCCATCGTGATTTCAATTCCAGTAGTGTTCGCATTCGTTATTTGTAATTCCTGAGTGGCAAACCCGATGAAGGAAAAGCTTAAGGTAAGGGGGGGGCTTTGGGTAAGGTTCAGTTTAAACTGACCATTTAAATCAGAAATGGTTCCGACCACCATACCCTTAACAACAATGTTAACACCCGCCAGGGGTTCATTGGTGCTGCCATCTTTTACTGTTCCCGAAATGGTGCTTTGCGCAAATGCACAAAGAGTACTTGTCAGGACAACAAAAAACGCCAGTGCGAATTTTGTGTATATTTTATTCATATGGAAAAGATTAAGTTTGTTTAAATCTACAAGAATTTACCAAATCCTAACAGCCGTTTAGGAGGTTTTTTGCCAGCGGTATATCGGATTTTCTCTTAATAGTTTGTCCGAAATAGACAAATCGAGTGGAGCATATTGCGCCACTAAATTACCCCTTGTTCTCTTTCTTTAGGTGTTTTACCAGTTTTTCGCAAAGAGCATTGATCTCATTGGAGATGTATTCATCCCCGGTGGAGGTTAAAGCGCTTTGCGCCAACCCACCCAAACAGTCAATATAAAACCGCTTCATTTCGTCCACGGGCATATCTTTTGTCCATAGGTCGATACGAAGCGTGTTTTTTTGCTGATGATCCCACAGGGAAAGACTTATGGATTTTGTCTCCGAAAGTTCATCGGGTTTATCGGAGGCATCCCAGGTAATGCGCTCCGGGGTGTTCTTTTCGTCTAGTTCTACTTTAAAATTTATGGTGGATTGCTTCATGATTTCAAATGCTGATGATAAAAATCGATGTAAAATTTCATAGAGTCCGGATTCCTGAGCGCTCCTTTATTCACAACTTTTTCAGGGTCCCGTCCCATAAATATTTTCTTAATTGGAGCTTCGGTCTTCTTTCCGCTTATCGTATAGGGGATGTCGTTGGTTTCGAAAATTTCATCAGGGACGTGCCTCGGACTATAGGCATCTTTTATGGTCTTGTTGATCTTGGCTTTTAATTCGTCATTTAAAACAACATTCTCGTCCAGCATTACAAACAGGGGCATATAAAACTCACCTTTGTCACGCTCCACACAAATGATCACGCTGTCTTTGATTTCTTTGATCTGGTCTACTGCGCGGTAGATTTCACTGGTACCAATCCTCACCCCACCACGATTTAATGTGGCGTCTGATCGTCCGTAAATGATCACGCCATTGTTCTCTGTGATTTCAATCCAATCACCGTGACGCCAGATACCCGGAAACATTTCGAAATAGCTTTCTCTATAGCGCACAAAATTTTCATCATTCCATAAAAATATAGGCATGGAAGGCATGGGTTTCGTAATTACCATTTCACCCACTGCCTGATTTACTTCATTCCCATCATCATCGTATGCATAGAGTGAGCAGCCCAATGTTCGGCATTGTATTTCTCCCTGGTGTACAGGCAGCAATGCGTTGCCCCCCACAAACCCACTGCATACATCCGTGCCTCCACTCATGCTGGTGAGCCATACATCCGGTTTTACCTGATCGTAGACATAAGCAAAACCTTCAGGTGGCAGAGTGCTTCCTGTAGATCCAATTCCTCTCAGATGACGCAAATCAAAGGAGCTTCCGGGTGTGATATTGGCTTTCATGTTGGCCAACAGAAAACCAGCGCTGGTACCAAAGTGATTCATTTTGGTTTCAGCTGCAAATTTCCACAACACATTAAGGTCAGGATATCCCGGGCTTCCATCGTATAGCACCATAACACCTTCACACAACAGACTGGCCTGTATGTGGTTCCACATCATCCAACCGGTAGTCGTGTACCAAAAGCAGCTTTCTCCCGGTTGAAGGTCTTTATGAAAAGTAAGGTATTTTAATTGTTCCAATAAAATGCCACCATGGGAGTGAGTAATGGCTTTGGGTAGACCCGTGGTGCCGCTTGAGTACAATACCCAAATGGGGTGGTTGAATTCGACACGGGTAAAATTCAATGAGGCCGGTCGATTATTCATTATGGTCGACCACAAAATAGAATCCGTTTTCAAAGTAGGAGCAGTAGAAATAAGGACCACTTTTTCTATGGTGGGAATTGCTTTCACCACCGCATCAATCACCTCACTCTTGTCAAACTCCTTTCCGCCATAGGAGTATTTATCCATAGCCACCAATACTTTAGGGTTTATTTGCGCAAAGCGATCAATAACGGATTGTGTACCGAAATCAGGAGAACAACTGGACCAAATAGCACCGATGCTGTTGCTGGCCAAAAATGCCACCGTTGCTTCAGGTATACAGGGCAGGTAAGCTACTACACAATCTCCCTGCTTGATTCCTGAAGCAATGAGAAAACTCTGAAAGGCAGCGGTATCTTGTTTTAATTTATCCCAGGTAATGTATTGAATGGGAGTTTTTTCACTGGCGTGAATGATGGCAGTTTCACCCTGTTTAAAATTCCTAAAAACATGTTCCGCATAATTTAAACGGCTGCCTTCAAACCACTTAATGCCCGGCATTTCATCACCGGAGCGAACGGTCTTGTATTCCCCATCTGAAATAATGTTGAAATAACTCCACAGACTTTCCCAGAAATCGTCAATATGATCCACCGACCATTTCCAAAGTCCATCATAATCTTTGAAGTGCAGTTTTAAATTTTCGGCAAGCCAGGTTCTGTATCTGGTGAGGTTTGCCTTTTTAATCGTTTCAGCGGTAGGTTTCCAAAGTACTTTGTTCATAGCCATTTTCCTTCACGTAGCGCATTTAAAGCAGATGATTTATCTGCAACCAATTGTTTTTTCAGTGCTTCAAGATCATCAAAATGAGCATCTTTTCGAATGGGGGCCATCATTTTGATAGTGATATTCTCACCATAAATATCCTGATCAAAGTCAAAGATATTTACTTCTATCGATCTTTGTGTACCCCCTACTGTAGGGCGATGGCCAATGTATAACATGCCTCCATATATTTTGCTAGCGTGTGTTGCAGTTACTGTATATATTCCTTCTGCGGGTATCAGTTTAAAATGCGAATCGACATCTACATTAGCGGTGGGAAATCCCAATACCCTACCCAGTTTTTCTCCCTTTATTACTCTTCCTGAAATGGAATAGGGACGACCCAAAAAATGATTGGCTGTTTCAATATCCCCATCAATAAGCGCTTTTCTTATTTTGGTAGAACTCACCCCAACATTGTCTACATCTTGCCTGGATATTTCCTCTACATCAAATCCGTATTGAGGTCCGTTTAATTTCAGTTGCTCAAAACTACCTTCCCTGTTTTTTCCAAATCGGTGGTCATAGCCAATTACTAGCTTTTTTGTGCCAATGCACTTCACCAAAATATTATCGATGAATTCTTGTGAGGATATCTGAGAGAATTCTTTTGTAAACGGAATGCGCAACAAGTGCTGAATTCCCTGGGCTTTCAATAGTTCTGCTTTTTCTTCAAATGTGTTGAGTACTTGCAGCGTATTTTCCTCAGGATAGAGTACCAGCCTGGGATGTGGCCAAAAAGTGATAACCACCGTTTCTCCCTTGTATTTTTCTGCGATTTCTTTGAGGCGCTCAAGGATTTTCTGATGCCCGATATGGACACCATCGTAAGTGCCACTGGTTACAATTGCGTTATTCAGTTTTGGGAAATCGTCTATGCTATGATAAATCTTCATGAACCAGTTCTTCCAGGGTTTGGGCGTCTTTTAATAAAAAATCCCCAATTCGGGTACGACAAAGTTCTGACAGATAGGCACCAACTCCAAGTGCCTGGCCTACATCATGTACTAAACTTCTAATGTAAGTGCCTTTTGTACAAACCACCCTGAAGCCCACCTCAGGAAGATTGATATGGGTGATTTCAAACTCCATTATGGTAATTTCTCTCGCTTTAAGTTTGGCTTCGCTACCCGCTCGTGCCAACTTGTAGGCCCTTTTTCCATCTACTTTAACTGCGGAATGCAAAGGCGGAACTTGCGCAATGGTTCCCGTAAATTTGGAAGCCACATCCTGTATCATCTGCTCTGTAATGCCTGAAATATCCTGCGGAGAAGTGGGCGCTGTTTCCAGGTCATAAGAAGGTGTAGTCTGCCCAAGAATCATTTTTCCCGTGTATTCTTTCTCTTGTGCCTGAAAAGTGTCAATGCGTTTGGTCATTTTACCTGTACACAGAATTAATAAGCCGGTGGCCAGGGGATCCAAAGTGCCGGCATGACCGATCTTTTTTATTTTTAGTATGCCACGGAGTTTCTTTACCACATCAAAAGAGGTCCATTCCAATGGCTTGTTAATTAATAGAATCCTGTCTGAAGCATCCAACTCCATTATAGAACGGATAACTCCACACCGAAAAAGAAAAGGACAAGGATAAGCACACCCACGATGATGCGGTAGTAACCAAACCATTTGAACCCATGTCGGGTGAGAAAGGAGATGAATGATTTGATAGCGAACATGGCAACAATAAATGCCACAACATTACCCACTAGTAACAATACCACCTCGTTGGTTCCAAAACTATTACCTTCCTGGTAAAACTTAAGCAGTTTATAGGCTGTAGCGGCAAACATGGTAGGCACAGCTAAAAAAAACGAAAACTCAGCAGCTGTTTTTTTATTTAGCTTTTGTGACATGCCACCGATAATAGTAGCTGCCGATCGTGATACACCGGGGATCATGGCCATAGTTTGGAAAAAACCAATCTTTAGGGCCTTGGGGTAAGTAACTTCATTATTTTCTTTCTCTGCTGTGTCCTTGAAGATCTTATCTATAAAAATGAAAACGACACCCCCCAGGATGAGGGTAACAGCCACAACTTCTACACGCTCCAGTAAGGCATCAATGTAGTCGTTAAATAATAGACCGATGACAGCAGCCGGAATGAAGGCTACAAACAATTTGTAATAAAAGGAAAGGGAAACAAAGAAACGCTTCCAGTACAATACCACTACAGAGAGAATGGCACCCAACTGAATAGCAATGGTAAATGTTTTGGTGAATGAATCATTAGCAATCCCCATTAAAGAAGATACGATGATCATATGACCTGTAGACGAAACAGGCAAGAACTCGGTAAGGCCTTCTACAATGGCCAATATTATAGATTGGAAAATAGACATGAAGTGTCTTTATTTTTTCTCTTTGGGTGAATAGAGAATGGCTACGATCTCAATAATAAATCCGGCCACCACCACAATAGGAGCGAGGGTTATTCCCATAAACCCAAAGCCATAAGGTTCGGAATCCAACGTCATGATTGTAAACCCTGCTACAACTGTGAGCAAACCAATAATCATCAGTTGATAATTCTTTCTTGTAAAGGGAAGTTTGTTCATTTTTAGTAGAGTTGATCCAGGGATAATTTTAAATATTTTTTTACTGCACGGAAAGTACTTAGCAGTGCAACGATAACACCCGTAATTAATAATATAACGGCAAGTAAAGCCAAACGTTCTGTATTTTGGATGAATTGTAAATCTTCGATGCGCCTGTTACCAAGCGTGATGAGCCCCATCAAAAGTGCGGATGCAATTACACCGGCCAAAAGCCCGTGAGCCATTGATCTGTAAAGGAAAGGTTTTTGTATGAACCAGCTGGTGGCCCCCACCAATTGCATCGATCGAATGAGGAATCTTTGTGAAAATAATGCCAGCCTGACCGTATTGTTGATCAGCAACACTACAGTAAACAATAGCAACAAAGCAATACCAAGCAAAATGATGCTGATTTTGGTAACATTTTTATTAATGGAGTTAATTACACTTTCTACATAGTAGACCTGAAATACTCCGTTTATTTTCTCTACCTCTTCTTTAATGGATCTTAGTTTTGAAGCCTCGTGGTACTCCTCATCAATGTTTACCAGGAAGGCATCCCTTAGGGGATTTTCTCCAAGGAACTGCTGAAAGTCTTCTCCTGTCTCTTTAATAAACTGTTTTGCTGCTTCTTCTTTAGAGACAAACTGAACGGCTCCGTTAGGTCTGTTTTTAGCGGTGTAAGGTTTTGCAGTGAGCGTTTTCTGAATTTGTAGCCGTTGTGCCTCCGTGACCCGGCTTTGCAAAAAAACCTGAATCTTAACATTATCCCTTACCACCCTTTCCAGTTCTTTGGAATAAATAATGAGTGCTCCAAATACACCTATTACAAAAAGAGCAAGCGAGATACTAAAGACCACGCTGAAGTAAGGGTAACTACCCAGCTTTTTCTTTTTGACCTTAAATTTTGGAGCTTCTCCCACCATCAAGTCCCAAAGATAAGGAGATTGATGATTTCTGCCTATGATAGGCAGGAACGCTTTTTAATTCTTCTTCCGGTATCTTTCCAGTCTATTTAACAATTCCTTATCCCTGATCATTATCAACGGAACTATTTCATGATCGTTCTCATCCAGTTTGTAATAACTGTTGTCATAATAAAGGAATATGGTATGCATGCTTCCGTTTAGCTCAATAATTTCATATAAACTTGAGTCGAACGGACCGTAAAGTACCAGTTTGGCATCCTTGAATTGATAGTGGAATGAATAATTTATATTGTTGCCATCTAACTCTACTTCCAGTGTAGATGGAGATATCGTTGGCTTGTTGCCTGACTTTGGCGCAGTAATATCTTCCTCATTTTCTTTCATATCCTCTGTAGGGTCCAGCACATCAATACTGGGAGGGCTTACTCTCTCTTCTTTTGGTTGAATTACCTTCGGGGTGGTCTCATTTGGTTTCTGCTTCAAATCAGTTTTTGGAACTTCAGTTGATTCGGTAATTGTTTCCACCTTTTCCTGTGGCTCTTCAAGAGGTGCGAGCGGTTGTTCTATGGTAGTTTCTTCTGTTTTTGCCTGCGGTTCATTGGCAGGAGTAGATTTAAGGCCGAAATAAAGGACAGTGCCCAAAATACCGGCAGAAATAGTAGCAATGACAATTTTTCCTGTGATTGCACTAGTAACACCACCTATAGGTACGTTGTTGAGCATTGCTTTTAATTCAGCGATCCGAGCCGACTTCACCCCTTCAATAATTCCTTTCTGTAAGTTGACCTCCGCTTTCAATTGAGGATCCGCATTCATTTGCTCCTCAAATGCTATTCTTGCTCCGTCATCCAAACGGTTGGTCAGGTAGTCTTCTACTAATTCAAATTGGCTCATTATCTTAATCTAAAAAGTCTTTCTCAGAGTACTGAGATCTTATTAATTCATCTAATTTCTGTTTGCATTTGTATTTTTTCGTCTTTGCAGTATCCGTATTTGCAAATCCCAACCGATCCGCTATTTCCTGCATCGACATTTCATCAAAATAATAATACATCAAAACCTTCCTACAAGTTTCACCAAGTTGATTCAAACACCTGGCCATTATCTTTTCTCTTTCAGGGCTATCCATGTCTATCGTTACTGAAGAATCTTTAGCTTCATGGGAAAGCCGCTTTTTTCTTTCCAGTTCCTTCCTCCATAAGTTCTGGCATATACTGTATACGTATGTGCTGATCTTTGAGGTTAAAACAAGTTTGCCAGACCTGGCCTTTTGCCAGAATACCACAAGGGCATCCTGATATACGTCCCTGGCCTCATCTTCTGTTCCACTATTGGTCATGACCAATTTGGTCATCATCCGATAGTATTTCTTGTAAATGAACTCAAGAGCCTTCTCATCACCTTTTTGAATTCTCTCAAAGATCTCTTTTTCGTCCATCGTAGAACCTGATTTGAATACTCTAAATGCCACTGCTGGTAACCTTGTTTAGTGATGAATGGATGTTTTCTGGGTTAAAGATCGTTAAATTCAGATAAACCGTGGTCATTGGTACTTATGCCATGTTTGTGTACGGTAAAATGGTCCCCAGTAACCCCTTACTTTTAGATCATCTCCTTCCATCCAAAGTTTGCAACGATAAATTTTGCCAACCTTGGGGTCAAGGATGGTTCCAAACTAAAGCCATCATCTTCCGGAGACATATTCTGAATAATTTCCATGCCCAAAACCTTCTTATTAAATCGTATATCATCTTCGGGACACTCACTACACAATGGATCAGGGTCTTCATCAGGTGCCCTGAACAACTTGATGATCTTGCCATATATTTTACCGTTGCGTTCTGTGATCTCTACAATTGACTTTTCCTCGTGGGTTTCATCATCTATTGTTTTCCACCTTCCGGTGATGTCTTGCGCATTGATACAGATCACTCCAAAAAGAAGTAGGCTTGAGATAGTTAATGATTTGTGCATGGCCTAAAATTAATCCAAAAAAGTCTAATGACTTTTTTACTCTTTGTCCTGACATTCCTGCCGAAATCGTCAGGAGTCGTCACCCGAAGGGCAAAATTGTCATTCCTAATGTCAATTTTGGGATAAATAAAAAAGGCCATGCACTGGCATGACCTTTACTGTTAACTCCAGGCTATTCCCTGCGTAGCTATTAGTCGTCAGACCAGTGATTACTTAAGCCTGCACTGGTCAGACCACTCCGGGTGCTCAAACTACTGGGAAGCGAAAACCTATTTTACGGCCTGAATGACGGTAGCACTTTCGGCCACAATTTCTGTTTTTGTTTCAGGAATGGCTTTAGAGACTGTCGTTTCATCAGATTTTACCAGTAGTGGAGCGATCACCAGAGCCACTACCGACATTAGTTTTAATAAAATATTCAATGAAGGTCCGGAGGTGTCTTTGAAAGGATCTCCTACGGTATCACCCACCACGGCTGCTTTGTGAGGCTCTGAATTTTTGTAGTACATCTCTCCATTGATATCGACACCTTCTTCAAAGCTCTTTTTGGCATTGTCCCAAGCACCACCAGCGTTGGATTGGAAGATGGCCATAAGCACACCACAAACCGTTACACCCGCCAGCATTCCACCTAAAGACTCTACTCCAAAACCGGGCATGAAAGCAATAATTACAGGAGCAGCAATTGCCATGATACCTGGTAGCACCATCTCTCTGAGGGCAGCTTTGGTAGATATATCAACACACTTTCCGTATTCAGCTTTTCCATCTGCATCGTGAAATGTTTGCTGATCTTCAGCACTCCATTCCTTCATATCCTTGTCGCCATTTTTTCTCATCACTCCAAGAGCAGCTTTCAATTCAGGGATGTTAGCAAACTGTCTCCTTACTTCTTCAATCATGGCCATAGCAGCACGACCAACAGCACCCATTGATAATGCAGAGAATACGAATGGTAGCATGCCTCCAATGAATAAACCGGCCATCACATTGGCTTTGGATACGTCAATTGAGCCTAAGTGTGCCGTTGTCATAAAGGCACCAAACAAAGCAAGGGCAGTAAGTGCAGCAGAACCGATGGCAAAACCTTTACCTATGGCAGCAGTAGTATTTCCTACGGCATCCAATTTATCTGTTCTTTGACGTACTTCTTTAGGTAATTCAGACATCTCAGCAATACCACCTGCATTGTCAGAGATAGGTCCATAGGCATCCACTGCAAGCTGAATACCAAGGTTAGAAAGCATACCTACCGCAGCAATAGCAATACCGTATAGTCCGCCAAAATTAAATGCACCAATAATCGCCAGGGCAAGAATCAGAATAGGAATAGCAGTCGACATCATTCCTACACCAAGGCCTGCAATGATATTGGTAGCGGCACCTGTGGAGGATTGGCGAACAATAGACAGCACAGGTTTTTTACCCATACCTGTATAATATTCTGTTACCAGTCCTATCAATAAACCGGCCACCAATCCGATAACGGTAGCAATGAAAATACCTGTTGAACTGTAGAAGTTTCCTTTTTCAGGATCGGCCCAGGCGTATAATGGATCTTTAAACCACCATCCATCCGCAGGCAATAACCACTTGATGATAAACCATGAAGCAATAATCATGATCACGGAAGAAATGATTTCGCCCGTGTTCAATGCTTTTTGCGGATCACCTCCTTCTTTCACCTTTACGAAGAAGGTACCAATAAACGACATTACGATGCCTGTACCCGCCAATACCAATGGTAACAATACGGCAGAAAGCCCACTAAAATTATCAGAGAAGCCAGGAACCATAAATGCGGCACCTAATACCATGGTACCAATGATAGATCCTACGTAGGATTCAAATAAGTCGGCACCCATACCGGCTACGTCTCCCACGTTGTCGCCCACGTTATCAGCAATGGTGGCAGGGTTCAGGGGATGATCTTCAGGAATACCTGCTTCCACTTTACCTACAAGGTCGGCCCCTACGTCAGCGGCTTTTGTATAAATTCCACCTCCCACACGGGCAAATAAGGCAATAGAAGAGGCACCAAACGAGAAGCCGGTCAACACAGTGATTACCTGTGTCAGATTGGCTTGCGTATCAACACCAAAAACAGAAGCGTAAATAATAAAAAGGACACTTAATCCGAGAACACCAATCCCAACAACGCCCATACCCATTACGGATCCTCCTGTAAATGCAACTTCGAGGGCACGACCTAAGCTAGTGCGTGCGGCCTGTGTAGTGCGCACGTTGGCCTTCGTGGCTACACGCATACCAATAAAACCAGCTAACGCAGAGCTAAACGCACCCAACACAAATGATATTCCGACAAGGGGAGAAGAGTTTTCGCTGCTGGCTGTAAAGGCCAAAAGAAGGGCCACACATAACACAAATACAGACAATACTTTGTATTCGGCTTTCAAAAAGGCCATTGCTCCTTCGGCAATATGGCCGGCAATTTTTTTCATTTTGTCAGTACCGGCATCTTGTTTGGACACCCAGGCACTTTTCCAAATTACATACAACATCCCCAACAAGCCTAGAAGGGGCATAACATACAATACAGTCTGCATAAAGGTTAGATTAATTAATACTCAAATGCCCGTTTTTATAAACGGGCAGGGCTTTTAAAAGCTCCGCAAAGATAGAATAAGCATCAAAAAATTAAAATATAACTTGTGCCTTGACGGTTATAAAGAAAACATCTGTTTTAGACTGGCCCACAGCTTCTTTTTCAATTGATCGTCATTAAACAGTACCATAAGGTCATCAGCCAGCACCAATTTTGTGTTGGGAGTGGTTACCACCTCATAAGTTAGCACCCCGGGAGCAGATACTCCGAATCCTATTAATCGGGTAGGTTTCTCTTTCCACTGAGATAGGTCCAAGGATTTCATTTCAACAATACGTACGCCCGCCAGGCTTAATTTAACAGAATTCAAAATTTTGGAAAGTAGCATGATCTCCTTTTCACCCAATTCTTTCCATTTTGAGTTGATAACAACAGTGGTGGGTAAGGGAAGTAAATAGAGATCTTCCGTAAAGGTGGCTTCTACGCTATTCATAAATTATTTCAGGTTTGAATGTCGAAAAGAGACTTTAATTCATTGGCGTCCCTCGGGTTCATCCGTTGTGCAAGTATCAGGCGGAGCTGCCTTCTTCGCAGGGCACCCTCAAATTGTATTTTTTCGTCCTCAGTTTCAGGTTCTACCTCAGGCACCGGTGTAGGGCGGCCCTCATTATCCAGCGCTACAAAAGTGAAGTAAGCAAGGTTGCTGTCCACTTTTTTATTGGAAGGAATGTCTTCGGCTTCTACTTCAATCTTTACCTCCATGGACGTGTTAAATGCACGCGTAACCTTTGCTTTTAAGGTTACTACATTACCCAATTGGATTGGAGACTTAAAAGAAATATTGTCCACAGAGGCGGTCACCACTACCTGGTTGGAGTGCTTCTGCGCGGATATGGCCGAAACAATATCCATCCAGTGCATAAGTCTTCCGCCCATGAGGTTGGATAATGTATTGGTATCGTTGGGCAACACCAACTCGGTCATGCTAACCAATGATTCTCTGGGATGCTTCTTTTTTCGAGTCATTAAATAATAATAGTAATATGGGCTTGGTAATCAGTTTAGCAAAAATCATAAAAAAATACCACCAAATGGCATGGATAACCGACTACATAGTATGAATATGTTCGCCAACCAGGAATGAAAAGAGATGTTATTGAATGGGCTTACTTCCATCCCTGCTGCCCCTTTAGCGGCACAAAAGCAAAATAGTCAAATGCTTCTTCTACTAACTGGTCGCCCCGTTTTGTGATTTTCAACATCTTTTGCCTTTCCCTGTCGCCTACAGGAATCACCAATACTCCCCCCTCAGACAGTTGCTCTGTGAGGGCAGTAGGAACTACCGGAGCCCCGGCCGTCACTAAAATTTTGTCAAAAGGGGCTTTTGAGGGCAGACCCTTAGATCCGTCACCGTGAATAAAATGGGGTGAATAGCCCAATTGAGGTAAAAATACCCTTGTGCGTTCGAATAAGGTCTTGTTGTACTCAATAGTATATAGTTTTGCCCCCAATTCCATAAGGATACAGGCCTGATAGCCCGATCCAGTGCCGATTTCCAACACTTTGTCTCCCGGCCTCACGTTTAGCTTTTCAGTTTGAAACGCTACGGTATAGGGCTGCGAAATGGTTTGCCCTTCGCCAATCGGAAAGGCTTTGTCCTCATAGGCGTGAACCAGCAGGGCATCATCAAAAAATACGTGCCTGGGCACCTTTCCTATGGCGGCTAATAACCGCTCATCCTTTATACCCTTTAAACGTAGTTTTTTGACCAGCTTGTTGCGGAGCCCTCGTTGTTTATAGTTGTCTTCTACCATGTAAATTTGTCACAAAAAAGGCCAATTTTTCAGGTTAAACAAAGTTTTAGATTTTTTGTAGGAAAATTGAAACCGAAGCGGCTATCTTAGGGTTCTCTAATACACAGTCAATAAGCTTTTTTGCCATAGCGTTAAAACTGTGTGAACCTGACCCTTCACAGTAGGAGTGGTATCACCACTAACTACTGGTTGGTCAGGGAATATTGACAAGAAAACCTCGAAATTAGCTTAATTTTGAGGTTTTCTTGTTTTAAGTCTAAAATCCAATGATCACAAAGGGTGCCCAATAATAAGGGGCAGAATAGGATTTTCCCTTGATCATCTTCAGTTTTGACACTCTTAATGCACTTGAAAAATCGTTGTTATTGTTGGTCAGTAATTGACTGTAAAAATCCCTCATTAATTGGGAGGTGGAGGCATCCGCAACGTTCCAAAATGATACAATAATGCTACGTGCTCCTGCATATACAAGCGCTCGGGAAAGCCCTATTACACCTTCCCCCTTTGAGATCTTACCGAGGCCGGTTTCGCAGGCAGAAAGTGCGACTAAGTCTGCGTTTAATTCAAGATTATAAATCTCTCCGGAATACAAATTCCCATCCTCATTCGCACTCCGATTTAAAAATATTCTTGAAAGCTCAGGATTTTGTTCATCCACTATGCCGTGGGTAGCAAAGTGGAGATATTTATAATCTTTTATGGAGGCAGACTTGATTTGATCCTCATCCGCTTGTGTTTTGATGAGGGTCTTACTTTTCAGATTGCGCGAACTAAAAAGTTGAGCAATCTCATTTACTTCTTCTTCAGTACCGGGCAAAGTGCTAAGGCTGCTGTTGGAAGTAAATTCTACAGGGGCACAGAGCATAATAGAAGGGGGTGTTGTAGATGGTATGGCGCTGTTGGTCTTTTGAAGAATTAAACCTGCTGAAAATTCATAGCTGATACTGTAATCATTTAACAAGTAAGGCAGATTACCATAATCCGTGATGCCTTTTACCGATTGGCTGAACAATGCTTCAAATGGAACTACACCCATGCGGCCTGTAGGAATAATAACCAGTTGGCTAATGCCTCCTGGCAAAGGGGGTACTATGATCTTTGATAATTTTTCCGCGGTGTGTATGTAGGTGTCTATTTCATTGTAGAAGAGGCTGTTTCTAAGCCCTGTGATCAGCTTATCAAAATCATCTGGTATTTCGATGTCTTTAATTTTGTACTTCTGGTTTGAAATAATGAAGGTATAAAGCCGACTATTCTTTTCATCAATAAAATAGCTGAGAATTACCGTTTTGGAATCCAACCTGGCCTGAATCTCGGCAATGGAAGGGGAGGCAGAGTTGAACTTTAGGTTGTAGTACTCCGGAAATTTTTCTTCAAGATTCTTTACAAATGCTTCATAATCGCGGTTTACCTTAAATAAAATATCACGCAATGATTGTTCTTCCTCAGATGAGGGTTTTTGTGCAAGTTGTTGGTTACAATAGGCTGCCAGGGCTTTAAGGTATTTCTCTTCTTCCAAAAGTGCTGATGGAATGCCTGCGAATGATTTCGCATTGGAATCTGAGATGGCATCCTGTAAGACAGCAGATTTACTTTTTTCCGCAAAATAGAACATCAATTCTCTGAATGGCTTTTTCTTCCAGGCATTCAAAGCCAGGGTTTGGGCTACTCTCACCCCATCGGCATAGACGCCATTGGCAACAACACCTAGGGCAAGTTTGTCACTCTCACTATTGATTTGATTTCTAAGTTTTTCTATCAGTACATCACATTTCTTAATCGACTCCATGCTTAGGAGCAGATCAGAAAATTTCAAGGTGGCACCAAAATATTTGGCCTCAAATGCTTCTGCTTTGAAAAGAAGTGAGTACAAAAGTACATTTCCATTATAATAATTCTCTCCGTTAGGATTAACAGTGGGATCGCCATTGTTGAAGTCTTTAATGTTGGCTTGCAGGGCTCTTTGGAAGTAATTGATTGCCTCATCATACTTTCGCTGTGAAAGCTTAATGTTGCCAATTGCGTTTAACGTGGAGGCAATATCCGGGTGTTTATCTCCATAGCTCGCTTCATACATTTTCAGGGCGCGATCGAAATAACCTTCACCCACTTTGGTGTCACCCATTTTCACATAAGTTTGCCCCAGGTTAGAAAGCACAAAGGCTTTTGAAGGATGCGCCTGGGGATATACTTTCTCCCAAATAGTCAAAGCAGTTTCCAGACTATTAACCGCATCTCCATAAAATTCAAGTTCACGATATATCACCCCCAGGTTGGTATTAGCGATAGCAATTTTTGGATGGTTTTTTTCATGCAGTTGTTGGTATATCACTAAGGACTGATCATAATAATCCAGGGCTTTCTCTGGATCTAGGGTAGTGTATACCAAACCCAGGTCATTGTAGGTGGCGGCAATAAGTTCGTGGCTTTCTGGCAAAGCTTCTTTTCTCAACGATAGCGCTTTTAAAAGTTGCTCTTCTGCCTGCTGTGATTTACCGGTTACATTATAAACGATACCTAATGTGGCAATGGCTTCAGCGGCATCCAATGAAGTGCTGTGGCCGGATCGTTCAAAGGATTCAATGGATGATTGAAGGGACTCTAGCGCCAGGTCATTTCTACCTTCGTTAAGATAAAGGGTACCCTTACTGCAGCTTACGAGAGCAGATGCCAATCCATTATCATCGGTGAGTTTGTCTGCTTCAATAGAAAGTTTATCAATGAGTTTGCGCCCTTCGTCCAGTTGACCTGAGCGAATAAGTGCCTGGGCTCTTTTGCAGTTTATCTGTATATCCGCCAGGTTGTTACCCACACTCAAGCCTTCCGTAATACGGATTACCTCTGTGTAGTTAGCATCCAACAGTAAGGCATCAAGGGTTTCTAATTTCCCATCTTGTGCCAGTAAAGAAAACGAAAGAAAGAAGAATACGAGAAAATGAAAAATATGCTTTTTCATATCAGAACCTATAGTAATAACTTACCGTTGACACCATATCGCGGGTGAGCCCGTCAGGATTTACGTCCCGGTCTTTAAGCTTTACCCCCATTAACAAACGAACTCCTGAACGCACATTGAAGCTATACCCAAATGTGCCTATGATGGAGAATGCCATGCCTGTAGTGCCATCCAGTTTTTTTCTAAGTCCGGTAACAGGATCTAATATTGAGTCTTTGCCAATTCTAATAATAGGCAGTGCTCCTAAGGAAACGTTAAACCGGGAAAACCTAAAATTCCGTTCAGCCCGAAACATAATGTCAGTCCCTCGTTTTAACCGGTTGGATTGATTGTAGGTTTTCACATAATTGAAATCAGGATAGACAGGTTCCTTCCACTCTTCCCAAACAAATGTATTTTCATTTTTATTGAATGGATGTTGCAGCCCTGTAGCAAATAACCAATCCCTTGTCTTTAACGAAATTCCAGTAATGAAATCATACGTTCCAAGGCTGGTTTGGTAATACATAGGGAAATCAATGTTGTTCCGTGTGGGGTCTGAAAGATTTGCTTTATTGGAAGGAATTTTAGCTCCCACTGTAAAATTAATATCGTATTTGTCAGTTGTTTTTAAGCTTTGTGTCAGGCTCAAAGAGATGTCACCCATTCCACTTGTTTTGCCAAAATTTCCTTTTACGGCCTGATAGGGGAGTTTGATCTGGAAAAAAGTTTTTGGAGTAATGCTAAAATTTAAATCTGCGGTTGCTACATACACAATTGGGGAGGTAGTCGTAGTGCCCCGATAGAAGCTGAATTCCATTGAACGAAGTTTGAATTCTACCTTTTTATTGAAAGGCTGGTCGGGTTTCATGGCCCCCATAGTACAAAACCCCGCATCGCTGCACCCCTGACTTATGGCTACAAAGGGCATAACAATAGATAACAGGCAGATTACAACACGAATCATGTTGTAAATTCCAGATTTATGGGGCGAAATTCAACAGTAATTAAAGATTTTAACTCTAAATGGGAAGGGTCATTGGCTGTAAAGAGTTAAACCTTATGTTTTACATGCCCAGTGATTGATTTTCTATTGAAGCCAATTCTATTATCTTTTCGTATTCTGCCGGATTGAGGTCGTTAAAGAAGTAATGAACAGGATTTACGGTTTTGTCGTTAATGAAGACTTCATAGTGCAGGTGAGGGGCAGTGGAAAGTCCGGTATTTCCTACATAGCCAATCAATTCTCCTCGTTTCACCTTTTGCCCTTTCTTTACTGCGAATCCGTGCATATGGGCGTAGCGGGTTCTATAACCAAATCCGTGATCTATTTCTACGCTTTTGCCATACCCGCTGAAACTCACATCGACACGGTCTACCACTCCATCGGCAGTAGCATAAATGGGTGTTCCAATTGGGGCTGAAAAATCAATGCCTGTATGCATTTTCTTTACTTTATAAATCGGGTGAAATCTTATTCCATAACCTGAGGAAAGCCTTATCAATTCTTTATTGGAGATAGGTTGAATAGCGGGAATAGCTGCAAACAATTGTTCTTTTTTTACAGCCAGTTGTACCACTTCATCCTGAGACTTGGATTCTATATATACCTTCCGCTTCAGCTTGTCTACGTACTCGCTCAACTTCACGATGATATCCTCGTGGGCGATGCCTTTATTCTTGATATCCTGATAACGGTCCACACCTCCAACTCCTGCATTTCTAATAGAGGCCTCAATGGGTTCGGCTCCCAATACTGCCCGATAGATGTTATCGTCACGGTGTTCCATTTTGGCAAGAATGGCATCCAACTGCTTTACTTCCTTGCCCAGGTTATCATAATAATATTCAAGCTCTTTTACTTCGTTGGTGAGCAGCAACTCTTTTGGTGATTCGAAATAAGCCGTATAAAGCAGCAGCAGGCCCACAGCCATAATCAAGGTAAGTGACATGATTCCCAGGGTATTAAGAATAATATCCCCTGTGGTGGTTTTAACCCTTTCGTATTTGCACGTTTCGGTATCGTAATAGTATTTTATCCTTGCCATGGTATCTTATACTTTTGCTGGCCTAAAAGGTTTTATAATTTCTTCATTGCATTCCAGAAATGGGCCTTCCAGTAAGTCGATACAATATGGGATTGCCGGAAATACTGCATCTAAACACTGCCGGATGGCTTTTGGTTTCCCTGGAAGGTTTACAATAAGCGTACTGTTTCGTATTCCAGCTGTTTGCCTCGAAAGAATGGCTGTAGGCACATATTGAAGGCTTACTGACCGCATCAGTTCGCCAAATCCCGGCATCATTTTACTACAAACGGCCTCTGTGGCCTCCGGAGTTACATCACGCAAGGCCGGACCCGTGCCACCCGATGTCACGATCAGGCAACACCTTTTATTATCGGCCATATCAATCAGTGTTTGCTCGATCAAATCCTGTTCATCCGGTATGATGGCATATTCTTTCTCCCAGGCACTCGTGAGGTACTCGTTAAGGGTATCGACAATGGCTTTGCCCGGCAAGTCTTCATAGATGCCCTTGCTTGCTCTGTCTGAAACATTAATGATGCCTATGCGTGCAATCATTTGATATTGGCTTTGTAGAGGATTTTTTCAGATCTACCTTTTTTAAATACCTGTCGTCCTTTATTAATGCCGGCCCGCAATACTTTTTGATTTTCCTCAGGAAGCTCAATTATTTCTTTACACTCGACAGAGCAACAACCATTTAGATTCTCGGCACATTCATTACATTGTATAAAAAGAAGGTGGCACCCATCATTCTTACAGTTGGTATGGGTATCGCATGGTTTTCCACACTGGTGACAAACGCTGATAACGTCATCGGAAATTCTTTCTCCTAATCGCTCATCAAAAACAAAATTTTTGCCAACGAATTTATTTTCAAGCCCTAATTCTGTTGCTTGTCTTGCATATTCAATTATTCCACCATTCAATTGGAATACATTCCGAAACCCACGGTGCTTCAACCACGCACTTGCTTTTTCACATCGGATGCCTCCGGTGCAATACATGATCACATTTTTTTCTTTGTCTGCTTCCAGTATTTTTTCTACGGCTGGTAGTGCATCCCTAAACGTATCCACATCCGGACAAATAGCATTTTTAAAATGCCCTACTTCACTTTCATAGTGATTGCGCATATCCACAATGACAGTGGAGGGGTCTTCACTCAATTGATTAAATGATTGTGCGTCCAGGTGATGGCCTGAATTGGTCACGTCAAAAGAATCGTCATTGAGGCCGTCTGCAACAATCTTTTTACGAACCAGGATTTTTAATTTGAAAAAGGATTTACCATCGTCATCAACAGCGATGTTTAGTCTTACATTGTTGAGGAAAGGAATACTGTATAAGTACGTTTTAAAATCATTAAAGTACTGAGCGGGAACACTAATCTGGGCATTGATCCCTTCGTGTGCCACATATATTCTGCCCCATATTTGCAGGGCGTCCAACCCCGCATAGAGTTCGTCACGGAAAGCCTTTGGGTCAGCAATCTGGTGGTATTTGTAAAAAGAAAGGGTACTCCTGCGGTAAGGGATGTCCTTCAACTGATCTTTTAATATTCGCTTGTCAATACGGTTGTAAAGGGCCATTGGTCAAAAAAAATGATGCTGCAAATTTACGGAAAAATTGAATTTTTAGCAATCTAACTTATTATAGGTCAGTGGGTTGCTAATCAGGGGTTTGTGGTAGAAGGCTGCAGTTGTCCTTTCAATAACAGGTTGTAATCTTCACATGAAAGATAACCCAGCTTATGACAATAGGGGCATGTTTTGTAGGTGTCGCTCACGTATCCTTTTTTTATGATCACAGTCGATCCCTTGCAAACCGGGCAGGTTACTTTACCCGTAGGGCCACAATCTATGTTGTAGTCTTGAGAAAGTACCTGGCCTGCTTGTTTCGATTCAATAAGCCTTTCTTTCATCAGTCCTTCTTCTGCGCTTTTCAGTCGGTCAATAGCTTGCGCAGAATATTGCCCAGTGGTACCTTTTAATTGAATGTACTTATTCAACCAGTCCACACTTTGTTTGAAATTACCTAAGTGAAATGAATTTTCGCCAAAATGATAAACAAGATCAGAAGGAACACTTTTGGTTGAACGCAAGAGCTGACGGAATTTGCTATCAGCCAGTAAGTACTCTCCTTGCTGTGAAAGAGATACTGCAGAGTCAAGCAAAGCGTTGTAGGCTTGTTTTTCTGCTACCTGACGTTGAAGCTCGAAATCACGAATCTTTTGTTCCTGCGATTGAGCAACCACCATGAGAGGGAACATCAGAACAAATAGTATGGAAATTATTGTTTTCACTTTGCTAAAATTAGACATACTGCTTCTTATCTAAATCAAGCCACTCGAGGGAGGAGTTACAAAATATATCCTCTTTGCTTTCCTGACTGATGTCCATCTCTTCAATAAACTTGCCAATCTCCAAATCTCCCAATGGAAACGGATAATCTGATCCTAATGTTATTCTTTTGGTGCCCTGTAGTTTGATCACATACTCCAGCATCATGGCATCATGCGTAATGCAATCAACCCAAAATTTCCCCAGGTAGTTGCGGGGGTTTACATTATTGTCAATCGCCACCAGGTCGGGGCGACAATTGAAGCCATGCTCAATACGACCAATGGTTGACATGAATGAGCCACCCGCATGTGCGAAATTCACCCGCAATTTTGGCAGTCTTTCAAAAATTCCTCCAAAAATCATGGAACACATGGCCCGTGATGTTTCAGCAGGCATACCCACCAGCCAGGGAAGCCAGTACCGTTGCATTTGTTTCATACCCATCATGTTCCATGGGTGAACCAACACAGCCATACCTAATTTTTCACAAGCTTCAAAAATGGGAAAGAATCGATCTTCATTTAGATTTTCATTATTAATGTTGGAACCAATTTGAATTCCTTTTAATCCGATTTTTTTGCAACGTTCCAATTCTTCGACAGCCAATTCTGCGTCATGCATTGGCACGGTACCCAACCCAATATAGTTTTTCGGGTATGTCGTTACAATTTCTGCTATATGGTCATTTAAGAATTCAGAGATGGTAAGGCAATCGTGGGGTTTGGCCCAGTAGGAAAACATCACTGGGATGGTACACACTACCTGTACTTTGGTATTGAATGCTTTGTATTCCTTTATCCTCAATTCCGGATCCCAGGAGTTCTCCTGAATTTCTCTAAAAAACTGATTGCCCTTCATCATTTTGGCAGCTCCTTTTTTGTGGTGCTGCAGGTAGATGA
The DNA here is from genome assembly GCA_964409415.1 of uncultured Ohtaekwangia sp. Taxonomy (GTDB): domain Bacteria; phylum Bacteroidota; class Bacteroidia; order Cytophagales; family Cyclobacteriaceae; genus ELB16-189. The sequence goes on along the minus strand of CAYPDF010000003.1, from coordinate 228,883 downwards.
AATCGCCATACCCAAATTTATCCCTCCACTGGGGCAATTTTTTGGGAAGGATGTGTGTATGGGAGTCAATTTTGAGCATTTCTGAAAAGGGCAATCCTCAAATTTACAAATAAAGTGGGGATGGCGGAAAAGTAGAAACCTTTATCTCCTACCCAGGTTTGGGATCAGACTGTGGAGGTTCGTGAGGAAACGAACCTTGGATTGGCCCATCGCCAACCACTTAAAATAATCGATAGAATTTCTTAAATTTGAATAAGTAATCAGATTGCTATGACAAGTAAAGAAATAAAATCAGAGATTCAGAAATCCCTGGACAAAGTTCCAGAAAGTGTTCTTCAAGATATATTGGATTTTTTGAAACAAGCTGAAAATCAAACTTCCGGCAAACTGATTTTAGCTAAAAACCTTCGGGATATATTATCTGAGGATAAACAATTGCTCGAACGCCTTGCTAAATGATCGATATTTGGGAGGTCGAACAGATACATAATATACTAATTGAAAAATTTGGTGGTTCAAAGGGAATAAGGGATAAAGGTGCTTTGGAGTCAGCAATTGGCCGACCCTATCAAACTTTTGACGGTAATGAGCTTTATCCAACTGCTTTAGATAAAGCAGCAGCAGTATTCGAAAGTATTGTTTCTAATCATCCATTTATTGACGGGAACAAAAGAACAGCTTATGTCCTTATGAGATTAATCCTTAAAGAAAATAAACAGGATATATCGATAGACCAAAAGGCCAAATATGAATTCGTTATGAACACGGCTAAAGGTGAGTTTACGTTTGATCAGATCAAAAGCTGGATTCAGACAAATATTAAATGAGCAACGAGCTACAACATGATTTGATAGTGTGCATGATTTGATCTTAAATTTCGGTGTTGTCACTAACCTTGGACTGAAAAACTTAACCAGACTGAAGGAACCCCTTACCTACAAGGATTGCATCAGGAATATCCTTCACATCGGAAATGGAGTATATTGGATACGCATATAAAATTGTTACCAGTCACACAATATTCCTATATCGGGTGGTGTGGACATGAACCCTGGATGGAGAGTGAGGTAGCTCAGAACACTTCGTTTGGTCAGGTTGTAATACCTGACTGTCGCAAAAAAATATCTTTAAAGGAGTGTATGTTGCAGTAGGGAAGATATTGTACTTTTAACATATTCAAATTTGCGACTATTATGAAGACTAAATTTATTTTCCTTGCTGCCTTGTTTTTAATGGTTGGTTATGTGACTCACGGGCAAAGTGGGAAAGTGCTTACTGAAGCCGATTACCAGCATGCTTCCGAAATGCTAAGCGGCAATACAAACAAGTATGTTGATAATGCAATCCAACCACAATGGTTACCCAATAACAAATTATGGTACAGATGCTTAACTGAAAGCGGGGTTACATATAAGTTATTTGACCCAACCCGGGGTGATAAGATCACTGCAAATTCTAAGAAAGAATTATTCGAAAACGCATCAATTAAATGGGATGATGGTGAACCGTCAGAGAGCGAAGCGGTATCACCCGATGGAAAGTACATTGCCTTTCTAAGAGATTGGAATTTATGGATAAGGGACAGAGCTACCGGCACAGAAATAGCTTTAACAAGAGATGGCGTTAAGGATTTTGGCTATGCAACTGACAATGCCGGATGGACTCATAGTGACAAGCCCGTTTTAAGCTGGTCACCTGATTCAAAAAAGATAGCCACCTATCAACAAGATCAGCGACATATCAATAGTATGTATCTGGTAAAAACCAAAGTAGGAGCACCTGAGTTAGAAGAGTGGAAATATCCACTTCCCGGGGATTCGGAGATCATTAAAATTCACAGGATCGTTATTGACATAAGTGATGAACCGAAAATAATCCGATTTAAAATGCAACCTGACCAAAGAAGGGCATCCTTGTCAGATGATATTTCGATAAGAGGCAGGCTTGCTGATGTGGCATGGAGTGACGATAGCAAACAACTGGTTTTTGTTTCCACCAGCCGTGATCATAAGCAAGAAAATGTACGTATAGCCAATTGCGAAACCGGTGAAGTGCGAGACATTTTTGAGGAGAAAGTGGATACCCAATTTGAATCAGGTCAGGATGCTATAAGCTGGAGATATCTTTCCAAAACCAACGAGGTAATATGGTATTCTGAAAGAAGCGATTGGGGGCATCTGTACCTCTATGATGCAAATACCGGATTATTAAAAAATCAAATCACTGCTGGCAATTATGTAGTAAGAAAAATACTGAATGTTGACCAGAAGAACAGAGTGATCTATTTTCAAGCGGGTGGTAAGGGATCAAATCCTTATTATCGTTTCCTTTATAGTGTGGATTTTAGTGGCAAGAATTTAAAACTATTGACACCAAATGAAGGCGATCATACGGTAACTTTTTCTCCTAATGGAAAATACTTTATTGATTCCTACTCCCAACCCGATGTTCCAGCGGTTTATGAGGTGAGGGATACCAAGGGTAAATTGATTACTACTTTGGAGAAAATGGATATTTCGCGCCTGGAGGCAACAGGGTGGAAACCGCCAACATCATTTACTGTAAAATCTGCCGATAACCTATGGGATTTGTATGGCCTTTTATTTAAACCAACAAAAATGAGTGCCTCCACTAAATATCCGGTAATCGTCTACATCTATCCTGGGCCACAAGGAGGTAGTGTTGGTGCATGGAACTTTTCTTCCGCGAGAAGGGATTGCCAGGCATTGGCGGAACTGGGATTTATTGTGGTGCAACTGGAGGGGAGTTGCAACCCTAAAAGATCAAAATCATTTCACGATGCTTGTTACGGCAATATGGGAGAAAACACATTGCCCGATCAGATTTCTGCTTTAAAGCAACTGGAAGAAAGATTTGAATTTATCGATTTGGAGAGGGTAGGGATTTGGGGGCACTCTGGTGGAGGGTTTGCAACGGCAGCTGCGATGTTTAAATACCCGGATTTTTTTAAAGTTGGAATTTCAGAGTCAGGAAATCATGATAACAGAAATTATGAAGATGACTGGGGAGAAAGGTATATCGGTTTGGAAACCTCGGACGATAGTGGCAAATCAAACTATGAGAAACAAGCTAATCAGACCTTTGCCAAAGATTTGAAGGGAAAGCTTTTGCTTATACACGGAGGTATGGACGACAATGTTCCTCCTTACAACACGTATCTGGTTGCAGATGCGTTGATAAAAGCAAACAAAGACTTTGATTTTTTATTGCTTCCTAATGCCCGTCATGGTTATGGAATTGATAGTTACTACATCATGCGAAGGCGTTGGGACTATTTTGTACAACATTTGTTACATGCCACACCGCCTAAGGAATATCAAATTAAAATTGATCCTGATCCCAGAATTGGAATGGATAAATGATAATAATTTTCGATCTTAAATCACAGGTTCGTGTCTTTAGGCGAGGACAAGAACCTGAGACGTAAACCACCTACCCCAAAAGGAATATTTAGTAATACCCTTACCATTGATAATGGCAGTATATGTGTAATGCATATGTGATTTATTTTGGTAGGACAATAACTTATTGATTGCTTGACAAGTATATTGATTAAGTTTATCGTAATTTGTTTATGAATCAATTATCCACGAAATACCTTTTAGGGTTTTTATTCTTTATTGGCATTATGTTTTCTTCAGCGCAAAATATTAATCAGAAAGCCATTCCTCTTGAAGGAGATACAAGCTTAGACAGGCTGATTTCTGTAGCTGCTGATAAGGAACTGGTATTATTGGGCGAGGCAAGTCATGGTACACACGAATACTACTTATGGCGAGATAAGATAAGTCGAAGGCTGATATCAGAGCAAGGCTTTAACTTTATTGCGGTAGAAGGTGATTTTGCCAGTTTATACCATCTCAATCAATATGTGAAAAATTTGGATGGCACGGCAAGCTCAGCCCGGGAGGTTTTATTACAGCTCGACAGGTGGCCAACCTGGATGTGGGCCAATGAAGAGGTTGTGGCATTGGCTGAATGGCTCCGCAATCACAATGACAAATTACCTCAACATAAGAAAGTAGGTTTTTATGGCATGGATGTATATGATGAATGGAACTCTAAAAAAGTGGTTTTGGATTTACTTGAATCAACATACCCGTCTGCTTATGCATATGTAAAAGACCAGTATAAGTGTTTCGATCCGCACAAGGGAGATAGTTGGCGATATGCTGATGCCGTGCGTGCTGGGAAGGAGAATTGTGCGGCAGCCACAAAAAATGTGGTAGAGTATATAAGAGACAATCGCACTAATTTTCCAGAACTTTCCGATGACGCTTATTTCTATTTGTTGCAAAATACGATCGTGGTACACAATGCTGAGGAGTTTTACAGGGAAAGTGTCGCCTCCCCAGGACATGTTTCATGGAATTCCCGTGTTCATCACATGCGTGGCACCGTTAATGATTTATTAAATCTTTATGGTGAGAATTCCAAAGGAATTGTTTGGGCACACAATACACATATTGGCGATGCTGAGTACACCAGTATGCAAAGCACCGGTGAGAAAAACATTGGGCAACTTTCCCGGGAAGGATTGGGCAGCGATAATGTTTTCTTGATCGGCTTTACCAGCTATGAAGGAAAAGTGATGGCAGGCTCGAGTTGGGGAGCTCCTATGGAGGAAATGACTATTCCGCCTGCCGTTTCCAACAGCATAGAATATAAATTGAATCAAATCGATCACGAGAGTTTTTATCTGATTTTTGACAAAGAGGATCGAATAGATAAAGACCTAGAGGTAATCGGCCATAGAGCAGTGGGGGTAGTATATAATCCCAGAGGAGATGAGAGGCAGTTTGTGCCCACTATTGTTCCAATGCGCTACGATGCTTTGTTCTTTTTTAAGAATACCACTGCATTGCGAGTTTTGAAAAGATGAATATCCTAAAATTACTTCCATTCAAAATTCTTAAGCTATTCCATATACCTGTATAACAAATTAAGGGATGAAAATTCATTACATAGAATGCCCAATACTTGAATGCTTTATAAAAATGGGACTATTTGGTGAGCTTCATGTAGGGCGTCATATTACATGGTTGTAAGACACTAAAATCAGATAACACAATATCGTATTTAATGAGATTTCTACAAGCGATTTTGCGCGGCATCGGCCAGGTAATGTTTCAAAATAATACCTACTCTGGAATGTTATTTTTAATTGGGATTTTTTACAACTCCTGGCTTTTAGGATTGGCAGCCCTATTGGGCACAATAATAGGTACGGCTTCCGCTCTAATTTTGAAGTATCCAAAAGAGGATATTCAAACCGGACTTTATGGTTTTAATGGAACATTAACGGGCATAGCCGTATTGCTTTTTTTTGAAGTTAATTTAGTCACCCTCTTAGCATTGGTAGTAGGTGCTGTTTTGTCAACTTTAATGATGAGTTTGTTAAAGAAGATAATCCCTCCATTTACCGCACCCTTTGTGGCGGCCACTTGGTTTGTGATATATTCCTTATTGTTTGTTCTTAACTTTCCACTATTAACTTCATCAGAGCTTACAGAGAATACCATTGATATTCTAACTGCATCCAGCAATAGTTTTGGTCAGGTGATGTTTCAGGAAAATGTGATAACCGGATTATTTTTTCTATTGGGGATTTTATTAAACAATAGACTAATGGCTATTTATGCCGTTTATGCTGCTGTTTTTGGCTCTTTAGCTGGATGGCTTTTTTCAGAACCATTTTCGACAATTAATGCTGGGCTTATGGGCTATAATGCAATACTTTGCGCCATTGCACTTACAGGAAAAAGATGGCAAGATTTTCTGTGGATCACCCTTGCCATATGCCTCTCCACATTGTTAAATATCGGACTGGCAATGACGGGAATAATTACACTAACCGCTCCATTTGTTTTAGTCACCTGGGTGATTTGGAAGTTAAAACAAGAAACTCAAGTTAAGGTAAGGTTGGCTTAACCGAAGATTCAATTCTTCTTAATTTCCCATTAATCCTGGTTCTTTTTAAAACTTTATAGATGACTCAACAAATTCAAAAACCTACTTACAATGACAGAATTTTGGGAAGAAGCATTTAAAGACAGACAGGAAATGTGGGGTTTTGAACCTGCAAAATCTACTGTATTGACAAGTGACTTCTTTATTGAACAAGATGTAAAAAACATACTTATCCCTGGTATTGGTTACGGCCGCAATGCGCAAATATTTATGGATAATGGAATGACTGTAACAGGAATTGAAATTTCCAAAACTGCCATTGATTTGGCCCAAAAACATTTTGGGAACTACTTGACTATTTATCATGGCTCTGTAACTGATATGCCATTTGACAAAAGTCTGTATGATGGAATATATTGTTACGCTCTAATTCATTTGTTGGACAAAAAAGAAAGAGAAAAACTAATCCAAGACTGCTTTAACCAATTAACAAAAAACGGGTTTATGGTTTTTGCGGCTGTTACAAAGAAGGCACCAATTTATGGTCAGGGGACTTGCATCGGCAAAGACAGATTTGAAATATTTGGTGGCATAAAAATGTTCTTTTACGACAGGGGGACAATACAAGAGGAATTTGGTAACGCAGGACTATTTGAAATAATGGATGTGATGGATGATGTCTATCCTTTTTATCTCATAAAATGCAAAAGAACTGAGATGGAAAATTGACGAAATAGAAAGAACGTAAGCTTTTGGTACTCTTCACCGGCAAAGACCTTGAAGTTTGTGCGAACTTAACTTTCTTTTTTCTTCGGCACTGGGTCATACCCACTGGTGCCCCAGGGGTGGCAGCGACCAATTCTTTTCATGCCCAGCCAGGCGCCTTTGATTGCCCCCCATTCTTGTATTGCTTCTATGGTGTATTGCGAGCAAGAGGGTGTATGACGACAATGAGACCCGAGAAGCGGAGAGATGCTAAGCTGATAAAAGCGAATTGGCAGGATAATAATTTTTTTCAACAATGATTTTAGAGTAAAATTAGGCAGTTTGCCCAGTTAGTTTTTTCCACCAGGGTAGTTTTAAGTGAGCAATTTCCTGCAGCACTTGATTACGAGTTATAATTACCAACTCCCAGGCAGCATCGGCCTGCCTTTTGGATTCAATAGCCGTTTTTTCAGCAGCTAAAGCGATTTTTCTGGTCTCGGTTACCAAAGTCTTTGTCTCCCTTAGCTCTTCCGAAAGTATTTTTAATATGTCATTGTCCATATTTAGTAAAAATTACAAATATTACTAAGTTAACATTATTCCACTACATAATCAATTTCACCGTCTTTCCCATCTTTCAATTGCACACCTATGGCTTTCAGGTCATCACGTATTTTATCAGACAATGCAAAGTTTTTGTCGGTGCGGGCTTTCTTTCTGATGTCGATCAACATTTGAATGAGGCCATCCAATAATTGTCCGTCTTGCACATTGTCTTCTTGTAATCCCAATACCTCCTGAATGAAGGTGATGTAGGTATTTTTGAAGTGGTTGAAGGTATTTGAATCAACAGCACGTAAATCTTGATTTCCTGATTTGAAATCGTTTATCCTGGCTGCCATTTCAAACAACACCGCCAGGGTTTTGGCGGTATTGAAATCATCGCTCATGCTCAGATAGCATTCACCCACCAATCGATCCAGGTCATTCTTCAAACTGTCATTGATCTTACCCGTTTCCTGATGATCCAGTTCTTTTAATGCGTCCAATGCGTTCATTAATTTTCTGTATCCTTTTTCGGCAGCATTGAGCGCCTCGTTACTAAAATCCAGTGTGCTGGAGTAGTGCGATTGCAGCATAAAAAAACGAACGGCCATGGGTGCGTACGCTTTAGTGAGCAGGGGATGAGATCCGGTGAACAATTCGTGGGGCAGAAATGAATTACCTTTTGACTTACTCATTTTCTCACCATTTACAGTAAGCATATTGGAATGCATCCAGTAGCGCACAGGAGTGACTCCATACGCCCCTACACTTTGGGCAATTTCACATTCGTGATGGGGAAATTTTAAATCCATCCCACCACCGTGAATGTCAAATTGCTTTCCGAGGTACTTGGTGCCCATTGCAGAGCATTCCAAATGCCACCCAGGTATTCCTTCTCCCCACGGTGAGGGCCATCGTTGAATGTGATTGGGTGAAACGCCTTTCCAAATGGCAAAATCAATTGGGTTTCGCTTTTCGTCTTGTCGATCGAGTGCACGGGTGCCTTCCATCAATTCTTCAATGTTTCTTCCACTGAGTTCTCCGTAGTTGTGTTTTTCTGATAACTTATTGACATCGAAATAGATTGAACCATTTACTTCATAGGCGTAACCGTTTTCAATGATCTTTTTAATCATTTCAATTTGCTCTATAATATGACCCGTGGCGGTAGGTTCAATGGTTGGAGGAAGGATGTTGAAAATACGGCACACCTCATGAAAACCAACGGTGTACTTTTGAACGATCTCCATGGGCTCCAGTTGCTCCAGTCTCGCTCGCTCTTCAATCCTATCCACCCCTTCACCTGCATCGTTGGTGAGGTGACCTGCATCTGTAATATTGCGCACGTAGCGAACTTTATAGCCTATGTGGGTAAGATAACGAAATACTACATCGAATGCTGTAAAGGTTCTCAGGTTGCCCAGATGCACCTCACTGTACACGGTGGGGCCGCAGGAATACATGCCTACGAAAGGGGGATTGAGCGGCTCAAATTTTTCCTTTTTTCCGCTTAACGTGTTGGAGATTGATACAGGGTATTTTTCGAAAAGATCCATTAATTCTATTAGAAAATTAGAGCGAAGATACTATTAAATCTATAGTTTGGAAGATTTTAAAGGCCTGATAGGTCTATGTTTATATTTCAGGGTTACAGTTGCGGGTCGCCAGTTTGAACCTGAAACTTTGAACCCGAAACTTGTAACTAACCCTTCCCAACAAATTGTGGTTCTGGAATTGTAGTATTACAATGCTTGTTCAATTGCTGGATGACATATTTACTTAACTCAGGCGAATAGATTTCTTCGTGTTGATGCATGAAAAAATAAACTTTCTGTATTCCCTGACTCATCCATAATTTAATCCGCTGTACCCAATCATCCACACGGGTATAATCTGTTGGATGAAGGCCGTTGCCAACAAAGCGGATAAAGGCTGAGGGTGTAGTGAGGCGCATGTGCACACAATCTCTCCGTCCAGAAGCATCGGTAATGATGGATCCTATTTTATGTTTTTCCATCATGTTAAATACCTTCTCAAAATTCTCGTCTTCAAACCACCTTGGACTTCTCAATTCTGTAAACACGCTGATGTCTTTGGGGAGCCAATCCAGGAAGCTTTCAAGAGCTTCATAGTTTTTGGGTGTGAAATTGGGCGGCAGTTGAAGGAAAATGGGACCAAGGTTATCTTTGAAAGCAGAGACACCCTCAAGAAATCGTGTGGTAACTTCTTCTGCCCCCTTCAATCTTTTGTAATGCGATATCTGATCCGTGAACTTCGGGCAGAATTGAAACCCTTTCCCTACTTTATTTTTCCAACCTTCCACCTGCTTAACTGTCGGCATGCGATAAAAGGTGGCGTTCAGTTCTATACAATTGAAATGGGTAGCGTAATGTTTAAGAAAATCTGTTTCTTTGGTTTTTTCGGGATAAATTTTACCCACCCAATCCTTGCGACCCCATTTGGCGCACCCAACAAATACCTCCGGCTTTTTTTTGGTTTTATTCCTTTCCAGTAGGGTTGTTGTTTCAGCCCGATCTTTATGAAGGCTGAAGTCAACACTTTCTAATTCATCTCCTTTTATTTTACCAAAATCCATTTGCAGGTTTGATTTGACAGTAAGTTATCATTCAAAAATCTCACTTCAAATTGATTGAAGCGTTTCATTCTGTTCTAATTGGGTATTAAAAAGAATTCGTACTTATTACACGGATTGTATAATCTAAAGACCTTTAAACCATTTTGTGGCAAGTCGAAGGCGTAGATTTCTCCACTTGCAAATATTTCGTCCGTAATTTCTTTTAATGCTTGTTCCGTACCTAGGGGAGGAGTAGCGGAATAGTAATATTGATCCAGCAGATTAATTTGGAAGAGATTAACTGATGTGGTGGTGGGTTGATATTCTCGCACATAGATTTCCCCATCCTCCATTATAAAACCTACAGAGTAGATAGGAATAGCTGGATTTATAAGTTGTACACCATAGAAAAGAACAAAGCCACTTGTGCCCGGTAATTTTTGAGATATACTTCCTGTCTCTTGCAAACTATTACCCTGGTCATCAAAAATGAATAACGCATTAACGGTGTATACTGTTTTTGTGAAATCGACCCCTCTGTTACTAAGCAAGGAGTTGACAAGGCTCACATTCCCTAATCCTGAAGTTTGTCCAGCGTATTTTGGTTGGGTATTGTTTACCCCAGAGGCGCAAAGATCGGGGCCGGTAAGGCTGAAATCGCTTAAGGTAAGTGCACTTATATTGTTGGATTGTCCATTAAAATTAAATGACAAGGGATTTTCTAATACCAACTGTCCGTTGGATAATGTGTATTTACTGAAGTGGTTCAATGTAATCCGTGTGTTGGCCAACACCTCATCTCTTGTCGTCCCAATTCCTGCAAATTCGGCAGTAAGGTTACGCTTTGTTAAATCTATTGTCCAGAAAACCGAAATGTTCTTGTCTGTTAAAATTATTTGTTGAGAAGGGTTGATGGTGCCAAAAATTTGAGGGTTATCCAGATTAAACTGCGCCAGGTTTGTTGTGATCTCTCTGGAAAATTCACTTTCATCATTGGCACCTGCCGGAGTAAATACCAACTGGGTAGGATTCGATGTGTCTGAAATACTTTCAAAAATCAAACCATCACCTTCTTTCTTTTTAAATAAGAACTCAAACTCTCCACCAAAGGTGGCCTGGTCCAGTTCAAAGAGGTAATGAAACACGCCATAAGTTTCCAGGATCAATTCCAATCCAAGGGCATTGTCAATACGATAAGTGATGGTGTTGTCAAAAAATTCTCCATTGTTGTCAGGGATATCTGATTTGATGTGCACGTTGCCATCCGGAGTAAATTTCATCAAAATTAAGAATGTACCTGACTCTTCTGTGGGTTGATATTCCAGCCTCCATCCATTGGCTGGCGCAGTAAGGTCTGACCTTAAACCAGCGATGGCTTCTTTTACTCTTTCTTCTACAGGGGGCAAATCGGCTCTGTCTTCCGTACAAGAAACCGCGATGAAGAAAAACATAAATAGGGCTATGAGCGATCGCAACATCTTAATTTAATTTGGCCTGAACTGCATTACGAACCTCTTGTAGATCAACATTTACCACTTTTTTATAATGTTCCATAATTGCAGTTAGCTTTTCTCTTATTAGTTTACGACCTGCATTTCTTGCTTCGCATTCTGGCGTAGGACAGTTGGGTTCATCGGTCATAAATTCTGTTTCAAAGTCCTTGTTGTATAAAAAGAAGGCAACGGTCTCAGCAAAATCTTCATTGGGCGAGCTGGTGGCATAAGGCGATACGAAACCTCGCTTGAGTGCATCTTCATCGCTAAGAGACACCCAAAATCCAGGACTCGTATAGCCTGCCGGAGAAATTTTTTCAAAATCAGGAGGTAGTTTGTGCCTTTGGTGAACAATATGAGCAAACTCATGGTATACTGTATGCAGTTGCAGCGCTTCCCACTCTTTGTCATCAGGATCAATTGCATTCACATAAGTAAAAGTAATTTGAGCACCTGCATCGGCTGTTCCAAGCACCACTGTTCCATTGTCGTTATAAATGAAGCCTCCCAGCAGCACCACTTCGGAAGGTACATGTGATCTGAAATAGGCTTCGCCATTTTGGACTTCCAGAAAGGGATCTATCCAGAATTTTTGAATGAAATCGAGCATGGGTTGAACTACTTCTAGTTTTGGAGGGGCCACGCGCTGTGTGGGTTTAATGTACCTGTCCACAAAACGATAACGAATGGCCATCCCGTATTTTTCTCTAAAGTTGGTCTCAATAAACTTATCCAAATCCGTTTCCAATTGCACATTGGTTTGAGTGATAGGTACATTAAGAGACTCATCAGGATAGCATCCTGTTAAAAGCAAAATAGTGAATAATAAAAATGTTGTTGTTTTCATTTCATCTTGGATTTGGCGTTAAGCCCCCAACATCAATAGCTGAAGTTGGGATTTGCAACACTTTTCTCAGGTCGTCATTCTTCAGTTCAATCGTTGACCCATCTTTCAATGTGTGGGTTACCGGTATTTCATAACGCTTGATATCAAACCATCGCATGCCTTGTACTAAGAATTCTCTTCTTCTTTCTCTGATTAACCATTCGATCACCACTGCACGGTTGCTCACATTGCCAAAGCCTCCCACGCCAAAGAAATCGCGAAGATCATTGATGGTTATTGTGGTAGCTCCGCTGTATCTTTTATTGGCCAGTGCTTGCAGGTCTGCCAAAGCTTCTGTTATTCTATTTTTTTCTGCGAGGGCCTCTGCTCTGTTGAGCAGTACCTCTTCTCCTCTAAACATGATACCTATGTGGTAAGGGGTACCCACGTTGGAGTTGAGACTACTGCGCTCAAAAAGGCTTTCATACCGGGCCGGAAAGGCGCCATTTTCCCCTTTTTGGTAGGAAGGGTTTTCCCTCACGTCTGTTCCTCCAAAAGGATTGGCGCCAAATATGTCGTCATATACTTTGTTGGTGGGACCATGTGCAAAATCAAGCCGCTGCACAAGAGAAATTTTTCTCATCAACAGCAAGTTGCTTCTTTGTTGAGGGGAAGAATAAAGTTGGGGGTAGGCAGTCGGGGAGGAGCTGGCATTTTGAAATTCTTGCGAAATGAGATCACGAACAAATGAGCCTGGATCGCTGCCCAACATTTGCGTGCTGAACTCAATGCACTTGTCAAAGTCCTGCTTGAAGAGATAAAATCTTGAGGCGAAAGCCAAAGCTGCATTTTTATTGAAATGATATTTTCCAGAATTGCTAAAGAAGCTATCATCTATCAATTCAATACCCTTGAGCAAATCTGCTTCTACTTTGTTGTATACTTCTTTTACGGTATTGCGCTTGTAGGTTTTTATAAAAATGGTTTCAGGTGTTTCTACATAAGGGATGCCTTTATCACTTTCTGCTTTATTCTTGTCATAATGTTTGCCAAAAAGATTGACCAACATGAAATGACCATAAGCCCTTGTGAGACGGGCTTCTGCTTCTATGGCTCGCTTTCTTTTTTGATCAATTTCAGTTGTTGCAGGTATGGATTCTATGACCGCCAATACTTCGTTGGCATGGGCAATGGCATTGTACGTTTCATACCAAAAAAAAGGAGGGGTATCTTGTTCATCAGGGTCATCCGTAAAATCCTCCCAGGCATAAGCGCGCTCATGGGACTGTCGCAGTGTCACCCCTCTGATGTAGTCTGTGTTGTCGGTCATCCAGTCTGTAAATGCTGGTGAAGCTACGGAGTAGGCATTGGTGAGCAATTGTGCTGCTTTGTCGAGGTTATCCAATGTTACACGGTTGTCTGGCGCTTCATTTAGGAAATCATTACAAGCAGTAGGCATTAAAAGCATTCCGATGACAGCTGCTTTCTGAAACGTTGACCCTATGGTTTGTTGAAAAATCCTCATAGTCCAATGTTTAATGAAAATGTAATGATCCTGGGCTGCGGTAAAGCCACACCACCTGAGCTAAAGAATTCGGGGTCTTGCCCGTTCAATGCCTTGTCAGAATATAATAATGCAATGTTTTGTCCTTCTAAAGAAACGTTGGCATTGTTCAACCCAAGGCGACTGGTAAGATTACCTGGAAGTTGGTAGGAGAGCCTGGCAGTTTTCAGCCTGATGTAGTCTCCGTTTGCAATTCGAATGTCACTCTTGTTGTAAAGATCATAAGACAAAACTGCATAGGTGTCCACTTGTGAAATACCTTTGTCAAGTATTACTGGAATATTGGTTCGCATTTCATCACCAGGAACGGCCCATCGATTCACCAGATCGCCAGGCAGTGCATCAGTATCATTATAGGTAGCAAAGAATGAATCGTTTAGCCTGATTTTGTAATCATATTTGAATGAGAGGAGAAAGCTAAATGCAAAATTCTTGTAGGTAAACGAATTGGTGAGTCCACCGGCACCTCGTGGCTCGATCGGGCCGTTATAAGTGAGCAGTGTTTCAAGGTCTTTCCTGCTTTGTAAATCAAACTCCGTGGCGATTTCCCCCTTGCCATTATAAAATTCAGGTATTCCTTTTTCGCTCAACCCCGCAAATTTTGTGGAATATACTCCGCGTCTGGGGCCCCCCAATACTGCTGCACCATTCTGGCCAATGGCATCCACCAAACGTGGTCCGTAATCCAGCCGGGTAATTTTGTCTCTGGTATAACCAAAATTAAAATCTGTTCTCCATGTAAAGCCAGGCCTCTTTAGGTTGATAGTAGATATGGAAACTTCAAACCCCTGGGCTTCCATGTCCGCAAAATTCCCAACCTTTAATCCCTGGCCGCCTATACCACTGGTTTGTACTGTGCCAATCAGGTCAAGCGCATTGCGAACGTAGTAATCCAATGACCCGCTTACGTTGAATTTCTTTAACCCAAAATCCAACCCCACGTTAAATTCTTTTAGTTTTTCCCAGGTAAGTTCACTGTTGGTGAGATCTTTGATTCTTAATACCGGCTCCACATCGGTAGGCCTGATGGTGGCATCGGCCTGTAAGTTGAGCAGCGCACTTGCGTTAGGAGGGAGGTTCCCTGATATACCATAAGTAGTGCGGAGCTTAAGGGAATTGAATACGTTGAGAACCGGGGTGCTTTCAAAAAAGTTTTCATTGTCAATGTTCCATGCTCCGCTTACATTCCAGGTGGGGAGATAGCGTACTGCATTGCTTTCACCCAATTGATTGGATCCGTCATACCTTGCCGTGAAGTTGGCTATGTAACGGGATTTGTAAGCATATCCTCCATTGAAGAAAAGTCCTACAAACCGATCTCTTTCTTCTGATCGGGAGTAATAGTCAATATTTTGAAGGTTGAAAAATTCAATAATTTTTGGATCGGTGATTACCACACCACCACTTTCGTAGATGACACCCAAGCCAGTCGCACTGGTGGTGAGCCGATTGGTAAATCTGATTTCTTCACCTGCCAATACATTTACTTCATGAATATTATTAAACGTGTTGGACCAGTTTACACTCATCCGATTAAAAAAATTGAGTAAATTATTTTGATCCAGGTAATTGAATCCACCTTGTGGAAGTACGACAGCAGGATTTAGCCCAGGGTTATTTGGGTCTCTGAAAAGTAAGTTGTTGGCCTCCTGAATAAATTGCGTACCGTTGGCCCGGTAAGCTTCCGCCTGGTTGGATCGCTCGTGTACGGTATGATCTCTTCTGGTGTTGGCATAGCGGGCTTGTAGCACACCGTTTACAGATATATTTTTCCGAGGTTTGATTTCAAAATCCGTTTGTGCTGAAACGTCCGACACGGTGATGTCCATAAAGTTTAACTTCAATTCCTCCAGAATATTAAAGGGCGCGAAGTTTCTTCTGAAAAACTCACGGTTGCCATTGTCATCAAATGGGCGAATGGATCTTGCCGTATTCAACGCGTAACTGAATGGATTGATATCAAAGCCTCTGCTAAATCGACCTGTGATGGGATCAAATTCCCGGTTGCGTGTGCCCGGTACTTTTTGATCGCGGTAGCTGGCAGAAAGCTTCAAGCCAAAAGTAAAGTAGTCAGAGAGAAAATAAGTGTTGCGGGCGGTGCCAGTAAACCGTTGTACTTTATCCGCAATGGTCTGCCCCTGGTCATTGAGGTAACTTATTGAATAATAACTATTGGATTTATCATTGCCGCTGGTGAAGCTCAAAGAGTGCTGCTGCTGCAAACCCACATCTCTGAATAATACATCGAACCAGTCGGTGTTGGCATTTTCATATTTATTTAAAAAAGTTTCATTCAAGGTGCCACCGGGTCCCCAGTTCAGTTGGTGGTTGGCAATCAGATCAAACATTTTTCCCATGGCACCATAGTTAGATGCCCTTACAGACGTACTCAGATCGATCAGTCCTTTTTCAAACAACTCCCGGTACACCGACATCTCTTCTGCTGAATTGAGCAAATCGAATTGATTGTAGGTAGGTCGAAGCTTACCTGAAAAATTACCTGTATAATTTACTTTTAAAGCTCCACTTTTTCCTCGTTTGGTAGTGATTACAATTACACCGTTTGCGGCCCTTGCCCCATAGATGGCTGTGGCAGAGGCGTCTTTAAGCACCTGAAAAGATTCGATATCGTTGGGATTGAGATTGGCAACGGAAGAACTGATCAATGTGTTGGCGTTCCCAGAAATAAAATCATCCGCACTTACATTGGAAAGATCTTCCAAAATAACGCCATCCACGACAAACAAAGGCTGGTTGTTGCCATTGATAGAGGCATTGCCTCGTATTCTTATTTTTGGTGAAGTACCGAATGTTCCGGAAACATTATCCACACTTACACCCGCCACACGTCCTTCTAAAACTCTTCCGACATCGGAGAGGCCGTCCATTTTTATGTCCGACATCTTCACATTTTCGGAGGCACCGGTAAAGAGCT
Source organism: uncultured Ohtaekwangia sp. (assembly GCA_964409415.1). Lineage (GTDB taxonomy): Bacteria > Bacteroidota > Bacteroidia > Cytophagales > Cyclobacteriaceae > ELB16-189. Next base: position 212,308 of record CAYPDF010000003.1, on the reverse strand, counting down.
TGCGCTCCACTTCCTGAAAACCGGTTACCACAACTTCATCGAGTATGTCTGTAGATTCGTTTAGGGTGATGTTAAAAGTGGATTGTCCGTTGATGGGCTGACGCACTTCCTCCATACCTATCATTCTGAATAGCAACACCTGATTGCTCTTGGCCTGAATGGTAAAGTTTCCATCAAAATCGCTGACAGCACCCGTGGTTGTATTTTCGATGATGATGTTTACACCAGGAAGGCCCACACCTTTGTTGTCGGTCACCTTTCCTGTAATGGTCAATTCAGATTGGGCGCTGGACGTGAAGGACGCCCCAATGCAAACCAGGCAAAGCAACATCCTTGTAAAGCCACCCCAAATTCCAACGCGCATATTCTCCGGATAAGATTCGTTGTATTAGATTTTAATTGAATTATCTCAACTCATAAAAGAAGGTGATATCAATGAATTGATCGGACGAATTAAAACCTGTAATCGAAAAATTACCTTCTGTGCCATCTTCACTCTTTGTTGAGGGCGCTTGTACCGGATTGAAGGTTGCACCCAATACAAATGAGAAAGGATCGTTAAAAGTAATATTATTTTCATCAGCTCCATCCCAATCTCTCAAAACGAAAGCCCAAATTTCGTCTGTCAAAATAAGGTCTTTTGTAACAGTATTGCTTACATCCTGACCTTTTGCATTGAAAAAAATCGGTCCCAGAAGGGAATTCTCTATGTCTTTATCAGTAAGGTCTGCATCACTCTTATTTACTATAAAATCTACGAGTAGGTCCGGACGCTTGTCTTCTTCGGTTGCTGCATCCTTGTCCCAGGCGAAACCCAGGCTATCCATTGGAAATGATTTTACAGAATAAGCTACAAGAAACCGTTGCCTGATTGTTATTTCTCTTGAAACGGAATCCACTTGCCCATCCTTTGTAAAGGCCTTTAAAACTACTTTAACTTCTCCTGGTTCATTGAATGTTACTGAAGGGGAAATTTCAGTTGAAGTCTCTCCGTTCCCAAAAATCCACTCATATCGATCCGCATTGAGTGAAAGATTGTCAAACATCACAGGTCTGCCTACTTCAGCAATTTCATTGGTGAAATCAACGGTAGAACGAGGCAAGGGATCGTTTTCGCTACAGGCAAAGACAAACGCAGCCAGGGCAATGAGCCACAACGAACGGGTAAATTTCTTTATCATACAGGTAAAAGTTACGTCAGGTACTAAAAATAGGCAAAAATTGGCAGGAGCATACCTACTTTCATAAAGTTAAAAGTTCTCGTATAAATATCAGAGGTGTTTTGGAAATATACCCCACAATGGAAGAGTAAATCTATAAAAATGACGAATTTCTCCACTCGACCAGGTGGTTTTGGTATTAATTACCAAGACGTTTTAACCAAATGAGTTTCATTGTTTTAAAAATGATAACACCCACAATTAATAGGGCCAAGGTCGCACTGGGTTCAAGTTCCATTGCCAATGAATCAAACAAAGTAGTTTATAAAATAAACCAAAATATTTATGCTCCTTCATTTTTTAACCTAAAAACAAATATTAATTGGATCTATACACCACTCCACCCTTCATCACAAACTCCACTTTTTCAAATTGTGTAAGGTCGCCCAACTGATTGCCCTTTACAGCGATGATGTCTGCATACTTTTCTTCTTTTACAGAACCTACCTTATCTTGCCATTTTAGGAGTCTGGCCGCTTCAATGGTAGCGGACTGAATGGCCTGCATGGGAGTCATGCCGTACTTCACCATATAGGGCAGTTGTTTGGCGTTCCATCCATGGGGATATACGCCACTGTCGGTGCCATAAGCAATTTTTACACCGGCCACCACCGCTTTCTTAAATCCACTGCGTTGTGCTTCGGTGGTCTCTTCATTTTTTCTGAGGTATTCAACTGGCCATCCCTCTTTTTTACCCACATCGGCAATGTAGTCTCCATTGTAGATATCAGCTACTAAGTAAGTGCCTTGCTTTTTCATTAAGGCAATACCTTCATCATCTATCAGTGAGCCGTGTTCAATCGATTGTACCCCTGCTCGAATGGCATTCTTAATTCCTTCTGCACCATGTGCATGGGAAGCAACTTGCGCACCATATTTGGCAGCCTCTTTCACAGCAGCATGCAACTCTTCTTCTGAAAATTCGGGTACACCCGGTTGGGTACCACTGGTGAGCACGGCTCCGGTAGCCATGATCTTTATAAAATCAGCACCTCCATTTAAAAGTTCACGTACTTTTTGTCTCACTTCGTCCACGGAGTTGGCTACACCAAACCGTAAAGTAGGGGGTAACACAATATCATGAGCGATTCCTGTGATGTCACCACTTCCGCTGGAAGTGGTAATGTAGGTGCCTGCTACCTTCATGCGTGGTCCTGGCACCGTTCCATCATTAATGGCATCACGCAGCGCAGCATCGGTAAATACACGCCAGGTTCCCACATCTCGTACGGTAGTGAAACCAGCCATCAGGGTTTTCCTGGCATTGCGAACTCCCTCAAAAGCATATTCTGCCTCTGACTTTTCCACTGGTCCGGCAGGGCTGGCAGATTGAAGATCAACCAGGTGGGTATGACAGTCAATAAGACCGGGTGTAACCAAATAATCAGACAGGTCTATTACAATAGCATTATTTGGTATTGACGAATTACCGGGTTGGATTGATTCTATCAACTCGCCCCGAATAAATATAAGTTGAGTTCTGATCACCTGACCTCGTTCTGTATCGACTAAGGCACCTGCTTTAATGACCGTCAATTGTTGATTGTTTTGTGCAAGTGAAAGAGCGCTGTAAAGCAGGTAAAGTGTAATTAAAAGCTTTTTGATATTCCTCATGTCGTTAGTTATTTCCCCATTGAAGATAGTTAAAATCACTTGTGTAATCAGGTCTTTTCAAACCAATCTATTTTTGGTACTTTGAGGCCGCTAAAAAAAACACTACTTTACATGAAGCATTCATATAAGATCATCTTGTTTTGGGCGGCACTTCTTTTCGCCCCTGTTGCCTTATTTTCACAAGCCAAACCAGACACCATTCCGAAAGGGGAGGTATCTACCACCAATCAAACTGTGCGTATTGACGGCAAAGTTATCACCTACAAGGCGATGGCAGGAACGATGTTGTTGCGCAACAACGATGATGAACCTATTGCACTGCATGGATTTACCGCCTACATAAAGGATGGGGTTACCGATCCGAAAACAAGACCCATCACGTTTGTCTTTAATGGTGGCCCAGGCTCATCATCAATATGGTTGCACATGGGTGTCATTGGTCCAAAACGAGTGGTAGTAAATGATCCGGGATTTACACCGGCAGCGCCCTATACTTTAGAAGATAACAACGCTTCCATTCTTGACGTGTCCGATATCGTAATGATGGACCCTATTGGAACTGGCTTAAGTCACGCAGTAGGGAAAGCAGAGAACAAAGATTTTTGGGGTGTGGATCAGGACATTAAGATGATCAGTCAGTTTATCCGGCAATTTATTACAGAACAGGATCGATGGAATTCTCCAAAATTTTTGTTAGGCGAAAGTTATGGTACGTTCAGAAATGCTGGTGTGGTCAATTACTTACAGGAAAACATGGGCATGTCTATGAATGGAGTGATCATGGTCTCTGCTGTATTTGATTTGAGAACTTTAGTTTTTGCACAAGGTGATGACATTTCTTACGTGATGAACCTACCCACCTATTCTGCAGTGGCCTGGTATCACAATAAGGTAGCCAACAAACCGGCCAGCCTGGAGGCATTTGTACAACAATCGCGGGAGTTTGCAAAAGGTGAGTACACCACCGCTTTAATGGAGGGCGATGGACTAGTTGGTGAGGCGCGTGAAAAAATTAAAGAGCGGCTATCTTACTTTACAGGGCTGAGCAAAGAATATCTGGAAAAGGCAGATTTAAGAGTGAGCGAACCTGAGTTTACAGAAGAGCTACTGCGTGAAGAGCACAAAACTGTGGGTAGATTAGATGCAAGATTTACCGGCATCAATCAGGATCCACTTAGTCAATATTCTTCTTATGATCCTCAGAGTGCCGCTATCAGTCCCGCCTACACCGCGTTGTTTATGGATTATTTCTACAACACCTTGAAGGTGAACAAGGCGAATACCTACTATACTTCTGCTTATGCAAGAAAGGGTTTTGACTGGGATTGGAAACATGCGATGAACGGAGGAGGCTTTCCCACTCCACCCAATACAGGTACTGATATGGCACAGGCCATGTCGCGCAATCCGCATTTGAAAATTATGATCTTAAATGGCTATTTCGATTTGGCTACTCCGTTTTATGGTGTGGAGTATTCCATTGACCATCTAGGCCTGGAGAAGGACATCAAAAAGAATATCATTATGAAGTACTATGAAGGTGGGCATATGATGTATACCCATAAACCTTCCTTAGAGAAATTCAAAAAAGAAACCGCTGAGTTTATTGTACAAATGAGCAAGCATTAGTGCTTGATGCTGGATACTGGATTTTTTCTAGTATCCAGCATCCAGTATCTAGAAAGCATCGTGCCAGTGGCCGTGCTCATAGGACCAGACCTTTCCGGGAGGGGCTTCACCTTCGGGAGGTGCAGAGGGAGTAAATCCCTGGCCCTGTGCCTCTACGTTGTTGGTAGTATTGGTATAATAGCCAACTATTCCGATGGCCAATAAGGCAACTAGAATACCAGTAATGATAAAGGCTTTATTCATGCCACGATTGGAGGTCTCGTTATCCATGTGGCAGTTTTTGTATTTCTTTCCACTTCCACAATGGCAAGGATTGTTTCTACCCAATTTTTCCATGATAACAACAGTTTACTGAATCCTTGAAATTAAAAAATAAATAGTAAAGAGGGAAGCCGCTGGTATAATTGGTATCTATCTTCTTTACGGCTTTAACAGGATTGGCTGTAGCTATTTTTAAGTGATTGATCAGCATTGATTGTAGGTCTAGTTGATCAGCTACCCAACTATTATATCATTTGTGAAAATCGCCCTTTTCAGACTTTTTTTGTTCAAGAGGATACAAGTGGTGTGCGGATTTGGGATAGATTATTCTTTTGGCAGGTATTTTTGTGGAATAGGATTGCTTGTTCGCTCAGTATCATAAGTCCAGTTGAGAATCCACCACCGCTCACTATCATAGTATAGTTGAATACTATTTATTCCTCTTGAAATCACCGGTCCGTTCAACTGATCCCTTGATTCGTAGGTACTCCAGACATGGGTGATGTTACCGAACGTTTCTGTCACCCTATGAATCTCTGATTCATAGTAAGCATCCTGTGGTACATTTTCATGAAACTCTTTCAAGGTCATAGCGCGCAGAAAAGGTTCACCCGATAGGGTAATACCGGTGACCATGACGTTGGCCATAGGATGGTGCAAAGACTTATCTCTTTCAGTTTGCTTAGGACCCTCTGGGCCAGATGCAACATCGTAATAGGCCTTGATTATTCCATCTAATGTAGCGACATCTTTTTTTAGAGGATAGGGGTTTTGTGCACTTGCATGGCCAAAACCCATGAGCATTATTGCGATTATTCTTCTCCACATAGCAACTGTGATTTTTTTAAATGACTTCACTCAATTTTAATACATAAATATAGGGCCAGTATTTTCCCGTAACCAACATGGATTTGGTACCTTCATGCCAGGCGATACCGTTAAGCACATCTACATTTGGGTTTATAAGGTTGGCTTGCTGCACTAATTTGGAGAGGTCAAGAAACCCTGAAACCTCACCATTTTCGGGACTAATCTTTGCAATCCAATGGGAGCGCCACACATTGGCGTAGATATACCCATCAATGTATTCCAATTCATTGAGTGCATTGACGGGTTTTCCATTATAAGTGACTTGCAATTCTTTTTTTATTTCGAAGCTGAGGGTATCTCTGAAATACAGCGTACTGGTGCCATCGCTCATAATCAATCGAGTGCTGTCGTGGGTCAATCCCCAACCTTCCGTATCATACTTGAACTCATTCAATTTTTTAAAAGTGTGGAGGTCGTATACAAAGGCAATTTTATTTTTCCAGGTCAATTGATAAACCTTGTTGTTTAAAATGGTAATACCCTCGCCAAAATATTTTTTATCGAGGATTATTTTTTTGTCTGCCACTCCTGTCTTAATGTTAACAATACCAATCCATGAGTTTTCCTGCCCCGTACTTTCGTACAGTTGCCCGTTTTGGATAATTAAACCCTCCGTAAATGCTTCCTGATCGTGTGGGAATGTATTCTGTACTTTGAAATTGATAAACGTTGGACTTTGAATAGTTTCTTTTTTTGGAGTACATGAAATCAAGATCAAACCAAAAAGAATAGGAGAAAAACGGATGAGGAGTGTTCGCATTTGTTATTTAACGGAAGGGTTGATCCAAAGGTGACTGAACCAGTGCCAATTTCCAACACTGTCAGGAACTGTAAGCGTGTAGAGTGTTCTCCGCCTATGAGTGATGTCATTGGTAGATTGCAAGGTAAGTTCCATTTGTCGATCGGTGCTATTAATAATGTTGATTTTGCAGTTTCCCCCTTGTACAAAGCATTGAAGTTGGTCTACTAAAAGCCCCTCGGTGTCAATAGTTAATGCCAACAAAGGTTTATTTGTATCGGAAGGGATCAGGTTACCTTCAGGCGATTTTTTTATGATTCTTATTGATTGCATGGATGCCTTTTCATCAAACATTTTAGCATAATTCTCTGACATGGGAAAGCGAGGGATTTGATATTTGTCACTTATATTATTCATCACCCCTGAGTTTTGGGCGGCTGCTCCAATAAACCCGTTTGCCTTTACGATTGCTTTCATTTCTTTGTCAAATTCACCATAGGGGTAGGCAAACACTTTAGATGTAATACCCAGATTTCTTCTTATTAACTGCTGTGCTGTTTTAATATCATCCTCAAAATCAGCATATCGTTGGGAAGATTCCTTATTAAGAAAATAGGCATGTGTATGAGTGTGGTTACCAATCTCTATTTTCTGTTTTATGGCCTCTTCTAATTGCTTCCAATCCATATAGTCACCAGCGCCTACAGTTTCTGTATTAATAAACAATGTAGCCGGAAAATTATGTTGACGGAGCAGTGGCAATCCATTTTCAAAGAAACTTTTATATCCGTCATCAATTGAAATGACGGCTGTTTTTTTTGCAGGGGTATTATTGGAAAGATAGTCAATCGCATCGGACAAGTTCAACACCTGATAATGATGGTCGGCAAGCCAGTTGAGGTGTGCCTGAAAATCTTTAAGGGGTATGTTGGTGCTGGGAAACCGATTATCACCAAACCGGTGGTAAACAAAACAAACCACTTCCTTGTAATTCGTTTTTGCATCCTCTGCTGATGCGTATCCGGAATTTGATTGTTCGGACTGAGGTGTACAGGTGTAAATGAAAGCGGATAATATAACTACCAGTATTCGCTTCATGGCACTACAAGATATTGAGGATCGATGATGTAGTTGTCATATTTTGTCAGGTCATTATACTTTATAACTTTCCTCAACTGTTCAGTATACTTATTCCTTCTTTCGCTGTAATATTTCAAGTGTGGGAGCAGTACAAACGGGTCGTTGCTTTCCTGTAGGGCATTGCGCAATCCCCTGTAGGCACGTGCCGATCCCAATGTTTTGAAGTAGTCGGCAATGGATTGTGAAATATCATCATAGGCCCTCACATGTATGGTCTCTTCCTCCCTTTTTGAACGGGCACGCAGCCGTGCTTCATCGCTGTTGTATGACCACATACCAAACACATTGTTTCCTTCCTTAAAAAACCGGGATTGACCCCAGCCACTTTCAACGGCAGCCTGTGCCAGCACTATACTGTTGGGTACCGTGCTCATGCGCTTTAGCAGGTTTTCAATATCACTGGCTTTGTATTGAAGTTTAAGCTGGTGATAATATACGCTGTCTTCTTTGCTCCATCTGTTTTTACTCTTCAACCTGTGGATTTTTTTTCGTTCTGTCTCCAAATTGTGCTTGGAAATAAGAATGGAAGGAAGGATAATACTGATGAAAAGTTGTTTAGCCATTGGTACAGGTTGATTTTCAAGGTCTTTTACATGCGTATACACGATGGGTTTGACCAGGGAATCATTCACCAACTGTACCTGAGTGAGTGAATCTACTTTAATGGTGGTGATTTGTAATTCTGGATACTTCCTTTCGCAAGCTCCAAATGAAAGGAGTACCATCAACCAAATAATGAATTTCTTTCGGCTATCCCACATACTTTAAAGATATAAAAAGGTATTGGAGAAATTTCAAATGATTTTTAAGAGTAAAATGAAAGTAATATTTTGAATTATGGCCTGACTTATAACTGTGTTACTGTATTTTTACTGCATAATCAAGGATCATGTTTACAGGTATAATTGAAACCATTGGTAGGGTAGATGAAATCAGAAAGGAGGGCCATAACATGCACTTTGGCATTGAAACAGACATTACTTCCGAATTGAAGGTGGATCAAAGTGTGTCCCACAACGGAGTGTGCCTTACGGTAACAAAAATAGAAGGCAACAAATATTGGGTAACGGCCATCAGAGAAACTTTAGACAAATCTAACTTAGAAGAATTAAAGCCAGGGAGCAAAGTAAACCTTGAACGCAGTATGCTCAACAATGGTCGATTTGATGGCCATATCGTGCAAGGGCACGTTGACCAATTAGGTATTTGTAAGTCAATAAAAGAGGAAAATGGGAGTTGGTTGTTTGACTTTGAATATGATTCTGCACAGGGCAATGTTACGGTGGAGAAGGGTTCAATAACCATTAATGGTGTGAGTCTTACCTGCTTCAATTCAAAAGAAAGTGAATTCAGTGTGGCAATTATCCCCTACACTTACGAGTATACCAATTTTCATCGGTTGAAAGTGGGGGATAGGGTAAATCTGGAATTTGATATTATCGGGAAGTATGTGAGTAAATTAATCCGAGGAAATTAAAGACATTTATTCAGGTTTCAGTCGGAAGGTGGACTTGATGAAATTTTATTTCTTTCAATGGCAACTGATGTTACACAGAATACTCAGTGGTAAAAATTAGTTTTGTATAACTTCAGTGATAATTCTTAATGATAATTATATGAAAAAGATCGTTTATCTGATTCTGTTGGTCAATGGTTTTGGTTATGCTCAAACCTTTAATGAGTATGAGATCTCGTTTGAGAATGCCATCCATCACGAGGCGAATGTGGTGCTTACCTTTAAGGATATTAAAAATGATGTACTGGAAGTGCGTATGGGTCGTTCGTCACCCGGCCGATATGCCCTTCATGAGTTTGCTAAGAATGTTTACAATGTAAAAGCACAAGACAGTAAGGGAAACTTATTACCTATTACTCGTCCAAACCCTTATCAATGGAATGTGGCTAAGCATGACGGAACCGTTAAATTCAGTTATACAATTTTTGGAGACAGGGGCGATGGAACCTATTTGCAAATAGATGAGACCCATGCGCACTTGAACATGCCCGCTACATTCGCTTTTGCCAGAGGATTTGATGACCGGCCAATTAAGATAAATTTTAAAATTCGTGAGGATTTAAAATGGAAAGTAGCCACTCAGTTGAAATACATGGAAGGCAATTCTTATATGGCACCCAATTTTCAATACCTTATGGATAGTCCTGCTGAAATAAGTAATTTCATGCTTAGAGAATTTACAGAAGAATCGAATGGGAAAAATTATACCATTCGAGTTGCACTCCATCATCCTGGAAGTGAATCGACAGCTGATAAACTTCTTGAAGGTGTTAAGAAAATAGTAAGGCAGCAAAAGGAGGTAATGGGGATGCTTCCCAATTATGATTTTGGTATATATACGTTTTTAGTCTGTTATATGCCCCAGGCCAGTGGTGATGGAATGGAGCACCGCAATTCCACTTTTGTTACCGGAAGGAATTCACTGGAAGGCGAAGGTATAAACAGGGCCCTCAGCACCATCTCCCATGAGTTTTTTCATTGTTGGAATGTGGAGCGCATTCGACCTGCGTCACTGGAGCCTTTCAATTTTGAGCGAGCCAATATGTCCGGAGAATTGTGGTTTGCAGAAGGATTTACGTCTTACTATACCGGCTTGTTCCTTTGCCGTGCAGGATTGAAGGAGCAAAAGAACTATGTCGAGGAACTCAGTAACTCAATTAATTATGTTAAAAACAGCCCGGGAAGGAATTACTTCAATGTAATAGAAATGAGTTATCAAGCGCCTTTTGCCGATGCAGCCACTTCAATCGATCCCACTAATATGGACAATACTTTTATTAGCTATTACTCCTACGGTGAAGTGCTTGGACTGGCCCTTGACCTGTCGCTTAGAAATTTGAAAGGAACCTACACATTGGATGATTTTATGAAAAGTGTTTGGGGTAAGTTTGGAAAAACAGAAATCCCTTATACCGTCACTGATTTAAAGGCTTCTCTTGCTGATTATGTTAATGTAGATTTCTCCAATGAATTTTTTGACCGGTATATTTATATGAGTGAGCTGCCTGATTATGAAAAATTACTTTCCACGGTAGGTATATCCTATTCCCAAATAGCTCCCAATAGAGCCTATATGGGAGCAGATTTTAATAATTCTGAAGGAGGTGTTGTGATTTCCGATTATACCACCATAGGCGCACCTGCCTATAAAGCAGGTCTTGAGAAAGGTGATATTATTTCCTCCATTGATGGTATGTTAATTGCAACTACTGATGATTTAAAAGTAGCTTTGGATCAAATGATACCTGATAAGGAAATTGCTATTAAGTATAAAAGATTGGACGAGACACGGATGTGCAAATTGGTGCTTGACAAAAATCCCCGCATACAAACAAGATTGTATGAGGATTCCGGACTAAAACCTGATGCTGATCAACTCAAGCGCAGGGCTGGTTGGCTTCACGCCAGATAAGAAAGTCAATAAAATTAATGTGTATATACAAAATAATCACTTGCCTGATGGCTTTGACTTACTGAATTTAGTTACTAACCAGTTGGCAGATAGAAAGCCGATCCACCCACAGAGTAGGCCGATTACTATGCCCACTATTATATCCCCGGGGTAGTGCACACCCAGATAGATTCTGGTGTAACTCATAAATACTGACCATAAAAAGATAACACTCATCCAATGGTAGCGCCCTCTAAAAAGAAGAAACACAAACATGGCCACACCGAAAGTATTGGCCGCATGCCCCGAAGCAAAACCATACAAACCCCCTCGGTAATTGTTTACGATATGTAAAAGCCCTTCCAATGAAGGTTCATGCGAAGGGCGCAGCCTGGCAAAAAAGGGCTTCATAAACCCGGAGGTGATCTGATCGGTGAGCACAATACTTATGGCTACGCCCAATAAAAAGTAGACCGTATCCCATTTCTTATATCTAATAATAAGATAAATTAAAAACAGGTAAAGAGGCAACCAGAATATGGTTTTAGTGGCAAGTAGCATCAGTGGGTCAAGCCAATCGGCATGAAAACCGTTGAAGTAAAGCAGAAGATCTTTGTCGAGTTCAAGTAGGTGCTGCAAAATGAATTACATTTGTATGAATGCCAAAATTAATGTTTAATGTTTAATGGAATGAGTTTTTTTCAGGTTCCTCATACGATATTAATGATACGCCCAGCCTCCTTTGGGTACAATCCCGAAACTGCGGCCTCCAATGCTTTCCAGAAAAAGAGTGATGATGAGGAGGCTGTTCATGATAAAGCCATAAAGGAATTTGATAAAGCAGTTGAAGCTCTGATGGCAAGGGGCGTTTCCGTGTTGGTGATAGACGACACACCGCAGCCAATAACAACAGATGCTATTTTTCCGAATAACTGGATTACTATGCATCAGGATGGGAAAATAGTCCTTTATCCCATGATGGCACCTAGCCGCAGAAAGGAAAGACGTATGGATGTGGTAGCTCAGCTGAGGGAAAAGTATAAGATCACAGAAGTAATAGATCTTAGTGCAACTGAATTGGAGGAGAAGTTTTTGGAGGGTACTGGCAGTATCGTTTTTGACCATCCCAATAAAATAGCTTATGCATGTCGCTCGGAAAGAACAAATGAGGAATTGTTTGTATTGCTTTGTAAGCGATTGGACTATAAACCCATTGTATTTAATGCAGTGGATGAAGGTGGACAAGCTATCTATCATACCAATGTAATGATGTGGGTGGGGGAATCATTGGCAGGTATATGTCTGGATGCTATTCATAATGAGAAGGATCAGGAGTTGATGTTAAACCAACTGGCTTCTACCAATCATAAAGTGATCGCCCTGAGTTATGCACAAATGAATTCATTTGCAGGCAATATGTTTGAGGTGCGCAATAGGGATGATAAACGATTTTTATTAATGTCCAGAGCAGCATATGATTCTTTACTAGCCGGTCAACTTAAAGAAATGGAAAAGTACCTGACTCCATTACCGATTGATATTGGCACGATTGAGGAGAGTGGAGGCGGTTCCATCCGTTGTATGGTGGCTGGAATTCACCTTCCTGTTAAATAAATCCCCAATCATGAGTGTCAAGGGGTATAACTATGCTCCGTGGCCTAATTTTTTATAAATTAGAGCCAATAGATTAGGCTTTAACTACTATGACAAAATACGACCTCGTTATCATTGGTGCTGGTCCTTCCGGCTATGCTGCTGCCATGCGCGCATTGGATTTTAGAAAAAAAGTCTTACTTGTGGAGAGAAACAAAGTGGGAGGAGCTGGTGTAACCAACGGTGCTTTGTCTTCCAAAACCTGGTGGGAACTATCGCGTGAGACATCGGTATTTAGAAAGAACCTGAAACGTTTTAATATAGATGCGCCTAGCGTGAACTATAACGAAATCCAGGCGGAGGTACGAAGTGCTGTTGGCGAGCGCAAATCCATGTTGGAGTTGCACATGGAACAACTAAAAGACTCTAATTATTCCAACCTGCTACAGTTTAAAACTGGAAACGCAAGACTAATTAGTCAGACAGAGATTGAGATCACAAACGGAACTTCAACAGAATCAGTACAAGGAGACTATATTATATTGGCAACGGGCAGCAGGCCAAGATATCTCCCCGAGCTTCCCATTGATGAAAAAATTGTAATGACCAGTGATGGCATTGAGAGCATGACGGATTTCCCTGAAAGCATGGTAATTGTAGGCGCAGGGGTAATTGGCTGTGAATATGCAACTATATTTTCCGGGTTTGGGAGAACAAAGGTACATCTGATTGACAAGGGAGACCGTATACTTCCCTTTGAGGATGATGATGTAGTGAAAATCATAGAGCGAAATATGGAAAAAAATGGCGTGCTTATTCATCGTAACTCCAAGCTCATTCGTATGGAGATTAAGAATGGAAGAGTAGAGTATGAACTGGAATACAATAATGGTGAGAAGGGCGTGTTTAATGTGGAGAAGGCACTTGTCTCTGTGGGACGGACACCCAACTATGAGGGTCTTTGGGCGGATAATGTAAATATAAATATTAACAAGAGAGGTGTTGAGGACAACGACACCCAAACGAATGTTTCAAATATTTATGCGGTGGGAGACCTTACCGCTGATATCTCTCTGGTAAATGTAGGTGAACTGGAGGGTAGGTATGCAGTGGAGAAGATTTTCGGTAAACCAAAACGAAAACTTATTTATGAAAACATAAGTACCATTATGTTTTTAAGTCCTGAAGTGGCTGGGGTGGGATTAAACGAAACACAAGCCCGTGAACAAAAACTCGATTATAAGGTAGTGACATTAGATTATAGTTGTATACCCCGAGCCATTGCAAAAAGGAATACACAGGGTTTTATCAAGCTTTTGGTAACCAATGACGAGGACATGAAAATACTAGGTGTGAAAGTGGTGGGTAATCATGCCTCCAGTGCCATTCAGGCAGTAGCAGTTTTGATTTCTATGAATAAAGGAATAGAAGAACTGGCAGAGTGTGTTCATCCTCATCCATCCATCACAGAAGGAATTCAGGAGTGTGTCCGTATGTTGATGGGGAAATCCATGTTTAAACCAACTGCTTTACGGAATAAGCTTACGTGCCGGTCATGTGTTGATTGTGTGTATGAGGATATTATCTTTAATTAAATGAAAAGTTTCCTTCTTTTTTTTGTGATTCTATTGGTTGGCTTGCCTGCCTCGGTACTTGGTCAGGAAACTCGAAACGTAGCATCAAAAGCTGGATTTCGGAAAAAACAAAAATCATTGTTTTCTGAGCACATCGACTTTGAAGGTATGGTAAAACGCTACCTTATAAAGGAGGCACCTATGGAACCTTTGGAAGGTATCTATTCTGTGTCTGCTATCATTTCTAAAAGAGGTGGATTTTTAACTAACCCCAACAAAGAAAAAATAATTGCCAGAAAAGATAATTATGCCAAGGTGGTTATCATGAAGGATTCTGAAAACCCACACCGGGAATACCTGGAGATATCCCTGGCCTCTAAGATTCCCGGAAAATATCCGGTAGTGGGGGAGTTTAGCAGTCTGTCTGAGGGAAGGGCATTTGTTTATAAACATTATGAGCCTAAACAGCCCATTACTTCCTATTCTTTTGTATTGTCAGAGTTTGATATTCTGGATGGGATACTTACCGAAGTAGTTCGTAGGAAGACCATAACCTATAAACTTTCCTACTTGAAGATCTATCCCAAGAAGGAAGATATTTCACTCAGGGGACTTTCTAATAATAATAAGTAACAATTTCTTCCAGTGGTTTTCTATTTAGATGCGGCACATAGGTGTTGGCAGTAGGGTATCCTATGGGTATAAGTAGAAATGGCCTTTCGTTTTCAGGACGTTTAAGCAATTTTGTGAGGAAATTCATAGGACTTGGGGTGTGTGTGAGTGCGACCAGTCCTGCATGGTGAATGGCTGCCAGAAGAAACCCACATGCCAACCCTACAGACTCCGCCACATAATAATTTGTTTTCTTCTTACCTTCTGGTGATAGGTCGTACGATTTTTTAAAGACAATGATAAGATAGGGGGCAATCTCCAGGAAGGGTTTATGCCAATCGGTTTGAAGTGGTTTAAGGTCCTCCAGCCATTCTGGAGGCATACGGCTGTTATAGCTTTCATATTCTTCCTCTTCTGCCGCCTTTCTTATTTGAGTTTTTATAGCTGGATCACTCACCACACAAAAAGTCCAGGGTTGCTTGTGGGCTCCGGAGGGTGCGGTGGATGCTGTAAGTATAATATTTTCAATAACTTTTTTTGGAATAGGTTTATCAGAAAAATTTCTCACCGTTCTTCGCTCATCCATCCATTTGTAAAAGAATTCACTGCGTTTTGTGGTTTCTTCTTCAGAATAGCTTTCATGATGGTATTCTACAAACTTGTAACCATTAATGATTTTTATTTTTTTATTCATAAATGAAATTTATGAATTGCTTTTCAATGTGCAAACATAGCATGGAGAGGCTTTTGTAAAATGCAATGGGAGCGACATCTTCAGGATTTGGCTGAATTATGCCTTTGTTCCAATACCTTTGTCACGTCTGTGAGTGTGGCGTTTTTGGCGGATAAGAGTAGGAGGTAGTGGTACATAAGATCAGCAGCCTCATTCAGGAAAAGCTCGAGGTTTTCATCTTTGGCCTCTATTACCAACTCCACAGCTTCTTCTCCCACCTTTTGAGCAATTTTATTAATGCCTGCATTCAGGAGTTTGGATGTATACGAGGAGGGGATTGGGTTATTTATTCTATCCTGAATGATAGCTTCAAGATGTTGAAGGCTAAAAGAAGGATTGGTTTCTTTAAAACAGGTATCGGCACCCGTATGACAAACAGGACCGGTAGGAGTTACCTTAATAAGTAAACAATCCTGATCACAATCCGGTTTGATTTCTGTGAGATTGAGAAAATTCCCTGAAGTCTCTCCTTTTGTCCAAAGTCTTTTTTTACTTCGGCTAAAGAAAGTTACTCGTCCATCTTCCAGGGTCTTCAGCAAAGCATCTTGGTTCATATAGCCTACCATTAACACTTTAGACGATAAATTATCCTGAATTACACAGGGGACAATTCCTGTTGCTTTATCAAACTTTATATTGTTTAATTCAATCATTTCAATTTCTGATGGCAATGTTATTCTCCTTTAGGTAGGATTTGAGGTCTGGAATGGATATTTCCCCAAAATGAAAAACACTGGCTGCTAATGCGCCATCAGCCCCACCTTCTTTAAAAACGTCAGCAAAGTGACTCATTGTTCCCGCGCCTCCGGAGGCGATGATGGGGATGGTTACCATTTTGCTCATTTCGCTCAGGGCTTTCACAGCAAAACCATTTTTGGTGCCGTCATGATTCATGCTTGTAAAAAGTATCTCACCGGCCCCTCTCAACTGACCTTCTCTTGCCCATGAAAATAATTCCTTGTCGGTGTGCCTTTTGCCACCATGCGTGTACACCAGCCAGTATTCATTTTCCAGACGGGCGTCAATAGCAAGCACAATACACTGCGATCCGAATTCCTTTGCCAGTTGATTAATTAGATTGGGATTTTTTACAGCTGCAGAATTGATGGAAACCTTGTCTGCACCTGCTTTCAGGAGTCGATCTACGTCCCCAATGGAATTAATACCTCCACCTACCGTAAACGGGATCGCACATTCTGCAGCAATTTCTTTAACCAGCGAGGCAAAAGTTGCTCTTTCTTCTGTGGTGGCCGAGATATCAAGAAAAACTAACTCGTCTGCACCTTGTCTGGCATACATGGCACCAAGAGCCACAGGATCTCCAGCATCGCGAAGATCTTCAAAATTAATTCCTTTTACTGTTTTTCCATCCTTTACATCAAGGCATGGAATTATTCTTTTGGTAAGCAATTTTAGATGGTTAAAGGTTTAAGGTCAGCGAGTTTTATTTTTCCTTCATAAAGAGCCTTTCCTATGATGACAGAATCAACTCTTATGTATTGCAACTGAACAATATCTTCCAGAGAACTTACACCACCACTTGCAATTACTTTTAAATTCGGAAAACGATTGATAATTTTTTTATACAAACCAAGATTAGGCCCGTTGAGCATTCCATCTGTTTCAATATCAGTGCAGGCCATGTATTTTAGCAAAGGCTCGTATTGTGCAATAAGATCATATAGACTTAAGTTTGTTTCTTCTTGCCAACCACTAATTTGGACATTATCTCCCCTCACATCTGCGCCCAAAATGAAATTCTCTGGACCGTATTCCTTCATCCAGTCTTTAAATATTTCAGGATCCTTCACAGCTATCGAGCCTATATTGATTCTGTTAATACCCAGTTCTAATAACTGATCGACTTCTTCCTTGGTTTTGACTCCTCCTCCAAAATCAACATGAAGTGCTGTTTTGTTCAGAATCTCAGCAATAACTTTCCAGTTGACTACTTCACCTTTTTTAGCACCGTCTAAGTCTATAAGGTGCAGATATTCGAGATCAGCCGCTTCAAATTCTTTTGCCACTTCTACTGGATTGTCTCTGTAAACTTTCTTCTTACTAAAATCTCCCTGGGTAAGCCGCACACATTTTCCGTCTACCAGGTCTATTGCGGGAATAATCTTCATGAAATCGAATCTCTATAACTTCAAAAACTGTTTTAATATCTTTTCTCCCACCAGAGCAGATTTTTCAGGATGAAATTGAACCGCGAAAAAATTATCTTTTTCCATGGCTGCGCTAAATGGTGCAATATAGTCTGTTTGCGCTACTGTATACTGGTTTATAGGCACATAGTAACTGTGAACAAAGTATACAAATGTATTGTTAAATTCAGGCCCAATCCATCCCTTAGTTTGTGTCAGGTTATTCCACCCTGTATGCGGTACTTTACTTATTTGGGTAGCTTCAAAATACTTTACGTTCAGATCAAAAATGTTTAAACACGGGGTGTCATTCTCTTCCGAAAACCTACACATTAACTGCATTCCAAGGCAAATTCCCAATACGGGTTGCTTAAGCTGTGGAAGCAGGCGATCCAGATTTTTACCTTTTAAATATTTCATGGCCGTACTGGCCTCACCCACTCCAGGGAATATCACCTTCTCCGCTGCTTTTATTTCTTCCGGATTGTCTGTGATTGTGTAGGATACTCCGACACGATCCAATGCAAAAGCCACAGACTGGGTGTTGCCCGCATTGTATTTTACGATAGCGAGGGGTGAGGTCATTTTTTTGGATTTTTCGACCGTGTGGTTATAATTGATTTAACGGTAATGGCAAGTAGCTCATTTCCTTCAATAATAAGCGGCCTGATTGATTTTTCAAATTCATTATTGAAATGTACTAGTAACTCTAGAAAATAGATTGACTCATCCAATTCCTCTTCAACTATTTTTAGTTTGTTTATAAAATCAGCCTTTGATTTACCTCGTAATGCAGCTCTGTAATTGGTACCCGGTGAACTGGAACTTCTTATCAATTGATTGCAGTAGGCTTTGTTGATGTTATTGTAAGGCAGATTTCTTATCAATTCACCATTCTTAATTGCGAATAGATAAAATCTTGTTTTTAAATCTTGCATACCGTTTTATATAATAGTTAATAATAGTGTTTCACCTCATACCTCGTACCTCTCACCTCGTACTTCTCACCTCTCACCTCATA
This sequence comes from uncultured Ohtaekwangia sp., assembly GCA_964409415.1. Lineage (GTDB taxonomy): Bacteria > Bacteroidota > Bacteroidia > Cytophagales > Cyclobacteriaceae > ELB16-189. Next base: position 193,748 of record CAYPDF010000003.1, on the reverse strand, counting down.
CCTCGTACCTCTCACCTCGTACTTCTCACCTCGTACCTCGTACCTCGTCTCATACCTCATACTTCTCACCTCGTACTTCTCACCTCGTACCTCACAAAACTCCCTTCGTTGTTGGCAGGTTCCCGCTTTCAATATCTCTCATTTTGGCCATTAGAATGGCTTTAGCAAATGCCTTAAAAAGTGCTTCTGCTTTATGGTGCTCGTTTTCACCTTCAGCTTTCATATTCAGATTACATCGGGCAGAATCAGAGAAAGATTTAAAAAAGTGGAAAAACATCTCTGTTGGCATTTCGCCAATTTTTTCACGTTTAAACTCCACTGTCCATTCCATCCAGGGCCTACCCCCAAAGTCCAGCGCCACCTGTGCCAGACAGTCGTCCATCGGCAAACAAAACCCATATCGAGCTAAACCTTTTTTGTCCCCAAGGGCCTTATTAAAAGCTTCTCCCAATGCAATCCCAGTGTCTTCAATGAGATGATGTTCATCAATATGCAAATCTCCCCGCGCATCAATTTCTAAATCCACCTGTGCGTGTTTTGCAACTTGCTCCAACATGTGATCAAAGAAACCGATACCTGTTTTAATTTTTGATTTTCCCTTGCCGTCCAGATTGAGATGGACACTTATTTGTGTTTCGTTGGTGTTTCGAATTACTTCCGCTTTTCGCGGGTCCTCAATAAGAACCGTGTAAATGTCTGCCCATGACGCTACAGATTGACAATTCGACAAGTCGGTTGTAAGTACCGAGTTTAATAATAACCCTTTGCAACCCAGATTGGCGGCCATTTCCATATCCGTTGTTCTGTCACCTATTACGTATGAGTTACTTAAATCATATTCAGGAGTGAAATAGGAAGCGAGCATGGCTGTACCTGGTTTTCTGGTAGGCTTGTTTTCATTGGGTAAAGATCGGTCAATGTGTTCGCGCTCGAATTTTATTCCTTCGTTCTCCAAAGTGCGAATCATTTTGCGATGTGCGGGCCAGAATGTTTCTTCGGGAAAACTGGTAGTGCCTAATCCATCCTGATTAGAAACCAATACCAATTCATATGCTGATCGTTCGGCAATTTTCCCCAACCAGGTGATTACTCCTGGTAAAAATTCCAATTTTTCCAGGCTGTCAATTTGCTCATCCGGTGGCTCAACGATCAATGTACCATCTCTATCTATAAACAATACTTTTTTCATGTGTTGATATTTTGATAATCGTTCAGTGCCTTTATTAATATTTTATTTTCTGTTGGGGTGCCTACGGTGATTCTCAAACAATTCTCACAATGAACAGCGGATGATCGATCGCGTATTATAATTCCTTTGGTTAATAAATACCGATAACATGCTTTCGCGTTTTCTATTCTAACGAGTAAGAAATTGGATTGCGATGGATGCACATTGACCACAAATGATAATTGTCTAAAAAATATTTCTAAAACTTTTCGTTCTTTTTGTAAGGTGTCTACCCAATTATGGACCTGTTTCCAATTGTTAACTGCTTCAATTGCTTTTTGTTGGGTGACGGAATTGATGTTATAAGGAGGTTTGATTTTGCTCAATACTTGAATTACCTTCTCTGAACCATATCCCACGCCCAACCTTAAGCCTGCCAGGCCCCAGGCTTTGGAAAATGTTTGAAGTACTACAAGGTTTGGATAATCGCTCAATAATGGTAAAGAGCCTGCGCTGCCTGCAAAATCGATATAGGCTTCGTCCACCACTACTAACCCTGAAAAGGATTGTATAAGTGATTTAATCTTAGCATCCTCCAATAGATTTCCTGATGGATTGTTGGGACTGCAAAGAAAGATGATTTTGCTTTGAGTGTTTACACACTCGTGAATAGCCGCAAGATCAATTTCAAAATTGGGGGTAAGAGAAGGCTGTCTTACGTCTATGTTGTTGATGCTGGCACACACGCCATACATGCCATAGGTGGGCTGGGGAATGATGACGTTGTCTATTCCAGGTTCACAGAATGCTCTTATCAGAAGGTCTATGATTTCATCACTGCCATTTCCAAGAATAATTTGTTGAGGGTCGACTTGCTTTAATTTAGAGATAGCCTGTTTTAGTGCATTTTGTTTTGGGTCCGGATAGCGATTGAATTCTGTTGTGAATGGATTTTCATTGGCGTCAAGATAAACAGAAGCCAAACCTTTGAAATCATCCCGGGCTGTGCTATAAGGTTTTAATGCCTTAATGTTCTTCCTGGTAATATTGTTGATATCAAATTTCATTGTTTTTTCAGTCTAATACTTACCGCCCTTTTGTGTGCCATGAGGTGCTCTGCCTCTGCCATTTTTTCAACTACCGGTCCAAGTATTTTAATTCCTTTTTCATTTAATTTTTGAAAGGTGATGAATTTCTGAAAACTACTCAATGAAACACCACTATAGGCTTTAGCAAATCCGTTGGTAGGTAAGGTGTGATTGGTACCGGATGCGTAGTCCCCCACGGATTCAGGTGTGAATGGCCCAAGAAACACCGATCCTGCATTCTCTATTTTTTCAGCCAGGCTGTCACAATTAAAAGTATTTAAAATAAGGTGTTCCGGAGCATACGCATTTACAAAGTCAACTATCTCCCTTTCATCATTCATCTCTATTATCAAACTGTTTTGCAACGCATGCGCAGCAATGTCTTTCCGGGGCAACACCTCAAGTTGTATTTCCACCTCTTTCATTACTTGATTTATTAAGGCATGAGTTGTGGCAACCAGCACCACCTGGCTATCAGGGCCATGCTCTGCCTGGGAAAGCAGATCGGCTGCGATAAATGCTGGGTTTGCTTTTTCATCTGCTACTATCAAAACTTCTGAAGGACCGGCCGGCATATCAATGGCAATACCATTCATGTTCACGATTTGTTTGGCTTTAGTTACATACTGGTTGCCTGGACCAAAAATTTTGTAAACAGTGGGAATAGTCTCCGTGCCGAATGCCATGGCCGCAATGGCTTGTGCTCCTCCCACTTTAAATATTTTAGTTATGCCAATTTCCTTAGCTGCGAAGAGGATGGTTGCATCAACAACACCATCTGAACCGGGTGGTGTACACAAAATTATTTCCTGACAACCTGCTATTTTAGCAGGAACACCAAGCATCAACAGTGTAGAAAATAAGGGGGCAGAACCTCCTGGCACGTAAAGGCCAACCTTTTGGATGGGAACCGCCTTGCGCCAACACCTTACTCCAGGCATTGTTTCCATGTACAATGTTTCATACTGCTGCGCCCTGTGAAATTGAGTGATGTTGGAGATAGCCGTTCTGATGGCTTGCTTCAATTCCTGGGATACCTGATTTTCAGCTTTCTCAATTTCTTCTGCGGTTACCCGAAATGAATCAAGTACAACCTTATTTATTTGAAGTGATAGTTCTCTTAATGCTTCATCACCGGATATTTTTACCCTGTTGATTATGTTTTTTACCCTACCATCTAAAAATTCCAATTCTAGTGTAGGCCGTTGGCAGAGTTCGGGCCAGGCAGATGGGGAAGGATTGATAAATGTTTTCATTACCGTATCATTTTTTCAATGGGAATCACCAGTATGCCCTCAGCGCCAAATGATTTCAATTGGTCAATCTTTTCCCAGAAATCGTTTTCATTGACTACAGAATGTAGTGATGACCAATTTTTTTTACTAAGCGGCATCACTGTGGGGCTCTTCATGCCTGGAATTACTGAAGTGATTTTTTCTATGGCATCATCGGGACAATTGAGCAGAATATATTTGTTGTTTTTAGCAGCGTTGACAGCCTCCATCCTGAAAAGAAGTCGATCCAGTATTTTCTTTTTTTCATCAGAGAGTTCAGGTCCGGCAATCATTACCGCTTCTGATTGCATTACAATTTCTACCTCTTTGAGTCCGTTGCTAAGCAAGGTACTGCCGGTACTCACGATATCACAAATGGCATCAGCCAGACCTATTCCAGGTGCAATTTCTACTGAGCCGCTGATTTCATGAATTCCCGCATCAACATGGTTGGCTTCAAGATATTTTCTTACAATAAAAGGGTAGGAGGTAGCAATGTTTTTTCCTTGCAGTGAAGAGAGGCCGGAGTATTCTTCTGATTTTGGAATGGCGAGTGACAACCGGCACTTTGCGAAGTCCAGGCGCTTGATAAGCGTGGTCATTTTATTTTTCTCTGCGAATATATTCTCTCCCACTATGCCAATATCGGCTACCTTGTCTTCAATGTATTGTGGGATGTCATCATCTCTTAAAAAGAGTATCTCCACGGGAAAGTTGCGCGCCTGTGTTTTGAGTTGACCGCGACCATTGCTAATGGCCAGTCCACTTTCTTTGAGCAAAGCCAAAGAGCCTTCTTGTAGTCGTCCTGATTTTTGAATGGCAATTCGTAAGTTGGTTTTCATTTAAAGTATTTGATAGGGGATAAAACAAAAAAGGCTTTCCGTGTGGAAAGCCTTTGAATAGTCTTTATAAATTAATCAAAACATAGGCCAGCCACTCCACATAGGTGAAAAATGATGATGATGGCCGTGAATGTTAAGATTTTGTGTCATTGTTTTGAAATCGTTCGCAAGGAATGCATAAGATGTGATTTCTCAAAATTATTAGAAGTAAATTGTTAGAGTAAATCAAAATTACTCCGCCAACGGTGGTATTTGGTTAAATTTGTAACCATGCAAAAGGTATATATTATTCTTCTTGTCGGTCTGGTTGGATGTGTGGAGAGCAAAGAGAGCAAGATTCAGAGGTTTTTGATAAAGGGAAATAATGAAGTTAGTAATAAAAATTATGATCAGGGTATTTCCTATTATAAGGAGGCAATTCGAATTGATCCATGCTTTACAGAAGCTTTGAATAATCTTGGAACGGCATACTTTAAGCAAGATAAATTTGAGCAGGCTCTGGTAAAGTATCAGGAGGCGATAAATTGTGATCCTGATTATCTGCCGGCATTCTACAATAGGTCAAACACCTACTATGCATTAAAAGAATACTTCAGCGCCCTTAAGGATCTTGATCGGATTCAGGCCGCCCATCCGGATACTGCTATTGCCTATTTTACGAGAGGCCTCGTGCAGACCAAACTTAGAAATTTTGATTTGGCAAAAGCCGCCTTTCAAAAGGCTTTTGAATTGGATTCCACCAATGTTGAGTTTTTGGTTAACCTGGCCAATGTTAAATATTACCTAAAGGATTATAACGGAGCAAAATCAGATTTAGAAAAGGCAAAAAAACTCAATCATTTTGAGCCCAACATCTACAATACTTTGGCGCTGATTGCCATCGCGCAGGGTGGGATGGAGGAGGCTTTGCAGCAAGTGAACAAAGCACTTGAACTGGTGCCTTTGGAACCTTATTTTATGAATAACCGAGGCTATATCTATCTCATTGAGAACAAGCTCGACAAAGCTGAGGAAGATATTAACGCCAGTTTGAGTGCCGATCCCGAAAATGGATGGGCATATCGGAACAAAGGGATTTATTATCTGATGAAAGAGGATTATCCCAATGCAGAAAGACTGTTGTCGCAGGCAAATGAAATGGATTCCTTTATAGACAAAATCCACTTTTACCTGGGCATGGCTTATTTCAAAAATGGAAAGCAAGCACGTGCCTGTGAGCAGTTCGGATTATCGGAAGAGGCAGGAGACGGGATGCTTACCGCAGACTTAATAAAAATGTGCCAATGATTTATTTTGGTAAGCTGGTAAATGATTTAGAAAAACGTCTTCGTGAGCCCTTGCCAGGACCAGCCGCCCATGAGGCCATGAGGCCAATCCCAGTAGGAAGGAAGATTCCCAATTTTACCCATAAAACACCACCCAGGCCTGGGAGTGTGCTCATTCTACTGTACCCTGATGCCGGCCGTATTATTTTCCCTCTTATTAAAAGATCAGACTATTCCGGGCTGCACAGCGGTCAGGTCAGTTTTCCGGGAGGCAAAGCGGAAGGAAAGGAGGATAATATGGAAACTGCATTGAGGGAATGCAATGAAGAGATTGGAATCGATAAAAGAGAAGTGAAAGTGATAGGTAAACTGAGCAATTTCTTCGTCATCCCCAGTAATTTTATTGTTACTCCCGTTGTTGGTTTTGTCTCCAGTAAACCTGCGCTTGTGGCCGATCCCGTGGAGGTAGCCAAAATATTGCATGCGGACATAGAATCTATTTTACCAGATACCGCCATGTTGAAAGCAGAAATTATCGCAGCCCAGACGTATCAGATGATGGCCCCTCACTTTGAGATCGAAAATGAAGTGGTGTGGGGTGCCACTGCAATGATGCTCAATGAGTTTAGAACGGTCTTAAAGGAAATTGTTTGAGTATAATCCAAATTCAAAATTCAAGGTTCCAAACTTGAAACCTTAAACCTTGAAACCTTGAAACCTTAAACTAACCAGTTTGTGCCACCTTGGCAGCGTAAGCTTCTAATTTCCCTATCTCCTGATCGATCATAAACAATCCAACCCCCTCTTCACCAATGATCTCAAATAATTCTACTGCTCTGCGAGCCACTGTTTCTTCTTCGCGTTGCTCACTTACAAACCATTGTAGAAAGTTAAACGTAGCAAAGTCTTTGGTTTTAAAGCAATGATCTACCAGGTCATTAATGGATCTTGTAACGGCAATTTCATGATCCAATGTCAGGTCAAATACTTCTCTTAAGCTTTTAAAAGTATGCTTGATACTGGTCATTTCCGGCTGAAGAGCATGACCTCCGGCTGTATTGATGTACTTGAATAACTTAAGCATGTGCATCCGTTCTTCCTCAGAATGGTGATAGAGAAATTGACTGGATGTGTCGTACCCCTGTGTTTCACACCATGAAGCCATTGATAAATAATAGGCAGATGCCTGGCCTTCCAAAATAATCTGCTTGTTGAGTAAAGCCTCTGTCTCTTTAGTGATGGAGCGGGTAGGTGTGATCATGGGTTTTGTTTGCTTTTTCATAATTACCTTCTCTTCTTATTCGATTTTCTGTTTACTTTCTTAGCTACTTTCCTGTTTACTTTTTTTGCGGATTTCACCACTTTTCTGGCTGCCTTTTTAGCGGTTTTTTTAGCCTTCTTGGCCGACTTTTTTGCTTTCTGCACCACCTTCCTGGTCTTTTTTGCTGCTTTACGGGTGACTTTCTTCACCGCTTTTTTCATCTTCTTAGCCGAAGCCTTTCCTTTGCTAACCACCTTTTTAGTAGTTTTTTTCTTTGCTTTCTTAGGCGAGGCCTTTTTCACTTTTTTCCTGGCTGAGGTCTTGCCGGCTGCCTTTTTAGCAGTTGCTTTTTTTGCCGCCTTTTTCTTCTTTGGTTTCTCAGGTGATTTAGCAATCAGGTTCAATGCTGACCCTGCCTTAAACCATCCTATTTGTCCAGCGTTGTAGGTATGGTTTACCTTAATGGTATCCTTACTTCCATCCGCATGGTTGAGTACCATCGTCAACTGTTTGTTGGGGGCAAAGCTTTCCAGATCAATAATATCAATGGTATCGTTCTCCTGAATCTTATTGTAATCTGCTTCATTGGCAAAGGTGAGCCCCAGCATTCCCTGCTTCTTCAAGTTTGTTTCGTGAATACGGGCGAAGGATTTCACCAATATCACTCTTACCCCCAAATGACGGGGCTGCATAGCTGCGTGCTCACGAGAAGAACCTTCTCCATAGTTATGATCTCCAACTACAATAGTTGGAACCCCAGCCTTCTTATAGGCGCGTTGTGTATCGGGCACTGTTCCGTATTGGCCGGTCAACTGGTTTTTTACGTTATCTGTTTTCTCATTAAAGAAATTCAACGCACCAGTCAATGTGTTGTTGGAGATGTTATCAAGGTGGCCTCTGAAACGCAACCATGGTCCGGCCATAGAAATATGATCGGTAGTACACTTTCCTTTTGCCTTGATCAATAACTTCATTCCTGTAAGGTTCTTTCCATCCCATGGTTGGAATGGACTTAGGGCCTGCAATCGTTTAGAGTCATCAGCTATTGATACCTTTACTTTACTTCCGTCTTTGGCAGGGGCCAGGTAGCCAGGATCTTTTACGTCAAATCCCCTGGGTGGAAACTCAACACCATGCGGTTCATCTAACATCACCTGTTCACCATCTTCATTGGTAAGCTTGTCTGTTAAGGGATTAAAAGTGAGGTCGCCTGCGATAGCAAAGGCTGTTGTTATCTCAGGAGAGGCTACAAAAGCATGTGTGTTGGGATTTCCATCGTTGCGCTTTGCAAAGTTTCTATTGAAAGATGTAATGATTGAATTCTTTCTATTGGGATCATTGGAATGCCTTGCCCACTGGCCGATACAAGGTCCGCAAGCATTGGCCAATACTACGCCTCCCATTTTTTCAAAAATACCAAGGTACCCATCCCTTTCTACTGTATATCGCACCATTTCAGAACCTGGTGTAATTGTAAATTCTGCTTTTGCTTTTAGTTTTTTGTCCACCGCCTGCTTGGCCAGGGAAGCAGATCTGGAAATATCCTCGTAAGAAGAATTGGTACAAGATCCGATCAACCCAACTTCTAATCGTTGAGGCCAGTTATTTGTTTTTACCTCTTCAGCAAATTTAGAAATGGGGATAGCCCTATCCGGAGTGAATGGACCATTCACGTGGGGTTCTAACTTGGACAAATCTATTTCAATTACCTGATCAAAATATTTCTCAGGGTTGGCATACACTTCGGGATCGCCTGTCAGATGTTCCTTTACTTTATCGGCCAAATCTGCCACTTCTTTTCTGCCGGTGCCTCGCAGGTAGTCTGCCATTTTTTCGTCATAACCGAATGTGGAGGTGGTAGCACCAATTTCAGCGCCCATGTTACAGATGGTTCCTTTTCCGGTACACGACAAGCTGTTGGCTCCTGGGCCAAAGTATTCGACCACGGCACCTGTTCCTCCTTTCACGGTGAGGATACCCGCCACCTTAAGGATAACGTCTTTCGAGGCTGTCCAACCACTGAGTTTTCCCGTAAGTTTTACCCCAATTAACTTGGGAAACTTAAGTTCCCAGGGCATGCCCGCCATTACATCTACGGCATCTGCACCACCCACACCAATGGCGATCATTCCAAGCCCTCCGGCATTTACGGTATGAGAGTCAGTACCTATCATCATTCCGCCAGGAAAAGCATAATTTTCTAAAACCACCTGATGGATAATACCAGCTCCGGGTTTCCAAAATCCAATGCCATATTTATTAGATACAGACTCCAGAAAATTGAATACTTCACCGCTTGCAGTGATAGAATCTTTTAAATCTTTTTTGGCGCCATCTTTCGCCAGAATGAGGTGGTCACAATGAACCGTAGAAGGAACTTTTACTTTAGGAATTCCTGCAGACATAAATTGCAATAACGCCATTTGCGCTGTTGCGTCCTGCATGGCTACGCGGTCAGGACTAAACTCCACGTATGATTTTCCTTTTTCGAATTTCTCCATACGCTGATCAGCATGGAGGTGAGAATAAAGAATTTTTTCAGTGAGCGTAAGCGGTCTGCCGACCATTTTTCTTGCCTTGGCTATCCGGTTGGGCATTGCCTTATATACGGCCCTTATCATGTCTAAATCAAACACCATAATAGTAGTCTTAGTTGAGCGGCCAAGTTACTAAAAAGTGCTTGGATTCTGGATGCTGGATGCTAGATTCTAGTATCCAGCATCCAGTATCCCCACTACTTACTATTGATGTAATTGAGAAACTCCCGTTTGATATTCTCGTCTTTGAATTTCCCTGAGAAATAAGCGGTTCCGGTTTTGCTATTGGTGTCTCCCACGCCTCTGGAAGCTACGCACAGGTGGTTAGCATCAATCACCACTCCCACATCAGGAGTATTGAGCACCCGTTCGATTTCCTTACCTATTTGCACCGTGAGGCGCTCCTGCACCTGCGGCCTTTTAGAATAGTATTGCACAATCCGGTTTATTTTAGAGAGTCCTATTACTTTGCCTGAGGAGAAGTAAGCCACGTGAGCTTTGCCATAAATAGGCACAAAGTGATGCTCACAATGGCTGAAGAAAGTGATGTCTTTTTCCACCAGCATCTGATCGTAGTTGTATTTGTTGTCAAACAGGCGGGCACGAGGTCTGTTTTTTGGGTTTAAACCACTAAATACCTCTTTTACATACATTTTTGCTACCCTTCGTGGTGTACCAGCAAGGCTATCGTCATTGAGATCAAGACCCAGAATGGTCATAATCTCCCTAAAATGCTTTTCTATTTTGTCCACCTTTTGATCGTCATCCAGGTCAAAAGCATCTCCTCTCACCGGTGTTTCCCAGGAGGAAAGGATGTGATCGTCATCAAACTCCTCATCCAGAGGGTTAATGGGCCGGATATTCAACGCAATTTCTTTCTGTCTCATAGAGTTTGATTTTAAGGTCATATTTCGTGTCAATATGCTGCCTGAGTATCCTCCAAATCACAATGGCAATGTTTTCAGCCGTAGGATTTAAGGATTTAAAATGGGCAACGTCTAGGTTTAAGTTTTTGTGGTCAAATTTATTAAGAATATGTTCTTTGATAAGATCGCTCAGCACTTTCATATCATACACATACCCAGTATTAGAGTCGGGTTCCCCCGAAAGGGTTACAATTAATTCATAATTATGACCATGAAAATTGGGGTTGTTGCACTTTCCAAAGACCTGATCATTTTTTTCGTCAGACCAATCGGGTTTGTATAGCCGATGGGCTGCATTGAAATGTTCCTTACGAGATACTGCTACCTTCATGACTTAGAGAAAAAACACCAATACCGGCAAAAGGTTCTTCTCGCGACTTGATTAAGCAATAATAAATGAAAATATTGGGTCAATCAGAAGTTACTGAGCGAACGATCATGGAAACTAAGCACGGACATCCTGACTCCCAGCATGATCTCATGGGTGCTGAACTGTGCACCCACAGAGTTGCCTGTGGGAACCTCAAAGGTATACCCGAGCCTGAATTGCTCCTTTAATAAGGCGCCTAACTGGATGCCATACGTGTTGAAATTCCGCGTAAAAACACCTGCTGTATACAATTGATCGATATTGACATTAAAATTCAAATCAGTAGATAGGGGAGAGCCTTTAACAGTCTTTAACAGTATTCCCGGCTTTAACCTGATGCGAGTGCCCATGTTAAACACGTAGGCTCCAAACAAATAGTAGTGTTGGTTATATAAGTCGAATTGTTCTCCCTGGCTGCTCTTAAAAGTCGTGCTTAACAAGCGGGGTACGGATAAACCCACAAAAAACCTTTCGCTTTTCAATATGGCACCGGCACCAATGTTGGGTTTGCTTAGATTTTCATTCTCTGTAAAAGCAGGATCTCCAGAATCGGCCAGGTTCAATTGGTTATAATCACTTCGAAAATTGATCACTCCGGCCTGCATTCCAAAGCTAAAAGTCATGTCCTCTAATTGTAGCTTGTAAGAACCTGCCACCTGAAATTCTGTGTTGGTGACGTTACCAATCTTGTCTTGTACAATAAGCATTCCCGCACCCACGCGGTTATCCACCAGAGAGATATGCCCATTTAAGTTTACGGTGGTAGGATTGCCCTCAAATCCACCCCATTGGGTGCGATAAGAGAGAGAAGCATTCAGATTATTATTCAATCCTGCATAGGCGGGATTGATCACCATTGGGTTGTTGATGTACTGCGAATACAATGGATCTTGCTGCCCGAAACTCAGACTGACAAAGCTTAAGCTAGCCAGAAGAAGGAGTAGAATTTTTTTCATGTTTTATTATTCAAGTGGGCTTTGTCTATTAAAGGTATAAAATTATGGAATAGGTTTTCAGTATTAAGTGGGCAATTATCCGCTAAATCTGATCACATAAATATGTGATTCCAAACCGGATTTCATCGTTTTATGGTCAGGTAGCCCTTCAGTTCTGGCTGTCCGTTTGAAAATTCAATCTTATAAAAGTATACACCACTGGAAAGCTCTTTTCCGCCATCGCTTTTGCCTTCAAATCTCCTGGTTTGATTGTCATAGTTTTCTATCTCAAATACTTTGTCACCCCACCGGTTGAAAATGCTTACTTTATTCTCAGGGCCTAATAAGGTGATATTTTCAAGTTTGAAATAATCATTTTTTTCATCTCCATTAGGAGAAATACCATTGTAAACAACTATGCTTCCGACTACTTCTATTACAATTTCTTTGGAGGTGCATAAATCATTAAAATCACAAGCCTCGATGGTCACATAATCTGTACCTGTGAAATCTAAGCCTGTATAATCAACGGAGAGAATACCATTTTCCAAAAGCGCCTCTCCCTTGGTTGGCGGTGTGGGGGATACATTGGGAATAATCTGGAAGGAATCCGGATTAAGATTGTCATCCGGATCACTTATAATATCCGCCAGGATCAGCGAAACTTTATTTCCTATTACTGTATTTAATGTGGTAGCCGTAATTTCAGGTGGCCTATTATCAGTAGGAATAGAAATGGTTCTTATTTTGGCCGGAGGTTGCGTGTTATCAGAATCGTAGGCTCGAAAATCAATTTGCTTTTCAGTCGCTTTGGTTCTTCCACTCTTTCGCCCACCTGAAAGTATTCCTTTGTATTCATATTTTACTGAGCGCAGTACGTCTTGATATACACTTACTGAAGCTTGACCGGTCAAAGTTAAGATTCCTGTACTGGTATCAAAATTTCCCGTTACCGGACTTTGTGGGGTAAAGGTGAGCAGGTCTTGAGTGGCGTTGTAATTTACAACTTGTACCGTGGCTTTCTCAATTAGATCACTATCTGAATCAGTAAGCGTTAAAGTGGCATCTATTACAATAGGTTGATTGATGTAGGCCAGTACATCAGTAGCTACCGTGGTCGTTGGAGCAGGGTTTTCATTTTTGAAATAATACACCTGACCCTCGTAGTTGCCAAGGATCATGTCCTGGTCTCCGTCCTTGTCGACATCTAAAAAACTCGGAGAAAAGAAATCACTGTACGGATTATTTGCTGCACTAAAAGGGTTGTTTACATCAGTTTGTTTGTGAAGTACAAAATTGGGATTGGCAGCATCTCCAATATTTTCAAAATACCAGACTTCGTACTTACCAAGTACAACATCGAGATCGCCATCATGATCAAGGTCAATGATAACAGTGCTTGCTCCATAATCAAAGTCATAATTAATAGCCGGATCGATGGCGCCCGGGATTGCAGTTTCTTCAAATACGGCTGCGGTGGTTGTTCCTGTGTTTTTATAGAAGGTAATAGATTGATTTCGGGTAATGATCAAATCTTCCAGTCCATCCCCTGTAAGGTCACCGAAGGAGGTTGCCAGATAATCGTATGTGCCCTCAAAGGCAGGATCGCGTAAAGGATTATCAACACCTGTCTGCTCTACAAATACGCCTGCTTCATTCTTAAAGAATCGGGTAATGCTGGTAGGGCCCGTTTCTGAGATAAATAAATCCGTATCACCGTCTTTATCGATATCAATAAATATTGGGGTGGAATCATAATGTGCATTGTTATAACCAAACGGGTTATCCGACCCCAGGTCTTCTGTCTTATCTCGGAATTCCCCCAGATTAGATTGAAACTTATAAAGATGAAGCTGATTATTGGTGGTGTAATATGAGGATTCATGACCGAAAATCATTACATCAGGGCCTCCCTGCTTCTCTACATTTCCAACGGTGATTCTGGCATTAGATCCTACATCAACTCCATCAAAAGGGCTTTCCAAACTGCTCAGCTCTGTAAAAGGCGATGCGGTGTTGATGCCTGTGTTCTTCAGATACATTAGGATTGAATAATCAGAACTATAGGAGTCATGTCGATTACCCACTACCAAATCCAGGTTAAGGTCGCCATCTACATCCGCCAAGACGGGAGAAGCATTACCATACACAGAAGAAGTACTAAAGGGGAATCCGGTAGGATTTGTCCCGCCCAATCCGGGTGTCCAGGGCCCTGTTTCTTCAGTAAATCCAATCGGCCCGGCTACTCCACCGATGCTTGATTTTGAAGTATTTCTAAAATAACGAAGACTACCATCACCCTGGCCAATTACCAGATCCAAATCTCCATCTCCGTCAATATCTCCAAAAGTGGGGCTAGGATTATTTGAGAGATTGAGTGCTTGTGACCAGGATGTTTCTATTGCGGCACTAAACGTTCCGTTGTTGTTCTTGGCTTCAAGTATTTTGTAAGGGATGTTAGGGTAATCATACGCATAAGCTCCAATATATAGATCCTGATCCCCATCCCCATCTAAGTCAGCAAAGGCCAATTTAGGGTAAGGATAATTAGAATTATATGGAATAGAAAGACCCGCTAACGGATCACCGGGTGTTCCTGTCTTGTCCACATAGGTTCCTCCAACAAGGTCATAAAAGTACATTCTTCCGTAGTAGTCCCCTACAATCATTTCCAGGTCTGCATCAGCGTCCAGGTTGGCCAGTGCGGGGGAGGTGTAATAGAATTCAGATGAAGGAAATACTGTATTTAATAGAGGATTTTCAGAATCTTTTGGCTTAACGAAAGCGGGTTTTTGGTTTGTTCCTTTGTTTTTGAAGAACAGAATTCTATTATAATGAGTACCTACAAACAGATCAAGAAGTCCATCGCCATCATAGTCTGCAAGAACAGGCGAAGAGTAGTCTCTTGTATCCAGAGGCGGGCGAAGTGGATTCTCTTCTGGTCTTTCTTTGAAGGGTCCAAGGGTACTTTGCGCCTGTACGGAACTGCTACTCAGCATCAGCGCAATAACGGCAGCAGCACTTCCCAATTTAAGTTCGGTGGATAGTGCCGCCAGCCTTTTTCTTAGGTGTTCTATTCTTCGTATTAATTCAATTTGTTTTCTGCGTGAGTAGCGATAGAATTGTCCGGAGGCAATACTTTTATCCAGTCTGCGCCTGAATTTCCTATATTTATAGAGTGTTGTTCTATAAAAGCCCTCCAGAGATAGGTGATTCATAAGCTATGGAATTGAGAATGAAAGTAGGGAAAAATGAAATAATTTGCATTATGGTTATTATGATTTATCTCGAAAATGAACTTTGAATTTGAAAATCAATGGATTTTGCAGTCTGAGCAAACTAGGCAAGAGGTTATTTCCTTCTGGAATATCCATAAATTGCTAAAACCGGATGTATCCGGTACTGAGCGCGCCAAAGAGGTGGTATGGGTGGTGCGTAGCCCGTCCAAATCAATAATTGGTGTTTCCACTGTCTTTAAAGCTCCTTTTAAACAGCTTCACAATAACTTTTATGTTTTCCGTTGTGCCATTGCGCCTGAGTTCAGGACTCTGGGGCTGTCGGCAAAAATTTTAGTTAATACCCGGGATTTTCTGGAGTCTATACACAAAAATGATCCCGATCCATGTGTGGGTATAATGACTTTTGTGGAACATCCGGGCATTAATGCAAACAAAAGAGAGGCGGTGTGGCCGCTTTCAAAAATGGTGTATGTAGGTTCGACAGTTGACGGAAAGCAGATACGTGTGTATTATTTCAAAGGAGCACGGATCTAATCAGTCGCTACCATCAACTTTGTTAGGCACCGATGGAAACATTCTTGCACCAGGTGAAGTCTTGATCCACCAGGTGTAGATGGGATATGTTTTAAGGAGAGCACCCATTCCCATTGCTATTTCAGCACGTCCCAACCATTCACCCATGCAAAAGTGTGGGCCCCAGCCGAAGGTTAAATGTTTATTCCTTTTCAATCCGATTTTGTAGCCATAATCTCTCCAATGGCCATTTTTATAAAGGCAGAGAGTTCAGTTTTCTTCATGCGTCATTTTTTTCTTTAGCCCAAAAGCAACCTTCTGGTGTAGTCAAGCCCATCCGATGGTCTCCTTTCGTATGGTTTAGAATACCAGGCCTTCTGTAGTTGGCAATGATTTTTACATCGTAAATCTCCTCTACACTGTTTTCAAATTTGATATGACCTACTATGCTCATCGTGGGCATGTGTAGGGCTACCACTCCACACATGGGTGAGTCTTTTGCAATAGGAAGATCACCGAAAGATGTACTGGTTTTTCTAATCTTGGATAACCCAATCAACAAATAATCTCCTATGCGATCCATTCCACGTACAAATCCTTGTAGTCTTTTTATTACATCGTATTTACCACTGGCTGAATCCAGCACAGCGACTTCACCCGTAGCGGAGAGCAGAAGAAATAGTTTGCCGTCATAGAGACGAGGGGAATGGGGCATTGGCAATT
Source organism: uncultured Ohtaekwangia sp. (assembly GCA_964409415.1). Taxonomy (GTDB): domain Bacteria; phylum Bacteroidota; class Bacteroidia; order Cytophagales; family Cyclobacteriaceae; genus ELB16-189. Next base: position 177,607 of record CAYPDF010000003.1, on the reverse strand, counting down.
CCGTAGCAATAATTTCGTTGGATTGAATGTCGATCAGAATACCTCCATTTGCTTTTTGGGGTTTCCATCCTTTTGGTGAATCACTTTGTCCGAGGGCGGTAGCATATATCAATCCATTTGCGGTCACGGCCACTCCATTCAAATGACAATTGTCAGTAGGGGACATATGCGAAATGAATTTCGGTTTCCATCTCGGAGTAAAACTATAATTGCTATCAATAGTGGCCAGACAGGAGAAGCGTGTGTTTACCGCCCACAGTTCATGGTTGTGCCAATGCAAATCGTGAATATCCAGTTCGCCAGAATAATGCACGGTACGTGGCAAAAACATGGCATCGTAGGTATTGGGCTGCTTTGGATAATTCATAGCCATCTCAGGGGCGTTGGTTAATACCACTACCTCATGGTGTGTTGCAATGGCCAATTGCTTCTTATCCAATGCCATGCCCATGGGCTTATCAAAAGTACGTGGTAATTGCACCAACCGATCAGGATCTTGTGCGCTTATGAATATGACCTTACCTGCCTGGTAGGTGGTGATGGCTATGGTGCATCCCAAGTCGTATAATAACTGAGAAAAAGCGGGAGGGTACGTACAGGTAAAGGGAGGTAAGGGCTGCGCCATTTGGGTTAAAGGTTGCAGTTACAAGTTACAAGATTAACCTACAACCTGAAACCTGAAACTTCAAACTTGGAATGTAACTTCTATCTTTTCAGTGTAAGATATCCCGTCAATTCCGGACTACCACTGGTGAATTCGATTTTGTAAAAATAGACCCCGGAAGGAAGGGCTTTACCCTTGTCACTGTCTCCATTGAAGCGTTTGGCAGGGTTGGTATTATCATAATTATTCACTTCAAACACTTTGTCTCCCCAGCGGTTGTAGATGGAGATTTTGTTTTGTGGTTCTACCGTTTCAATATTTGCTATTCTGAAAAATGGATTGAATTTATCCCCATTCGGTGACATACCTGTGTAAACAACAATTTCAGGTGTAACAGGAGGTGCAGGGGAGTCTACAGTTATGCTTATTACACTCGTAGTACATTCACCTGCCAAATCGCATACTTCAATGGTAAGATTATCCACTCCTGAAAATGTAATGCCGGTATAATCAACAATCAGGTCATTGTTGGTATTAAAACTGGCAATGGCACCGCTTGCTGGTGGAGTAATTACTGTCAGTGAGGAGATGTCAAGATTATTGTTAGGATCAGATAATAAACTGGTGAGCGGTATGGTTGCGACTGCACCATTTTCTATCTGAACAGAAGCTGGAGGTGCGATAACAGGTGGTACATTGGGTATGGTGACATTGATGGTAGCCTGATCGCACAGCCCACATTGATTGCAAATTTCATAACCGATAATATCAGCTCCCACAGTACCATTATTGGGCGAGTAAAAAATCTTTCCATCGGGTTGTAGCGTAGCCACCCCTTTTGTTGGTACTTGTGTAATGCTCACCTGTATGATGTCATTGTTGTGATGGTAAGAAGTTACAACGGGATCCGCTGTGGAGGATTGACCAAGGGGAGCGTTGAGAAACAAGGCAGAAGCAATGGGTTGCTCACAACCTCTATCAAGGGCAATAAAATTAGCACGTGGAGGTGTGAATGAGATATTATGCAATGTGGTTACTCCAGTTCCGTCAGAGAGTTTTGCTTCTTTAATTGAGGGTGGGAATAACCCGACAATTCCCCTGGAGGTCCACCATAGTTTATCAGTGATAAAATCAATTTCTAACCCCCTTATTTCACCAGAAGTATTGTTGATGAGTGGAACTGCAGTGCCGGCAACATCTGCAATATTTGCTTTATAAATAGTAGCAACACCGTTAGCCTCAGTAAATACCCAATAGACCAGTTTGTTTTTAGCGTCTACTTTCACATCGTGCATGTAGCGTTGAGGTCCCGGAGCGGTTTGTGTGATCAATATTTCCTGGCCTGTACCATCCAGGTTCATGCGTGAGAGTGTACCTGTATTGGTGCTTCCTAGATCATTTGAAGTGTAGTATATTTTTCTTCTTACCAGATCAATCGCAACTCCATATGGATTAGGGATAATGGCTAAATCCTGAATACTACCGGCAGGGATGGGTGTGGGGGTAAGGTTATAGTCTGTTCTTTGAACTCTGCCGCCAGCAGTATAGGCAAAATACATCATGTGATTGGAAGGATCCAATGCTATGCCACCTATACCATTGGCAGCATTGGGATAATCTACCAGTGTGTCTAGATTTGAAAAATTAGTTTCGTCAACAAGTCCCTTGATGATGTTGGCCTGTGTCTCGTCTGTCCAATAAGCATATCTTGTAACTTCGTCAATGGCGATGCCATTGGGTGTAGAACCGAGATTGAAATGGTAACGTTCATAATCAGAGCCATCTGTATTTATGCGTTGCACCTCGTTAACATTAGGCTCAGTCCAATACAATTTTGGTGGGAGTGTGGAGCTGAAATCAAGTGCTACATCAACAGGGGCATTGAGTCCTGTAACGACATTTATCTTTCCGGTGCCTGTTAGGCTTGATCGGCCAATGGCGGAGGTGCCATCCGCCCAAAAGAGAAAACCGTTGTTGTGGTCTATAGCAATTCCCCTCAATCCAACAGGCTGGCCTGTTACAATAGAAACTGGATTTGCCCCCGTGGTTAGGTCTCTAGACACAATCTGCCCTTCTGATGTAGGAAAAAAGATATTAGTGGTATGATAAATCTTACCACCAACAGGATCAACAGCAATGTCATTGGCCTGTGAATCTGGAACAATTTGTGTGGGATTGGCCGGAGCATTTAAATTGGCAATCCAAATTTCCGTAGATGTGATAGGGCGTATGTAATATATTTTACCGTTTACCAAATCAATATCAATTCCAGCAGCATTGACTCCAGCAATGTATGCTGCCGGCAGGGCCGCGAGGGTTCCAGTAGCGTCAAGGTTGGTTTTATAAATGCTGCCACCACTTGAAATAAGTAACTCTCTGGTGAGAGGGTTAACAGCAAGAGATTGAAAATTGGCTCCGGTAATATTGGCATAGTTGGTGGCAAAACCCAATCGGGTGTTGCCACTGATGTCAATTAAAGAAGCTTTTTTGATAATAGTACCAGATTCAATCCAAAAAACGGTATTCCGTTGTTCATCAAACACCATACTCCTCAGGGTGTTCACAGTAGCATTTCCAGAAATAGTCTCCAGTGAAGTACCATCAATATTGCTTCTCCTTATATCAGTCGCCCCATTTTCAGCGATCAATAATTTTTGAGAAAAGCCAACAATGGAGAGAAAGATCAGACAGGATGCCAGGGAGAGTTTTTGAACCATGAATTAGCGGCTGTAATTTATCCAAAGTTAAAGGCAAAATTGCTAGGTACCGCTGTTGATTCTATTTTTTTAGTGTTAAGTAACCGGTTAAGGTTTCTCGACCGCCTGGAAATTCCACCTTATAAAAATATACCCCACTGGGAAGTGTTTTACCATTGTTCTGCTTCCCTTCAAATCTTTTCTGAGCATCCAGTGAATTGTAGTCATCCATCTCAAATACCTTGTCTCCCCAGCGGTTATAGATTGTAACCTTATTAGTAGGCTCCAGAAACTGTATGTTTTGAATAACAAAATAATCATTTCTACCATCGCCATTAGGAGAGATGCCATTGTAGATGGTGATCTCTCCATCTACTTCAATCTGTAATGTTATTTGTGAACAGGCACCCAATACGTCACACACTTCTATGGTCAATTCATCCGTGCCTGCAAATGGCGTGTTTGAATAATCAATGGTCAGATCAAAATTAGTATCAAATAAGGCAACTGCATTGCTTGTAGGACCCGCTATTATTTTGATTGAATTAAAATCTATGTTTCCATTTAAGTCCGTAAAGAAAGTGCTAAATGGGATTGTAACACTTTGACCAGCCACAGAGGTGATTTGAGACGGTGGTGGAGTAATTTGTGGGGCAACATTCAGGATATCAATGGTAGCTGTTCCTGTACTGCACAAATTACATTGATTACAAATTTGATATTGAAATGAATCAGCACCCACTGTTCCGGTGGATGCGGTGTAGTCAATGGTATTGTTGGATTGTATGGTAGTCGATCCCTTTGTGCTGTTTTGAGTGATTGTGATGGTGACAACATCTCCGGTGTTAATCACTGAGGGAGTAATAACATCCACATTGAGGACTTGTTGTACACTTGCAGAAACCGAAACATCTGCAGCTGTAATCGGCTGTGCTATGGTAAGGATCAGCTCATCAGAAACCTGAGGACATGCACCTGCTGCTGCTACTGTAAGTGTAAGTGTAACTGTTCCATTGGCTTCATCTGCCAGGTCGGGAGTATAAGTTGCGGCAAGCAAAGTGTTGTCATCAAAAGACCCTGTACCATTGGTGGTCCATGTTGCTCCGGATGCACCGCCTCCAATTGTTCCTGAGAGAGAAACTACATTCCCTGGGCAAATGGATACATCTGCTCCGGCATTGGTAGTGGGCTGAGATACACATATTGAAGACACGGTTCCGGTGATAGGGAAATCATAGGAACTTTCAGTCATGTCGTCATTGCCGACAGTAACGGTAGCATTGAAGGTACCCACGGAAGCCCCACTTAGCCGAACTGAAAAATTTACCAAAGCGCCTGGGAGTACCTCAGTAGGAATTGGGGCGACCATTGAAAAATCTGTTCCTGTAACAGAAATTGAATTGAGATTCAGTTTTGCATTTCCCTGGTTTTCAATAGAAAATATTTTATCCAGGCCAGTTCCGGCTGATGTTACTCCAACATCGATAACAGTAGCCTGATTATCTACAATAGTTGGAGTGAGATTTGTTGGGCCATTGTACAATTCTATTTCTGCGATCCCTATATTTAATATCCATACTGAACCTGTGTAGTCCCCAGGAGGTCCTGTGTATGCACCAATTGCGACATCGCGATAGCCATCTCCATTTAGGTCACCTACAGGAGATGCAGAAAAACCAAATTTTCCGAAATCTTTCAAAACACCTTGAAAACTGTTTTGGGGATCGTTACTAATTTTATGTATATATTTTACAGTGCCATCTGTATTAAGCAGGAGAATGTAAGCGGCCCCTCGGCTGCTGCCTCCATCATCATCACCATCTGCCCCCACAAGCATATCAGGCACCCCATCGAGATCCAGGTCACCCATCTGACTTACTCCATTGCCAAAATTATCTCCCGGCTCTAAATCGATTGAAAATCCACTCATTCCTTCAGCAATTTTTGTATATGAAGCAACTGTTCCATTGCTGTTCATAAACAATATATATGTTGCTCCGGCAAAACTTCCGCCTGTATCATCACCAACTGCCGTCACGGCCAAATCAACAATTCCATCCCCATTGATGTCCCCCAGATTGGCAACGGATCTTCCGAAAAAATCATCGTTATTAAGTATAGCGGGAAATCCACCGATGCCATTTCCGATTTTCTGATGACTCTTTACCGTTCCACTCGCATTTAGAAATAAAACATAAACTGCTCCTCTTCTACTTCCTCCACCCGCATCCCTGTTGGCAGAAACGGCAATGTCTGATACACCATCACCGTCCATATCCCCTAATAATGCTATTGAACTTCCAAATTCATCCTGGTTACTCAACCCTCCGGTAAAATTTCCCTGCGTATCACTAATAATGCTATAGCTATCCACTGTGCCTGAACTAGTAAGATAAAGAAGGTAAACCCTGCCCCGATCAAGCCCACCGTCATCGGCCAACGAGCTAACTGCAATGTCTTGTACACCATCACCGTTAAAGTCACCAATTCCGCAAACTGAATTTCCGAAATGATCAAAGTCAGCGAGTGTCCCACTAAAATTTCCCTGTGAGTCGCTTATCTTTTGATAAGAACCAATCGTTCGATCGGCCTTCATAAACAATACATAAATCGCACCTCGCGAATCACCACCAGTATCATCACCAGGTGCTGTCACTATTAAATCCGCTATACCATCCCCATTGATGTCGCCAACACCTGCTACATCAGAACCGAATAAATCTGCATCCACCAAGGGTTCTGTAAAGCCTGCAACACCATCGCTGATCTCTTGCCAGTTGGCAGCCTTACCATCGGAGATAAGTGCAGGGATGAAGGATTCGACACTTGAATAGGGAGAACCTCCTTCTGTTACAGTAATTGGCCCTGCCGTAACTCCTGCCGGAACAGTTGCGATTATATTTTCGCTGTTGATAATGGTAAATGCTGTTGCGTTTGTCCCATTAAAATCTACTTGAATAACTCCGCCAAAATTCTGACCTGTTATTAGAATTTTTTCTCCTGCACTTCCAATTTTCGGATAGATAGATGTGACACTTGTTGTTGGTGGGAAAAACTCAATAGCTCCAATATCTTCACTTGGCCCTTGTGGCCTTGCCAACCCACGTTGATCTTCTGTTATAAAACCAATATTAACAGCTGCATCTATTAAAGGACTCCCTATCAATGGGGAATGAAAATAAGTGGTTCCATCAAATAATAAAGCTCCTAATTTAGGATCCGGGTTACCAACTTGATCTTTTGGATAAATAAAAATCCCATCAGGGTCCAGACTTATAAAGTTCCCATTACCAGAACCCAAGCCACCATTATTACGACCATAGTCACCACCTGTGTTCATAGACAATATGGAATTACTTAACGATATACCCCCTTCCTCCATATAAATGCCACCGCCAGCAGCGGCTGTATTTTGGTAGATAGTCAAATAATCCCCGCTTATGCCATTAGATGCTCCATCAGAGTAAATAGCTCCACCATTTAGTCCGGCTGTGTTGCCGGAGAATGTAGTATTTTCCAATGAGTGAGATGAGTCATTGATGGTGATAGCACCACCATTTCCAGAGCAACTATTACCAACAAAAGAAGAAGATTCTATGCTATAAGAATGTGTTAGGGCATTGTAAATCGCTCCACCATTTCCTCCAAGCGCCTGGTTATTAATAAAATTACATCTTGTACTATTTATTACACCGTCTGCGTAGCCGACAATGGCCCCTCCGCCTCCATCAGAAATATTGCCGCTAAAATCGCAGCCATCCATGACCAGATAAATCTGAGTGTGCAACGCCAGCCCACCACCATCTGCTGTCGAATGATTGTTAACAAATGAACAATTGAAAATTCTGACAAGGGGGTAACCTGTCGCTGTCATCGACAATGCTGCTCCAGGCGAAGCTGAAAAAGCGTTAATAATTTGCATGTCTCTTATGTCTACATCATCTCCTCCCAGGTTGAGAGAGAACAAGCTGATACTATTTTGCCCATCAACAATTATTCTTCTATTGGTGGAGCCTGGTTGTGTCCCCGCATCAATGATTAATTCTTCCGTGATATTAGGGAGTGGTGTTACGGGTTGGATCGTCCAGGTTTCATTTCCTGAATTGTAATTGGGGTCAGAGATTGGGATATCAAACAGTACAGTGTTTGCGCCAGCAAAAGCATTTGCGTCAATGATTACCTGTCGTAATGAACCCGGTCCCGCATTGTTGGTGTTAGTGACAGTAATGGGGCAATTGCTTGCATCACCAGTAAATGTCCAACCAAAAGTGCTGGCTATATTACTTCTTTCGGCCGCCCCACTGCAAAATGTAAGACCGTTTGCGCCAAACGTGACACCTACCTGTAAGGATAAACTATTCCAGCCCATCAAGAGTTGATCGTAGTTGGTGGTGGACATTCCACTTGCACTGAGAAAGTTTGTAAAATCCGAAACATTTGAAACATCCCAGTTTCCAATATTCTGATCAAAAGCCGATGCACTGCGAAACATTTGAGACATATTGGTAACACTGGTTACCACCCAGTTATTTAAAGGTTGGTTAAAAGAAGCGTTATTGTTAAAGAGGAGCGACATGTCGGTTACGTTGCTTACATCCCACGTGTTTATGGGGTCATTAAAGGAGGTGTTTCGAAACATCCTACTCATATCTGTTACGTTCGATAAGTTGGGTTTATCTGTGGCAGGAATAGTTAAGTTTCCACACCCGTAAAAAGCATTTGCCATTGAAAGCCAGGGATTGTTTCCCCACTGCGCTATGGTCAATATCTTGTCTTTGTCGCCCGTTTTGTTAAAATATATCTGCGGGAAACTTCCCGTGATCTCTACCTGGTAGATACTCCCATTTTCTAAGCCTGGTATTGTGTAATTGCCTGTTCGGCCTGTAATGGAGCCATCACCTACACCAGTGTTGGTAAGGTTTGTCCATACAATATCATAATTATATCCAACTCCTGTTGTAGGGATTGTTATTTGAGTGTCGGTAGTTTTCCACGTAGTAATAAATTGAGCGTTCACTTCGGCAACAAAAAAGATCAGGAGGCAAAAGGTGATGAATACTTTAATCGATTTTTGAGTGCCCGGAGTATTTAAGCAGGGCGGAAAATGAGCAAATACATGCCCTAGATGATGCTGATCATTTGAATGGGTAGGGCCAAGCCATATGGAATCAGGCAATTCCATATTTCAAAATAGATAAATTTATTTTAAAACCCTTGCACTAAAATTATCACCAGTGAAAACGAGCCATTAAAGCCTGTTTCTTGATGGATAAATAGCCGGTAAGGGCTGGCTTCCTGTTGGGAATTCAATTTTATAAAAAATACCCTCCACTGGAAAGTGTTTTACCATTGTTCTGCTGGGAGTGGCTGCATAGCGTCTGGGGGAGGCCACTCTAAACTCCCACAAGTGTCTCGCTTGTGCTCTTCCAGTCGCCAAAGTCGGCCATGACGTAGCTGCTCAAATTCTAAATCAGATCAAAGGCTTTCTCCATTTCAGCTTTGACATCAATTTTACTTTCGATAGGATAAAACTCATTGGCCGTTACGGAATAGTGATAAAAAGATTTCCAGTATGCTGGTCGCTGTACGATTTGGTCAATGGCATCCACGATGTAATCCACTTCACTTTCGGTCATGATCGGATGAAGGGATAGTCGCACCCAACCTGGCTTTTCCGAGAGGTTACCCAGATCAATTTCTTTGGTAATGTGGTGCGACTGTTCTTTGGTAACGTGAAGCAGGTAGTGGCCATAGGTTCCGGCACATGAACAGCCACCACGTACCTGTATACCAAAGTGATCGCTGAGTACCCGCACCAGCAGGTTGTAATGAAGTCCTTCCAAATAAAAAGAAAGTACACTTATTCGTCTTGCCTTCAGGTCGCCCATGATATGCAGGGTAGGAATTTTGGACAATCCTTTGACGGCCCTATCAACCAGTATCTCCTCTTTTTCCCGAATGGCCGCTGTTGTCATCTGCTCTTTTAGCCTGATGGCGAGTGCTGCCTTGATGGTTTGCAGAAAAGCGGGTGTCCCTCCATCTTCGCGTGTTTCTACGTCTTCATAGTAGTGATGTTCTCCCCAGGGATTGGTCCAGGTGACCGTGCCGCCTCCCGGCTGATCGGGTACGCGGTTAGAGTACAATGATTTGTTGAAAATCAATACCCCTGTGCTTCCCGGTCCGCCAAGAAATTTATGCGGACTAAAGAAGATGGCATCCAAATCAGCATCAGGATTGGCAGGATGCATATCAATATCCACGTAAGGAGCCGAGGCCGCAAAATCCACAAAGCAATAACCACCATGGTGATGCATGATCTCTGCCAGCTCATGGTAGGGAGTGATAATGCCTGTTACATTGCTGCAGGCGGTAAAGGAGCCAATCTTTGTTTTGCGGTTGCGGTATTTCCGCAGTTCTGTTTCCAGATGTGCAGGCGCTATCAAGAGGTTGTCGCCCGGAGGGATCACCACAACATCCACTTCGCATTCCAGCCAGGAAGTCTGATTGGAGTGATGCTCCATGTGTGTGATAAAGACCACGGGCTTTTCTTCCGCTGGCACAGAATAGTAGGGCTTGGCTTTTTCAGGAACATGCAATCCCAGCATTCGTTGCAACTTGGCAAGCACCCCTGTCATGCCGCTGGAAAAGGTGAGTAAGGCATCGTCATCATTGGCATGTACGTGTTTCTTGATAATGGCATGCGCAATTTTGTAGGCATGAGTCATCGTTTCACCAGTAAGACTGGACTCGCTGTGTGTATTGCCCACCAGTGGCCCAAACTTATTTATGAGTGCATCCTCGATGGGTTGGTACAATCGGCCGGAGGCAATCCAGTCGGCATAGATCAGTTTCTTTTTTCCGGCTGCAGTTTGAACTGTGATGTTGTGTCCAATCGTATTGCTGGCGATGCTTGCAAAGTCAGTGTGAGTCGTTGTATTTTTTATAGACGCTAAAACCTTGTTCATAGTTCAGGAAATTTTATTTGAATTTACGGTATTCCGTGCTCTTAGTAAAGGTAATGGAAGGTATCTGTTTAACAGCGAACCTGGAGGCCTATATATCGTACAATTAGCATCCTTGAGAGGGGTACTCAAAACTCACTGTTATCCGTTAACTTCATGTCCATGACCAACTACTTGTCCACCTTACAGGCTGAATTTGAACGCCATACCAACTCCCAAAATGCGGCAGCCCAGAAGGCTTACATGAAAGACCATTTTGAGTTCTATGGCATTACTGCACCACAGCGAAAGGAAATCCAAAAACCTTTCTTGCTCAAGGAACATCTTCCACCCAAAAAAGATCTAGAAAAACTGGTAAAGAAATTATGGAATAAGCCACAAAGAGAGCATCAGATGTTTGGGCAGGAATTGGTACTTAAATACCGTAAGCAATTGGAAAAAGAGGATATTGATTTGTTGGAATATATGGTTACCCACAAATCGTGGTGGGATACGGTGGATTTTATTGCTGCTAATATTATAGGAGCTTATTTCGAACTATATCCGGAGTTGCGCAAGAAGTATGTAAAGAAGTGGCTTACCTCTGATCACATGTGGCTGCAACGGTCAGCGCTATTGTTCCAATTGAAATACAAAGATCAACTGGATAACGAACTGCTTACTTACGCCATCAGGAAACTACTGGGCTCAAAGGAATTTTTCATTAACAAAGCCATAGGATGGACGTTGAGGCAGTATAGCAGAACCAATCCGAAGTGGGTAATAGATTTTGTGCGCGACACGCCAACACTCGCCAACCTTAGCAAGCGCGAGGCACTCAGGTTGATAGATCAGATTCCACATAAAACTTAAGGTTCAAAATTCAAGGAAAAATAAAAGGTTCAAGGCTTAGGTTACGAATTATAAACTTCAAACCTTAAACTTTGAACCTCTATACCTTAAAACTAAATCAACAGAACTCATCAAACACCTGTACCAGGTGCTCACCAATCATTTGCGCGTTTCTTCCTTCAATGTGGTGCCTTTCAATAAAGTGAACCAACTCCCCATCTTTGAACAATGCCACGGAGGGTGATGAAGGAGGATAAGGCAATGTATACTGACGTGCTTTAGCAACTGCCTCGATATCGGCACCGGCAAATACGGTAGTTAAATGATCAGGCTTTTTTGGACTGTTTTGAATGGCCCATTTGATGCCAGGCCTTGCAGCCCCTGCTGCGCATCCACAAACTGAATTGACAACAAGAAGGGTTGTTCCTTTTTGGTCTTTCAATTCGTTGTCAACATCTGCCACTGTCTTCAGTTCTTTAAATCCTACTTCGGTAAGGTCGCTCCGCATGGGGGCTACCAATTGTTCGGGGTACATACTCATATATTTATAATTTAATTCAAAATTCAACTATGCCTAACGACTAACAACTAATGACCAATTCCTAATATCTCTACATAAACCCAAGTTCCAATTTTGCCGCCTCACTCATCATGTCCTGAGAGTAGGGGGGATCAAAAGTCAACTCAACTTTTACATCGTTTATTCCTTCTACCTCTTTTACTCTTTGCTCAACCTCTCCTGGGATTACCTCAGCCGAAGGGCATGACGGTGAAGTGAGTGTCATTAAAATATATACATTGTTTATCGGATATACGTTGATTTCGTAGATCAACCCCAGCTCCAAAACATCTACAGGAATCTCAGGGTCATACACCGTTTTAATGGCAGCAATTACTTTCTCCCGAAGTTCATCGGAAGTTGTTTCTGTTTCTATTGCCTGACTTTTTTCTTGTTCACTCATGATTTTACTTCCATCTTGGTTTTGAACGCAAGTGCATATAGTTTTATCTGTTTGATCATGGCGGCAAAGCCGTTGGAGCGTTGCGTTCCAATAAATCGCTCCATGCCAATCTTGCTTATAAAATTAAGGTCTGTGGCCAGGATGTTATCTGGAGATTGACCTGAAAATATTCTCAACAACAAACTCACCAGTCCTTTGGTAAGTGCAGTGTTGCTGTCCGCTTCGAAGTACACCTTGTCGTTTTTCAAATGGGCAGACAGCCATACCTTCGACTGGCAACCCCTAACAATATTTTCTTCCGTCTTTTTAGCTTCATCCATATCAGGTAACTTCTGTCCCAATTCCATAATGTAGAGCACCGTCATCTCCTGGTCCCCGTCCAACAAACTGAACTCGCTGATGATATCTTCCTGTATTTTTGCTATAGTCATTAAAGTTGTCCGGGTTTCTTATTGGTCTCAACTTGTTGAGAAACCATTTGATCTTGACGAACGGGCATTTCTGTTAGTAGCTCAACTATTCTTTTTTCATTTCCCATGGATTTTTTGCTTCAAAAGACTAACCATACGTTTTAATCCTTTACTGCCTGTTAATTTCTGAGTTATTTAAATACGGTAAGTTCAAGTTTTGAGATTCTTTTTTCATGCTCGGCTATCAGTCTCAGTTCATATGCAAGCTTGAGGATGGCCCTTGAATTCTCCGCTGTCTGCATTCCTTGTTTGATAAGTTCAACTTTCATTTGTGAGACCTCGTCCACTAACTTGTCCTGGCCTTTGACCATTTCGGTTAGCAGTTCAACAATTTTATCATCGTTTTTCATCTTATTTACTTAAGAAATTGACAATACGGTTCAATCCCTCTGCTAAGCTATCAATTTCTTCCTTAGTGTTGTAAACAGCAAACGAAGCCCTTACAGTTCCTTCTATTCCAAACCGCTCCATGAGGGGCTGGGTGCAGTGATGGCCAGTCCTTACGGCAATTCCTCTGGCATCCAGCATTTGGCCAATATCGAAATGATGAATTCCATCAATAACAAAAGAAAGCACACTTACCTTTTGTTGGGCTGTTCCTATCAACTTAAGGCCCTCTACCTTGCTCAGTTTTGTGGTGGCATAGGAAAGGAGTTCCGCTTCGTGCTTACGAATATTCTCTTTCCCCAATTCATTGACAAAGGCAATGGCCTCTGCAAAAGCGATTACATCTGCAATGTTGGGTGTGCCTGCTTCAAATTTATAAGGCAAATCGTTGTAGGTAGTTTTCGCAAAGGTGACGTCTTTGATCATTTCTCCACCTCCCATGTAAGGGGGCATTTTTTCCAGCAATTCCTTTTTTCCGTAAAGCACTCCCACACCAGTAGGCCCATACATTTTATGGGAAGAGATGCAATAAAAATCTGCACCTAAAGCCTTTACATCAATAGGTAAATGTGCTGCTGACTGCGCACCATCGACAAGCACTACTGCATTTTGTTCGTGCGCCAGTGCAATGATTTCTTTGATGGGGTTGATAGTGCCTAAACTATTACTAGCGTGGTTAGTGGCTACGATTTTGGTCTTGTCACTTAGGAGTTGCTTAAACACTTCGAGTTCAATTTCTCCATGATCATTCACAGGAATGACTTTTAGTACGGCACCTTTTCGTTCACACAGCATCTGCCAGGGAACAATATTGCTGTGGTGTTCAAGTTCGGCAATGATGATCTCATCCCCCTTGTTAATGAATGAGCCATAACTTGTTGCCACCAGATTGATACATTCGGTGACACCCCTTGTGAAAATAATTTCTTCTACATGTTCTGCCCCAAGAAATTCTCTTGCTGCTTCGCGTGTATCCTCGTAGGCTTTGGTGGCCCTTTCGGCCAGGGTATGAATGCCCCTGTGAATATTGGCATTGTAACCTTCGTAATACTCAGTGAGTTTCTCGATTACCCTTTTTGGTTTTTGAGAAGTGGCTGCATTATCCAGATATACCAGGGGCTTACCATTTACCCTTTGATCCAGCACAGGAAATTCATTGCGAATTTTCTGAAAGTCTAATTGTGTGAGGGTGGAGACATTCATGTCTTAATAACTTTTATGCAGTCGCTCTGAAACGATCGAATCGACATAATTTTTTACGTGTTCATCCTTTATAGCGGCAAGAACTTCTCCCGCAAAGGCATAAAGCAACATGGCTTTTGCCGTTTCTTTGGGGATGCCCCTGGATTGGAGGTAAAACATTGCTTCTTCATCCAACTGCCCGGTGGTACAGCCGTGTGAACATTTCACATCATCGGCCCATATCTCCAACTGAGGCTTGGTGTTGACAGTCGCCATGTCCGACAGCAGGATATTCCTGTTGGATTGAAAAGCATTTGTTTTTTGAGCATGAGGGCGTACGTAGATCTTTCCGTTAAAGACGCCTTTGGATTTTCCATCCATCAATCCCTTATATAATTCGTTGCTGAATGAGTTGGGTTTTCTATGATCAACCGTAGTATGATTATCGGCCAGGGTATCTCCATCTGTCATATACAGGCCATAAAAATGGGACTCACATCCTTCTCCATCAATAATAATGTTGAGGTTGTTGCGGACCAACTTGCCATTAAGAGTAAAAGTGTACGTGTCGGCCCGACTGGAATTTTTTTGATGAACAGTGGTGTTGCCTACATGGATGAGATCACCATGATCATCCTGGATTTTGCAGTAACTAAAAATAGCGTTTTCCTCTACCAAAATTTCTTCATTGATGGTGTTGAATACCGGGTACTTGCCCAGTGAATCAGTTCTTTCAACGATACTAAACTCGGCATGCTTTTCTACCACTACCATCAATCGTGTATGAGAAGCCACCTTATCTTCAGTGGCATCATGGAGGTGATATATATAGAGCGGGTCTTCCCCTGTTGTGTTAGCGGGAATATGGATAAAAAGCCCATCCTGCCACAATGCCGAATTGAGCAATGCAAAGGGATCTTTACTTTCTGCAATTGCTGCCAGGCTTTCTGTTACCACATGAGCGTGACTTTCCAGGGCTTCAATAAAAGGCTTGATCACTACCTTAGAGTTGCTCTTTAGCTTCGAGAGCGACTGACTATATACCCCGTTGACAAAAACAATACAGTTCTCCTGCAAATCTTTTGGGATAAGGCTGCTTAAATCACTGGATGAAACCGATGATTTTTTGTACAGTTCATCTGCTTTAAATTCTTTACTCAGGAGCTTGGTAATGGGTGTGAATTTGTATTCTTCAGACTTGCCTTCAGGCAAACCAATCGATTTAAAATCTTCAAATGCTTTTTTTCTTAATGCTGTGGCCCCGGTGAATTGAGACAACTCAGTGGATGCGATCAGTTCCTCGGAAAAGTTTTGTTTTTCTGTAGTAACACTCATATCTCTTAGGCAACCTCCATTTCATTTTTTATCCAATCATAACCTTTCTCTTCCAACTCCAGGGCTAATTCTTTGGTGCCTGACTTTACAATTTTTCCCTGGAAGAGTACATGTACATAATCAGGAACGATATAATCCAGCAATCGTTGATAGTGAGTAACTATGATCGTGGCGTTATCTTTGGTGCGCAATTTGTTCACGCCATTGGCAACTATTCTCAAAGCATCAATATCCAGCCCTGAATCGGTTTCGTCAAGTATGGCTAACTTAGGTTCCAGCATTGCCATTTGAAATATCTCGTTGCGCTTCTTTTCTCCTCCAGAGAAACCTTCGTTCAATGAACGATTGAGTAGGGATTGGTCAATCTCTACTAGCTTAATTCTTTCTTTCATCAATGTAAGAAAGGAGACGGCATCAAGGGTATCCTGTCCTCGGTATTCTCTTATTTTGTTCAATGCAGTTTTCATGAAGTTGACAGTGCTTACACCGGGAATCTCTACCGGATATTGGAAGGCAAGAAAAATACCTTCTCTTGCTCTGTCTTCAGGACTCATATCAAGTAAATTTTTGCCCAGAAATTCAATTGATCCATCCGTTACTTCAAAATCCTCGCGCCCGGCAAGGACTGAGGCGAGTGTACTTTTTCCAGAACCATTGGGCCCCATAATAGCATGTACTTCTCCGGGCTTCACTTCCAGATTAATTCCATTTAGTATGGCTTTATCTTCCACGCGTGCGTGTATGTTCTTAATTTTTAGCATTACTCAATTTTAATTTTAAATCCTAAACTTTAAACTATTATCCCACACTACCTTCCAAGGTTAATGCGAGTAACTTTTGTGCCTCTACCGCAAACTCCATAGGCAACTGTTTTAACACCTCTTTGGCGTATCCATTCACAATCAATGCAACTGCTGCCTCTTCATCGATGCCACGTTGCAAGCAATAGAAAATCTGATCTTCGCCTATTTTTGAAGTGGTAGCCTCGTGCTCTACATGTGCGCTCTTGTTTTCTACATCAATGTAGGGGAAGGTGTGTGCACCACACTGATCGCCCATCAACAACGAATCGCATTGCGAGAAGTTTCTTGCATTTTCCGCCCGCTTCAGTATGTGTACTTGTCCTCGATAGCTGTTTTGAGATTTACCTATAGAAATACCTTTTGATACAATCCGGGATCGGGTGTGTTTTCCGATATGAATCATTTTGGTTCCCGTGTCGGCTTGTTGGTAGTTATTGGTTACCGCCACAGAATAAAACTCCCCATTGGAATAGTCGCCTTTCAAAATACACGATGGGTACTTCCAGGTAATGGCAGCTCCTGTTTCTACCTGCGTCCAGGAGATTTTGGAGTGATCACCCGCACATATACCGCGCTTGGTTACAAAGTTGTAAATCCCTCCTTTGCCATCTTTATCTCCCGGATACCAGTTTTGCACCGTAGAATATTTTATTTCTGCCTCCTTCATAGCATACAGCTCTACTACCGCTGCGTGCAATTGATTTTCGTCACGCATAGGAGCAGTGCAGCCTTCAAGGTAGCTCACATATGAAGCCTCTTCTGCTACAATCAGAGTACGTTCAAACTGACCGGTGTTGGCAGCATTGATTCTAAAGTAAGTGGAGAGTTCCATGGGGCATCTGACACCCTTGGGTATAAAACAAAAAGAGCCATCAGAAAACACTGCCGAGTTGAGTGCGGCAAAATAATTATCGTTTGGAGGCACTACTGATCCAAGATATTTTTTCACCAAATCAGGGTGCGTTCTTACCGCTTCACTGAATGAGCAGAAGATGATACCCAACTCACCCAACTTTTCCTTAAACGTAGTAGCCACAGAAATGCTATCAATAACTGCATCCACGGCTACTCCTGTCAATCGTTTTTGCTCAGTTAGAGAAATTCCTAATTTCTCAAAAGTTTTTATTAACTCCGGATCAACCTCACTCAGGTTTTTGGGTTGTACTTTCTGTTTGGGTGCAGAGTAGTATATAATGTCCTGATAGTTAATGGGAGGATATTTTACATTGGGCCATTGAGGCTCTTTCATTGTTTTCCAATGGCGGTATGCCTTCAACCTCCACTCCAGCATCCACTCGGGTTCATTCTTTTTTGCAGAAATAAATCGGACTATTTCTTCACTTAACCCTTTAGGGGCCGAGTCACTTTCGAGGTCAATGTTCCAGCCATGTTCGTATTCTTTGGAGCTAAATTCTTCTAATACTTGATTGTCTTTACTCATGCCCGTCTATTTAGACTAAATTCAAATAATTATCCAAAAATACAACAAAAATCCACTTTTAAGGTTTCATTTTAACCATATTTTGTTCTATTCGGAGAGTTGCAAATGTCGGTTTAGGCTTTCTTCCAGTGAAATAATGGTTTCGGTTCTGTCAATACCCTCGACCTGCTGCATTTTGTCATGAAGAACTTCCTTCAAGTGGTTGGTGTCTCTACAGTGTATCTTCAAAAACATGGAATAATTTCCGGTGGTATAGTGAATGGAGATTATTTCGGGTATTGCTTTGAGTTTCTCAAGCACGGAATCATATAACCCGCTCTTTTCCAAATAGATACCAATAAATGCCATTACCCCGTAGCCAAGTTTGGAATAGTTAACCTGAAGGGTATTCTTCTCAACAATTCCGGCTTCTTCCAGTTTGTTCATCCTCACGTGCACTGTTCCCTGTGAAACGTGAACAAGTTTTGCTACCTCGGTGTATGGTTTTTTGGCATCCTTCATTAGGATGTCAAGGATTTTTAGATCCGTATTATCAAATACATAATTTTTACTCATATCAAGAGGGCTATTTTTAGTGATTTATAAATTCCGCTCACAATATTATAAATTATGTAAATATTAACACATTGTATTGAATTATTTCTATGTATAACCTTACTTTGCTGAATGAAATAACAATAGGGCGTTGAGAAACCCAAATTGTAGTTCTTTAAAATTGTAGGGTGTTGAAACTGGCAGACAAGCCCTCCTGTCTCGGGGGTGGAGAGCAAAGGATAAACACAGGATAATGTCCCGTACCAATCTATTGGGAGAGGGACTGGGGTTGACCACTAATAGAGGTTTTTCTTGTCCTGCGGCTAACTTCTCCGTGGAGGTTCGAACCCTCCCTCTACAGCAGAGCTTCTTCTCTTAAACCGACTTAAAGGTCCCAACTTCGAGTCTACATCTCCGAAGTTGGTGACCGAAAGTTCTGCCCACTAACCATTTCTTTACTAATTGTTATTACCAAAAAAATTACCTTTTGGCCTTGCAAGTGACTGTTGAATAAAGGTTTTGCAGGTAGTGTTTGGTTATATTTAGGATATACGATCCTTCCCCCATTTTTTGCACAATTGTTTTTTATTCATACCCCTAAGTTGCTGTTCCAAAAAATGTTGACCGCCTGTCAGTAGGTATTTAAAAAGCATACTTATAATTCTTAACTTGGCATTAGTTCTTAATTTTTAATAAACGATTGCAGCATGTCAGACTATCCATGGTTTAAAAATTACCCTGAGGGTACTCCAAACGAAATTGGCCCTTACGAATACAGTTCTCTTATTGAAATGTTTGACAGTAACTGCGAGCGGTATGGCGATCAGGTTGCCTTTGAGAACTATGGTGTGAAGCTATCATTCAGACAGCTGCATGTGCATGCGACAAACTTTGCTGCCTATCTGCAGGGTGAGCTTGGCTTAAAGAAAGGAGATCGAATCGCCATTCAAATGCCAAACTTACTTCAGTTTCCCATTGCTTTTTTTGGTGCCATCAAGGCAGGACTGATTGTGGTAAATACCAACCCCCTCTACACTCCACCTGAGATGAGGCATCAATTTACCGATGCAGGTGTCTCCGCTGTAGTGATTGTATCCAACTTTGCGAAACAACTGGAGGTGATACAAAATGAAATTCCGGCTAAACATATCATTGTAACAAACATGGGCGATATGCTAGGAACCGTGAAGGGGGGCATCATGGATTTCGTGGTGAAGTATGTAAAGAAAATTGTTCCGGTATTTAATATCCCCAAAGCCATCTCTTTCAAGTCCGTTTTAAAAAGAGGAGCCCGGTTGACATACACAAAACCTACGATGGATATAGAAGATGTAGCTGTTTTGCAATATACGGGTGGTACTACAGGGATTTCAAAAGGAGCACAGTTGTCACACAGAAATCTTATCGCGCACAATCAAATGATCACACATTGGTTCAAGCCCTACATGAGGCCAGACCATGAGGATATTATGATTACGGCCATTCCTTTGTATCATATTTTTGCACTGTCAGTCAACGGTCTACTGATGTTTACTTCTGGTGTGAAGAATGTACTCATCACCAATCCGCGTGATATGCCTGGTTTTGTGAAAGAACTTAAAAAACACAAGTTCACCATAATTACCGGTGTCAACACTTTGTTTAATGGATTAATGAACAATCCTGATTTTAAAAACCTGGATTTCTCCCGTTTGGCAGGTGCTGTTGGGGGTGGCATGGCGGTGCAGGATGCCGTAGCCGAACGTTGGGAGCAAATAACCGGAAAACCATTGGTGGAAGGTTATGGACTAAGCGAAACATCGCCTGTGCTCTGTTGTAATCCATTAGATGGAAAACATAGAAGAGGATACGTTGGCATTCCCGTGCCCAGCACCGAGGTGGCCATTTTTGATGATGATGGCAATCAGTTGCCGCAAGGTGAGACGGGAGAAATTTGTGCCCGGGGGCCACAGGTAATGCGGGGCTATTGGGAAAAGGATAAGGAAGGTGTTTTCTTTCCAGGCGACTGGTTTCGAACGGGCGACATTGGCTTTATGGAGGAAGACGGATATTTTAAAATTGTAGACCGAAAGAAGGACATGATCAAAGTGTCTGGTTTCAATGTTTTTCCCAATGAAATAGAGAACGTAATTGCTGGCAACCCTAAAGTGCTGGAGGTGGCGGCTATTGGGGTACCTCACGAAAGGTCAGGGGAGGCCATCAAAGTTTATGTGGTTAAAAAAGATCAATCTTTAACAGAAGAAGAGTTGATCGATTTTTGCCATAAAAGTTTGACCAACTACAAAGTTCCAAAATTTGTAGAGTTTATAGATGAGATACCTAAGTCTAATGTTGGTAAAATATTAAGGAGGGTGTTGAAAGATAAACACGAAGCTGGGCAGGCGCAATAGTTCATTGCGGGTTCCCGTTCAAGGTGCATAATTTCTGTACAGCCTAAGCTCTCGGAATACCCGGGCGACTTTAATTTAAAGAATCTTCAAAATCGTTAGGTTTAAATTATCTGATATTACCCTATTCGGGGTAGAGTGAAGAACAAAGGGTTACGATCCAGTTCCCGGATAGTATCTAATTTATCAATTCTCACTTAAGCTCAATTTATTTGACTATTGCGAATATGTTTGAAAAAATAGTATCAACTTTGTATTAAATGTAGTCACACTAAACTGTGTATGGAGGAAGTAGATAAACTCACCACCCAGGAAAAGGCCCTAAGGATCAATTTGCATAAAGAAATTTATGGATCCTTTGCAGAAATAGGTGCGGGCCAGGAGGTAGCCGCAAATTTTTTTAAGGTTGGAGGAGCTTCTGGAACGGTTGCTAAAACCATGTCGGCCTACGATATGAAATTCAGTGATGCTATTTATGGAGTATGTGACAGGTATGTTTGCGAAGACAGGCTTATCAACATGTTAGATCATGAATACCCATTGCTTCCTGAAAGGCTTCCACATCTCATCGAAAGGACAAGGTTCTTCGCTTTTGCGGATACAGTAGAAGCGCTAAATTTTGAGCGAACCAATCAGGGACAGGGATGGGTTGGACTGCGCTTCCAAAAAAGACCGAACAGCGAACCCAATGACTGTGTGATCCATGTTAAGATGTACGACAACGATCCGCTTTTGCAACAGTACGCCCTCGGAGTGGTTGGTGTGAATATGATTTACGCCTGTATGATGTTGGAAGACCCTGAAGAGATTATGATGTCTTTGGTGGATGGACTGGCCAGAAGAATTGAAATTGACATGTTTCGGCTTTCAGGCCCTGACTATGAGAAAGTAGACAATCGGTTGATGGCCATGAAGTTGGTGAAGAATGGACTTACCAGGGCAGCCATGTTTGGCCCAGACGGAGAAGTAATGCAACCATCGGAAGCGCTGTACAAGAAGAATGTACTGGTGCTAAGAGGTCGTTTCAGACCTGTGACCCATGTGAATGTTGATATGTTGCTTGCGGCAAGGAGATACTTTAAGAAAGAACCTGATGTAGACAAAAAGAAAATGGTGGTGCTTACCGAGCTTACCCTTAATGATTTAAGTTCAGGTGGCAGCATTGATGAAAAGGATTTTTTGTACCGTGCCGACACCATTTGTTCTTTGGGCCAAACAGTGTTGATTTCAAATTACTTTGAATATTATAGGGTAGCCGAATACCTTTCTAAAATAACAAAAGGCAAGAAAATTGGGATTATTTTGGGTATTTATGCTTTGCAAAAAGTTTTCGAAGAAAAAACCTATCAGAACATGCGAGGAGGAATATTGGAAAGCTTTGCAGCGCTCTTCGGTACCAATATCAAATTATATATTTATCCTGCATTAAAGCGTGGTTCAGATGAACTGTTTACCCTTAAAGATTTTGAAAGTGAATTACCAGAGAATCTCAAAGGCCTCTTCCGCTATTTGCAAGACAACAATAAGTTGGAAGATATAGAAAATGCCAACACAGAAAATCTACATATTATTTCAGACGATGTGCATGCCATGATTCGCAAAGGAGAGCATGGGTGGGAGAAATATGTGCCACATAAGGTTGAAGAAGCCATAAAGGAACATGGACTATTCGATTACCCTTACCCAGTAGAAACCAATAAGGAAGTTTCTTTAAATAATTAGTTCTACCAGTCAGGTTAAGCCGAAAATCAAGCGCATGTCTCTAATTATAAATTATTACAAATTAAGAGAATGATTGATTTTCTGATTTCATCCTTTAAGGGTTGATAGAAAATGGCTATTAATGACAAAGTTGAATTAATCTATCGCTCTTCTTTTAAACGAGCAAAATAGCCTTTGGCCTCCTTCATTACTTTTGGCGCCAGGATAATCCCGGAGACCACCGTAGGTATTGCCATAATGGCATATGAGATATCAATAATATTCATCACATCCTGCATGGTGGCAACCGCGCCAAAAATGATAGTGGCCAGATAAAAGTAGTTATAATAGCTTCCTGCTTTCACCCCGGCAATGAATGACATCGCCTTGTTTCCGTAGTAGCTATAAGAAAACAGGGAAGTGATTGCAAAAAAGAAAGCGCAGATCAATAACAAAAACCTTCCTGTTCCTCCTAACGCTCCTTCAAACGCATGTGCAGTGAGGGATACTCCATTGGCGTCTGAAGTTTGCCAAACACCCGTAACTAAAATTGCAAACGCAGTAAGCGTACACACTACCAGGGTATCAATGGCAGGACTGAGCATCGAAACAAGCCCCTCACGAATGGGCTCACTACTTTTAGATGCGCCCAATGCCAAGGGAGCAGTTCCGATTCCGGCTTCGCTTGAAAAAGAGGCCCTGCGAACTCCAGAAACAATCAATCCTCCTAAAATACCACCCAGGGCGGGGTCGCCACGATAGTTGTCAGCCGCAAAAGCATCTGTAAAGATCATTGTAAATATGTGAGGTACCGCTGTGATATTGGTGAAGAGAATGGCAATCACGGAGCCGAAATAGATTACAATCATAATAGGCACCATCCTTCCAGCCCAATTGCCAATCCGTTCAATTCCACCAAGGATTACAATACCGGCCAGCACCGTCAAGACAATTCCAATAATTAGCTTGGCACTGCTTACTTCATATCCGAGCAAATGGAAGGGAGTAGTTCCCAATGTGCCCCTGTTGATTCCCAAGTCAACAATTACTTGTGTCAACTGATTAGCTTGGAAAATGGGAAGACACCCAATCATAGCACATGCCGAGAAAACATAGGCTAGGGGAAGCCAGGCTTTGCCCATACCTTCACGAATGACATACATAGGTCCACCTTGAATCACTCCCGCGGAGTCTTTGCCCCTGTACATCAGTGATAAGGAACTTGTAAAAAAATTTGTAGACATACCTACAAAGGCAGTAACCCACATCCAAAATAATGCTCCGGGGCCTCCTAGGGAAATGGCTGCGGCTACTCCCGCAATATTGCCCATGCCCACCGTTGAGGCGAGGGCTGTTGATAATGCCTGATAAGCATTGATTTGTCCGGGGTCATTGGGGTTGTTGTATTTGCCACGAAGAACATCAATAGAATGCTTAAAGTACTTGTACTGTACGAATCGCGAATAGAATATGAAGAAGAGACCTCCGAAGATCAATAGAAATGAAATGGGTATATAAATACCTGAGGCAAGCTGACTTATAATTTCACTCATTCATTAGCAGTTTAGAATTGCAAAATAGAGAATTAACCTAAAAAGTCATTAGACTTTTTTATACATGCGCTGATGATTGAAATGAAACTATATAGATATTTCATTGAAGTAAGTTTGATTTTCATTTTCAATATCAAGTCAATGACACCTCGGTCATGATCCTGATCGTTGCACCAGGAGTTAATCCTGACATTCCTGACGATTTCGTCAGGAATTGTCACCAGCAGGGCAAGATTGTCATTCCTAGTGACAATCTTGAGATTAATTTAAACTTCTATACAGAACGGTGTCTAATTGGTGTAATTCAATTTGCCTTGAGATACCGCCATGGTGTTACACAACTGAAACAAGAGTCTTGCGCCAACGTTTGCATCCCATTCATCCGATTCGCCTGGTGCTACTTCATTCAGGTCAAATCCTATAATTTTTTTCCCGGATAGCGCCAATGTCTTCAATAACAATGTAATTTGATGATATTCAAACCCTCCGGCTACGGGGGTTCCCGTATTTGGACATAGTTTTGGGTCCAAACCATCTATATCAAAACTAATGTAAACCAGGTCGGGAAGTTCGTCCACTATCTGTTTACAGATATTGGCCCACGATTCCCCATTGTATTGTGAATGTTTGATATCTTCATCAAAGAAAACTTTTATTCTTCCTTTTGCTCGATCCATTACCAGGTGTTCCTCCTCACAATAGTCGCGAATACCTACTTGCACCAATTTTCGTACAGAAGGTATTTTTAGTGCATTGTACATAATGGATGCGTGAGAGTATCTAAATCCTTCGTACGATTTGCGCAAGTCAGCATGGGCATCAATTTGCAAGATTCCAAAATCATGTTTTTCTCCCAAGGCATGAATATAGCCAAGTGGGGTGCTGTGATCACCACCAAGAAGTCCGACCAACTTATTTGAGTCTAAATATTTTTTGACAGTGTTTTTTGTGTATATGGTCAGGCTTTCACACGCCTCATTTACTTTGTCCAGTGAGGCCTTATCCCCGGCTTCCTCTCCGGCTTCCAATTTCTCGATATGCTTTTTAGCTAATTTTCTCAAGGCGTCACTCTCTTGTTTTATTTTCTCAGGAAAGGGTAACATAGCAATACCCAGTTTCCACGCATCAGGAATATTTTTTACAAATAGATCAACTTGTGATGACGCCTCCATAATAGCTTGTGGCCCAATGGCGGTGCCCCCTTTATAGGAAACAGTTACCTCCCATGGGACGGGAACAATAATAATTTCTGCATTTTCCTCATTGAAAGGAAGGCCAAATAACTGACCCGTGATGCCCGGATTATTGGGGTTGAATTGAGCAATTACTTCTTCTTTGGACGGCATATATCTTTTACTCTATTATTGAAGGATGCACATAGTTTTCAAAGGTTCCGATATCTTCACTTACCTCATTCCAACTCGAAATTTCAAAACGAATGCTCACGAGGCCTGCAGTTTCCATAGCACCAATTTCAGTTTTAGTTAAGAGCTCGGCAAAGTAGGAGATATATGGATTATGGCCAATTATTAAAATATTTTTGAAATCATCATCCAACCTTGTAATTATTTGCATGAAATTTCGAACCGATGCTTTATAGAGTTCCTCATTAATGACAATTTCTGATTGCAAATTCAAAATTCCATGAATAATCCGTGCTGTGGCTTTTGCTCTCAGGGCTGAACTGGAAACGATCAAATCCACCGTATAATTATTTTTTTTTAAAAAATGTCCTATGGTGGCAGCTTCACGCATTCCTGAAGTGGTTAATTCACGGTCTTTATCGTGCTGACTGTGCTGTTTGTCAGTCGATTGCGCATGTCTCATGAGGTATAACCAGCGTATCATAAAACAAATCTAATCTTTTGATTGTTGGCCTCATAAAACAGCCTATCCAAAGCACTTCAATTTGTTTAATTAAAAAAATGTAGATATTTGAAAATCTGGATCATATAAAATTTCATGTCAAAGAATTTAGTTATTGTTGAATCACCCGCAAAAGCAAAAACGATTGAGGGTTATCTGGGAAAGGATTTTAAGGTCACATCGAGCATGGGACACGTGCGCGATTTGACTAAAGGAAACAAAGCCATTGATGTGGAGAATAACTATATACCCACCTATGCAGTAAGCCCGGACAAGAAAGAAGTTATAAAGCAGCTAAAGAAGTTGGCGAAGGAAGCTGAGATGATCTACCTGGCAAGTGATGATGATCGTGAAGGAGAAGCTATATCGTGGCATTTGAAGGAAGTACTCGATTTGAACGATAAGAATACAAGGCGCATTGTATTTACTGAGATTACTAAAAATGCTATTGATAACGCAATGAAATCCCCTCGTGGGATTGATATCGATTTGGTAGATGCGCAACAAGCCAGAAGAGTGCTCGATCGACTTGTAGGATTTGAATTGTCACCTATTTTATGGAAGAAAATTGGAACAGGATTATCCGCAGGAAGAGTTCAGTCTGTTGCCGTACGATTGGTAGTAGAAAGGGAAAGAGATATAGAGGAGTTTGAGTCTAAGTCTACTTTTAAAGTTTCGGCTGTCTTTGATCTTGGAAAAGGCAAGCAATTGGTGGCAGACCTGGCAGAAAAACTCCCGACCGAAAAGGAAGCGCTTGAATTTGTAACCTCTTGTAAGGGAGCAAAATTCACCATCAACGATTTGCAAAAGAAGCCGGCAAAGAAAACACCAGCACCTCCATTTACTACTTCCACCTTACAACAGGAGGCAGGAAGAAAACTGAGTTTCTCAGTTATACAAACGATGGTGGTGGCACAGAAACTTTATGAAGCAGGTAAAATCTCGTATATGAGAACGGATTCATTAAATCTTTCTGATGATGCCGTTAAAAGTGCTACGGGACAAATTGCGAGTGCTTTTGGTAAAGAATTTATTAAGACACGCAAGTTTAAAACAAAATCCTCCGGTGCGCAGGAAGCCCACGAAGCCATTCGACCCACCGATTTTTCAGTGTTGGATCCGAAGATGGATCGCAATGCCAAGCGTTTGTATGAATTGATTTGGAAGCGTGCTATTGCTTCTCAAATGGCGGATGCAGAACTGGAGCGAACCACAGCAACCATTGGAATATCAACCAATCCAAGAACACTTACTGCAACAGGTGAGGTGGTGAAGTTTGAAGGTTTCTTAAAGGTGTACATGGAATCTAAGGACGATGATGACGAAACGGATGAGGAAAGTGGAAAGATGCTGCCGCCTTTAAAAGTAGGACAAGATTTGAAGCTGGACGAAATGAAAGCATCGGAAACCTTTAGCAGGCATCCTCCAAGATTTACTGAAGCAAGTCTGGTAAAGCGATTGGAAGAGCTGGGTATAGGAAGACCTTCTACCTATGCACCTACCATTACAACTATACAAAAAAGAGGATATGTGGTGAAAGAAGCAAGAGAAGGAGTAGAGAGAAATTATCAGGTGATTACACTGAATAAGGATAAAATAGAAACGAAAACAGCACAAGAGATCACAGGTGCTGAAAAAAATAAATTATTTCCTACCAACACGGCTATGATCGTGAATGATTTTCTGGTAGAACATTTTCCTGATATTACCAACTATTCTTTTACAGCGGAGATAGAAGAGGAATTCGATCAGATTGCAAGTGGTAAGCTGAAATGGCAAAAAATGATCGACCAGTTTTATAAGCCATTTCACAAAACTGTTTTGAAAACAGAAAAAGTAGAACGGTCATCGGTCGCTAACAAAACGAAAGAGTTAGGCGTTGATCCTAAAACTGGATTGAATGTCTACGCAAAGTTAGGTAAGTATGGTGCATATGTTCAGTTGGGGGAGAACCCTGAAGATGGAAAGGAAAGAAAACCAAAGTTTGCCAGTCTTCGCACGGGTCAATTTATTGAAAATGTAACCCTGGAAGATGCAATGGTACTCTTTAAGTTGCCTCGCGAGATAGGTGAATTTGAAGAATTACCGGTAGTTATTAATATAGGAAGATTTGGCCCCTACGTATTGCACAATAAAAAATTTGTATCCATACCAAAAGATGAAGACCCCTATACCATCACTTATGAAAGGGCAGTAGAATTGATAGAGGCCAAAAGAATAGCTGATGCAAATAAAACCATCAAACTCTTTGATGAAAACCCTGATATTCAGGTGCTCAATGGCCGCTACGGCCCTTACATTAAAGCAGGGAAAAAGAACGTAAAGATTCCGAAAGACAGAGAACCTGCTGATCTAACCCTGGAAGAATGTATCGAATTGGCTGAAAAAGCTCCCGAAAAGAAAGGCCGATTTACAAAGAAGAAAAAGCAATAACCTACATCTTCTGTCTTTTAGTTTTAGCTTTCTTATATTCGAGAAAAGCTTAACTACTATGAGGATAATAGTCTTTATTCTGTCATCGTTGGCATTGCATTTTGCCTGTGCTCAAACGCTAGAACAGTTTCTTAGCCACCCCGTAAGTTCGGGCCTTGTTTATTCTGCAAATGGGCAATTGGCCTGGATTGTTAATGATCGGGGTAAGCGAAATATTTTTATTCGATCGAATGGCACTACCCAACAATTAACCCAGTATGCGGAGGATGATGGTCAGGAGTTGTCAAACCTATTGTTTTCCAGCAATGGAAACCTGCTTGTGTATGTACGTGGTGGAGCTGCGAACCGATATGGGGAAAACCCCAATCCGGCCAGCATGGCAGAGGGTGCCGAACAAGCCATTTGGTGTATAGCTACAACACCCGGTAGCGAGCCCTTTCGATTAGCCAAAGGAAGCAATGCTATTCTCGTAGGAAATAATAAAATAGTATTTAGTCGTGGGGGGCAATTGTTCACCGTTGCATTAGAGAAAAATTCCCTTCCTGAGCCACTCTTTAGTGCAAGAGGAAGTAACGGAAGTCAATTTCTATCACCGGATGGTTCCAGAATTTTGTTTGTGAGCGACCGTGGTGATCATGCATTCATCGGTGTTTATCATTTAACCAATAGAAAAATACAATGGATTGCGCCCGATATTGGAAATGATGGATTTCCAGTGTGGTCACCCGATGGGAAAAAGATAGCATTTTTGAGAATGCCAGGAACGAGAGTGGATGAGTTGTCCGATATTACAGGCGGTGTAAAATTTTCTGTTTGGGTAGCAGATGCTACGTCAGGTAAAGCCTCATCGATTTGGGATTCGCCTGCTGATGATGGTGGGTTTGCGCAATATTATTCATCAACACCCCTTTCTTGGTCTAAATCAAATAGAATATTATTCTTCTCTGAACACGAAGGCTGGAATCATGTGTACGCGATTGATCCTGATGGCTCAAATTTAAAAGACATCACACCTGGAGATGGAATAGTAGAAAGTTATAGCTACAACGAAGATGAGACGTCTATTTATTTTGATGGTAATCGCGAAGATGTAGACAGAAGACATATCTGGATGAGCAACGTGAAGGAGGGTAAGCCTGTTGCCATTACCTCAGGAGAGGGAATTGAAATGTATCCGCAATGGGCAAATGGTTCCTTGTACTGCTTTCAATCTACCTTTAACACACCATTAACATTGATGCGATACGATCCAAAAAAGAAAAGTTTGGAATCAATAGATCAAAAGGTGGGCGCTTCATTTTCATCCAAAGGTTTTGTGAAGCCTGAGCAAGTGATAATGAAAGCGGCAGATGGCACTACCGTTCATGGGCAGCTTTTTATCGATAGAAAACAAAAAGGAAAAAAGCCGGGAGTGGTGTTTATGCATGGAGGACCCATCCGACAAATGTTGTTGGGCTTCCATTATAGTGAATACTACATCAATGCCTACGCATTCAATCAATACCTTGCCAGTCAGGGCTATGCAGTTATATCAGTTAACTATAGAGATGGAATAGGATACGGAAGAGATTTTCGAAGAGCAAAGAATCAGGGACCACGTGGTGCCAGCGAGTATCAGGATATTGTGGCTGCTGGTAACTACCTGAAATCCCTACCGGAAGTAGATCCCAATAAAATTGGATTGTGGGGAGGCTCTTATGGAGGCTATCTTACTGCTATGGGATTGGCAAGAAATCCGGAACTTTTTAAGGCAGGTGTAGATTTGCATGGAGTGCATGATTGGGCTTTCCGTGCCCGTGAGTTTTCACCTGGTGGGTCGTGGGGAATAGGTGAGAAGGATATGGCTTTGGCGTATCAATCCTCACCGGTTAGTGATTTATCAAAATGGACTGCTCCAATTTTGTTTGTGCATGGTGATGATGATAGAAATGTATTGTTTCAGCAGACCATTGATCTGGCCGAGAAACTGCGAGACATAAAAATAGATATAGAAATTTTGGTGCTGCCTGATGAGGTACATGGTTTTCTTAGGTATGAAAGCTGGAAGCAGGTATATGATGCTACCAAAGATTTCTTTGATAGAAAATTGAAAAAGTAAATGAAGAAATTGGTTGCACTTACAGGAGCAGGAGTAAGTGCGGAAAGCGGTATCCCTACTTTTCGCGGTGCTGGAGGGCTATGGGAAGGCTATGACGTAATGGAAGTGGCCACACCTGAAGGATGGGCAAAGAACCCTTCTTTGGTTTTAGAGTTTTATAATCAGAGAAGAAAGAAAGCATTGGAAGTGCAACCCAATCAGGGGCACAAAGTGCTGGCTGAATTGGAGAATTATTTTGATGTAACCGTCATCACACAGAATGTAGATAACCTCCATGAAAAAGCGGGGTCAACACATGTGGTTCATCTTCATGGTAGCTTGTTTGAATCTAGAAGTAGTGTGGATGAACAATTGGTTTATCCAATTAAAGGGTGGGAACTTAAGTTGGGTGATCAGTGCGAATTGGGTACTCAACTGAGACCCAATATTGTTTGGTTTGGAGAGTTGGTTTATAAAATGGAAGAAGCGATGGAGTATGCTATGCAAGCGGATATTTTTATTGTGGTCGGAACTTCTTTACAGGTGTATCCGGCAGCCAGTCTCATTCAATATACGAGACCTGATACCAGAAAAATTATTGTTGATCCTAAAAAACCTGATTACAGCGTTGGTGAGGATATTATATTCTTTGAAGAGGGTGGAGGTACAGGAATGGAAAAGGTGAAGGAGATGCTGCTGAATCAATGATCTGAAAAAGGTATGCCTGTTTGTTTTGAAATGGCTTTTAAATCAGATATTACAGCGGCATTCAGGGGGATGCCTTCTTTTTTTCTTTTGATTTCTTCCTGATGTTCTGGATCTCCCGGGATGAGTACTGCCTCAATGCCCTTGGCTGGTTTTGTATTTCGCATCACTGAAATCCACTCGTCAATTCTTTTCTTGAATTCAACCACATCCATAAAACCACCGATCTCCATCGCACCAAAGAAATGGCCAATTCCTTTACCTACACTTCTGGTAGGTATTTCCTGTCGGAGTGCAAATGGGGGAGCGAATGGACCCCAGTTGGCACCACTTAATACGGCAGTAAGGATGTCGACCATGGAGGCCAATGCGTAACCCTTATGCCCGCCAAGTGCTCTCGTTGAACCAAGTGGGAGTAACGCTCCTCCGTTGATCATGTCTTCGGGTTGGGTACTTAAATTTCCATCTTTATCAGCAATCCATCCTTCGGGCACCTCTTCCTTTTGTCGTTTTGCGATTTCTATCTTACCGTAAGCTGCAGCACTCGTTGCCAGATCAATCACGACAGGTAGTTCTTTGTATCCGGGAAATGCGATAGCGATGGGGTTGGTACCCAACATACGTTCTGCACCCCATAGTGGAGCCACCAGTTTTGTGGTATTCGTCATCGACCAGCCAATCATGTCTCGTTTTAATGCTTCTAATGAGTAATAACCAGCAATGCCATAGTGATTAGAGTTGCAAACCGAAATCCATCCTGAACCAAATTTTTCAGCTTTATCCATTGCCATTTCATTGGCATAATGACCGACTACCAACCCCAGCCCATTGTCCCCATCCACAGTAGCAACACTTTTCTTTTCCCTTACAATACTGATTTTTGGATTGGGATTGATCAATCCTTCGGACAATAAACCCACGTAGCTATAAAGTCTGGCTACCCCATGAGAGTCTATGCCTCTAATATCTGAAAGTGCCAATATTTTGGCAGCAAGGGTGGCGTGATCTTTCGGAATGTTGAAATGGGTCAATACTTCAATTGTAAAATGAAGAAGATGTTCAGGCTTGAATTTTTGTATTGAATCTGTAGTCACCGATTTACTTTTCTGATTCAGCTTTCAAAAACTCATAGAAACGGTGGGTATTGAAATTAGTAGTGCCTACTTCCTTTGTCAGGATTTTACCTTTCTTTGAAATAACAAACGTGGTAGGAATAGAAGGGACATTGAGCTGTGCACTGAGGTATTCGGTAGGCATGTATCCATTGAATGTATAGTTCTTGTCTTTAAGATACCTGATCACTTTTGTAAGGTCATCGTCTTTATCGATGGAGAGCATTACAAATTCTATATTGGGGTCTTTTCCTATTTTATCATATAGTTTTTGAATGGTTGGCATCTCCGCTCGACAGGGCCCACACCAGGTTGCCCAGAGATTGAGAAAAACCACTTTGCCTTTGAATTGAGTGAAATCCAATTTATTGCCTTTAAGGTCTTTTATTTTAAAATCATAATTAAAATTGACGTCTTCCCTGGCCACTTCAACGGAAGCGTTCATAAGGCCTGTTTTTAGAATAGCGGACTGTGCCAGAAAAGAGACACTGCTTAGAAGCCCAGTGAAGTACAGCACGACAACTATCAATATGGCTCCTACCCAGGACTTTAAAAACTTAATTATTTTAGACATTGTATTCAACTTTGGTTCGGTTATTGAAAAGTATTCAAGCAAAATTTCATTATTTGTTTAATTTACGACAATTTACGCCATAAAATGGTTCGAACCTTACTTGCTATACTCTGTTGTTTTGTTTCCCTTATAAATTCTGCTTTTGGACAAAAAGTAAAATATAAGGATTTGTTTGTGCTGCTTAATGCCAAACAATACGACCAGGCAGAGCCTTTCCTGCGCAAATACCTGACAGAGAATGATGACAACCCAAATGCCTACCTATTCATGGGTATCATTTTTCAGGAAAAGGCAGCCAATAATGATGTGCTTAAGCATACTGATATCATGATCAACAACCTCGATTCGGCTGTTATTTTTTATGATAAGGCTTACAAGCAGGTCGATGACAAAGAACTAAGGCGAAATGATGAGTACTATCAGGCCTATAACAGACGGGACTTACGCACCGGCAAGTTTGGTGTGAAGTTGTCTGACGTTCAATTCGATTTAGAGAAAAAAATACAAGCACTTAAGGAAAGAAAAGTGTTGGTGCGTGAATTGAAAACCCATTATGATAATTCGGAATCGCTATACGCTAAGGCACGATTTCTTTTTAAGGATATCCAATTGAAATATGGAAATAAAAAGACACTTTTTCTGCGGTCTGATGAAAATACCATTATTGATCTAAAGCGGATTGCTCAAACCTTTGACTCCAGCATGCTTGCATTTAAAAGCTATAAGGATGTATCGTCTGTCTATGGCAATTCGGGACACAATCAGGAGTTGACATTGAAGGAAATCAGTAGCCTGGAAAATGATGGAGCAACACCTGCTGACTTTATGCAGGATAAGTTAGCACTTTGGGATTACAAGCGATGGGCAGAGAATTCAATTTTGGAGATAGAGAAAGAGATTGTGCCAATGCAAGAAAACCTGATTGCTTATGATATAGCGATCAATAAATTGAGGGAAAAATTGAAGAAAGATTCTGTTTCAGTAAAGAATGATCTTACCAAGTTGGTGGATAAAATTCTTTATGAACAATTAAAAAAATATGACCCTGATCCTATGCCTATGGATGTTTTTGGGATGAAGATTGCAGAACTGGGGTATTTATCAGAATTGATTAATAACAAGCCCCTTATAGATTCTGCCAATGTAAGGTTAAAATTGAGTTTGGTGGAAAAGGAATTGAAAGAAATAGCAATGTTGGATAGTATTTCTACTAAGCTGGAAGCACGAGACATTGAAGCAGATGCGTTGGATTATAGTCATTTTGTGAAAAATTGTTATGGAACCCCTGCTGTATTAAAAAGCCTGATAAAGACAACTAAAGATTTCGCAGACCGTGAGAAAGAGAGAAAAGAAAAGGAATTTGAGCGATTGTCTGAGGCATTAAGATGGATGGTTTCGGAAGCGGATTCCATTCCTTTATTCCTTGAAGTTCCCGACAATAACAAGTTCAAGCCGTTGGTGCTGGTAGAAGATAAATTTACTGCCGGTTTTCAATTCGCAGATACAGTAGCAAACGGCTATTTCTCTACCATAAATCCTGCTAGAAAAGGAGGGGTAGTGGTTTCATTTCCATTAGACAAGAAGGTTTTTACCAGAAAAAAACTACCGGTAACCAAAGCACTTTCTGCCTCAGATGAAAATGGTCAGGTATTCTATATTCTTTTTTATTCCGAGGAAAAGGTAGATGAAAAATTTCCGGCTACGTTGGCTAAAATATACAGGACGGATGGCCTGGCCTGGAGTAATAATTATTCTTACGCTCTGCTGCCCGTTGATATCTCATTTCAAGTAGATTCTGGAGAGGTTGCCATAAAAACATCTAACCCTGCCGGGGAAAGCAAGATGGTCTTTATTGATAAGAACGGAAAGCTAAAGAATACCGGCAACGAAGAGTAGTTATCTTGTGGAAACATTAAGCCACTGAATATTCCTACAATTACATTGCAAGCCGGCAATTCACCTTACTGTATGCGCTTGTATGTTTTCTAATGATCAAAATCTTCAAGAATCAGGCAATTGTAACATGACTCCACAAGGGTAAAGTGGTGGCTCAAAGCTGTTTTGGACAGCTAATGAAGTTACTAATAAAGTCCATCGGGTATACATAATGCCCAAAGGAACAACCCATGTACTTTTTTGTTGAAAAAAGTAATTTTTTGACTAATTTTCCCGTTGGCTATAACCAAAATCTCTCTTGATGAGGTACTTTTTGCTTTCGATTATACTTGATATGTATGTAACTAACCTATTGGCCCAGCCGGCTAATGATAATATTGGTAGTGCAACAGTGATTATGCATTCGAGCAATAATTGCTCGGCCGATGCTGCCTATACTACTGTAAATGCAACAGCGGACCAAATCAAAGGCAGTTGCTGGGAAAATGGACCTAATTATAATGTCTGGTTTACGTTTGTTGCTACTTCTGCGGAAGTTACCCTGGATCTTAAGGTAGGTGGTGCTGAAGGCACAATGCAGCATCCTAATATGGCATTATGGCAATCGGACGGAACCACTGAAATTCAATGCGTAAGAAGAATTGATGCCACTACGGATGTTCAAATATCTACTTCGAGTTTGTCTATTGGTGACACTTATTATGTTTCAGTTGACAACTATGTGGGGGCGGGTTATACAGGAACATTTACGCTCTGCATTGATGATGTAGTTACCTACGATGATTACAACGGGGCAATTACCCTTACGCATAGTGCCAATAATTGTTCAGCAAATGCAGCCTACTCTACGATTAATGCCACCCCTGATCTAAATGCCGGCAGTTGTTGGGAGAACGGGCCAAACTACAATCGTTGGTTCAAATTTGTGGCTACTACCACAAATGTAACGCTGGATTTAAAAGTAGGAGGTGCGGAAGGCACGATGCAACATCCCAATATGGCCTTATGGGAGGCAAATGGAACTACGGAAATAAAGTGTGTTCGAAGAATAGATGCTACAACAGATGTACAGATTTCTTCCTCATCACTGACGATCGGAAATACTTATTATGTCTCGGTGGATAACTACGCAGGCTTGAGTTATCGGGGAACATTTACGTTGTGTATTGACAATACGGTTACCTACGATGATTACAACGGGGCAATTACCCTTACGCATAGTGCCAATAATTGTTCAGCAAATGCAGCCTACTCTACGATTAATGCCACCCCTGATCTAAATGCCGGCAGTTGTTGGGAGAACGGGCCAAACTACAATCGTTGGTTCAAATTTGTGGCTACTACCACAAATGTAACGCTGGATTTAAAAGTAGGAGGTGCGGAAGGCACGATGCAACATCCCAATATGGCCTTATGGGAGGCAAATGGAACTACGGAAATAAAGTGTGTTCGAAGAATAGATGCTACAACAGATGTACAGATTTCTTCCTCATCACTGACGATCGGAAATACTTATTATGTCTCGGTGGATAACTACGCAGGCTTGAGTTATCGGGGAACATTTACGTTGTGTATTGACAATACGGTTACTTATGATGATTACAACGGAGCGATTACCATCGTTCACTCCGCTAATAATTGTTCAGCAGATGCAGCCTACTCTACGATAAATGCCACTCCTGATTTAAATGCCGGCAGTTGTTGGGAGAATGGGCCCAACTACAATCGCTGGTTCAAATTTGTTGCCACCACAACCAACGTAACGCTGGATTTAAAAGTAGGGGGTGCTGAAGGCACAATGCAACATCCCAATATGGCGCTATGGGGAGCAGATGGAACCACGGAGATAAAGTGTGTTCGAAGAATTGATGCTACCACAGATGTTCAGATTTCTACTTCATCACTGGTCATCGGAAATACTTATTATGTCTCGGTGGATAACTACGCAGGCTTGAATTTCCGGGGGACTTTTACGTTGTGTATTGACAATACGGTTACTTATGATGATTACAACGGGGCAATTACCCTTACGCATAGTGCCAATAATTGTTCAGCAGATGCAGCCTACTCTACGATAAATGCTACACCTGATTTAAATGCCGGTAGTTGTTGGGAGAACGGGCCTAACTACAATCGCTGGTTCAAATTTGTTGCCACCACAACCAACGTAACGCTGGATTTAAAAGTAGGGGGTGCTGAAGGCACAATGCAACATCCCAATATGGCGCTATGGGGAGCAGATGGAACTACGGAAATAAAGTGTGTTCGAAGAATTGATGCTACAACAGATGTTCAGATTTCTACTTCATCACTGGTCATCGGTAATACTTACTATGTCTCGGTTGATAATTATGTAGGATTGGGATATAGAGGCACTTTTACGTTGTGTATTGACAATACGGTTACCTATGATGATTACAACGGGGCAATTACCATTATACATAGTGCCAACAATTGCTCAGCAAATGCAGCCTACTCCACCATTAATGCAACACCCGATTTAAATGGCGGCAGTTGTTGGGAGAATGGGCCTAACTACAATCGCTGGTTCAAATTTGTGGCTACTACCACTAACGTAACGCTGGATTTGAAAGTAGGAGGTGCTGAAGGCACGATGCAACATCCCAATATGGCGCTATGGGGAGCAGATGGAACTACGGAGATAAAGTGTGTTCGAAGAATTGATGCTACAACGGATGTACAGATTTCTACCTCCTCACTGACCATCGGAAATACTTATTATGTCTCGGTTGATAACTATGCAGGATTAGGATATAGAGGCACTTTTACCTTGTGCATTGACAATACAGTTACTTATGATGAACCAGCAGGAGCTATTTTACTAAGCGATATACACAATTGGTGTTCAGCCAATGCAATTTACTCGACAGTAAATGCGACTGCTGATCTAAATGCCGGCAGTTGTTGGGAGAATGGCCCCAACTACAACAGGTGGTTTAAATTTGTTGCCACCACCAACTTTATTACGCTTGACCTCAAAGTAGGTGGTGCGGAAGGAAGTATGCAGCACCCCAATATGGCATTATGGGCATCGGATGCTACCACAGAACTTGCCTGTGTGAGAAGAGTAGATGCCAGCACTGATGTTCAAATTTCATACACAAGTTTGGTAATTGGTAGTACATACTTCATTTCTGTTGATAATTATGTTGGGCTCAGTTATCGGGGAACATTTTCTTTATGTGCTAATGATGAGCCTTCTTATGATTTTTATGAGGGTGCAATAGAATTAACCGATTTAAATAATTGGTGTTCTGCTAATGGACAGTATACAACAGTGAGTGCAACAGCTGACAAAATTAAAGGTACATGTTGGGAGAATGGCCCTAATTATAATCGCTGGTTTAAATTCACGGCTATCTCACCTATTGTGTCTGTGGATATGAAAGTAGGAGGAGTTGAAGGGAATTTGCAACATCCCAATATGGCCTTATGGGCAAACGATGGGACTACCCAATTGGCATGTGTGAGAAGGGTAAATGCAACGACAGATGTAAATATTACCTATAGCAGCCTGGTAGTAGGGCAAACCTATTACATATCCTGTGACAATTATGTGGGACTAGGGTACCGTGGTACGTTTACCCTTTGTATAAATAATGTAAGCCAAACTTATTATTCTTTTGCCGATGGTAACTGGAACACGCCAGGATCATGGTCAGCCACAGGGCATGGTGGCCCTCCTGAAACGATATTTTTTCCAGTAGCAGGGGATGTTGCCTATATCCAGGGCCATAATATAACAGTAGGGGCGGCCGCAAATGCTGGAGAAATAAATATTACAGCAGCAACCGCTAATACATCTCTCACTATCGATAATGCTTCATTAAATGTGAGTGGTAAAATCACGATGACCAATCCGGGAAGCATTTATACAGGAAATGTTAATGTACAAAACAATGGTACCCTGTATGTTAATGATAACCTGGCCATAACCAGAGCAGGGGGTGATCAGTTACTAGGAGTTACAATCAACACGGGATCAACCGCTACAATTAATCGTGATTTAACATGGACAAGTAGCGGAGGAACAGTAACGAATAACATTCTTACCCTAAACGGAACGGGTCAGCTTATGGTTAACAGAGACATCAAACTGAATTCCACTGGAGGTAGGCTCATTCAATTGATTGGAAATAACACATCCAACATAACCGTAACTCGCGATATCGTTTTCACTGCCACTGCTGCCGGGCAGGAGCAAATACAATTGAACAATTCATCCAAACTTCGTATTGGAAGAGATTTCGTTAGAGGTGGAACTCCATTTGGATCACTCATTTGCAACAACACATCCACAGTTGAATTGTTTACCAATACCTATTTACAAACATTGGCAGGCAGTGCAGGTTCTGGTGGAGATTCTTTTTACTACAACAACCTCATTCTTAATAACACGCGCCTCACAACTCCGCAAATTACATTAGGGGGTGCCGTTACCGTCAATGGCGATCTCACCCTTACTTCTGGTGTGGTGAGTACTACCGCTACCAACATTTTAAATTTAAAAAACGCAACGGCAACCACTATTGGTAGTACTTCAAGTTACATCGATGGACCAATGACCTATGAGGTGGCTACCAGTACACCCAATACCATTCGAAATTTACCTTTGGGTAATAATGGCAGTTACCGACCGGCCACATTAAGGGTCACCCATTCTGATGCTACTTCTGTGGTTTACACAGCACAGCATTATACCCAATCGGCAGGGGCCTTGGGGTACACTCTTCCTGGTACACTTGAAAGGGTGTCCGGGGCGCGTTATTGGATCATCAACCGTTCTGCTGTTGCGAACCTCACGAGTGCACAGGTTACATTATATTATGGTATAGGCACAAGTGATGGGGTCACCGATCCGTCTAATTTGAGGGTTGCCAAAACCAATGGTGCCGGGACAGCCTGGTTTGATGTAGGAGGCACCGGATCGGCAGCTGGCACAGGGACGATTACCTCCAACTCATTTGCCACCTTTAGTACATTCACGCTGGCCAATGCTACTGGCGGTACAAACCCATTGCCTATTGAGTTAAAATCTTTTGATGCAATTTATGATGGAACTCAGGTTCAACTGAATTGGACAACTGCATCTGAATTGAACAATGATTTCTTTACCGTGCAGCGATCAATTGACGGGCAGGAATTTCAATCTTTGTTTACCGTTCCTGGTAATGGTACTACATCCGAAGAACACAACTATTTTGCTACGGACTCTGATCCACTTAACGGTATTTCGTATTACCGGTTAAAGCAAACCGATTTTAATGGAGTATCCTCTTATTCTGGTATAGCAAAAGTAGAGGTGGAATATACAGGGCAAATTTCTTTCGATGTTTATCCCAATCCGACTGAGGGTGTTAATACTTATTTGAAATACCATGGAACAGGTGAGCGTACAGACGTTCGTGTCACAGTACGCGATTTGGTTGGTAGAAATGTACTTACAATAGAATCGACCTCAACGAAAGGAGGGTTCACGATAATTCCTTTAGAGATTGAAAGCCTTCCCAAAGGGATCTACATCATAACCCTTTCAGGAGGTAGCCGATTGATAAGCAAACGCCTGATGGTTAAATAGGCTGTGTTGTGTTGATCGTTAAGTATCAATTCTAAATAGCATCATTTACCATTTATTCAGTTGACAGTTGACAATATTCAGTTGACAAAGTGTGAATTGTTTTGCGGATACAACTATATTAAAATTGGATCATAGTTGTCAACTTCCCCCTTTTGTCAACTGTCAACTTATGTATCAAACAGACTATACACGGCATTACTTTCCCGGCTTCAATGTATTGTTATCCCTGTTGATGTCAGCCATCCGCTGGCTCGGGTCTATTTCCATACTTTCAATTTCAGTAGAAGGTTTGTTTATAGAAAATGAATAGATAGGATTTACCCAATCCCACCTTTCCAACGCAGTCCATTTTATTGATCTGTCTTCCTGTGGTTTGCCGCCCAGCATTTCACTCATAGGAATATAAAACATCTCTTTGCTTCCGTCCTTGTAAGTAACCAGCAAATCAATGGGCATAGGGAAAGTATCCACTCTTTTTAATGTTACCACTGTCTTACCCTGATCATCCGTAGCGCTTTCTATTCCATAGTCGATATGTTTGGTGGTAAGAATCCAGTAGCGATAATACCAGTGCAATTGCAGCCCGGACTCTTTTTCCATCACACGCATAAAATCGTTGGGTTCCGGATGCCTGAACTTCCAGGTGTTAAAATACCTGCGCATACCTTGATAAAACGTATCGTTTCCGATGATGTATTTCAGCTGATTGAGAAACATAGCGCCCATGCTATAGGCAGCTGTGCCATAGGCAGCATTGGTATTATAATGATCGGAATGTTGGCTAAGGGGTTCCTGAAGACCACGTTCTATCAATTTAAAATAACTTTTATAGCTACTTTGATGCGGATCTTTTTCATTGAACATGCTGGCCAATGATTCACTGCTGGCAAAATCGGTGTATCCTTCATCCATCCAGGGATAAAGAGATTCATTTGTTCCCAGCACTCCCTGGAACCAGGCATGTGCTGCTTCGTGAGCGGTTACGCCCACCAAACCTGCAAAACTTCCTTCACCCACAATGAGGGTGCACATAGGATATTCCATTCCTCCGTCTCCGCCCTGAATGATGGAATATATTGGGTACGGATACTTTCCAAATGTCTTGTTCATAAACTGAAAATGCTTAACCGCATATTCTTTCAGGTTGGTCCAGTTTTGAGTGGTTTTTTCTCCTGGCTGATAAAAGAAATGCAACTCGGGCCCGTCAGGTACCTGTACGCGGGTATGGGTATAGTCAGGGTCGGCAGCCCAGGCAAAGTCGTGGACATCCTTTGCCACAAAGTGCCAGTTGAGATTCTCTTTTTGCTTTTTTATTTTTACGCCTTCGTCTTCATATCCGTGACCGATCTCATTTGGGTTTTGCAATATTCCACTACCTCCAATGGTAAACCTGGGGTCTATGTTAATAGTGACATCATAATCTCCCCAAACGCCATGAAATTCTCTTGCAATGTATTCATAAGCATGCCAGCCCTGAAAATCATACTCTGCCATCTTGGGATACCATTGCGTCATAGAGTAAGCAATGCCCTCCTTGTTGTCGCGCCCCGACCTGCGGATTTGAAGGGGTACCTGGGCTTCAAACTTCATATTAAACACAGTTTTGGTATGCGGCATAATTGGTTTGGGAAGGTTTACCGTGAGTATAGTTCCCTCCACCTGGTACTTTGTGTCCTGTTCGTCTTGTTTTAGACTCAGCACATGCTGGTAGCCAATCTCGTCTTTGTTCAGTTTGGAAATCCTGTCCATCACCCTATTGTCCGGATCGGGAAGGTTGCGCGATCGTACGTCCATCATGCTACCCGGCTGAAAGGCATTGAAATAGAGATGGTAATATACCTTAGTCAGGGTGTCGTTGGAGTTGTTGTGATACACCAACTCCTGGTCTCCCGTTACTTTATGGGTTTTTACATCCAGGGCTACATTCATTTTATATTCTACCCGTTGTTGCCAGCGGTAATCCTGGGCGGTGAGGATAAATGAGAGAGTCAGTAAGGGGAGGAGGAGAAATTTTTTCATGTCTTTCAATTAATGAGCGCCTAAAATATCACTTTTTTAATTCTTAAGGAATTAGGGATAGAGTTAGCGGTGGATGCTGGATTCTAGATGCTAGTATCCAGCATCCAGAAGCTTCAGTCAATGTCAGTGTGTCAAACAAGACGATTGCGTCAAAATTGATTTCACACTACGTTCCACTAAAGGGGGTACCAAAAAGGCCAACCGCAAACTCGATCCATAGGAGTAGAAGCAGCACCAGTATGCCTAAACAGATGGCAATTCTGTATTTCTTACCCACCTTCCTTATGACAAGTTCGCACAAAAGGCCGGCTGTGAGCAATAGCACACCACCAACAATAAAGTCGATCGGGCTCCAGTTTACTTCATTGGTAAACTGCATGGCTATCAAGGGTAGGAACAATAGGAGAGCCACAGCAAGTATAATTCCGATGAGTCTCTTGTTTTGTGAGATCATAAACATTTATAAGTTTTTATATAAAAGTACTTTTAAATACAAAGTAAATCAAATTTTGAATACTAGCAAATGGATGCGCTGTAAAATGTATAAAAATTAACTGGCTTGAGTGATATCTATGTAATTCTAGGCATCTGCATAAGCAACATTTTTAGGGCAGATTGACATTTCATAAACAAGTCTATAAGCCATAAATCTGCCTAAAAATGAAGCTTAATCAATGGAGTTTGATGCCTGGAACTACTGTTCCCTGTTTATCCATTTTTGAGGGAGAGGAGAGGGGAAATCGTTAAAATTCCTTGAGCGCTAAATGGAGGAACACGCATACAACAATATGCGTTATACATACGTTTACTTAGCCTGTAGTGGTAGGCCTGCTGCCATCCAGCATTTTCTGTGTAGCATTTCATGGGTCAGTCCGCTGTCGCCAAGCCAGCTCTTGGGGACTGGAGATATTCATGTTTCAAACTTCCTTTCATCAGTTGTGAAGGGACACAGAAAATGCTACTTTCAGCTTGTTATGGCAGTGGCCTACGTAGGTTTAGTACACGATCGTTGGCGGTAATTATTTTTTAATATGGAACCATTGGTCAAATACAAAAAAGAAATTATTATTTCACTAATAACTGGAGTGTTTCTCTTTTATATTCAGCCTGCCCTCAGTTTCTTTGGAGATTTATTTATATCCAGTATCGTCTCTGTTAGTGACTCATTCTCCAATGCGTACTACCAAGCAATTGCTATAAATGATGAGAGTCAGTTTGCTAGTTGGACTACTTACCTTCTAACACTAGCCATTGTCTTTGCGTTGTTCATGTTCAGTACAAGACTACGTGACAACAGAAGAAAATTAGAGGGTGATATCGAGCACTGGCTACATACTCTGACTCAATATCGAGAAAGGCTGAACAAGCCTATTGAAGAATATGTAATCGAAGAGCAGAATATCAAAAAAGAAGACATATTGAAGGATATTGATGATTTAGAGTTGAAAATAGGAGCATCAAAAGATAAGATGAATCTTGGAAATAAGAGATTGTTGACTCTCTATATCATGGTTTTCTTTATGGCTCTTTTACTGTTTTCTAATTATGCTTTCTATAAAGCGGTGACTAAGGAAAATAATACGTTTAGGAATGAGATGATAAAATTGGCTCCTTCAGTTGACGAAATTGAGATTTTGAAATTGAAGGCAAGTTGGGCATCAATGAGGAACAAACAAGACTACGAAGTAGTAAATGAGACAATTGAACAACTTAAAATTATATCTAAATAACTACCGCCAACAAAGATGTATGTGTCATGTACTTCGCTGTGTATCTGAACGTTCGTGCAACTTGGTTGCGCCTTTTTTGTTTTGCAATTCCTGGATAGGTTGTTAGTACTTGCCAGAGACTATTTCATCTGACTCGCGCAGGCTCGGCTTCTTCTATTGCATTTAGTTCTTTGCTAAGTTATTCCGGAACTTGAAGGAAACAAAAAAAAGCGCTATTTTAGTAGTGACTTATGAAAGGTGGCACACGACCACATACATAGGTTGTGCGAGATGTGGGTGGATCACTTGTACCATTATTCTCTCTTATTCAATATACCCTCTGTCAAAATTATATAGCAATTCTCCCTACGTACAAATACATCAATCCATTGAATAACTGTAAATGTGACAAAGTATAGCTTGCCCTGATTTCGAATCTCGTACTTTCGACTTATGCAGACTATCCATTTCACCTAATTAAACCCAAACACCTATTTTCCAGAATCCCCTTTATTAGAATTGGCGGGCTTCCCCACCTGACAATTGTATTGTCGAGGAGCAAGGGATAGTGTGAGCTAAAGCCACCCACCTCTCCTGTAGATAGGCCGGTGACCACCTTCTTAATGTTTGAGTGTCTAATCAAATAAGAGCACATGATGCAGGGCTCGTGTGTAGTATACATAATACAATAAGACAGGTCTTGCGTGTTCAAATGTTTTATTGCATTTCGAACGGCTTCAATTTCAGCA
The DNA here is from genome assembly GCA_964409415.1 of uncultured Ohtaekwangia sp. Lineage (GTDB taxonomy): Bacteria > Bacteroidota > Bacteroidia > Cytophagales > Cyclobacteriaceae > ELB16-189. The sequence continues at coordinate 133,020 of CAYPDF010000003.1, read as the reverse complement.
TGAAAGGTAATATCATTATGCGTTTTATTACCTTCAATCCCTTCTCCCACTATCGTACCATTCCTTACAATTAGCGAACCTACCGCATTATCACCTCTTTGTTTGGCCACCATTGCAAGTTCGATGCACTTGTTCATATAGAATTCATGCGTTTCTGTTTCTTTTTCCATATCCTTAATGAATGTCCTGATTGATTGATCAAAATTAGAAAAAATACTTCTGGCTCAAAGGTGAATCATCTGGTGGCATGTTTATTTTTATCATAGCTCTAATTATTTTTTTTATATTTTAATGTTGATTCAAATCAGGACGGTTTGAAAACAGATTAAATTCGTTTTATTTGTTTTATGCTGTAGGTTTGTTGTCTAATTTCCTTTCATTGTGTGCTCATGTCCTCTGTGCTACCTATTTTTCTGTTGATTATTATCAGCTTACTCATTAGCCTTTTTGGTTCTATTGTTGGTTTTGGAGGTGGTATTTTCCTCGTTCCTATTTTAATTACCTTTTTTCATTATAAACTTGATCTCGCTGTAGGGACTGCCATGATCTCCCTTGTGCCCGCTGCGTTTATGTCCACCTATCTCAATCGAAAGGAAGGAAACGTAGATTTTAAATTGGGCATATTTTTAGAATTGCCTACCACGGTAGGTGTTGTTTTGGGTAGCATACTGCTTTCCTATATATCGGCTCAACGTTTGGAGATTGTTTTTGCACTGCTAATATTTATGTTGGGACTATCGTTCTTTGTTACCTCAAAAAAGAAAGATAAAAACCTGACAATCTTCTATAAACTCAACAAACTTAAGCCTCGCTTTATTATTAAAAACACAAAGAAAAATGTGGCTTACCGGGTGAGCCTGTACATGGTATCTTTTTTTGGATTGTTATCAGGCACTTTGGCGGGACTGTTTGGAATGGGTGGCGGCTTTATGAAGACTCCCATTATGCTAAAGGTGTTTGAGGTGCCTGCAAAAATTGCCACCTCCACAGCGCTTTTTATGATCTTTATTACCAGCATCACCGGCTCAATAAGCCATTATTATCAGGGACATATTTATTTAGCAAAAGCCTGGCCCGTTATGCTGGGCTTCACCATGGGTGCCATAGTAGGGCATCGATTGAATACTCATATTAAAACAACGAATCTTGAAAAGCTTATCGGTTTTGCCCTTATTTTAGCGGCCACAGTAATGTTTTCCAATTTTCTCATTCACGGTTGATGAAAGGAGAAGCGAGCTACGATTTTTCTTTTTTGGCAGATACAAACCTTTTGCCCCGCAATAATATTTTTAAGCCATTTCGTTTCAATGATATGTGTGGCTCTTTCTTTTCATGTTCATCAATCCCTTGCTTGTAGGTGGCAATAATATCGTGATACGATAATATGCCAATGATATTGGTTCCTTTCGAAATCACCGGAAGCACATCCACATTTTCTTTTGCCATTGTTTCCACCGCAACTCTCAAGGTGTCATGCTGTTCTATAAAAACTTTATTTCTCTTAACAAGTGTTCCAATTGAAATTTCCAATGAATGATGATTGCTAAACAAATTTGAAGAACTCAATATTCCTCTGTACTCTCCTTCATTGCTCGAAATGATAAAATAATTTGATTTAAAATCCAGTTCCTGATTAAGCCATTCACGCACCTCTTTAATATTGTTATCCTCGCTTATGATCATGCCATGATCAGTGATCACCTGTGCAACCGTCATGCTCTCTAAAATATCTGGCTCATATGAAAATGGTGTTTTAACACCCCTTCTCACAATTTTTTCAGTCATGATGGTGTTTTCCATTAAAAAATAAGATACGAAGTAAGCGGCTGTGCAAGTGGCCAATAGCGGCAATAAAGCATTCGATTGTCCTGTTGTCTCCAGGGCAAATACAATTGAAGTGATAAACGCGCGCGAAGCACCGGCAAACATAGCCGACATGCCCACCATGGCTGCTAGTGGAATGGTAACTCCGGATGTCGGGAAATAGTAGGTAATTATACTTCCTAATAGTGCTCCCAAAGCGCCTCCGATTGTGAGTAATGGTGCCAGCGTACCACCTGATGTGCCACTACCTAAGGAAATTGCCCAGGAAGTAAATTTTAATAAACAGAGGGATAATAAGATTTGCACAGACATTGTTCCGGACAGAATATCTGTAATATTGTTGTACCCTACTCCCAAAGTGCGGGGTTCAAAATAGCCAACAATACCTACTGCAAGTCCGCCCAATGCCGGCCACCATGCCCAATGAATCGGTAACTTTTCAAAACCATCTTCAATGATGTAAACGATTTTTGTAACAAGAATGGATAACAATCCGATTACTATACCCATGACGCTGTAAAATCCCAGCGCAGAATTGGAGGCGAATGTAATCTCATGGGTTACAGGGAAAACCACACCTTCTCCGAAAAAGAAATGATGTCCTGCAGCTCCGGTGATACAAGCCAAAGCCACCGGGATAATGGATCGAGGAGAGAACTCAAACAATAACAATTCTATTGCCAAAAAGATAGCTGCTATCGGGCTTCCGAAGATTGCAGCCATACCGGCTGTAGCCCCTGCTGCAAGTAAGATTTTGCGCTCGTTGTCTGTTATTTTGAGCAGTTGACCTAATGTAGAACCCAATGCGCCTCCTGTTGCTATGATAGGTCCTTCCGCCCCGAAGGGGCCTCCCGTGCCAATCGATATCGCTGACGAGAGAGGTTTCAGATAAGTAATAGTGGGTTTGATTTTACTTTTATTGGTCAATATTTGTTCCATCGCCTCAGGTATACCATGACCCCGAATGGCTTTTGATCCGTAAAGTGCCATAAGCCCAACGATAATCCCGCCAATAGCAGGAATTGCAATTACAAATATTCCAAGAGTATTGTCAGCCGGACTTGCATATTCGAATGAAAAATTTCCATAAAATGAAATATTTGTTATTAAATCAATGAGATAAACCAATGCTTTGGCAATAAGGCTTACACCTGCAGCAATTAAAATAGCCAGAGCTGAAATCGTAAATACCCGTCTTTTGTTATTTGTTTTTTTTGGTTGGAAATTTTCTCTTTTTAAAGTGGGATCCAGTGAAATTGAAATTGGAATTCCGCTCCCCAGTGCATTATCGATTCTCATTGACCAATGGAGTTTTTTAAGACAATAGAGTTTATAAACATGATGACCATGCTGGAATCCTATTATGATAATAATTTATTTTTGCATTTACTGAAGGCTTTGCCTATCCTATAGCCAGCCCTTTCTCTTAAACCACAAATAAATAATAAAAGTGATGAAGACCATAAGCACTATCACATAGAGATAACCGAAGGGCCAATGAAACTCCGGCATAAATTCGAAGTTCATGCCATAAATACCTACAATAAATGTGAGCGGCATAAAAAATACTGAGAAGACAGTAAGTACCCTAACTACTTCATTGGTTCGCTGTGCTGAAAGAGAGATGTAGACATTCAGTAAATTGGCTACATTGTCTACCACGTGCCTGGTGTTGGATTGCAACAGAAGAATTTCGTCTTTGAGTTGATTGAAATGCGTAGAAGCAATTTTCCCTTTCAGATTTTCAAGAATTGACCTGGACAAATCAAAGATGAAGTCCATCACAGAGGCCTTACGCTTGATATAATATAAGTTTCTGAGCAACGAAGTGGTTTTTTCCTGTAGGAATACCTTCGGCTCATAGAAATCAAGTTCCCGGGCAAGTTCTGCAATAGGTTTACTGTAGGTGGCTATGCCTGCATAAATAATCCTGAACAATAATTGAAAAGGTGTGGTACACTTACCTTTGTCTACATATCTGTTTTTTATTTCTTTCAGGAATGAAAATTCTTGTCTGTGGATCGTGATCAAGAAATTAGTTCCAAAGAATATCGCAATCTTATCAGTTATTTCCTGTACGGTATCGGCTTCCGGAGAAACATGGATGCTGTAAGCCCGCAGAATGATAAACTGGGTATCACCCACCATCTCAAATTTAGGTAAGTGTTCCGGCTGAAGGGAATCTTCCACCAACGATTTGTGCAAGTCATACTGAGCAGCCACATTGTTGAGTTCTTCTTTACCGGGATTGACAATGTCGATCCACTCATAACCGTTTTCTTTTTTTTCTTTCAGGATAGTGATCATTGCCAGACTGTGATTTACAACTTTACGAAAAGATATTGCTTTTTCCCACAAATAGCTTTTGTTAAAGAAATTCGACCGCTAACGGCAGGACAATGTCAAAATCAATGGTACCTTGAATCTCCCCTTCCTACATTGGAGTAGGAGGCTGTTGTTAGTACTTGGGGATAAGAACTAAAGGTTAGTGTTTTGTTGAAAACGTGATCTTCCACATTCCCCTTAAATCGCCCATACTAAAATCAATGGCCTTATCTTCCGGGTACCTGGCCTGAATGGCTGCATAGGCCATCGGGTTGAGTTCCTCTGATTTACCATGACACTGCAGGCAGGCGGGCATACCCAGTACAATTGGTTTGTAAAACAATATTGCCTTTTGTTGCTGCACTAGTTTGGACTGTAGGGGATTGCCCTCGGTAAGAGCTTGCGCAAACTCATCATAAACGACTTTATCTTTCTCTGTCAGAGAGTTGTCTGGATTTCTATTTCGCCACGCTACCCGTCTAATTTCACATTCATATTTTTTGCTTAAGGAATCAGTGATGGGGATGGCGCGTTTGCTACAGAAATTGACAGCATATTCCGGACCTTTGCTTTTCAATGCAGCCATAAGTTGCCCCATCAAGTCTTGCTGTGCTGCCGCGCTGATGCTATCGCCCAGATTGCTATAATTGATTACCTGCAAGCTATCAAGGGTAGAATTATTCTTATCGGAATCTTTATTGGGACACCCAAGTTCACTGAGCATTAAAAGAATGCAGCACAGTGGAAATAATAGGAGTGAATAGGTCTTTTTAAGCATAGTGATTATATCTCATATCGGCAGGTTACTGTATTCTTTATATAATATTAGGGATGAAAAACAGAATTTGAAATGATGTGCTGATTTAAATTCGTTTTATACAAACCTTTTGGCTTATGGAGAGTGAAGCGCAGCTACCTTATTTCGTTTACTAATATTCATAATTCCTTTAGCAAACTTTCCAGACTGAGAGCCTGTGTGTACATGTTCAAAGTGCCATCGCCTTGCTTTGGCCACTCGGCTTGAGGACGATCCCAGTACAATTCTACACCATTGCCATCGGGGTCGTCAAGATACAGGGCCTCGGATACACCATGGTCGGCCGCACCGGTAATCGGATAGTTGGCCTGTTGCAATCGGTTATAAACCATGGCCAGATCTTTTCGGGTAGGGTAAACAATGGCAGTGTGGAAAAGCCCTACACCATATTGCGAGGCCGGAGGCGCACCCTTGCTGTACCAGGTGTTGAGCCCAATGTGGTGGTGGTAGCCACCGGCAGAAATAAAGGCAGCCTGATCTCCATACATCATGGTCACCTCAAAGCCCAGGAGGTCGCGGTAGAAGGACAGTGCCTTGTCGAGGTCTGCCACTTTGAGGTGCACATGCCCGATACGGGTTTGAGCAGGTATTTTATACTTTTCCATTAATTGTTGAATCCTTTTTCTAACACTTTTTCTTCATGGATCGGTCACAGATAGGTCAGTATGAATGATTGCCTTGAGTGTATTAACATCTATTTCGCACAGTAATTTACAAAGGATAGACCATTACTGCCCGATGAAATTTTTGTTTGACTGAAATACCTCTTATTTTGAAACCTCAACACACTAAAATGAAGTCAAAAGAAGAGTTCGATAACTTTTATGAAAGTGAGCTGAAGTCAAAAGTAGCGGAACTCGAAGCGAAGCGCATGGCTATCAATGAGCAATACTCCTTTAAGCGGTATTGGAAAAACTTGATGTGGCTGGGAATACTCTTCGTAGGGCTGCTCATTACTAGATCATTTGTTCCGTCAATTCCTGAAGGAGTAATTTTTTTATTTCCTGTGTTGGTTGTTTATGCAATAGGTGCAGCCATTTTCATTTTTGTTATGCGTGGGAAGAAGTTCAGGCCGGTGAAACAGGAATACCAACAGACGGTAATTACGAAAATTATTTCATTTGTAGATAATAATTTAAAATACAAACCTGAGGAGGGGGTTACACCGCAAGAATTTGAGTCCGGGGGACTATTTGGAAGGTACACCACTTACAAGTCGGAAGATTTGGTGTATGGAAGCACCAATGGAATGGAACTCCGGATGTCGGACATTAACTGTACCCGCAGGACGAGAAGCAGTGGAAAGAACTCAAGTAGTACTACGGTTACTGTATTCAAAGGCTTTTATATTGTCAGCAGGCTAAATGAAAAAATTCCTTCAGGCGTTATCATTAAACCATCCCTGGCGATTAGCGATGCGCTAAAGGGGTTGGCTACAAAGTTTTTGGGCACTCAGTTTGTGGCTTCTATTACAGAAAAATTTTCAATGGATGATATTGAAGTGGGTGATGAAGAGTTTGACAAAAACTATCAAGTAAAGAGTGTGACCCCTGAAGTGGCGAAGGAATTATTGACACCCCGGTTTATTCAATTAATTAAAACCTTTCAAAAAGAAGCTGAATTACCGGTGTCTTTGTCATTTTTTGATAACAACGTACACATTGCGTTTAGTGGTATTAATTTATTTGAGGCAGATCCTTATACTTCATTCGTAGAAAAAGATATTTCAAAACAGTATTTTAATTACCTCAATCTGGCCTATGGTGTGGTGGAGGCCATTCGCGCTAGCAGGTAAGAAGTAAGAAGACGTTGAAAACGCGTATGCTAAAGGTCTGGTTAGTTGATCACTTCACAATTATAGCCTAGTTGTTTCATGCTTTTAATAATTTTTGCACTCTAATATGACCGTCTTTCATTTTATCAGGAAGCTGGCATGCCATAGGGGAGTCCCTGACGGGTTGTATCATCAGTTCTCCGCCAAAACAATGTTGATAAAAGGTCATCACTTCACGATAATTGCCAATGAAGGTGAGATAGGCGCGCAGGTTGGTCATTATGCTTCTTCCAGTTTGGCTATTTCAATTTTTCCCATGGTCATGAGCACTTGCATTACTCTTTGTGATTTTTTAGCGTCACCCTTCATCAATTCACCCAATCGTTTTGGAACGATTTGCCAGGATACACCATACTTGTCTTTCAACCAGCCGCATTGAGATTCTGCGCCACCAGCAGTAAGTTTATTCCAATAGTAGTCGATTTCGTTTTGATCATCACATTCCACCACGAAAGAAACACTTTCATTGAATTTGAATTGAGGACCGCCATTGAGTCCCATGAATTTTTTGCCATTCAGTTCAAAATTAACGACCATCGGTGTGTCGATGGTGATCTTCGAATTCTTAAATACGCTGCAATAAAAGGCATCAGCTTCTTGTGCCTGGTTGTCAAACCATAGACAAGGATAAATTGGGTTATTCATTTATTTTTTTTGGAATTAGTTTCAACGTGTTTTTTAAAGTTGTCAAGAATTGCTTGCCATCCGCCCCTTTGCAATTCTATCGAGTTGGTACTTTCAGCTTCAAAGGTTTCGACCACTTTTTTTTTCCATTTTCAGATAAGAACTTCACGCTTACCTTTCTGCCAACTTCAAGCGTTTGTTGTTGGTAGGGTTTGTGATTTTCATTTTATTTGTGTTTTTGTTTTTGTTAATGCTTTTTCGACATTTTCTATTAGACTATACTGAATTATTTTTTTAGAATGGTGACAGGTAATTTTTCACCTAATGCATTATGATTCGAATATGTTCCAGCATTTCCATTTTTCAACGTATTGTGCTGCCATATAATCGCCAACGGTTTTCATCTTCATTATCTTTTTCAATTTAGTAATACAAATTTAAGCGGAAGAGTGAGGTTCCTTATTATGCAGAAGCGAAAAAGGAAGCGCTATTTGCAAAATACTTTTTCATTATATTTGATTAAGAATAACTTAATATTCCTTTTAAAAGAAATCCTGAACACTTTTTATCTACTTGAATCATGAAATTATTTTCGTTCATACTATTTGTAATTGCCTTGGGGGGATGTCAATGTTCAACAGATAAAGCGTCTCCATTTGTTCACGATATAGACGCAGGTCCCACTCCATGGTCTTACGAGCCCACAGGAAAGCCAGAAGGACAATTTACTTTTGCTATTATTTCTGATCTTAATGGTGGCGAACGAGAGGGAATTTTTGAAGTGGCTGTGGAACAGATCAATTTGTTTCAACCTGAGTTTATCCTTAGTGTAGGAGATCTGGTGAATGGGGAGACCGAGGATGTTTTAGAGTTACAAAAGCAATATGATAGTTTTGATCAGCGGGCTGCTAAAGCAAGGGCACCTTTGTTCCACGTAGGGGGCAATCACGATCTCACGAGTAAAGGAATGAGAGATTTTTGGGAGAAGCGCTATGGAAAAAGGTATTATTATTTTGTTTATCAGAATGTGCTTTTTCTTGTACTGGACACAGAAGACTATACCGATGAATTTAGAGAAAGGATTCATCAGGCAGAATCTGATGCCATTGCCATTTTGGATGGAGACCATCCGGAAGAATATTCTACAACGGAATATTATAATATGTCGGAAAGAATAACAGGAAAAATTGAAGAGGAGCAGAATGCCTACTTTGAAAAGGTAATTGCGGATCACCCGAATGTAGAATATACGTTCATATTTATGCATAAACCTGTATGGCAGCGGGAAGGGGAGGGTAATCTTTCAAGGATTGAAAGTGCATTGGGAGATCGAATGTTTACTGTAATTAATGGTCATTTTCATAGCTATTCATATACTTTGAAAAACGGGCATGATTATATGATGTTGGGTACAACGGGAGGAAGTCAAAATGCTGAAGATGTGAATGCCTTTGATCACATTACCCTGGTGACCTATTCTGATGGAGCTCCTACTATCGCCAATATTCGTATGGATGGACTATTGGATAAAACAGGGAAGATTCCCCTTAATGGTGAGCATTATTGTTATCAGGCTTCAAAGTGTAAGGAGGTTGATAATGAGTAAAGTCCTTTTGGGTTAATTGACGGGTAAATTCTTCAGTAAAAAATTTCTCACATTTCCACCCATTATCAGTTCGATCTCCTCATCGGTGAAGTTATCGTTTTTCAAGGCTTCCATGATTAAGGGTAAACCGGTCACATCGAAGTGAGTGGTGGTTGCCCCATCGAAATCGCTACCCAGTGCTACTTTGTCCACCCCAATCTTATTTGCTACATATCGAATACTTTTAACAGTAGCGGCAGCATCAGAACCACATACGGCAGTGTCCCATAACCCGATACCCACTAAGCCGTTTCGTTTGCCAATTTCTATTAGGTGTTCATCCGACAAATTTCTTTGGTTGTCACACATGCCTTTTACTCCGGTATGCGAAATAATGACGGGGCGATCTGTGAGTGCAAACACATCATCAATAGTTTGCGAAGAGGTGTGGGCCAGATCGATGATCATGTTCATCTCATTCATTTTTGCTACCAACTGTTTTCCAATTTCGGTAAGTCCTTCTTTTTTCATACCATGTGCAGAGCCGGCCCACTCGTTATCAAAGAAATGAGTAAGTCCTATGTAGCGAACGCCTGCATCATAAAAAGTCTTCAAATTATTAATATCACCTTCCAGACAATGTGCGCCCTCTAGTCCAAGCATGCCCGCAGAGAGAGAATGGTCTTTGGCGCGGTCTGAAATAAATTGTTGCAATTCTTTTTGTGAACTCACTACCCTAAAAGCACCGCCCGATTTATCGGCAGCTTTATAAAGCTCATTACACTGATTAAGTGCTCTGGCCTTGATGCTAAACCAATTGGAGGGAGGTCTTAGCTGTGCAAAACTAAGTAATGCGATTTGATCTGTATCATCTGAGTTTTGTTCAATGTTGATACCGCGTGGTGTCTTGCTTACTACAGTAAAAACTTGAAATGCCATGTTGGCCTTTTGCATACGTGGCAAATCCACATGACCATAATCGTGTTCTTTTAAAAAATCGCGATCCCACAACAACATATCGCAATGAAGATCAGCAATGAAGGGAAGTGACTGATACATTTTGCTGGGAGTACCGCTATAGGTACTGGTCACTTTATTCATCGACTTGTCGGTGTAAGTAGGTACAAAGCCAAACAAAATAATAAATCCTATGATAATTAGGAGGAGGAATGCGTTTCGGATTTTTTTCAACATGATTTAAGGAATTCAATCCAAGGTAACTGATATTAAGATTTTTTCGATCGTTTAAATTAAAAATTTAGATCAACGGTACAATCAAGTCCATTTAACTGGGGGGTATGGAGATAAAGCATTATGTTCGCGCCAAATTTTATTGGCAATGAATAGAAATTTATCACGACTTAGGCTCGTTGGAATGGCAGAAGGCATGAGCTACTTAATACTTCTCGGAGTGTGTATGCCCCTGAAGTATATGCTTCACTTTCCTGAACCTACCTTTTATGTGGGGATGGCCCACGGTATTTTGTTTGTATTGTATGTTCTGTATGTATTACTCGTTGCATATCAGCTAAGATGGGGTTACACTACAATTTTTTGGTCTTTATTGGCCTCAGTTTTGCCATTTGGTCCTTTTGTGGCAGATAAAAAGATTTTTAGCATACAAAATGAGGTCTGATCGATGAGATGTTTCATTTTATAAAAATACTTATTATGCTTTTGATTGAAGTTCTTATCTTAGCCTAGGTCTAACGCCTTTTCCATGGAGTCCCAAAAAGATCCCCGACTTGCTGTACTCATTGATGCTGACAATATTCCTTATGCTCACGTAAAAGAGATGCTTGAGGAAATCGCAAAGTATGGCACACCAACATTTAAAAGAATATATGGTGACTGGACCAAGCCTACCGTCTCAGGATGGAAGACGGTATTATTGGAGCATGCAATTACGCCTGTGCAACAATACGCCTATACAGTAGGAAAGAATGCAACTGATAGCGCCATGATTATTGATGCGATGGATATTTTATATTCAGGCAAGGTGGATGGATTTTGTATTGTTTCCAGCGACAGTGATTTTACAAGGTTGGCCACGCGACTCCGCGAAGCTGGGATGAAAGTAATTGGTATTGGTGAAAAGAAAACACCCAGGGCCTTTATTTCGGCTTGCGAAAAATTTATCTACCTCGAGATACTTAAACCTAGCGATAGTAAGGGCTCGGATAAGAAGAGCATAGGGAAGAAAGCATCAGGCAAAACGGTAGAAGATATTGATGAAAAATTAATAAAATTAATCAGGGATTCAATTAATGATCTGGCTGACGAGAATGGTTGGGTCTTTTTGGGCGAGTTAGGAAGCCTGTTGCTAAAGAAACATCCGAATTTTGATCCAAGAAATTATGGCTTCAACAAGATGTTACCATTGATAAAGAGTATCAATAAGTTTGAAGTAGATGAACGGGATTCCGGAAACAAGAATATTAAATTGGTTTACGTTCGGATTAAGTAAAGTGGTGAGGGATAAAGTCATTTTTTTCATCAGTTATTTTTTTTATTCTTATTTTTCATCCATTTAATTTCGGTTCAATGTCATCAGAGCAGCCTTTATTTTTGAAAAATCTTTGGTATTTTGCATTTCATGGTTCGCAACTCAAGACAGGTAGACTTATTCAAAAAGAAATCCTGGGAGAGAAAATAGTTTTTGGGCGCGACAAGGAAGGCAATCCTTTTGCACTAAAAGATAATTGTCCGCACAGAGGAGTGCCTTTATCTGCAGGGTGGTTTGATGGCAGTACCATTCAGTGCTGTTATCACGGTTGGAAGTTCAACTGTTCGGGTACCTGTACGGATATTCCTGCGATGGCCGATGACAAATTCGAGGTAGGTAAGATTAAAGTTTACGAATATCCATGCAGGGAGATTAACAATACCATTTGGGTTTATATACCGCAGAACAAGCTAAAGATTGAAGGCGCGGAAGAGCGGTTACCCAACCTGCTTATTAATGCAGATAAAAAATTCCTTCATGTGGAAACGGTGACCATGCCTACAAACATAGACCATTCTGTGATTGGACTTATTGACCCGGCACATGTTACCTTTGTCCACCAATCCTGGTTTTGGCGTTCAAGTAAAAATCTGAAATTAAAAGAAAAGAATTTTGTGCCGGATGATCTAGGCTTTAAAATGGTCAGGCATAAACCCTCTTCCAATTCAAAAGGCTATTCCGTGCTGAAAGGAGGTACCAGTACGGAAATTAATTTTCAATTGCCTGGAAATCGATTTGAGCACATTCAGGTAGGTAAGAATGAGATAGTTTCCATTACCACACTCACACCGATAAACGAAAATGAAACCGAACTTAACCATATCTTTTACACTACCATAGGATTGGCTAAAATATTTTGGGCGCCACTTAAAAGCCTCGGGAAAACATTTATTGGTCAGGATTTGGGGGTTTTTCACAAGCTGCGTGAAGGACTGGACACCAACCCCACATTGATGTTAATTGGGGATCCGGATACCCAAGCCAAATGGTATTATGAACTAAAGAAAAGCTGGTATAAATCTGTTGATGAAAATGGCCCTTTTGTTAATCCATTACAACCACGAACACTTAAGTGGATAACATAAAGATAGAATATTTGTTATTGAGATAAATTTTTACCTTACTTTGGATTAAATAAAAGTAAGTTTTTGAAATCCTCCAAAAAACTTTCGGAATTAGAGGCGACCGCGATTTGTGGAAACGACATATCCTCCAGTGCGCTTTATGTATCCGCCCTTTCCATTATGTATGCGGGTCAGTTTGCCTGGATTTCTTTATTAATTGTTGCCCTGGTATTATTTTTTTTTAGAAAAATATATGGAGAAGTAGTGGGAGCGTTGCCACTTAATGGTGGCGCATACAATGTATTGTTAAATACCACTACAAAATCCAATGCCTCTATAGCGGCCACGCTTACCATACTTTCTTACATGGCGACATGTGTACTTTCCGGAAGTGAAGCCATGCACTATTTACATGGATTGGTTGGACAAATTTCTGTTTTGCCTGCCACAATCGGATTACTTTTAGTATTTATGATGCTCACAATAATGGGTATTTCCGAATCGGCCAAGGCTGCAGTGGTTATTTTTATTACGCATTTGAGTACGCTTACCTTACTGGTTTTAGCAATTGTCTGGTATTTGATAACTAACGGAATTGATACTTTATCTATAAATTTTAGATTGCCTTTGGAGGGCAGCCTGACCAGCGCTTTATTTTTTGGGTTTAGCGCAGCCATGTTAGGCATTAGTGGGTTTGAAAGCTCTGCAAACTTTGTAGAAGAGCAAAAGGCCGGGGTGTTCCCGAAGACGCTTCGAAATATGTGGATGGTAGTAAGTTTCTTCAATCCGGTTATTGCATTTCTTGCTATTTGTGCTATACCCCTTGTGGAGGTGGGTGAGCACAAAGAAACGCTACTTTCTTATATGGGCGAAATAGCAGGCGGAAGATGGTTGACCTACGTGGTGTCAATAGATGCTGTTTTGGTTTTAAGTGGTGCGGTACTCACCTCATTTGTTGGTGTAAGTGGGCTGATGAAGCGGATGGCGTTAGATAGAATATTGCCACAGTTCTTTCTCAAGGAGAACAAAAGGAGTAGCAATTACAGAATAATCATCGGTTTTTTTATTCTTTGTCTTTCAATTCTGTTGCTCACCAATGGGGAATTAGAACCGCTTGCAGGGGTGTACACCATTTCATTCTTGGCCGTGATGGCTTACTTTGCTATTGGTAACCTTCTGCTAAAGATAAAAAGAGCCAAGCTACCTCGTCCCGAACACGCCACAGCATTTACAGTATTTCTGGCTCTTCTTGCAGTTGTCATTGCATTATATGGAAACATAAAATTGCACCCGGAATACCTGGTGGTGTTTTTACAATATTTTGTTCCTGCTATTTTGATCATCTATGCGTTGCTCAATAGGCTTGCCATCTTTGAGTTGGGGTTAATGGTTTTACGATCTGCCTCTGACAACGTAAGAAGGATAGCCTTAATTAGTCAGCTCAAGCTTACAAGATTGGTAAGAAAAACCAGTCAACAGCAATTTGTCTTCTTTACAAAAGGGGACGATATCGCTACGCTAAATCGAGTGATGATGTATGTGCTTGAAAATGAGTTGACAAGCCGACTTCGAATAGTAACTGTATTAAAAGAAGACCAGGAAGTGTCAAAGGAGTTTATGAAAGACATGGAGGTACTGGATAGGGCCTATCCGGATATAAAAATTGTTTTTCTAACTGAAAAAGGGACTTTTGGTCCTGAATTAATTGATCGACTTTCTAAGGAATGGAGTATTCCTAAGAATTTCATGTTTATCGGTTCTCCTGGAGATCGGTTCCCATACCGCGTTTCGGAATTAGGGGGTGTCCGTTTGATTATTAAATAATAATCGCGGATTGTTTAGTTCGAATTATTTTGTTGTCGTATTCAGATTAAATTTATTTTCTCATCATTTACTGATCATTTAATCCTTTTCCTTTGAGGATTTGAGGTGTAAATTTTTCTATCCGCGACTCCCGGGTTTTGGATTGTTTGGGTGCAGAGAAATGCAATAGGTATGCTCTTTGCCGCCCAGGAGTTAATGAAGCAAATGCTTTTTTTAAGGCAGGTGTTTTGTCTAATTTCTTTCGAAACTCTTCTGGCATAGTATACTCTGAAGTCTTTTTGAGGTTCACTTTCAAGCCGGCTTTTTCTACTTCAATGGCTTCACGAATATAGGCTTTGATCGTGGGTTCCAATTTCACAATTTCTTTAATATTGGTAAATCGAATTTGTCGTGCTACCTGTACGTTCTCCGTTTGTTGGATGAGAATACCCTTGGTATCTTTCAATAAAACACCCTTGTGAAAAAGAAGTGCACAATACTCCTTAAATCCGTGAATCAATACTATGTTGGTATTCTTCCTGTCTGCGGTGGGAAGCGTGTAGCACGGAACACCCCATTTCAATTCTTCCGTCAATCCGCAGTCAAGGACAGTCGTTCTTAATTTTTGATATTCTTTTTGCCACTTTGTGACTTTGTCGAAGAACCAATCAACTTTGGGATTCATACTTTGTATTTATGGGTTGACTAATTTAGTTTTTCTATTCGGGGTTGGAGATACTACGAAATACTTAGTTAAAGTTATTACTAACAATTTAGCTATGCTATTTTTTTTAAAATAGCCAAAGACAGGTTGTGCCATAAGTGGGGTATTCTCCAACTTTTTTTGGTAGTGATGCAAAAGAATTGGCCCTTTGGAACATTATTGAATTACAAATTGATATAAAATCCTGTTTTCGTTGGAATAGCTAGGTTTTACTTCCAAGTCTTTACATTTGCGGGATTATCCTAAAAAAGAACTATGAATCGAGTCTTTCTTTTTATTTCGGCAATGATCATGTCGTTGGCAAGTTACGGCCAATACAATGAAACCATCCGGACCGGCCGTCCGGGACAGTCAATTGGCCCGTTTACTGTTGGAAAGGGTATTTTTCAAATTCAAACAGGAATGGATGTTTTTGGATATGAGAATAAATCGGTTGGCCTCAAGGGTAATGGGTTTCTTAATAACACCGTGCTTAGGTACGGAATCGCTGAGAGATGGGAGATTAGCGCTTTGGCTGATTATAAGGTAGAGACTTTGAAAGAGGGTGGTCTGGAAACAGACTTAAATGGCTTAGCGGCTTTCGATGTAGGAGGGAGATACCACATCTATTCTGGCGAAGGCTTAATTCCAAGCGTTGGATTTCAACTTAGGTTCAGGCTACCTGTATTATCAGAGGATTATGAGATCGACCATGTAGCGCCCAGGTTTACGCTGATCACCAGCCAGAAACTGTCTGATACATTTACACTTTTTACCAACTGGGGCGGGAAGTGGAATGGTAATAACTCAACCGCCACCGGTTTCTACACCCTGAACCTTGCATTTCCAATTTCGGGTAAACTGGGTGGGTTTGTGGAAAATTATGGATCTGTCACTGATGGAAACTTCGATTCAAGGTTTGATACGGGTATTGCCTACCTGGTTACGAATGACTTACAACTTGATGTGTTGGGAGGCCCCGGTAATAATGATGGGGTAAAAGACTTCTTTTTAAGCATAGGACTCTCCTGGAGGACAAAACGCTGATAACCCAGACATTTTATTATATTTAATTAACAGGACTAATTAAAAAGTAAATGAATAGAATACTATCGTTGATTCTTGGTTGTGCTTTAGCTTTTTCAGGATATGCGCAGTCGGCAGATTCGCTTGCGTTAAGCAAAGGCGGCCTCCCAGTAATTTTTAAGAAGGATACGCTATTTTATGTTTATTCTAAAATCGGCCCTTATAAACCTGCCGATAGGGTTAATACTATTGAAAGGAGGTTGGCGAGCTTAGTGAAGGACTCTGATTTCGACCCGGACAGTCTATACATGTCGGAAAGTGAGCTGAGTACAGATATCTGGTTTCAGGATAGGGTAATTTTTAGCGTTACCGATCTGGACGCCAAAGCAGAAAACCTTAGTCGTAAAAAACTTGCTGAGAAGGAGTTGCAGGTGATGCGCACAGTTCTTAATAGAGAGTTAAAGTCTATGAGCTTGAAAAGTATTTTGCTACAGGCTGGTCTTACTATTCTTGAATTACTCATCATTTACCTGCTGATCAAGTACATCAATAAACTTTTTGTATTTACAAGAAAATGGCTGATCGATGCGCGAGGAAAAATATTGAAAGGAATTAAGTTTCGAGGCTATGAGTTCTTAGATACTGAACGTGAGCTGAAAGTAGCTTTGCTTATTAATAATATTTTAAGATGGTTGGTAATCATCTTTGTGTTGTACCTGGCACTTCCAATACTGTTCAGTATTTTCCCGTGGACGAGGGGATGGGCTGAAAAACTTTTTGGTTATGTGCTTGATCCGCTGACCAACGTTTTGTCTTCAATATTTAACTACATACCCAACCTATTTACAATTGGAGTTATTTATTTAGTCACTAAGTATGCGATTCAGTTTATTTCATTTATGGCCGGTGAAATAGAAAAGGGCTCACTCGTAATCAGGGGATTTTATCCGGATTGGGCCAAGCCCACTTTTGGAATTGTAAGGGTCTTGATGTATGCATTTATGTTTATTGTCATCTTCCCTTACCTCCCCGGGTCAGACTCTCCTGTCTTTCAGGGAGTAAGTGTGTTTTTGGGTGTATTATTTTCTTTAGGGTCATCTACCGCCATCAGTAATTTGGTGGCTGGATTGGTGATTACCTATATGCGGCCTTTTAAAATTGGCGACAGAATTAAAATTGGTGAAATTACCGGTTTGGTATTAGAGAAATCCACTTTAGTAACACGGATACGCACTATTAAGAATGAAGATATAACCATCCCCAATGCCACTGTGCTTTCAGGTCACACGATTAACTACACCACTTCCGCAAAAGAGTTGGGATTGATTTTGCATACCAGTGTTACTATAGGGTACGATGTGCCCTGGCAAAAAGTACATGAACTGCTTATTAAGTCTGCTGAGGATGCTGAGGGAATATTGAAAGATGAGGATAAAAAGCCTTTTGTCCTGCAAACAAGTTTGGACGATTTCTATGTAGCCTATCAATTAAATGCGTACACTGATCAACCCGATAAGATGGCATTCATTTATTCAAATCTGCATCAACAAATTCAGGACAAATTTGCCGAGGCTGGTGTTGAAATCATGTCTCCTCATTTTGGTGCCTTGCGCGATGGCAATGCGATAAATATCCCTTCTGACTATTTACCAAAAGATTATAAAGCACCTTCATTCAACGTATCGGCAGTGGGAAATAAATCATCAGAAAATACCTAAATGCAGGACTGGTTCAATAAACTTGGTATCCCTGGCTGGCTCAACACGCTCATTGTGGTGGTGGGTATCATCGTGTTGGTACGTTTATTTTTTGTGCTAATTAAAAGTAGGGTACAAAAAACTTCCAAAGATCAGGACACCACATACAGAACCAAAAAAGTACTTGACTTCGTTTCCTACATCATTATCATTCTGGCGCTGCTGATTACCTATAGTAAAAACCTGGGTGGACTAACAGTGGCTTTAGGTGTTGCAGGTGCGGGTATTGCATTTGCACTTCAGGAAGTGATTGCCAGTGTGGCAGGATGGATGGCACTGATGTTTGGTAATTTTTACAGAACCGGAGATCGCGTGCAGTTAGGTGGAATCAAAGGTGATGTAATTGACATAGGTGTACTGCGAACGACACTGATGGAAACAGGGCAGTGGGTAGATGGTGACCTGTACAATGGCAGAATTGTACGAATCGCAAACAGTTTTGTTTTTAAGGAACCGGTGTTCAACTACTCAGGTGATTTTCCTTTTCTATGGGATGAGATTAAAATCCCAATTCAATACGGAAGTGATTATGCCCTGACCAAATCATTATTGGAAAAAATAGCCGAAGAAAATGTGGGCAAAAATGCAGAAGAGGGAAAGCGGGTATGGAAAGAAATGGTCAAAAAGTATTTGATTGAAGATGCCCAGCTTGAACCGCTTGTAACTTTAGTAGCTAATGATAATTGGGTGGAATTCACACTTCGCTATGTAGTAAGTTATAAGAGAAGGCGGATGACTAAGCACGAATTGTTTTCCGCTATCTTGAAAGAGGTGGCCTCATCCAATGGTAAAGTACGATTTGGCTCTGCTACTTTTGAAATGGTTGGAATGCCGGAACTACAAATAAAGATGAGACCTGATTGATGGAGGCACTACAAAATTTGTTGGAATATAAATTGTTCGAAACCAGTGGACATCTAATTACTGTAGGCACTATTGTCCTGTTAGTGGCTATCTATATTGCCACCAAAATTATTTTGTTTGGCCTAAAACGAATCCTTAATCGAATTTTTGAAAAGCGTGGAATAGATCGAGGAAGGAGGTTTGCCTTGATCAAACTGGTTCAATATTTTGTTTGGACGTTTGCAATTGTGTTCCTGATTCAGGCAGCCACTTTTCAAATCACTATTTTGTTAGCAGGGTCGGCAGCACTTTTGGTAGGACTTGGCCTGGGATTGCAACAAATATTTCAGGACATTGTTTCAGGAATTTTTATTTTGATGGAAGGAACCATCCAAAAGGATGATGTAGTGGAAATTGATGGGCTTCTTGGAAAAATACTAAACCTCAACTTGCGTACATCAACCGTATTAACACGCGATGGGATTATTTTAGTCGTACCCAATCATAAATTTGTTGTAGACAACATTATCAACTGGAGCCATAGTGCTACGCCTACCCGGTTCAAGGTTAGTGTTGGTGTAGCCTATGGTAGTGATGTTGACAAAGTAACTGATATTCTAATGCAATGTACTTTGAGCCATGATGTGGTCTTAAAGGACAAAGAGAATAATAAATATCCATTTGTTCGTTTTGTTGATTTTGGCGACAATGCCTTATTGTTTGATGTTTATTTTTGGAGCATTGATATTTTTCCAATTGAAAATACCAAAAGCGATATTCGTTATATGATTAACAAAAGATTCAGGGATGAAGGAATTACCATTCCATTCCCACAACGGGATTTACATATCAAGTCTGGGCCTTTGATGAAAGAGTAGCTTTCGTAAGTTTGCTGGTTTGAGATATGCCTGATCGTAGCTATCGAATAAAATATGTTTAGAAGATATTAACAATCCGATGTGAAGAAAGATAATGGAATGTATAAGGAGTTTGTTGATCGCTTCATAATTGACCCGTCTACACGCTTTATCAATAACAGTTCTGCCAGCGGTATTGTATTATTCTCATCGGCACTTCTTGCTATTATTTTAGCCAACTCACCATGGTCTGATGCTTATCATAATATTTGGAAATACCAATTCAGTATTGGCTTTGATCAGTTTTTAATCAGCAAAGATTTACATCATTGGATTAATGACGGGCTTATGGCTGTATTCTTTTTTGTGGTGGGATTGGAATTGAAACGTGAAATTATTGGAGGGGAATTAAGTGATTTTCGGTCAGCCCTTTTGCCACTTGGCGCAGCGTTGGGTGGAATGATTTTTCCTGCTTTAATTTACTTTGCACTCAATAGGGAAGGAGTGGCAGCAGATGGTTGGGGTATACCCATGGCAACAGATATTGCATTCTCCCTTGGAATATTGTATTTGCTTGGTGATAAGGTTCCTGTCTCATTGAAAATATTCCTTACAGCATTGGCAATTGCCGATGATCTTGGAGCAGTTTTGGTTATCGCCTTTTTCTACAGCTCTAATATTAATTTTATAAGCTTAGGTACCGGGGCTGTATTTTTGGCAGTGCTTTGGATCGCCAATGGCATTGGGGTTCGCAATACAGTGTTTTACGCGTTAGTTGGAATTGGTGGTCTATGGTTGGCCTTTCTTATGTCAGGTGTGCATGCAACCATTGCAGCGGTGTTGGCGGCATTTGCCATTCCAGCAAAGGCAAAAGTAAAAGAAAGTTATTTTGCGAACCACATGGAGAACCTTGTATCAAAATTTAAAAATGCTGATCCCAACAATGTGAATACGCTCACCAGGGAGCAACTTACAGTTCTTCAGGAAATAAGGTCTTATTCTAAAAAGGCGATAACACCACTTCAAAGACTGGAAGACAATATGCACCCTCTTGTTGCTTTTGTTATTATGCCCATTTTTGCATTTAGCAATGCAGGAATTACCCTTTCTAATGACTTTCTTACTCAGTTGGTAAGTCCTGTTGCACTGGGTGTTATACTTGGTTTGTTGCTGGGGAAAGTAATTGGTGTGGTGGGTGTTAGTAATCTGATGATAAGGTTTTCGTCCATACAACTTCCAAAGGGGATGAACCAACTTCATTTGTGGGGAGTAGGCTTTTTGGCAGCAATTGGATTCACTATGTCATTGTTTATTGCCGGCTTGGCATTTAAACAAGAACACCTTATACAGGAATCAAAACTTGGTATTCTATTGGCTTCATTTATCGCGAGTATTTTGGGCTATTTATTAATTAAGAAAGCTTGTAAGATTGAATCAGGAAAGAACCTGGGTAATAGCGTTAATGGGCCTTAATTGGGAGTTTTGGGGTTTTTTGAGTATCTTTGGGCTCTTCGGTGCTTGATCTTGACATCCCTTCAAGGTTTATACTACAGGTTTTCAGTATTCGAATTATTCAAAAAATGAATTGATTTTGCAAGACCGATTTAATAATTAAGGAATTTATATAACTCAAAAATGAAAGTAGAGATTGGAGCACTTAAGATGGCGGATTATTTGGATCTTAAAGAGAGCATGCTTGAGGCTTATAAAGAGTGGGGCGCCTATTGGAGAGAGAATCACATTCAAAAGCTAATTGATATCTTCCCTGGTGGACAAATTTGCATTAAGGTTGATGGTAAAGTGGTTGGAACTGCTTTATCCATCATTGTGGATTACTACCGGTTTGGAGACAATCATACCTATGAGCAAATCACTGGTAACTACACTTTTTCAACACACGATCCGAAAGGAGATGTATTGTATGGTATAGAAGTTTTTATTCATCCAGAATACAGGGGCATGCGTTTGGCCAGGCGATTGTACAATGCTCGAAAGGAATTATGTGAGGAGCTTAACCTGAGAGCAATTGTAGCGGGTGGAAGGCTTCCTAACTACAGTCAGTTTGCCGAAAAACTGAGTACAAAACAATATATCGACAGGGTAAAATTAAAACAGGTGTATGACCCTACACTTACCTTTCAGCTCTCCAATGATTTTCACGTGAAGAAAATCCTGAAAGGGTATATGCCCGGTGATAAGGAGTCCATGGAATTTGCTGCATTAATTGAATGGAACAATATATATTATGATGCAAAGCCTAAATTATACAATAGTAAGAAATCCAATGTAAGAATAGCGCTCATACAATGGCAAATGCGATTGTTTAAGGATTTTGATGCCTTGGTGGAGCAGATAGAATTTTTTGTAGATGGTGCCTCCGCCTATGAAAGTGATTTTATTTTATTTCCCGAATACTTTCACGCTCCTTTGATGGCTACCCACAACGATGTGCCGGAAGCACAAGCGATAAGAAAATTAGTAGATTATACAGACAGGCTCCATGCTAAGTTCAAAGAGTTTGCTGTCTCGTACAATGCCAACATTATTACTGGTAGTATGCCAATAATACGCGATGGGAAACTTTATAACATTGGATGGCTGTGCAGAAGAAATGGAACCTCCGAGATGTATGAAAAACTACATGTGACACCCAGCGAACGTTTTGAGTGGGGAATGTCAGGGGGAAATTCATTAAAATCTTTTGATACCGATTGTGGAAAAGTAGGAGTGCTGATATGCTATGATGTCGAATTTCCTGAATTGTCAAGATTGTTGGCCGATGAAGGGATGAATTTACTATTTGTCCCGTTTCTTACCGACACTCAAAATGGGTATACCCGCGTGAAGCATTGTGCACAGGCCAGGGCGATTGAGAACGAATGTTTTGTTGCTATTGCCGGCTGTGTTGGAAATCTACCCAAAGTGCATAACATGGATATTCAATATGCACAGTCAGCCGTATTTACTCCTGCTGACTTTGCATTCCCTACCAACGCCATCAAGGCCGAGGCTACACCCAACACCGAGATGACGCTTATCGCTGATGTGGATCTCGACTTGTTAAAAGACCTTCATTACAATGGTTCTGTTCGTACACTCACCGACAGGCGCACGGATATTTACAGGTTGGAGCGGGTAGTGCCAAAATTAGTAAATGAAAATGGCCAAACAACAGAAGCAGTAGCGGCTAAGAAGGTGTAATTGGAATTATCCAGGCAACGTTATGGATGTTCTTCCGTCCGGAAATAAATTGAATTTGTCGGAATTCATGGTTACACTTTGTTATTTAAAAAGTATTCAGGTAAGGCTTAAATGTGCCTGTTGATATAATTGTTTTCTTTGACCAAAAACCAAAATAGTTGATATGAATAAGTTGATGAGTACGATTGCGATGGGAATAGTATTATTTTCCACTTCTTGTAAGGATGATGAAGTAAACCTGGTGTCGCAGGAGCAAAATGCGGCCATAACTGACCAGTCGGTTACGGAAGCCTATTTTAACGAGGCCGGTGATCTATCCATTCAGGCTTTTAACACACCTACATCAAAAGAAATAAATGGTGGCCGTACCAATGGAACGATCACCATTACGGTGGAAGGAGACACAAGGTTTAATGGGGCAGTTGTAACCTTGACGACCTCAGGAAACGACCCTTTAAACCCGGAAGGCACCATCACCATTGATTTTGGAGATGGCCAGACAGACCCTCGTGGGGTGGTACGAAAAGGTATCATTATTGTGAATTATCAGGGCTTGAGGTTTATACCTGGGTCAAAAACCATTACCACATTTGACGGGTATGAAGTAAACGGTGTAGGAATTGAAGGCACAAGAACCATAACAACAAGTTCTTTTAGTGCAACACCTGTTCTCTCTGTTTCTTTTCTGGTCAAGGATGTAGATGGTAAGGCCACCTTTTCTGATCAAACCACCATTACCCGCAATGCTACACACACCCATACCATTACATTTGGTAATACACCAGGCAGCAGCACCTGGAAGGTGGAGGGACAGGCCAGTGGAAAAACGAGAACCGAAGCGGAGTATATTTTTATGATTGAGCGACCTTTAATTTTTAAAACTGAATGTGCATTTAAAGGCTTCACCATGCCAGCTGAGGGCGAAGCACTCTTCACCATTGGTAACTTACCGGTGGGATTAAATTACGGAGATGAAGGTGCCGCTTGTGACAATGTAGTAACCGTTTCCATTAATGATTTGAAACAAAATATTACGGTGAACAATTAGATACGATTATATACTGTAATCAAATGCAACCATGACTAAAAACCTGGTTGCATTTTTATTTCAATGCAGGCCATAATTTCTTATCTTCATAAAGACATTAAAGACCTGCCATGAAAAATACATTTCTGGGCCTTAGAACTACTATCTACAAAGTTGATGACTTAAAAAAGGCAATTTCCTGGTATACAAAGGCATTTCACACGGAACCCTATTTTAATGAACCCTTCTATGTGGGATTTAATATTGCTGGTTATGAGTTGGGGCTTATACCGGATGAAACACCCGCTGAAAAGAAAGTGGATGGTGTTAACACGTATTGGGGGGTAGATAATGTGGAGGAAGAACACAAGCGCCTGATTGAAATGGGCGCAACAGGTTATGAGGAACCCCATAACGTAGGAGGGGAGTTAGTGGTGGGTTCCGTTAAAGATCCTTGGGGGAACACGCTGGGGCTTATCTACAATCCGGAATTTAAATTGGATTGACTTTTATATGGGTTACAGGATGTTGCCTGGTTTATTTGAGTTGTGAATTTGGAACTGAAACTTTTCGTTCAATCAAGTGAGTATGAAGCGAGCGCTTTTTTTTGCAAGCATATTGTTGCTCTCCTGCACGGATCAAACGGCCGAGGAGGTCCCTAATATTATCTTAAATAAGCGAGTGGCTGTTCTCGGAAATCATCCAACCCAATTGGCGGGGACATACACGTTGGATAAAGCCACCCTGCAGGGCTCAAAAATGGAAGTTATCCATGGAACGAACCCACCGATTGTGGTTGAATATACCCATGATTCTGATATCACGGTTATGGTAAGTAAGATATTGTTTGGAGGTAACTCATTCAGTTCATTTCAATCCGTTTGTAATTCCAATCAATTCGGTATTGAGTTTAAAGTGAATGGCAAAACAAGTTACGTATGCCTTGGAGTATCGCTTGAAACGATGGACATGGGCACCTGGAACACCACCGGTGCAGATAACTCATTATTGGCGTGGAGCCTATTGAATTATACACGTGCTATCGAATGCGAGATTGTCCCCTTTGAAGTGAATCAGGAAAAGTTGGAGGGGTATGTTGTTTTTCCTTTGCCAAAAAACGATGTTGAACCTTTCCTGGAGGGAAATAATCAACAATACAGAAAAATCATGATTACTTTTAAAAGGCTTCATTAGAATAGCCAGATTCTTACCTGGTTTTCTTTTATTAATTTTCTGTAATGCATTACTTTACTCCCATGAAAAAAATTATAGCTTTTATTTGTATGATAGCATCTGGCTCAATGATAGCTCATGCTCAGGATCAGTACATTTTCCCTTTTGGCGGAGGACAAAACAAATTATTTATCAAAGAAATCATAAAACTGACCGGCAAAGAGCGACCCAGAATTTGCTATCTGCCGACCGCATCAGGAGATAGTGAATCTGGCATCATCCGTTTTTACGATTTGGTTTCAGATTTATCCGTTGAACCGCATGTGCAAAAAGTTTGGATAAGCTCCTACAATCAAAAGCAGACGTTTGAAGAAGTGCTGTTGAGTATGGATGCCATATATGTAGGCGGTGGAAACACCCTGAATATGATGGCCATCTGGAAAGCACAAGGCATTGATGTGGTGTTGAAGAAGGCGCTGGAAAAAGGAATAGTCCTGGCCGGTGGAAGTGCAGGTTCGCTTTGCTGGTTTGAAAATGGAACTACAGATTCGCGACCCATTGAGTTAAGTGTGGTAGAAGGTTTGGGATTTCTTCCTTTCAGTCATTCCCCGCACTATCACAGCGAAGAGTACAGGCAACCATTGTATCATAAGAATATTGCCAATGGAATTTTCAAAGCTGGTTATGCTATGGACAATTACTCAGGTATCATTTTTAAAAATGGAAAACCCTTTAAGGTGGTCTCCCTGGGAGAGGAATATAATTGTTATTTTGTTTCCTTGAAAGATGGTAAAGTAGTGGAAGAGAAACTGAAGGCAGAGATACTTAAGTGATGTTGACGCGCAAACAGTTTATTCAACAAACCCTGGCTGCCTCGGTAGGCACCGCCTTGATGGGGTTTCAGGGAGCAGATAAGAATCGGGTTTCTCCGGTGCATGCCTCGTCCAGACTGAATTATATCACTTTTGATTTGCATGCTCATCCCGGGCGGTTTTACCGTAAGGGGATAAGTGATTACGCTGGTGATGAAGGCGTGAGGAAGACAATCAATGAAATGAACAAAAGTGGCCTGTCTGGTGCCTTCTTGAGCACCGTAGTAGATACATTGGTGACTGAAGTAACTGCTACAGGAGTAATTCCTTCCCGCAAATTTGAAAAGGGAGAAGCCTGGAAAGAATACAAAAGACAGATAACAGCGTTGAAATCTTTGTGCCAGGAACTACCCGTACTGCAGTCCACTACGGTGAATGAACTAACAGACCCATCCAACAATAAAGTGGCAGTATTTTTTGCTTGTGAGGGAGGAGACTTTCTTGAAAGCGAGGAGCAACTGGATGAAGTGTATGCAGATGGTGTGCGATGTATTCAACTGGTTCACTATGCACCTAACCCTCTTGGGGATTTGCAGACTTCTGAACCTCAACACAACGGGCTATCCAAATTGGGGAAGGAAGTAGTGCGCAAGATGAACCGATTGGGAATGGTGATTGACGTGGCTCATGCTTCTTTTAAAACCGTTCAGGACGTAGCGGCAATCACTAATCAACCCTTGATTCTTTCGCACAGCATTTTAAAACTCAATGAAGACAGACCGATTGCCATCCGTGCCATTACACGCGAGCATGCAAAGATAATCAAATCGACCAGAGGGGTGATTGGTGCCTGGCCATCTGGTTTTAATACCAGCTTTGACGATTATATCGACAACATTATGCGCTTAATCGATGTGGTGGGGGTTGATTATGTGGGCTTAGGTACCGATATGGACAGTAACTACAAACCCGTGTTTGATAGCTACCTGCAACTACCCAAATGGACGGAGGCCCTTAAAAGCAAAGGTCTCATTGACGAGGAGGTAAAAAAAATAGCTGGAGGAAATGCCGTTAGGGTGCTGGAGAAGGTGTTGAAGTAAAATCTGGATACCGGATACTGGATGCAGGATACTGGATTCTAGATTCTAGCAATCCAGTATCCAGCCCCAGCCTGGGTAGTTTACTTTGTTTTTGATCTTAATTTACTATTGTTTTTCTTAGGATTGCTATTTAGATTTATCTTATATTTTTCAAATAGTAAATCAATGAGATTCATCAGCCCTTTGTGCAAAAAAGTCTAATGACTTTTTTGGGTTTATAGAATTTTATTTATGTTATGAGGTATTGGGTACATCTTCTAAGATTTTCGACTTAATACTAAGGACTCAATACTCAATACTCAATACTCAATACTCAATACTACTTTTACCACCCAATGCCATAATCCTCCCCATGATTGCTCGATCCTCCCCAGAAACTGCCATGCTTCCAATCGAAGAAGATTGCATTGATAGGTCCTGAGGTTCTGTCCTCATAGGAGAGGTGGTACCCCATTTTATTCAAATCCCTTCTCGTCCAGTAAGGTGTTTCTGAATTTAAAACCAATGCACCGTTTTTTCGTTCATGATCACCAAAGCTGGAATACATTTGGTACGTTTTAAACATAGCTGCTTCTGCCGACTCTTGTACATTCATTCCAAATTCTACCACATTCAAAAAGAATTGCAGAAGATTTTGATCCTGCTCATCACCGGCTTGCTTGGCAAACGAAAGGTAAGGCTTACCATCTTTCAATGCCATGCTGGGAGTTAAGGTCACGCGTGGTCGCTTGCCGGGCTCCACTACATTAAATGGATTTTCCTTTGGGTCGGTAACAAACGACTGCATGCGTTGACTCATACCTACGCCTGTATTTCCAGCGATTACTGCCGGTACCCACCCGCCACTGGGAGTAATTGATACCACCCAACCTTCAGCATCGGCAGCTTCTACTGAAGTAGTACCCGCTGTAAAGTCTTGCAGGTATTGTGCATCCAACACCGGCACTTTGGTTGTGGGGTTGTTTAAAGAAGTGTGGCTTTTTCCCCATTCGCTAAGTATATCCAGGTATGGATTTTTCTTTCCCTCAAAAGGGTACGGGTCACCCGGGCCAATGTTAGGATCGTTTTTATCTGGATTAATCAACTTCATACGTTCTTTGGCGTATGCCTTAGACAGCAAACCAGCCATAGGCTCCTCAGGAGCAAAGGCAGGATCGCCATAATAAAAATCACGATCAGCAAAGGCGAGGTTCATGGCCTGGTAGAGAGTGTGGATGTACCTGGTGGTATTGTATCCCATGCTTTTCAAATCGAAGTTTTCGAGAATGTTTAGTGTTTGTAACATCACAGGTCCTTGTGTCCATTGTTGAAGTTTATACACCTCAATGCCTCTGTAAGTAATCATCATTGGCTCTTCAATTTTCACCTTCCAGTTGGCGAGATCGGCTTCTGTAAACAAACCCCCTTGCTCTCTGGCACCGCGTACAATTTCTTTAGCAATGTCTCCCTTATAAAAACGATCATAGGCTGCGTAGATGGCTTCCTTGCGACTCTTTTTTTTCTTTAGTGCTTCCTGTTCTGCCTCTACCATTTTGGTGAGTGTAGCAAGCAGGTCTTTTTGCACAAATATTTCCCCCGCTTCGGGTGCTTCTCTTTCTTCACCCAAGTGAGGTAAGAATACTTTTTTGGAGTAAGGCCATTCTTTGATTTTGTCCTTTCCATTCTCCATGGAATTGGCGGTTTGTGCCTCTATGGGATACCCTGCTGCCAATTCCATAGCAGGTGCAAGAACTTCTTTTAAGCTCAAAGTGCCGTACTCCGCCAGCATGGTAAGAAGCCCACCTGGGGTACCGGGTGTAGTAGCTGCCAGAGCTCCAAACTGAGGAGGGTATTTCATACCTTTTTCTTTAAAGAACTCCACTGTAGCACCAGTGGGTGCCACACCCAGGGCGTTGATTGCAATTACTTTTTTAGTATTGGGGTTGTAGATGAGCGCCTGAGTTTCACCCCCCCAGCTCAATACATCCCACATAGTAGCTGTAGCGGCAAGCATAGTACAAGCGGCATCCACAGCATTGCCTCCTTTTTGAAAGGTAATGGCCCCCGCGGTAGCTGCCAGGGGTTTGCCTGTAATGGCCATCCAATGCTTACCGTGTAATACAGGCTTTTGGGTTCTTTGTGCAACCAACACAGTAGTAAAAAATACAAGAGCGAGAAACAGACTTATTTTCTTCATGGAGGTTAATTTTAGAAAACTAAATATAGCATTGGGTTACTATGATTCAAAAGGATAAAAGCCAGAGTGGCTCCCTGGAGGGACAAGCGATGAATCCATTTCAAAGTGTTTCATTTGGGGATTCTAACCGAATAGCCGTACCTTTGTGATAATTATTAATTACTTGACTCAGGCTCAAACCATAGTCCTTTATCATCCCCTACTTCACAGCATTGCTTTCCGTATTGTAAAATGCAAAGCAGATGCGGAGGATATTGTACAAGACACTTTTTTGAAGTGGCTTTCCATTGAAAAGGAGAGGATTCAAAACACCCGGGCTTATTTAATAAAGTCAGTCACCAACAACTGTATCAACCATATACAGGCATTAAAACGCAAAAAGGAAGAATATCTGGATCAAATCCATTTACCAGATCTCATCACTAAGTTTAAGGAGGTGGATCTTGGCAAGATTGATATTCAGATGGATATGCAGACCGCCCTAAAGGTCATCCACAGCAAACTGGAACCCCTTGAGCGTGCCGTATTTGTATTGCGTGAGGTATTCAATTTTGACTATGAGGCATTGCAAGACGTGCTGGAGAAAAAAAAGAGCCACTGCAGGCAACTTTTCAGCAGGGCCAAAAAGAAATTAGAAGACGAGTCTCTCAAAATAAATTTTGACTGGCCAGTGAGGCCCCAATGGGTTGAAAACTTCTCAAAAGCCTGTGAAATGGGCTTTTCGAGTGATTTGATCAAGTCGTTGAAAGGTGACTTGAAACTGGCTTAATTCCCGCTCAAATATTTCTTTGATAATCTGTCACAAATCCACTTTTTATTTGTCTTTACCTACACAAGCCCTAATTCCGGCTTGTGCACATTTTAAACCAAGAACCTAAACCAAATGAAGATAATACTCATCTTTTTTATAGCGCACTGGTACCTGTCGCTATTCTTTCAGACCTTTTTTCTGCATCGGTATGCCTCCCACAAGGCATTTACCATGAACAAAACCACAGAGAAGATATTCTTTATATTAACCTGGATATTCCAGGGATCAAACTATCTAAGCCCATTTGGGTATGGTGTGATGCATAGAATGCACCATGCTTATGCCGATACTGAAAACGATCCTCATTCACCAAAATATGACGAAAGCATTGGGAAGATGATGTGGAAAACAAAGACCATCTATTCATCCATTGCCAATGGTAAAATGGTACCTGAAAAGCGATTCACAGAAGGCGTGCCCAAGTGGGACACTTTTGACAAAATCGCAAGATCATGGCCCTCTCGCATATTTTGGGGCGCTTTGTACGTAGGCATGTATGTCATGTTTGCTGAATACTGGTGGTTATGGCTGTTATTGCCTCTGCAGTTTTTGTTCAGCCCTATTCATGGCGCTATTATCAACTGGTTTGCCCACAAATATGGCTACCGCAACTTCGAAGTGGGGGACACCTCACGTAATTTCTTACCGGTAGATTTCCTGATGATGGGGGAGAGTTATCACAACAACCACCATAAATATGGAACAAGGGCCAATTTCGGAGGAATTCGCTGGCATGAGATAGACCCTACCTATCAGGTAATTCGAGTACTCAACAAACTTAATATCATTCAGATAGCCAAGCAGGTAGAACTGAAGGTGGAGAGGGTAAATAAAGCAGCCTAATAAAACTGAGGTATTGAAGATTTGATGGGTCCACTGCAGGGACATATTTTAGCAAAACATCATTGCTAGACTAGAAATCGCATAAAATTTAGGATTTGAATTAAATCTCGTACATTGCGTGATTATTTAACAATCAATATTACTAATGAAACAAGGAACAGTAAAGTTTTTCAATCAAACCAAGGGGTTTGGTTTCGTACGTGAAGAGGAATCAGAGCAGGAGTATTTTGTACACGTGACCGGACTCATTGATGAAGTTCGCGAGAACGATAAGATTACCTTCGAATTGAAAGAAGGTAAAAAAGGCTTGAATGCCGTAAATGTACGATTAGCGGAGTAATCAACTTATGAGTGCATATAAAGCCCCGACAAAGTCGGGGCTTTTTTTTGAAATACAGTTCTACTATTTTTTTATAAAGAACCCCAATTGTAAGTGAAATTTGAAGAGTTTAATCTAAGCTCCTCGCTATTGGACGGGCTTAGTGCTATGGGGTATTCCAAACCCACACCCGTACAGGAACAAGCCATTCCCATAATACTGGCAGGCAAAGACATTGTGGCCTCTGCGCAAACAGGAACCGGCAAAACTGCTGCCTTCTTGCTTCCCATCCTGGATAAAATTGCGAAAGCAGAAAATCATCACATCAATACGCTCGTGCTTGTGCCCACCAGGGAGCTCGCACTACAAATCGATCAGCAGGTAGAAGGTTTTGGCTACTTTGTAGGGGTCAGTTCCATTTCCGTGTATGGTGGAGGCAGCGGTCCTGCCTGGGATCAGCAGCGCAAGGCGTTGGAGTCGGGCGCAGATATCATCATTGCGACACCCGGAAGATTGATCGCACACCTGGCATCTGGGGTAGTGAACTTCGATCACCTTCAGCATTTAGTACTGGACGAGGCAGATCGTATGTTGGACATGGGCTTTTATGAAGACCTCATTAAGATTGTAAGTCATCTGCCTAAGAATAGGCAAACACTAATGTTCTCGGCTACAATGCCACCCCGCATTAGAACGCTGGCCAATAAAATATTAATTAATCCTGAGCAGATTTCTATTTCTATTTCTAAACCTGCTGAGGGTATATTGCAACAAGCGTACCTGGTGTACGATACACAAAAATTGGAATTGCTCACCTACTTATTAAAGCATGATAGCTACAACAGTATCCTCATATTTGCTTCTACCAAAGACAGTGTAAAAAAGCTGGAATTGGTGCTGAAGAGAAATGGGGTTACCGTAAAAGCATTTCATTCAGATTTGGAGCAGCAGGATCGGGAACACATCATGCGTGAGTTCAAAAGCAAAAAGATATCTGCCATAATTGGTACCGACATTTTATCACGAGGTATTGATGTGGATGGTATTGACCTTGTGGTCAACTACGATGCACCCCCTGATCCGGAAGATTATATCCATCGCATTGGTCGTACGGCCCGCGCTGCAAAGACAGGCACCGCTATTACTTTTGTGAACGAGAAGGACCAACAGAAGTTTGCCAGCATCGAAAGATTAATAGGCAGGGAGATACCGAAAGAAGTACCGCCTATGGACTTGGGTGAAACGCCAACTTACAATCCCGGTGCGAAGAGAAAACCAGGTTTCTCAGGCCGCAGACCACCCTTCAGAAACCAAAAAGGCAGAAGACCACCGAAGAAGAGGTAGAGAATGGAAAGCTAAAATAGCCCATTCTCATTGGGAGAATCCTTATCAATAATCTGCCCCAAATCCCAAAGTTCTGCAATTTTTTCATCCTCAATCCTAAAAATGTGTACCACGGCTATTTCCATGTCATCTTTCACCACGTGTGAATACGTGATCACTGTATTGCCATCTACATAGGTGTTTTTTATAGTGATCGATTGGTTGGGACTGGTGTTGTGCGCATCCTGCATGGCTGTCTTTAAAGATTCCCGATCTCCCTTGAAGTACTGATTGTGATGGATGAATTCGCTGGCAACTAATTGATCGAAAGCTTCCTTTACCTCGCCCATGCCAGCCATTTTAAGGAATGAAGTTGCGATTTGATTCTGGGTCATAGTAATGAAGTCAGTAGGGTAGTGAAGTTAGGTCTTATTGTTGTGATCTTCATAATATTACAGTTTATGCGTTGAGTTTGATTAATAGATCATCGAGTCTTTCCATAGTGGAAGTGAGGCCTTCCTTCATACCCATTTGAATAATGGATTCCAAATCGGCCAGGGAGTTATAGGTCACCGTAGTTTCTACCAAAGCTTTATTTCCTTTATCCGAAAACACTACATGCCATTTGGCCTGAGGCAGGTCGGTATTCCTATTACCCTCGCTGTCGCAAAAGGCGTCCAGTGCATCGTAGAAATCAATGGGCTTTATCTTCGTGTAGGTTGTCCAGCCCCAGTACTCTTTTCCATCGGGCTCCACCATGGCGTAGTGCCAATGACCACCTTCGCTGAAATCCATTGATTTTGTTTTGGTGGTGAGGGGTTGAGGTGCAAACCATTGATCGAGCAGTTCGCTTTTGGTGTAGCAATCCCACACCAATTGGCGGTTGCCGGCAAACTCTCTTTTAACGGTAATGGTATTCTTCTCTTTGTCTACAATGAAGTCGAATTGGTTTTTCATCTTTTTATTTTTTAGGGGTTAATAATATTTCGTCCAGTCCGTCCAGTGCAATACTGAATCCTTCCCTGAAGCCCAGAGCAATTATTTTTTCCAGGTCTTCCAGCGAATTGTATGTAATGGTAATATCAACTTTTGTTAAGTTAGTCACTTCAATAAAATTTAGATTCCAGTGGGAGCGAGGCATTTCGCTATTGATGTTACCCGCTTCATCACAGAAGCCATCCAAATAAGTAAAGCTGAATTGAGGAGTAATGGCAGCATAGTCGGCCAAAGCCCAATGTTCCTCTCCATTAGGCCCTACCATAGCATAAAGTCTCCGGCCACCTTCTTTAAACTCCATCGATTTTGTTTTTGATCGATAAGGTTTAGGCGCCCACCATTGATCGAGCAGCTTTGGTTTTGTAAATACATCCCATGCGGTGGAGAGCGTGGTTGCTAGTTCTCTTTTCACCCTTATCGAGTGAGTTGCTTTGTCTACTGCAAAGTCGAATGTTGTGTTGCTTTTCATTTTCCTTTCTTTTGAATTTTAGCCAATAAGTTGTCGAGGTTGTTGAAACGATCTTCCCACATCTTTCTGAACTGCTCTAACCAATTGTCGATTTCTTTCATTTTGTCAACCTTTAATTCATAGAATATCTCGCGTCCTTTTTGAGAGGATTCAATGAGGTCACATTCACTCAGAATTTGCATGTGTTTGGATATGGTAGGTCGGGCCACATCAAAATTACCGGCAATCGCTCCGGCCGTCATGGTCTGTGAAGCCAGCAACATCAGGATGGCCCTTCGTGTGGGGTTAGCAATGGCCTGAAAGGGATCTCTTCTTAGTTTCATAGATAGGACATTTATTATCGGATTAATTTAATGACTATAAGATGCGTAGCTATTTGACTACAAGTATATACGTAGCCATTTAACTACGCAAATATATTTGCAAAATATTTTAAGGAATGTTTGTAATATATTGATTAACAGTTGGTTAGAAAGGAGCCAAAATACACTTCACTCCTTTATGGGGGCTGATGACTAAAGCAGGAGGCCTTTGACAATTTGGAAAGACCAGACTTGGTTTCTGACACCGGGGCTTAGGGTAGCGTACCCTTTTGATACTTACACCATTCACATAAATACCGATTTGACTTAGTCAATAACCTTTTAGATTTAATAACTGATTAAACCTAAACTATGAAACATTTAACTCATTTACTCACGCTATTATTAGTAGGACTAGCTGCATGTAACCCATCCAAAAACTCAGAAGCTACGCTCTCCGAGGAGGAACTTATTGAAAAAGCCAGAGGGATTCACGAGCGGGTGATCACCATGGACACCCACAATGATATCAACACCTCCAATTTCACCCCGGAGGTAAACTACACCCAGCGACTTTCCACACAGGTAAACATCCCTAAGATGGAAGAAGGAGGCCTGGATGTTTCCTGGATGATCGTGTATACCGGCCAGGGCGACCTGACACCCGAAGGCTATAAAAAGGCTTATGCCAATGCCGATGACAAGTTCAAAGCCATTCATCGACTATGTGAAGAGATAGCTCCGGACAAAATTGAATTGGCACTCACTTCAGATGACGTCAGGAGAATTGCAGCATCAGGTAAGAAGGTGGCCATGATAGGGGTAGAAAATGCCTACCCCATAGGCACAGATATTTCAAAAATAAAGGAATTTTATGATCGTGGCGCCCGGTATATGTCATTGGCGCACAATGGCCATAGCCAGTTGAGCGATTCCAATACCGGTGAACGGGATAGTGTGTGGTTGCACAACGGGCTGAGCGAACTTGGAAAAGAGGCGATCAAAGAAATGAATAAATGGGGCATTATGGTGGACCTCTCTCATCCATCAAAAGCGGCCGATATGGAAATGATGCGTTTGTCCAAAGCACCCGTCATTGCCTCCCACTCTTCGGCCAGGGCTTTGAATGATGTAAGTCGAAACCTGGATGATGAACAGTTAATGATGCTCAAGAAAAATGGCGGGGTGGTGCAAACCGTTGCTTTCAAAAGTTATGTAAACACAGAAAAAGACAAAGCGTATAGCGATAAAGCTGAAGCGATAACCAAAGAGGTAGCGGCCGCAGAAGGTTTTGAAATAAAGGAGAGGTCAGCCTTTCGTGATATGCCTGACGAGCAGCGCGAAAAATATTTTAATGATTACATGGCCATCAGGGAAAAAGCCAAGCCCAGGATTGAGGCCGAAGTTAATCCTGTTGCTCCGCCTGTTAACGTGGCAGACTTTGTTGATCACATCGATTATTTGGTAGGAAAAATCGGAATAGACCACGTGGGCATCAGCTCCGACTTTGATGGAGGGGGAGGAGTAGATGGTTGGAACGATGCCTCTGAGACTTTTAATGTAACGCTGGAGTTGGTAAGGAGAGGTTACACCGAAGAGGAAATTGGAAAAATCTGGAGTGGTAACTTACTGCGCGTGTTGGATGAAGTACAGGCGATGGCGAAGAAAATTCAGGCAGGAGGATAATTACTCCGCTCTACAAATAGAAAGGGTTGTCATTCTGGCAGCCCTTTTTTGCCTCCCGTGCTGAACAAGGCAACAAACCGCAAGTCATGCGTGAGCCATCCACACATCCATCCGACAACACGCACATAAAGACACCCTAATTATCTTCATCAAACGGGATATCCTCATCCGGATCTTTATCAAACGGGTCTTCGGTCGGTGTTATCACCGATACGAAAAAATGTGAAATGATGTGGTTGGTGAAAAAATAATAATCACAGGCAACTTATTCTCATCAACTTGGTTTTTCGGTGCAGAAATTAGCTGGAAAAAGGTCGGTGTTGTTGTCAATTTAATTAATTTAGGCTCATGCCGAACCTCTATGTAATAGCTGGGTACTAATATTCTTTTGGCTGGAGTCTGTCGACCTTGCTAAAGCCAGAGTAAACGAAAGAGTTGTAAAGGGCGGCCACAATATTCATCCTGACATTATTGAGAGAAGGTATGAAAGAGGCCTTCGGAATTTTTTCTCCATCTTTCTTCGCTTGTCAGATAGTTGGATGTTTTACAATAACTCTATGGAGATACCTTCTCTAATTGCAAAGGGAAACAGTTTTGAAATTCAAGTCTATAATGACGATCTTTGGAGGAAAGTAGAAAATGAGTACAATCGAATCAGACCTAATGGTTGAAAGAATAACTCAAGGTGTTATGTTAGCCATCCACCGTTTGGTGGAGAAGACCAAAAAAGAAGATGGTGAATTAGTGGTATCCAGGGATGGCAAGGTAGTAAGGGTGAAAGCGCGTGATCTGAACCTAAAATAATAGGAAGACGCTGCGGAGAACAAAAGGCACCCTAATTATCTTCATCAAATGGAATATCCTCATCCGGATCTTTATCAAACGGGCCGACTCCTGGTGGATTGAACAGACCCCATCGGTCAATCATGTAGTCCCATTGGTCAAAGTCTGCCACCCATTCAATGAACAATAACCGATACTCTTCAATCAGGCTGCGTACAATCTGGAAATAGTGTACCTCTTTGAATCCAAACATTTCGAGGCTGTGATTTTGCACCATGAGATCGCGTGCAGCTTTGCGGATGATGGCCGCTGCCTCCATCTTCATGTCGTACAGTCCTACCGCAGAAGCGCCTGCAATTTTCACAGTTAATTGAGCGGCATCTGCAATCATGTAACCTTTCACACTTTGCAACATTTCGTTGTCTTCAGGGATCAGTTCTGAAATTTTATTCACCACATCAAAGATCTCTTTTCCTTTCTTAAAGATGGGGAGCTCTTTGGGATCGATATACTCCTCTTCGTCTTCTTCTTTCATGTTGGTTTTTATTGATGAGCTTTATTTGGTTGCCTGACTATTTACGAAAGTTATAAAAGCTGTTGGCTTGGTAATTTTTTTATACAGAAAAACCAATACTCAATTGCAAGATAGCTCTTGTTCCTGATTTCTTTGTTTTGGCAGGGTTAATATATTTAACCACAGAGTGCACAAAGCTTTTCACAAAGTGCACAAAGAAAGCACTTTGCGCTCTCTGTGTGCATTTCTCTGTGCTTTGTGGTAAAAAATTCAGACTCTACTTCCCGATACAAAACTTACTAAAAATATTATCTAACAGATCTTCCGTGGTGATGCTTCCTGTAATCTCTCCCAGGTAATGCAACGATTGCCGTATGTCCATGGCCAGGAAGTCACCTGTTACACCCTGATCCATTCCTTCCAATACACGCGAAAGTGATTCATTAGTTTGCTGTAGGTTTTGATAGTGGCGCAGGTTGGTCACCATCACATCCCCCGTTTTTACGTTTTTAATGTTGAATAGCGAGAGAATGTTTTCCTTTAATTCCTCAATGTGCTCGTGCTGTTTGGCAGATATAAAAATGAAATCCTGCTCTTTTAATTGATCAACCAGATCAGGCGCTGCTTTGTCTAGTTTGTTACCCACTTTAATAAAAGGTACTCCAAGTTCTGTAAGCGTTTTGATTTCGTTTTCTATTTCAGTCAATGAGGTATTGGTTAGATCAACCAAATAAATGATGAGTGATGCTTTCTTCATCTGCGCCCGCGTGCGCTCCACACCCATGGCTTCAATTACATCTTGCGTTTCTCGAAGGCCTGCGGTATCGATGAATCTGAAATTAATACCTCCCAATACAATCTCGTCTTCGATACTGTCGCGTGTGGTACCTGCAATCTCAGAGACAATGGCCTTGTCTTCGTTTAGCAATACATTGAGTAATGTAGACTTCCCTGCATTGGGCTTGCCCGCAATTACCGTAGGTACACCGTTCTTGATTACGTTTCCCTGATCGAATGATTGGATCAATGAAGTGAGGTAACCCTGAATTTGAAATATCAGCTTTTTCAGATCACTGCGTTTGGCAAACTCCACATCTTCTTCCCCAAAGTCGAGCTCAAGTTCTATTAAAGAGGCGAAGTGTATCAGTTCTTCGCGCAAGCGGTTGATCTCTTTAGAGAATCCACCGCGCATCTGATTGAGCGCTGCCTGTCTGGCGTTGTCTGTTTCTGCGTTGATCAGGTCTGCCACCGCTTCGGCCTGTGCCAGATCAAATCGGCCATGAAGGAAGGCACGCTTGGTAAACTCACCGGGTGTCGCCAGTCGCGCACCTTTTTTTAACAATGCTTTGACGATTTCTTTTACAATAACAGCAGAACCATGACAAGAAATTTCAATGGCATTTTCTGTAGTGAATGACTGAGGAGCAATGAATACAGACACCAACACCTCATCAATAATTCGATCGTCATCGTGAATGGTGCCAAAATGAATGGTATGGGAAGGCTGCTGAGTGAGATCTTTACCTTTAAAGACTGACTGCGTAATGGTAATCGCGTCTTTTCCGGAGAGGCGTATTACAGAAATAGCGCCTATACCTTGTGGTGTAGCCAATGCAACGATCGTATCGGTGTGGTCAGGAGTAGACATGGAGCACAAAAATAAGTCAGAAGTTTGACAGTTACCGTTCTAAGGAGTAATGGATGGGCAATACTTATGTAATCAGCGGTTTATTGATTTTCGATGGTGATCTCATATTCACCCCGCACGGGCCTTCCATCGATTGCCAACCCTTCTACTACCACTCGATAAATACCTTCTAGGTCGGCACTGTAAAATGATACCTGTGCATTTCCATTTCTGGCGGTAGTGATATTGGGCTCCCAATGAATTGTCGTCCTCAAATCAGCGGTAGGGGTATATTTATTCTTTGCATAAGAAGGGGCAGGAAATGGTTCAGCCTTCTGGTACCCTTGAATAGCAAGGATTTGCATATCGGGGTAACGGTTATCTGCTTTTTCTTTTGCATAAACACCCGTGTTTTTGGTATAGATAATAATGGCACCGTTGGTACCCCGTGTGCCCAGAAGAGAAACAGCGCTGGTAATTATTTCCACCCGCTCTACAGTTTGTGTAGGTATAGCAGATATGTAATTGGCAATGGATATGTTGGGATCTCCTCCAAATGGAATTCCATCCACAATCAACAAGGGTTCGGGCGAGGACAAACCTACCCCCATAGTAGAGGAGCCACCACGTAATCGCACCCTGTACGTATCCTGATTGTTTTCGTCCCATCCATAGGCTACCCGCAAGCCTGGTACTTTTCCCTGTAATGCCTGAATCAGGTTGTTACCGGTAAACACTTGCTGTAAGTCTTCACCATCCACGGTGTAGTCTGGCTTGCCATAAAGGGATGCAGAATTAGGGTCATAATCTTCTATCCTTGCGCCACGTATCGTAACGTCTCCCAGCAGCCGCGTACTCGCATCAGGGGTGTA
The DNA here is from genome assembly GCA_964409415.1 of uncultured Ohtaekwangia sp. Lineage (GTDB taxonomy): Bacteria > Bacteroidota > Bacteroidia > Cytophagales > Cyclobacteriaceae > ELB16-189. Next base: position 93,418 of record CAYPDF010000003.1, on the reverse strand, counting down.
GTTGGTGATGGGTACCTGAATGGTATTCATATCTTTGATTCGAAGCGGTAAATACTTCGATTCAAAATCCATTGTGGGGAAATCGTGAGACAACAGGCTGAACGATCCATAGGGCTTTCCTTTTTTTGTCAGCGCCTGAAAACCAAAGTTCAACACGCCACTAAAATTTAAACCCGTTACCTTAAACTCACCTTGTCGATCTGTTTTTATAGGAATAATGGTGTTGAATTCCCGTTGCACGACAGAGGCATCAGTGCGTTGAGGCCTTCCCTTGTCATCCACAAAGACTCCGGAGAACTGTATTCCTCTTTCCAGTGGATAATTTACTTCAAACTCAGCATTTATTGGTCGTACGTTGTCCTTCATTGTAAAATCAAGAATGGTAGACTGATTCGAAACGTTTTTCACAAGCACCGCATCCGTTACTGACACTGACAAATTAGTTGTAACGGGTGTACCTTGCTGATCTGTAATTTGAATATTTAATGCAATGGAGTCGCGGGTGGTATAACTTGGTTTGTTGGCATTGAAATGCACCACCAGAGAAGTGGTATCATACTCCACATCCTCATCCAATACCTTATCGGTAAGGTCTAATATGGGCAAAGGCTTTACAAAGAATGTTTCCGATCCATAGTTGCGCATCCAATTGGTATACGCGCGCAAGAAATAATTTCCTTTGCTCGTGGAGTCAGGTAAATCAATGTGTCCGATGGCAACGGCACTGTCGATGTTCAGGTATTCTCGCGCAACACAAATCTTTCTTTCATTGATGAGTTCTACATAAAGTACTTTGCTTAGTGAGTCCAGCAGTTCATTATCTCTGTACAGCATAGATGCTTTCATCCATATTCTTTCCCCGGGATAGTAATACGGTTTGTCGGTTTGCACATAGGCAAATTCTTGCATGCGCCTGTACTTACTCCAACCGGATAGTTTAGGGAATATGCGCACAGTAGCATTGCCCACCTCCACATTTGGGGTGAAGTTAATGGGCAGTAGATTGGCTACACGTGCGGCACTCATGGCTCCTGAAGTAACAAGATCGATGGAATTGAGCACTACCCCATTTTCACTAACAGTAAGTTGTCCTTTATCTGCCTCTATCCAGCTTACCTGAAAGGGGACATCCTTATAATATTTTTTGGTAGCATATTCGTTGATGTAGTGCACTTCCAATCGGGGAGGCAACGTAATAATATATTCACCAGGGTTATTTCCTTTCTTTACAATGTCTTTGGTGTCGAATTTGATTACAGATTTATTAACTTCATTGCTAAATACATCAGACCGTGTGGATAAGGGATACCCTGGTTTCTCTATGTACATACGAAAGCCCTCTTCTTCCGATCGACCATCTATAAGTGATTTAAAAAGATGACGCTCTGAACCGTGGTAAGTATCAATGCGATTTTTTCTCCACGTAATAGCTTGTTTGCTATCCAATGGCTCGGCTTCTTCAAAACGGAATTGTCCTACTATTTGATATTTTTCAGGGTTGGCGCTGAAGTTGGCCATATAAAAGTAGATTTTGTATCCCAAGCCATAGTTGAAGATTTCTATGGGTTCTGATGCGGAGGCTTCCATGGAAGTTTTTGAAGAGTTTTCAGTGAAGTTGATCACCCATGGATTTTGAATTTTACAGTTCTCGGAATTGTTATTTTCTCCAAGAAAAAATTTCTCGAAGCTTTTAAGCTTCTTCTCCCAATCCTTGTCCCTCTTGCCGCTCACCTGCACCTCCTCCATTTCTTCAGGCTTCTGTATAAGTGCAATATTTCCTGCAGAAATGGTAGCTCCTTCTGCCACATAAAATCGAATGATGCGGGGATTGTAGCCTACGTAACTAAACACTACATCATTAAATCCGGGCTGAAGATTCTTTAATTCAAATACACCATTTTGATCAGCTGATGTGCCAATAGTGGTATTATTCACAAAGATATTGGCAAAGGGCAATGACTCACGAGATGTAGAGTCGATGGCTACTCCACGTACAATGCCCTTTTCCTGCCCAAAACAAGTTAGGGCACTCATTGCTAATACACTAAATAATATATGTACGAACCTCAGCTTCATTTACGTTGCCTGTTGGCGACTAATATAATGTGATTTTACGGTCGGCTACTTACCCAAACAACGGTATTTTGGTATGGCAGGTGAATGAAAATATTAAAACTTATCCATACCAAGTATGCCGTTTTGCTTAGTGCAGGCTTATACGTTTTAAACGAATAAACTTATTATCTGGTTATCCCGATTGCTATGGGTGACTCTCTCTTACAATAAATACAGGGATGTCTACACGATGTCGAACGGTGTCCACGGTGGTGCCAAATATCAAATCCTTGATAAAATTATGGCCATGGGCTCCCATTACCAGCAAGTCAGCATCGAAATCTTTCACCATAGCGGGGATCTTCCTTTTGGGGTTTCCATAACCTATTTTGCTCTCTACCTCATATCCTTTTTCAGTCAATTGACTGGCATAATCCTTTAGGGCTTCTTTATCCACACTTGATTCCTTATCGGCAATGGTACTTCCGTATACCATCGCCCCTACAGTTTCCACCACATGGATAAGCAGGTAGGTAGCTTTGGTTCCTCCTTGTGCCAGGGCGCTTTGTATAGCAATGACATCCACCTTGGTAAAGTCGATCGTCACTGCAATACGGTTGTAGATGGGTTTGTTGATATCTTCCAATTTTACTGCCGTTCCATGAGGTATTCGTGAGGCCCTTTCCAGGCTTCTCCTGTCAATTAACGGTTTTAGTGTAATATAAATGAGAAGAATGGCTGCTGCAATGCATACAGGTATGACGGTAAACCAAATTATCCAGGGATCTTCCATGCTATCCAACCAGCCGGTGACTTCATTGATTACTAACTGTACATTTAATCCAATAATCACCAGTGCGATAGTCCATGCAAGAATTTTTACCCACATTTTATTGGCAAACACACCCATTTTCACTTTGTCGCTGGTAAAGTGAATGAGCGGTATGATGGCAAACCCTAACTGCAAGCTGAGTACAACCTGACTGAGTACCAGCAAGGGGCCTGTTTCCCTTTCACCATACAATAATATGACGATGTAGGCGGGAATAATGGCAATCAATCTTGTAATAAGTCTTCTGAGCCACGGGGCAATACGAATGTTCAGGTAACCCTCCATGACAATCTGCCCCGATAGCGTTCCGGTGATGGTAGAACTCTGACCCGCTGCAACGAGTGCTACCCCGAAGAGCAGAGGGGCCAGTTCTGTGCCTAACAAAGGTGCCAACAATTGATGCGCATCTTGAATTTCGGCTACTTCATACATACCCGCCTTAAAGAAGGTAGAGGCAGCCAAAACAAGGATAGCAGCATTAACAAAGAATGCAGCATTTAGGGCAATGGCCGAATCAATCAGATTATACTTTAATGCGGACCAAATTCCTTTTTGTGAGGAAGAGTCTATTCTTCGGGTTTGCACCAAAGAGGAGTGGAGGTATAAATTATGCGGCATTACCGTAGCCCCTATAATTCCGATGGCTATATAAAGCGCGGTATCATTGGGTAATGAAGGAATAAACCCTGTCATTAATTCACCCATGTCGGGTTTTGCCAATATCATTTCCACCAGAAAGGCCCCACCAATTACCGCCACCAGAGCGACAATGAAGGCTTCCATTTTACGCATGCCAAAACTATGCAGTAACAGAATGAGAAGCGTATCCAGCACCGTTAAGGATACCCCCCATATCAGCGGCAAGCCAAATAGTAGTTGCAACCCAATGGCCATCCCGAGTACTTCTGCCAGGTCTGTGGCCGCTATGGCAATTTCGGCCATCAGCCACAGTGCATAATTAACTACGGGCCTGTATTCAGCACGTGAGGCTTGCGCCAGATCGAGCTGCCGCACTACACCCAATCTTGCACTGAGGCTTTGTAACAGTAGCGCCATTAGGTTTGACATTAACAATACCCAAATCAATGTATAACCAAATTGGCTACCACCTGCAATATCTGTGGCCCAGTTGCCAGGGTCCATGTAACCCACACTCACTAAATAAGCAGGGCCCATGAATGCCCACAACTTGCGCCAGCCTTTGCGGCTAGAGGCCTCTACCGAACCGTGAACTTCACTTAATGATTTTCTTCCTTCTTCCTTATGCATTTCATTCAGTGACTAAAATATTTTTAGATACTTCTTTGGAGATAAATACCTTTTGATTATCCACGATTACTTCCATTGATTCGTCATAGGATTCTTTTCCTATCACCTGGATTTTTTTCCCCGGTTTGGCGCCAATCTTTTCTAAATATTTTAAAAAAGCGGAGTCAGAATCTTTAACAGCCACAATGGTTCCTTTGTAGCCTTCCTCTACCTGGTTCAGGGGTAACTGTGGTTTAATAATAATTTTCCCTTTTCCATTTGGAATGGGGTCACCGTGTGGATCTACCGTAGGATAGTCCAAAAATTTATCCAGCCTCTCAATGAGTCGGGGTGATCTTATATGTTCGAGTTGCTCTGCAATTTCATGCACTTCATCCCAGTTAAAGTCAAGTTTCTGTACGAGAAACGTTTCCCACAACCGGTGCTTTCGGATAACTTGCAAAGCCTGACTTTTGCCTTTGGCAGATACATTCACCCCATAATACTTTTTGTAGGAAATCAGACTTTTCGCGGAGAGCTTCTTGATCATGTCAGTAACAGAGGCGGCTTTCGTGTTCATAGCCTCTGCAAGGGCATTGGTGAGTACATCTTTGGCCCCATTGTCAGACAGGTGATATATGGCTTTTAGATAATTCTCTTCCGCAAGGCTAAGTGTCATCATATCTATTTCTACTTTACAAAAGTATAAATTTAGGCTTGCCTAAAAAAATATTTAGAGATAAATGAGCCACGATTAGCTTGTAAAGCCGCCTCGTCATTTGTTGATGCTTTCATTTTTGAATCTTGAGGGGTAATGGTTCCGTAATCTTTCCTATTGGCGGAATCTTTACAAGTGTGATTAGCGATTGAAGGTTACTTGCCAACAACAGGGGTATCCCTTTAATAATATCAACCAGGGGTGAAAGATAAGTTTTCCTGCGTTTGGCTAGCCGAGCAACTGAGCGATCAATCTTCTGAATTTTTCGGCCTCCCATTCCAGTCCTTCAATAGGATGGGGGTAGAACTGCTTATCCCTCATTTCCTGTAATAAATTACTCTCAAGCGTATCTACAGTAAGCCCTGCCTGATTTTGGATAACCCATGCAGCGAAGTCCTGATTTTGCCAGGTAAGTACAGGAAGTTGGTAAGCCATGTACTCATATAATTTGGTAGGCATTGAACGGTAGGTGTGTGGGGAAGGTGGATAATAAATAATACCAAAGTCCGCCTGGCGAATTTCCGCCAGTATCTCCTTATGGGGTACCAAACTATAGAATCCTATCAGGGTGATCCATGGTTTGTCCCTTAGTGCCTTAGCAACCTTTTCTCTTATGGCAGGTATTGCACAATAACCAACGATGCTTAGCCTCACTCTCTCGTCTGTTCGATGTAGCTTTTGGGCCAAAGCAATTGCCTCAAAGATCCCTGTGCTATAGGCAACAGTTCCGCTGAAAAGGAGATTGATTTGAGTAGAGTTCGAATGGCGGTTAAAGCCCTTCGGCAGCTCCATTTTGTTTTCCAGAACTGTGTACCTATTACCTATAAATCCAAGTTCATTTTCATAGGTCTTTTCTGCCAAAATGAAGTGATGGAATAGGGGGGAGGTGACTTTTTCCTTGAGCCTGACCCATAGTGCAAGCGGCCTTCTTATGATCCATGGGAAAACTTCCGAATGAAGGATATTTCGATAGTAGTTTTCACGAATATCATACACAATTTTACAACCAAATAATATTCTGTTTGCAATGCTAACTATCAATAACTCATGGGTATTAACAATTAATAGCGTTGGTTTTACTTTAATAGTTTTCAGCAATATTTTGAACGGTAACAACCATCGGGATATACTTAGCCTATGCACTGGTTTGAAGCCTATGAATTGAATACCCTGATAAGCAGGTATATCGTTTATTCCCTGCCCCATGACATAAATATCATAAGCACCAGTGCCTGCTAAACTAACTCCCATTTTTTCAAACATACGGGTGTCATCCACGGGTTTTAAAGTAGAAGCAATAACTATATTTTGCTTGTTCACGGCCGCACTAGTTTATCTCCAAAGCTGTTATTTTCAGCATAAATGAAGGAATGGTTATTACAATTATTCATTGAACTATTGAAGTACCCTTATATTTGAACCTAAAGGTTCACAAAATAAGATATAAATGGAATTACAGCAGAAGATAGAGGCGGCATGGAGTGATCGCTCATTACTTCAGACCAAAGAAATTCAGTCAGCAATCCGTGAGGTGATTGATCAATTGGATAAAGGAAAGTTGAGGGTGGCTGAGCCACAAGGTGGTGGTTGGCGTGTAAATGAGTGGATAAAGAAGGCTGTGATTTTATATTTCCCGATTCAACAAATGGAAACCATAGAAGTAGGACCATTTGAATTCCACGATAAGATTGCTCTTAAAAAGAACTATAAAGAGTTGGGGGTGAGGGTGGTACCTCATGCCATTGCACGTTATGGTTCATTCGTCAACACAGGCGTAATTATGATGCCCTCCTATGTGAATATTGGCGCGTATGTGGATGAAGGCACCATGGTGGATACCTGGGCAACGGTGGGAAGTTGTGCACAGATCGGAAAGCACGTTCACCTGAGTGGAGGGGTTGGCATTGGAGGCGTTTTGGAACCTGTGCAGGCAGCCCCGGTGATTATTGAAGATGGTGCTTTTATTGGTTCCCGGTGTATCATTGTAGAGGGCGTGCATATTGGCAAAGAAGCCGTGCTGGGTGCCAATGTAGTGCTGACGGGCAGTTCTAAGATTATTGACGTGACTGGAACTGAACCCCTAGAGTACAAAGGAGAAGTTCCTCCCCGATCTGTGGTTATACCTGGCTCTATTTCCAAGAAGTTTTTTGCAGGTGAATACCATGTGTCCTGTGCATTAATCATTGGTAAACGAAAGGAGAGTACGAATAAGAAAACCTCCTTGAATGATGCGTTAAGAGAGAATAATGTTCCAGTATAGCCTTTGGCACATGCTTTGAAGGTTTTGGTATAAAACCTAATTTTGAGGTGATGGACAGACTGCTAATTGGTTTTATTTTATTCCTTGGACTTACAGCCTTTACCGTTCGTCAGGAGTATGAATTGCCTGAGATAGACAATACAAGCTTTGGACCCGGTGAAGAGATTACCTATCGTGTCAACTTTGGTTTTTTTACCGTAGGAAGCGCTGTTACCAAAGTCGACAAGAGAATATTTAAAATTAACTCCAGACCAAGTTATAAAGTAGATGCCTTTGGGGCCACCAGCGGTATGGTATCCTGGATTACAAAAGTGGATGACCAATGGGGAGCCTATATTGACACCGCAGCATTAGTTACCCATGTGAGTTACCGTAAAATCAAAGAGGGTAGGTATAGAAAAGACGAATTGACCACGTTTGACCACGCTACCAATAAAGCGGAGGTGAAGGTAAGGAATAAGGAAACCGGGGTGTATGACGATGCGAAAGTATATGATACGCCTAACAATGTTCGCGATTTGGTGGGAGGCTTCCTGTATCTTAGGGTAATCGAATTCGAAAAACTTCACAAAGGAGATACCGTAACCATTTCAGGTTTCTTTGAAGATACATCTTATAACCTCAATATTATTTACGATGGCAAAGAAGTAATTAATACCCGGGTAGGTAAGATCAGGTGTTTAAAACTGGTGCCGATTATGCCCAACAACAAGTTATTCGATGGAGAGAACTCAATCACTTGTTGGATATCAGACGATGGAAATAAGATTCCAGTAAAGATTCAGGCGAAGATGTTTATTGGCAGCACGGGTATAGAGATGGTGAGCTTCCGCGGACTCCGCAATCAACTCAAGATCATCTTTGATTGACACCTTTGTCCGCGGCATTGGAAAGCCCTGTTGTTTAATTCGGGTAAAATGTCTGTGCAAATCTGCGCTATCTTTGAGCCATAAAATAGACTCTTGCCGAACAGTCTGGAAAAATCCCCGCTAAGGGTTTCAGGATTTAAACTGATCAGCCACCACTAACTCTTTACTTCCTTTTGTGTGCTTGTAGAAACCACTACCTGACTTCACCCCCAGGTGTCCTGCCTGAACCATGTTGACCAAAAGAGGGCAGGGGGCATATTTAGGATTACCAAAGCCATCGTGCAATACACGCATTATGGAAAGACAAACATCCAAACCGATGAAGTCTGCCAGTTGCAGTGGTCCCATCGGGTGTGCCATTCCCAATTTCATCACGGTATCAGTTTCTTCTACGCCCGCTACACCTTCAAATAGAGTATAAATGGCCTCGTTGATCATAGGCATGAGGATACGATTGGCAACAAAGCCGGGATAGTCATTTACCACTACTGGAATTTTGCCGAGTGTTTTAGAAAGCGCCATAATATCTGCGGTCACCTTTTCACTGGTGTCATACCCTCTGATTACCTCTACCAGTTTCATCACCGGAACAGGGTTCATAAAGTGCATTCCGATAACTTTATCAGGGCGCGAAGTAACGGATGCAATCTTAGTGATGGAAATGGAAGAAGTATTGGATGCCAGAATGGCTTCAGGCTTTACCAGTCCGTCCAGATCTTTAAATATTTTGAGTTTAAGATCAACATTTTCAGTGGCTGCCTCTACCACCAGATCAGCGTTTGCCACACCTGCTTTCATATCTGTGAAAGTAGAAATATTGTTTAAAGCATTTTGTTTGTCGCTTTCGCTGATCCCTCCTTTATCTACCTGACGAGTAAGGTTTTTATCGATAGTGGCCATAGCCTTGGCCAACCGGTCTTCTGCAATGTCGATAAGGGATACATGAAATCCATTGAGTGAAAAGACATGGGCGATGCCATTTCCCATAGTACCAGAACCAATTACGGAGATATTCTTCATTTTTCTGTTAGTTTTTATTCTAAGATTTGGACAACAAATATAAGTCAAAGCAGCTATTTGACCTGGGTCTCTTTCACCAGGCTCATGGCATTGATCCGCAAGATGAGTTGCCGGGGCTCAGCAAGAGGTTCATTGCAGTGAGGTCCTGGTTCCAGATAGTAGACAAAGATCTTCTGACCTCTGGGCAGAAGATCATTTTCATCGGGTCGCCCCAACATTTGCAGGGTCTCCATTTCTGTCAGCGCTTTCAGCTTCTCCTTTTCTTGCATGATAGCACCGATCATTTTGCTTCGATTACCATTGCATCCATTTTTATCATCTTTCCACAATTTTGAATCTATCCCATTAAGTTTAGGTAGCGATAGCGAACACGAGGAAAGCAGAATGAAGATAAGGAGTAATAGGCTAGGCCGTTTGTAGCTGTACATTTTTTGTGATTGAATAAAACCAGGTTCCGGAGATGATTAAGTAAGCAATGGCCACTCCAATGAAGACAGAAGGCCAAAAGTAAATGAATGTAAATGCAATTAACAACAAAGAGTAAACAATGATGCGAAGCCACTCGGCCCATCGCACCCAGGACTTGTTCTCAAAGAGCACTCCACAATTGACTACGACAATAGAAATGATGATAGCAAAGAAAACCTTTTCGCCAATCAAAAAATTATCTTGTTTGAATAGAAACAATCCGGTGCCAATCAGACATAACGTATATTGAAAAAGCACATAGTAGTGGAGTGCGACAGGGGCAGGTGTTTCATACTTTTTATAAGAATCCTTGTCCACTTCAGGTGCCACGCGGTATCCCCCCAGTGACTCGGGAAGCCAACCTGGTTTTTTAAACAGATACTTTATCTTGTCACCCCATTTCTCAATTCTTTTCAGGTCTTTTCCCATCTCGACATAATGACTAAAGTTGGCCCACACTGCGTTCCAGCTGTTAATGGGTTTGGTAATGCCATACGTTGGCGGTTCTTCCTCGGCTTGAAAGGTACCGAACATTTTATCCCAGATGATAAGGGATCCTGCATGATTCTTATCGATATACTTGGGGTCACTACCGTGATGCACACGATGGTGAGAGGGGGTGTTGAGAAAGTATTCTAAGAAGCCGAGCTTTTTAATGGTGTCAGTGTGTATCCAGAATTGATAAAGTGTATTAAGGGCAGCCATTAATGCAAGGTCTAACGTTTTAAACCCTAACAAAGCCAGTGGCAGGTTAAATGCAAAAGTCCAGACCACCTGGAAACTACTCTGCCTTAATGCCACAGAAAGATTGTACTCTTCACTTTGGTGGTGCACCACATGTCCTCCCCAAAACAGATTGATCTCATGGCTCATGCGATGGGCCCAGTAGTAGGCAAAGTCAACAAGGAAGAAAAGCGCCACCCAATAAACCCAGTTTCTCTCCCATTCAAAAAAAGCAAAGTTGGAATAAAGAATTTCGTACACCCCAATCGCCAGAACTTTTAGGAATAATCCAGAAAGCTGTGAGGTGATGCCACAACTGAGATTTGATATCGTGTCGGGTAAGCGATAGAGTTTTCGGTGCGAAAACCGTTCTACCGCCAATTCTATTCCTATCAACAAGAAAAAAATAGGGATGGAAAGAACAATTGGATTCAGATTCAAAGCAATTCGCGTTAACTTGCAGCATCAAATTTAACAACATGATCTTAAAGATATTTAAAGCAGTGTGGTTTCTTTCTTTGATGGGGTTTATGGTAATTTTTATGTATATCTATGCCTCCTTGCCGCAGCAAGTAGTTATTCAAGAGGGTTTCGAGGCGGTAAGTATGTCCAGGAATACGGTATTCTATCTTACCCTGGGCATGGTCTCCATAATTAATGCGTTGATCTTTGCATTTTCCAAACTCTATGGCAATAGGAACGAACCTTTTAGCGTTTGGTTTTTTGGTCTGATAATCCTCTTAAATTTTTTCTTTAGCACGGTACTTGGATACTTTAACGTACTCAATAGCGGTGAGGAGTTTGCATTTGAGCGCCTTGGCATTGTGATATATGGGAGTGTTTTATTGATCATTATTTGGGCCATTGGGTGGCCCGTTTATTCTTTCCTTCGTAAAAATGGCACGAAACAGGTGGTTTGATTGTTATGATTTTAGCCACTGATTATCAGTGGATTAGGAGCGTTTACTTTATAATTTTTTGTAATCTAACAATTGCGTAACCTGCTTGCTATACGATAAAAAATCGTTTTATTAGCCCCAATCATTTTTTAAACTTTGATTTCTTTGGTTGTTTTTTGAAAGGCATGAAAGCCAGATAAAGGTAAAACCGGACAGACCACATTTATGGCGAAAGACTTATTTCAGTATGATGAATCAAGTGTTAAATCACTTGATTGGAGAGAGCACATCCGGCTACGGCCAGGGATGTACATAGGCAAATTAGGAGATGGATCTTCTAAGGATGATGGAATCTATGTATTGGTGAAAGAGGTGATTGACAACTCCATTGATGAACACATGATGGGGTATGGAAAAGTAATTGATGTGAAGATCACCGATCAGCGCGTAACAGTCAGAGACTATGGGCGGGGCATCCCGTTGGGTAAAGTAGTTGATTGTGTTTCCAAAATTAACACGGGAGCCAAATACGACTCTAACGCTTTTCAAAAATCTGTAGGATTGAATGGGGTAGGAACCAAAGCCGTTAACGCGCTGTCGAATTACTTCAAAGTACAAGCTTTCAGGGATGGTAAAACGAAGCTGGCAGAATTCAAAAAAGGAAAGATTACCAATGATGCTAAAATAGCTAAGTCGAGCGACAAGAATGGGACGGCCATCCTTTTTGAGCCTGATGAGAGTATGTTTAAAAATTATCACTTCATACCAGAGTACCTGGATGATTTGATGTGGAACTATGCATTTCTTAATGCAGGCCTTACAATTAATTACAATGGAGAGAAATTTTATAGCAAGGATGGCCTTCTGGATTTATTAAAGCAAAAGATAGAGATTGAAGATATTTGCTATCCCATTATTCACCTTAAAGGTGATGACATTGAATTTGCACTTACACACGGTACACAATATGGTGAAGAGTATTATTCTTTTGTAAATGGACAGAATACCACACAAGGAGGCACCCATCTTGCTGCCTTTCGCGAAGGGGTAGTGAGAGGAGTTAGAGCCTTTTTCAAAAAAGATTATGATGCCTCCGATATCCGAGCCAGTATTGTGGCGGCTATTGCAGTGCGTGTTCAGGAACCGGTCTTTGAATCACAGACCAAAACAAAACTTGGCTCTATTCACATGGCCCCGGATGGCCCTACCGTGAGGAGTTATATAGGAGATTTTGTTGCTAAGGAGTTGGAGATATACCTTCATGGCAATCCTAAGTCATCTGAAGCGCTGCTCAAACGCATCCAGCAGTCAGAGCGTGAAAGAAAAGAGATAGCGGGTATTAAGAAATTGGCCAACGAACGTGCTAAAAAAGCCAACCTTCACAACAAGAAACTGCGCGACTGCCGCTTTCACTTCAATGAAGAGAAGGGTGCGCGCAGCCAGGAGTCTATGATATTCATCACAGAAGGGGATTCCGCCAGTGGCTCCATTACCAAATCCAGAGATGTAGAAACACAGGCGGTATTTAGCTTAAGGGGTAAACCCTTGAATTGTTTTGGTCTTACCAAGAAGGTAGTGTATGAGAATGAGGAGTTTAACCTATTGCAACATGCACTTAACATTGAAGATGGATTGGAAGGCTTGCGGTATAACAAAGTCATTATTGCAACAGACGCAGATGTTGATGGCATGCACATACGTTTATTGTTGCTCACTTTCTTTTTGCAATTTTTTCCTGAGTTGGTGAAGGCAGGACACGTTTTTGTCTTGGAAACTCCCTTGTTTAGGGTGCGCAATAAGAAGGAGACTATCTATTGTTATTCGGAGGAGGAAAAGCGGGACGCGGTGGAAAAACTGGGAAGCAAGCCGGAGATCACTCGCTTTAAAGGCTTGGGTGAGATATCCCCTGACGAGTTTGGGAAGTTTATTGGGGATAACATCAGATTGCAACCTGTGATTTTGGGTAAAGACAGCCATCTGGGCAAGCTTCTTGAATTCTATATGGGAAAAAACAGTCCTACGCGTCAGGAGTTCATCATCGACAACCTGAGAATTGAAATGGATATTGTCAAAGAAGATATCATTGAAGAAGTAGTTGAAGTTTAAAAGTTACGGCTCTCATGGGCAAAAGCAAGAAAGACAAAACACACAAACCGAAAGTAGTTAAGAGTAGGTCCACTGTTAAAGATGGTGATGTAATCCATGATATTGATTCGGTAGACGAACTGTATCAACACTGGTTTCTTGATTACGCATCCTATGTAATTCTAGAACGGGCCGTACCCCGTATAGAGGATGGTCTTAAACCCGTTCAGCGAAGAATTGCCCACGCTATCAAGGAGATGGATGATGGCCGGTTCAATAAAGTGGCTAACGTGATTGGTCAAACGATGCAGTACCACCCCCACGGTGATGCTGCGATAGGGGAAGCTATGGTAAATCTCGGTCAGAAAGACCTACTACTTGATACACAGGGAAATTGGGGAGATGTAAGAACAGGAGATAGTGCTGCAGCACCTCGTTACATAGAGGCACGTTTATCAAAATTTGCCATTGATGTTGTTTACAATCCACAAACAACGGAATGGCAATTGTCGTACGATGGCAGGAAGAAGGAACCGGTGACCCTGCCTGTTAAGTTTCCATTGTTGCTCGCTCAGGGGGTGGAGGGGATAGCAGTGGGCCTGTCCACTAAGATTTTGCCCCACAACTTTTGTGAGTTGATAAAAGCATCTATAGATATATTAAAAGGGAAGACCCCAAAAATATTCCCTGATTTTCCGGGAGGTGGCTATGCCGATTTTACTGAGTATGATCAGGGGCATAGAGGAGGCCGCATTAAGGTTAGGGCAAAAATTGAAATACAGGATAAAAAAACACTGGCTATCAAGGAGATACCCTTTGGTGTTACAACTACTTCATTAATTGAATCAATTGTTAAGGCCAGCGAAAAGGGAAAGATTAAAGTAAAGCAGGTAGTTGACAATACAGCCAAGGATGTTGAAATACTTGTTCACCTACAGCCTGGCCATGCACCTGAGATCGTGTTGGATGCATTGTATGCTTTTACCGATTGTGAGGTGTCTATCTCTCCCAATGCCTGTGTTATTGTAGCGGATAAGCCGCGGTTCATGAAAGTGAACGAAATCCTGAAATACAATACGGAGCAAACAGTAAAGCTGTTGAAAAGAGAGTTGGAGATCAGAAGGGATGAACTGATGGAAAAGATTTTGTTTTCCTCTTTGGAGAAGATATTTATCGAAAAGCGTATTTATCGCAACATTGAGGAGTGTGAGACTTTTGAAGAAGTAATTAGTACTATAAACAAAGGACTCAAACCTTATAAGAAGCAATTCTATAGAGAAATTACCAGGGATGACATTCTTCGTTTGACAGAGATTCGAATCAAGCGTATTTCCAAATACGATTCATATAAGGCGGATGAAATTCTTAAAAACCTTGAAGAGGAGCTGAAGCAAACCAAACATCATCTAAAGCATTTGACAGAGTATGCCATTGCGTATTACCAAAACTTACTGAACAAATACGGAAAAGGGAGAGAAAGGAAAACAGAGATTAAAGGCTTCCAGACGGTTACGGCAACGGAGGTAATCGCCAACAATCAAAAGCTTTATGTGAATAGGGCTGATGGCTTTATTGGTTGGGGGTTGCGAAGAGATGAATTCATTACAGAGTGTTCAGAGATTGACGATATCATAGCCATCCGTAAAGATGGAAAGGCTATTGTATCTCGAATAGCAGAGAAGGTATTTATGGGCAAGGATATTTTATACGCTGGGGTGTGGAAGAAGAGTGATGATCGCATGGTGTATAACCTGATCTATTCGGATGGAAAAACAGGAAAATCATTTGTAAAACGATTTGCAATGCCTGCCATTATCCGGGACAAAGAATACGACCTCACGCAGGGTAATCCTAATAGCAGGGTACATTACCTTAGCGCCAATCCCAATGGAGAGGCGGAGGTGGTAGTGGTGAAACTTACGGCTGCCAGCTCAGCCCGTAAGAAAATTTTTGAATTCGATTTTTCAGAACTTGAAATAAAGGGGAGGGGATCTAGAGGAAATACACTGACAAAATATCCGGTCAGAAAAGTGGAATTACTTCAATCCGGAGTTTCAACACTTAGTGGATTGGATTTGTGGTTTGATCCTATTTCAGGCCGGCTGAACAAAGAAAAACGAGGTAAGCATGTGGGAAAATTTGATGGTGATGATTTGATCCTTTCCATTACAAAGAGTGGCACCTATAAATTGACCGGCTTCGAATTGAACACGCGTTTTGATGGTGAGGAAAAGACTCTGTTGATAGAGAAATTCAACCCAAAAAAAATCGTTACAGCGGTATATTGGGATGGAGAAATCAAGCAACATTTTGTAAAGCGATTCCAAATTGAAACCAATACGCTGGATAAAGATTTTGGATTTATCTCCGAATCAATTGGTTCCAGGCTGGAGTATGCATCGACTTCAGATGCTACGAAAGTGATAGCAGAAATTGTAAAGGGAAAGAGCAAAACCAGAGAAACGGAAACCATTAATTTGGATGAGGTGGTTGATGTGAAAGGGTGGAGGGCCATGGGCAATCGGTTGTCGCCACATAGAGTAGCTAAACTTAAGCCTGTAGAGGAGTCGGGTGGTGGCGAAGATGAACCGCAAGATGAGGCGTCTGAATCGGGAGGAGTAAAATCCATTCGTTCTCAGCCGCAAAAAAAAAAATCAGAAAACGCGGAATCGCAAAGCAGGCAACCTCAAAAAGAAAGCCAGCAAAAAAGAGAAGAACTCAACCCGCAAGAAGCCAAAAGCCAAAAGCAAAGCAGCCAAAAAAGTCAAAGCAAAAACCAAAGTCAAAAAGCAGCGCAAGCAAGCCTCTTCGAAGAGAATCAGCCCCAAAGGGAAAAGCAAAAAGAGGTAAACGCAGAAGCTAAAAAGAAGGCAGTGGAAAGTGATAAGGTATTTGGTGTGGGAGAGACAATTGAACTGGATTTATAAAAAAAAGGGCAGCCGAAAGACTGCCTTTTTTTGGTCCTGGTGTTTGATACAAAACTATTTTTTTGCGGCAAGTTCGGCTACCATGGCATCGTATTTTGCTTTAAGAGCAGCGTCTTCCTTCAACGCCTTTTTTACAGCATTGTAGGTTTTTGCACCAATGTAGTCGACAGCTAAGGATTGAAAGACCTCATTGATTTTGGCTGTCTCTTCTTCTTTTTTTGCGGCAACAGATTTAATAAACGCTATTTCTACTTCAGTAGCTTCAGCTTCTGCTAACTTGGTTTCGTTATCAATTATTTTTGACAGCTCATTGTAACGCGAAGCAGATACTTCTTCGTTACCTTTCACCATCTCAGTAATAGTCTCAATCAGGTGCGTTTTCATATTCTCTATGGAGTCCATCGCCACGGCATATTTTTTCAGGTCTTCATCAGTAATGGCATCATCCTGGGCCATCGCCTTACTGCTTATCATACTTACCACGAAAAACAGAAATAGTACTTTGATCTTCATCATTAGGTTGTTTAGGTCCGACATCAAATTGTTAAACCTGAAAATTACGACTTTTTGAGTTTTTACTCAAAGAATTTTTAAAAAACCACCTTTAAATAGCCATATATGGCCCAATGATAAATAAATTATACCGTTATATAGGTGAAGGTTTAATTGACTTAAATGATTTCTTGAATGGTAAATACATACTTGTTTATAAATTAATTGTCATTTAGTATGACCAATAGAACTGGAAAAATGATTACCAACCACCTTTCTCAATTTATCTCTGAGCATAAAAAGAAATTGATTGAAACAGTACTGGATCAGCGCACACGCTACCTTACATTGGTCTTGGAAGACATCTATCAGTCTCAAAATGCCAGTGCAGTTTTCCGTACGGTAGAGTGTTTTGGGATTCAGGATGTGCATCTTATCGAAAACCAAAATACGTATGGCATCAACAAAGGGGTATTGAAAGGCGCTGATAAATGGCTGACCATTAATCATCATAATCAACCCGGTGCAAACAACACCCCATTGTGTTTTAAGAAATTAAGAGAAGCAGGCTATATAATTTTGGCCACTACACCAAGTGCTTCACGTTCTATTCGCGATGTGGATGTCACTCAAAAAATGGCGATTGTTATGGGCAATGAACTGCATGGTCTCTCCGAAACGGCACAGGAAGAGGCCGACCTACAGGTAAAGATTCCAATGGAAGGATTTACTGAAAGTCTGAATTTATCAGTGAGTGCTGCCATTTGTATTTATGAGTTGATGACAAGAATACGTGCGTCAAATATTGACTGGAAGCTCACTGAAGAGGAACGTGTATCCCTAAAGCTGATGTGGTATAAAAGGTCGATTAAAAGATCAGAATTGATTGAAAGGAAGTATTTAGAATCAATTAAGTAACTTTGCACAAGCTTTTTCTGTTCTGTCTATATGGTTTTTTTATCCAGGGTGCTGCGGCAACTTCTTTATCTGTTACTACTCGCAATTATATTCGTGGTGGCTTCCAATATTTGGATAGTCAACAGCACCGCTAAGAAAGTGTATTCTCAATACGATAGCCTCACCGATCATCAGGTAGCCCTTGTATTGGGAACAAGCCATTTGCTTACTACAGGTGAGCCAAATCCTTTTTTTAACAACAGAATGGAGACAGCAGCCGAACTTTTCAAAAATGGTAAGGTGAAACATTTTATTGTAAGTGGAGATAACCGCACAAAGTATTATAACGAGCCCCTAGAGATGAAAAGAGCACTTATAAAATTGGGAATTCCGGCCTCAGCAATCACCCTGGACTATGCGGGACTCAGAACACTTGATTCCGTGGTGAGAAGTAAAGAGATTTTTGGCCAGGAAGAAATAACGATTATTACCCAAACCTTTCACTCTTACAGGGCGTTGTTTATTTCTGATTACTACGGAATTGATGCAGTGGCCTATGTGACCAATGAGCCCGATGCCGAAGCAACAGAAAAAGTGCATTGGAGGGAATACCTCGCCAGGGCAAAGGCAATACTTGATTTATATGTCTTGAAAACTACCCCCCGTTATTTGGGCCAAAAGGAACCTATTCAGCTCTAACATTCGTTAGTTGTATTTTCACAGAGATAAACTGTAGTTATTGATTGCTTTATTTCACTAATTTTAAGTTTTAAATCTTGTGCGAAACGGTTTGAGATCACGATTTGGTTTACTCATTATTTCCCTTTTTTTCTTTGCCACCTGGACTTACGCCCAGGAAACTAAGGTTACGGGTAAGGTGATAGATGCGGGCAGTGGCGACCCCGTTCCATTTGCCAACGTTGTATTTAAAGGAACTACCATCGGTGCCACCACTGACTTTGATGGCAATTTCACCATCTCTACTTACTCTCCATCCGACTCCATCCAGGCATCTTATGTTGGTTATTTATCCAAAGCAAAAGCAGTAAAAAGAGGAGTTTCGCAGGTCATTAATTTTCAGCTTACTGAAGATATCATCAGCCTACAGGAGGTTGTGATATTGGCAGGAGAAAACCCTGCCTGGAGTATTCTTAGGAATGTGGTGAAAAACAAAAAAGAAAATGATAAAAGGAAGCTTTCAGCCTATGAATATGATACTTATACTAAAATTGAAATAGATGTAGATAATCTTTCTGAGAAATTCCGCCAAAGGAAGGTAGTAAAAAAAATCACGCAGGTGCTTGACAGTGTAGAAAGGATTGCTGGCGAGGATGGTAAGCCCATTCTTCCACTGTTTATAACCGAAAGCGTTTCTAAGATTTATTATCGTGATAATCCATCCTTAAAAAAGGAGCAAATTCTAAAAACGAAAATCAATGGCATCGGAGTAGAAGATGGTTCTACGGTTACCCAACTGGTAGGGTCATCATTTCAAGAATATAACTTTTATCAAAATTGGCTGAATATAGTCAGTAAGGAATTTGTTTCACCGATTGCTGATGGATGGAGAATCTATTACGAATACGACCTTACGGATAGTCTTTACATTGGTGATGAGTATTGCTACAGGCTGGACTTTTACCCGAAAAGCCCGCAAGACCTTGCCTTTACCGGCACCATGTGGATAAGCAAGCAAGATTATGCACTGAAGCAGATTGATGCCAATGTAGGCAAACAGGCAAACCTGAATTTTATTGAGAAGATAAGGATACAACAAGAGTTGGAGCGAACCGACCTTGGGGCCTGGCTGCCTTCTAAGAACCGCGTGTTGATTGATGTGAGTGAAGTAAGCAAGAACAGTGCAGGTATGCTAGCTAAGTTTTACACCAGCAACAAAAATTTTGTAATCAACAAGCCCTATGACTTGTCCTTTTATGAACGCGCCATACAAATTGCGGAGGATGCAAGGATGAATGAGGACGAACAGCATTGGGATACCCTGAGACACGAGCCATTGAGCGACACAGAAAAGAGTGTATATAAAATGATTGACACACTGAGAAATATTCCTATTGTAAGAACCTACACCGATATTTTTAAAGTGATCGTAGATGGCTACTATAACCTGGGCAAGGTAGAGGTAGGGCCATATCTTGGTGCGGTGGCCTGGAATACGTTGGAGGGATTCCGGCTACAGGCTGGGCTGAAAACGAATTATCAATTTAGTAAAAAGTGGATATTCAAAGCACAAGGGGCCTATGGCTTTGATGATGAACGATTCAAATATCTGGTTTCAGCGCAGAATATTCTATCCAAGCAACATTGGACTACCTTAACTTTTAGGGTGAAGCGTGATCTGGACAGATTGGGAGTAGACGATGAAAGCCTGGCGGACAATCCCATTTTTCTTACTTCCACCCGATGGGGAAATTTTAGGCGTGGATATTATAGCGATGAGTATTGGGTAGGGTTTCAGCGAGAGCTATTTAAAGGCTACTCGCAAAAGATTTCCTTCAGGCACTGGACCTATGATCCTACCTTTAATTTTGGATATTTACAAAACCCAGGTGATGTGGCTTCTCCCGTGTTGGATGTATTTCGTTCTTCTGAAGTGAGTCTCGAATCGCGTTATGCCCGTGATGAGGTTTTCTTACAGAATGACAACGAACGATTTAGCCTTGGCACCAACAAATCACCAGAGATTACGTTGAAATATACTCATGGATTTGGTGGAGTCTTTGATAGTGAATTTGATTATGATCGCTTAAGGTTAACTATTAAAAAACGTATTAAGGCTGGGCCGTTAGGTGTAGGTAGACTTACTTTTGAAGGTGAATATGTGTTCAATACTATTCCATATCCTCTTCTTACCTTGCACCTTGGTAATCAATCTCCATTTTACTCCTCGGTTACTTATAACCTCATGGACTTCGGAGAGTTTGTGAGTGATCACTATGCATCTGTTCAGTATCGCCATTATTTTGAAGGTTTTTTACTCAATAGAATTCCGCTAATGAATAAGTTGAAGTGGAGGTTGCTGGCTACATCCAATGTTATTTTCGGTGGTATGCGCCAATCCAATCGGGATTTGGTAGCGCAATTGACTCCTACGGGTGAGGCTGCTTTGCCGGTAGGGTTTTTTAAGGACACTAAACCATACATTGAGCTTGGGTATGGAGTAGAAAATATCTTTAAGATTTTCCGTGTCGATTTTGTGCATAGGCTTTCTTATCTGGACAATCCTAATGTGCGAAAGTTTGGCGTCCTTTTCACTGCTCAGTTTCAGCTCTAGAATCCTACTCGTTTTTCACCTTCTAAGGTGTTTTAGAGCCCAGAAAACCTCATATTTGCATTCCTAATTAAGTATTTGATGAGTGTTGTTAAAATATCGTTACCGGATGGCTCCTCCAAAGAGTTTCCAAAAGGAGTAAAAGGAATTGAAATCGCTAAAAGTATCAGTGAAGGACTTGCCCGAAATGCTTTATCCATTGAGGTAAATGGTGAGATATGGGATCTTGACAGAGCAATTGAAACTGACTCAGCCATAAAAATTTTTACATGGAAAGACAAAGGAGGGAAGTATGCTTTCTGGCATTCCTCCGCCCACGTGTTGGCGGAGGCCCTTGAAGCCCTGTACCCTGGAGTGAAGTTCGGCATTGGCCCACCTATTGAAAATGGTTTTTACTACGATGTGGATTTGGGTGATCGACCTTTTGGTGATGATGAGCTACTGGCTGTAGAAAATAAGATGATTGAACTGGCCCGCCAGGGCAATACATTTACTCGAAGAGAAGTTTCAAAAGCAGATGCAATTTCCTTTTTTAAAGAGAAAGGAGATGAATACAAATTGGAGCTTATCGGGGGGCTTGAGGATGGATCAATTACATTTTATAAGCAGGGAAATTTTACCGATTTGTGCCGAGGTCCTCATGTGCCATCAACCAGCGTGATAAAAGCCATAAAACTTTTAAGTGTTGCCGGTGCCTACTGGCGAGGGGATGAAAAAAATAAAATGCTTACCAGGATTTACGGCATCACTTTTCCAAAGCAAAAGGAATTGGAAGAATACCTCACCATGTTGGAAGAGGCAAAGAAGCGAGACCACCGTAAATTAGGTCGCGAGTTAGAATTGTTTGCCTTTTCTGAAAAAGTGGGTATGGGGCTTCCGCTCTGGTTACCAAAAGGAACTATTCTACGAGAACGATTGGAGCAGTTTATGCGCAAAGCACAGGTGAAGGCAGGATATGATCCGGTGGTAACACCTCATATTGGCAGTAAGCAACTGTATGTTACTTCAGGGCACTATGAAAAGTATGGGAAAGATTCGTTCCAGCCCATCCACACACCGGATGAAAGCGAAGAGTTTTTGCTTAAGCCAATGAACTGTCCGCACCATTGCGAGATATACAAGACGAAACCCAGATCTTACAAAGATTTGCCGATCCGCTATGCTGAGTTTGGTACGGTATATCGGTATGAACAAAGTGGCGAACTTCATGGCTTAACCCGAGTACGCGGATTCACTCAGGATGATGCACACATTTTTTGTAGACCCGATCAGGTGAAAGAAGAGTTCATCAAAGTGATAGACCTGGTATTTCATGTGTTTAAATCCCTGGGTTTTGAAAATTATACAGCACAAGTCTCACTCAGAGACCCAGCCAATAAGGAAAAGTATATTGGAGGTGATGAATTGTGGGATAGAGCCGAAAGAGAGATTCAGGAAGCGGCTGATGAGCGTGGCCTGGAGACGGTTGCTGTAAAAGGTGAGGCTGCATTCTATGGTCCCAAACTCGACTTTATGGTAAAGGATGCCCTGGGGCGCAACTGGCAGTTGGGTACCATACAGGTAGACTACCAACTTCCGCAACGTTTTGAGTTGGAGTATACAGGCGCTGACAACCAGAAGCACACTCCGGTGATGATACACCGGGCACCTTTTGGCTCGCTAGAACGCTTCGTGGCCATTTTGATTGAACATTGTGCGGGTAACTTCCCGTTGTGGTTGTCGCCCGATCAGATTGCTGTACTTCCGATATCCGAGCGATTCAATGACTATGCTCACGAGGTGATTGAGAAACTTAAGAGTAGAGATATAAGAGGCTTTGCAGATGACAGGGATGAGAAGATAGGTAGAAAAATAAGAGATGCGGAGATGAAAAAAGTGCCTTTTATGCTCATTGTAGGCGAGAAGGAGGTGGCAGAGCGCAAGGTGGCCGTGAGAAGGCATGGAGTTGGTGATCAGGGTACGATGGATATGGAGGAGTTTGCTACTTATTTTGAAGAGCAGAGCAAGCCTCCGAAGTAACCCCAAATATTGGCTTTTTGACTTGTTAAATAAAGAAAATATAAGTTTCCCAGCGTTTTTGAAAAGTTGAAAATATGGCGATATTTGCACCCTTGTCAGCAGGTCTGTCAAGTGTTTTTTTAATTTAAACCCTTTTAGTGGCAGTATTTCCAGGAAGTAAAAGGCCTTTTAACAGAAGAGGCTTCAGACAAAGAGTAGTTGAAGAACCTTATCGCGTAAATGAAAGGATAATCGCACCTCAGGTGAGGGTGGTTGGAGAAAACATCAAAGTAGATGTGTATTCTACTTCGATGGCCATTAAGATGGCAAAAGAACAAGGGTTGGACTTAGTAGAGATATCGCCAAATGCGGTACCTCCAGTTTGTAAAATCATTGATTACTCTAAGTTTAAATACGAACAGAAGAAGAAACAGAAGGAAATAAAGCAGAATGCGCAAAAAACGGTAATCAAAGAGATTCGTTTTGGGCCCAACACTGATGATCATGACTTTAATTTTAAACTAAAGCATGCCATCAATTTTCTGCAAGAAGGATCGAAAGTAAAGGCGTACGTTCATTTTGTAGGAAGATCAATTGTGTATAAGGAGCGCGGTGAGATTTTGTTGCTGAAGTTTGCACAATCGTTGGAGGATTACGGTAAGGTGGAATTAATGCCTAAGCTGGAAGGGAAGAGGATGTACATGATGATTGCGCCAAAAGCAAAGAAGTAAATTTTTTAAGTGTAAATAGAATGCCAAAGTTAAAAACGAAGTCGGGTGCCAAGAAGAGATTTAAAATCACCGGCAGTGGCAAAA
Organism: uncultured Ohtaekwangia sp.; assembly: GCA_964409415.1. GTDB lineage: Bacteria > Bacteroidota > Bacteroidia > Cytophagales > Cyclobacteriaceae > ELB16-189. The sequence goes on along the minus strand of CAYPDF010000003.1, from coordinate 69,823 downwards.
TTAAGCGCAAGAAGGCTTATATGAACCACATCCTGACGAAAAAGGAAACTAAGCAGAAGAGAAATCTGGCCCAAAAAACCACCGTTAAGAAAGTTGACGAGGGTAATATTAAGCCGATGCTTCCTTATGCTTTTTAGGTTTGTGATTGATACGCAGTCACAGTATTGTTAAACCCGGTCACTGAGCATTAAGATCTCGTTCATTCGAGGCGCCACTGACCAAAAATTGAAAAACTAATGCCACGTTCAGTAAACAGTGTAGCATCGCGTGCGAAACGCAAACGTGTCCTCAAATTAGCCAAAGGCTTTTTTGGTAGGAAGAAAAACGTTTGGACCGTAGCCAAGAATGCTGTCGAGAAAGGTCTTGTGTATGCATACAGAGATCGTAAAGCTAAGAAAAGAGATTTCAGATCACTCTGGATTCAAAGAATAAATGCAGGAGCCAGGCTTCATGGCATGTCGTATTCTGAGTTTATGGGTAAGGCAAAGAAAGCCGGTGTTGAACTCAATCGAAAAGTATTGGCTGACCTTGCCGCCAACCATCCTGATGCTTTCGAAGCCATTGTAAAGAAGCTTGGCTAATTTATGACTTATCAAATATTGAAAAGGGCCTTGAGCCCTTTTATTGTTTTAAACCTATATTTTTGCCTATGAGCAGGTCTAAGAGGTTATTCATTGCACTGGCCGTATTGTTCTTTATTGGTTTGGGCTATATCGCCTACGACATAAGTAGTCGAACCACCTTTCCAGGGTCCAAACCTTTGCTTAAGGAAGAAAGCAAATCACAATCTATCACCCCAGATTCCGTATCCCAAGATACTTTAAAAGCAACTCAACGCTGAAAATGTCATTTTATCAACTGTAGGTTCAGGTTGCCGGATCGATATTTCATTAAAACATTGACTACTGTACTTTAGTATCAGATTAAAGCCAACTATAGACAGGATTATCCCCTGGGGTCAAGGACTCTGGGGGATTTTCTCTTTTAGGGCAGTTTAATTTAAAAGAAATAAATCCATTTCAGAATCGATGAAATCAACTTTTCAAAAGGAGGCTTAACGGCACCATGGTATCAAAAATAAACCAACTATTGGACAGGACTATTTCCATTGCTGAGTGAGTATTGAAGTTGCTTTAGCGACTAAAAATGACAACCCGTCAAGCTAAACTTCAGATTGTCGGAAAGCCTTTTCATAAAAACATTGATGATTGTAGTTTAGTATCAGATTAAAGCCAACTATAGACAGGATTATCCCCTGGGGTCAAGGACTCTGGGGGATTTTCTCTTTTAGAGGGTGTCTACTCTCACTTCCTTGCTTATACTTCCTTCACTTCTCTTCCTTTTTCCGTATCCCATTTTGGGGTATTTATCATACTAGTCCATGAATCTGGACGGGGCTTATATATATGTTTAAACATATTTTTCTAAATTACTCAAGGATCAGCCTAAGCCTTATGGATAAAATCGTTTCGCTAACCTTAGTAACTCTTATTATCACTTTTATCCAGCTCAGTTGTTCATCTGATGATCTGATACAGCCCATAGATTGTTCTCAATCTACCCTTTCATTGAGTTTACAGAGTGTAAACGATGCAAGCAGTTGCACAGCCTCAGATGGAAGGATTACTGTAAATGCAAGTGGAGGAGAAGGGCCATATACCTTTGAAATTGGGAGTGTAAAGAATGACGGGGGAACCTTTGATGGGTTAGCAGCGGGCAACTATGAAGTGAAGGTAACAGATGTGAACTTGTGCTTCAAGCTTTTGGATGTTTCGTTGAGCGCGTTAGGCTCTTCATTAAGTTTAGCCACCACCTCCACTCCTGATACGGATTGCCTGACAGAGAATGGAACAATAACCGCAACGGAAATAGGTGGTGTTGCGCCATATGAATTCAGGCTGAATAATGGCGTGTTTGGATCAAGCTCAACTTTCAATGCTTTAAAAGAAGGTAATTATAATATTGAGGTCAGAGACAGTCAAGGGTGTTCATTTATTAAGACCGTCACTGTTGAAAAAGGAGAAACAGGAGTAAGTTTTAGTGGGCAGATAAAACCTATTATTGATACCAAGTGCGCACTTTCAGGATGTCACAATGGTGATAATGGAGCCAACCGTAACTGGACGGTTTTCAGCAATGTAAAATCCAATGCGGCCAATATAAAAACACGGACGGGCAACCGCAGCATGCCTCTAACAGGAAGTTTAACTCAGGAGCAAATAGATCTTATCGCCTGTTGGGTAGATGATGGTGCCAGGGACAATTGAAACTACTTTTCAATTTAAATGAAATTACTTGCCACCGTTTTTTTAATTTTAAGCCTTGATGCCGCGCAAGCGCAAAAGTATAAAAGTGAACAATCAAACATTACTTTTTTTTCAGAGGCTGCCATAGAAGACATTGCCGCCACCAATTCCAATGCTACCAGCTTATTCAATGCCGAAACGGGTGAGATAGCTTTCTTAGTACCAATAGTTGGTTTTGAATTTGAAAAATCCTTGATGCAGCAGCACTTCAATGAGAAATACATGGAGTCTTATAAGTTTCCAACTGCTTTATTCAAGGGAAAAATAATTGGCTTTGAAAAAACCTCTAACGGAATACAAGAGGTTCAGGCTACGGGGCAGCTTACCATACATGGTCAATCAAAGGAAATGGAAACCAACGGATTATTGACCATTGCAAATGGAAAAATTATTATGTCTTCCATGTTTATTGTTGAATTGGCAGATTACAAAATCAAAATACCTCAATTGTTGTGGCAAAACATTGCAGAAAGGATAGAGGTTAAGATTAAATTTATCTACGCTCCACTATGAATAGAGTTTATTTATTTGCAATGATGAGTTGGGTTGGTTTTCAGGTTTATGCCCAGTCCGACTTGATGAAGGAATTGCAAGGAAGTCGGCCTGAAAGAACTGAATATACATTACTTACCTTCAGTGGTACAAGGGTAATTAATGGTCAGTCAGTTGAGACTAAAGGAAAAGGTGAATTGGAGTTCATCTTTTCTCATCGATTTGGAAGAATTAATTCTGGGTCTTATAATTTTTGGGGATTGGATGATGCCTTTGTCCGGTTGGGGCTGGAATATGGAATTACTGATAGATTGGGCGTAGGTATTGGTAGAAGCTCAACTGATAAAACATTTGATGGCTTTGTTCGATATAAAGTATTGCGCCAAAGTGCAGGATCAAGAAATATGCCTTTTACAGTTACTGCGATTGGTACTGGTTTTATAAAGACATCTCCACAGGCCAAGTTCAAACCCCAGGTGGCCACGAATGATAGATTGGCTTATTCAATTGAATTATTAATAGGAAAAAAGTTCAGCCCTCACTTTTCATTACAGATTAGCCCCGTACTGGTGCATCGAAATACGGTCAATCAATCTGATGAAAACAATGATGATGTAGCGTTGGGTATTGGCGGGAGACACAAGATAACGCGTAGCCTGTCAATTTCAGGAGAATACTTTTACAGATTAAATCCACATCTCAATTCATCCGGTTCTGATGCCATAGGACTTGGCTTAAACATTGAAACAGGTGGCCACGTTTTTCAATTGATTTTTACCAATAGTCTGGGATTGTTTACCCGATCGGTAGTGAGTGAGACGCAAGGTGACTTTTTCGATGGAGATATTCATTTTGGTTTTAATATCTCGAGGAACTTTCAGCTCATTCACAAAAGATAACGACTCAAATATTCATTTTCTATGGCCCTAGAATATAGAGGAGGGTTTGGTATTTTTGAGGATACCTACTACCAGCGAACGAGTTGTTATTACTTTCTATCATTGCCTATTTACTCGTAACGGTAGCCATTGGCTATTGGGCATCACGCAGGGTAAAAACCTCAGGAGATTTTATGCTTGCAGGGCGAAGCTTACCTATTGTGCTTAGTTCTGCTGCATTATTTGCCATCTGGTTTGGATCGGAAACCGTTTTTGGAGCATCTGCAGAGTTTCTGGATGGAGGGTTATACGCTGTTATCGAGGATCCCTTTGGTGCAACACTTTGTTTGGTTTTGTTCGGACTATTCTTTGCCAGAAGGCTCTACAACATGAAGCTCCTCACGCTGGGTGATTTTTTTAAATATCGTTTTGGCAAGAGAACGGAATTGGTTGCAAGCGCCTTTCTGGCCCCACCTTATGTGGGTTACATCGCTGCACAATTGGTGGCCATGGGACTTATTCTAAATGTAGTAGTAGGCCTCGAAGTCTGGCAGGGAGTGGTCATCAGTTCAATTGTAGTTACTTTTTATACTTTCATAGGAGGGATGTGGGCAATCTCCATTACCGACTTTATTCAAAGCATTGTCATTGTGATTGGCCTGTTGGTGCTGGCTTTTGTGCTTGCGTACAAGGCAGGTGGTGTGGCGACAGTTCTCAGTGAAGTGCATCCGCGCAATTACAAATTTGTGCCTTCATGGGACGTTAAGGAAATTACCGCCTACATCGCAGCCTGGTCTGTACTTGGTTTGGGTTCCATCCCTTCACAGGATATTTTTCAGCGGGTAATGTCATCTGGATCGGTAAAGATAGCCGTACGCTCATGCTTTATTGCTGCAGGGTTGTACCTGTCCATTGCTATGCTTCCGCTGTTCATTAGTTTATGTACCAAATATCTCTACGCAGATCAGTTGGAGGGTGATGCACAACTGGCGCTACCCAACATGGTGTTAACACACACGTCTATGCCTATTCAAATATTGTTTTTTGGTTCTTTGTTGTCGGCAATTATGAGTACCACAAGCTCAGCGCTGCTGGCACCCGCTGCTATATTTTCCAATAACCTGATTAATCCTTTGATGAGGAATAGGTTGTCCGATATGCAGTTGCTTTACACTACAAGAATTTCAATTCTGTTCTTTGCAACAGTAGCCACCATCATGGCTTGTTTACGCGAAAATATTTATGAATTGGTTGCGGAGTCCTCGGTATTAAGCCTGGTCTCACTCTTTGCGCCACTTACCTTTGGTATGTACTGGAGGAGAACCAGTAGTGGAGGAGCTGTGTTGAGTATGGTGATCGGACTATTCGTCTGGTTGTTTTTAGAGTGGATTTATCCGTTGGAAATACCCAGCTTGGTACCGGCCACAATAGCCAGCATCACTGCACTTATTCTGGGAAGTTTGATATGGAAAAAAGAGTAGCCCCTGTGATTTAAGAAATCATTAATATTTGGGAAGTGAAGTATCAATCTCTTCTGCCCATGCAAGAATGCCCCCTCTCAAATTGTAGAGATTATCAAAGTGGTAGTTCTTCTCCAACCATTTGACTATGTTTCCACTTCTGGCTCCGCTTCGGCAATGAATGATCACCTTCTTATTGCGGCTTATTTTTTCAATACATTGGGGTATATCTCCCATGGGAATATGCTCTCCGTTAATACTACAGATTTCACACTCGTATTCTTCCCGCACATCAATCAATTGAAATTCTTCACCTTTTTCTTTTAAGACCTTTAATTCACTAACGGTTACTTCTTTCATGTCCATTATTATTTTATTTAACCCACAAAACGATTCGTAATCTATTAGTTTTTTTATTGAATGTCGTTCATTCCGGTTTGGAAATTTAACCAGATGGGTATCCATACTCAGTGTATCCATTAGAAGTACCTTGTTGGTAAGGGGCTCTCCAATTCCAGCTATTATTTTAAGCACTTCATTGGCCTGCATACAACCAATTATACCAGGCAGCACACCAAGTACTCCACCTTCTTCACAATTGGGTACCGAACCCGGGGAGGGTGGAGCAGGGTACAAGTCTCTATAGTTGGCACTTTGGTTTAAATTAAACACAGCTACCTGGCCTTCATACCGGAAGATGGATCCATATACGAGAGGTTTATCCAACAATACAGCTGTATCATTGAGCAAGTACCGAGTGGGAAAATTATCTGTACAGTCCACGATAATGTCAAAAGGCCTAAGCAATTCCAATGCGTTTGTAGAATCAATTTTATTATTGATCACCTCAATGGAAACATATGGGTTGAGCTTATTTAGTTTAGCCGCAGCCTGTTGACTTTTTGGTTTGCCAATGTCGTCTACACCGTAGAGCACTTGTCTTTGTAGATTAGATTCACTCACTGTATCAAAATCTAAAATACTAATGGTACCCACACCGGCTGCCACGAGGTATTGCAGTACCGGGCAACCTAAACCACCTGCACCAATTACAATCACTGAAGCAACTTTCAGCTTTTGCTGTCCTTCTCTACCAAATTGCGGCAACACAAAGTGGCGACTGTATCGTTCAAGCTCCTTTTTATCAAAATCGTTGGTACTGCTCATGGCTAATTCTCCTCAATTTACGATACTTGTCTGATTGGTAAAAAACTATACAGATGGATAAACGAATTAATCTCTCTTCAGGTGCAAAATGGGAAGACATTGTGGGCTACAGTCGTGCGGTGCAGATTGGAAACCAAATTGAAATATCGGGTACTGTGGCTGTGGATGAAAATGGAGTATTGGTAGGTAGGGGAGATCATTACCTTCAAGCGAAATTTATTCTTCAAAAAATTGAAAAGGTATTGGCTAAAGCCGGATTTGGATTAAAGGATGTGGTGCGTACACGGATGTTTGTAACCGACATCAGCCGTTGGGAAGAGATAGGAAAGGCACATGGTGAATTTTTTCACACCATAAAGCCGGTAACCACTATGGTGGAGATCAGTAAACTTATTGACCCTGAGTACCTGCTGGAGATCGAAGTCACTGCCATAAAGAGTCTCTAAAGCCTTTTGGCTGCCAGTTGAGCAATCGTTTCACCGATAGCCAGGGAAGAGGTAGCAGCAGGTGAGGGGGCATTGCAAACATTAATTATATGCTTCTTTTCAACAATCATAAAATCATCTACCAGACCTCCGTTTCTGTCACAGGCTTGGGCCCTAACTCCGGCACCCCCACCTTCTAGGTCTTCCTTTTGTATTTCAGGGATTAATTTTTGTAAAGCCCTAACAAAAGCTGCTTTTGAAAAAGAGCGGTACATTTCACCCATACCCGTTTTCCAGTATTTGAAAGCTACCTTTTGAAAGCCAGGCCATGCCAATGACTCGGCCAGTTCCCTCAAGTTAATCTGGCTCTTCTTATACCCTTCACGACTAAAGGCAAGCACGGCATTGGGTCCGGCCTCTACTCCACCTTCAATCATTCTGGTAAAGTGAACACCAAGAAAAGGAAAATTGGGGTCGGGAACAGGATAGATTAAATTCTTAACGAGGTATTCCTTTTCTTTTTTTAGTTTAAAATACTCACCCCGGAAAGGGATGATCTTAACATCAAGGTCGGGGGAGGTTAGTCTGGCTACCTTATCGGAATAGAGACCACAACAATTGATGACTAACCTGGTGGTATAGCTTTCCTTTTGTGAAACCACCACACACGTGCTTTCGCTTTCCTGAATTTCAATTACTTTTTCGCCCAACCTTATTTCACCACCCTTAGTTTGAATCAGTTCTCCATATTTTTTGGCTACCTGTTTGTAGTCTATAATGCCGGTTTGTGGCACTACCACACCCGCAACACCATTGACATGTGGCTCATATTCTTTCAGTTCTTCCTTGCCTATTTTTTTTAAATCGGAAAGTCTATTCTGCTCTCCGCGTTCAAATAAATTATTCAACAGCGGAATTTCTTTAGCACTGGTGGCCACGATTATTTTTCCGCATAACTCAAATGGGATGGCATTTAACTTGCAAAAATTAACCAACAGGTTGTAGCCACGTATGCAGTTCGTTGCCTTTAGACTTCCAGGCTTGTAATAAATACCGGAGTGAATCACACCGCTGTTATTACCGGTTTGATGAAGCGCAAGTGTTTTCTCTTTTTCTAGAAGAAGTAACTTGATATTGGGGTTTGAGTTTTGCAGTTGGAGCGCGGTGGCCAGCCCCACAATCCCTCCACCGATAACTATTACATCGTATTTCACAGGCTAAGTTTTGCCCGAAACTACTAAAATTTATGCTGAAATGGGTTTTATCCTCACATTCAGGCTGGGCTCAACAATCACCAGGTGGTTCTTGGGAATCATGGTCCATTGTTTTCCTTCTGTCAGCTTTTCTGATACCACCAGCACGGCATTGTCATCATCTTTGGGGGCCTCAAGGCGGGTGATTCCATCCTCCACCACGTATCGACTGCCTTCGGAATGATAAAGGGTAAGCGGCTCATACGAAGCATCAGAAACATACCTGGTGGCCACTATAAACTCCCCATTGGTGATGGCCATATTGAGGTAAGCGGGTTCATTAATACCTACTTGTTTCATCAATCCATTCACTTTATCAAAAGTGTAGTTGAAGGCATCCGCAACTGCATCTCCGGTGATTACCTTGTGATTTGTATACAGGTAATTAAGCAGAAAGGCGAAGAGATGCTCTGAGTCGGTTTGCCCTTTAATCCAATTATAAAGTTCATCACCCAATGGCTCTCTTAGTTTTCTTTTGATGAGCGGAAAATTTTCGAGCCCGCCATTGTGTGCCATCAACAGTTGCTTGTACTGAAACGGATGACAATTTGATTCCGACACTTCTCCCACACTGGCAGCACGAACATGGGCCACCAGACAATTCGTTTTGATCTTGGGAGCAAGGTTGCGCAGGTTGCGGCTGTTCCATGCCGGGTGCACCGATACAAAATTGACGGGCTCGTTGTTCAACTCCGGTACGTACCAACCAATGCCGAAACCATCTCCGTTAAGCGGTTCTTCAATCTCTTTGGCGTTGGTACTCTGTCGGATGAGGGAATTCTTAGGCTGGTAGAGAAGCTTATCGGCAATGATGGGTGTGCCTTTATAGGCCATTAGTCTGCACATGGCAATGATATTTCCACAAAAGATAATAAAAAAGGTCGTTGATAGTAGTCACCGACCCTTTACTTATTTTCAAGCTTCGTTACTTGTCTGCTTTCTTGAATTCCAGGGCCGCAGAATTCATACAATACCTCAGGCCTGTTGGCTTAGGTCCGTCAGGGAATACGTGCCCCAGGTGCCCGCCACAGCGACTGCATACCACCTCATCGCGTACCATACCATAACTGTTGTCTTTACCTACTACTACGGCATCATCTTTGACCGGTTGATAGAAACTAGGCCAGCCTGAACCTGATTCAAATTTGGTGTTGGAATCAAACAATTCCTGGTGGCAGGCAGCACAGTAATACTTGCCTTTTTCATGGTTGTCCCACAGGGCTCCGGTGAAGGCACGTTCTGTTCCTTTCTCTCGTAAGATATTGTATTGTTCAGCGGTAAGTTCTGCTTTCCATTCTTGTTCGGTCTTTTTCATAGGGAAGATATTCGCGTGTTTTTGTTCTTTCTGTTTGTTTTGTGCGCAGGCTCCAACCGCCAGTGTCATTAATAAGAGGTAGATATAATTGGTCTTTCTCATCGTGTAATGTTAGGTTTCTCTTTGGTAAGATATACGCAAAACTCTATTCTTTCGGATGTCTATAACTGTTGAAAGAAAGTGATTTGTCCTGTTTCCGACAGTTTTCTGGTGATGTAATAATAACAAATGAAAAGAAGAATGGTTCAGGGTGTTACAGTTAATGAGTTTCAAGGGTTCAAAAGAACACGTCTTTGCGAGTCGAGTTAGGAATGAGGTAGGCCTGTCGAAGCAATTTACCGAATGGATGCTGCGGCTCATTTCGGATCGGTGATAACACCGACCGAAGGGCTTATCCAAACTACTCCTTCTCTATCCACCAGGCCCAGATGACAAAGAGCCACATTAAGTTAGCCGACCAGGCTACCGCTTGTACACTTGGTGGAGGAGGTCCGAGTATATTCATAAAATAAATGACCACAAAGAATACTATCAATAACCAAAAGGATATCTTTTTCTGTGGTTTAGCGGAGCGATAGTAAAGAACTGTTCCAAGTATGAACAATCCTAACTCTATGATGATGGCCAATACAGAATGGTTCCACAATCCAAGTCCAACTTTTACGTCACTAAAAGGAGACAAAGGCAAATCAGGACGATGGGTGATGAAATCCAGTACCCAATGGCTCAACACCAATGCACCAAGTAACGTTGAGCCCTGTTTGTTCTTAGTGAATAAGTAGTAAACGATGCCTAACAAAAGCCCCCATACTATAGCCGTGAGCAGACTGTGCGAGTAGGGATAAAAATCGAAACTGAGTGGCGTAAGTTGTGTACTTCCAATTTCAATATGGAAGGTCTCTATTCCCAGCAAAACAAATATGGGCCAAATCAAGTCGAGCCATTGAGCCGCAATAAACAAGAGAGCAAGGGAAGGAAGTTTACTGATTTTTCTTGATGCCAACCCCAGGGCGTAGTGTCCTATGAACATGACGATTCATTAAATGGATAATTCAATAAAACGGATTTGAGGAGAAAAGGTTTTGAGAAATAAAAAAGCAGAAAATGTATATCCGATAGCTCTTCATGAAGGAATCATTCAAATAGATTCAGTCGATCTTTTAGTCTTTGGTTTTCCTGTTGCAGATCCGCTACCTGCTGCAACAGATTATTCACAACATCCAGTCCCTCCATATTGATGTTTAATTCGTAATGTAGTCTGATCATTTTTTCCACCCGTTGCAATTGAGTAATTCTGATATACTCTTTATTGCCCTCTTTCACGGTTTCCAGTAGTTCATATTTTTGAAGGGATTGGATAAATTTTGCAGGTACATTATACTGTACACAGAAGGTTTCTATAGATATTATGTTTTGCTCTTCCATGGCTATCTTAGTTTAGCTAATTCAGTAAACAGTTCTTTTTCTTTGTTGGTCAGCTGGCTGGGTAATTTTATATTGTACGTAATATAAAGATCTCCAAATTGATTGTCTTTTTTATAGATAGGGAAACCCTTTCCTTTGAGTTTTACTTTGGTATTGTTTTGTGTTTCCGGTTTTACTTTTACTTTAACCTTTCCGTCAAAGGTATCGATGGTAAGCTCTCCCCCGAGCAATGCTGTGTATAAATTCAGATCTACTGTGGTATGAAGGTCATCCTTGTCTCTTTTGAAATGAGTGTCATTTTCAATGAGAAATTTAATGTACAAATCTCCGTGTGGCCCACCATTTATTCCAGGCCCACCGTGGCCCTTGATCTTTATCTCCTGACCGTTGGCCACACCGGCAGGAATGGTGATACGTATATTCTTTCCGTTGACCGTGAGTGTACGTTTGTGCGTGATATAAACATCCCGAAGACTTAGGTGAAGCTCAGCATGATAGTCCTGCCCTCTGAATTTAATATTTTGCCTACCCTGATGGGAGGAAGCGCCACCAAACATTGACTCAAAGAAATCAGAATAGTCCCCAGCTTCAAAATCCTGACTTGTTCTATGGTATGTGCGTTGTTGTTGCTGCTGTTGTTTGGCTTTTTCAAATTGCTCAGCATGTTTCCAATCCTTTCCATATTGATCATATTTTTTACGATTTTCCGGATTGCTTAATACTTCATTGGCCTCATTTACTTCTTTAAATTTATGCTCAGCCTCCTTATTATTAGGATTAACGTCTGGGTGGTATTTACGTGCTAGTTTACGGTAAGCATTTTTTATTTCTTTTTCTGTGGCACCTTTATTTAAACCGAGTATTTTATAATAATCAATAAAGTTCATGTTTGTTGAGGTTAACTGCTGTTTTGCGATTGGCTACAACGACAAATATACGATGCAAACAAGCTATTTTTTTATGGGCCTATTAATGATATTCATCATGGAAAAAGATGATAATAGTTTAGTAGCTAACTATTGTAAATAAGGGCTATTTTTTTTCTACCCTGGCAAGGATGTCGCTCATCATTTCAATCTGGACCTTTTGTATTTCTAATAATTCCTGCTGTTGATGCATGATAAGGTGATCAATTTTTTCATGAAGTACCCTGATCTCTAACTCTGATTTTAGGTTGATCATATAATCTTTTCTTGCTCTGTCACGATCTTTATCCTCTTGTCGGTTTTGACTCATCATAATCACGGGTGCTTGCAAAGCTGCTAGACAAGAGAGTATTAAATTTAATAGTATAAAGGGGTAGGGATCAAATCCTTTGTTGACTAACCAGAAGGCATTGAGAACAATCCACAAGAGCAGAAATACGCCAAAGGAGATGATGAATGTCCAGCTACCGCCAAAGGATGCGACCTTATCAGCTACCCTCTGCCCTTGGGTAGGGACTAATTGATCATCTTCATCTACTTTGTCTGTGAGCGTAGATTTGGAGGTGATGGATTCAAGCACTGTCTTTTCTGCCTCGGATAATTCGCCTGCTTCTTTGATGAGATAATTTGAAATGTATTTCTCCCGGTAATGATTCAATTCACTATTGGAAAGAAATTGTGCCCTGGTAAATTCGGGATTTGTCTTTTGAATAAAATCAAATAAAGATTGCCTGATGGCATGAGCCGACACCCTGCTGGAAATGGGAAATTCTTTTTGGGAAAGATCACTAATAAATTTTTCCTTCTTCATAATTTTTTTTGTTGGTTTTCCTCCCGACAGTACTCAAGATACGAAATGGATATAAATGACAACATCTTTTTAGTTGATTCCATTGTTATTTTAATTAAGTATCGAGAGAGTTGGTGAATATTATAAATAATAAAAGCAACCCCAAATGAGGTTGCTTTTATTATGACACTGTTTAGAATTTATTTCTGGCCGTATTTTTTAGAATACCGTTCGTACAGTTCCTGTTGGTTGCCTGGAAGGGTAATGTGCTTTCCACTAATGAAAGCGTGCAACAACACATTGGTTCTATAGTCTAAAGCATCGCCTTCAGAAATGAAAAGGGTGGCGTCTTTACCCACTTCCAAAGTTCCTACACGTTTGTCTACGCCCAAAGCTTTGGCAGTGTTAGAGGTAATGGTTTTTAGCGCATCTTCCTTGCTCATGCCATACGCTACAGCGGTACCGGCAAAGAAGCCCAGGTTGCGAGCGCCATGCAATGACCCATCTTGAGACAAAGACACCATTACACCTGCTTGAGAAAGCAAGTACGGTAATTTGTAGGCCATGTCTACATCATCATCTACCCGATCCGGAAGGTTATGGGTAGAAGGCAGGATGACAGGAATATTGTTTTCCTTTAAAAAATCAGCTACTGTAAGGGCTGCTTCACCACTAATCAAAGTAATGCGCTTCACACCATTACGTTGTGCCGTACGTATTGACGTGACTACCTCTTTGGGATTGTTGGTATGGATAAATAGGGTTTTAGTTCCATCAAACAACCCTTGCGTTGCCTCCAGTTTTAGATTCACCTCTTTGTTGGCTTGATTGCCATAGGCTACTGCGTCCATAAAGAAATGCTCAAGGTTCGATACTTGTTTGTCGTAATCTTTGTTTGGCGATTCTGTAACAGAAAAGGTGGCGAAGCTGAATTGCCTTTTCATCATTGGAGGCCAGTTGAGGTGAATACCAATGTCGGCAGTATGCAAAGCGTCTTCCCAATTCCATCCTTCCATCTCCATGAGTGAAGAACTTCCTGAGATCGTTCCTCCCACAGGGGTACTTTCAGCCAATAATACTCCATTGAATCTGAACGTAGGTGGGTATTCAGAATCTGCATTATAAGAAATGACTGATCTCACGTTGGGGTTCATATCACCTTCCTCGTTGGAGTCGCTCATTGCACGGATTGCACTTACCTCTTCAAGTCCCACCTGCGAGTTGGGGAGAATGAAGCCCGGGTAAATCTGCTTTCCTGTTGCGTTTATTACCTCATAGCCCGAAAGATCTATTTTCGCAGTACTTCCATCTACTACATTGGTAAGCTTTCCCTTATCAAATGTGATGAGGGCATTTTCTATTATTTGTCCGTTGCCGATGTGAGCCGTTCCCCCCGTGAGGGCGATAGGCTTAGTCTGCGGTGGAGCCGGAACTGGTTTTTGCGCCATTGCCCAATGACTGACCATTAGAACCAGTGCGAGTATATAGTTTAACTTTTTCATAATATCTCCGTTAATAATTTTATTCTTCTGTTTCTAAGCCCATGATATCATCGCAATGAAACTGAAGTTTGATTTTTCCTTCACTGTGCTGGGTTGGGCTTCCTGACTTCTTTGCACCTTTCAGTTTTTGGATCAATCGAGCACGTTCGGCATCAAGGGCCTTGTTGTTTGCTTCGTCTTTCTCCACGTCAAAATACACCTTGCCATCAATGATGGTCTTCAATGGCTTAGCATATACAGACAGGGGATGATCATTCCACAGCACTACATCAGCGGATTTTCCTGCTTTGATGCTTCCCATCTGATTGTCAAGATGAAGCATTTTGGCAGGGTTCAGTGTTACCATTTTAAGTGCATCTTCCTCTGACATTCCTGCATACTTCACAGATTTAGCAGCTTCCTGATTTAATCTACGACCCATTTCGGCATCATCAGAATTGATGGCGGTAACAATACCGGCACGATGCATAATGGCAGCATTATAAGGAATAGCGTAGCGCACCTCCCACTTATAGTTCCACCAGTCGGCAAAAGTGGAGCCTGCAGCACCGTGCTTGGCCATTTTGTCCGCTACTTTGTATCCCTCTAAGATATGGGTGAACGTATTGACACGAAAGTCAAATCGCTCTGCTACTTTCATGAGCATGTTTATTTCTGATTGCACGTAAGAGTGGCATGAAATAAACCTTTTTTTATTAATAATTTCTAACATGGTCTCGTCTGCCAAATCCCTTCTTGGTTTGAGGGCCAGTGGTTTTGCTTTTGCAGAAAGACTGTTGTAGGCATTCCATTTTTTCTCATACTCAAGTGCATTGGTAAAGGCGTCTACATATACCTGCTCTACACCCATGCGTGTTTGCGGATAGCGTATGGAGTTTGGGTTACTTGATCTCTTTACGTTTTCACCCAGCGCAAACTTAATGAATCCATCTGCACCCTGGATTTTTAGGTTTTCAGGAGACTCTCCCCAACGCAATTTGATCAAAGCAGATTGCCCTCCAATGGGGTTAGCAGATCCGTGAAGTACTTGCACAGCCACAACACCACCAGCCAGTGCTCTGTAGATGTTTATTGCCTCAGAATCGAGCACATCACCTATGCGCACCATGCTAGAGTTGGTTGCCACATCGTTGATGCTGGCTGCGCCAATATGAGAGTGCTCATCGATAATTCCTGCAGTGAGATGCTTGCCTGTGCCATCAACTATTTTGGCGTTGGCTTCGGACAAGTTCTTTCCAATCTTGGCAATCTTGCCATCTTTCAATAACACATCTGTATTCTGAAGCACACCTTCATTTTCGTTGGTCCAAACCGTTGCATTTTTGATTAAGATTGTTTCTGTAACCGGAAGGCTGGGGTAACCATGTCCGTTGAATGGATAAATAACTTTGTCCAGCTCTTCTTTTCCACCTTCATTATTGGTTTTATCAGCGGCCTGGGTGGTAGTATCTCCTGTGCGTTCACCTGTCCACGATACCCAGGTGCCGTCAATTAATTGCCCCTTTCCTTTCCAACCATTTCCTTCGCTCCATCCGGAAAGACGAATGCTGCCTTTGCTGTCTTTCTCAGGTTTGAAGCTAAGGGTAACCAGATCGTTGTCAAAAGTGGCACCCACATCTAATGAAGTGTCCTTGATTTTTATTTTTGCCTTATGGCTCCCTGCTTCTCCTGTTACCTCCAGGTTATAGTTTTGTCCATTGATAGAGAGGTTATAGGTGCCACTAAAATCCCTGGCATTTAAAGGCTTTATAGTATAGGATTCACCCTGTACCCAGTTTTGATGAATGACTGTTTTGTCATCAAATAATTTACCGGAAGTAATGATGAAATTGGCCAGCATACCTTTTTTGAGGCTGCCCACTTGATTATCTATTTTAAGTAATTGAGCGGGAGTGGTGGTCAAAGCTTTTAAGGCTGTGCTTTCTGTAAGGCCATTGGCAATGGCTTTTCTTACGTTGGGTAAAAAGTCACTCGTTTTTTTAAGGCCTGAGGTGGTGATCGAAAAATTGATTCCGTTTTTTTCTAATGTAGCGAGGTTGGCAGGTGCCAGTTCCCAGTGCTTCATTTCTTCAAGTGTTACATTTTGAGCATCCATCGGATCATCTACATCGTAGGCATCCGGAAAATTTACCGGTTCGATAAGTGAAGCATTTGAAGCTTTTACTTCATTTATACGCTGATATTCATCTCCACCTCCTTTAATGATATACTGGGTGCCAAATTCGTCACCGAGTTTATCGGCACGCAAAACATTGGCCCAACTACCGGCATCAAAAACCTGTGGTAGTCTTTGGTTTTGAATCCATGCCTCTAAGGAATTGTCTGCAAATGGTCGAGGGGTTTGGTTTCCAAACCACTCAGCATCTAGATGAGTTTGGCGTAACACTGCAATAAAACCCATCAACGAAACAGGGTAGGTTTGGGAAGATGATCCTTTTGCAAACGAATATTGTGCAGCGGCCTTTTGCCTTAGCAGGGCAGTATTATCATTTTTCTCGATTAAGGTAACAAAGGCACTGGTGCCACGGGCAAGTCCATCATATTTGCTAGTTAGTACTGCTCCGAATCCGGATTTCCGCAATTCTTCTGCAGTTTTGGAATTAATAGTAAATTCATCAGCTGCATTATAGTGCGCCTTTATGGCTTCGTTGGCATTGTAGGCCCCCTTTGTTTTTGATTGTGTCTGTTCTTTTCCTCCATAAGGGCTACCGGTTGGCCTTTCTACATCAGGCAAACCATAGTTGGTAAACATATCAATAAGTGAAGGGTAAATGAACTTCCCTTTAAGATCAATGGTAACATAACCCTTTGGAACAGAGAGGTTAGCCCCCACCTGTTCGATTTTATCGCCCTTGATCAACATTGTGGCATTTTGTAAGGTAGTTTGTGGGTCTACCACGATAGTGGCATTGGTAAATGCGTATTGACCCGCCCGATTGTCCTTTACATCATTTCGGGGAAAGGTCTCCTGCGCCCAGGCTCCCCATCCTGTAACCAGCAGAATGAGGGTTAGCATAAATTTGAACTTCTTCATGTGAAAATAATTTTTTAATTAAACGCCAATTTGGCTTTAAAATTTAAGGTATGAAATAATTTAGTGGAGGAGTTTTAGATTACATGGATATACGGTTAAATGGCTGTTTTATTAAATGTATATACACATTAAATGGCAAACAATACTTGGCAGATGGTCAAATTCTCTATCCAACCAACATACTGTAAGTCAGCCAATTCACTGGCAAGCTGACCTTCACTACTATAGTCCCAATTAAATAAAAAATCCCCAGGCATTTAACCCGGGGATTTTCAAATTCATCCTGGTTGTTTTATTTATCTATAGCGCCCACCACACGCTTCATAAACTCATTCAAGGCTTCCTTCTTTGGTTTGCCCTCTTTTATCATCGCACTTACCTCCAAAGCACCATACATATTGGAAAGCAACTCACCAATCACATCAAGTTCTTCATCCTTCAGTGAGGGAACTTCTGTTACCGACTCCAGTGTTTCAATGGTTTCATGTAAAAAATCGGCATCATTTTGTTCAACAAATTCTGTGAAGTGTTTAATTAAGGGTAGTCTCATTCACAAAATCTTTAAGTACTTCAAATTTGTTGGTTTGTACCTGCTTTGACAACTCGCCCTTGTTGAAAGCAGCAAAAGTAGGGAGGTTGTCTACATTGGCCAGCTTACGCGAATTAGGAAATTTCTCTGCATCAGCGATGATGAAGGTAATCCCGGGTAATTCTGTTGCCAGCTTCTTGAATTTTGGTTTCATGATTCTACAATTACCACACCATCCGGCTGTGTACTGGACCAAAACACGATCAGATCCTGAAATAAATTCCTGTAAGTTATCTTCTGTTAATTCGTTTACCATTTTAGTTCATGCTTAAATAGGTGGCTACTCCTTTTCTGTCTGCAGTCATTGCCTCTTTTCCTTCCTCCCAGTTGGCGGGACAAACTTCACCATTTTTCTGTACGTGTGCGTAGGCATCTATCAATCGAAGATATTCTCTCACATTTCTACCTAATGACATGTGATTGATTCCTTCATGGAACACGCTTCCTTCCTCATCGATAAGATATGTGGCGCGGTAGGTTACATTATCGCCTTGTATCAACTCCAGGTCTTGCTTCTCATCGTATTCAACTCCGGTGATATCAAGAATTCCCAGAGCGTTTGCCAGATTCCGATTGCTATCAGCCAACAAATTGTAAGTAACACCTTCAATTCCTCCATTGTTCTTTGGCGTATTGAGCCATGCAAAATGTACTTCAGCGGTGTCGCAAGAAGCGCCAATTACGATGGTGTTTCTCTTTTCAAATTCTCCAAGTGCTTCCTGAAAGGCGTGAAGCTCTGTAGGGCACACGTATGTGAAATCTTTTGGATACCAGAAAAGAAGCACTTTTTTCTTGTTTTCTATTGCTTCGTTGAGCACGTCTACCTGAATGGTGTCACCCATCTCATTGATGGCGTTTACTTTTACGCTCGGAAATTTTTTACCTACTAATGTCATTTTTGAAATACTTTTTGTTGTTCGATATATAACCTCAAATTTAACTGAATAGTTTGTGGGTTGGGAGTGAGGAAGTCGTATCGAAAGTTGGTCCATTCCAAATTAAATTCCATTATTCTGGCAGAAATGATTTTTATGTAATGCCGAAATGATTTTATCGAAATTTTGGTAACGAAATTCCTGTAACTACCAAATAAATTATTTAAAAGAAAATTTGACAATGAACAGGAATTGTTCATTGTCATGTTGAAGTATCTTAGATACCAGGGTTAAATACTAAATACAGGTCGATGGCTTCTACTTATGGTTACTTAATTTTTTGTCGGTGGAGTGATCATTATGTGTGCCCGATGGGTACCCGGATCCATAATCCATGGCATGCCGGGTGCAGCCGGTTTTAGCGGAAGCCCCGTACTCTCTGAGGTGGCATACGGAATATAAACCACAGATCTTAAATTGGCGCCAGTTACTTCACCGGTTTCAGCATTAAAAACTTCGTCCGGCCCTGACAATACAAACAAGCTGGAGTTTTGTGGAATTTTTAATTTCCCGGATTTTACTTCTTCTTCACGAATGTCAAATATCTCTTTGAAACTTTTTCCCTCTTTTCTTAGTTCTCGTCCGCGTGCCATAAATGGATCAAGCTCTTTGTAGTAACACGCCACATTAAATCCTTTTTGGTTGGGGTCATCCGCCAGACAGACTAAATCATTACTTCCATTTTTAAGGACAATAAACTCTCCTTTTTCAGAATAACCATAAATCATAGCCCCATCACGCATGTCTTCCTGAGCTGCCATTACTGCGGCCTTCATTTGTGCATCCTTACTGGGCACATTGGTTTGTGCAAACAAAGTTGAAAAGGTTAATAGCCCGACTGCGAAAAGGATTATTGACTTCATAGGGTAGAATGATTTATTGAAAAAATTTTGAAAGAGTTAATGTCGGGTATCAAGTTACGGCAATTCTTGATGGAATTCAAGATTGATCCTGGAAGAAGCGTTTACCTACGCATTTTGGGTGTTCACCTACAATTGTCCGGGGATGACCTAATTATTATTGTGGTGAGCACATGTACAGCCTACTTTTGATCCAAATATTAGAAAATATGGAAACACCAAAAAGAACAGATGGAGACAACCAATTTATGTCCAACAATAATTCCGGAAAAATGCTTTCTGGAGTAATTGTAGTGGTAGTAGGGTGTATACTGCTGGCCAATAGAATGGGCGCAGAAATACCCCGATGGGTAATCAGTTGGGAAATGTTGTTGATAGCTATTGGATTTTATGTGGGAGCCAAGCATTCTTTTAGAAACTGGAGTTGGATGGTTCCGGTATTAATTGGTTCTATTTTCCTTGCAGATCGAATTGTTCCCGATTTAGAGATCAGGCCTTACCTCTGGCCGATTGCTATTATTGGAGTCGGTTTATTTATCATTTTTAATCCAAGGAATATTGGCAGGGGCAGGTGGAGAAGAGGAGGATGGGGTAGTAATGCCAACTTTTCAAATCAGGATAATGATGGAATAAATAATACTGACGATTACCTTGACTCAGTTTCCATTTTTGGTGGAATCCAGAAAAACGTAGTTACTAAAGATTTTAAAGGTGGAAAAGTGACCACTTTATTTGGAGGATCCTCTATTAATTTGACGAAATCGGATATTAACGGAAGAGCGGTACTAGAGCTCACACAAATATTTGGTGGGGCAGAATTAATCATCCCGGCCAACTGGCGCCTTCAATCTGAAATGGTTTCTGTTTTTGGTGGAATTGAAGACAAGCGTAAATTTCAGAATGACCAACCTTCAGATCAGGAAAAGACACTTGTATTAAAAGGCACTTCGATTTTTGGTGGACTTGAAATTAAGAGTTTTTAGGGGTTAAGCTAAAAAGTAAATTTTATGAATTGGTATATTGCAAAAGTAGTATTCAATATTGTAAGCGGTGCGGGCAATCATAAAGCTCAGTTTGATGAGCAATATAGGCTAATGAAAGCCAATACGTTGGAGGAAGCCCTTTATAAGGCAGAACAGGTTGGATTTAATGAAGAAGAATTGCTAGTGAATGAAAAACAAGAAATTGTGAGGAGGGATTTTGTGGGTGTTTCAGAATTATATCCAATCAACGATCTGAGAGATGGCATGGAGCTTTTTTCTGCCATTAATGAGGAGGAGGATCGTGGTTCCTATTTGGAAGTGGTGAAAATGAAGGCTGCCTATGTGAAGAGCAAATTGGAAATGGTGAAAGAAAGTGCATGAATCAACAAGGCCAAAAAATTGTCCTTTTGGAAATTAGTTGGTGGCTTGCATGGACTTGTTTACATGCCTTTGTATTGAACTTTGCCGGGTTTGATTGGAGAATAAGTATCACAGATGCAATTATATCCAATTTCATTTTAGGATGGGAGGGATATTCTATCATCCTTATTTTGAAGTCTTATCAGCCTGATAAATCGAAATTGTATTACCTGTTGATTTGGAGTGCAGCCCTGGCGGGAATTTGTGTATTGGTGATTGAGTTGGTGTTGGGAATAGCCTTTGAAGGAAACATTACTTATTTGCAATTTCTTGATAATACAGCATTACTTCGATTTGGGGTTTCTTTTCTCATGCTTGCTTTTATTTCAGTGCTGGGCTGGATTTGGTTCTATCTGCAAACGCAACAACGGGATGAGACTCGTAAGGCGGATATGGAAAGATTATCCAAAGAGGCTGAGTTATACAGTCTGCGACAACAGCTACAGCCCCACTTTCTTTTTAATAGCCTTAACTCTATCAATGCCTTAATTGGGACTGAACCTGACAGAGCACGCACGATGGTACAACAACTATCAGATTTCTTCAGAGGAACATTAAGACGACAGGAGTCCCATAAAGTTACTCTAACTGAAGAATTGGATCAGCTAAAACTTTATTTAGAAATAGAAAAGGTCCGCTTTGGTCATCGCCTACAGACAGAGGTGTTTATGGATGAAAAAAGTATCGGCATGATGATTCCATCACTCTTACTGCAACCTGTGGTTGAGAATGCCATTAAATTTGGCTTGTACGATGTCACGGGAGATGTGCTAATAAGCATACAAGCCGAAGTAATGGGAGATGACTTGAGGATATGCGTTGAAAATCCATACGATCCGGAAACAACATCTCCGAGTAAAGGAGTGGGGTTTGGACTGAGTTCAATAGAGCGGAGATTGTATTTGTTATATGGACGTAATGACTTGCTTACCACAGAGAAAAAAAATTCGAAATTCAAAACATGTATTCAGATTCCTCAAATAAAATGATTAAAGTAATTATTATTGATGATGAACCGCTGGCCAGAAGTATAGTGAAAGAATACTTAATGGCTTACCCGGATATGCAGGTGGTGCAAGAGTGTGGCGATGGCTTTGAGGGTGTGAAGGCAATAGCAGCCATGCAACCCGACCTAGTATTTTTGGATATTCAAATGCCAAAGATAAATGGTTTCGAAATGTTGGAATTGGTAGAGAGTCCACCGAGTGTTATTTTCACCACTGCCTTTGATGAATATGCTATGCAGGCTTTTGAAACCAATGCAATTGATTATTTATTAAAACCATTCAATCAGGATCGATTTGATAAGGCAATTTTGAAATGGAGAAGTCGAAGTACGAAAAATGAAGGACTTACTCCTATGTTTTCTGAGAGTCTCAAACAACCCGAAGAGAGCACCAGAGTAGTGGTGAAGTCGGGGAATGCCATTAAGATTTTACCCCTTCAGGAAATCTTATATATTGAAGCATATGATGATTATGTGAAAATACACACCAAAGATGGCTTTCATTTGAAAAAGAAGACGATGAATTTTTTCGAAAAAGCCTTCGATCCCAAACAATTTGTTCGTGTACACCGTTCTTACATTATCTCACTAAGCCAACTTACAAAAATTGAGATGAAGGAAAAGGACAGCCATGTGGCCAAGATGAAGGATGGTGTTGTCATTCCTATGAGTAAGGCGGGTTATTCTAAATTAAAGGAGGTACTGGGGTTATAATTCCGGTTCGTTTATTGCTGGAGTGTTTTGTAATGTAAGTTCAAAATGGACATTAAACCTTTTATAGCGATAACACTACTTACTATGGCTTTGTCTTGCCGCAGCACAAGTACCCAAACTACTCCGCAACAACCGACTTTTCCAGAAGGAGAAGTGGAAATAATTGTTCCATGCTCTGGACCCGAGTTTTTTACGAATGGGGAAGTGTTTAGGGCTAATGCTGTCGGAGAAAGTATTGACTTATCTGTTTCAAAACGCAAAGCCATGACCAATGCCCGCTCACAATTGGCAGCTAGTATACAGGTAACAGTGAGCGCAGTAACAGATAATTACGTCAAATCTTCTGAGAACAATAATGTGGAAGAAATTGAAGAACGATTCGAGAGTTTGAATCGTGAGGTGGTAAGTCAGCAACTCAAAGGGATAAGAAAAATATGCGAAAGATATTTTCATACCCCTGAAGGCAAATACAAAACTTATGTAGCGATCGAACTTTCCGCACAGGAATTGGCAGATGCCTATCACAACAGACTACAAAATATCAAAGGATTGGCATTCGATCTCGATTATGAAAAATTCAAACAAATCTTTCAAGCTGAGATGCTCAAGAATAAACAAGAGAGTATGGGTAATTGATGTGCAAGAATATTTCTATTTGAAAATTTGAGGCTCACCACCTTCTTGTCATATTTCCCTAATATTTTTGAACTATTAAAAGGATATATTTGTAAGCTTATTTGGACTATAGCTTTGACAGAAGTGGACATATAGAGGCCAATCACAGCTTTTAATCCAATGACCATTCAAGAATCAACATCCGCTATAAATACAGCAGAAACATTACTGAAGAAATTTATCGATGTGAGGTCATTCACGCTTCATATTGTTCGGTCGCTGCAAACGGAGGATTTTGTGGTGCAGCCTGTGGTGGATGTCAGTCCCGCGAAGTGGCACATGGCACATACGACATGGTTTTTCGAAGAGTTTTTTCTGGCAAAGTTGTATATGGACTATAAGCGATTTCATCCGAGATATGCTTTTCTTTTCAATAGTTATTACGAAAGTGTAGGGGAGCGTGTGTTGCGTCCCAACCGCGGCAATATGTCTCGTCCCACTGTGGAGGAAATAAGGAACTATCGTCAATACGTGGATGGGTACATGCAGGAATTAATCCCACAGTTGAATAAGGATGCGCTTCAGTTATTGGAATTGGGATTGAATCATGAACAGCAGCATCAGGAATTGATTTTGACGGATATTAAATATGTACTGGGACATAACCCTTTGTTTCCTCCGTATGATGAACAATTTGAGGAAACTCCAGATCGTAAGTTGGAAGAAGGATTTATTGTGAAAAGGGAAGGTGTGTATGAAGTAGGATTTGAGGGAGATGGGTTTTATTTTGATAATGAAGGAGAGCGGCATAAAGTTTATCTCAATCGATTTGAAATTAGCAAAGCATTGGTGACTAATGGGAAGTATCTTGAATTTGTAGAATCTGGTGCGTATGAAAATCATAAATTCTGGCACAGCGATGGTTGGGCATGGATTCAAAAGAATAATATTGCATCACCACTCTATTGGCATCAAATGGATGGAAAGTGGTACAGATACTCATTATCTGGGTTGTATGCACTTGATGACAACGAACCCGTAACCCATGTTAGTTTTTATGAAGCATCCGCATTTGCTGAGTGGGCTGGTATGCGGTTGCCTACAGAATTTGAGTGGGAGGTAGCAAGTGATCAATTCCATTGGGGACAGCGATGGGAGCATACCAATAGTGCGTATCTGCCTTACCCTGGTTTTCTTAAACCTGAAGGGGCCATTGGCGAGTACAATGGCAAGTTTATGGTAAACCAAATGGTACTGCGCGGCAGTTCAATAGCTACACCCTCAGGGCATGCAAGAAAAACGTACAGAAATTTCTTCTATCCTCACTTACAATGGCAATTTTCCGGTATAAGACTTTGTAAGAAATAATTATGATCCAAACCAGCACCTATAATCCTGCGGTTTTGAATGCAATTGAAAAAGGCCTTAACGGATCGCCAAAACGATTACCAAGTTGGCTTTTTTACGATAAGAAAGGTGATAAAATATTTCAGGCCATTATGCGAATGCCTGAATATTATCTGACATCAAGTGAATTTGAAATATTCCAAACCCAGAAGCATAGGATTTTGGGGCACATGATAGGTGATAATGAAGCAAGTAATAAGGCATTTAAGTTGGTGGAATTGGGTGCGGGTGATGGTATCAAAACAGAGATACTCTTAAATCATTTCATTAACAAAAATATTGACTTTACTTATGTGCCCGTGGATGTATCAGAAGCTGTGCTTACTCAACTTGTTTCAAGACTAAATAAATCGTTGCCAGATTTAAAAATTCACGCTGAGTGTGAACTTTATAATGATGCCCTGGAGAGCATGAAGAGTGACACCAGCGAAAAGAAATTGATATTGTTTCTGGGTGCCAACATCGGAAACTTTAATAAAGAAGAAGCTATTTCTTTCGTAAAGAGATTGGCTTTTAATATGAATGGACAAGATATGTTGCTGATAGGGTTTGATCTAAAGAAGGACCCACGACTTATTCTGGCAGCATACGATGATGCTGAAGGAATTACCCGAGAGTTTAATCTGAATTTGCTGGGCAGAATAAACAAGGAATTTGGCGGAGAGTTTGATTTGGATTTATTTTCACACTATCCCTACTACGACCCTGAAACCGGAGTTACAAAAAGCTTTTTGGTGAGTGAACAAGAGCAAGAGATTTGGATTGAAGCACTCGGAAAATTCATTCACTTCGATAAATGGGAGATCATTCACACAGAAGTATCTCAGAAGTATGATCTAAAAATGATCAATTTATTGGCATCGCAGGCAGGCCTCGATATTGTAGATGTTATTTGCGATAAACGTAAATATTTTGCAGATGTGATCTTCAAGATCAAGGAATAGAAAGCTGGCTGTAAACTTTATCAATTTCATTCTTGTAATTTTTTTCCAACACCGCCCGTACAGGTTTCAAAGTGTGTGTAAGTTCTCCCTCTTCCACTGACCATTCACGTGGACACAATATAAATCCCCGCACTTGTTTGAAGTTGGGTAACGTTCTATTAAGCGCATCAATTTCTGACTTGTATTTGTTAATTACTTTGATGTTGTGAACCATGAATTCATGGGAAGTCCAATGAATTTCTTCGTTTTCACACCAGGTTTTAAGAATTTCGATATGAGGCAAGATAAGGGCGGTAACAAATGGCCGCTGAAAACCCAGAATAAGCGACCGTTCAATAAAGGGTGATTGGGATAAGTGATTTTGAAGAGGCAGCGGAGCTATGTATTTTCCAGCAGAGGTCTTGAATATTTCCTTTTTACGATCTGTAATCTGTAAGAAGCGCTGATTGACTATCTTTCCAATATCCCCAGTTTTAAACCATCCATCGTAGGTGAAGGTTTCTTTTGTTAGTTCCGGTTTTTGATAATAGCCCTGCATTACGTTTGGCCCTTTCACCAATATCTCACCTTCCTCTTCCCCCTCTATTAAATCAATTTTTATTTCTACACCAGGAATAACGAGCCCCACTGTACCAAATCTATTAAGTCCGGGCTCAAACCGATTCATACTTATGAGCGGAGAAGTTTCTGTTAATCCATACCCTTCTACCACCTGCACGCCTGCTGCTGATAGCAAGCGGCCTATTTCCGGACGTAAGGCAGCAGCACCCACTACCATGTACCTGATTCTGCCTCCAAGTCGATTTCTCCAACGGTACAACACCAGTAATCTTGCGATGAACAACCGAATACCATAAACAAAACCAATCCTTTCTCTTTCCTTGTATTTTTCACCAACATCTATTGCCCATTGGATTGTTTTACGTTTTAATAATTCTTTAGTCATCATTTGCTGTTGCAAATAATCATACATTTTTTCCAAAATTCGGGGAACAGCAGTGCAAAACAATGGTCTTACCGATTTGAAATCCTGCGAAAAACTTTCACGACTTTGACTATAGTAGATAGAAACACCAAAAGCGATGTATCCGTAATTGGTATTGCGCTCCAGGATATGACTAAACGGCAAAAAACTCAATACCTTGTCTCCCGGTTGCAAGGGAAAAAATGTAAGTGCTGCTTTTATGTTACTAACCAGATTACCGTGAGAAAGCAAAACACCTTTCTGTTCTCCAGAACTTCCTGAAGTGTACATAATTGAAGCAATGTCATTTTCGTCAATGACTGTTTTTATTGTTTTTAGTTTTTCAAAGGAATGGGAATTGTAATTATTTTTATCCAACGGACTAAAATAGGAAGGCGTTCCGGGATCAATGGAGTAAATATTCGGATGAGCTTTTAGATTGCGTTGCAGGTTGATAAACTGTATTAGGTTTTGAGAAGTAGTAAAACAAAGTTTTGCCTCAGTTTCATTGATGATGATTTCAATTTCTTCGTCATGCAGGTCTGGATGAATAGGTACAGTGATTATGCCAACTTGCTGGCAAGCAAAATCTAGCATTAACCATTCCGGACGACCAATGTGGGGAACTAGAATGATTTTATCTTCTTTTTGAAACCCATTTTCTAAAAACCAACATGAGAGTGCGTCTACTTTGTTCTGTAATTTGCTAATCGAAATGGCGTTCCATTGATTGTTGCTGAAATAGTTGAGTGCTTTCTCATTGGGATATTTTGCTTGTTGGTATGAAATGAGATCAAACAGTCTGCTAAAATCAATGACTTCTTTATTTTGAGTCTTGCCTTTGCTGTTCATGATCTTGTGATTCTTTGATAGGGTATAATAAAAATTATAAGAAATTACATAGAATAAACAGATTTTTACTTTGATTTAATTCCTAGGTCTAATATACAAGATGTCGTATAGCACTTCAAAAAATTCAGGAAACTCGGGAAGATTGTTATGTTTTCCATTCACAATGGGATGGAGTATTATTTTTTCGGGGTACAGTTTTTTGAGTTTCTCACTTTGAGCAAAGGTGATAAGCCTGTCCTCTGTACCATGAATGATGTGTACAGGACAGTGCACTCCTTTTAGGTATTGATCTGTTCGCATGTCATACTTGAGCAACCACTTGAGGGGTGTAAAGAATAAGTACCTTCTGGTGTTATAATAAAAACTAAAATACGGAGAGTCCAGAATTAGCATTCTCGGATTGTTCCAAGAAGCTATTCTTGCGGCAATTCCACTGCCCAGTGAGCGGCCATATAAAACGACTTGGTTCTCAGGATAGGTTTGGGTCAACCATTTGTAAATGTATTGTGCATCACTAAATACTTTCTGTTGACTTCGCTTACCACTGCTCTTTCCAAAGCCCCGGTAGTCGATCATAAAAAAATCGTAGCCGTTACTTAAAAAGTCTTTTGCAAATTTTCCCCACCCTTTAATACTTTTCGAGTTTCCTTTCAGATAATAAACTATACCTCTCGTATTGGGAACCTTAAAGTGGATGGCGTTGATTCTCCCACCATCTTCCATATCGAAATTTAATTCCTCAAAAGGAAAGGGATATTTGTAAGTAAAGGTATTGGCCAGCCGCTCAGGCCGAAAAAAGGCGAGATGCTGAAAAAAATAGAACAACACACAAATAGAGACATAAATGATAGCAATCGTAATAAGTGTGTTGATCATAATTCTCCCTTAATTTATAAAGAATTACTGTTGTTTCGGAAAAAGGTTTTCAATCTCTAATTTCCCTGACCTGTGGAGGCCGCTCTCTGCCTTTAAAGGGATATCCAAAGTTCTTGCACGGAGGGTATAGTTAATCTCCTTTAGAGGATTTAAGGAATTTTAAAACACTTTGGGCGATTTCCACCATATCCTCTACTTGAGTCATTACGTCTCGTAGAGACGAAAGATTGGTAATTACTAAATTCTATTGACTCAAGTCCCGTAGGGACGGAATGTTTGAAAGCTCCAAACTAAAATGGACAAGAAAGGTAATTATTACGGGTATTTCAACTCTACGAGAGTCGCTTTATACAACTGTAGGAGCGGATATAATAAATAAAGGTTTCACAATCATTTCAATATTTCAGCCAATTTGGAATGATAGAGGTCAAATTCCCGAAGGTCTTTGTGACCACCACCTTCAATAGTGATGAAATCACTGGGATCATCCAGCATGGGTATTAACTTTTGCGCAGACGAAAGAGGGACCACCCAATCGTTGGTACCGTGAAAAATTACTTTTCTACATTTTACTTTGGAAAGAAAGGCCGCATTAGAAAAAGCTTTATCGTGTGGAAGCCAATAGAGCGTGGGTTGAAGGGGCCAGTAAACCACATCTTCAAATTCCGCAAAAGGTGTTTCCAGTATCAGGAGATTCGGGGATGTTTTTGCGGCCAGCTCTGTGGCCAGGGCAGAACCAAGAGAGCGCCCATAAATGATGATTTTCGAAAACTTAAAATTTGTATTTACCCAATTGAACAGGAAGGAGGCATCGCTTTCTAAATTGTCGTGGTTTGGATAACCGGTACTTTTTCCATACCCATGATAGTCAAACATCACCACATCATAGCCAAGCTGAGTAAAATCAATTGCGTATTCTCCCCAACGGCTCAGGTCACCGGCATTTCCATGCAGATAAAAAATTAATCCTTTTGATACAGCTGGAGCAGTGAAATGAATAACGTTAAGTGTGTTGCTATCCGGAGTGGTGACAAAATACTCATGGTAAGGTTGTTTAAAATCATATTTGTAGTCTTTGTCGAGCTTACTGGGTTGAAAGATGATTTTATCACTAAAAATATAGAATAGCAGATTGGTTAAAAGATAAAAAAGGAGCAGAATAACCGGGATTTTCCAAAACTTCCTCCTGTGAAAAAAATTTGCCATGAATACAAAAATAGATATTATTAAATAATTCTGATTTTGTGCAAGATTTCTTGCTTAGGCATGTACTCAAAATAGCTTTAGCTGATCAGATTCTTCATCAAGATTATTTGTGGGTTTTGGCTCATTGAAGTTGGACAATGAAATACCAAGGAGCCTTATCCTTTGCGTTTCATGATCGGTGGCAACCAGGAGTTCTTTGGCAGTGCTTACAATGACATCTTGATCGCAAACAGGATTTGTGAAGGATTTGCTACGTGTAATCTGCTTAAAGTCATGGTATTTAATTTTAAGGGTAATGGTTCGCCCTTTTAATTGCTTTTGAGATAGCCGATCATAAACCAATTGCGCGATTTTATCCAGCTCTTCGTTCATTTCCTTGAGCGTGGTGAGGTCTTGGGGAAAAGTATCTTCAGCGCCTACTGATTTAGCTTTTCGGTGTGGCTGAACCGGTCGATCATCTTCTCCTCTTACGATTTTGTAAAAGAACCTGCCGGTTTTCCCAAAGTGATTGATCAATTCAGCTTCAGAAAGTTTTTTCAAATCCGCACCCGTGTGAATCCCCATGGTTTTCATTTTGGCTGCGGTAACCTTGCCCACACCAAAAAACTTTTCCACAGGGAGCTTCTCCATAAATAACTTAATTTTAGAAGGTCCAATAAAAGTGATCCCATCAGGCTTGTTGATATCAGAAGCAATTTTTGCTACAAACTTGTTAATGGATACTCCGGCAGAGGCAGTTAAGTTCAATTCTTTTTTTATGGCACTTCTTATTAACTCTGCTATTTCAATAGCTGAACCGATGTTCAATTTGTCTTGGGTTACATCGAGATACGCTTCATCCAGGGAGAGTGGCTCGATAATATCCGTGTAGCGTTGAAAGATGCTCCTTATTTTAATTGACATCTCTTTGTATACATCAAATCGGGGACGAATGATGATCAAGTCCTTGCATAATTGAACGGCTTGTTTGGAGGACATGGCAGAGTGAATGCCAAATTTTCTTGCTTCATAGCTGGCAGCAGCTACCACACCACCGCGCCCCTGGGGTGAGCCACCAACAACCAGTGGTTTGCCTTTGTATAAGGGATTGTCGCGTTGCTCAATAGAAGCATAAAAGGCATCCATGTCGATATGAATTATTTTTCTGATCAGGCTATTTGATTTAAAAATTCATATTGAAATATTCTGCGAATTCTGTTGCCATCAAGAAGTGAAAATTATTTCTCAATTTATAACAAATATAGGTTGACACTATTTAAAATTATCTTTTATAGGCCTTCAAATTTTCTGGTGAAAATTCCATAGTGTAGCTTGCTTCTAATCAAATTATACGGCTTGGGAGATCCTTATAAATATTATTTATTCTGTTGCATAGAGAAGGAGGAAATGGTATATTCATTCTGCTATACACAGCGTTGATTTGTAGTCGTAATCGATTGATCTTAAGACCATGAAAATATTTACATTGTTATCTTATTCAATGGTTTTACTATTTTTTGGTGTTTCCTGCCAAAATTCAAAACATGAAAATCACTTTAAACTCAGCGGTGTAAGTGGTTTGAAAATTATTAATAATACTTTAGACTCGGTAGGAATAGACGTAAGTAACTGGATTTATTTACCTCTGCATGAAGAGGTTATAGATACAGCAGTTACGCCTAATGGTTCACTTGAGCTTTTGATTACTACTCAGTCGAAGAACTATTTCAAAGTGAAGATTTGGGATAAAGAATTTAGACTATTCGCAGTGCCCAATGCTTTGAATGAAATCATTCTATCACCAGATGGCGATGTGCGTTTTGAGGGAGCACTCAAAGAAATTAATGAATTTTTGAAAACAAGAAGTGTTGATTCTGATTGGATTTCCAGAACCCCATGGTTTCAAGGCAGGGGTACGGTTTTTGAAGTAATTGAAGCCAATGATTCAATCACTGAGCTGCAAATAAATGCGGTTATTGGATATGCTAACCTCCCTTCATGGTATAAAGAATTTGAAGGCACCAGACTGGAATATATTAACGCAGAGTCTAAACTCAAAGGAATTGGATATCGCAAAAAGATGTTGTCAATGAATGATTCAGTTCCTATCGGTTTTTTAGAAAAAGTGACCTATGGTTTGGAAATTGAAAATGGCAATTATGTTGGTGTAATATCGTATATGAGGTTTATTGGCTGGTATTTAAACTATAAAACTGATCCATTTCAAGAAAAGAGCTATGCAAAGAGTAAAGAACAGTTGATGAAGTCTACTGCAAGTTATATAGAATCGATAAATCAAAATTTTTCTAATCAAACCATTAAGGAAGTTTTTCTTGCCTCCTATTTAACAGGTATGATTGATCGACAAAGACATATTTTCAACGAGGAGTGGCTGCGATATTTGAGTGACCCAGAACTTTCCAGTTTAATAAGTGAGCAACTGCTCACCTATCCAATATTGCCTAAAGGGGATAAGCTCCCATATTTCTATCTTTCCGATATGGACTCATTGTTCTTTGAACCAGATGATTACTTAGGAAAAATTTTGGTTATTAATTTTTGGGCTACTTGGTGCAAACCTTGTTACACAGAGTTTGAATATGAAGATAAATTGGTTGAGAAATTTAAAAGTGAGCCAGTTGTAGTACTTAATATTTGTATTGATTCGAAATATGATAAATGGAAGAATGTGGTGAGTGAGTATCAGCTTAAAACTAAAAATCTCTTTGCTGCTGAGAATTGGTCAGAAAAAATTAATAAAGATTTTGGAACATCGGCCTTGCCACATAGCGTATTAATTGATTGGGAGGGAAAAATTGTTCAAAATAAATGTGCAAGACCAAGTGCTGGCATGGAAGAGATAATTGCGGCAGCTTTGTTGGAGATGAAAAATCAGGCCAGCAAAGATCAAGAATAAATTTTATTAAATGAATATTTTGGTGTAGGCTCTCTCGCATTTGAGAACGCAATTAACTGTGTGTCTAACAAAATTCAGTTAATATTTATCCGAGAAAAGCATGGATATCAGAAGTAGCGCTTCCTTTTCTTGCTTTTACATAGCACATCTTCATCATATCTCTGTTCCTGGCATCAATCATTAAAGCAAAAATTTTAACAATAAATCTTTTCTGAGGTTAAATCATTGTTGATAAAATGTGAATTGTTTTTCCATAGCTACAAATATAGGTTACCTCAATTCAACTTCTATTAAAGATTACTCATCGGAAAATAGAACCCTTTATTGGGGATTGAATACGATGGAGCCATGGAGCAACGTATAAAGGTTTAGAGCCGAATGTCATTTTACATTTTGTTCATAAATCAACCACTTAATCAACCCCAAATAAAATGGAAACAACCCAATTAAAACAAGAGGTTAGCACCAATGGCTCGAATGTGCGCGTGTTGCACCACATCGACAGGGTTAACCTTTATGATTTCGGGTATGAAAAATCCGGAAGTGCCAATGGTGACCCATCGCTCTATGTTACTTATCTCCACCGAATTCTTAATGGTGATCTTGTGGAAGAGCCCTATAGGGGATTTACAGATGAAGAAAAAAAAGACCGCGTGCGTCAGATAAAAGAATTGGAAAGGGGGATAAAAGAGTCGGAGGAGATCAATTCAAAAATAGAAGATGAGATCAAGTCAAAGGAGAAGGACATTGACAAGTACAGAAAAGACCTGCTACAGATCAAAGAGGCGCGTAACAAGAACAAGGAGAAGCTGAAGTCAGATAATTTTAGCCTTCCGAAATTCTCACTGAATTTCTTCATCCTTGCCATGCTCTCTCTGTATTTGTTTTTCTTTTACATATCAGCTACTTACAAGGCTTTGTACGTAGACTTTGAAGGAATTGCAGAAAGTATTGCAGCGGGGGAGGGAACGGGTAGCATCATGCCTGGCCCGTATGAGTTGTCCGAAGCGTTACAGTACAACTACCTGTTGCTTGTGGTTCCATTTGTATTTTATGCTTTTGGTTGGGCCTTTCACGTATTGCTTGAACTGAAAAGTAAAATGAAAGCAGTTTACGTGTCGCTCCTTATTGCGGTCACTTTCACAGTCGATTTTCTGCTGGCCATGATTATCAGTAGCAATACAGAGAGTGCCAAAGCATTGATGGGACTTCCTTCAGAACACTGGAGTTCCAGCCCCTCTTTTTATATAATTCTTTTTCTTGGGTTCCTGGTATACATCATATGGAGTATTTTGCTCGACTCTCTGATTCGTGAGTGGGATAAGCGTGAAATCACCAGTAACCTGAAGAAGATCATCAATCATTTGAGGGAAGATATTCGTATGCTGAAGGAAAAATTGCAGGATTTAAGTTTTCCTAAGGCACAGATTTTGAATTATCGGGAGGATTTGAATACCACCATGTATGGAAACCTGAAAAAATACATTGATCAGTTTTCATCTGGTTGGATTTCTTATTTGTCACCACCCAATATGAAAGACATTAAAGAAGAGTGCCTTCAATTGAAAAGGGAATTTGAGGAAAAGCATGAAATCAGGAGTGGTACCGTAAAAGTAGTAGCTAAACGGGCAACATTATGAAAAATCTAATTATAGCTGTTGCATGGGTCGTGATAGTTGCGGCCTGCAAAATTCCAGGCCCCGAAAAAAGGGAACAGGCTCCACGGATAAAACACAATTTTATTGTTTTACTGGACCTTTCCGACCGGCTGATAGTTCAAGTGAATCAACCCAACCGGGACAAGGAACTGATCAGGGATTTATATTCACTTTTTGAAGAGAAAGTGCGAAGAGACCTTTATATCAAGTCATGTGATGAGATAAAGGTTGTAATGGCGCCACAATTAGGTACCGGATTGAGGCGGGATGTCTTTGAAGATCGACTTTATGTCAATATGAATAGCATCAAAAAGGTATATCGAAGGGCAAAGGAGGAAGAAAGGAGGGAAAACTTTTTTGCCAATTTGGACACGCTTTACAACAATGCTGTGTTTAGTACAAACAGGGAAGACTATCATGGGGCAGATATATGGAAATATTTTTATGAAGATCTGAGTGTCGATTATATAAAGGATAAGGGCACGCAGAACTTCTTGTTTATCCTTACCGATGGATATCCAATTGTGGGACACAATCAAAACAAGTTGTTACAGGTGAAGAATGAATTTCCTGATCTGCACATCGTATTGTTAGAAGCCGCACCGCGGGAAAAAGATATGGAGTGGGACAGGGTAATGGGGGTATGGCAGGATTGGTTTGAAAGCATGGGCGTAAAGAACTACACAATAATTAAACGTGGCTCCATCACCAAGGAGATGGAGCAGGTGCGCAACATACTGCAAACTAATCCTACAACCCTGGCATCAAGATAATAGGGTAAGTGCTTTTTATTAAAAAGGGCAGAAATGGATACGTTTCTGCCTTTTGTTTTTTGGAATGTGAGTGGGTATCCAGGCAAATGAAATTTACTGTAGAGACCTAGCCATCAGGAGTGGCATTTCCTTTTCTTTCTTTAACATAGTACATCTTCATCATACCTCTGTTCCTGGCCTCAATCTCACCTCTGTATTCGCATTCAAATTCTCCTTTAATCAATTGGTAGGTATTTTCGGAAATGTTAATCTTTCCAGGTTCTGAATTGGACTCCATGCGAGCCGCAATGTTGACGGTATCGCCCCAGATATCATACGCGAATTTCTTTGAGCCTACCACTCCGGCTACAACCGGACCTGTGTTGATACCAATGCGAACTTCAAATTGATTGGGTGAATTCTCTTTTTTGGCATCTTTAACAAATTCAGCCATCTCAAATGCCGCAAGCACCATTTTAGTGGCATGGTCTTTTGTGGGGAACGGGAGACCGCTCGCGCACATATAGGCATCTCCAATAGTTTTTATTTTTTCCAATCCATGCTTCTCAATGATCTGATCGAACCCGGAAAAATAGTAGTCAACGCGCTCCACCAAAAGCTCCGGTGATAATTGTTCAGCGTATTGCGTAAATGCTTTAAAGTCGGAAAAAAGGACAGTAACAGATTCAAATTTCTTAGCTGCCACTTTTCCTTTTAGTTTCAATTCATTGGCTGTTTCTTTTGGTAGAATATTGAGTAGTAATTCGTCAGAACGATTCCTTTCCTTTTCAATGATTTGTTTGGTTTTTTGAATGAACAAGTAACGCCTGTAAAGGCCGAACGCGAGAAGGCAAATTAGAATCAAAGCAATGACAACAGCAATAACGATTATTTGCTGGGTCTTCTTTTGCTGGTTAAGCAAATCTACTTCAATCTGTTTTTTAGAAACTTCGAAATCAGTACGTAAGTCTGCCATTTGCTGTACTGAGGTGATGTTGTTTACACTGTCCTTATAGGTTATGTGGTTTTTGTAGTACTTAAACGCATCCTCCGTATTTCCCTCGTGTTCGTAAATTCTGGATAGTGTTAGATAAGCATCACTCACCTGCTTTTTCATTCCATGTTTTTGAGCTAGATCTAAACTTAACTTCGCATAATTCAACGCTAATTTTTCTTCTCCCTTTTCCAAATAGATATCGGATATGTAATTAAGGTAGACTGCAATGGGATAGTACTCCTGGAGATCTTGCAGTATGAGAATGGCTTTGTTCATGTGATACTCGGCCTTTAAATCCAGTCCCAATTTCGCGTAAACCATCCCCAGGTTACCTAAACTATATGCCTGACCAATTTTGGAACCAAGCTTGTTGAAAATAACTTCAGCTTCGGTGGTATACTTCAATGCTGAATCCAGGCTATTGACATTAATTAATTCATCACCGGCATTCAATAGGGCAGAGGCCATACTGATTGAATCATTTTCATGCCTTAAAATACGAATGGCATTTTGATGATACTTCACCGCATTTTGGTGATTGCCCATGATGGAATAAACGTCTGCTATGGCAATATATACTTTGCCAAGCTGGTTGTTGTTTTCTTTCTCCTCCGCAATTCTTGCACCCTCAAAATAACTTTCCAGCGCATGGCTTAGGTCACTTTTTAGCCTGAGTGCATTTCCTTTTTCCAGATATCCCGAAAACTCGTAATCAGACGAATCTAGTCTAAGCGCTTTTTGAATAAGTTGTTCACTAAACAGTAATTTTTTATCATTATTGGTATGATTTACTGCTAATTCTTTAAGAATCTTTAATTCTTGTTGCTTTTCATAATTACCTGTAGAATAGACAAACTCAAGACTATCCGAAAGTGATAAATGCTGAGCATTAGAGAGCAAGCAGCAAATAAAAAAAAAGCCTACGGTTAAATAGGCTTTTCTTTTTAAAGTTACCCTATTTCGTTCGCGGTCAATCAAAATAAATTAGTAGCTTATAATGATCGATCAATGTACTTGAATTTTAGGATCAATGTGAAACATTCCGTTTCGTTTTGCCCCATTATTAGTTACCGTAAAGGAAATTTTGTATTTATATTTTTCACCACCATCTGTTCTGCTTTTCACAATGTCGGTAACGGTTTCAGGTTGCTGTCCGTTGCTCTTAAGAATGTTTTTATCAAAAACGTTCTTGCCTCCCTCATGATTGATGGAAACAATGTTGACTACATCGGTAGACGGTGCATTGGAAGACACACCTTCCCAGGTAACAGTATCTCCTAAATTGACATCAATGGTGAACTCCTCGTTGGCAATGCTGGGATCCTGCCCAAAATTGCATGATGCGTTTACATCTTGTTTATCAATTCGTGCGGTATCAACATAGAGCCTCACAACAATTGCTTCGGGGTTCTTGCTGAGTCTAAATAATTTTGAAAAGGCACTCATCGGAAATGCACTAAGAGTAAGGAACAACCCCGACTTCTTAATGAATGATCTTCGGTTTTCCATAGTTTAGTTAGGTTTTGGATTAAGGCCATCAATATAGGGAAAATTGGCTAATATCTAAGTGGCATATGCTGATGTAAATGCAATACCTTATAAGTAATACTAAGTTATTAAAATGAAGGCCAGATCCATTGTATAGAAGCTGGCCTCTGGCCCTTGTTGTCTCTTGAACAACGAGCTAAGATTTTATTGAAGTCAGGTCTTCCGACCTAATGAATACATTTATACAAAAAGCCCTATCGAAATCTCGACAGGGCTTTTTAAAGTGGGAGCTATCTGGTGTTAATTAATCTCCAGGTTTAATTTCTGATTGAGATTAGGTGCCTCACCGCTAAATATGGCATTCAATTTATTCAAATGTCCATCCAGCTCAGCTGAAAGTTCTTTAAACACTACATAAGCAGCATCAGTTGGTTTTGCGTCACCGGTCTCAACGCTTCTTCGCAGAGCAGACAACCTGTTGTTAAGTTTTATAGGAAAATTCAAAGGATCCTGCCCGCTTTGATTTTTGGTTTGGTAAAGATCATTTTCTATTACCGTTATTTTATCCAAAAATGTTTTGGCTGCATTCGTAGCTGCGGGATCATTTACGCTTTTCAACCCTTCTTCAATCTTCTTGCGCGCATCACGTATTTTAATGACCGCCTCATTGGCCGCACTTTCTTTGTCACGAATATTGTTGGCTAGATCAAATGTTTCTTTTAGGTCGGCTGTGGTTACACCCTTCAAATTGGGATTGATTTTTACAGTGAAAGGCTTAGTATCCGTATAGCTACCAGCAGTCAATCGTACTTTATAATCTCCGGGAGGAGCAGTGGGTCCAACTTGCGGACGACCACTCCAGATAATGATACCATCAAACACAGTGGCACCAGGATATTTCAAATCCCAGGTAAAGGAGTTAAGGCCTGTTCCTGTAGTTGGCTTTGTACTTCCTCCTCTCATCCACCATGGAAGGTTAGGATTTACTTTGTTTACCTTTTCTTTTCCTACGTGAGTTGATATCACTTTATCCTGGGCATCAAGAATTTCAATCTTTACAGAATCAAGACTGTTCTTTAAATAGTATTGAACCTTAAGGTCATAAATTCCACGAATAGGATCACTTGGCTTGAACAGTATTGTGTTTTGCTTGGCAAGTTCTGCAGTAATTTGACGCAGCGGATTGATGTCATCCAAAATCCAGAATCCTCGCCCGTGCGTTCCCAACACCACATCGTTATCTTTAATTACTAGATCGCGGATTGGAGTATCAGGAAGATTGAGTTGTAGGGGTTGCCATAAGTCACCGGCATTAAACGAAACATAAGCACCATGTTCTGTACCGAGGAACAGTAGGCCGGGCCTTTCGGGATCTTCCCGAACCGCTCTGGCAAAATGCCCGTCTTTGATTCCGGTGATTATTTTGGTCCATGTTTTTCCATAATCAGTAGTTCTGAACACATAAGGCTGACGATCATCCACCTGATATCTGTTTGCTGCTAAGTACAATGTACCTGGATGGTGCACTGACTCATCAATAATACTGATGCGCGAAAACTTAGGTAAATCTTTGGGCGTAATATCCTTCCAGGTCTTACCTCCATTTTGAGTGATGTGCACTTTCCCATCATCAGAACCTGCCCAAATGGTATTCACATCATGATGGGAGGGTGCCAAGGCAAATACGGTTGCATAAATCTCCGGACCGTTCATGTCATTGGTGATAACCCCCCCGGTTATTCCAAGTGTTTCCGGATCAGCATATGTTAAATCCGGGCTGATTTTTTCCCAGGTCTGTCCATCATTGGTTGTTTTCCACACGTGTTGCGAACAGGTGTACATGATGCTGGGGTCTTTCGGAGCGAACATAATAGGAAAAGTCCACTGCCAGCGTTCTGGGAGAGCACTTGCGGGCTCACCAGAAAAGAATCTGGGATAGACCTGAATGTCCCTCTCTTGTCCGGTTTTTCTGTTAATACGGGTTAACAGTGCGCCCTGGCTTCCTGCATAGAACACGTCTGGGTCCGTTGGACTTTGTGTAATCCATCCACTCTCACCTCCACCTACTTCATAATACCATCCGTGGTTAGGGCCACCGGCCTGCATGTGATCCCATCCATCACTTGGCATGGCCAAGGTGCTATTGTCTTGTTGTGCACCTGCCACATGATAAGGCACATCGCTGGTGGCCATTACATGATAGAATTGTGTGGTAGGGTAGTCTTGCTCTGTCCAGGTTTCGCCTCCGTTTACACTTACACATCCACCACCGTCATTTGAGGTGATCATGCGAAGGGGATTGTTGGGATCAATCCACAAATCGTGATTGTCGCCATGAGGTACTTGAATTTCTTTATCAAAAGTGACTCCGCCATCTGTGGATTTCCAGAAGTCTACATTGAGACCATACACTATATCTTTATTTAAGGGATCAGCTACCAGGCGTGAATAATAGAATGCACGCTGGCGTAATTTTCGTTCGTTGTTCACCTTTTTCCAGGTCCATCCACCATCATCGGAGCGGAACACACCCCCTTCATTGGCCTCAACAATTGCCCACACACGGTTAGGGTCAGCGGGAGATACAGTAACACCGATTTTTCCAAGTGGGCCTTCTGGCATACCTGGGTTTTTGGTTAACTCGGTCCATGTGTCTCCACCATTTTCAGATTTCCAAAGTTTGCAATCTGGTCCACCTCCCCACATTTTCCAGGCCTTGCGGTAAACCTGCCAAGTTGAAGCGTAAAGCACCTTCGGATTGGTACGATCAATAATAAGATCGGCTGCTCCCGCTTTTGGACTTACGTATAATACTTTT
Organism: uncultured Ohtaekwangia sp.; assembly: GCA_964409415.1. Classification (GTDB taxonomy): domain Bacteria; phylum Bacteroidota; class Bacteroidia; order Cytophagales; family Cyclobacteriaceae; genus ELB16-189. The sequence continues at coordinate 29,870 of CAYPDF010000003.1, read as the reverse complement.
TTCCAGGTGTTACCGCCATCTGTAGACTTAAATACTCCGCGCTCTTCGTTATCACCATAGGGATGACCCAGTGCGGACACATATACTATATCAGGATTGGTAGGATGAATTCTAATGCGGGAAATTACCTGAGTATCTTTGAGCCCCAGCGATCTCCATGTTTTTCCACCATCGGTAGTTTTGTATACACCTTCACCTTGAGTAATACTTCCTCTGAGTTCCGATTCTCCACCACCAATATAGACGATGTCGGGATTGGTTTCAGCAACAGCAACAGCCCCAATGGATGAGGAGTTGATCTGCCCGTCTGTGACGGGAAACCATTCATTTCCACCATCTACAGTTTTCCAAAGTCCGCCACCGGTGGCTCCAAAGTAGTATTCATTGATTCTCCCTGGGCTTCCCATAGAGCTAAGCGATCGGCCGCCACGGTTGGGACCAATATTTCTCCATGTGAGGTTATTGTAGAAAGAAGGATCAAAAACTGGTTTTGTTTGGTTTTGTGCATAAGCACTATCACTTGCCATCCATAGAACAAATAAGACAACAAGGGCACTAATAGAAGAGAATCTCATAAAAATGTGGTTTTTAGTCTAGCGATGTCAAAGTATTGTTAAATCCAAAATAATGCAATGAGAATTATACAGATAGTAGTTTAAAACTGAAAAGGCCACGGATTTTATAATCATTGGCCGCTCCTTTAATCAAAATCACTTATCAACCCAATGATATGGGGGGTTATATTTGTTTGCTAAAAACAATATAACCATGGTTCTATTTTGCAGATCAAATATATTTTTTGGATTGGTTGTTCTTTTGGTTATCTCATGCCAAAAAAAAGAAGCAAGTGATATTTTAAAGGTAATTCCCTTTGATTTAAGTCAAGTGACTTTATTGGATGGCCCATTCAAACATGCCACCGAACTCAACAAAAAAGTGCTGTTGGGATATGAGCCAGATCGGTTTTTAGCAAAATTCCGAATAGAGGCAGGACTTAAGCCAAAGGCCGAACATTATCATGGGTGGGAAGATAAGACTATTGCAGGCCAAAGTGTAGGGCATTACTTGTCTGCAATCTCTATGATGTATAAAACATCAGGCGATGAAGAGTTTAAAAGGCGTGCAGTGTACATAGTAAATGAGCTGTATGAATGTCAGCAGGCAAATGGAGGTGGTTACATTGGGGCAATTCCAAATGGCAGAAAAATATTTGAAGAGCAGGTAGCGAAGGGCGATATCCGTTCTCAGGGCTTTGACCTTAATGGTTTGTGGTCTCCTTTTTATAACTATCATAAGCTGATGGCTGGTTTAAGAGATGCCAATCATTTACTGGGAATTAAAAAAGCATTGGAGATAGAAAAAGGTTTTGCGGATTGGGTATCAACGATTGTTACGCCACTTAATGATGATCAAATTCAGAAAATGCTCGCCTGCGAATACGGAGGTATGAATGAAGTGCTTGCCGATTTATATGGAGATACGGGTGATCGCAAATACCTTGAGCTATCCAGAACATTTTATCAAAAGGCAGTTTTGGATTCAATGGCAATGGGCAAAGATGTTTTGTCTGGATTACATGCCAACACACAAATTCCGAAATTTATTGGATTGGCCCGTGATTATGAACTCACGAAAAACGACAAGGCAAAAAATACAGCTATCTTTTTTTGGGATCGGGTAGTGAACCATCATTCTTACGTTACAGGTGGAAATGGTAACCACGAATACTTTGGTCCGCCAGATCAATTGAGGAATAGATTAAGCGATGGTACAACAGAAACATGCAATGTGTATAACATGCTTAAGCTTACCAACCACCTGTTTGAGTGGAAACAGGATGCGAAGATGGCTGACTTCTATGAGAGGGCATTGTTCAATCATATCTTGTCATCACAAAATCCTGAGAATGGAAAAGTGATTTATAATGTTTCCCTTGAGATGGGAGGGAACAAATATTTCCAGGACTATGATGCGTTTACTTGTTGTGTGGATTCTGGAATGGAAACCCATTCGAAGTATGGAGGTTCAATTTATTTTTACAATGACAGTGAATTGTATGTGTCTCAATTTATTGCCTCTCAACTCAATTGGGCAGAGAAGGGAATAGAAATAACACAGACAACACAGTTTCCTAAAGAGCAACAAACTCTTCTTGAATTTAAGATATCCAAGCCTCAAACATTAAATTTAAAATTACGCTATCCCTATTGGGCCAAACTAGGTGTGCGAATTTGGGTAAATGAGGAGGAGATAAAAACTAACAAGAGACCCGGTGATTTTGTTTCCATTCAACGTGAGTGGCAAACAGGAGATAAAGTTAAGTTGGAATTTCCATTTACCCTTCGATTGGAAGAGATGCCTGATGATTCGAGTAGGGTAGCCATAATGTACGGTCCTTTAGTAATGGCAGGCGATTTGGGGCCAAAAAATGATCCTGTTGCAGCCCAACCTGATTATGTTCCTGTACTTTTGACAGAAGACAGGAACCCAAATCACTGGACAAAAGCGACCGATAAGAGAAACGAATTTGAAGTTTATGGAATTAGTTCACGTGATTTTATACTAAGGCCTTTTTATGAAATTTATGACCGTACTTATTCCGTTTACTGGGATATTTTTAATGAAGCAACATGGAAAGTGTATAAAAAATCTTTTAATGAAGAAATAGAAAGGAAAAAGAAGTTAGAGGTACTAACCTACGATTTTGTGCAACCTGGAGAAATGCAGCCAGAACGAGATCATAATTTTCAGGGTGACAGTGTCTATATTGAAACCATGAAGGATAGAAAGGCACGGGTAGCCAATCGTGGTGGTTGGTTTTCTTTTGATATGAAAGTGATGACCGGTCAGCCTATGGCCTTGGTGGTGTCTTATTGGGGTGGGTATACGGGAGAAAAAACATTTGATATACTGATAGATGGCCAGAAAATTGCAACCGAAAATATTTCGGGGAAGAAAGACGGTGCTTTTATTGACGTCAAATACAATATCCCTGAATCCCTCACCTTAAGTGCAAACAAAATTAGGGTTGAATTTAAAGGCCATGTGGGCCACCGAACCGGACCGGTATTTGGCTTACGAACCACCAAAAGGTAAAATCTATTGTTAATGTTTAGGTGGATTTATTTTTTATGACAATTAAAATCATCAAGAGGTTATCATTTTTTCTTTTGTTCGTAGCCATACTGCTTTTAAGCCTGGTCGCCCCCATTGATTATACCCCTCTGGCCCGGCAGCCCTTTTATCATCGCATGATGGAAAAGCTGGATACATTTCGTTTGAATGAATATCCATCTTCAAAACCATTAGAAGTAGGGTGGAGCCAATTTTCAATTGTCCCAGACCATTCGGTGGCTATGGCTGGCTATGGGATAAGAAAAAAATTTACTGATGTCCATGACTCTTTGTATGCGAGGATATTAGCCATCGATAATGGAAGCACCACGGTCTATTTTATTTCTGTTGATCTGTTGTTGTTCCCGCCAGCATTAAAGGAACTTTTAATAAAGAATGCAAGGTTGAACACTTCCGATTTTATGTATTTTTCAGCTACACACACACACATGCTGGCGTTGGTGGCTGGGATCCAACAAAGTTGGGTGAATTTCTGATGGGTGATTATCAGGAAGCGTGGATGATTCAACTGGCAAATAATATTATTCAACACATGCAGAAGGCAAAAGACGGCATGCGCCCTGCCACTTTGTCTAACTGGGAAGCCAGCGGATTGAAATATGTTGCGCACCGCATGGATAAGACTGGGAAATCGCTCGTAGATGGTAAACTACGAGGTATTAGCGTGATTCGCGATGATAGCACTAAAGCACTTCTGTTCACTTTTAGCGTTCACCCGACATTAATTTCACGAAATGGCACCTCACTTTCTGCTGATTATCCGGGGGTGGTAATTTCGGAATTGAAAAAAGAATATCAGTACAGCCAGTTTCTTGCAGGTATGATGGGAAGTCATGGGATTGCAGGACTACCCATTTATGAATTTCCGTTTGTTAACTTGGTAGGTAAATCACTAGCAAGAAATATTTTGGGAGCAGAACAAATTCCAGAAAGCAATCAGTTGCTCATTAAAACAGGTCACATTAAAATAGAACATGGCCCATCCCAACTTCGGCTTACTAAAAATATTAAATTAAGGAATTGGGTGTTTGAGTGGTTGACAGGTCCATTGACAGGAGAGATTGATGTGGTTAAAATTGGGGATATCTTGTTTCTGGGTACTTCCTGCGATTTCTCAGGAGAAATTTTCAGAGACAGTAACTTTGAAGCAAAAGCTGCTGCTGTGAATTCCAAATTGATCATCACGAGTTTTAATGGAGAATACACGGGGTACGTCACTGCAGATGCACATTATTCGAAAAGCGCACACGAAGAAGTACGTGCTTTAAATTGGGTAGGGCCTTATTTTGGTAAATACTATACTGAAATTATTGAACAAATCATTGCAAAATCCAATCAGTGAGCGGTGAAGAAAATACGCCTTTAGTTTTCTGTTCAAAACAGTTATATTGAAACAATTGAAAGTCTATGAATAAAACTTCATTATTACTGTGCCTGGTGATGATTACATGTTTCAGGTGTGGGACACAACAAAAACAAACTGAAGATGCTTCTATGAATTATTTAGACTGGCACGCCATCGCTGACAAGTTAATTACACAATCTCAATTGCAACCCAATGAGCAGGTGTTGTTAGTCGCACAATCTGGTCAATTTGATCCGCTTATTCCCTTGTTGAAAAACGGTATAGAAAATGCCGGAGCAAAGTACCTGGGAACGGCAAGCATTGATGCCACTCAACCTGAATCCTGGAATACAGACTTTATTGCTTCTTTGAAAAATCTTAATGGAGAGGAACTTTCTTCATTCTTAAGCTCAGTAGATTTAGGTATAATGCTACCCGGAGCTACTCCAGACGATAAGGTGTATGCAGGGTTGCAAGATGTGCTGAAACAAGGAAAAGGCAGGACGATACACTTTCACTGGCAGGGAGCCTATGATTTGAATGGAAGATTATTGAAGCCAGATAGTTCAATTGATGTGTTTTATGAAAATGTATTGCTCCAAACTGATTATCCCGCATTGGCAGCAAAACAAATTGAGTTTGATAGCGCTATGCGTAGAAATTGGATTACGGTGACTACACCAGCCGGAACCAACATCCAATTTCAAATTGGAAACAGAAAGGTGACTAAGCAAGATGGAAATGCATCACTAAACCACATGGCTTTGGCCACTACCCTGATCGATAGAGAAGTGGAGCTGCCTGCAGGCGCAATTCGTGTAGCTCCCATTGAAGAGACCGTTAATGGATCCATTGCCTTCCCTGATTCTGAGTGGAGTGGTAAACTGGTAAAAGGTTTGGTAATGAAATTTGAGAAGGGAAAAGTGGTGGATGTGCAGGCAACAGAAAACCTTGAGGCAGTTCAGGAAGAAATGAAGAATGCAGGGGAAGCAGGAAAATCTTTTAGAGAATTTGCTTTAGGATTTAATCCAATGCTTGCTATCCCGGATGATAAACCTTGGATTCCATACTATGGCTATGGAGCTGGTGTGGTTCGCTTGTCATTGGGAGATAATTCTGAATTGGGGGGAAATGTGGGAGGTGGATATGTGCGCTGGAATTTTTTCACTAATGCTAATGTGAAAGTAGGAGAGGAAGTTTGGGTGAATGGGGGTAAGCTTATCAAATGATGAAAAGGGGGATACCTGATAATTATCAGTTTTTATTGCTTCTGCATAAAGTACTTTTGTAAAAATAAATAGAAAAATGAAGCAATTTCAACTTCTTGGCATCCTATCATTGGTAATAATCTTTTCAAGCTGTAGTGTAAAAGTTCATTCTACTTATGACAAGAGTGTGGATTTTACAAAGTATAAGACCTTCTGTTGGCTAAACGGTTGTGAGTTTACTTACAGCGGACCTACCTACCTCAACGACAGTTTGCTTAGAGAGAAAATAATGGAGTCCATTGTTGCCGAAATGAATAAAAAAGGCCTTACTCAGAATGATGATAATCCTGATCTGCTGATCGATTTTCATATCTCTGTTCAAAATGAATCATCCATTATCTACCATCACGGTAATGATGATATTTATGAATTCAAGCCCTTCCCCGATCAGGAGGTAATCAACTACCTAAAAGGAACTATTGTGATTCATATGGTGGATAAATCAGAGGGTAGAATGGTATGGAGGTCGGAAGCCATTGGATATATGGATCTACATCCTGATTTGTCCGAGAAGAATATTCGCAGAGGGATATCAATTGCCCTCAAGAACTTTCCACCAAAGCCCAAACAGTAAGTAGGGCCCTTAGGAGATAAGTATTCTATTCACCAGTTTTAAAGTCACCAATTGATTCTTTAATATGGCTTATGGAATCTATGGTTAATTTATCTTATTGAGATTCTCTGCCTTCCATTTCATGGCGGTGAGCACGCGTGTATGTCCACTGGGATGATCGAAAAAGAAAATTTCCTCCCAATAGCCTGGTTCAATTTTCCGGTATTCGGATAATTTCATGGCTACAGATGCAAAACCATCGGGTTCTCGCGCTGCGTTTAGACCAAATAAATCTGCCTCCATCTCCGCGCTCCTGATTACGCTGTTCAAAAATGGAGTGGCAAGAAAAAGATAGATGGAGAAGAGTACCACAAACAAGGGGAATCCTGCAACATCTGAAATGTCTTTAATATTCCATTTACTTCCCCATTTATTGATTGCTTTTTGGAATGACCAATTCACAAAAGCAAAACCAATGATAATAATAAGGCTAAAATAAATTAAATCCTCCGGCCCGTGGTTGAGCACATAATGACCAAGCTCGTGACCCATTACGGCTTTTACTTCTTCTGGTGTACAGCGATTGAGCAAGTTGTCATTTAGTGAAACGCGAATGGTGCTGCCGATACCACTCACGTTGGCACTGATCCTGTCACTTTGTTTGGAAGCATCAAATTGATAGACGTTGTCAGCGGGCACACTGTTTGCCCTGGCCATGGATAATATGGATTCCCTCACAGGACCTTCCTCTAAAGGCTTATAATCATTGAAAAGTGGGCTAATAAATACCGGCCCGATGAACATAAAAAAAACAAGGAAGCAGAAAGTGATAAGTCCTCCCCATATCCACCATCTTTCTTTTACTTTGCGCATGGTCATGTAGAGAATGACAAGCACGATACTCCCAAATATTGTCATGAGCACCAGTCCAATCATTTCTTCTTTCATCCACGCACCAAAGGTAAGGTTAGAAAGATCATACTGGTGTTCGCGGTAGAAATTCTCATAGAGGTTGAGAGGAAACGATAATATGTAAGCTGCAATAAAGTAGAGTAGGAGATAGATTGCATTCTGTAAATTTATATTCTTCACCTTCGAAGCAATACCCTTGATCTTGGCAGACAAGCCTTTTGATAGGAAAATCCATGCTACAACAATGCCATAGAGAAGCCCCCATAGCAGCAACCAATAACCACCTTCAAAATAGGCATCGGATTTTTCTTTTTGCTGAGGGGTAAGGGTGTCCATATACTTTCGCGTGGCCTCTTCCACATTAAAGGATTTGACTTGGTGTGAAACCTCAACAATAGAATCACTTTGAAGAGTTGTGTTACCAAAAGAACTATAGCCACTGAAAATGATGGCAGCGAGTAGCAGGAAGTATTTCATTGCGATGGGGGTTTCTTGCTAAAAATAACAAACCCTTTGAGATATCTCAAAAGTTTGCAATTGTAAGTCAGTTTTTTACTATCAAATTATATGTTTTCCTATGCTACACCTTTGAAAGGGTCATCGATAGAATCGCTTTGTGGTGTAAACCATTTCACCCCTTCTTCTGTCATGTACGCACAGTCCTCCAGCCGAACACCAAATTCACCATAGATGGAAATGTTGGGTTCAATGCTAAAGCACATGCCTGGCATAAGCGGTTGTTTGTTTCCCAGCACCATGTTGCCCCATTCGTGGCCATCCATACCAATACCATGACCGGTGCGGTGTGGCAGTCCCGGAAGTTTATAGCCCGGACCATATCCCGCATCTACCAGCACTTTTCGTGCTGCAATATCAACATTCTCGCAAGGGTCACCCAATTTAGCAGCGGCAAAACCTGCCGATTGGGACTCCTTTTCAAGGTTCCATACTTCACGCTGCCTGGCGGTAGGTTCCGCACCAAATACAACCGTTCTGGTAATATCAGATGCATACCCACCTACATTGCAACCTCCATCCATGATGATGATATCTCCTTTTTTAAGGTATTGTTGTTGAATACTTCCGTGTGGGTAGGCAGAAGCTTCTCCAAAGTTGACAATACATCCGCCTTGTGCACCTAGTCGTTTATGCGCTTCGGAGAATAAGGCTTGAAACTCCTGGGGAGTCATTCCTTCTTTCAGCATTCCTGCACATATTTTGTGTACCCTTAGGGTGATGTCGTTGGCGCGTTGCATCAATGCAATCTCAGCAGGCGATTTGAACATTCGGCAGGGGATGGTCACCGGATCTCCGCTTACATAATTGAGATTTGGTGCTTCTTTCCTTACGCCATCGTATAAGAAGAATCGAACTCGCTCTTCCATAGCAATCGTGCCCGTAGATATTCCCATATCCTTAAAGGCAAGTGCCACTTGCTTATAAGGACTTTCGTGCTCTTCCCACACGCGAATGTCGTTGCCGATGGTCATCAGTTCTTCCACACGCGCTGCTTCAAAGGCAGGACTTATATACCTTACTTCTCCTTTTGCAGGAATAATAGCTGACATCATCCTTTCACTCGTTCCCCATCGGATTCCGGTAAAATATTGCATGGTGGTGCCGCCATCCAAAAACAATGCATTGATTTTATTCTCAGTCATCAAACGCTGTGCCTTTTCAATTCTTGCCATGCGCTCATCAACCGAAATAGGAACAATGTCTGTTGTCATGGATTTTAGACCATCCAATGGACTGTCTGATTTTACTCCGGAGGAATCAGGTGTGGTGCAGCCAGCGAGTAATGCTACTCCGGCCGTTGTGCCTGCGGATAATTTTATAAAATCTCTTCTTTTGAGTGTCATAGCTAATGATTAAAATTTTTATTTATTAGAACAGTAGATTAAGCTACATCATGAAAAGGTTTGTCGATAGCTGGGCTTGGCACAGTAAACCATTTCACCCCTTCTTCTGTCATGTACGCACAGTCCTCAAGGCGTACACCAAATTCTCCATAGATAGAAATAGTTGGTTCAATACTGAAGCACATGCCAGGCATAAGGGGCTGTTTATTTCCCAATACCATATTGCCCCATTCGTGTCCGTCCATACCAATACCGTGACCAGTGCGGTGAGGGCATCCAGGAACTTTATATCCCGGTCCATAGCCGGCATCGGTAAGCACTTTGCGTGCTGCTATGTCCACATTCTCACAGGGGTCGCCTAATTTGGCAGCGGCAAAGCCAGCGGCCTGCGATTTTTTCTGTAAGTCCCAAACTTCGCGCTGACGGGCGGTAGGTTCAGCGCCAAACACAATGGTACGGCTGATGTCAGAACTATACCCGCCCACACTACATCCTCCGTCCATTAGTGCTATATCACCTTTTTTCAAATATTGTTGTTGGATGCTTCCATGTGGGTAAGCCGATGGCTCACCAAAATTTACACCAATACCACCTCTTGCCCCAAGTCGTTTGTGCGCTTCCGCAGAGATTGTACTGAATTCCTGTGGTGTCATTCCTTCTTTCAACATGGCTACACTTGCTTTATAAGCTTCTATAGTAATGTCGTTTGCACGTTGCATCAGAGCAATTTCAGCAGGCGTTTTGAACATGCGGCATGGAATGGTTACAGGATCTCCACTTACATAGTTGAGATTTGATGCCTCTTTTCTAATTCCGTCAAACAAGAAGAACCTTACGCGTTCTTCCATCGCAATATTCCCACTGCGTATTCCGAAGTCTTTAAATGCCAAAGCTACTTGCTTGTATGGGCTTTCATGCTCTTCCCATACCCGTATGTCGTTGCCAATGGTCATTAGCTCTTCCACGCGTGCTGCTTCAAATGCAGGGCTTATATATTTCACTTCTCCTTTTGCAGGAATAATTGCGGCCATCATCCGCTCACTGGTGCCCCAGTTAATACCTGTAAAGTATGCCATGCTTGTGCCTCCATCAAGGTACAGCGCTTCAATTTTATTTTCAGTCATAAGGCGTTGTGCCTTTTCTATCCTTGATTCCCTTTCTGCTTTGGAAATAGGCACAATGTCTTTAGTCATAGACTGAAGTTTGTCCAGTGGACTGTTTGTTGCAGGTGGGGCAGCAGGTGTTGAGCAGCCAGCCAATAGTGCAACTCCAGCAGTTGTTCCTGCTGTAAGTTTTATAAAATCTCTTCTTTTAAGGGTCATAGGTGTGTGGAAGTTTAGAGTTTAATTTAGATTAGTGGTTAGGATTTTTTTAAGCAAAAGTTTTGTCAATAGCTGGACTTGGTTGGGTAAACCATTTGATGCCTTCTTCTGTCATGTAAGCGCAGTCTTCGGTGCGCACACCAAACTCGCCATAAATAGAAATTGTAGGCTCAATGCTAAAACACATACCCGGTTTTAATGGCTCTTTATTGCCCAAGACCATGTTACCCCATTCGTGGGTATCCATTCCTATACCATGACCGGTGCGGTGCGGGCATCCCGGCACTTTGTAACCTGGCCCGAAACCTGCGTCAGTCAATACTTTACGTGCTGCAATGTCTACATTCTCACAAGGGTCGCCCAGTTTAGCCGCTGCGAAACCAGCGTCTTGTGATTTTCTTTGAAGATTCCATACTTCCCGCTGACGATCTGTCGGTTCAGCACCATATACAATGGTACGGCTGATGTCAGAACTATATCCTTCCACTTTGCACACACCATCCATCAAAACAATATCTCCTTTTTTCAAATGTTGTGGTTGAATGCTCCCGTGAGGATAAGCTGAAGGTTCGCCAAAGTTGGCACCTATTCCTCCACTTACTCCAAGGCGTTTGTGTGCTTCTGCTGTGATGGCAGAAAATTCTTGTGGAGTCATTCCTTCTTCAAGCATTTGCACACTAGCCTTGTAAGCTTCAATGGCAATGTTGTTGGCTTTTTGTAACAATGCAATCTCAGCAGCACTCTTATACTTACGACAGGCGGCAGTAACCGGATCACCACTGATATAGTTTAGGTGTGATGCTTCTTTGCGAATGCCATCAAACAAGAAAAAACGAACTTGCTCTTCCATAGCAATGTTACCGCTATTTATACCGAAGTCTTTAAATGCTAGTACCACTTGTTTATAAGGACTTTCATGTTCTTCCCATACGCGTATGTCATTACCAATAGTCATTAGCTCTTTTACACGCTCTGCTTCGAAAGCCGGACTAATATATTTTACTTCTCCTTTGGCCGGAATGATAGCTGCCATCATTCGTTCACTTGTTCCCCAACGGATACCGGTAAAGTAATTCATACTGGTACCCCCATCCAGATACAATGCCTGGATTTTGTTGTCCACCATTAATTTTTGGGCTTTCTCAATTCTTGCTTCTCTTTCGGCTACCGTGATGGGCTTAACATCACCAGTCATTGGCTTTAACTTATCAAGAGGAGTATCTGCTTTCGAGGTGGTTTCAGCAGATGAATTGCATGAGGCAAGGAAGGCAGCTCCAGCTGTGCTTCCTGCAGTAAGTTTTATAAAATCACGTCTTTTAAGCACTATGGTATGTTTTAGATTTGATGAATTAGGTAAACCAAGGTGCTACAAATTGATTAATTAATGAACATAATTATACACCAACGGCTCCAAGCAGTCACGATTTGAGCTGCTTCAGATTCCTAAAGCCATTTTTTTCGTTTAAAGTAGACAATCATCCCTGTCAATACTGCGAGTATTACCCCCCAGATAGCCAGGTAGCCATACTTCCATGTCAGCTCTGGCATGTTTACAAAATTCATCCCATAGATGCCGGCTATAAAGGTGAGTGGAATAAAAATAGTAGCAACTGTCGTGAGCACTTTCATCGTCTCGTTCATCTTTTGACTTAATGATGAAAAATAAATGTTGGTGAGACTTTCCAGTGCTGCATACGTGGCATTGGCTTCTTCTATGGCAGAGGTACAACTGTTCTTTAGGTCTCTGAAATATTTCCTGTTTTTCTTGTCTATAAAATGAGTTCGGTCTTTAAGGATATTGGTCAGGGCTTCTTTGAATGGGGAAAGTGACTTTTTTATCTTGTCAACATCCTTTTTTATTTTCTCAATAAGCAAAAGTGTGGTCTGCTTTGGGTCATGGATAGTTTCCTTTTCTACAATAGTTACTTCGTGATTTATTAAATCAAGCGTTTCAAAATAATTGTCAAGGATTGCATCAAGCAATTGAAATAAAAGGAAATCACATTCTCTTTTTCTTATTAAACCAAGATTTTCTCTTAGCTTATTCCTGATATGCTCAAAATGATCGCCCACTTCTTCCTGAAACGAAATCACATAGTTCTTACCCAGGACAAATGACAACTGTTCAATTTTGAGATGCCTGTTCTCATCCATTAATATCGACTTTACACTAAAAAAAATATAGTCATCATAGTCGTCCACTTTTGGACGCTGTGTGGTGTCAATGAGTTGTCGGATGGTCAGGCGTTCCAACGCTAAAAACTGACCGATGTTTTGCATCAGATCCACATCGTGAATTCCGTGAAGGTTGAGCCAATAATTATGAATTGAACTGCCCTTGTCTATTTTGTTGAAATCATCTATCGAAGTGGATTCGTGGCATTCCTCCTGATTATAGGTAAAAAGTTGAAGCTTTACCTTCTCCATCTTTTTTTTACCGATGAAGGTCAACTCACTCTTTCCCTTGGCTTCACTTTTAATTTTTGAATAGAAGTTAAAGTCAATACCGGTAATACCTCCTGTTATCTGGGTGAGTGACTTAATCCCCTGAAGAATTATTTTATCTGGTTTTTTTATTGTGTCAAGTATTTTATCTTTCATTTTGTCTTTCATAGTAAGTAAGTTACTGACTGACTGAATATTTGGCAATCTTTAAGTGGTGGCATTGAAGAAATGTATTACTTTTAAAGTAAATGCCGGATTTTTAACATCAACACCATAAAAAACCGTTTGGCACTGCTATTTACTTAATGTGCATTTCAGGTTGTTAGATTCACAATTTTGATGGAACATGCGTAAATTCTAATATAAGGTATTGCTTCGGAGTTTTACATTATTTCTTGTTTTACCGCTTTATTTGATGGCCGCTTTGGGCTTTTTTAGTTCCAACTTAGCGTTTCTTCATCGGGCAGCATTTCAATCTTATGTAAGAATTGCTGACACTCCTGAACTTACCGTGCTCCAATTCTCTGAAGACGAATTCGAGGGATTAAACTGGACAGAAAAAGGGCGTGAGTTTCGTTGGCAGGAAATGATGTTTGATATACATTCAATCGAGAAAATTGACGGAGGCTATGTAGTGACTTGCAAGCATGATGTAGTTGAAAGTTTTGTTGTCAATACATTATCGTATCTTAAAAAAGGAACATCTAAGAATATTCCCGTTAAGAAGCGAAGCCGTAACGATTTCTCCACAAAGCATTTTGCACAGGAGATTCTAAGAGCCGACCTCATTATAGACTACCACAAGAAAAGATCTTTCGACTCTTTTCAAAAACCTCCTCTTTTTTTTAACGAGGTAAAATCGCCTCCACCAGAATCACTTCTGTTCTCTTAAAGACCGGCCATTTTGGCTTAGATATAATAGAATGACGTGTGAACTTATGTTGCATGAGATGTTCGCAAGTCCACTGTACTCATTCTAATAGATCGCCTCTAATCTGTAACCAAATTATGAGGTGCTCTTTTGGCTGGCATTATTGTTTTCTGACAACATTCAATTAACTCATTTTGCACACGTGTGGTTAAACGTGTGGGCTTGGGTTGCTTACTTATAAAAGATTTTCATGAAAAAAATATACATGTCCTTTTTAGGATTATTAATTAGCCTTTCCACGATGGCCCAATCAGGTCAACTTAGGGGAAAGGTATTTGATGCCGTGGATAATAAGCCACTGGCAAATGCTAACGTGCGATTTGCAGGAGGAAGCGGAACCACCACCGATGATAATGGAATGTTTTCTTTGCCCTGCAGCGGACCTGCCGACATCATTATTTCTTTTGTTGGTTATCGGGAAGTGAAGCAGGGGGTTGAAAACTGCAATGAGGAATTAAGTATAGGAATGGTTGTGGCCAATCAGATACTGGATAACGTGGTGATCACCGCTACCTCCAATTCCAATCGTTCTATTTTATACCAGCCGAAATCTATTTCCAAGATGGGTGAAGTAGAGATCCAACGGGGCACTGGTTTGTTTTTGGATGATGCCGTAAACACAAATGTGCCGGGTGTGTATATGTCAAGGCGCGCTGTCTCTTCAGGACAACAATTCAATATAAGAGGATATGGCAGTGGCGTGGGCTTCAGAGGAGCCAGCAACAACTTCGATGGTCAGGGGTACAAAGTATATTTAAATGGAATACCCATTACGGATGCGGAGGGAATTACCCTAATGGATGATATTGATTTTGGATCGATTGGAAATGTGGAGGTGATCAAAGGACCCGCAGGGTCATTGTATGGGTTGGCCATCGCAGGGGTCATCAACCTCCAAACAAAAAAACCTGAACATGGGAAAACATCTATTGGCCAGCAGGCAATGGTGGGAAGCTACGGACTTCAGCGATATACCACCCAACTGGAACTTGGAAGTGATCGTGCTTCACTTTTGGTGAATTATGGAAATCAACATTCAGATGGGTTTATGAGCCACAATGAATCAAAAAAGGATTTTGTAAATATGGCAGCTGAATTTAATCCTAACCCAAAGCAACGGATCAATACTTACTTTGGGTATAGCCACAGTTATGATGAACGTGGTGGGGAACTTACCATTGATCAGTACAATACAGGTGATTATACGGGTAATCCCAGGTATATCAAAAATAATGCGCACTCTGAAATCACAAGCTTCAGGGCAGGGCTAAGTCATGTTTATAGTTTCAACGACAAGGTGAATAATACCACTACATTTTTCGGTTCAGGGATGAGCAATAATTCCAGTTCAGCCGGTGGTTGGTCCGATAAAAGTCCCATCAACTATGGGCTGCGTTCAACATTGGATATGAAATTCTCATTGGGGAATGGTACAAGTTTAAGCGGAATAGTAGGAATGGAAACGCAGCGTCAATTGGCCCAGATTGTTGGATATGGAATGACAGCGGATAGTACCAATTTGAGTGGCTACAACATAATTGGTGCATTGAGAAGCAATCAGGCTGCCGTTAGCGGTACGACATCTTCTTTTACTGAATGGACACTTTCAATGCCCCACGATATTTCAATTACTGCGGGTATAGGTGTAAGTACAATGAATATTGATTTGGACGATCGCAATTATTCTGCGGCCAACAATAAACCTTCGGGTGGTAAGCCAACGCATTATGAGATTAACTATGATAATATGGTTTCTCCTCATTTTGCCATCAACAAAGTATTTAACAGTTCAATATCGGCTTACTTGTCTTACAGTAAAGGATACAAAGCGCCAGTGGGATCCAATATTGTAATTTCAACAACCGGTGAGTTAAACACAGGGTTAAGACCAGAAGTAGGCAACCAGTTTGAGATTGGAACCAAAGGTTCTTTGTTGGATAGTAAATTGAACTACCAGGTGGCCCTATTTGATGCCGAATTCTCCGATAAGATGACTTCAGTTGCAGTTCCTCTCAATAACACCACTACTTTATACAGTTACATTGCCAATGGGGGCAAACAACAAAACAGAGGACTTGAAGTTGCAGCTACCTACAATGCCTATCAATCAGCTACAGGTTTCTTAAACTATGTGCGTCCGTTTGCCAACCTTACCTATTCTGACTTTAAGTACAAGGACTTTAGTTATGAAACAATTAATAAGTCAGGTCAAAAGGAAGTAGCAGATTATACGGGTTATGCTGTTGCCGGGGTATCTCCGATAGTAGCCAATGTGGGGATGGATTTATCCTCTAACGGTGGCTTCTATGCAAATTTGAATTATTCATTTAAAGATTCCATGCCCATCACATCGGATGGAGCATTTGAATCTCAAATTTATCGTTTGGTGAATGCAAAGGTCGGGTACCATAAGATGGTTTCAGATCATTTTGATGTAGATGCCTATTTTGGTGCAAATAATATTACGAGTCAGCGGTACTACTATATGGTTTTCATCAACCAATTGGCCGATGCGTATATTCCAGCGCCTGATAAAATCAATTACTTTGGTGGGTTAAATTTGAAATATATTTTTTAAATCAAAATCAGGGGCAGGTAATTTATTATCTGCCCCTGTTAAAAAAAAACATACAACTATGAGAATATCCAATGTTGTTTATGCACTGTTAATCATACTAACGGGCTGCGGAAGGTTTTCCAACAAAGATCAAAAGGAAGAAAATGAAACGCGAATCGTGTGTCTTTCCAAGCAATACAATGAAATCATTTATGAACTGGGCGCGCAAAAAGATCTTGTTGCAGTTGATCTTTCCAGTACCTATCCTCCCGAGATAAAGGAGTTACCGACAGTCGGGTACCATCGGGCGCTCAGCACAGAGGGAATTCTTTCTATGAAGCCCACTTTGATTATCCACGATAATAATGTAGGCCCCGAACAAGTGATGCAACAAATGGAAGAATTGAAAATTCCGATGATGGTATTTAAAACTAAGGGGGATGACATTGAAAGTTCAAAAGCACTGGTGACAGAAATGGGAAAATATTTCGGAAAAGAGAAAGAGGCAGATTCATTGAACGCCAAGCTCGATCATGACGTGCAAATGGCGGAAGAAGCGCTGACCAAATACACTGAGATACCCAAAGTAGTAGTTATTCACTATGGAAGAGCTGGAAACCTATACCTAACCATGACAGAAAACAGCACTACCGGACACTTAATCAGAATGGCGGGAGGAACAATTCCTATACCGGGTGACCGGGGTATGATGCAACTCTCTGCCGAAGTGATCGCCAAGTCTGACCCGGATGTGATTTTACTTACCGATTTTGGATACGATCGCCTGGGTTCACCGGAGCAAATAAAATCCTTACCTGGTGTTGCGGGTACCAAAGCGGCTAACAATAACAGAATTTACCGGGTAGAAGAACACGATATGGTTTACTTTGGGCCCAGAACGGGTGAGGTAATCCTTATGCTTCAGGAATTAATACATAGGAATGGGAAGGCTCAATAATAGAAATAAGGCGCTGTTCCCGGCTCTCATTGTCCTTCTTGTTATTACTTTTTTTCTCTCCTTAAAATTTGGAGCCATTACCATTTCATGGGCAGAGATACAATCTTCTATTTCCAATTGGATGAGTGGAAGGGAGCTCAATTTGAATGAAAGGATATTTTTGCAAATCAGATTACCTCGCGCCTTTGCCGGTGTGTTGGTGGGAGCTAGCCTAGCCGTAGGTGGCGTGTTGATGCAGGCTTTATTTCGCAACCCAATCGTAGAGCCGGGGCTTATTGGTACATCCAGTGGGGCCGCCTTTGGTGCATCGCTATATTTTGTGCTGGGTTCTGTCATTAAGTTTCATGCGGGAGAGTGGACTTTACCACTGGCAGCTTGTATTGGGGGAGCGCTTTCCACCGTGTGCGTATTCTTGTTGGCGCAAAACAGGGCCACAGGAAAGAGTTCGGTGGTGTCTTTGCTGCTTATGGGCCTTGCCATCAATGCACTCTTTCTTAGTGGTGTAGGATTTCTATCTTATCTGGCCCGCGATCCTCAGGCCCGATCCATTATCTTCTGGAATCTGGGGACACTCTCGGGAGCCAACTGGATTTCTATCACGATCATTGGTACGGTTACAGTGGTATGTACCATCATCTCCATGCGCTATGCCAAACAACTCAATGCGTTGATGATGGGGGAGGATGAGGCTGTTTTTCTTGGCGTTAACTTAAAGCGGTTGCAGATAATCGTCATTGCGCTTAATGTACTGCTGGTAGCGGTTTCCACTGCATTTGTGGGTGTGATCAGTTTTGTTGGATTGGTGGTGCCTCATCTATTGCGACTGATGGGTGGTTCTGACAATAGATTTCTTATCCTGGGAAGTGCCATTGTAGGAGGTATCCTACTCAGTCTTGCAGACGTGGTGTCGCGGTTGTTACTGGCACCGGCAGAACTTCCTATCGGGATTGTAACTTCCCTCGTTGGGGTGCCGGTGTTTATCACTTTGCTGCGCAAAAAGCAATATTACTTTTAACTTATGCTGGAGGCCGAAAATATTACCGTTCGTATTGGGAATAAAGTTCTTCTCGACAAAGTCTGTGCTCAATTTATACCCGGAAAGCTCAACCTGATTATCGGGCCGAATGGTGCCGGCAAATCTACCTTGATGAAGGTGCTTAGCCGGCAGATTACAAGCTATGAAGGTAAAGTAATGTATCAATCTGTGAACAGTAAAGCATTGCATGATAAAACGCTGGCCAGAATGCGTGCAGTACTTTCACAAAATATTGATCTTGCTTTTCCTCTGAAGGTATGGGAAGTGGTGATGATGGGAAGATATCCTCATTTTGCCGGAGCGCCCCGTCAAGTGGATGAAGATGCCTGTATGGAAGCACTTAAGTTTTTTGAAGTGGAAGAAATGGCAGAACGAAACTACCTGACATTAAGTGGTGGAGAACGTCAACGTGTTCATTTTGCCCGTGTGCTTACGCAGCTTTGGTATCCCGTGCCAGACCGGGGGCGTTATCTGCTGCTTGATGAACCATTGACCTTTTTGGATATACACTATCAGTTTCAGTTTATGCACAAGGTGATGCACCTATTAGAACAAAAAGATTTGGTGGTAGTAGGGGTAGTACACGACCTGAATTTGGCAGCGCGCTTTGGTGATGTGATCCATCTCATTCAGAATGGCAAATTGGTATCCAGCGGATCAAAAGAAGAAGTCCTTACTGAAAAGAATATTGAAAGTGCATTTCGACTTAAGCCAATAATATACAGGGAGGAGAAGGGACTTCGTTTGTTCTTTGAATGAAGAAAATTATTCTGCTATTTATTTTTTACAGATGCCGATAAGGGTTGATTGACAGTAATTCTATTTCGGTCGTAATCAATAAGTCCTTCTTCTCTTAGGGTATTCATTAGGGTGGTTACACTTTGACGACTGTTGCCTGTAAGCTGCGCAATCTCTTCATGGGTGAGACGAACTTTTAATTCTATATGCTCTCCTTTGGGTTTGCCTATCTGGTGCGCGAGGTCAGTGAGGAGTTCTATTACCCTTGTGCGCGCATCCTTAAAATACAACAAATCCATTTTTCGCTCTACTCTGCGTATTTTAAGTCCTATCCATTTTAGCACTTTGATGTTTAATGAAATATTCTTGGATACATAGTCCTGCCATTGATTAACCGTCAGAAAACAAACTATTATTTCGTCCATGGCCACCGCTGATTCCATCCCACTGCTTACATCGTCTGTGTGAAGCCTGCCAAATATTTCACCCACCTGTATGATTTCCTGAATGAGTTCCTCTCCTTCGTTGGAATGGGTAACAAGTTTGACGGATCCCTTTTTTAGAAAATAAATATCATTGGGCTTTCCCGGCAGGTAGAGACGCTCTCCTCGTTGCAGGGTTTGCATTCCGCAAAGGGATCCAAGTTCCATCAACTGATCTTTTGATAAACCTTTCAATATATTAATCTGTGACAGATACCAGATTTTGCTTTCCTCTTCCATATGATGCTAAATTAACAGTTTTGCCTAAGAGTAGGGTAGTACTGTAGTGCCATGTTTCGCTTTTGGTCGTTCGCTTATATTATTATAAAAGAAATGCTGTAGAATTATAATTAAACCATTTTATTGTGTCATCCCTATGGTGCGCGAACGTATTTCTGGCTTTATCTTTACAGGCAAATAATAAAGTGATGGAATTGGATAGATATTATCTTTTAATCAGTATACCTTTGTAGTGTGAAAAGTATAAAGCGGATTATTGATTTTTTGAAATCGGTGGTGCTGTCCGGCTTTATACTTCTTTTCTTAAGCAGCGGAGTAGGGGCAAAAGAGAATTCATACCTCAATAAATACCCACAGAGAACCACACACGTATCATTAGCTGCCACTGATCTTTATATCCTCGTTACTGGTGCAGAGCGATTCTTTGAAAATATACAGAGAGTACCAACATCAATTAGTTTCGGTGATTATCTGTCTGTTGCTCATTTAGCAGAATCTAATAGGAGTCACCTGCTGACAAAGAACATCACCTTTGCCAGTTACAAGGTACTTCCATTTCAGTCCCACGACATCATCTATCCTTTTCATTCTTTCTGGTAATTACCAATCTTTTTATTTGACGCTTGACAAGCGATCTAAATTGAGATCATTGATTACATCCCTTGGATAATCAGGATCTGATCATTCACATAAAAAGAACATTACCATGTATTTAGGAACAACCATAGCAAGTGTGCTATTAGTGGCAGTATGCGTATTGCCAATAGTAGTAAGCAATAGAAACAGATCAAAAAGAACAAAATATTTTCTTGACAAATTGAACCGCTTTGCCACTCAATACGGTGGCCAAATAGACCAGCACGATATCTGGAATGACAGTGCCATTGGAATAGATAAAATCAAATTGAAGTTATTTTATATTCAGACTAATGGAGAAACTCAAATCGAGAGGGAAGTGGACCTCAAGGAGGTTCACCAATGCAAGGTTTTGAACAAAAGTAGAACCATCAATAATAACGGGGATAGTGCCAGGATCATTGAAAGACTGGAGTTAGGATTTGTTGTTGCTGACAAAACCCATCCAGACAAGTTGTTGTCATTTTATGATAATAGCAGAGATAATTTGTCTGTTAATCGCGAATTTGAATTGGTCAATAAGTGGGAGGCAATAATTAATGAGTTGCTACACGAGCAGCTAAGTAAAAGTCAGCGCCATTTTTAAAAAGCTTGATTTTGCGAGCAAAGTGATTTGAAGGACTAGAGTATGAGTAGATCGTTTTATATATTTGAAAAATGAAACGATCTACTTATCTCATGAAAAAATACATTACCGTGTTACTGGGTATTCTTGTAAGCGGTATTGCACTCGCACAAATCAAAACACCCCCGGCTAGCCCAACCTTTGAGGTGAAGGGTACGATAGGTTTTGCTGAAGTAAAGGTAGTTTATTCCAGGCCAAGCGCACGGGAGAGACAAGTGGCGGGAAATCTCATTCCTTACAATGAAGTGTGGCGTACAGGGGCCAATGCTTCTACCAAAATTAGCTTTAGTGAAGAAGTAAAACTCAACGGGCATCCTGTGCCTGCCGGTGAATATGCGCTTTACACTATTTTTACTGAGGAGAAGGCAACCATTATACTCAGTAAGAACCTTTCATGGTGGGGAGCGATTGGCTACGACCCCGCTGAAGACTTCCTAAGGTTTGATGTACCTGTAAAACATCCCAGCAGCCATTACGAAACCTTCACCATCAGCTTTTCTGACTTTACAAGAAATAGTGCTAACCTGAATATGAAGTGGGAGCACACCAAGGCCATGTTCAGCATAGAGTCAGATGTGGATGCGCGGGTTATGGCCGATATTAAAGCCCAGTTGATCGATGGTAAAAACCCAACAGCCAGAAGTTATTACGATGGCGCTGCCTACTACTATGACACCAACAGAGATGCAAAGCTGGCATTGAGTTGGGTCACCAAAGCCATCGACATGGACAAAAAACCTCAGTATTGGATGTGGTACCTGAAGGCACAATTGTTGGCGAAAAATAATATGAAAGCGGAAGCGATCACCACGGCAAAGAAGGCCATTGAATTGGCCAAAGAAGCAGGTAACATGGATTACGTGAAACTCAACGAGCAACTTATGGCTTCACTTAATTAATTAGCACCAAGAAGCTCAGATTTACAGATTAAGCCAGTTATGATTCTTAAGTACCGCAACCTGCTGATTACATTGGGCGCTGTGGTTTGTTTTATCGAGTTTTTATCGATAGGAAAAACACCACCTCCTGAGTCTGCGCAAACTATGGGTATACTTCATCTTATGGCCTCCGCCTACTTGCTGTTTACCCTTGTGTTGTATATTACTACCTGGAGGATGGCCTGGATACTGTTGCTTCGCGCTCTGTTTGCACTGTTTATTGTGTTGATGATGGGTAACGCGCTTATCGTGGGACTTGAGTTATTGACGAACAGCTAAGCGATGACTTTTTTAAAATCCGTTATCTAAATCCAGTACGAATAACTTGTCTATCCTGTGTGCCCTATGTTTCTATGTGGTAAAAAAGTAAACCACATAGAAGCATAGAAAACATTTTAATAAGTAATTACTTCACAATCGGAATTCTTATTACTGAAGGATATTTTTTGGAATGGTGAATGGTATTATGTGCTACCACACCTTTTGATTCATCATAATTATTACCTCCTGTATTCAGGTTTCTGTCAAAGCGCGGAAAGTTGCTGCTGGAGACTTCTATCCGGATGCTATGCCCTGCTTCAAAATAATTGCTGGTAGACATAGGCGACATCTTTACTGGATAAACCTTTCCCGTTTCCATAAACACTTCCTTGTCGTAACCCTCGCGATAGCGCACGCGCTGAATGGTTTCATCCAGGTTGTAGGCCTTACCATCCGGAGACACATCTATGAGTTTGATGGTTACGTCCGTATCTTTTACATCCGAAGACAGATACAAGGTGCTCTCAATAAATCCGCTTACCTCAATACCTTCTTTTAAAGGCTCTGATGTATAAACCAAAATATCATTGCGCAATTCCATTTGGGACTGATCAAATGCGCCACCCTGAATAGCATTGCCTGTACAACATACATTACCACCATAAGAGTTAACGGGATTTTCAGGATCGTAGGTAAAGGAGTCAGGCATATCCTTACCTGATGTTTTGGCAACCAGTTGGCCGTCACCATTTCGTGTATTGGCTTTTCCTCCGCTGGTCAGATAGAAATCTTTCATTACAGCACCTTTGGGTGGCCATGTATCCGAGGATTGCCATTTGTTGCTGCCCATAGTATAATACTGCACCCTGGGGGTAGTGGATTTAAAGTCGTTGTCTTCTCCCTTCAGCGTAAGGTCAAACCATTTGTAAATCTGTTCGTCATAGTTAAGCCGCGCATCACCCACACTGCGTTCGCCAACGATTGTATTTTCGGTAGCCCGTTTGTAGGAACAGTGCAGGGTAGGAGCGATCACCAAATATTGATTGTCTGCTGCTTCAGGATGGGCCATATTATTACGCACATGATTAAAGAGGGCAAGGTTAGGACCGGTAGATACATCGTACCACGACACGAACCAAAAGCCTGGAACATTGATGGGTTTATCGTCATGGTACAAGCCGCCTTCAAACCAGGCCGGGTCATTGGGCTTGCGCACAATCATTTTATCGTAAATGCCTTTTGAGCCATGTACATTTTTAATGATATCTTGTACAGGAAGGTGTTTCAATCCATAAGACCAATCTACAGGTGGCATTTCGGGTGCCAGGTCAAAGAAGCGCTGCACCCGCTGCAAGCCAGCTTGGGTAATATCTTTAGGAAACATGGGACGGAATTCATCGTTTTGTGTACCGTACAGCCAGGATATAAACAACATTTGAGTGGCACCACCCCGGTACCAATTGCCTTGTTCGTAAAACTCCCCCACGCGACCTACACCCGCACCAAATCCTTGTGCCACCAAGGCACCGTGGGCAGGATGGTCCAATGCAGCAACGGCCATTTGCCATTCGGCTGTGGACGAGCAACCCAGTGTTCCGATTTTTCCATTCGACCAGGGTTGCTTTGCCATCCAGGAGAAGGCATCATAGCCATCCGTTTTTGGTGTGCCCAGGATGTCCCATTCACCTTCTGAGAAAAACCTCCCTCTTTCGTTTTGTACCACATAGGCGTACCCGCGTGACACGGCATCGTAGGCGCTCTGGTAACCACGCGTGCGCTCCTCACCATCTCCCCAGGTATTGAAATTATAGGGTGTTCTGGAAAAAATGATGGGCACCTTCTTGTCTCCTTTAGGGCGATAGATATCAGTGGCCAAACGAACACCATCGCGCATAGGCATCATTACCTTCTGGTCAACAATGGCGATTTCTTTAAGTTTTTCGATCGTGATCTCCTGGGCTTGTAAAAAGCTCCAGGTACAAATACTGAGAAGTAAGGGGAGTATAAAACGTTTCATAAGATTGATTTAGTGGGGTGAATATATTGATATGATGATAGAAAATGAAATTTTTAACAAGCGCGGGCGGATCAGGTGCCCAGGTGCCAGACCAGTGATCACTTAAGGCTACACTTTTCAGACGACTGGCATTCCCGCCAAGAGGTTGCTGGGTTTTGCTTTTATAGGGTACCCTTCATTGCGCGCTCATCCGACCCAATCCTTATCTCTCAGGCTAACTCACATTTGGTTTTAATCAATTAGCAAGGAAAGTAATACTGAAAATCCTAACTTGGGTGGAGTATATACGAGTGTATCTGACTTTGATAACACATATGTTGGATACAGTTACGTTAGCTGCCAGGCGAAATAAAAGAATGACAAATGAAAAATGTTCAGAAACCAGAGAAGATCCATCTTGATAAACTGATTGACGAAATCAGAAAAGGAAAATTTGTAATTCCAGACTTTCAGCGAGATTTTGAATGGGGACCCTGGGACGTGAGAGATTTGATAAAGTCAATTTTCATGGATTATTATATTGGGACTTTATTGCTATGGGAAGGGAACAAACAGAACTTTGATGTCTTGAGTTGTAAGCCTATCTACGGTTTTACTGGCAAAAACAATCCTGACTATATCGTTCTTGATGGGCAACAACGGTTAACTGCAATTCATTATGCCTTCTTTCAGCCAGAGAAGAAGTTCCCATACAGGAAAAGCCCTTATTTGTTTTTCCTCAATATCAATGAACTACTGGAAGAAAATTATGAAGAAGCCTTCTTTTATTATAATAAGACAAAATATTATAGCAGACTAATTGAGAATCGGGACATGCAATTTGAATCCCATATTTTTCCATTAGGAGTAATGCAAGGAGGAAGTTGGGAAATTGGTGACTGGATAAAAGAATATCGGGACTTTTGGCAGAATAAACTCGAAAATTACGAAAGTGAGTACGCTGAGAAGGAAGAACCGCCATCCAAAGAACAAGTACAGACATATATTGACAATGCCAAAGAACTCAAAGATTTAATGGATGACCTTCTCAAAAGCTACAACATTAGTTACATTGAATTGGATAGCGATATTGAGGTTGGCAAAGTCTGCGACATTTTTACTCACATTAACAGTAAGGGAATCCGGTTAGACATTTTCGACCTTTTGAATGCCATTCTGAGACCAAAAGAAATCAAGCTGAAAGAACTATGGGAAAAGGCCTCTGTAAAACTTGACTTTACCGACTCTAAGAAAATGAAAGTACATGTTTTGCAGGTCATGTCAATTCTTTCACAGTCGTATTGTTCTGCTAAATATCTTTATTACTTAGTGCCAGATGCCGTAAAGACCATTAAAAAGGAAGATGGCTCCAAAGAGCAAATTGTTCTTGTTGACAACAAACAGGAATTCACCAATAAATGGCATGAGGCAGTTAGTGCCATTGAACGAACAATTAAGGTTCTAAAGAACCCAAGAGACTTTGGTGCCATCAAACCCGAGTTTGTTCCATACCCTTCAATAATTCCGGCTCTCTCTGCCATTAAAAAGTACGTTGAAAATTCCAATTTATCGAACAAGGTAGATGTTAATGGAAAAATCAGGCAATGGTATTGGGCTTCCGTCTTTCTAAATCGGTATTCAAGTTCCGTTGAATCAACATCAGCAAAAGACTTTATGGACTTGAAAAGATGGTTTGATGATGATGATAAGGAACCGGATTTAATTGTTGAATTTCTCTCATCTTACAAGAACATAGACTTACAAAGAGAAAATCAAAAAGGGTCGGCAATTTACAAGGCAATTTTCAACTTGTTCATTCTTAATGAAGCAAGAGATTGGGAAACTTTCGACTTACCGGAATATGAAGCATTGGACGACCACCATATTGTACCACATTCTTGGGGCAAAGAGCATATTGGAAACGACATAAATTCAATTTTGAATCGTACAGCGATTTCGGCTGACACCAATAGGAAAATTATCCATTCACAGCTTCCAAATGTTTACCTAAAAAGGATGCTGGAGAACAATAGTGAAGAAAAGGTTTACAAAGTACTGGAATCTCATTTGGTTTCAAGAAAAGCCGTAGAAATATTACTCCGAGATCCGTTCACCAAAGAGGACTATTATGAGTTTATTAAAGAGCGAAGAAACTCCATCATTCAGGCTATTGAGGATATAATCATAAATGAAAAAGTCGAATTACCCGTTAACCTTCAAGAACTCAATGACAGAATTGAGAAAGTTGAGTTTTCAATTCGTGAGCAAATAGCCAAAGAGCTTCAAAATGGAACAGAAGATACCTTCAAAACTCTCATTCCTTCCCATATTCAACAAAAGGTAAACGATAGAATTACAAGAGAACTTAAAAAGAATCCTTCACTATCTGAAAATGACTTTGAGGACTTTTCAAGAAAACTGGAATACTTTGACCTTCAGGAATACTTTCAAACAATAAGCAACAAAAAC
Source organism: uncultured Ohtaekwangia sp. (assembly GCA_964409415.1). Taxonomy (GTDB): domain Bacteria; phylum Bacteroidota; class Bacteroidia; order Cytophagales; family Cyclobacteriaceae; genus ELB16-189. Next base: position 3,161 of record CAYPDF010000003.1, on the reverse strand, counting down.
ATTTGGTCAAAATTTGAGAACACATTTCAAAACAAAGAAAACCTGTCCATAAAATTCAATCAGTTAAGTAACCTGAGAAATGCAATAAGACACAGCAGGAGTGCCGACAATGTGACCAAGATGGAAGGAGAAGCAGCTATCCTCTGGTTTGAATCAATATTGAAAAAGAACGCCCAGCAGCTAACATAGGCTAAGAAAACATGCGGGCTGACACGGAAAATTGAAACTTAAAACACAAAACAAAACTTGGTTCTCGGTTAACAGAAACGTATTCCAAAACCCGCACGTTTCTTAGCCAGAGCCGTTATTGCCAGCACTTTTCAGAGACACAACTTCGAAGACGGGGACGATAGAAAGATATATTGCCAAATTCCTTTTGTAGACGTATCACTTGGGTTGTAGTCGTCAGACCAGTGATCACTTACGCCTACACTGGTCAAACGACTGACATTTGCTAACTGACCATGCACCAGGGTAGAACAGCAGGGATACAAGTTGGATATTAAATTGAAGTATATTTTGTAATGACGTACCTTGTCGGTTGAATTGTAAAGATCAGGGAATGAAAATATTAATCGTAGGGGGCAACGGTACCATCGGTAAAAGAGTGAGCAGTCATTTTTTAGAAAACGATGAAGTACTTGTAGCCGGGCGCACCAAAGGAGATGTCACGGTGGACTTGGTAGACTCAAAATCCATACAACAGATGTTCGAAAAGACTGGCAAGCTGGATGCAATCATCTGCATTGCAGGGGAGGCGAAGTGGGCCGATTTCAAAGACCTCACAGAAGAGGATTATTACATTGGGCTGAAGAGCAAACTAATGGGGCAGGTAAACCTGGTACGCATCGGGCAGCACTACCTGAATCCGAAGGGTTCGATCACACTTTCCACCGGTATACTGGCAGACGACCCGGTGGTGAAGACCGCCAGTGCCGCGATGGTAAACGGTGGCATCCACAGTTTTGCCCGGGCAGCTGCCCTGGAATTGGAAAACGGAATTCGCCTGAACGTAGTATCACTGGGCATGGTGGAAGATGCCTATGATAAGTACAAAGACTATTTTCCCGGTCACAACCCCATACCCATGAACAAGGTGGTGAACGCCTACGTGCGCAGCGTAAAAGGCAAGGGGAATGGAGAGATCATAAGGATTTATGAGTAGGAGGTAGCTGGAGTTCTTGCTTTTATAGGGTATCCTTCATTGCAAACTCATCCGACCAAATCCTTATCTCTCAGGCTAACTCACTGATTGGTTTTTAACTAATTAGCAAGGAAAGTAATACTGAAAATCATAACTTGTGTGGAGTATATACGAGTATATCTGACTTTGGTAGCGCATATGTTGGATACACTTACGTTGCCAGCAATGTGGCTTCGAACAGAAAATCAACTAACTAAGGAAAAAAGCGCAATATTTTTGACTGTGAACTTCATGAGGACTTTCATTTTATTGATTTCATTATTCAGTTGTAATTATGATAAGACTTCCACGGCCACAAAAATTAAATACAAAATATCTTCGACAAGTGTTTTAAAAATAATCCTTACTAGTGACTCTATGGACACAGTTTTTGTAGAGGCAAAGGCTATAACGAATATACCAAGAGATGGAAGCGAAACGGAGTTAATACCAATTTTCAAAAAAGGGACTTACTATTTAGACTTAGTAATAGATAGACCTAACGCTGCTATCCTTATTGCGAACAATGATGAATACAACGTATTGGTTGTCCCAGAGGACACTACTCAAATAATGCTTGTTCCGAAGGAAAATAAGGTAGCTATTCAATTTGAGGGAAAGTATAGTGAGATAAATAAATATTATCTAAGTAAGAAAAAAGATTTAGGGTACACAGATATTCGATTTCCAATTAATCAACATCTAACATCCTTAACAACATATTCCCTCCTTAAAAGCAAAGTAGATTCTGTAACAAACAAAGAACTAAAGTACTTGGAAAAGTATACCTTAGAGAATGAATTATACGATTGGTTCTATCAATATGAGATGTCAGAAATAAAATATGTTGGAGCAGGCTTTAAAACACAAATTCCGCACTATAATGAAACTTTCCGAGTCTTTAATGATACTTTCCCTAAGAATTATTATGATTTTCTTGAAGAAATAAAAATAAATAATAATGATGCTTTATTCTCATCAAAATATTTATGGTTTTTAGATGACTATTTTACAAGAGACTTGCCGCTTGAACAATTAAATCAACTATCGGGTTATTCGAGAATTAAGAAATTCAATAACCACATTTTATTGAAATCAAGAGACGTTCTAACATCTGACATCAAAGGCGTTTATTATAAATACCTATTTAGCGGTGTAATTCAATACGTAAATGATTCTTCAAATATTGACTCATTGGCTTTGGCTTATGGAATATCCGACTACAAAGACTTATTAAATTTAAAGGGTGTAAAATCCCGGGGACAATTCAAAGCATTAAATCTCAACAAAGGTGAACAAATACCCGATTTTTACTCAACCGATGAAAATGACAGTTTATATTCAATCAGGGATTTTGAAAATAACATCGTATACATAAATTTTTGGGCAACCTGGTGTGGTCCATGTATTCAAAATATGCCTGCTCTTAATGACTTAATCTCAAAGTATCAGAAATACAATAAAATAGTCTTTATAAATATTTGTATTGACAGCGAAAAGGACAAATGGAAGATGACTATCAAAAAGAACGAATTGCAGGGAGTCAATTTTCTTGCAGAAGGAACTTGGGGCGATAAATTAAAATCATACTTTAATATTCAAGGTATTCCACACTATGTATTGGTTGACAAAGGGAATATCATATTTGAGAACAAGACTGACAAAGCCCCATTTGTCAAAACTAAGATTGACAAATTATTATCACTTTACAAAAAAATGGACTTGGAATGATCCACAAAAGAAGTTTAGAGAAAGCCACATAGCCACCAACATAATCCCACTCAGAGTCACGCGAAGAGGACTCAGAGACCTGTCAATTGGGTTGTTAAATGTTCTTTGCTCAATTTTTCAGGATTTAATGGAAACAAAAAAAGCCCTAAATTTAGTGGTGACTTATGTAGGGTTGCACCTGCCTGCTGCAGACAGGCACGACCACATACATAGGCGATATCTATGATTAAACCAAGTTTTTTTTAAT
>CAYPDF010000002.1:82016-312598 GCA_964409415.1 uncultured Ohtaekwangia sp. | reverse complement strand
GTGAGAGGACGGCAGAATCAAAGTATATTTGTCCTGCCTCCTACTTTAATTGTTAAGATAATCATCAGTGGCCTGCTAAGGATTGGAGTACGGTTAAAATTAACTACCTCGTCTGATTCTGCAATAACTGACTTCTGTATACCGAAAAAATGGTGGACTTGGAAACCAGGCCTCGGTACCGATTATAACGATCCACTACCGGCAGGTTCCAAGCCTGGGTGTTTTCAAATTTATCCAGCACCTCACTCATCGCGTCATCGATGTTCACCACTGCCGGAGAGGGAGCCATAATCTCTCGTACCTTCACTTTATCATATTTACCTACATCAAACATGATCTGTCGCACTTCATTTAATAAGATTACCCCACAATACTTACGCTGAACATCTACCACTGGAAATATATTTCGTTTGGATTGCGTGATTACCTTTACAAGATCGCCCAGGGTAGCATCGGGGGAAATAGTCATCAATCCTTTTTCAATTACATTTCTTAAAGTGATATTGCCCAACACCTCATCATCACCAGGCAAGGCTTCTGATTTCTCATTACCAAACTTCATCTCCGATAATTTACGGTTATAGGCTCTGATAATATCTGCTGCCGTTATCACACCCATAATTCTAGCGGGCTGTATGTGATCATCAACCACAAGTAATTCCTCCACTTGATTATCCATCATAACCTGTTGTGCTCTTCTAATGGTTTCTCCCGGGCCAATTTCCAACAATCTGGACTGCATCAAATCTTTTGCTGTCGTGGTAGATTCTTTTCCTTCCAAAAGCATACGGGTAATGTCTGAAATAGTAAACGAACCTACAATCTGATTTTCCTTATCCACTACTGGAAAAATGCGCTGCCGTTTTTCGGTCATCAATTTGATGATCTCATCACTTTTCACATCCGGAGTTAACACCACTACACTTCGCCCCTCTTTGTAAGCTTCTTCTACAAAGGTCGTTTCAAAAATATCGTGTGCATATTCACCATAATGCGCCTGGGAATACACTTTGCTTGGCACCTGGCTTTCATAAATACTCCACTTACGGGCTACCATATATGAAATCGAGCATACCCACATACTAGGCAATAACAGTTCATAATTGCCTGTAAGCTCACTTACCATAATGATAGTAGAGAGAGGAGTATTGGCTGCGGCAGCAAAAAAGCCGGCCATGCCCACAATAGCAAAAGTGGATGGATATATCGCAATGTCTGGAAATACAAGTTGCATGATATACCCGGTGGCAGCACCTATCGTTCCCCCTATTACCATAGAGGGGCCAAAAACACCGGCACTCCCACCCGACCCAATGGTGAAAGAAGTGGTGAGAATCTTTCCAAAAGCTACCAACAAAAGAATAGCCAGGCTTATATGAGTAATACCATTTTGAAAAATTTCCTGAAGGATTCCATAACCCCCTCCCATTACAGCAATCACATTCGTGCGATCTTGTGTAAGTTGAATAAGAAGTAAGGCTATAAGCCCGGTTAGCGCACCACCGATAGCTGGTTTTAGAATTTTAGGAATTCCCCAGTTAGAAAATAGTCGTCTTATTCCATAGAATGATTTAACAAAGAGTAGCGCTGCCAACGCCAATACCAGGGCCTCCAAAGAATATGGAATAAGTTCTAAGACATTAGAAAACCCATGCTCCCCTACATTGGTAAAGATGTGATCAAATCCAAAACGGAACGAATATACCGAATACGCAATAATGGAAGATACTGCGGCAGGCAGCAATACTTCCGCTTCAACCTCTGCAGAAGAGTACAACACTTCAGCCGCAAAGATCGCCCCCGCAAGCGGAGCTCGAAATATACTTCCAATACCTGCACCCATTCCAGCAGCAAGTAACCACCTTCGTGTACGTACATCCAAACCCAGCCGAGTAGAAAGAAAACTACCAAAGCCGGCACCAATTTGAGCAATAGGCCCCTCCCTACCTCCTGATCCGCCAGAGCCAATAGTAATAACAGAGGCAAACAATTTTACTATTGGAACAGTAGGACGAATAATCCCACGTTTATGATGAAATGCTTTTATCGCTTCATCGGTACCGTGTCCTTCAGCTTCCGGGGCAAAATAGAATATAATAAGACCAGCGATTAACCCACCCAGAGCAGGAATTAATACAATAAGAAAAGGATTGAAGTCTCCTTGAATAAGTCTGAATAAAGGTTTCTCTCCACCTGGCCAACCTGGATTAAGGCCCATCCAGTGCACAAAAGTATATTCTTTACAAATATCCAGTAGTGTTTGAAACAGAATTGCTCCAAGTCCACTAATCACTCCCACGATCAGTCCATAAAAAAGCCAGGTTCCCGCCAGTCGAAAATCAAATTCCTTGCGGATGGATGGAAGTTTATATGCTTTCATCCAATAAAAAAGACTAACATTTTATACCTAAAATTAAACAGAAGGTTAAGGTAAGTAAGATCATTCTCAAAAAGAAACTTCTAACTGAACAATGCACATATGGAGAGTAAACGCTTGTTCGCTACCTCTTAGTGCGAAAGGAATGGATTCACACCTAATTTTTCCTTAGCTTGCTCGTAGGCTTACACCTGTTCTTTAATTTTTTTATTCCGTCAAATTGGCTGAATCCAAAGACAAAAATATCCCCCAATAGCTACGGGAAATTTAAAAGTTTGTACAACTCCAGTGAATAATTTAACAACCATGATAATATGAAATGGATCCTCATACTACTTCTGCTTATTGCCTCTCAAGCATTACTTCTTAGCCAACCAATTAAAGCAAGCGCTGAAAGAATGGAGGAACGAATTAAAGCACTCTCACAGTTTGGAACCAATCCGGAAGGAGGGGTAAGTCGTGTGGCCTATAGCGATGCGGATATTGCAGGAAGACAATACGTAATGGGCCTGATGAAAAAAGCAGGGCTTGAAGTAAGCATTGATGCCGCAGGTAACATTATAGGAAAGCGGAAAGGGAAAAATAATAGTCTCCCTTCCATTGCATTTGGTTCTCATATCGATAGTGTCCCCGGTGGTGGAAATTATGATGGAGATGTTGGTTCCCTGGGCGCCATCGAATGTGTTGAGTTGATGAATGAAAACAATATAGTTACAGAGCATCCATTAGAGATTTTCATTTTCCAAAATGAAGAAGGTGGTCTTGTGGGTAGTGAAGCCATAAGTGGTATACTTACAGAAGAAGAGTTATCGCTTGTAAGCAGTAGTGGAAAAACTTTACGTCAGGGAATGATAGATATTGGTGGTGATCCCACCCGATTTCATGAAGCAGCTCGGAAAAAGGGAGACCTCAAAGCTTTTCTTGAATTACACATCGAGCAAGGTGGATTTCTGGATCGGGAGGGAATTAATATTGGTGTGGTGGAAGGAATAGTGGGCATAAAACAGTGGCTGGTCACTTTCACCGGAAAAGCAAACCATGCGGGTACTACGCCAATGGATCAGCGTCAGGATGCCATGCTGGCTGCCGCCAAATTTGTAGTGGAGACCAATCGAATTGTACGCTCTATGGAGGGAAGGCAGGTAGCCACGAATGGGAAAATTAACGCTTTGCCAGGTGCTCCAAATGTGATTCCCGGAAAAGTAGAAATGACTTTGGAAATTAGAGATTTAGATTTTGAAAAGATGCTTTCTGTCTTTGACAGAATAAAAACCGCAGCTAAAAATATCGAAATGGAGACTGGCGTTGCTATTAGCTATAGCCCGCTTAATGAAGACATGCCTGCAGTAACGGATAAAAGAATTCAGGATATGATAGCCACCTCAGCAAAAGAATTGGGATTTACCAGTAAGTATATGCCCAGTGGTGCCGGTCACGATACGCAGGACATGGCTCGTATTGTCCCTGTAGGAATGATATTTGTTCCCAGTAAAAACGGCATAAGCCACGCCCCAAAAGAATACACATCACCGCAGGATATGGCAAATGGTGCAAGCGTACTTTTACAAACCATTTTGAAAATAGATAAAGCCAAATTATAAATTAATATCATTTATTTGGCCTATGTCGAGAAGCTTGCTGAAAGAATTCGAGAAAAGCTGTACACTTTAAAAAAACTTGAAGAAAAGAAAATGATGAGGAGGTTGTGCTTTATGTATAAAAACAAAATGTGTTGCGGCATTGTTAAAGACGATTTAATGGTCAGTAATTGAAAGCAGATATGAAGAAGCACTTTCTCACCCGTATAGCAGAGAGATGGACTTACCGGCAGTCCTTTGAAAGGATTTGTATTTGTTGAACCGGACGGGTTTAAAAAGGAAATGGATCTTGCCTACTGGTTGCAAATGGGGATAGAATTTGTAGATGCACTACCAAAACAAAAAAGCAAACAACCACTGAAAAGGGTTCAAAAAAAGAAACCTGACAAACAGACGAAGTTCCAGAAAGATTCTACAGCAGCAAATAAGCCAAAGAAGAAATAATACATATTTTGACCCTTTATGGTGAAAATTACCGCTATAGGTATAGCAGGTGCCCGTTCAAACAAAATCCATTTAAGTTATCTTATTTTTAAGGTAGTTTGAGCTTTAGTATTTTTTTAAAATGGTTGGCCATTCCTTCTTAAAAAACATTTTTGCACTGCTAATTATAGTTACAACCTCATGGTCTTGTGATAAAGAGGTTAACCCTATTAGTTATTGCAATTGCTCCACTTGGGAAAATTGGGCTAACGAAAAGGACATCAAGTGTGGGTTTCTTACAGTCCCCGAAGATCATTCCAAGCCTATGGGTAAAACAATCAAGATCGCTTTTGCAATTTTCAAATCCAAGAATAAAAATGTAGATGCTATCCCGGTAATTTACCTTACCGAGGGCCCGGGGAGTAGGTCACTCTCATCTCCGGATCGCTGGAAAGATCATTTGTTAAGACAAGTAGGAGACCTTATTGTAGTGGAGCAGCGAGGCATAGGATTATCCAGTCCCCTGCCTGACATCAGCGAAACCTTTATCAACATCATTGCGGCAGATGCCTCTTCTGAGGAAGAAAAGGAAATCACCTTAAAGGCGATGAAAGACAAAGTTGCGGAGATAAAAGCCCTGGGAATCAACCTTTCTAAATATAACTCCACACAATACGCTAAAGATTTGGGCGATTTAATGAACGCCCTTCCCTACGAAAAGTATAACCTGTATGGCACCTACTATGGTACAAAACTGGGGATCACAACCATGAAGTATTTCTCTTCAAAAATACATGCCGCCATACTTGACCAGCCAATTATTCTTGATAATACAGCGCTCGAAGCACGCTTTCCACATTTAGTAAGGGCTTTTAACCAACTCTATGAAGAGTGTGCCAACGATTCAACCTGTAAGGCCATGCACCCAAACCTACAGGCAGAAACGATTGATGCCATACAGTCCTTAAAAGATAAACCATTCACTGTAAGACTGTTAGATAGAGATTTTACGCTCAACCCACAGGATGCTGTATTTTTTATCAGGTACTTGTTTTATAAAGCCGATGCCTTTCAAACAGTTCCGCGATTTGTCCATGCCCTAAATGCCAGAGACACTGCGGTTATCGAAGAGCTGGGTGATTTTCCGGCTCGGATGCTCAAAGGAGCAAACAACTCTACCTTCTTAAGTTTTATCGCGTATGAAGAGTTTTCAGAGAGGACACCCGCAAATGTACAAGCCTTTATGGAGTCAAACCCTGAACTGGCAGAAGGAGTAGCCTGGTTTCAAGCATTTATTCCTGCACTCGTACAATGGCATGACGGCCGTGTATCACTGGAAGAAAATACGCTTAAAGATATTCCCGTCCCTACACTTATCATTACCAACGACCTTGATCCCCTCATGCCTCCACACAACACCAAGCTTTATGAAGATGCCCTACTGAATAACCAGATATTGCACCTTAATCACTATGAAGAAGACTATACTGATAATTGTATTTCGAAAATAAAAGCAGATTTTCTGCTTCACTGCGATAGTATAATAAACACTCAGTGTCTGGAGGTTGGTGTTAAATAATTACTGTTTTATTCTTTGCATCACACTTAGTTAAATATTTTGGTGATAGAGTCTATTAACTCTATCAATGTTACACTGTTGAGTATTATCTCTTCATAGTAATCAAAGACGTGGAACCATATAGTTAGTTCAAAACTCTTCTAATATTTCTTCCACAGATTTATGGGAAGGAAAAAAATCAAGAAGCCTCAGCATTACCCTATCCACGAGGGTATCCGGGCAAGAGGCTCCACTTGTTAATACGATCTTAACCGGGTTTTCTGAAGGTAAATAGTTATTAGTAATCAATTCCCTTTTTGCTTTATAGTCAAAGTGGTGTATTTCACTACTTGACTTCAGCTTTGCATCAGAATTAATAAAGTAGGTCGGAAATTTTCGTTCGCACAACTCTACAATATGAGAGGTGTTTGAGCTGTTGTACCCACCTACAACCACCGCCAGGTCGGCATCAGTTTTTAAGAGCTCATAGGTGGAGTCCTGGTTATCGTTGGTAGCATAACACAAAGTATCGCGGGTGTCTGCAAAATGATCTTTGATCTGATTTGCTCCATACTTCTCGCTCATCAGGTTTTTAAAGTAATCGGCAATGGCCTGCGTTTCCGTGGCCAGCATAGTGGTTTGGTTGACCACACCTACTTTTTGCAAGTGAACCGATGGATTAAATCCCTCAGAATATTTTCCCGCAAACATTTTTTCAAAATCAGTCAGATTTCTTTTACCTGTTACGAGGTCTCCCAACAAAATGGCGTCCTCCATATCTTTAACGATTACCGATGCCCCACCCTGTGCACTGTGCGAAAATGTAGCCCTTGTTTCTTCATGTTTGGGTTTACCATGAATGATCACTGTGTATTCATCCTTACCCAATTTGTTAGCTCTATTCCAAACCTTCTCCACAAAAGGGCAGGTGGTATTGTATTTCTGTACTTCAATGCCCATATCGAGCAACCGATGCTCAATTTCAATGGTTGTTCCAAATGCGGGAATGACAACCACATCTTTGCTCGTTAAATTTTCCCATGGTATCAACTGGGTACCGTCCGTATCCATAATGAATTGAATGCCTCTGCTCTGCAAGTCATTGTTCACCTCCTGATTGTGGATCATCTGGCTTAAAAGGAATACATTTTTATCCCGGTTTTCTTCGAGTGCTTTATAACTTATCTCGATGGCATTTTCCACCCCATAACAAAAGCCAAAGTGACGAGCGATATAAAATACCACGGGACCAAAATCAAGACGTGCAGGCGCAAAGTCTTGTTTCCGCATATCCAGGTTTCTTCTTGATTCTTTTACTCTACCTGTAATTGAAGACCGGTAGTACGCAGGAATGTCAAATTTTTTGATTGTCTTTTCGTTTTGATAGTAGAACCGACTCTGGTAGTAAATTGTTCAGCAAAGGTAATTGTTATTGCTCTATGTTACTTATAAATGAATATTGAAATTACCATTCCATCAACACTACGGTTCCCTTGCCCAATTCACTTGTTACACTCAAACTTCCTTTATGCAATTTCATAATTTGCCTTGAAAGGCTTAGCCCAATTCCATTTCCATTTTTCTTGGTAGTAAAAAAAGGAATAAAAATTTTATCCAGTGTTTCCTTGTCCATTCCTCCACCATTATCGCTTATCTCCACATAAAGTCTTTGACTCCTGGAAAATGCAACAATTTTGATTTGTGTATTTCCTCTGTCTTCCAAAGCATCAATCGCATTTTTAAAGACATTGATCAGTACCTGCTCCAGCCACGATGGGTCGGCTTGTGCCATGAGACCGTGCTCTATTCCCACATTATCTATAACAATTTTATTCTTATCAAACTCAGGTCGGAGGAGGTTGATCGTTTGTTTTAGTAAATTAGTTATATCTACCCGTGTCAGCATTAGCTCTGGTATTTTCGTAAAATCTTTATACGCGTTTACAAATCGCAACAAGCCTTTGGATCTTTTTTCAATGGTCTGAAGGCTGTCAAATAAATCTTCTTTGTCTTCCTCATCCAGTTGCTCCAGTTCTTTTCGCTCGCCATCCGTTTCAGTTAACATGGTGTTGACTGCTTCAGTCAATGAAACAATGGGCGTTACAGAATTCATAATCTCATGTGTAAGTACCCTTATCAATTTTTGCCATGCCTCTACTTCTTGTTCTTCTAATTCCTGATGGAGATCCTGAACAAGCATAATCTTATAAGTAACTCCGTTCAGGACCAGCTCTTTCACCTGAACGGACAACTGTACCTCCTTTCTTGCGATTATTGTTTTAAACAATTGCCGTTGTCCGGGTTTCAAATCATTGATCACCTGGAACAGTTTGGTACTGATTTTTTTCACCTCATTCATACTTCCCAGGCGAAGCACCCCCAGCAACTGTAGCGCAGCCGGATTAGCCAGTTCTACTTTTCCCGATTCATCAAAACTTATTATTCCTGCCTGAATATTTTCTGTCAACATTTGTAGATACTGATAGTGAGTCTCTCGTTGTAAATTCACTTTCCTAAATTCCTCTATCACATCGTTAAAAACTTCTGATAGTTTTCTAAATGTGTCCCCTTTTTTTCCAGGTGGGAATGAGGTGGTAAATCCACTTTGCTTAATAGAAAGAATAAAGTAGGTTAGATCCTTATTTGTTTTTTCAATATAGTAGATCAAACTCCAAATAGAAATAATCAGCAGCAACACAAGGACCAATGGGGTGAAAAACCATTCTTTGTTGGCCAACACATACGAAAGCAACAATGCAAGGGCGGTGATCACCGCCACCCTCCATACAATATTCAGTCTGAATGTTTTCAGTATCAATTTTGGCAGATTAATATTTTACAACCCATATTTTTCGATTTTCCTATAAAGCGTAGTTCTACCCAGTCCAAGTTCTCTTGCTGCTTTACTCAGGTTACCTTTATTTTTCCGAATAGCATCTGCAATCGCTTTACGCTCCACTTCATTGAGATTTGTAGAATTTTCCAGATCCATACTACGTTTATCTGGAAACTGAAAGTCTCTGACAGTAATATTTTTGCTTTCACAAAGAATCACCGCCCGCTCTACAGCATGTTGAAATTCTCTCACATTGCCTGGCCAGTTGTAGTTTTCCAATGTTTGAATAACACCCGAATCCACATTCAATGACTTATTGTACTTTTTGTTATATATAGAACAGAAGTGATTCAACAACAATGGAATATCATCCAATCGTTCGCGAAGGGGAGGTATGGTAATTTCAACGGTGTTAATTCTGTAAAGCAGATCTTCTCTAAATTCTTGTTCAGCTACTAATTTCACTATGTGTCCATTGGTTGCAGATATCAATCTTACATCAATTGGAATTAACTTATTCGATCCCACCGGGGTGATAACCCTGCTTTGCAAAACGTTGAGCAATTTACTTTGTAATGACATTGGTAAATTCCCTATTTCATCCAGAAATAATGTGCCACCGGAAGCCAGCTCAAGCCTCCCTACACGATCTTGTTTTGCATCTGTAAAGGCTCCCTTTGTATGACCAAATAATTCGGATTCAAATAAACTGTCGGGAATGGTGCCCACATCTATTTTTACAAATGGCCCCTCACATCGGTGAGATTGATGGTGTATTGCTTTGGCGACAAGCTCCTTTCCTGTTCCATTCTCACCCAGCAATAAAACATTGGCGTCAGTGGTTGCTATCCGTTTGATAATTGAGAAGATATTTTTGATACCCTCGGACTTGCCGATGATGGAAGAATCCGGTTGCGCGTAAACCTCTGCCATTCTGGCTTGGTGGAGTTTAAGCTTGGCTACTTCACGTTTAGATTTCGAAAGTTGAAAGGCCGCATTTACCGTTGCAATGAGCTTTTCATTTTCCCATGGTTTTACCACAAAATCCACAGCTCCAATTTTCATGGCCTCCACAGCCAATTTCACATCACCAAAAGCCGTTACCATCACCACACTAAGGGAGGGATGATCCTCAACAATCTTCTGCAACCAAAAAAGTCCCTCTCTGCCCTTCGTTACGTCAGCAGTAAAATTCATATCCAGCAAAACTACATCCGGGTGCTTTTGATTAATCAAAAATGGAAGTTGTTGAGGGTTTGATTCTGTGCTCACCTGATCAAAATGTTGTCGCAAAACAACCCGTGCACTTTGAACAATATCAGGGTCATCATCTACAATAAGAATATGTGCTCCCGTTTTCACTATTAAATAATAAATAAATTCTGTCAACTAAAACCAGAACCACCCAGAAGGAAGGCTGCCCCCTACCCCCTGAAGGGGAAACCCCCTACCCCCTAAAGGGGGCAAAATAATAGGTAAAGATATTGTTAAATGTTCCATTTTGGAACACTTAACTGTTTCAATATGAATCACTATGTTAAACCGCAGATTTCCTATCTACCTGTATTTCAATTGATTAGAACTATTGGCATCTTAGTGGTATCTGGAATGCAAAATCCATTTCCATGCTTAAAAGCTACCTCCTCATCACATTAAGGAACTTACTCAAAAACAGGGTATACACACTCATCAATGTAGTGGGCCTTACTGTTGGAATTGCATCTGTCATCCTGATTCTGCTTTACGTGCAGGATGAAATTGGCTACGATCGCTACGACCCGCAAACAGCTAATATCTATCGCATTTACTGGCAGTCCGGAGACCCACAAACACGCACGCCCCACCCCATGGCGCAAGCCCTGGTTAAAGATTTTCCCGAGGTAATTAGTGCTGTGACTCTTTCCCCCATTTGGGGTCCGGGTTTAACGAAACAAAGCTTCTCTGTCCGCAATCTTGAAAAGGATATCCAATACAACGAAAAGAATATTCTATCTGTTGACAGTACTTTTTTTGATGTATTCCCGCTCAAAATAATAAAAGGAAACAAAAACAAGGTACTCCGCACGCCTGGCAAACTTATGCTATCCCAATCCGCGGCCAACAAATATTTTGGTGATGAAGACCCGATAGGCAAATTCTTAGCCATCAATGACGATGCTAACCTGATTGAAATAGAAGGCGTATATGAAGACATCCCACGGCAGTCTCATTTTCATGCTTCAGCTTTAGTGAGTTATGTACACATGAAAACATTTGAAGATCCCGAAAGTGCCTATTATACCTGGGCAGACTTTGGTCACTTCAATTACATTAAACTTCGCCCCGATGCAGATCCTAAAAAGCTGGAAAGTCAATTGCTGTCGTGGGCAGGAAAGTATATCAATGTAAGTGATGAAGACATGCGCAAAATCATCCAAAACAAAGAAGGCTTTCGGCTTCAAAACATAAGAGACATTCATCTAAAATCGCACCTGAGATGGGAACTGGAGCCCAACGGCAACATTGAATACGTTTACATTATGACTGCAGCTGCCTTTCTCATCCTCATTATTGCGGCTATCAATTTTATGAATTTAACTACAGCCAAGTCTGCTGAGCGAGCCAAAGAAATTGGTGTTCGCAGAACACTGGGTGCTGTTAAAAAACAACTGTCTGTTCAGTTTATTGGAGAGTCTCTTTTAGTGGCATTGTTTTCAACCCTACTAGCAGGTTTGGCTTTAGAAATATCTCTTCCCTATTTCAATTTTTTGAGTGGCAAAGAATTGCAAATTGATTTACTCCACAATCCAATCCTCGTAGTCACCATTCTTGGTATTGGTATCGTCACAGGCATACTATCAGGACTTTATCCTTCAGTCATTCTTTCATCTATTAATCCTGTACAAGTGCTTAAGGGAAAGTTTGTTACCAGCAAAAAAGGAAACATGTTCTCTCAACTTTTAGTGGTTTTTCAATTTACCGTTGCGATCATATTAATTTCAGGGACGGTAGTCATCCTCGATCAAATGAATTTCATTCAAAATAAGAACCTCGGTTTCACCAAGGATGCAACGCTACTTATCCCTATTCGAGATCGGGAGATGAGGCAAAACTTTGAAACATTACAAAATGAAATAAAAAATGTACCCGGAGTTGTACAGGTTGGCGCATCCTCCAATGTGCCAGGTACCCAATTCAATCAAAACCCTATACATAGCATAAATGATCCGCAGCACAATGTTGATGCTTCGCAGATGTATGTAGACTATGACTTGATAAAAACATTAGGGCTTGAAGTCGTGGAGGGAAGAGGGTTTGATCGGTCCTTTCCTGGAGATACGGCAAACGCGTACATCGTGAATGAGGCGGCTGTCCGTGAATTACAACTCAAAGACCCGATAGGAAAGGAAATTGTGCTGGAAGAGGATGAGAATCAAAGCAGAGGTACCATTGTAGGCGTAGTGAAAGATTTTAATTACCAATCCTTACATCAGCCTGTACGTCCTGTGATAATGCAAAAGTTGCCTTATTATAATACTGTATTGATAAGATTAAATTCAGAAGACGTACCCAGGACCATAGCAAATGTTAAATCCGTATGGGAAAAGTTCGATAACAATTCTGGGTTTGAATACTCCTTTCTGGAGGACAATATCAATTCGCAGTACGCTTCAGAAAATAAAATGGGGGCTGTGTTTGCATTGTTTGCAGGCATTGCCATCATCATATCATGCATGGGGTTGTTTGGCCTGGCTTCATTAAATTTTGCACAGCGCAAGAAAGAAGTAGGGATAAGGAAGGTGTTGGGTGCCCCCACCGGCTTGTTATTGGTGAGGTTGGTAAAGAGTTATTCAAAGCTTATTGTTACCTCCACCTTACTTGCGGTGCCTGTTGCCTGGTGGGTTATGAGTGATTGGCTCAACAATTTTGTCTTTAAAATTGAAATCAACATTTGGGTCTTTTTGCTTACCGGAATGGGCACTTTGTTAATTGCCTGGATCACTATTGGTTACTTAACATTTCACACTGCTTCTCTCAATCCCGTTGACACTTTAAAAGAAGAATAAACAAAGGAGTTTAAGCGAAGAAAAATAAAGTCAAGTATATGCTAGTTAACTACATCAAGGTAGCCATTCGAAACATTTTAAAGCATAAATCATATGCTGCTATTAACATCATTGGTCTCGCTGGCAGTGTGGCCATCACCATATTAATTGTTTTCTATGTGATGAGCGTGCTCACCTTCGATCAGTTTCATAAGGACTCAGCGCGCATATTCTTTATGTATAGAGATCGTGCAACAGAAACCGGGCGCATACCCGTTTATGATACCTGGTTTCCTTATGCAGAAGCCGCCAAGAATGAGTTTGCAGGAGTGCAAAGTTTCACCCGGGGTTTCTCGGCAGGACAAACATGGGTAAGACATGGTGACAAGCTTTTTGAACAACAGCTCTTCTATGCAGATTCTGCTTTTTTTACCTTTTTCACATTCCCGATTTTAGCCGGAGACCCTAACACTTTCCTCAATGATCCAAACTCAGTTGTAATTTCCGAAGAGGTAGCTAAAAAGTTTTTTGGCAATGAAGAAGCACTGGGCAAAGTACTCAATTTTGGCTTTTCCACAGACAGAACCGTTACAGGAGTAATTGGTAAAATACCTGGTAACTCATCGTTCACATTTGAAACAGTAATCCCTGCTAATGAACGAATCGCACATCAATTTTTAGGTGACAATCTCTGGGGAAGTTCCTTTTGCACTTCTTTCATTAAACTTAACCAAGCCAATGATATTGGTTTGCTCCGTACGCAAGCCCATCTCATCATGGATAAATATGTAGATGAATCAGAAAGGGGAAATGTGCTTTTTATTCCACTGAAAGACTACAATAATGAATTTACTGATCAGAGAAAATATGCGTATACTTTATTAATAGTAGCCATAGCCATATTACTCATTGCCTCCATTAATTTTACAAATCTGGCTACAGCTCAATCGCTGACACGAACCACAGAAGTGGGTGTACGGAAGGTAATGGGCGCATCAAAGAAAGGGCTCATTTATCAATTCTTAAGCGAGTCCATTTTACTTACTTTTTTTGCTCTGGTACTCGGTGGCCTATTGGCCGAACTGTTACTCCCCTTCTTTAGCGATCTTATTGGACTCGACATTCCTATAAATTTTATAGACAATCCATTAATGATTGGGGTCATTGTTCTTCTTGGCATCGTTATCGGCATGCTTAGTGGCAGCTATCCTTCCTTCTACATTTCAAATTTTATTCCAAGTGAAGTATTGAAAGGGATCCAATCAAAAGGCGGAAGTATGTTGTTGCGAAATGGACTTGTCATTCTCCAGTTTACTTTAGCCATTATTCTGTTAAGTGCCGTAGCGATCATTAATCAACAAGTTGATTATATGCGCAACTATGATGTAAAGTTTGACAGAGACAATGTTGTGGTGATACCTGTGGGTATACGCGACTTTGAAGACGGAAGCACCGCTGTTTCCAGGTTGGTTGCTTTCAAAGAACAACTCAAACAATTAGCGGGAGTAAAATTAGTAACTGCATCGAATGGTATTCCCGGAGGCTATCCAGGTAGTTTCTCCCTCTTTCTACCCCAGGGTAAAGAAGACATGAGTCCCCTTGACTATCGGACCGCTGTTGTAGAGGCAGATTATTTTAATACCTACAGTATCAAATTAATTGCAGGCAGAAATTTTTTGCCCAACTCTGAAAATGACAGGAATAATTCCATTATCCTTAACGAAGCAGCAGTTCGGGACATTGGTTGGGAAGATCCAATTGGGAAACATTTAGTTTATCCCAACTCACGCAGGCCTTTGGAGGTGATTGGCGTAGTTGAAGATTTTAATTATGCCTCATTAAAACAACCCATCATGCCCATAGTGCATTACTTTGGTGGCGACAGTTCAAGAAACTACCGATATATTTCTGTCAAGCTTGACGGTAATGTCCGCAAGGCTACGCTCGATCATATGGCAACAATCTGGAAGTCGATGAACTTTGATAAGGCATACGAATATTTTTTTCCTGCAGAGAGAATGGAAGTCTTATACACGACAGAGGATAATTTAATCAAGATACTCACCTACGCTACGCTATTTGCCATCTTCGTAGCATGCTTGGGCTTATACGCACTGGCCTCATTCACTGTTATGCTGCGCACAAAAGAAATAGCAATAAGAAAAGTTTTGGGTGCATCTGTGCAGAGTATTGTCCAGTTGTTTTCAAAGTCATACTCCATCATGGTATTAATATCGATCGTGATAGCGGTGCCATCGGCCTGGTATGCCATGTCACAATGGCTTGAAGGTTTTGCTTTCCGAACTGATATAGGATGGATGACTTTTGTGCTTTCCGGAGGCATCGCGCTTGTTATTTCATTTGTCACTGTAAGCATTCACAGCATCAAAGCAGGCCTTACCAACCCGGTTAAATCACTAAGAACAGAATAAAAAAAAGCCCCGTCTTTAAAAACGGGGCTTTTTTTAGGCCGCCCTGGAGAGGTTACCTTCTTTTATTTTATTGACTCGGATTTCCTTTTTTTCCAGGTCGAACCACTTCACTTCAACCAGGTTATTCTTAATATACTTTAATACTTCCACCACTTTTCCATCAATCCTGCTGCGAACGCGCTCGCCCTTTTTAAACAGTCTTCTCATACTCTTTCTTCATTTAGGTTCTACATTCTAAGTGCATAAATATATTCCCGCGGGAAGTCTTCATAGATACCAGAAAAGGTAACAAGGTCACCCTCTTTTTTCTTTTTCAAAATTTCATTCACTTCTTTCACGGTTGTTACCGCCTGATCATCAATATGTGTAATGATAAAACCTTCGCGCATTTCGGTATAACGCGCAAGTTTACCATTCTCAAGTTTACTCACCCGAACACCATTTTTCAAATCCAATCTATTCAAAATTTTCTGATCTACATTCTCTATGGAAAGGCCAAGGGATGCTACCGCATCTTTCTCTTCTCGTTTTACTGTTGTCAAATCACCATTTCTGTTTTTAAGTGTCACGGGTACCTTCACAGTTTTACCTTTACGGTCTACTGTTACTTCAATTTTATCACCGGGTCTCTTCTGACCAACATACTCAATTAATGCAGTACTGGATTTAATCTCAGCATCGTCCATTTGTATTACAACATCTCCTTTTTGTAAGCCCGCTTCTTTGGCAGAACTATTTTCGGCAAAGTCTACAATAAAGGCTCCTTCATTGCGATCAAGCATTTCTTGCTTAGCCAGGTCGCTGGTAACATTTTGCACAGTTACTCCCAGCCATCCGCGCTGCACGGTGCCATAGGCAATCAAATCTTCTACCACTTTGCTCACAATGTTAGAAGGAACAGCAAATCCATATCCTGAATAGGCACCCGTTGGACTTGCTATAGCCGTATTGATACCCAACAAACCACCACCCAAAGAAACCAAGGCTCCTCCACTGTTTCCGGGATTGATGGCGGCATCAGTTTGAATGAATGATTCAATAGCTGTGTTTCCAGGTTGTTCATTCCCCTCTCTGGAGTTAGAATTAATAATATTTATATTTCTACCCTTTGCACTAATGATTCCTGCTGTTACTGTGGAGTTGAGATTAAACGGATTCCCAACTGCCAAAACCCACTGACCAACTTTTGACTGATCGGAATCAGCAAAAGATAAATAAGGTAATTCTTTGTGGTTCACTTTTATTACAGCAATGTCAGTATCTGGATCGGTACCAATTACTTCGGCTTTATAAGTGCTGTTGTCTGAAAGCGTTACCTCCACAATATCTGCACCTTGCACCACGTGATTATTGGTTACTATGTATCCATTCTTATTTATGATCACACCTGATCCGCTACTTTGACTTGGTCCCCGCTGCATTGGAGATGGGCCATTAAAGAATTCTCTTAATGGGTCACGTGAATTTCTATATACTTCACTCTCCTGTGTGGAGCGTATGTATACAACTGCGGGCGTCACCTTGTCGGCAGTGCCCGTAAAGTCCAGCGGAACTGCCTCACCATTTTCATTAACTGTATATGCCACTGAGGTGGCCGGTACGCCATCAATGTGTTCAATCTTAACATTTGCATTTTCATTACCATACCATTGATTAGCTACAATGGTAATTCCACTGCCCAGGATAGCTGCAATCACAAGTTGAAAGAACTTATTCATAATCCTTATTAATTTTTAGTTAAACAATTTTGAGAAAGCAGGATGCCCTCAGGTTAAATCGTGTTGTAAATCTTTCTATTTTTTTCTGCACTTATATTCAACGCCAATTCCACCTTTTTGTTTCGGTGGTATCACTACATACGAAAGTTTTCGGAATTAGGTTCAAAATCGAATAAAATCACTTATTTTTTAATCAATTTGCCGTTTTCATACTCATATTCAATGGTCACATTTCCCTCCTGATCGTACCATTTAGATACTCCATGGCGAATTCCATTTTGGTAGGCACCCTCTTCCATTATTTTGCCATTATCGTAGTAAACTTTTACTATCCCTTCCAATTTTCCATTCTTATAATTACGCTCCTCTTTTAACGTGGTGTATTTAAACTCTTTGTAAGTTCCATCCAGCAGATCGCTGTGATACATCATCTGCTTCTCAAGTTGTCCGCTGCTGTTTATTTCAAGCGCAAGTCCCTCTCTCTTACCATTCACATACGAGATTACAGATTTAACCAGACCATTGGGATGATACTCGGCCAAATTACCCACCCGCTTTCCATCTTCCACTAGTCCGGATTGTGAAAGATTTCCGCTGACATCCTTTAAAGTAAACCCCGTAAGAGAAGGAGTATCATCAAATTGTTCCTGAATCGCACCTGCTGGTATTCCCTCTACTGCATTTGGTGAGGAGGCAGAACCATCGGAATTTGATGATGAACAAGAAAGCAACACTATTGAAAGCAGAAATAAAATGAATCTCATGGCATATATGATTAAATGAATCTCAACACCAAATATAAAAATGAAATAGGGTTGATGTCAAGGTCGCGAGGAAGGCAATATCACAACAAACTTAGTTCCCTTATTTTTTTCGCTGCTTACACTCACTGATCCATTGTTTCTCTCTACAAAATTCTTGACCAACAATAGGCCCAATCCTGTACCTCGCTCACCGGAAGTTCCTACCTGGCTAATGGTACCCTCCAATGAGAAGAGCTTCTCCTTTACCTCATCATCCATTCCTATTCCTGTATCTTCCACTACTATTTCTGTCTGTCCATTCGCTTCCGCTGCCTTCACTGAAATTTCATCACCGGCCTTAGTATACTTGATGGCGTTATTAATAATATTTCTGATGATTAATAACAAATGATTCTTGTCTACATATACGTTCGCCTGTGAGTCCGTATCGCTCTTGAGTATTACACCCTTTTTTGAAGCTCCCTCCCTGGTGGTTTTAAACGCTTCATCAATAGTTGAACCAACATTAATAATTTCAGGATTCGTTTGTTCCTCATGCATTTGAGACCTTGCCCATGTAATTAGGTTTTCAGTCATTTTGAGTGTATTCGATACGGATTCCCTGAGTTGTGCGCCCATTGCTTGAATTTCCTCTTTAGACATGAATTCGGCATGTTTCACCAATAAATTAGAAAAGCCAAATAATGAGTTGAGTGGGCTACGCAGATCGTGTGCTACCACAGAAAAGAATTTGTCTTTTGTTTGATTTACCCTTTCAAGTTCCATGTTTTTGCTATCAATCGCTTCACGATGTGCAGCAAGGGTTTTGTTCATGCGCCTTCTACTTCTGTTTGAGTGGATGAGGAGAATAAGAAGAACAAAAAACAAAGTACTTATAAGTATGGCAGCTATCAGTGTTTTCTTCTGTTGCACAATCACCTGCTCCTGTTTCAGGATGCTATCCTGCGCATTTGCAAAATCTGACTCAAGCTTGGTGGCACTAATTACACTGGCAATAACAGTTGCTTCATTTCTTCTGCGTTGCTTCACCAGGCTGTCGTCAATAGTGGTGAATTCCTTCAAAATCTGTCGCCCCTTGTCATCCTCCCCTGTTCTCAAATAGTAATCTATCAATCTCAGATTAGTCTGGTTCAGCAATCGCAGGTAATTGAATTTCTCTGAATACAATTTAGCCTCATCCAGTAATCGTTTTTCTTCCTTAAGGCGATCCTGAAATTCAAGAATTTGTGATTTGCCAATAAGTGTTTCTACAAACGCTTCCGGATTGGAGTTGCCTTTTAGCTCTTCATGCAATTGTAAAACTTTTTCAAAAAAGTTGTCTGCCTCATTTAAGTTTCCAAGCCGCAACAAAACTAACCCAAGATTGCTATAGCTATTCATTAATATTATAGTGTTGTTGTTGGATTCATTTATTGAAATGGCTTCTTGCAGGCTTTCTCTTGCTTCCTCATACTTATCCATCTGATAGTAAACAAACCCCAGATTATTTAAGCATACTGCTACCCGCTCAGGCATATTCGCCTTCCTAAAAATTGGGAGGGCTTTTAGATACGATTGGATTGAACTTTCAAAATTTAATTGCCTGTCATAAACAACTGCCTCCGTAATGTAACAATTTGCAAGACCAACGGAATCTTGCAGGCTAATGAATAGCTTAATGGCCTTTTGAAGGTATTCAGAATAAGATAGGTAGCGATCACTGGTAGCATTTATGGAGGCCAACACACGATAGGAATATGCCTCACCTCTTTGATAGCCTGTCTTGCGTGCTAACTTCAGTGCTTGATCTACTAACTGTAAGGACTTTTCAGGTGATCCATAAACTTGTTCTCTGCTCAATTCATTTAAAGCCCATACCTTTACCGTGTCATGAATAGGGGTTTTTAACAAATTTTCAAGACTATCCACATAGGTTGATTGGCCAAAGGATTGAAATCCCCAACCAATCAGAAATGGCAAAATGATCAGCTTTATTATCACTCTACATCTCATGCCCTCATAGTGTTATTATGATTGCCCAAGTTAAGTGAAACACAAAATGTATTTATGAATAATCTGGCATTTTGGTACTTAAGAAAGAAAATGGAGGCGTTAACGCCATATTTTCATCTTTTGATTCTTTTTGGAGTCCCTTCCTACAAGTCATGAGTGAAACGCGAGCACATCCATCCGCACAATTACGCCAAATGTAGCGCTGGATGTACCTAAAAGGGCCATTACCCGATGCAATGGTAATGGCCCATTCATTATCTCTATGGAATCGCTCTGGTTAAACGTTCCCTATGTATTGTCAAATTAATTCCCCGCCCCATTTAAAATAGCTGGGGGTGTCTCAGGATGCTTGGCATAACGTTCAAAAAACTCAACTATCCTGATCAGTCGGTCCATCATTCGCAATGGATTACCACTTCGCGACAGCTCGTGTCCTTCATCAGGATAGCGAATATACTCTACGGGTTTGCCCAAAATTTTCAAGCTTTTATAAAGCATTTCTGATTGTATAACCCCTGTTCTTAAATCTTTGTCGCTGTGCATAATTAGAAGCGGAGTGTTTATCTTATCTACAAAGGCATAAGGCGAATTCTCATCAAGCAATTTTTGAATTCCTTTTTCCCAGGGATAGCCAAAGTAATCAGGCACAAGTCTCCATGCATTTCCTTCTCCCATAAACGTGGTAAGGTCATAAACTCCACGTTGCGCATTGGCAGCTTTGAATCGCTGATCCTGACTTACCAGCCATGCCACCATGTATCCGGCATAGCTTCCGCCTGTTACAAAATATTGATCTTTGTCAATCCACGAATTTTTACTGGCCGCATCGTCTAGCGCTGCTAAAATATCATTGGCCGGACTAACCCCCCAGTCTTGATAGTTTCCTCTTTTAAAATCTTCTCCATATCCTCCACTGCCTCGTGGGTTACAGAATACCAAACCGTATCCCCAGCCCACTTGCATCTGAAACTCATGCCACATAGAAAATCCTGATGGTCCCCACATGGCCGTTGGCCCTCCGTGAATACTTAAAATTGTAGGGTATTTTGTTCCGTCTTTTCTGTTCATAGGCTCCATCACCCAATATTGTACCTTCACCCCATCCGGGCGAGTGATCCAATATTCTTTAGGAAGGATAACCTTTTTCTCTTTCAGCCACTCACTATTGAGCTTTGTAAGCTGTGTTGTCTTTTTGTCTTTAATGGTCATCTGGTACACGTCCCAAGGATTGGCTACCTCTGTCTGCGCATAAACAATCCTATCTCCCTTCAAATCATAATCCATTACACCTTTATCATCACCAATTACAATTGTGGGCTTACCGCCTTTTGCAGAAATGCTGTACAGAGGAACATCACCGTCAGCAGAGGCAGTAAAATAGATAGTCTTTCCATCCTGCGACCAGATCGGAGAAGAAACGTCCCTGTCAAAGCTTTCTGTTAATACCGTGGGGCCAGTTCCGTTGGCATTCATTACGCCCAGTTCAAGTTGCCCTCTTAAAAAATCTTCACCACTTCTGGAAAGAAAGAGTATAGACTTACCATCTGGAGAATACGAGGCGCCCAATGCCGGATACTCTTTGAATGACAAAAATTCCTTCAACTCCTTTCCGTCAGCATTCATCAGCCAGATGGAAGACTTCCTGTTTCCGTCAGGCTCCACCGTTGGTAATTCAGAGGTACAAATTATTTTAAATCCGTCCGGAGACCAACTGGCCTGGCGAAAACTTTGAAACCCATTTGTGATCTGAGTGGCTTCTCCGCCAGTAGCCGAGACAACAAACAAGTGGGAAAATCTTCGTTCTGGTTGCAAATCATTTTCGCCTTGAAACTGAAGCCGGGTAATTACTCTTGGGTTCTTTTCACTGGCATTTTTAGCCATCCAAGCTCTGATTTCTTCAATAGACCCATCGGGGGACGCCTTTATACTCTTCTTTTCTTCCTCCTTCATTCCCAACCAATTGGGTTCGTCATTGTATCCTCTACCCGGTCTTTCATTTTCCCACTCGGGGCTTCCTGCAATGTCATGAAACGGAATGCTGGAGCTAAACAAAATTTTCTTTCCGTCCGGTGACCACATTGGCTGGGAGGCTCCCGTTTTTACTTTGGTAAGTGGATATGCCTCGCCTCCGCTCAGTGGCAAAATCCATATCTGAGAAGCGTCACCATCGCGTCTCACAAAAGCAAGTTGCTTTCCATCTGGCGACCAAACGGGCTGCCCATCACTGCGCTCCCCGAATGTGAGTTGAATGGGATCGCCTCCATTCAAATTGACCATATATAAATGGCGTGTGTAATAATAGTCGGACTCTTTTTTAACTGCCTTTTTTGTAACCACCATTACTGCCCTCGATCCATCGGGAGAGATTTGGATTTGATCAGCTGTTGTCAATTTCAATACATCGGTTGTGACAATGGGTTTCGTTCCGTTTTGCGCAAAGGCAGGAACAGCAAAAAGTAAAATCAGGATTTTTACGAATGTCTTCATAGTTATTTATTATCGGTTGTCTCTGTAATTGGTAATTCAATTTCCTCTCCCCAAATATATTTATTAAACCACTGCCAGTTGTGCCAATTGGCGGCCAATCGCTCTTTGGGTTTAGTGATGCCATGTCCAAACCCCTTGTACACGATCAATTCGCTTTTGACACCATGATCGCGAAGGCCTTGCAGCAACTCGTAAGCATTGGGTATTGGCACTCGCTTGTCAAACTCGCCATGCTGAATAAGTGTAGGTGTCTTGGCCTGGTTGATATAGGTTATTGGAGATGTTTTTTTATAGATTTCAGGATCACTCCAGGGCGTAGCTTTCAGGTATTGACGGGTAAATGGATGGATGTCAGTATTTACATAGTAGGTAGCCCAGTCAGAAATTCCCGCTCCTACTGAAATAGCCTTAAAAATATCTGTGGTCGTGGTAAGAAATGCAGAAATATACCCCCCCTGACTCCATCCCATACATCCCATTCTGTTTTTGTCTATTAAGCCTTTAGAATCCAGGTATTCTACTCCTGATATTACATCCCAGGCATCTCCCACACCCAGGTTTTTTACATTCAATGATCGAAAAGCCTCACCATATCCGGCAGACCCGCGATAATTTACCCGCAGCACAAGACTGCCTTTATTCAACCACTGAACAATGGGGTAAACATAAGTTGGAACAGGTGTTGGGTAATCAATTCCAGTTGGCCCGCCATGAATGACAACAAGTAGTGGGTATTTTTTAGAAGGATCGTAATCCTGTGGCTTGTGCAATATACCCTCAATGGTAGCACCATCTTTACTTTTCCATGAGATTACTTCGCTCTTTGCCACACTCCAGTTTTTGATCTGATCGTTGATTGCAGTGATCTTTTGAAGTTTGGGAGAAGTCATGGGAGAAATATAAATCTCATTCAATTGATCTGATGTTTTTGCATTAATAGCAAAGTAGCCCGACTTTGAAAATGATGTTCCAAAAATCTGGTCAGGTGAGTTTAGAAAAACAGAATAATCTCCTGTCTTTGGATTGACATTACCATCAGTGATGAGTGAAATAATGTTAATGGAAAGCTTTGACTCAATATAACTTGAGAAACTTAACAGGAGAACCATGCTGCCAACAAACGAGATGCTTACGAGTATTATAGATTCCTTTACAAATGCAAGATTTAATTTTAATTGACTTGTTCCTGCCAATTTTTTAATAGCCAGTTCTTTGGAGCGATGTGGAAGTGTGAGCATTGTAAGATTGGCGAGACTCGCAAGGGCCAGTAAGAAAATGAGTCCCGTAATTGAAATTAGAATTAATATGCTGTATACATCACCATGGCTAATGTTTTCGCCCATGATTCTTGGGCCAAAATGGATTTCTGAAATTGGCTGAAAGAAATAGATTAACTCATTTTTTCTTGAAGAACGATTAAGTTTCTTCTCATATTCATTTTTGTTGCCATAAAATATTTTGACATATATCGTTACATCGTCAGGATCAAACAGCAGTGCTTTAATTGCGGAGGAATCGAATCTTGCAAATAAGTTGAATTCTTGATGCGAATTCTCCGGGAAATCTTTATACACCGCCACTACTGAAAGCGAGATTGTATCCCCAAATGTATTTAAAATCATTTTTTGGCCAGCTACAGTTTCTGATCCAAAATAGTTTAAAGCCTCTGATGCAGAGATAATTACAGAATTTGCCCCCTTTAATCCATTAATAGAACCATCAATTATGTCAAAGGAAAAAATATCTACAATACTTGGGTCTGCATAGAATATCCTTTTATCAGTAAATGTTTGAGATTTTGTGTGTACAGTTACCTCTTCTAATTTTTTTAGTCTTGAAACAACAATTGAATCTTTTGAACTTGATTGTATTGTTTGAAATACCTGAATCGGTACCCTATTGGAAAACCGATTGCCACTATGACTTTCGCTAATGTTTTTCTGAAGAATTCTAAAAATTAAATCTGATTCTCGATGAAATTTATCGTAGCCAAATTCATTGATAGTGAAAAGAATTACTAATACTGAGCAGGCAAATGCAATCGTGAGGGTAATGATCTTTAAAAAATAAATCTCCTTATTTTTGGAAATGATTCTTAGAAATAATCGAACTGGCATCATTCTGATGTATTTATTCAACAATTTGACCAAACGCAATACAAGGCCCAAATTTGATAAAATGAGCAAGTGCTACTTAAAAATAAACGATAGTGAACAGGTTAGCCCGGAATCGGTCGGTTGGTCATTTCCAAATTCGGAGAGGCAACCATTCTGCATCAATAAATTTCTTAATTAATTATTAACCCTTGCTCTAAAGCTTTCTCCCAAATGCAGTTGTATGCCAAATGCAGCCTGTACAGGAACATAGTCAAAGAAGGCATCGTTGGGCATAGGTACATTTAGGCCCAATTGAAACATGCCGTTAAGGTGTTCCGCCATCCTAAACCGAGCCGTTATAGCCGGCTCAAGAAATAAATGTGTACCCTCATTAGGTTTTTCAATGATCACTCCGGATTGGAATTCATTAAAATTCACAAAGGAAATACGAGGTGTGAAGATGAGATTAAAGCCTGGATTATTAGTGCCAATGGAAGGCTGTATAAAAACGCGATTGTATTTTCCCGTAACGATTACTTCCTGCTGACCAAGTCCAAGAAAACCATACTGCCCCGTGGTAGTGCCCTTGCCCTGCCCATAGCCAGCATACAACTCTACTCTCAGTGAACGCGATGCTTGGTAGTATCCAAAACCTCCTTCAAAAAAACTGTTTTTTCGCTTAAATTTTTGACTTTGATCAAATGGATCGTTGCGGGTTTCATTGAGAACGGAATAGTTTCCAACCACTCCAATATGATCTGATAGTGCAAGTGCACCCTGCAAATCAATGCCCGTTCCAATAAATGCGGAACCCTGAAATTCGCCCTGGCCATTGAATAAGGGGGTATTTCTCACATTGGGCACGTACATGGGTGCACACGATGATAAAAATACAATACAGACTACAACAAGACTAAAGCGCATACCAGACAGTTTTGAGGGATGAAATATACTACTTCAATCGGTTGTATTTCTTCATTACCTCAATTAATCGATCATGAGGGATAGCATATACTTTATTTCCATCCCTTCCTAACATGGTTTCAGCGGCTACCATGGCGTTCACAATAGACTCCTCTGTGGCCTGGGCCACGGCCTCAAAGAACGGGTTAATCATTTCGTTGGGAAACATTTTGAGGTTGGCCAGCTTGTCCATAGCGCCAACCTCAGGATTGGCGGTGGAGAATGCAATGAAAATATCCCCGGAGGTATTTCCCCCTCTTCCGCCTACGGCACCTACTCCCAGGGCAACACGCTTAACAAAACGATGAAGTTGATGGGGCAAGAAGGGGGCGTCTGTAGCAGCTACTACAATAATGGACCCCTGATCTTCATCGGGTTTTCCCTCAGTAGGCATCAGATCAGTAATTTCTTTCCCCACAGGTACGCCCGCAATGGTCAATTGGCTGCGCGATCCATAGTTGGCTTGTACCAACACCCCTACCGTGTATGTGCCAATTTTGGTTTCTACAATTCTGGATGAAGTTCCTATACCCCCTTTGAAACTATGGACGATCATGCCTGTGCCACCCCCTACATTGCCCTCTGCCACCGCACCGGTTTTAGCGCTCTCCATCGCATCAAACACGTCCTGCTGTTTTACATGAAACCCATTAATGTCGTTGAGAAATCCATCCCAGGTTTCAGCTACTACCGGCAAACTAAAATCTCCTGAGTATCCGCCATCGCCCAACTTTTTATCCACATACCATTGAATGACGGCATCCCGTACGGTTCCCACACTGTGTGTGTTGGTAATTAATATGGGTGAGCCCAAACAACCTGATTCATCGATCCACGTGGTTCCCGTCATTTCACCATTGCCATTTAATGTGAACCACGAGGCAAAGACGCGTTCGATTGAATTTTTACCAAGAGGGAAAATGGCTGTTACTCCGGTGCGGACTGGCCCTTTGCCTACCTCCAGTTTACCACTTCCTTTAATGATGGTTTTGTGTCCTACTTCAATACCTGGCACATCAGTGATGGCATTGAATTTACCGGGCGTTCCATCAAAAGGAATATTTAAATCCCTGGCTCGTGGTTTATTGGTTTGTGCATTTACAGTGCAAATAATAAATAATAAAAGCAATGTGATTATTCGTGGAGTTTGCATAGGGGTATAAAACTTTGTTGTGTAAATTACCCAGAAATGTATACAATTGGCAAGAGAAGCCGTCCATTTATAAGTTTAATAATGAAATTCGATTATGAACAAATCAATCACCTGATATCTGCCAGGAGATCAATTTTTCCAAAGGGTTATGTGCAAGGTAAAACGGTGGATGACCAAATCATAAATCAAATATTGGAAAATGCCAATTGGGCACCTACACACAAGCTCACCGAGCCGTGGCGATTTGTTGTTTTTAGTGGTGAAGGTTTGAAAAAGCTTGGAGATTTTCAGGCGACTTGCTACAAAGAGGTAGCTACCAGACTTGGAGACTTTAAAGAAGAGCGTTATCAAAACCTGCTGATCCAACCCATGCAGTTCTCCCACGTTATTGCAGTGGGTATGAAAAGAGACAAAGAGAAACGGATCAGAGAAATTGAAGAAGTAGGGGCGGTTTTTTGCGCCATTCAAAATATGTACCTGACAGCAACTGCTTATGGAGTGGGCTGCTACCTGAGCACCGGAGGAATTACCTATTTTGAAGAAGCAAAATCGTTTTTTGGATGGAAAGAAGAAGATAAATTGATAGGGTTTTTTAATCTGGGTGTTATTGATACTGAATTGAAACCCGGAAAAAGAAAACCCATTGGTGAGAAAGTTGAATGGATAAGATAAAGAATTGATGATATGAATCACGTACCCACTCAGGATGATTTATTGCTAGCACATGAACGCATTAAATCCTTTGTTCATCAAACATCGGTGATGACATCAGGTAGCATTGATGCAATTGCGGGATGTTCTATTTTCTTTAAGTGCGAAAATTTTCAAAAGATAGGTGCATTTAAAGCACGCGGTGCGATGAATGCCGTACTTAGTTTATCGGAGGAAGACAGAAAAAAGGGAGTGGCCACCCATTCTTCTGGCAACCACGCACAAGCCCTGGCACGGGCGGCCAAAATTATGGGAGTGAAGTCCTATATCGTGATGCCAAGTACTGCACCTGAAATTAAGAAGAAGGGTGTGCGCGCTTTTGGTGGAGAGATTACAGAATGTGAGCCCACCCTGGAGGCCAGAGAATCAACTTTGGCTAAGGTAATAGCCAGGACGGGAGCTACCGAAATCCATCCTTTTAATAATTACGATGTGATTGCAGGACAGGCAACAGCAGCTATTGAATTGTTTGATGATACAGAGGAGTTGGATTTCGTACTGGTCCCGGTAGGTGGAGGAGGCCTGTTGAGTGGAACATTGCTGGCAGCAAAATATTTTTCACCCAAAACCAAAGTGATAGCGGGAGAGCCTGTTGGGGCAGATGACGCCTATCGCTCACTTCAAAGCGGGGAAATTGAAAAATCTCAAGCAGATTCGGTAGCGGATGGATTGCTTACCTCATTGGGAGACAAAACATTTCCGTTAATTAAAGAGATGGTTTCAGAAGTTATTACTGTATCTGATAAGGAAATAATTGAAGCCATGCGCCTGATCTGGGAACGGGTAAAAATTATTGTTGAGCCGTCTTGTGCAGTTCCTTTTGCAGCGGTACTAAAAGAAAAGGAAAAGTTCTCGGGTAAGAAGGTGGGGATTATTCTTTCCGGAGGAAATGTGGATTTGGAGAGGGCCTTTAAATTATTTGAATCAATTTAGTGATACAATCAGGCCCGTCAACAATTTTTCGAACACCGGATTGTATGGTACGCGGATGTAATGCTGTGAATTCTTTGTTGCCTCAGCAGCCATGTAGCCGCCTCTAGTAGAGGAACCCAAAAAGCCACAACGGAATGCGGTTCAGATAGGACGCCTCAATATCGTCAAGTGCAAGAAAGGCATTTTTTATATTTTTAATCTGGGTCTCTTTCTTGTCTTTTCCTCCGATCTCAAAAACCCATTTATCGTCAATAACAAAGTCACCTTTGGTTGGAAGTTTAACAGAATGCCCCGCATTTTTTAATTGATTTAGGAAAAATGTTTCTCTCAACGATCCGACATTGGGTGTGTTTTTTAATGCATAACTTATGTTGGTGTTCTCCAGATAGATTTTATCAGGCTTTTGCAACGCAGCAATGCCCTTCCGTTGTTGATGTAATAAATTGAGCAACCTTGCGCGGTCTAAATGAAGTAAAAAATGATTTATTGTATCTCTACCCAAATTCATTTTTGATGCAAGCGCAGAAATATTCGGTGTGAAGGGCACAGATTCTGAGACCATTCCAAGAAGTTTTTTGATACTAATCACATTTCCGGCAGAATAGTTTTGAATGATGGCTAAGTCACTTTCCAATACTGTATTGATCACCTGATTAAGCTTAATGGAAAACTCAGCCTCCCCTTCATCTTTTCCAAAAGGAAAATACCCATTGCGCAAGTAATTTTTAAAATGAAAAATGGGTTTCCAATTTATTGTTGTAGGGTAGGTAGCTGCTTTATTTTGTAAGAGTGCTTCTAAAGAAATACTGTCGAATTCAAGTTGGTGGAAAAACTGGAGATATTCCCGGAATGACAAACCAGGGAGTTCATATGAAATAACTCTTCTACTTAAGTCGGCCTCTCCCTTTTGTATTTCTAGTGCTGAAGAGGCTGTGAAGATAATTTGAAGATTTGGATAGCCATCGTAAATATTTTTTAACTCGGTTGACCAGCGGGGATACTTATGAATTTCGTCAATTAGCAAAACTGAACCACCGCTTTTTTCATACTGATCAGCGAGATTAAATAAACTATTGTCATAAAAATAAGGGTGGTCGGCAGTTACATACAATCCTTTTCCTTTCAAATGAAACTTCAAGTATTGAAGTAACATCGTTGTTTTTCCGGTGCCGCGCAGCCCCCTAATACCTAACATTCGCTGCTTCCAATTTATCTTGTCAAACAAATACCGCGTGTTATTATTGGCAGTTGCCTTAAGGAGGTTGGTTTGGAAATTAAATAACCGATCCACAATTGACTTATTTACAAGTCAAAAATAGTAATAATTGACCTGAATACAAGTCATTTCTGCGATAAAATACTCTGATTTATGACTTCTAAGACTCTATTTTAGAAGGTCAAAGGCTAAATGGTTAATTCCCCCGCTTAAACTGATCAAATTTAGATTCTGCTCTTTTCGGGAACACATTATCATTCACATTTACATCTGCTGTTTCGCGATTGGGATCAATCACTATGTTGGTTACCTCCTTGTCTTTGATGAAGACCTTGGTCACTTCATTTTCATTCAGACGCCAGATTTCAGCGGGTATTTTTTCAATTTCCTTAGAGCCATCTTTGTAGGTCCACTCAATGATAACCGGACTTAACAGGGCCCCCGTATTGCGTAAGGTAAGCTCATAAAGATTTTTCCCTTTCAAATTTTGACGTATCGCATCATCATTGATTCTACTTCTAAAATCACGGTACGCATCAGCAGAAGTGTTTTCTACTGTCAAAGGCTGAGGTCCTGCGCTGAAATCATTGGCTTTGTTGGTAGTTTTGTTGGCCGAAAGGTCTCCTTGTTTTACCGTGATGTTTTTCTTTTCAGGATCCAATTGTTCTTCCTTTACCTGAAACCACTTAACATCTTCTAAAGTCAAGTCTACATTGTCGGTAGAGTAGAACCATCCACGCCAAAACCAATCAAGGTCTACCCCTGAAGCATCTTCCATAGTGCGGAAAAAGTCGGCTGGCTTTGGATGTTTAAATGCCCAGCGTTCAGCATATTCTTTGAAGGCCTTGTCAAAAATTTCTGGTCCCATAATGGTTTCACGAAGTAATACCAGGGCGGCAGAAGGTTTGGTGTAGCCATTTGGACCAAAGCTAGTAGCTTGGTTGTCGGATTGTGCCATGATGGGACGCATAATGCTTTTGTCTCCTTTCATAAACGGAACGATACCTTTGGGCGTACCGCTGGACACATCGAATCCATCGTAACGCGTCCTCAAGGTTTCGTGTTCCAAAAAAGTATTTAGTCCCTCGTCCATCCATGTCCATTGCCTCTCATCGGAATTTACAATCATAGGAAAGAAGTTGTGCCCCACTTCATGTACAATCACACTTACCATGCCCTCCAAAACCCTTTGAGAATATTTTCCATCTTTATTGGGTCGGCCATAGTTGAAGCATATCATCGGATATTCCATTCCCTGGTCTGCCGTGTGAATGGAGTAAGCCGTTGGATAGGGATAATCGAATGTTCTGGCTGAGTATACTTCCAGCGTATTTCTGATGGCTTTGGTAGATTCCTTTTCCCATAACGGATTTCCTTCTTTTGGATAAAGTGATTGGGCCAATGGTGTTTTGTCACCCACTTTAACTGCCATTGCATCCCAAATGAATTTTCGTGAAGTGGCAAAAGCTACATCACGCACGTGCTCTGAATGAAATACCCATGTGCTTTTTTTCTTTGACCTGGATTTTTCATTTTTTTTGGCTTCTGCCTCAGTAACAATAAAGACGGGCTTATCAAATGTTTTCTGAGCACGGTTGAATCTTTCCAACTGATCTTTGCTCAATACTTCCTGAGGGTTTTGCAACCATCCGGTGGCTCCTACTATGAAGTCGCTGGGTACGGTAATTCTCACTTTATAGTTTCCAAAAGTAAGCGCATACTCTCCACGACCTAAAAACTGTTTGTTTTGCCATCCTTCATAGTCATCAAACACACACATGCGGGGAAACCACTGTGCGCAAGTGTAAAGGCGGTTGTCATCGTCCGGGAAATACTCGTAACCACCGCGTTCATCAAACTTCATCCGGTCATACTCACGGTAGCTCCATTCTACTGTAAACTTATAAGTATCTCCCGTTTTCAGTGGCGTAAGCAGATCTACGCGCATCATGGTGAAATTGATGGTATGAGCCAGGTCCTTGCCAGTGGCTGCATCTTTTACTGATTTGATCTTATAACCGCCATCATAATTATATCCAAAACCTCCCAACGCTTCTGCTAAAAACTTAGCCGGTACCGAATCCCTAATCTCATTATTACTGGTTTTGTCCGTCATATTACCAGCAGCTAATTTGTTTTGATCCAACTGCATCCATAGATAGTTCAATGTTTCCGGAGAGTTGTTGAAATAAGTGATGGTCTCCTTTCCGGTAATCATTTGGGTCTCATCATTCAGCTCAACATCAATCTCATAATCGGCACGCTGTTGCCAATAGTTAGGTCCGGGTGCCCCGGAGCTGCTGCGGTAGCTATTGGGGGTGGGTAGCTCAGGACCTAGTTGCTCAAATTTGCCTT
The DNA here is from genome assembly GCA_964409415.1 of uncultured Ohtaekwangia sp. Taxonomy (GTDB): domain Bacteria; phylum Bacteroidota; class Bacteroidia; order Cytophagales; family Cyclobacteriaceae; genus ELB16-189. The sequence goes on along the minus strand of CAYPDF010000002.1, from coordinate 280,961 downwards.
GCCAGTTTTGCTGTGCAAAAGCGGAGGTAATGCTAAAAGACAGAATCAGGAAATAAGAAAACGGACGCATATATTTTTAATTAATTGTAGTATAAACAAAGCATAGGCCACCTCAAAACGCTAATCAAAATCGTGCTCTGTTGGTAGGCAGATGGACGATCTTTACTGTATTGCAGATATCCGGTAATTGCTTTCACTTTAATCGCAATGATGAGTTGACTTTTAAGATGGTCTCTTCATGATAGATAAATAAATGTAAGGTTATTTCCCCTTTTTCTTAAGCTCTTCAAATTTGGAGACTTGTTTTACTTTTGGAAACACATTGTCCTCAGTATTGATATCAGCAGTTTCTTTGAGAGGGTCAATAACGATGTTCACCACTTCTTTATTCTTAATAAAAACCTTTTTTATCTGATTTTCATTCAGCCTCCATATTTCCGCTGGGATACGTTCAATTTCCTTAGTGCCATCTTTAAAAGTCCACTCGATAATAACGGGCATAATAAGCCCCCCCTTGTTGCTTAACGTAATCTCGTAAAGATTTTTACCCTCTAACTTATTCATGATGGCCTTATCATCAATTCGATTTTGAAATTCGCCATAGAAATTGGCGTCTGTCGGAATCACGCTAAGCGGTTGCGGACCATCATTAAAGTTATCCGAATTTTTACCATCGGCATTTCCGGCTGTAGCAAGGTCTCCTTTCTTTACCATTTTACCTTTGTTCTCCAGATTGGTTTCATCTTTTCTTACCTGATACCATTTCACTGCATCTACCGATACATCAGTGTTGTCGGTGGAGTAGAACCATCCTCGCCAAAACCAATCAAGGTCTACCCCTGAAGCGTCTTCCATAGTGCGGAAAAAATCGGCTGGCTTTGGATGTTTAAATGCCCAGCGTTCAGAATACTCTTTAAAAGATTTGTCGAACAGCTCAGGCCCCATTACGGTTTCTCTTAAAATGTTTAATGCAGTAGCCGTTTTTGCATATTGTTCAGCGCCATATTCAATAATATTTTCAGCGCTGGTCATCAGCGGACGTTGCAATGCCTTATCACCTTTCATATAAGGTACGATCATTTCCGCAGGCCCTCTGCGCTGTGGCATATCCGGATAATGCTCTACCTGAGTAAGGTATTGAACAAAGGTATTAAAGCCCTCATCCATCCATGCCCATTGGCGCTCATCCGAGTTGACAATCATAGGGAAAAAATTGTGACCCACTTCATGCACGATCACTCCAATCATGGCCCATTTGGTACGGTCAGGAATAGTACCATCAGGTTGTGGCCGACCTCCGTTAAAACAAATCATAGGGTACTCCATGCCAATGTTGGCCATGTGCACTGAGATGGCAACCGGATACGGATAATCGATTGAATATTTAGAATAGGTGGTAATGGTGTTTTTCACCGCTTTAGTGGATTCGCGTTCCCACAAGGGATTTCCTTCTTTTGGGTAATAAGACATAGCCAGTGTAGTTCTATCCCCAAACTTTACTGCCTGTGCATCCCAAATAAACCTGCGTGAACTGGTAAACGCAAAATCTCTTACATTATCAGCATGGTACACCCAGGTTTTCTTTTGTTTGGATTTTGACTTTTCTCGTTGAATGGCCTCTTCCTGCGTAGCAATGACAACAGGTTTGTCATAGGACTTTTTTGCTAATTCATAGCGCTCCAGTTCTTTTTTAGAAAGTACTTCTTGAGGATTTTGCAGTAAACCGGTAGCCCCAACGATATGATCTGAGGGCACCGTTATTCTAACCTGGTAATTTCCAAAGGAGAGTGTAAACTCGCCCTGCCCAAGAAATTGTTTGTTTTGCCATCCTTCGTAATCATCGTAAACACACATGCGGGGAAACCAATGGGTGATGCCATAAACATAATTGTCGTCTGCCGGGAAGTATTCCATTCCGCCTCTGCGACCTACTTCACTTTCATTGAGTCTGTCACTGACAGGATATGACCATTCCACATTAAACGAATATTTCTCTCCTGTTTTTAATGGTTTAGGTAAGTCTACGCGCATCATGGTGGCATTGATAAAATTAGGCAGGTCTTTACCTGCTACATCCTTCACCGACTTGATGGTATAACCTCCCTTGTAGTCACCGTATAGGTCAAGATCGCGTTGTAATTTATCTGTTGAAACGGTTCCCGTTAGGCTATTGGTTTTGGTTTTATCTGTAGCATTTCCTTCAGCCAGAATATTTTGATCAAGTTGGAGCCACAGGTACTTTAGCGGATCAGGTGAGTTATTGGTGTAGGTAATTGTTTCTTTTCCGGTGATCACGTGTGTTTCATCGTTCAATTCCACATCGATTATGTAATCTGCCTGTTGTTGCCAGTATTTATACCCGGGGGCTCCGGAGGCAGAGCGATATTGGTTAGGAGTGGGAAGTTGTTGACCCAACTGCTCAAACTTACCTTTCCAGCCTTCCTGGGCCAATGAAGGTATTGTAAGGATAATCAAAATAAAACCTAGCAGGTTCTTCATATTAAAACTTTTAGTTGTTGTCATACAATTAATTTTTTCTAAACTGATCAAACTTTGATGGTTGATTGACTCTGGGGAACATATTGTTGTTGGTGTCGATGTCAGCCGTTTCTTTTAACGGATCGATTACAACACTGGACACCTCTTTATCTTTTACAAAAACCTTTGTAATAATTTGCTCATTGGTTCTCCAGATTTCAGCGGGTAACCGTTCAATCTCTTTGGTTCCATCTTTGTAAGACCACTCAATGATCACTGGCATTACCAATCCACCCTTATTGCTTAGGGTTACTTCATAAAAGTTTTTGCCTTTCATTTGATGAATGACAGCCTTGTCATCAATACGGCTAAGAAATTCACCATAAAGGCGGCCATCGGTTTCGATGAGGCTAAAAGGCTCTGGGCCATTATTAAAATCAGTGGGTGCCATTGCATTATTTCCTGAAGCCAGATCTCCTGCTTTCACATTTTTGGATTTGTTTTCTATCTTCTGGCCTTCTTCTCTTATTCTGAACCATCGCACCTGATCCACCGAAAGATCTACATTATCAGTAGAATAAAACCATCCTCTCCAGTACCAATCCAGGTCAAAAGCCGAGGCATCTTCCATCGTTCTGAAGAAATCTGCTGGTTTTGGGTGTTTGAAAGCCCAGCGGTGAGCGTATTCTTTAAAAGCATGATCGAAGAGTTCGGGACCCATTACTGTTTCTCGCAATATATTAAGTGCAGTGGCGGCTTTGTTGTATTGTTCATCTCCTATTTGTACTACTTGCTCTCCACTGGTCATTAACGGACGCATGGTACTTTTGTCGCCTTTCATATAAGGGATAATGCCCACTGCATTGCCCCTGCGCTTGGGCATGTCCGGATAATTCTCAACCTGAGTCATATATTGTACAAAGGAATTTATCCCTTCGTCCATCCAGGTGGTTTCGCGCTCATCATTGTTGATGATCATTGGAAAAAAATTATGGCCTACTTCATGCACGATCACACCAATCATTCTCCACTTGGTGTTGTCGCTATAGCTCCCGTCTTTATTGGGCCTTCCGAAATTGAAACATATCATAGGATATTCCATTCCGATGCTTGCTGCATGCACAGAAATAGCCACTGGATAAGGATAATCGATGGTATGTTTTGAATAGGTGGTAATGGTATTCTTTACTGCTTTAGTTGATTCTTTTTCCCAAAGGGGATTTCCTTCTTTAGGGTAAAAAGACATGGCCAACGGAGTGTTGTTACCTATTTTTACCGCCTGAGCGTCCCAAATGAATTTACGAGAGGTGGCAAAGGCAAAGTCACGAACGTTCTCAGCATGAAATTCCCACGTTTTCTTTTCTTTTGATTTACTTTTCTCTCTTTGAATGGCTTCTTGCTGGGTGGCAATAATCACAGGAGCATCGAATGAGATTTTGGCTTTTTCAAATCGAGCCGCCTGCTCGGCTGTTAAAACTTCTTTAGGATTTTGAAGCACTCCTGTGGCAGCCATAATATGGTCTGCCGGTGTGGTGATTTTTACTTTATAATTTCCAAAAACGGTAGCAAACTCACTTCTTCCCAGGAATTGTTTATTCTGCCATCCTACATAGTCGTCATATACACACATGCGGGGAAACCATTGTGCAATGGTGTAGACATAGTTCTTGTCTTCCGGAAAGTATTCAAGGCCACTTCGGCCGCCCACCTTCATGCGATCGTTGATGTTGTATGACCATTCTATTTTAAAAGAATAAGCTTCTCCTCGTTGGAGTGGTTTAGGAAGATCAATTCGCATCATCGTGGCATTCACAAAATGCTTGAGGTCATTGCCATCTACATCTGTTACCGATTTGATTTTGTACCCTCCATCAAAGTCGTAAAGATCAAGATCTCCGGCTATTGCTTTGGTGGTGATACTGTCCTGAATGGTTGTGTTTTTTGTTTTTCCCGTATTGCTCTCTTTGTCAAAGAGGTTTTGATCCAACTGTAGCCACAAATAAGTAAGCACGTCCGGAGAATTGTTGTGGTAGGTAATTGTTTCGGCTCCGGTGATGCTCTGATTTTCGTCATTCAGTTCTGCGGTAATCACATAATCAGCTTGCTGCTGCCAGTATTCTGGTCCGGGTGATCCCGAGCCGGTGCGGTATTCGTTGGGCGTAGGAAGAATTTGACCCAATTGTTCAAATTTACCCTGCCATTGTGTTGTTTGTGCATGGACAATCAAACTCATGCCAATGAAAAGCGTTGTGATATATTTAATCATACTTTAGAAATTTTCGGTTGTTATTAGGCGCTATCACTGTGTTACCAGAAAACAGCATTCTTCATTAAAATTAGGGCTATTCCGGCAATGCCAGACGAAATTACCATCTTCCAGTCTCTGCGTGAAACATTTATTAGATCAACTAAAAGGAAACTAATGGCCATAAAAATGGCCACGATTACAATCTGTCCAAACTCCAAACCCAAATTGAAGGCAAGAAGTTGAGTAACCACTGATTGATCTTTGCCCAGGATTGCCTTAAGGTAGTTGGAAAATCCCATTCCGTGAATTAATCCAAAGCATAGTGCCAGCAAATAATTGGTTTGAACCGGCTTCACAGAATAATTCTCCTCTCTTCTGAACAAATTACCAAAAGCAGTGATGAAAATGGTGAGCGGAATGAGGAACTCCACTAATTTGGAACTTACGGAAATCACATTTAGGGTGGCCAGTGCCAGTGTTACCGAGTGTCCAATAGTAAATGCGGTGACGAGGACAAGAATTTTTTTCCAGTCCCTTGTAAGATAAATGGCACAAAGCGCAACCACGAATAAAATGTGATCGTAGCCATTTACATAATCCAATATGTGATCTTTACCCAGTAGAAAGTAAAGTTGGAATTCGCTCATGCACTCAATTTTTTGAGGGGACAATAATAGGACTTAAATCTCAATTTGAGTAGCCCAATTACACCAAAGGAATAAGAATGAATGGCCACTTGCTTTGGGTCTGAGATGGCCCTATTTTTGATCCACAATTCACTATGTTAAGCATTTTATACTCCTTTTTACTCCTTTTTCACCCTTTACACATTTCAGTCACCGAAATCGAGTACAATGAAAAGGTTGAGGCCTTGCAGATTATATCCCGCATTTTTGTAGATGATTTGGAGGTAGCGATGCGCGCCAAAACCAAATTGCCAGAACTGGACATTTTGAATCCAAAAAACGGACTTACAACCAAAGGTCTCTTAACTGATTATTTAAAAGATCATTTAAAAATCAGATTGGACGGCAAAGAGCAACAATTGAATTTTCTGGGATACGAAGAGGAGAATCTTGCTTTTGTTTGTTATATAGAAATAGAGAAAGTAAAAAACTTTAAAGTAATAGAGGTAGAGAATACGATAATGACGGAAACATATGATGACCAGTCTAACCTGGTGCATGTTACCTATAAAGGCCCGATTAAAAGCATGAGGCTTATGAAAGACAAGCCCTCCGATAAATTCACCTATTAGTTTTGTTAATCAATAAAAAGAGACTTAGAAATCAATGATGCGTCAAAAGATAGTAGCGGGCAATTGGAAAATGAACACAACGCTTCAGGAAGCGCAATCACTTGTGACAGAATTGGCTGGAATGGTGGGCGATGAAGTGAAGGGCGATGTAAAAATAATTATTTGCCCTCCTTTCCCATTCCTTTATAGCCTGAAATCACTGCTTGGGGAATCGGCAAGAATTGAACTGGGGGCACAAAATTGCAATGAGCATGTATCAGGAGCATACACCGGAGAGGTGTCTGCGGGCATGTTGAAATCCATGGGAATTCCTTATGTAATAGTGGGTCACAGTGAACGGAGACAATACTTTTTGGAATCGGACAAACTGCTGGCCCAAAAAGTGGATGGCGTACTGGCCAATGGATTGAAACCTATTTTTTGTTGTGGAGAACAACTGGAAGTGCGTGAGGCGGGTAACCATGAGACACTGGTGAAAAAGCAAATTGAAGAGGGACTCTTTCACCTGAACGCGGAGGCCATGAAAAAGATTATTGTCGCTTATGAGCCCGTGTGGGCGATAGGTACAGGCAAAACAGCAACTACTGCACAAGCACAAGAAATGCATTTGGTTATCAGAGAGCACCTGGCAGATAAATTTGGTACAGAAACAGCTGATTTGATTCCAATCCTTTACGGTGGCAGTGTGAAGCCAGATAATGCAAAAGAACTGTTTTCCTGTGCTGATGTGGACGGGGGACTGGTAGGAGGAGCTTCGTTGAAGGCGAGGGATTTTGTCGAGATTATAAAATCAACTCTCAGTTAAATTAAAGCTGAGGAATAGTTATCTTTAATCCATATTAACTCCCTTGTGATGGATCGTGAAGTTATTATTAGAAGAACTTTAGAAAACCTTTCGAAATTACCGGACAATCGATTAGAGGAGGTATCAAGGTTTACAGAATTCCTTTTGAGAAACATAGACGAAAGTATTCTTACAGAGGGAATTAAAGAATTGACCTCAAAAGCTAAAGCCTTCAAGTATCTTGAAGAGGAAGAAGATATTTATACCGTAAACGATCTAAAAGAAAAGTATAAGTGAAGGTAGGGGATATTGTCTTGGTGCCTTTTCCGTTTACTGATCTAACAGGCATTAAAAATATAAGCTGTCATATTAGTCACTTCCGAATATGACCTGAATTGAATGTTCCACACTCGCCTATCTGTAACCTGTGATCCCCTTTTTTCAGAAATACTGATCGCTGAAATTTCACAAGCAGGATTTGACTCTTTTTTGGAAAATGAGAATGGATTTGAAGCTTATGCAGAATCAGATCGGTTTGATCAAAACCAGGTGGACAGTATCAAAAAGAAATATAATCAGGTAAAGCCACTTTTGTTTTCGTGGGATCGAATTGAAAAGAAAAACTGGAATGAAGAGTGGGAAAAAGGCTACGAACCGATTATTGTAGACAATAGATGCGTGATTCGCGCTGAATTCCATCAAATAGATAAGGAATATCCTTATTCTATTACCATCACCCCCAAAATGTCATTTGGCACCGGGCATCATCAGACTACTTATCTGATGGTAAAAGCGCAGATGGACATGGATCATAAAAATAAAATGGTGATGGATGCAGGATGTGGCACTGCTATACTGTCTATCATGGCTTCAAAGCTTGGAGCAAAAAGTGTAGAAGCATTTGACATCGATGAGTGGAGTGTGATCAATGGAAAGGAAAATATTGAAGTAAACAACTGCCTAAATATAAATATCAGGCAAGGCATGATCAGTGAATTGACATTCGAAGACAACTATGATATTATTTTGGCCAACATCAATAAAAACATTCTGCTTCAGGAGTTGCCCCAATATATGTCTTATTTAAATCCTGATGGTTTTATTCTATTGAGTGGTTTTTACGAAAAGGATTTGCCTGATCTGATGGCAAAAGCCCATCTGTACCATTTAAAACACGTCCAAAGTGATGTTCGGGAAAATTGGGCCTCGTTGCTACTTCAAATAAAAAAATAAAGAACCTCTGCTTCAAAACAATAGGTGGGCAAGCATTCGTTTAAGGACGGGGCGAGGGCGCTTTTAGCTAATTTGGTCAATATTTACGAATTTCACTGTTTAGGCTATTGTGAAGCGGGTTTTAATATACATATGGATTGCATTTACTGCATCTACCGCCTTATGGGCGCAAAATGCAGATGGCCCAGTTAAGCTCAGCTTTCAGGACAGTATCCGTGTGGTGCTTGAAAATTCCCGAAATGCAGATGCTGAAGCTGTAGGGGTGGGCTTTGCTTTGGCATGGAACAAGCTGGGGCCAGATCAACAGAATGTAATAAGACAACAGGCCAAACAGATGAAGGGAAAGGGGTATAAGCTACGCCCCCAATTTGTCAATTATTATGGAGCCATATTAAATGCAGTCGATCGTGAAAAGGCAGACGCAGAGACCATCTCTGATTTTTTGAATGTGGCAGGACAAGTTATAGAAAATGAAAGCCTTACCCAAGCCGGTATTTTTTTTAGAAACGTAAGACAATTTTTCGAATACCATGCCCTTCACCATGATCGAACTTACAGGTTGCTTGTAAGTGATGACCAATATCATTTTGATTATATAAAGGTTGAAACATTTCCTTCCTTATATGACAATGTCAATGTGAATGATTCCACCAATGATTTGAACAATAACTGGGACAATCAAAATGAGTTTAATCAATGGGACAATCAGGATAAACAAGAAGATTTTAATTGGGACGAACCTGTTGATACCGTATTACCACCCGCCATGCCGATTTGGATGCAGCCGACTCCACAACCGGAACTAACAGGCCCACTCATTCGATTTGACAAGGTAACATTCAATTTTTCAACCTCATACGACTCTGCTTTCCTAACCAACACAAAGGGTGCAGTTTCTCTTTTGAACGATACATTCGTTGGCGAAGGTGGAAGGTTTGATTGGAGCACAACAGGTTTGAGTAAAGATTCTGTTTATTTCGACTTTACGGCTTTTAATTTCAATGTAGCAAAACCTGAGCTGAAAGCCGATCAGGGAAAACTTACTTACCTGGGAAAAGCACCTGGAAGGATTGATGGAATATTTGAATTTAAGAGTGTTTATCACAAAACTCCTGAGTCGGCTACTTATCCACGGTTCATGTCGTTCAATAGCAACATTGAAATGTTGGGACTTGGGAATGAGAAATTAAAATATACGGGAGGATTTGCGCTCAACGGACGAAAAATATATAGCTCATCAGTAAATGGCGACCCGGCCAAGCTGGTAGTATTAGGAGAAGTAGACAGAAAGTTTGAAGCCCGATCTCGCCTTTTCGAATTTCAGGACTCCACCATTTCCTCCAGGCGCGCCATGGTGAAAATATTTCAACAAAACGATTCTATTTATCATCCGGCTACACAGTTTTATTACAACTTCGGTAAGAATGAACTGGTGTTGCAAAAAGAAAATGGTTATTTAAAGAATGCTCCTTACTCAGCTTCTTATTTCAATGTAGATTTTGACGCAGACAAAATTCAGTGGAATTTAAATACAGACAGTTTAAATATTTACAGTTTTGGAGGAAGAAGCCAATCACCCATGGTAATTGAGTCTGTCGACTATTACGATCCGGAGGATTTCAGATTATTGGCAGGTTATGGATTTCAATTTCATCCACTTGCATTGGTAGCCAGCTATTCACTAAGAATGGGAGTAAGAGAGTTTTATGTGGATGATATTGCCATGGCTACCGATCAGCGATCAGATGGAATGCGAATGGCAATGACCTTTCTTGCTCAAAAAGGAATGATAGACTACAATGCCAGCACGGGATATGTAAAAGTAAAGGAGAAGGCACTTCATTATTACGATGCGGGAAAGGGTGATGCAGATTATGACAACCTGAAGATTCATTCCATTGTAGATGGCCCGGCCAATGCCACTGTTAATTTTGCTGATGGCCGCATGAATGTGAGAGGAGTGGAAGAATTTAATGTGAGCGACTCACTCAATGTAGTCATTAAACCGGATAGCAGCCTAATCACACTTTTGCAAGACCGCGACATAAAATTTGATGGTAAAATAACGGCAGGAAATTTTGAGATCAATGGAAAGGATTTTACGCTTAAATACGACAGTTTTTTTATCAACTTGAATCATATTGATTCCATCCGGTTTTATGTTACAGAAACTAACGCACGGGGGCAGAGTATAAGAAGGAGGGTGAACAATGCAATGGTTGGGGCCGATTCTACGGCAGCCGCAGCCGCAGGGATGGCCAATACTTCCAAATCTTCAGGTACTCTTTTTATCAGCCGGCCTGATAATAAATCGGGGAAAGAAAAGCTTCCGAACTATCCTCGGCTAGACGCTACAGCAGGGGGGGTTATTTATTTTAACAGACGGGAGGTATTAAATGGCGCGTATGACCGTTCAGTTTTCTTTGTGGTACCTCCCTTTAAATTGGATAGCTTAAATGATGCAGATCCGGGGTCTATCAATTTTGAAGGTACTTTTGTGTCCAGCGGAATGTTTCCCAATTTCAAAGAGAAGTTGCACACCATGGCCGATAAATCGCTGGGGTTTACCCATCGTATTCCTGATGCGGGCTATCAACTATTTCAGGGGGAAGGGAAAATAATAGGGGCAATGAATCTTGACAATGCAGGTATTCGCGCCACTGGCCGTATCGACTATCTGGCAGCCAGTGTAGAATCAAAGGATTTTGTGTTTTATCCGGATTCTGTAGTGGGAAGAGGGAATGTAGGAGAACTGAAAGAGAAACAGTTTGGTGCCGCCTGGTTTCCTCAGGTTTCCCTTACCGAATTCAAATTGAAATGGTTGCCCAAGCAGGACAAATTCAATATTGAGAATTTGCGCGACCCTTTTGATTTATACGGTGCAAGCGCCCAGTTGGACGGAAGGCTTACCGTTTCAAAAACCGGAACTACTGGTGGTGGCAAATTGATTACGCGAGGCTCAGAAGCTATTTCCGAGGAGCTTTCCTTTTCAGCTAAAGATTTTGGTGCAAGGCATGCTGATTTTCAGGTGAAGACCACCAACCCCAACAAGCCCGCATTATCGGGGGACGATGTGAGGTTGAAGTTTAATCTGGAGGAAAACTATGCGGATATTAGCCCGGAAATAGCGGGTGAGGCAGCGCTGGAGTTTCCGTATGCGCAGTTTAAAACTTCCATTCCTGAAGCACGGTGGAATTTGAACACACAAAAAATTGTAATGAATAAAGACCCAGATGTACCCCTGGAGAATTCATACTTCTACACCACGCGAAAAGAATTAGACTCCCTTAACTTCCTGGCAGAACGGGCTGAATATGACATACAATCGCAGCAACTCAAAGTAAGCGGAATACCATTTATTGTGGTAGCTGATGCAAAGATTACTCCAGAGAATAACGAAATATTGATTTTAGAAAACGCGAAAATAGGGAGATTAAAAAATACCACCATAGTGATGGACACACTTAATGGCTATCACAGGCTCACCGATGGAATTGTGGACATTATCTCAAGGAAAGAGTTTTCGGGTTCGGCTACATATCAATATGTCAATGCAGTGAACGACACTTTTGCTATTAAAATGACCGATTTCCATCTGGAGCCTATTGGTGATGTGACCAAGGGTAGAAAATCGGTGTTAGTAGCGACTGAGCAAACGGTTGCCAATGGGGCAGTATCGGAAGAAGACAAAATTATTCTTGCTCCCCGAATCTATTATAAGGGAGATATGGTAATGTATGCCACCCGGCCTGCCCTTCAACTAAAGGGGAGTGTAAAGCTGGATCTAAAAAAGATAAAAAATTATAACACGTGGATTGTGTATGAACAGAGCGGTGACGAAAAGGATGTGTTTTTAGATTTTGACAATGCCATTACTGAAGAGGGCAGAAAATTAGAGGCAGGGTTGCATTTTGCGGAAGACAATAGCCTGTACATCACATTTGTGTTTGATAAAAAGAATCCGGACGATGATGATTTCTTTTTACCCAGCGGTTCACTGTTTTTTGATCAGGAAAGTCAGGAATTTAAAATTGAGGATCGCCTCAAGGCTTCTGGTGAAAAACTTGTAGGGAAAGTATTTGCTTATAACGAAGATAAACAAGAGGTAAGGTTCGAAGGAAAAGTCAATTTCTTTAGCGAGGGCAGCAAAGATTTTCAAATTACTGCAAGTGCCCTTGGCTCTGGAAATTTGGAGACCAACGATATTCGAATGAACACCTTTCTTATGGTGGATATGAATGTACCCACCCAGGCTTTGCAATTGATGGCGCTTGATTTACAGAATGTAATCAAGAATGAAGGCGCTGAGGAAGGACTGGGCGATCAGACCGAGTTGTTGTACAAAATTGCCGACATTGTAGGGGAACGCGCGGTCAAAGATTATGAGCAAAAATCACTTCAGGCACACACACCGCTTACCAGTATCCCAGAGTTAGTCCGGCCATTGGTTTTTTCTAATTTTAACCTTAAGCGATCACAGGAATATAAGGCGTTTTACAGCGATGGAAACCTTGGCCTCAGTAATATATTGCGCAACGACATCAACGGGTCATTTGAGGGATTTATGGAGCTTCGTAGAAATGAAGATGGTAGCAGTGTGTTCCATGTCTTTTTTAAGGCATCCCCTGATTCTTGGTACTACTTTGGCCTGGAGGACAACCGTTTAATGATCCATTCATCCAATCCTGACTTTAATAGTGTGATAGCAAAAAAGACCAATGCAGCCAAAGCTAAAATAGGGGAATTGGTGTTTATTCCCGGTAGTGACGAGGAGACCCTGAGTTTTATAAACAAATTTAGAAGCAAGTATTATGGTCTTGAGGCCCCTTATAGTTTGGGGGGAAAAGGTACTACCAAGAAAAAAGATGCTGAAGACGATGGGTTTTAGCTAATCCGCAAATCTCGATCACCATTCATCACATCTGTATTTTTTTCAAGCCAACCTTGTACCTAACTTTGAATCTACTTTTCAGTTAATAAATAATATGAAAAATCTTTTGTTGGTATTGTTAATGTCTCTTTTGAGCCAAATCGAAGTCAATGGACAAAACAATTACTTCTTCCCATCGGGCACTTCGTTTGACCCCGCCATACCTACCCCGGAGCAGTTTCTCGGTTATCCGGTAGGTGACTGGCATACGCGCCACGACCGGATCGTATCCTATTTTGAAGAGTTGGCAAGAGTTTCGCCAAAGGCGCATTTTCAAATCATAGGGTATACTTATGAAAGAAGACCTCAGGTAGTTCTCACCATCACAAGCCCTGAGAACTATGCTAAAATTGATGCCATCCAAAAGGAGCACGCAAAATTGGCAGACCCTTCACAATCAGTATCCATCTCAGATATGCCTGTAATTGTTACGCTGGGGTACAATGTACACGGCAATGAGCCTTCCAGCAGTGAGGCAGCCATGCTTACCGCATATTATTTGGTGGCAAGGCAAGGAGATGAAGCCAACAAAACATTGGGTGAAAGTGTCATTCATATTGATCCTAATTACAATCCGGATGGCCGCGATCGCCATACCACCTGGGCCGATATGTATAAAGGATTTCCTCCGGTGGCAGACCCAATGGATCGTGAACATAATGAGGCCTGGCCCCGAGGCCGTACCAACCACTATTGGTTTGATTTGAACAGAGACTGGTTGCCACTTGCTCACGTGGAAAGCCAGAACCGGATGGAATTTTTTCATAAGTGGCTACCCAATGTGTGCACTGACTATCATGAAATGGGCACCGATGGCACTAACTTTTTTGAGCCTACCAAACCATACGGATCAGAAAACCCTGTAGTGCCTCGCGATAATTACGACAAATTAAATCCCCTGTTCGAAAAATATTTTGTAGAGGCTTTGGATGATATTGGATCGTTGTATTGGGCAAAAGAAGTATTTGATAATTCTTATCCCGGATATGGCTCGACCTATCCTGATATTCATGGAGGATTGGGGTTGGTATTTGAACAGGCCAGCTCTCGCGGGCATGTACAACAAAGCTCTACTCGGGTAATTACCTTTCCATTTACCATTCGCAATCATGTACGCACAAGCCTTGCCACAGTAAAGGCATCTGTAGAGAATCGTGAGCTGTTGTTAAAGCATCAACAGGATTTTTTTAAATCTGCATTGGAAGAAGGAAAAAAATCTCCCATTAAGGCGTATGTGTTTGGCGATAGCAATGACAAAGGAAGAACCAACGCATTTGCAGATCTACTACTAAAGCATCGGATTGATACTTATGCACTAGCAAGCGACCTCACTGTAGGTGGCAACCGGTATGAAAAAGGGAAAGCCTTTGTGGTACCTACTGATCAGCGCCAATACCGGATGGTTCGCTCTATGTTTGAGAAGGTGACAAAATTCTACGATAGCGTTTTTTATGATGCTTCTGCATGGACCATGTCACTTGGGTATGGGTTGCCAAATGATGCACTTTCTGCATCTGTAAAATATACGAAAGGGGATAAAATAAAACCCGAAGACATTGTGGCCAAACCGGCCCCGGTGGCAAAATCCAACTATGCCTACCTTATTGAGTGGAATGAATACTATGCGCCTAAGGCATTGTACCATCTGCTGGAGAACAAAGTATTTGTGAAAGCAGCATTCAAGCCATTTGTCACTGTGGTGAATGGTGTAAAAAAGAATTTTGGATACGGTACCCTTGTCGTTTCAGTAGCCGATCAGAATCTTTCACAAGATGAAGTGTATACCTACATCAAAGAAGCTTCTAAAATAAGTGGCCTTGACATTTATACCGTAGACACTGGAATAACCTCGGAGGGCGTTTATCTGGGAAGCGGAAATGTGCGTACCCTTGAATTGCCAAAGGTAGTCATGCTGATTGGTGAAGGTGTTTCTTCCACTGAAGCAGGAGCCGTTTGGCATATGCTCGATACCAAAGTAGGAATGCCAATTACCAAAGTCGACATAGATCAATTTAGCAGGTTGAAGCTTTCTGATTACAACACTATAATTATTGTCTCGGGAAATTATAGTCAGATCGGAGAAAAAGGTGTGGAAAGGCTAAAATCGTGGACGCAAGAAGGGGGCACACTTATTCTTCAACGCTATGCTGTTAATTGGGCAATAGAAAACAAGTTGATAAATGCGTCCCTTGCCAAAGGCAAAGAAAAGGAAGGGACCCCTAAAAGAATGGATTACGTAACCGCTCAGGATTACCTGGGGGCAAAACAAATTGGTGGCTCTATTTATATGACCGATCTTGATATCACTCATCCACTTGGATTTGGCTATACAAGTAGAAGCCTTCCAGTATACAGAAACCATACTATTTTCCTTGAGCCAAGCAGCAGCCCTTTTAGCACAGTGGCAAAATACACAGCCAATCCACTTTTGAGTGGATATGTCAATTCGAGTAATTTAGAAAGGATAAAGAATTCAGTTTCAGTAGAAGTGAGTAGTGTTGGTCGCGGAAGAGCTGTGCTTTTTGTAGACGATCCCACATTTCGGGGCTACTGGTATGGAGGCAACAAACTCTTCTTTAATGCTTTGTTCTTTGGGTCACACATAAGTGCTCCCAAGGCGGATCAGCAAGAACAAGAAAAAGAACAAGAACATTAGAAAAATGTAAAACTTTAAAGCTAATTGCCAGCGTCCTTAGCGGTTAAAAAACTTCACGCAAAGGACGCTAAGGATTTCGCAAAGAACGCAAGGTAAAAAATCATTGCAATATCGAGAGGCTTTCTGTTGGATGGTTTAACACCAATGAATAATCATTCAATCACTTCCTCAATTTGATCCAATTTAGACTCGGAAAAGGCACCTGACGTAGCAAAGACTATTTTCCCCTCTTGATCCAACACGAAAAAGTAGGGAATATCTTTTTTTTCGAAGTCCAATTCATCCTTAAAGCGTTTAAGTTCTCCTTTGTAAAACAGAATGTAGGGAAGCAATTGAGGGTCTACATTTTTTAGTGCTTTCTTTTTGGCGGTTCCGGTGGCGGCAGCATTGATCCCTGTAAACATCGGTATAAAATACACGTTTACATCATAACCAAAACTGGCCATCAATCCTGTAGTTTTTTGAATAAATTTGCTGAAGATAGGGGAGAACCATCCATTTAATTCATCCTCTGATTTTTTGGAATAGGCTAAACCCAATAAGGTATATTTTCCTTTTGTGTCGTTCGGAACAGAAACCACTTTATCTTCTACAGTTTCGGCATCCATTTCCGGAAAGGTTTTACCAATGACTTGTGCAAAAGAAGGGAATGAAAATGCCAACAAGATGATGAAAACTGGATTTAAGCGCATATTTTTAAATTTATTCTAAGGTAGTAATATTTCAGTTTACCAAAAGACTAATATAACGGCAACATTAGTGCCATATGTATTAGGTATATTTGTTTATTATAAAAAATAATGAGCTATAAAAAATTTACCCTCCTGTTGGCGATTACTTCGTGCAGTGTATATTCAATAGCACAAGAATTGAACGCCACTGCGATTTTGGAAAAATCGATCCAGCATCATGACCCTAAGGGACAATGGAGTAGTTTTAATCATGTCATGGAGTTTGTTTCGGAACGGCCAAAAAGGCCTGGCAGGAAATCAATGGTGACAATTGATAATAATAGAGGTTATTTTAATTTGGCGGAGGATGGAAGTGAGATGACCGTGACTATGAATGAATGTACGGAGATCCCGGAAGGGAAAACCTGTGAGAATATGAAGCGTATCCGAGATTACTATTTGTACCTGTGGGGTTTGCCCATGAAATTGAAAGACAAAGGAACAGTTCTTGATCCTTTTGTTAAGCAAGAAAAATTTGAAGGTACCGAGTGTTATGTACTACGGGTGCCTTATGAAGAGGATACCTGGTTCTTCTATATTGATAAGGCCACCTTTGCAATGAAAGGATATATGTTCTATAAGGATGAGCCTGCCAGGAAGGGTGAGGTGATTTACCTTGTGGGTGTGGAGAGAGTTGGGGACATGAGGATTCCAAAGAACAGAAAATGGGTAACTACTCCGGATGGGAAATTCCTGGGGACAGATATTTTAATGTCAGCAAAATAGTGGAACAAAAGTCTTTCTCTGAGAATTTAGTTTTCAGGATCATTTTGATCTCGATACTTATTGGGTTATCCATATTCTTTATTATTTATTTTAAGGATTTGCTAAAGCCATTTGTAATGGCAGTGATGGTTTGGTACCTGATTAAAACCATTTATAATTACATTGGCAAAATAAAGATAATGGGCCGACAATTGCCGAGGTGGCTCAAGGGCACACTTTCATTGGCAATAATTTTTGGGGCAGTCCAGGCTACGATTAACCTCATCATTACCAGCTTAAGTGCCATTGTGGCCAACTTCTCAACGTATAAAGTTACGTTGGATGCTTTATTAATTGACCTGGGGGAATCTCTGGGTGTTGTGGATATTACCGATCAGGTACAAAATCAGCTCAACAAAGTGGACCTTCAGGGATTTCTAACCAGTACACTTTCTTCGCTTTCAGCTACGGTGGGGACTATCGTTATTGTGATAATTTATATTGTGTTCTTATTGCTGGAGGAGGTTGCTTTTTCAAAAAAGATTGATGCAATATTTCCTGATCAAAGAAAACGTGCGCGCATTCAGGAAGTCCTCAATGAAATTTATGAATCCACTAATAAATACATCACCCTTAAAACCGGAATCAGTATATTGACTGGCGCACTGAGTTATATTGTACTTCGTTTATTTGATATTGATTACGCTTTTCTCTGGGCCTTCTTGATTTTTATCTTCAACTATATCCCCTATATAGGCTCTTTAATTGCCACCTTATTACCCTCCATCTTTGCCATTGTCCAGTTTGGATCACTGTGGTCGTTTGTATGGGTATTCATTAGTGTGGAGGTGATACAATTGGTAGTGGGTAATTATATCGAACCGAAAGTGATGGGGAGGTCTTTGAACCTGAGCCCATTGGTAGTGGTGGTTGCCCTTTCCTTTTGGGGTTATGTTTGGGATTTACTGGGCATGTTTCTTTCAGTACCTATTACGTCTATTATGTTGATCACGCTGGCTCAATTTCCGGCTACACGCAAAATAGCCATACTACTTACAGAAAACGGTAATATTGAAGACGTACTAATTAAGAAGAAGGAAGACTAATTTCAGTTTTCTGATGGATGTGATGCCCGTTGAACAACAAAAAGATTTTTTCAAATACCAGCAGCATGAAAGATTACTTTATCAAACTATATCAATATAACCAATGGGCAAACAAACGTGTGCTTGGGGAGCTTGAGAACCAGGAAGTAGAAGACAAGGAAATACTGACCATTATGAGTCATGTAGTTTCCGCCTTGTTTATCTGGTTGTGCAGGATTGAAGGGGGGTCGCCCGAAGCGTATCCTCTATGGAAACAATACCCGCTTATTGGTCTGGTAAAAATGAATGAAGAGATTACTGGGCGATGGTTAAAGTTTGTGAAAGAGACTGAAGATTTTAATCGTGAATTGGTGTATAACAATTTTGTAGGAGACCCCTATAAGAACAATATAGAGCAGATTATGATCCATTTGGTAAATCACTCTACGTACCATCGTGCACAAGTGGCTTTATTAATGCGCCAAAAAGGTTTTGAGCCAATAAACACTGACTTCATTACTTATGATCGGGTAATTACGGGCCAATGGAAAGATTAAAACTATTTGGATTCTATTAATGTTTACCAATAACCCAACAAATAAAAAAACCTATGAAATGCATATATTTAAGTTCTGCACTGCTGGCAATTACTACTATTAGTTACGCTCAAGACGACATTACCCTATGTCATACACCTGTCGTTGAAAAATTTGCTTTAATGGCTTCAAACAAAGCATTCAATAGCCAACATCAGGCACCTAGCGCTTATAAGCATGTAAGTGAAGCAGGAGGAGAAATGATCGCGTATGATTGCCCGGATGGAAAGAAAGCCAATGCATACCTGATTCAATCAGATAAAAACACAAAAAATTGGATTTTTGTATTTCAGGAATGGTGGGGGTTGAATGACAACATCAAAAAATGGTCAGAGGATTTGTACAGAGAACTTGGAAATGTAAATGTGTTAGCAATTGATATGTACGATGGAAAACTGGCTACCGATGCTGAGACTGCAGGCAAGTACATGCAAGCCTTCAAGCAACAAAGAGGCGATGCTATAATTAATGGGGCATTAGAATATGTGGGTCAGGATGCAAAAATCGGAACATTGGGATGGTGCTTTGGCGGTGGACTCTCTTTGCAAGCGGCACTTCTTGCAGGTAAGCAGGCAGAAGCCTGTGTAATGTTTTATGGCATGCCGGAGGATAATGTAGAGCGACTGAAAAAATTGAATTCTGATGTGCTTAATATTTGGGGTACAAAAGATCAATGGATCAATAAGGACGTGATGGATAAATTTAAGGCCAACATGAAAGCAGCCGGTAAAAAGCTGACTGTCTATTCATACGATGCCGATCATGCTTTCGCTAATCCAAGCAATCCGATTTATGATGAGGAGGCCTACAAAGATTCAAAGGCAAAAACCATCGCCTATTTTAAAGCAAGAATGAAGTAGCCAATACTGCGCACTGCGTCATCCTTTTGACGCAGTACTATTTTCTAGCATCTAATACTGATCCAGCATGTAGCGGATAACATCCGTTGTCGTTACGATACCCTCCAGTTTGGTAAGATCACTCTCATTGACAACAGGAAGTGCATGAAATTCTGAAGTGGCAAAAATCTCAGCTACTTCTTTAATCGAATCTGTTTTTTTTACTACAATGGGCTTATGTGTCATTACCTGGCTGAGGTTAAGCATTTCAAAGATAGCCTCATCAGCATCCCCCTGGTCTTCAAATAATCCACTAAAAGACAATCTATTAATGTCAGTCTTACTGATGATGCCCACCAGTTGACTCCCCTTTACTACGGGTACGTGTCTTATTTTTTGATGGTTGATTAGACCTTTCACTTCCCTCAGGTTGGTGCCAATATCAACACTAAATACGTTTTCTGTCATAATATGACTCACAGGCTCTCTTTTTTTCATCTTATTTTGTTTAGTGTAAGATAGTTTTAAAAGACGTATTTGGCCTATGACATTTATCAACCCAACCAGGGATATTTATCAGGAATTATTCCCATACCACTTTGTCTTTCTCAGCATACCATTTGGGATAATTGGGAAGATGAATTTTTTCAATGGCATTTCTTTTCAACTTCATAGATGGTGTAACCATTTCATTTTCTACTGTCCAGTCTGATTTCATAATGACTGCTTTTTCTATTTGCTCATGCGATTCTAAATTTTTATTGACACTGCCTATAATGGAGGTCAAGCTTTTCGAAAGTTCCTCTTTGGTCTTTCCTTTCCCATGTACCGATAAGACCGTAAGTGCAATGGGTTGAGGTACACCCATGCCTACCACACATACTTGTTCGATATCCGTGTTTTGCATTAGCTTTAATTCAATCGGTGCAGGAGAAATGTATTTTCCTTTATCGGTTTTGAATTGATCTTTCACCCGACCTATTATGGTCAGGAACCCGTCATCATCAATTTCGCCCGTATCACCTGTTTTTAAATATCCTTCCTCATCAAACATGGTGGCGGTCAGCTCAGGATTTTTATAATAACCTTTCATAAGGCAAGAGCTCTTTACCCGGAGTTCTCCATCATCGGCAAGTTTTACCTGAAGCCCCTCCATGGGTAGCCCTACTGTTCCAAATTTATTGGCTCCAGGACGATTGAAGTGCGCGTAAACACAATCTTCGGTCATCCCTAACACCTGATAAATGGTAATGCCCAGTCGGTCAAACCACTCAAAAGTGCTTTTGCTCAAGGGGGCAGCTCCTGAAATGAAAAGTGATGCTTTATTGAGTCCTAATTTTTTCTTGATAGCGCCCTTTACAATTGATCCGATAATAGGTAGCGGCAACAGTCTGTCCAATTTTTTCTGTGGCATTTTTTCTAAAATCTTCTCCTGAAATTTGGTCCATATTCGGGGTACGGCAATAAAGTAATTTGGCTTTGTGTCCACCAGGTTTTTGGGAAATGACTCAAGGGATTCGGAGAAGCTAAATTCAGCCCCTTTGAAAAGACCTTCAAACTCGCCACCCAGCCTTTCGGCAATATGGCTTAGTGGAAGATAAGACATATAGCGCGGTCGATCAGGAAACCCAACATGCTTTTGTGCCATCTTTACGGTGGTGTCGAAATTGCCCATGCTGTGTACTACACCTTTGGGTGTGCCTGTAGTACCAGAGGTATATATGATCGTAAGAATATCATCAGGAGCCAGGGTAATGGGATTTGCAATTGAGGATTGACTTTCAATCAATTCTTCCCAGACTGCGCCATCCTTTATTCCATATGTTGAAATGCTTATCTTATTTACAGAGTCGGGTATCGCGGAATTTTGTGAAGAATAATTGTCGAGCTTTCCAATAATGACGGCTTTTGAGTCACTATGCTCAATGATCTGCCTGACACCATCTGCAGAAAGCGTTGGGTAGACCGGAATAGTAACATGCCCTGCCATCATTATTGCTAAATCCGCCATGATCCATTCTGAACAATTTTTGGATAGGATGGCTATGTGGCTATGCGGAGTGAGGCTAAGTGATTCCAGATAGCCCGCAATTTTCCTTATTTCATCGCCCGCTTCCTTCCACGTTCTGGTTTTCCATGTATCACCAAAAGGCTGCCGAAGAAAAGTGTCGTTAGGAACCGTCTTTTCCCAGTGCAGAAAATATTCCAATGGTCCGTTCATGATGTCCGAGTTTAGGGGTGTATTTTGTGTCCGTTTTGAAGGTTGATAAAAATACAATTTTTATACTAATGTTTCCATTCGTTGATTAAGTTGCCGGTATGTCAAAAAACGTTAAAAAATTATTTCTTTTAGATGCCTATGCCCTCATTTACAGGGCTCATTTTGCATTCACCAAAAACCCGCGAATCAATTCAAAGGGCAGGAATACATCAGTGCCTTTTGGGTTTACCAATACCTTACTCGAAGTGCTGCAAAAACAAAAACCTTCTCACATCGCTGTTTGTTTTGATACCGCGGCCCCCACCTTTCGCGATGAAATTTTTGAAGAATACAAGGCAACCCGGCAGGAAACGCCAGAGGATATACGATATGGTATTCCGATAGTCAAAGAAATTATTGAAGGCTTTAACATTCCCATCATAGAAATGGATGGCTATGAAGCTGATGATGTAATTGGAACACTGGCCACCCGTGCAGCCGAAGAGGGCTTTGAAGTGTATATGATGACACCCGACAAAGATTTTGGGCAATTGGTAAAGGAAAATGTGTTTCTCTATAAGCCGGCATACATGGGCAATGCGGTAGACGTAATGGGCATAGCCGAAGTATGTGAGAAATGGGACATCGACAATGTTTCGCAGGTTATTGATATGTTGGGTTTGCAGGGAGATACTTCGGATAACATTCCCGGTATTCCAGGAATTGGCCCGAAGACGGCATCTGTGCTTTTGAAAAAATATGGTACAGTCGAGAATATTATCAAACATGCTCACGAGCTGAAAGGGAAACAGAAAGAAAGGGTGGAAGAATTTGGTGAACAGGCAATACTTTCTAAAAAACTGGCAACTATTGTTACTGATGTGCCGATAGAATTTAATGAGGAAAAACTGAGGTACACCACACTCAACGAAGAGGTATTGCGACCTATTTTCGAAGAGCTTGAGTTTAGAGCAATCATGACAAGAGCATTTGCTACTTCGGGAGGCGCCACACCACCACCCGAAGACAAATC
Source organism: uncultured Ohtaekwangia sp. (assembly GCA_964409415.1). GTDB lineage: Bacteria > Bacteroidota > Bacteroidia > Cytophagales > Cyclobacteriaceae > ELB16-189. Next base: position 258,185 of record CAYPDF010000002.1, on the reverse strand, counting down.
GAAGGGAAACGCACAGTTATCAATGTTTGGTGGCGGGACCCCTCAAAAGGCTGAAGGAGTTGGTAAAGGGAAGTACCATGAAGCAGATAATGCAAAAGAGCGGAGAAAGCTTATTTTAAAATTAGGAGAACAGCCTGAATTCGCATTGGAGGCGGTGATTTCCAACGCACCCAATTTTGATTTTGAATTGAAAGCATTGGTGTTCTCTCTACCGGGTGAGACACATTACGTTCCGATAACAAGTGAAAAAGAAGCGAGATCTATTTTAGATGAATTTGCTCCACTGTTCTCTGATGAAAGGATTGCCAAATGTGGCCATAACATCAAACAATCAATACTGGCACTCAAGAAATATGGTGTACAGTTGAGAGGAAATCTTTTTGACACCATGTTGGCGCACTATCTCATTGAAGCAGAATCTTCTCATGAGTTGGATATTCTTGCCAATCAATCCCTCGACTACCAATTGATCGCCAGTGAAAACGAAAAAGACAATGTGTGCGAGCGAACAGAAATCATTTTGCCGTTGAAACAACGGCTAAAAGCAACGTTGGAAGTGAAAGGACACAGCAAATTAATGAGCGATATTGAAATGCCCCTGGTGAAGGTGTTGGCGACCATGGAGTCGGAAGGGGTGCTGGTGGATACCAAGACCCTGGCATGGATGTCTGAAGCATTACAGAAAGACAGTGAGATAGTGCAAAAAGAAATTTATAAACTGGCAGGTACAGAGTTCAACATTGCTTCACCAAAACAAGTAGGGGAAATTCTTTTTGATCGATTAAAATTGATTGACAAACCAAAAAAAACACGAACAGGGCAGTATGCTACCGGTGAGGATGTATTGATTAAGTTGGCCGGTGATCACGAGATCGTTCAGAAAATGCTTGAATTTCGTGAGTACGAAAAATTGCGTTCTACCTATGTTGATGCACTTCCAAAAATGATCAGTAAAACAGATGGAAGAATCCATACGGATTACCGTCAGGCGGTGGCAGCTACTGGTCGATTGAGTTCAATGAATCCCAATCTTCAAAATATTCCAATCCGCACAGAAAAAGGAAGACAAATTCGCAGTGCGTTTGTGCCTCGCGACAAAGACTATCTATTCATGTCTGCGGATTATTCTCAAATAGAGTTAAGGATAGCGGCTTCATTTGCAAAAGATGAAATAATGATTGAGGCCTTCAGGGAGGGGAGGGACATTCATGCCACCACAGCGGCAAAAGTATTTGATGTGCCGTTGAAAAAAGTAACACCCGATATGCGCAGAAAAGCGAAGGAGGTAAATTTTGGTATTCTGTATGGGAGTACCGCCTTTGGATTGGCACAAAACCTAAATATATCGCGCACTGAAGCGGTAGGAATTATCGAATCCTATTTTAAAGAATTTCATGCTATTAAACGGTACATGGATGACTCCATCAATAAGGCACGAGAAAAGGAGTATGTAGAGACAATTTTGGGAAGGAGAAGATATTTGCGTGATATCAATTCAAGGAATATGTCCACTCGCGGATTTGCGGAGCGCAATGCCATTAACGCACCCATTCAGGGAAGTGCAGCTGACATCATAAAAATTGCTATGGTGCACATTCAAAGCTGGCTTGATCGCGAGAAATTGAAAACGAAAATGATCCTACAGGTACATGATGAATTGATTTTTGACCTGCACAAAGACGAGGAAAAGATTGTGAAGCCAAAAGTAGTGGAACTGATGAAGACAGCTGTGATAATTGACGTACCTATGGAGGTAGAGGTGGGTGTAGGGAAGAACTGGCTAGAAGCACATTAATAAAATAGCCGCCCCATTGCTAAGGCGGCTAGCCTAACCCAAACATCACTCTACCGTCAATTTTCCTTTCATGACTACATGAATAGAGCAATAGTAATCCGCACTTTCAGTGACCACCTTGCTCCAGGATTCTCCAAGGGCAATAGGGCCTGATGTCCATAACTTTTTGTTCTCTTCTGTTGCATCATGCGCAACAAGATCTTTGTTTACCCACATTACAGTATCTCCCATGTGTACTGTAAGTTCTGCGGGCACAAATTTCATTTGCTTGATTTCAACCGTATGAAAGTGAGTTGTATTTTTAATGGCAACTGCATTACCATCGGTTGCATTTGGAGAAGCGGTTTGCGTTTCAGGTTTTTCTTCAAATGTGGGATACTTTTCCCCATTGCTCGATTCGCTGGTTGAACAACTCATGAGAAAAAAAAGAAGGATCGTTGAAATGCAGATTTTCATGGGTTATATAATATTACTTACCGTTAAGCATTTTTTGTACCATCTCGGCATGTCCCAGGTGGGTTTTTAAAACAGGTACCACATTGGTAAGCAGGTCTTTTAGTTCTGCGTTGTCAGTTTGTGGAATCAAAAGATCCTCAACGGCTGATATTACCGCTTTATGGTAAGCCACTTCGTTGTCTGCATAGGCTTTGTCAAAGGCCTTTCCGGATTTTGAGTTAAGCGATTTTTTAGTTGTTTCCGCATCGGCTAGCAGTTGCTGACTCACTGGATTGTCTTTGGGGGTTACACCCAATTTTTTCGCCAGTGCTGCTGCCTGGCCAATTACCGCGTTGTGATCGTTCATCATAGTTTCAGCAAACCTTAAAACATCGGCATTCTTTGACTTTTTCTTGGCGATTTCAGCGTAGGAGACATCAATTTGGTTGGCAACTACTGCCACTGACGCAACCTCTGCGTCTGATAGTTCAGGACTTTGTGCAAAAACGACTGGCACTGCAAGGAAGCAGGCAATCCATAAGACTGTATTTTTTAGCTTTTTCATTTTGTTAGATGTTTGTTATACTAAATAGAGTGGGTGACGCGGGGAACGGTTACAAGCAATGCATTGATTGTTAATTTCTTTTTTAATATCAAAAAAAATACACATCTGATAAACCAACATTCGCTTGACATATTAAATACCAGCACTAACGGTTTCGATTTCAATAGATTTCGCATTTGTCAGGAATTGCCCTATTTTCATCACCATCATTGGTGGGCACCGGCTTACTACAAAACTGATTACTTACAAATGAATAGTATCTATCCGATTAAATTCAATAAAAGCGAACTTTCAGGAGCATTTGGGGACATTGGTACCGATTTGCCATTGATCATTGCCATGATACTGGCAGCAAACCTTTATGTAGCAGGTGCACTTATCATGTTTGGGGTGATGCAGATTTTTACGGGGATGGTTTACCGAATGCCCATGCCTGCGCAACCTTTGAAGGCAATGGCTACTTTGGTAATCGCTCAACAGATTGGAGGGAACATTCTGTTAGGGGCAGGCCTCGCCATTGGAGTAGTAATGTTGATACTGTCCATAACAGGTTTACTGGACACAATAGCCAAATGGATACCAAAAGTTGTAGTTCGTGGCCTACAACTGGGTCTTGGTATTAGTCTATGTTCGTTGGCATTCAAGAATTATATATCGTCTGATTCTTTGTATGGATACATTTTAGCAGCTGTTTCTTTTGTACTCATACTGCTGTTCATTGATAATAAAAAATATCCAGCTTCGCTTTTAGTGATTGGTCTGGGTGTCATTTATGCTTTTATTTTTAAAATAGATGCATCGGATATTCCCGGATCATTTGGAATGAATGTGCCTGTTTTTGGGGTGCCTTCATTTGAAGACATATCCAAAGGATTTTTATTGTTGGCTCTGCCTCAGATTCCACTCTCTTTAGGTAACTCCATTATTGCCACCAAGCAGGTAGCTAAAGATTTATTCCCGGAAAGACCTGAAATGAGTATTAAAAAAATTGGAATAACCTATTCGATCATGAATCTCATCAACCCATTTTTTGGTGGGATACCAACGTGTCATGGTTCAGGGGGTATGGTGGGACACTATGCTTTTGGGGGCAGAACGGGCGGGTCTGTAATTATTTATGGCTCACTTTACGTAGTGTTAGGGTTGTTTCTTGCCAATGGTTTTCACAATCTGGTACAGGCCTTTCCACTTCCTGTTTTAGGAGTAATATTAATGGTGGAGGGTATTTCTCTGAGCTCACTCATTAAAGATGTTGTAAGTGATCGGAAAGGATTTATTATTGCCTTGCTGGTCGGGGTGATAGCCTTTGGCCTTCCCTATGGTTTTGTTGTGTCTATGATTGTGGGTACAATTATATACTACCTTCCTGTTTCACTTGATTCAATATCTAACTTAGGATCAAAGAGAAAGTAGACAATCAGCGTGTTTTCATTTTCTTCACCATCTTAGGGCCGTACCAAAGCCAGAAGCCGCTTAATGTGAGAATTAATACACCCCAACCTATTATATTACTGTAGGTGAGTTTTACGAAATCGTTTATGATGGAGCCATCGTGTAGCTGCTCAATCCAATCTGTGTGGCGTTGCATCACAGAGAGAGATTTTCCGGTGGTACCATCTACCTGTACTTCCCAGTATCCTTCTTTGAAAAGTACTTTAATAATTCCTTTGCTTGGCCTTACATCCAATTTGTCTACTTCTATAGTTCTTCCCACAACAGAGTCGACTGCGTGCGATGCCGATTGAACAATAGATTCTACGGTTACCCACTGGGTAAGATCTGAGGATGTTCCTTTTTGTTCCGGAGGTTGAAGGAGATCAACATTTTTTTTCCAACCCAAAAGAATTCCTGTTATAGACATAATAATTACAAAAAAACCAAGACCAGTTCCAATGAAACGATGCCAGGTTCTAAATTGGCGTAGGGAGTTAATTAATTTTTTATAGTTCATACTCAAAAGTGCAATGTGTTGATTAAACACCCTGCATAAAGTGGATTTATAACTTGGCAATCAAGGATAGAACGAAATTTCTTCCAGGGGCGGAAATACCTGAACTATATGGCCGATACCGCTGGTCGGTTATGTTTTCTAATCCAGCACTCAAGTTTAAATGTGCGGTGACTTCGTACATCGCTTTTACATTTAAAGTATACCAGGATGGGGCATAGTTATTTCCATTGGCATCTTTCGCGTAGATTTCATCCTTACCTCGCTCCTCCACAGCTAAATCTTCAAATTTGCGTTCACCCTGATAGGCAACATAGAACTGCAAGTTTAAGTTACGTGCCTTGTAGGAGAATCGTGAAACCCCAAAAAGAGGTGCAGCATGTCTGGAAGGACTTGTTGTTTCATCATCCAATTCTTCTTCGCCCCGTTGTGTATTGAGGTCAGATGAAAAACTAAACCCTGCATGGAGTTTTACCTCGAGGCCTGCTTGTATACCGTATACATTGGCCACCGCAGCATTTTGAATAGCTTGCACTTGGCTTAATGCACCATCGTACATAATACTGTCTTGTCCATTGAGCTTAAAATTTCTCCGAACCATCGCGTTGTTTAAAACGGTATAATATCCTGTGATGTCCAACTTCACAGCTTCACCAAATACTTTTACAAAACTCAAATCAAGGCTATAGGCATTTTCAGCCTTTAGATTTGGGTTGGGTACAGTCACTGCACCGGGCTCAGAGTCAAATACCTTTCCTACGTCATCCACATTTGGGGAACGAAATGCAGTGCCTAAATTCGTGCTGATTACCCAGGTGTCGGTAGGGCGGTAAACAGCTCCGAGACTTCCGGTGACCGAACCATTGTTGATGTGGGCTGTGCTAAAAGGAAAAGGATAAAAAGTATTATCAAACTTCGCGTCTAATTTAAATTGATTGTAGCGTGCACCAGCCTGCAATGTAAATTGATTGGAAAGGTTGTATTCATCATTGAGGTAGATCGCGGCAGAGCTCCATGTGGATTGAGGGTATCGGGCAGGCCCTGCGATTTTTATACCTGTGGAAATATCTGTCGACATACCGGTGGAGGTAATGTCGTTGAATACATATTCGATTCCATAAAATAGGGTATTTCTATTGCTCGTTGATTTAAGAAAATCAAGATTGGCGGAATATGCCTCCACTTGCTCAACGGCAGTGCTTCGATCATTCTTGTTCAACGATCTGTCAAGACGACTCTCTTCAAATGACTGTTGTGCCAGACGCAAAGTCACTTTGTCATAAACACTATTATTACCACTATACGTAATATTTAGATTATTCATCATCCAGCTTTGCGGACCATAATTCCATTCTGCATAGCGTGCTGTTCCTTTACTTACACGAGTATGCCGATCGTATCTTCCATAGGGCGATGTTTCAGAATAATGAAAACCATATTGAAAGTCCCATTTATCACTGGGTTTAAACCTTACTTTTTGCATCAGGTTTACTTGTGAATAGGCGGATGGGATTTGTTGTAAAGGATCGTCCTGAGTAATTACCCTATCCACACTGTCTTGCCGTTGCACATAGTAGGGTTTTAGATAGTCATCAGGACCATGACTCCCCTGACGCAGATGATCGTAATCCCATGAACTAAAGCTGGTAACCAATGCCCACTTCTTCCATCCCACATTGATGTCGAAGTGCCCAGTCTTTTCTTTGTTGGCAGATGAATACCGGGTGACGGCCTTTCCTGTGATAAGTGGGTTTTCATCTAACGAAAACTGTGGAGTAAGGGTTTGAAAACTCATTACACCACCGATGGCATCACTTCCGTAAATTACAGATCCGGGGCCAAAGAATACTTCGGTGTTTTCTATTGCAAAGGGATCAAGATTGATTACGTTTTGTATGTTACCTCCTCTGAATATGGCGGTATTCATGCGCACACCATCAACTGTGTAGAGCAGTCGGTTGGTAGCAAACCCTCTAATCATCGGACTCCCCCCACCTTGCTGGCTTTTTTGAACATATACCTTACCGGATATGCTCAATAAGTCTGCAGCAGTTTGCGGATTCAGCAAGGCGATCTCGTTTGCCGAGATGGAAATGATCTTTGAGGGAATGTTAGTTGATGTTTGCCTCCAGCGGGTCGCGGAAACAACAACTTCATCGAGATTGAGATTAGATGGCTCCATCAATTGTTCATTTCCCTCTGATGAAAGTTCGTTATAACTCTTCACCAGGGTATGAAAGCCTAACATTCGTATTTCTATTTTTTCGGCTCCTTTGAAAGCAGAAATATCAACCTGACCATTATCATTCGTAATGGCAAATGCCTTTGGATTTTGAGAGGACAAAGTAGCCAGGTTCAATGGCTTATCTGTCCCTTGTTCTTTTATGGTTATCGTTTGCGAATAGGAAGAAAACACAACGCCTATTACTAACCATATTAATAAGATATTTTTCATTGTAGAAAGTTTTGAAATCTGAGTATGTAGGAAGCAAAATCTACGATGACAGATGTTTTGTCAGAAATCATCTGTGCTTGCTGCAGCATGTAGAGATGCTTAAAATACACATTTTCTTTTTTTAATTGAATCTTGTAATATACTCCATCTATAGGAATACATTTTCCTGAAGTTTAATTCAGAATGGGTAAACTATTTTTAGGATCTGGGTGGGGGAGACTCGATAGGAAAATATTGAGTCAGCAAATTTGAATGATAGCAATCAAATGATTGAATCTTATTTGCTGAAACCAGTAGTGTCAATTGAAGGGGTGATAAATAGGTCAGATTAAAAAAACTTAGCAACTGAGAGGGTACGGGTTTTTTATCTTCGTTAGAAGAGTTGACTATATTGGTTATGAAACTGATGAGATTATCTTCGTCTTTATCGTGACGAGCGAATAGAATGACTTTTCCGTCTTCAAATTTTGGTGCGCTGTGATCATACATCTTGCCATCAATTTTCACTTCAAAACCATTCACTTTTATTTTTTGATACTCTTCAAGAGTAAAAACAAATGTTTCAAATTCTTCATCAGGCAAAGACCCAATTGACTCACGCATTTCCTGTCTTATTTGTGCCTGTCTAACCACAAAATAAACATAGAATCCGATGAGGTGCATCAGGAGTATGGACAGAATTAGTATGGAAGTGGTTTTCTTCACGCTGGCACAAAATTACCGAAAAGTAACAATCGGCTTAGCAAAAATTACAAGATTGGTAGTTTGAGTAAAATTCAGCTCAATCTGGGTTCAGCCCCTCCGGGCTGGCTTGTGTGTCACAAAATGAAGGCGCCTCGCGGTCATTGGGGTGTATTTCATCCAATGCTTGACCACTATAATCCACCATTTTTCGATTTCCTGATAAACGGTATTTCGAATATTTCCGATCCCTTATCCAAAAGAGATCAGTGATTCTTTTATAATCATAATGGTTTGGGCAAATGAAGTCAATAACTTGCCTGTTAAATGATTCTTTTGTGAGGGAGAATCTTCTTTTCAACCCAGTGAAAGACACCAATTAAAAAGGCGGCAAAGATCAAAAGACCTCCGTAATTGTCTATAAATTTAAATGCACCTGGGTTGAGTTGGAAGCCCATTAATACAATGGTGACAATTGCTGTAACTATCAAAACAAAAATGCCAATGCCCAGCCAGATGAAGTCCCTTCGAACAGCACGATTTTCATCAGCCATGACAATCCTGCTTATTATTCGATCAGAGAACTGAGGGTGAAGTTGGGTTTCAGGCTCTTTCTTGATCACATCAAAAACAATTTTATAAGCTTGACTATCCAAGTCCGCTGAATCATACCTTCCCTGCTCTATTGATTCCTGTAGTTTTTCGTCCGATGTTTTCATCTCAATTCTTCTGTGCCAAGATACTTCTTTACTTTTTCCTTTAATAGATTCCGCGCCCTAAACAGATAGTTTTTTACTGTCCCCTCCGGCATATTTGTAATTTTTCCAATCTCTGGATAACTCATTCCATCCACATGATACATCGTGAGTACCGTGCGATAGTGAATAGGAAGTTGATTGATATACACCATTACATGATCCTCCAGGTCTTTGTCTGCCAATTCTTCTTCTAAATTATTATCCGAAATAAATTCTTCCTTAAAGTCTTCCCACTCACCGGGTTCACTGATCGGAATTTGCTTTTTCCTCAAATGATTGATGGCCAGCCGATAGGCAATGGTGGCAATCCAAGTGGATAGTTTTGATTGAAAATTAAACATTTTCAATTTGTCATAAACCTTAAGAAAAACATCCTGACAAAGCTCTTCCCTGTCTTCAGGGCTTTTTACCACCCGACTCACCATATGTGCCACAAGTCTTTCATGCTGCTTAATAAGCTGCCTGAAAGACTCCATATCTCCCTCCAATATTTTAGAGATAAGGGCCTTGTCTTTTGCCATTGGGCTGTTAGACACAAGATTCCAATATAGGGTTGCAGTAAATCATCATTCATTGCTTATACGTACTTTATTAGAAAATTATCGCAACCACTGCAACATTTAGCTAGACCATCTGTGTCTTATTTCCCAAACAGAATAATTACAATTTTAAAATCAACATCTTATGGACAAGAATTTAATGGAAGTACTTATGCCCCTGGCTATTTTTGGAGGCTTTGGCGCGTCACTTTACTTTTTTACTAAAGTGCTTACAGATTACATTTTAAAAAAGAAGATGATTGAAAAGGGGTATGTGAATGAAGACACACAGGCGATTTTCAAAAGACAAACAGACGAGAACAAATATTCTGCTTTAAAGTGGGGTTTAATTATTTTCTTTATTGGATTGGCCCTCATTATCATGGAGTATATCCCTACCAGCCCTGAGTCTCCATTGCCTTATGGCCTGCTCGCTTTCTTTATGTCTTTTGGGTTTTTAATTTATTATTTTATAGTAAAGAAAGAAGCTGATAAAAAATAAGAATACCAACCAAAATTAATCAGAAGCAATGATTAAAAATTATTTTCGCACAGCGATTCGAAATTTGTTGCGCCATCGCTTTTTCTCATTCATCAATATTTTTGGGTTGTCTGTGAGCATGACGATCTGTATGGGTATTATGATGCTGGTGGCGGATCAGATGACTTATGATCTGAATAACACCAAACGCGATAGAATATACAGGGTGGTGAGCAGGCCTTTGCAACGCGATGGGCTGGACCGGGGAGGCAACGACTATGCTACCTCTGCTTTGCCTGTTGGTCCCGCACTAAAGGATGGATATGCAGGCATTGAAATGTATGCCAGGTTGAAACGTGGCTTTGGGAATGGTTGGGTGGAATTTGATCAAGACGTTAACATTCCATTGAGTGGTTTTTATGCAGATGCACCAATCCTTGATTTGTTTGAGTATGAACTTGAATATGGAGATTCAAAAACGGCATTGGTAAAACCTTATTCTGTGGTCTTAACCAAAAAGGCAGCACAAAAACTCTTTACGCAGGAAAATCCGCTTGGTCAAACTATTAAAGTTGGAGATTTGGGTACCTATACGGTCACCGGTGTGATCAAACAAACCGATCGGAAGTCACATATTGTTTTTGAGGCACTGGCCAGCATGTCCACCTCGGCAAGTCTTGAAAAGGCGGGTATACTGCGGGCGGATTTGGACAATTACCTTAATAATTGGAATGCGTGGACATATATCCTCCTGGAAGAGGGCAAGTCAGCAAAAGACATTCAACCCTACCTGGACGATATTCATTTGAAACATGTTGCCGGCATAGAAAATCCAGACGTTATTAAATTCAAATACAGGCTGCAAAAATTAAGTAACATCACACCCGGAGAATTTATGAATAATCCCATTGGCCCCTTTTTACCATGGATATTCATTTACTTTCTTGGCGGACTGGCCGCATTGGTTTTGATTACCTCATGCTTCAATTTCACCAACCTGTCTATTGCCAGATCATTGACAAGAGCAAAGGAGATCGGAATTCGAAAAGTTTCGGGGGCAGCACGTTGGCAAATATTTACTCAATTTCTTTCTGAAGCCATCATCACTTCTTTATTGGCTTTGGGATTATCTATGATTTTTTTAATGGCATTAAAACCCCTAATGCTCAACCTCAACTTCGCAAGAGTTCTGAAATGGGATCTTGAATCTAATATTTATGTCTATGGCGCTTTCGTTTTGTTTGCGCTTGCGGTAGGACTACTGGCTGGAATATTTCCAGCAACAGTGCTTTCCGGGTTCCAACCCGTAAAAGTGTTGAAACAACTGGGAACGATGAAGGTGTTTTCTAAAGTGGGGATAAGAAAAGCATTATTGGTAGCTCAGTTCTCACTTTCTTTAATTTTTATTTTAAGTGTAATTGTCATTTATAATCAACTTTCCCTTTTCGTACGTGCCGATCATGGTTTTGATATGAAGAACAATGTGGTGGTGCGATTGGGCGATACCCAACCAAAGGAGTTAAAAACTGAACTGCTCAATCATGCCAATATTATTAATGTTTCTGCCTCATCACACGTACCGGCTGCCGGCACTACTTACGGCAATGGATTCAAAAAATCCCTTGATGACAAGGACTGGACGGAACTTAATTACTTTGATGTTGACGAGGATTATCTGGAGAATTTGAATATTCCTCTGATTGCAGGAAGGTTTTTTACCAAAGAGGCAGAGGTATCGAATTCAAATTTTGTTGTAATCAATGAAGCAGCCGTGGAGGCATTCCATTATGACTCACCATTAGATGCAATAGGACAACAGGTGATCTATCAGCAAGACTCCGTGGCCAGGGAAATAATCGGAGTGATAAAGGATTATAACCATCAAGTATTGATGGCAAAGATTGAGCCCATGGCACTTATGTATAACCCTAAGGAAATTAACTTGTTGCAAGTTAAGTACAGTGGTGACTACAATGAAGCCATCAAATCCATTGAAGCATCTTGGGCTAAGGTAAATCCCACTTTAAAAATTGATTATAAAGTATTTGAAGATGAAATCAGAGGATTTTATAAATTGATCTTTGGTGATATTGTTAATGTAGTAGGTGTAATTGCTGTACTGGCCATTATCATTTCATGCTTAGGGTTGTTGGGGATGGCTACCTACACAACCGAAACCAGAATAAAAGAGATTTCAATTAGAAAGGTGTTGGGAGCGGATAATAAAACTTTGATCCTGCTATTATCGAAGGGATTTGTAAAAATTCTTTTGCTGGCCATTATCATTGCCGTACCTGCTGCTTATGTTATTAACAACCTGTGGCTGGAATTGATAGCCTACCACACCTCCTTTGATACTGGTGTAATTGTGTTAGGCGTACTGATCCTATTAATATTTGGTGTGTTTACCATTGGGTCCCAAACATTTAGGGCAACCTATGTCAATCCGGTTGATAACCTGAAAGGAGAGTAAGCTATTTAAAATGTTTCAATTTTATAACTTCCTCGGGTTTGAGAAATCTCCATTCTCCCCGGGGAAGATCCTTTTTATCAAGGCCGGCAAAAATGACGCGATCAAGTTTCACCACCTCGTACTCCAGTGACTCAAAAATTCTTCGCACAATGCGATTCCACCCTATGTGTAATTCAATACCAACTGTTTTCTTATCATCGCTGGTAATGGCCAGGTCATCTACCATTGCTTTCCCTTCTTCAAGTCTTACTCCTTCCAGAATTTTCTGGAAATCATTTTTTGTAAGAGCACGATCCAGCTCTACTTTGTAAATCTTTTTGGTATTGTATGAAGGGTGCGTAAGTTTTTCTGCCAGTTCTCCATCATTGGTGAGCAGCAGTAAGCCTGTAGTATTGCGGTCCAATCTTCCAACAGGATACAAGCGTTCCTTGCAGGCGTTGGCTACCAAATTCATTACTGTTTTGCGCTCTTTGGGATCGGATGTAGTAGTGATAAAACCTTTGGGCTTGTTGAGCAATACATAAACTGGTTTTTCTGCTTTGAGTACTTTGTCCTCATAGCGTACTATGTCCCCTTGCTTTACCTTATGTCCCATCTCGGTAATGGTAATGCCATTTACACTGATGAGTCCCTTTTTTATCATTTCATCCGCCTCCCTTCTGGATCCCATTCCACTGTTGGCAATGTATTTATTGAGCCTTGTAAGTCCATCGCTACTCACTTTTGCCTTTCCGGTATTTTCGTAGGAAGGGGTACTTTTAGGTGCGGACCTTACTTTCTTAACAAATCCCAATGGACGATCTGATTTGGGTTTGAAAGTATCTTTGTCTGCGTCTCTTTTCTCTCTTGAAAAAGGCTTATCAGCCCTTCTCTTATCCGAACCTCTTTTGATGAATTCAGATCTTTTGAACGGTCTTTCTTCTCCTTCTGAAGGTCTTGTTGATCGCTTAATAAAACTCTTTTTAGGTCTCTCATCCGGGTTGGATGTATGGGGAGTATCTCGCTTTGAGAAGCGACTATCTTCAGAATTGAATCTTCTATTGCCCGGGCCTGAAGAACGCCCAAAAGAGCGTTTTTGCTTATCGTCCTCTTCTTTACGCGCACCGCGTCCCTTTTTTAAAAAGGATTTGTGTGGTTTCGTTTTTTTCCCAAAGGAAGTTTTTTTGTCTGAGCGTTTGTGTGCCATAAGTAATTAATCAGGCACTACTGCCTTTTGTGAGCTTACTGATTTTCTTCAGAGGACTCTCCAATGGTGTTCACTTCCTGCGTGAAATCTTTTGGTGTGGGGAGCTCATTCAGGTCATTGATACCAAAGTACTCCATAAATTTTGGGCTCGTACCATATAGAATAGGACGGCCTATGGTATCGGCTTTGCCCCTGATTTCAACCAGTCCTTTATCCAGAAGTTTTTGTACCGCATAATCACAATTAACACCTCGAATATTCTCAATTTCTGTTTTAGAAAGGGGTTGCTTGTAGGCAATGATGGATAAAGTTTCCAGTGCAGAGGTAGATAATCTTTTTTTGGACTGCTGTTTGAGCATGATCCCAATACTAGTCTGGTAAGCAGGTTTGGTCAGGAATTGATAACCCCCTCCAGCTTTTGTCAATTGAAAAGCATATTCCTCCGACTGATATTTTTCGTCCAGTAAAAGAATAGACGCCTGAATGTCTTCCTCAGGAACATCCGCATTAAACATTTCTGTAAGGCAAGCTTTTATATCTGCTAGCTTTGCCGGTCCTGGGGAACAGAAAATCAGGGCTTCGATATGGTTTTGTAAGAAATTCACCTTAGTCAGTTTGCATCATTTTGGCCTCAATTGATTGTGTGGTGTGTGGCACGGCAATTAATCTTTCTTTAGGAATTAATTTACCGGTTACTGAGCAGATGCCATACGTACCGTTTTTAATGCGAATCAAAGCATTCTCCAGATTAGTAATGTATTTGAGCTGTCGCGCTGCCAATTGGCTCAAGTTTTCCTTTTCAGCCGTTTCGGCACCATCTTCCAATACTTTTGTGTTTCCACCTGATGTACTGTCGGTACCCTCATCGTTATTCCGATTAAGGGTTTCTTTCAAGATTTTGAATTCACTGCGAGCTTTCTCAAGCTTTCCATTGATAAGCGTTTCAAATTCTTTCAATTCAGCTTCATTGTAACGCGACTTATCAGAAGGAGCAGCCGCTTTTGCCGGCTTATGCGCAATAGGTCTTTGTGTCAATGCAGGAAATATATTTAGCTGTGGTGGTGTTTTTGGCAATGGAGATATAGGATTATCCTTTTTCCTGCCCACCATAGGCATGGTTGGTGTAGCCGCTCTTCGCATGGACTTTGCGGGTATTATTTCCTTTGTGGGAGCTACTTTTTTCGCAGCCTTTTTAGGTTCAGTTTTTTTGGCTACTACCTCTTTAACGGCTTTCCTTTTTACCTTTTGAGGGGCTGTTTTTTTAGCGCTTTTCTTCGGCTTAGCTACCTTCTTGGCTTTCGCCACTTTCTTTTTCACAGCCTTCTTTGCCTTTACCACTTTCTTTGCCTTCACCACTTTTTTATTTGTTTTAATAGTTTTCTTAGCCTTTTTAGGTGCTTTACTTACTTTCTTAGCCGTTTTACCTGATTTAGCCATAATTCCTCTCGTTTATCGTATACTGAAAAGATGCGCAAAAATAACCGCTCGCCTCCTAAACAAAAAATGTATTGGGATTAATTCCAAATCACTGAAAATCATTGATTCTGGGAAATTTGAAAAAAGTCAGGATTATAAAATATAAAGCCCTCGATCTACCTTAAGGCAATTATTACCCGCTTGCGATAGGTTTTAACATTTCCGGAAGCATTAAATACTTCGAACCAGACAATATAATAGCCTGCTCTGGCCTTGTTTCCATCCTCCATTTCTCCTTCCCACCGAAATGAGCCCTCCTGGCCAAGGGTGACATTGTTGGCTAGGGTCTTAATCAACCTGCCCTGATGGTCAATAATTCTTACATTAGCCACAAAGCCAGATTGATCGAATCGAAAATTTATCTGAGAAAAATCTGAACCTCCTGAAGCAGGCACAATAATAGGCGGATAAACCTCTACTTCACCCGCGTCAGCGGAAATTCCCGATCTGAAATTGGAATTGATGTATCCGGGAGTAGCAAAGTTGGCTGTGGAGCTGGCAGATGTCCAGTTCTCCCGCGTGTTTGTTATTGATGTAAATGAAATGCGCTCTAACGAAACACCCTCTTCGTCTTTGATAAATGGAGAATGAAAGTCTTCATCATAAGAAAAATAGTCAATCAAGGAATTTTGATTGTCAGAAATGGCAACTGATCCTTTATCGTCTGGGAATGAAGGGAGTGAAATGGGGATGAATTTTTCCTCTTTGCCCTGTGGGTAGTTACTCTTAAGGGTAATGGGATCGGAGGTGAGTACTAAATAGGTAGAGGGTGCCAATATGAGATCAGAAGAAGAGAGGCTCTTTGAATTTTCAATCAACTCCTCGCTAATGTTCCCGATGTTCAAGTCTTTGAGGTTAATATATTTATCAGAATTGTTGTACAGTTCAACAAAGTCTACACCGTTGGGTCTTGGATTAAATAATATTTCATTGATTAAGACGTCTCCCGCCTCTGCATTTTCATGGAGTGCAAAATTAGCCGTATTGAACTCTGAATTAATGTTGTTTCCATTACAGTCAAAAAGGTTTTCCACTGTAATAGTGTAAAGTTGCCTTGCGGCTATTGAAGTGGATAGGTCAAGAACTATAGACCGTAGCGCCTTTGATTTGAAGAAATAATTGATCACTTCAATGTTGGGAGACACTGTAAAAGCAACAGCGTTTGAAATGGGGGAGGCTAACTTTTCATTAAAAAAAAGGAGCAGCTGCGAGCTTGAAATTACAATTGCAGAAACAAGCTGTGGGCCGGTAAGATCAGGTTTGTTGGCAAATACAGAATTAACTTCACCGGGCGTACCACCACTCTCATTTTCAGAAGCTGTCCAATTTTCTTCTTCTGCGCATGGATTGTTAAGATCAATGAGTTCTAATGACCAACCTCCTTCTTGTTTATCAATGTTTCGATACCATGACAGGTTGTAATTTAATGAGTCTATTGTTTCGCCTGCTGGAGTTTTAATGGTGAGTGTATCACCTGAGTTGTTCAGAGTCGGGAAATTGGATACACCCAGCACTGTGGCGCTTGTGCCAAATTTAGAGACGTTTGAAGAGGAGGTAATTACGCGATATTCATCAGGTAATATTATTTTGTCAGGAAGTGTAGCCAGGGAGCTGCCATCGCTCAGAGTCCATCCCAAAATGTTAATGGGATTAATACTTCTGTTATAAATTTCTACATATTCTGCGTCCGGCAGATTTA
This sequence comes from uncultured Ohtaekwangia sp., assembly GCA_964409415.1. Taxonomy (GTDB): domain Bacteria; phylum Bacteroidota; class Bacteroidia; order Cytophagales; family Cyclobacteriaceae; genus ELB16-189. The sequence continues at coordinate 241,694 of CAYPDF010000002.1, read as the reverse complement.
CTTGCGGGCTGGGGTCAGAGAATATTTCCGTGATAATAATATCCTTGGCATGAACGGGCATAGGTTGGAAGTAAAGAAATGTGCGAGTTGTAGTAAGCGCATTACCCACCAGGTCTTTTACACCGTTGACCATTAATGAATGGATAAAACCATTTTGAAAATGCTGATTGAACGAAAGTTTAATGGATTGCCCACCAGGCTGAACAACAGCTTCTGCAGGATGGACTATGCCCGAACCTAAAGCATACAAAAGAGGATCGGTTGAGGTTACGGGGTCAATAGGTTCATTAAAATGGAGAACTATTTCTTGTGAGGATAGTACTTCAACCTCAAGTAGTGTTGGTGAATCTACATCCACATAGGGATCTCCGATTATATTAAAGTCATCGAAATAAAACTTGTCCGACCGTGTGGAGGTATAGGTACATAGAATTCCAAAATAAGTTGAAGCATTGAAAGTGTTGTCAATGGCAGTTCCTTCGGAAGTATAAGTGCCCGTTATTCCTACGTCAGAAAATAATTCCCAATTGCCTAAATTATCTCGTGTCACTTTTACAGCCACATCTACAGTGGAGAGATTAACGCTTCCGTCTAAGCCATCCACAATTTTTGTAATGGATGATCCTGATTGCCGATAGAGACTTACCTCATCCGGTGTGTCTCCGATAATCACAAAATAGCCATTCAATGGTTCTGATAGATTAGCCTGATTGGACACCAGGTAAACGCGCGTATAATTACTGCTTGATGGGTTGAACTCAAGCCGCACGGTAAATTCCCAGTCAGCATTGTTGATGGCCTGGCTGGGAGTGGAAAGGTAGGCGGTGCTAGTGACAGTTGGTGCTTGTAGCCTTAATCGAAAATTGTCGATGGTGAATTTTAGGTTATCCCCTGTCCAGGCTGGATTACCAGAGAAATCGTCATCAGAAAAATCGTCTGAAAATTGGGCAAGGGCGGAATGGGAAAGAAGTAAACCGAGTATTAGACTCAATAATTTTACCGGTCTGATCAAAAATGGTAATTTTGTCTTTTGGCTAATTAAATAAAATAAACAATGAAACTGGCGATAGTAGGCGCCACCGGACTGGTGGGACAGGAAGTGTTGAAAGTGATTGAAGAAAGGCATGTTGAATTCTCAGATTTAAACCTTGTAGCTTCTGCCAAATCAGTGGGACAAACCCTATTGTTTAAAGATAAGCAGTATACTATAAAAAGCCTAGACGAGACTTGTAATCTTAAGCCAGATGTAGCGATTTTCTCAGCCGGAGGAGAGACATCTAAAGAATGGGCGCCTCGCTTTGCTGAAATGGGCTGTATTGTAATTGATAATTCTTCGGCATGGAGGATGGATCCCACTAAAAAACTGATTGTGCCAGAAGTGAATGGCCATGTACTTCGCATTGACGACAGAATTATTGCTAACCCCAATTGTTCCACTATTCAAATGGTATTGGCGTTGGCTCCCCTTCATGTGAAATACAGGGTTAAGCGTATTGTTGTCTCTACCTATCAGTCTGTTACCGGAACGGGAAAGGACGCGGTGGACCAGATGATGAATGAACGGAAAGGAGATAAAACGCTTAATGTATACCCACATCCAATTGATATGAATATTCTGCCGCATATTGATTCCTTTTTGGAAAGTGGATATACAAAGGAAGAGATGAAGATGGTCAACGAGACAAAGAAAATTTTAGAGGATCAATCGATTGCACTAACGGCCACAACGGTGCGTGTGCCAGCTGTGGGTGGGCATTCGGAGGCGGTAAATGTTGAATTTCATAAAGACTTTGATCTCAACGAGGTGAGGAAGCTATTGGAGGCTACCCCGGGCATCGTAGTGCAGGATGATGTGCAAAACAATGTTTATCCAATGCCAATTAATGCACAGGGCAAAGATGAGGTTTTTGTGGGGCGACTTCGCAGGGATGAATCTCAGCCAAAGACATTAAATATGTGGATTGTGGCTGACAACCTCAGAAAGGGAGCAGCCACCAATGCAGTACAGATAGCTGAATTTTTGATGGAGAAAAATCTAGTGGTTTAATTCTGAAATTTTTGACAATAAAGAAATAGCTTTACTTAAAATATAAAATTATGAGCAAAGGGTTAATTACAACATTAGTCGTCATTGGTGCCATCGTCTTATTTGTGTTAGGATTCTTTATGTGGGGCGCAGGTATTTTTGACAAGGCAATAGCCCACCAGGAGGAAGTAAATGCCCAGTGGGCCGATGTTCAGGCCACCTACCAAAGAAGGATGGATCTTATCCCAAATTTGGTGAGTACGGTAAAAGGTTATGCAGACTTTGAGCAGGAAACCCTTACCGGAGTGATTGAAGCACGCGCCAAAGCGACTTCCATAAATATTGACCCTTCCAACATAACACCCGATCAATTGGCGCAATTCCAACAGGCGCAAGATGGTTTGAGTTCTGCGCTCTCGCGATTGATGGTAGTGGTGGAGCGCTATCCTGACTTAAAGGCCAATCAGAACTTTCTTGATCTTCAATCGCAACTGGAAGGAACAGAAAACAGAATCAATGTAGCGCGTCAACGATACAACGATTCAGTGAAAAGTTATAATACTTTTGTCCGAGGATTTTTCCGCAGGATGGCGCTAAGTATTTTTGGTGGCGGAGAGGACTTCAGCATACGGAAAGGATTTGAGGCACAAGAAGGGGCAGATACAGCGCCTGAGGTTAAGTTTTAGAAATTGAAGATTTTGTAAGGCAGATTAATCACAGATGTGGTTTATTGCGCTGGTGGGTGCAATGGCCATCTAGGGCACGAATTTTTTATCAGTAAAATTTGTTAAGTTTGATATATATGAATACCAACTTAGAAAAAACTAGAACTGACAAGACAAAAGAGGCAGAGGAAGTTTTCAAGAAACTTGGAATTGAGTACGAAAGTAACTATTTGATTCTCAATAAGTTGATTGAATTAGGGGAAGACAAGCCAAAAAAAGAAAAGCTATTTTGGACTAGACTGTCAATTAATTCAAATATCGGGTCAATCATAGAATAACCAATGCCGAGTTGGAATGAAATCCTTAAGGAAATAGGCTCCCAGCCTAATAACTTTGACCTTATAAGGAGACAATATCTACTTAAACTTCATCAAAAAACGGGTAGGAACTTAATTGTCTATTATTCAGGTTGGCTTCAAAAAGGGAACATTGCCCAACACGGATTCCGATTTGATATAAATGATGCTGATAAAATGGGCTTCATGTCCGCGATAAAAGGACTTGACAAGGACTTAGGTCTCGACTTAGTTTTACATACTCCAGGTGGTTCAATTGGAGCAACAGAATCGATTGTAACTTACCTCCGTTCTGTTTTTGGCACGAACATCCGCGCAATTATTCCTCAAATCGCAATGTCAGCGGGAACAATGATTGCATTGTCCTGTAAGGAAATCCTAATGGGTCTACACTCAAATCTAGGGCCAATTGACCCACAAATAAATGGTGTACCAACCCACGGAATTATAGAGGAATTTACTAGAGCTAAGAATGAAATTAGCAAAGACCCAAAGACCATTCCAATTTGGCAACCGATTCTTGCAAGATATAATCCAACACTGGTTGGTGAGTGCGAAAAAGCAATTGAATGGTCGGAAGAAATAGTTTCTGAATGGTTGAAAAATGGAATGTTTGAAAGTGATCCTGATAAAGACAAAAAAGTTCAAAACATAATTACTGAACTCGGAAGTCATGTGATGACAAAGTCACATGATCGCCATATATCACTTGACTTGGCCAAGAACAAACTAGGTCTTAAAATTATTGAACTCGAAAGTGACAAAGAACTTCAGGACTTAGTGCTAAGTGTACATCATTCCTGCATTATTTCTCTAACTCAAACCCCTGCATATAAGGTAATTGAAAATCATATGGGCAAAGCATTTATTCAATTGGCAGGCTAGGCCACAGCAGCCAGCAATATGCGCCATGTTTACTCCGTATCTGAAAGAGTTCGCTTCTGTTTGTTCGCTGCTTTTTGTTGATTCACTGTTTAAGATAGGATAGAAGTACTTTCCTGAGCTTCTTTCATCATGGGCTTGAGCAGACTCGGCAGCTGAGATAGCAATAAGTTCTTCGCTTAGCTTTTCCGAACTTGAATGGAAACACAAAAAGCGCTATTTTGGTAGTGACTTATGGAAGGTGGCACACGCCACGTACATGGGCGATATGTACCAAGCTGCGCGGAACAGTGAGTTACGACCTACATTGCACATTTGCATGCTGCACAGTCCCGCACACAACACTAAAGCAAGCAAAAGAGCCAGTTGAGTTACAAGATTAAATGCAGCACAAGAGCAGGTATTCATGAGAGAATGCACATGCACTCACGTTGCCAGTCTAATATGATTACGACCCTATGGATATAAAAGATTATCAAGAATTCGTCCAACGAGCAGAAAAAGGTAAAATTCTAATAGGTGCTGAGCCAGCAGTTGCTAGAAAATTTTTTACTGACACAGATCATTCAGTCATTAAGGAGAAAATTGGTGAAGCGCTATTTATGGAACGCTTTTTTGTAAGAACATGCTGGTTGCTTGAGCATGTTTGTTTATTAGCAGGAATAATCGCGAGTATCATTGCCTTGAAGTGGTATAGTATTATTGCAATACCTGTAATGGTATTGGCATCCTTCGTCTTGGGTGGAAAAGCATCCATAGGTAGACAGAAAATTGGAGGCGCTGTTTTTCTAGTGGTTATCTGTGCTTTGTTGGCCTACTATTTTAGAAATAAGGGAATATTCACCATTGTGTGGTTAGTTCTACTGTCTTTACCGTATTTCTTCGCTCGTTTGACATATAAATTAGCAACAATATTTCTTCGTTTACTTTCGGTAAGAAACGAAAAAGCGTTTAATCTATTATTAGGTAAAGGAATATTCTTGAAAGAAGCGCAGGAATGATCGGCAACAGCGTATATCCTGATGCAAAAATCTACCCATCGCTTCGTTCAAATCCGACTTTCCCAAGTTAGCCGCTGCGTTTGCAACGTATGCACTAAGTGATTGATAGTTTTAATACAAGTTCTTGCATAGCGCATTATGCTAAGCCATTGTTTGTCTCAGCACTCTATGGCAAAAAAATAGGAGAGATTTTACCACTTTTGCTACATGCTACAGCTTAACTGAGTGAGATTTTAAAGCCAAAGTAGTGTTAAGCAGTTTTTCTATTTAACCGGGTTTAATATCCATAATTTGTATTAAACCCTGTATTTTTTTATATGGGAATGAGGTAAGATTCTGATCTGAGCAGTTCAAATGAGGGGAAATTCTATAATTTTATAATGTGGACGTCCTAATATGATGATATGATGAATATTCCAGTGTTGCAGACAATGGTGAAATAACAATGTAAAAAATGATAACAGGAATCATAGTAACAGCTTTGGGCGTAATTGGCCACATAGTGAACTTGCTACTAATGCGACACTACCTTAATAAAAGTAATCCAGGAATTCTTGATATAGGCAAGAAATTTCCAGATGACCGCTATGCTTGGGAGCATACTGCAGGTAAGGGAGTTGTTCCAAAATGGGTTTCATTAATCGGACTGCTTGGGATGGGATGCGTAGTTATAGGTATAATTATGATTATAGTTTCTTTTTTTAGGTAAAAAAAGGAATTTATTATAACAATTGAATATACTCTTATACAAATTCAATTGATGCATGAGCGCGCTCAGGCCGACACCAAAGCAAGCAAAAGAGCCAATTCAGCTGATAGAGAAAAACAAATGAGTAAAACAAGTAGAGCAAATATTGTATGCAACAGTTGTGGTGAATCTTCCGACATAGAGGTTTATACTTCAATTAATGTAAAACAAGACCCAGAATTAAGGAAAAAGGTCTTAGACAATAATCTATTTGGTTATAGATGTTTTTCATGTGGCGAATTGATTACGACCTTTCACGATGTATTGTATAATGACCCGATTAACAGATTTATGGTTTGGTTGACAAAACCTGATAATCAAAACATCATCTTCTTTAGTAAAAATTCATTAAGGGCCACGGAAATTTTAGGTGGAAGGTATAAATTAAGAATCACTAGATCTCCGTTCCATTGGATTGAAAGAATAAGGACTTTAGAATGCAAAATGGATGACAGAATCATCGAGCTCTATAAATTTGGGTTAAAAACAAAAAGAAAATTGCCACTTGAGACAACAAACGATTTTCTACATTTCGAGAGTTACTCAAGGACTTTTTTAAGTCGAACAAAATTACATGGAAGATTGTATATGACGATGGTGAAATAGAAAGGTTTGCGGAAAATATTGATACAAGAATGTACCAAAACTACGAAAAATTATTAGCCAGTTTAGAACTGAAGACCAGCAACTCATGGTATCTGGTTGATTGGCAGTATCCATTTGGTCTTGAAATTCCTGATGACAAGATTATTTTCTTGGGAAAAATCAAAAATTCTAGAAATACAGATTGATGGCTCAAATCAAAAACTTCCAAGTCAGTTTCTGGAGGTTTTGAAAACGACAGGTAAAGGAAAAAAAATGTGAGACTTGGACAACTTTGCCTGTTAAAGCAACGCTCAATACATTTTGACATGGACTTTAAAGCTTTTTTAAGATGAAGTATGATAGAATAGTAGTTGTAGACATTTATTCTGGACAGCAGGGGGTCAGTTCAAGAATTGACGTAACGGGTGAAAGCTTTTCCTATGTAAATTTAAATTCGCAGTTAGACTTAGTAATTTACTCTACTAAAATCATTCAATTAATTACGAGTGATATTAATTTAAATCGTAATAGCTGGAGAGTTAGATTTTCTTTTTCCATGAGAAAAGACATGGATATATTTATTCGACTTCTCGACTCATTAGAAGTTCTGCCGAACATTGAAAAAATTTCAGTGAACAATTTCCACTCGCTCGATGACTTCATTTCTTATTCAAACAAGCCCAGGGCCAATTATTGTTTTTTAAAATAAATGACTTCAGAAAACCACACCAATGCCAGTGCCGCACAAGGCGACACACAACCAAAGCACTGGCATCCGTGTGGTTAAGAGTTCCCAAACGCGGGCACAGTGCATAATAGGGTTAGTAAAATCTATGCTTTTGGATCTTCAGTAACTGACCATTTCGATCCAATCAAAAGTGATATAGACATGGTATTAGATTTAGATATTACAGACTCAATAGAGCATGGAGAAACACTTCTTTCGCTTTGGGACAATCTAGGAGTGTTTTTGAACGGAAAGTAGACTTGGTAACTGAGGACTCGATAAATAATCTTTATCTAAGAAAAAGTATTGAGTCCACAAAAAAATTGATCTATGACGGACAAGGAGGAAAGTATTTGTCTGACGTATTGAACGACCAGCGATAACTTGCAATGTGATTGCCCGATTTATGAATGCAATTGAAAACTACTTCTTCACCTCACGGTTTTCGTAGCTCTCGATTACGTCACCCACCTGAATGTCGTTGAAGTTTTTGATACTGATGCCGCAATCAAACCCGGACTTCACTTCGGCTACATCATCCTTGAAGCGCTTCAGGGCCGTCATTTCACCGGAATAGATTACAATACCATCGCGAATGAGACGAATAGGGTTAGCCCGCTTGATATAACCATCCGTCACCATACAACCGGCTACAGTTCCTATTTTAGAAATCTTGAATACTTCTCGTACCTCTACGTTACCAACAATCACCTCTTCAAATTCTTTCTCCAACATTCCCTCCATGGCTGCCTTCACATCGTTGATGGCATCATAGATAATTGAATACAGGCGAATTTCGATTTCCTCATTTTCAGCTAATTTTCTGGCAGAACCAGATGGTCTCACCTGAAAACCAACAATTACAGCATCAGAGGCAGAAGCCAGTAGCACGTCAGACTCAGATATTTGCCCAACGCCTTTATGAATAATACTGATCTGAATTTTTGGAGTAGAAAGTTTCAACAAGGAGTCAGCCAGGGCTTCTACAGAACCATCAAAGTCACCCTTTACAATAATTCGAAGTTCCTTAAATGAACCAATAGCCAGGCGCCTTCCAATTTCATCCAGTGTAATATGCTTCTTGGTCCTTATGCTTTGCTCTCTTTGAATTTGACTGCGTTTGGCAGCGATTTCCCTTGCTTCTCGATCAGTTTCCATCACGGTGAACTTCTCACCCGCCTGAGTTGCTCCATCCAATCCTAATACCAATACCGGAGTGGAAGGACCAACGGATGTTACTTTACTGCCGGTATCATCAAACATGGCTTTTACGCGGCCAAAGTTGGACCCCGCAAGTATAATATCTCCAATTTTAAGCGTACCCGCCTGTACCATCACCGTAGTGATATAACCGCGCCCTTTATCAAGAGCAGCCTCCACTACCGATCCAATAGCGGATTTGTTTGGATTGGCCCTTAGGTTGAGTAACTCAGACTCAAGAAGCACCTTCTCCAAAAGATCATCAATGCCTTGTCCGGTCTTTGCCGAAATCTCCTGGCACTGGTATTTCCCTCCCCAGTCTTCAACCAGAATATTGATTTTTGATAATGATTCTTTTACTTTTTCGGGGTTGGCACCAGGCTTGTCAATTTTATTGATAGCAATTACAATAGGTACGCCCGCCACTTGTGCGTGGTTAATGGCTTCCTTGGTCTGTGGCATCACATCATCATCAGCGGCAACTACGATAATGGCAACATCAGTAATTTTAGCACCACGGGCACGCATAGCAGTAAACGCCTCGTGACCTGGGGTATCCAGAAAGGCAATTTTTTGATTGCTTTTTGTGGTTACGTTATAGGCACCAATGTGCTGTGTAATTCCTCCGGCTTCCTCGTCAGTAACTTTTGTGTGTCTGATGTAATCGAGTAGTGAGGTTTTACCATGGTCTACGTGACCCATAATAGTTACAATGGGGGCGCGTGGCACCAAATCTTCTTCAGCATCCTCCTCTTCAATTACGTCTTCTTCTTCTTCTGTAGAAGAAAACTGTACGTCAAAACCAAATTCATCAGTAATTACAGTAATGGCTTCTGCATCCAATCGCTGGTTGATTGAAACGAACATCCCAAGATTCAGACAGGTAGAGATTACATCGTTCACCGATACGTTCATCAGAGATGCAAGATCGTTGGCAGAGATAAACTCTGTCACTTTTAATGTTTTCGAATCTTCCTGCTCCTGTAGCAATCTTTCATCTTCTGCTTCAGAGACGGCCTGACGTTTTTCTTTTCTGTACTTAGCGCCACCCGTTTTTTTCTGGCTACCGCTTAGTTTTGCGAGTGTTGCCCGAACCTGCTCTTGAATCTCTTTTTCTGTTGGCTCTGCCTTCTGAGTGCGTGGTGCAAAAGGTTTCTTGCCTTTACCACCTCCACTGCGATCATCTCTTGGAGGAGTAATTCTTTTACGAGGTCTCCTTTTTCTGGCCTCGTCCCTCTTGTCAGAAGAGGCTACAGGTTGCTCTTTTTTCTTTTCAGCAGGAAGTTCAATCCTATCTACTACCTTAAGGCCTTGTAATTTATTGGCTTTAGCCTTTATTAGTTCCTGTTCCTTCTTTACTTCTTTTTCAGGAACTTCTTTTTTCTCTTCTTTGGCTTCCTTTTTTACTTCCTGTTTTACCTTTTCTTTTACTTCGGAAACTGGTTCTTCTTTTTTAGGCTCCTCTTTTACCTTTTTCTTATCGAGATCTATCTTTCCTAAAACCTTAATTCCTTCAAGCTTAGTTTTCTCAAGCTCAACTTTTTCAGGTTGTTTCGTTTCCTCTTTAGGTCTGATGTCACTGGAACCAAGATTTTTGATTAAGATTTGCTCATCTTCATCGGTTTTCTTGCGGGAGGCTTCATTTTCTGTTTCAATAGTAACATCCTCAGTGTGTTTAACACCAATTGTCAAACCAGAAGCTTCTCGTTTTTCAGAAGCTGAACTTGCAAATTCTTTTGAAAGCATGGCAAACTGCTCCTCGGTTAATTTGGCATTAGGATTATTTTCTACGTCAAATCCCTTTTCTGAAAGAAAATCCAATATGGTATTATGTCCCACATTGAGTTTTCTGGATGCCTGCCCCAACCGTATCATTTTATTTTCTGCCATGATGCCCAAATATCGGTATTTTTTGGTTTTTATAATTGTTCTATTCCTGGTCGAACTCTTTCTTAAGTGCTTTTAGAACCATCTCTACCGTTTCTTCTTCCAAATCGGTTCTTCTTATCAGTTCTTCTGCGTTCAATGCCAGCACGCTCTTTGCTGTATCTAATCCTATTCGTTTAAGTTCTTTAATCACCCAATCTTCAATCTCATCAGAGAATTCCTGTAGATCAACATCCTCGTCTTGTAGTTCCATATCCTCTCTAAATACATCTATTTCCATATCTACCAAACGGCTGGCCAGCTTAATATTCAAGCCACCTTTGCCGATTGCAAGGGATACCTGATCTGGTTTTAAATAAACAGACACACGTCCATTGTCTTTATCCACCTTGATACTGGTAATTTTAGCAGGACTTAACGCCCTTGTAATGTAGAGGTCAAGATTTTCGGTATAGTTGATGACATCTATGTTCTCATTTTGCAGTTCTCTCACAATAGCGTGAATCCTTGAGCCTTTCATTCCTACGCAAGCGCCCACTGGGTCAATGCGGTCGTCATAAGATTCTACGGAAACCTTAGCGCGCTCACCGGGCTCGCGAATTACCTTTTTAATGGTAATTAATCCATCATATACTTCTGGTACTTCCTGCTCAAACAAGCGCTCAAGAAATACAGGAGATGTTCTGGAAAGAATAATTTTAGGATTGCCATTAATCATTTCTACTTTATGAACAATTGCCCTGATGCTCTCACCTTTTCTGTAGCGGTCTTTTGGAATTTGTTCGCTTCGAGGCAAAGAAATTTCATTGCCCTCGCCATCGATCAACAATACTTCACGGCTCAACACCTGATAAACTTCTCCGGTAATTATCTCTCCAACTATTTCTTTGTATTTTTCAAAAAGAATGTCTTTTTCAAGGTCCTTTACCTTTTGCATAAGGGTCTGGCGGGCAGTGCTTACGGCCCTTCTGCCAAAATCTTCAAGATGAATCTCCTCAGCCACCTCTTCGCCTACTTCAAAGTCGGGCTCAATTTTTCTGGCTTCCGTCAAACTAATCTTGTCGTGATCCCAAATGTCTTCAGAGTCGTCTTCTACAATCTCGCGGAAGCGCCAGATTTCAAGGTCACCCTTGTCTGAGTTCACGATAATGTCAAAATTGTCATCGTGTTCGTACTTTTTCCGAATCATGTTCCGGAAGACATCTTCCAGAATGCGAATCATGGTCGGTCTGTCTATATTCTTTTGCTTTGCAAAGTCAGCAAAAGATTCTACTAAGGTTGAAGCATCCATGTTACTTACTTATTTAAAAGAAATTTGTACTAACGCCTTATCAATCATTTCAAATGGTATTTCCATTGTTTTCATTTCCACCTTCTTACTTTTTTTATCTGCTTTTACTTCAAATTCTATTTCAACTGACCCATCATTAAAGCCAATTAACTTTCCCTTTACTTCAGATTTATCGCTTAATGTGATCTTAAATCCTCTACCTATGTGTTTTTTATACTGTCTCTTTAGCTTGAGCGGGAAGTCAACTCCAGGAGTTGTTACCTCCAGCGTATAGTTTTCTGAAATTATTTCTCCTTCATCCAACTTTGCCGATAAGGTCCGGCTTAATATTGCGCAATCTTCAATAGTGGCGGCCATATCTCCATCAATGATTATAATCACTTTCTTTTGTACCCTGTTTCCAGATATGACCACATCCACTAAAAAAAGGTTAGGCTCCTTTGATAGTAAGGAGGTAACCAATTCTGTAATGCGTGTACTCAATTCCATAAGTTATGATAAACAAAGAGGGGACTTTTTAGTCCCCTCTTATTGATTTTCTACATAAGTTGATGCAAAGGTAATTGATTTTTAATTTATTGCAAAATATTGCTAGGTTGTCGGATTAGATGGAAATAAGGATGGATAAATGTCGGTTAGGCTTATTATTTTGGCAACTCTTACTCATAATTTTTTTGTCAGGCTGCGGGGGTGGTAAACCGGAAGAAAAAGCAAAACCTGCAAGGATTATTAATGTGCCCAGGTTTAATGCAGACTCTGCATACTCATTTGTAAAAAAACAGGTTGACTTTGGACCCAGGGTACCCAACAGCAAAGCCCACAAGGAAGCAGGAGAATTTTTAATTAACAAACTAAAAGGATATGGCGCAACAGTAACTACTCAGGAGTTTATGGCCCCATCCTATCAGGGACATCAGCTTCAGCTTAGAAATATTATTGCCTCCTTTGGAGAAGAAAAACAAAAGCGGGTGTTGCTTGCAGCCCATTGGGACACGCGTCCATTTGCAGACAAAGACCCGGACAATCCTACTGGCCCAATGGATGGAGCCAATGATGGAGCCAGTGGAGTAGGAGTCTTATTGGAAATAGCCAGGCAGTTGGATGGAGATACTTCAATTCGGGTAGGAATAGATATCATTCTGTTTGATGGAGAGGATTGGGGGGAGCCGGAAAGTGTCCAGGGGCAACAAGAACCACCAGGAGATTGGGACAGTTGGTGGTGTATGGGTTCTCAGTATTGGTCGAAAAATAAGCACAAGCCAAACTATTCGGCTTATTATGGAATATTACTTGATATGGTAGGGGCAAAAAAGTCTCAGTTTTTCAGGGAAGGGGCCAGCTTGCAGTATGCACCTAATATTGTTTCTAAAGTTTGGGATACTGGGGCGAGGTTGGGATACTCAGATTATTTTGTAAAGCAAAATGCCCACGCCATTACGGATGATCACATTTACGTAAACGAATGGGCAAAAATTCCAATGATTGACATTGTGCATTATCAGGCAGGCATTGGGTATTTTGGTGATTACCACCATACTCAAAAAGACAATATGGATTTAATAAGTAAAGAAACGCTGGAAGCGGTGGGAGCGACTTTGTTTCATGTAATCTACTACGAAGAGTAGTTGGCAATCATTTTTAAATAAACACCGTACCCACTTTTCTCCAGAGACTGCGCCAGTTCAAGCAATTGTTCTTTATTAATGAACTTCATCCGATAGGCTACTTCTTCAATACAACCCACTTTTAAGTTCTGCCTTTGTTCAATGACTTGCACAAAGTTAGATGCCTGCATCAATGAGTCAAAGGTACCGGTATCAAGCCAGGCTGTGCCGCGACTCATCTGCGCAACCGTAAGTTTCCCCTTTTTAAGGTAAATATTATTCACATCGGTAATTTCTAACTCTCCCCGCTTACTGGGCTTAAGTGCTTTGGCAATAGAAACCACCTCATTATCATAGAAATATAAACCCGGAACCGCAAAGTTCGATTTTGGACTTTCGGGCTTTTCTTCAATGGAGATTGCTTTGTTGTCTTTATTAAACTCCACTACGCCATATCGCTCTGGATCATTCACATGATAGGCAAAGACTACTCCGCCTTGTGGATCCTTATGTGCTTGAAGTAGATTTACTAAACCTGACCCATAGAATATATTGTCGCCCAATATGAGGGCAACTTTGTCATCACCAATAAAATCTTCGCCTATAATGAATGCCTGTGCAAGTCCCTCAGGGTTTGGTTGTTCGGCATAGGAAAAAGAACATCCTAATTTTGATCCGTCACCCAGTAGCTTTTCAAATAATGGTAAATCTTGTGGGGTAGATATAATAAGAATTTCTCGTATACCGGCCATCATCAATACCGACATAGGGTAGTAAATCATTGGCTTGTCATACAAGGGCATAAGTTGCTTACTGATCACCAACGTTAAGGGATGCAAACGCGTACCAGATCCTCCTGCCAGAATAATTCCTTTCATCTCTTGTCGTACATTTGAGTGTAATAGGTCCTGTACTGTCCGGAAGTGACGTGGCTTAGCCACTCCTTATTGTTGAGATACCAATCTACTGTTTTTTCTAAACCAATTTCAAAAGTAAGTGAAGGTGCCCAGCCCAGATCATTTTGCAATTTTGAGGAATCAATTGCATAGCGTAAATCATGCCCCGGCCGATCTTTTACATACTTAATGAGCTTTGCTGATGTTCCGTCAGATCTCTTAAGCTTTTTATCCATCAAGCGGCATAAAAAATTCACCAGATCAATATTTTTCCATTCATTGTTGCCCCCAACGTTATAGACCTCACCTGTTTTGCCTTTATGAAAAATTGCATCGATGGCGCTTGCATGATCTTCCACGTACAACCAATCCCTGACATTTTCACCTTTTCCATAAACTGGAAGCGGCTTATTTTCAAGGATGTTGTTAATCATTAACGGAATTAGCTTTTCAGGGAAATGATTGGGGCCGTAGTTGTTGGAACAACGACTAATTAATATGGGTAGTTTATAACTATTGTGAAAGGCTTTTACAAAGTGATCGCTTCCGGCTTTTGATGATGAATAGGGTGATTGTGGGTCGATTGAAGTATGTTCTGTAAACAAGCCGCCATCTTCAATTGAGCCATATACTTCGTCTGTTGAGATATGATAAAATCGCTTTGACGAATCATTTCCCCAGATTTTTAAGGCTGCCTGAAGCAGGTTTACGGTGCCAATGATATTGGTCATTACAAATTCATTGGGATTTTCAAGCGATCGATCTACATGTGACTCAGCGGCCAGGTGAATTACTCCGTCAAACTGCTCATCCGAGAATAATTTTAACATTGCAGAGGTATCGACAATATCACCTTTGATAAAGCGGTAGTTAGGTTTGTTCTCTACATCTCTAAGATTCTCCAGATTACCTGCATAGGTGAGCTTATCAAGATTTACTATTTCGTAATCAGAATATTTGTTAACAAACAAACGGACCACATGTGATCCGATAAATCCAGCGCCTCCAGTAATTAATATTCTTTTTGCACTCATTTAATATACTGTTCGAAATTTTTATGATCACGATCAAACAAGACTTCTTTCGGAAGAGATCTAAAATAATCGTAGGTTATTTTCAGCCCTTCCGCACGATTTACTTTTGGCTCCCACTTCAAAATAGATTTTGCCTTGGTGATATCGGGTTGTCTTTGTTTTGGATCATTTACGGGTAAGGGCTTTCTAATGATCTTTTGTTTTGTTCCGGTGAGCTTTACAATTTCCTCTGCAAATTGAAGCATCGTAATTTCATCCGGGTTGCCAATGTTTACGGGCAAATGATAGTCTGATAAAAGCAGCCGATATATCCCTTCAACCAAATCATCCACATAACAAAACGATCTTGTCTGAGATCCATCGCCAAACACAGTTAAATCTTCGCCCCTCAACGCTTGCCCGATAAATGCTGGAAGCACCCTTCCGTCATTGAGTCGCATGCGCGGGCCATAAGTATTAAATATTCTGATGATTCGGGTTTCTAATCCATGGAAAGTATGATAAGCCATGGTCATGGCTTCCTGAAAACGCTTGGCTTCATCGTAAACACCACGTGGGCCGACAGGATCAACATTGCCATAATACTCTTCTACTTGCGGGTGAACAAGTGGATCGCCATACACCTCTGAAGTAGAGGCTACAAGAATTCTTGCTTTTTTGGCTAAGGCTAATCCCAGCAGATTGTGTGTGCCCAGCGAGCCAACCTTTAACGTTTGTATGGGTATTTTCAAATAATCTATTGGACTTGCTGGGGATGCAAAATGCAGGATGTAATCAAGTTTTCCGGGCACATAAACAAACTTTGAAACATCACTATGAGAAAACTCAAAGTTGGGATGTTTAAAAAGATGCTCTATGTTTTTAAGATCACCGGTGATAAGATTATCCATAGCAATCACATGATAACCTTCTTTAATATATCTGTCACACAGATGGGACCCAAGAAAGCCTGCGCCCCCTGTGATTAATATTCTTTTTTTACTCATACGGATTTTCTTCCAATGCTTGTATAGGTGAATCCAAGTTCCTTCATGGTATTCACATCATATAAATTTCTTCCATCAAAGATCACCTTATTTTTCATAAGAGCCCCTAATCTTTCAAAGTCAGGAGCGCGAAATTCCGGCCATTCCGTAGCAATAAGTATGGCATCGGCTCCTTCTGCTGCATCATAGGGATTAGAGAAATATTTTATTTTTTCGCCCAGCACTTTCTTTACATTCTCCATTGCTTCCGGGTCATGGGTAGTTACCGTGGCACCTTCTTTTAATAAGTATTCAATATTATATAGCGCTGGAGCTTCCCTGATATCATCAGTGTGTGGTTTAAAAGCCAAGCCCCAAACTGCAATTTTTTTACCTTCAAGATCCCCATTGAAATGATTCTTCACACGATCCATCAGCTTAATTCGTTGGGTGACGTTGACATCCATCACTGAGTTCAAAATCTTAAAATCGTAATTGGCGTCAGACGCAGATTTGGCCAGCGCCTGGACATCTTTTGGAAAACAACTCCCCCCATAGCCGATGCCAGGAAATAAGAAGCGTTTGCCTATGCGACTGTCTGAGCCAATTCCTTTGCGCACCGCGTCTACATCAGCACCCATCAGTTCACAAAGGTTTGCAATCTCATTCATGAAGCTGATTTTAGTAGCCAGAAAAGCGTTGGCGGCATATTTGGTCAATTCTGCAGAGCGTTCATCCATAAAAATGATAGGGTTGCCCTGACGAACAAATGGCGCATAGAGTTCTTCCATTAATTTTTTTGCCCTGGCAGAACCGGTGCCTACAACTACCCGTTCGGGCTTCATAAAATCATCAACGGCCACGCCTTCTCTCAGGAATTCCGGATTGGAAACTACATCAAATTCCACTTTGGAATTAATGGCGATTGCTTCTCTTACTTTTTCAGCCGTGCCTACAGGGACTGTACTCTTATCAACAATAACGGTATAGTTACTCAGAATTGCGCCTAAGTCGTCTGCTACTTTTAGAATGTATTTTAAGTCTGCTGAGCCATTTTCTCCAGGAGGTGTTGGCAATGCCAGGAAAATGATCTTTGCGTCTTTGATGCCCTCTTTGAGATTGGTGGTGAAGAATAGCCGGTCTTGCTTAATGTTCCGGTCAAATAATGGAGTAAGTCCAGGTTCATAGATGGTAACTTTTCCTCCTTGAAGGGTCTTTACCTTAGCTTCATCTATATCTATACAGGTTACGGTATTTCCAGTCTCGGCCAGACAAGTACCGGTGACCAATCCTACGTACCCAGTCCCAACGACTGCAATTTTCATATTCTAAAATTTAAAGAAGCGCAAAAATAGCGTTTTCTGAGTTCTAAGGACAAAAGTTGTCTTACATAAACCACCAAACTAACATTCGTTTGGTTAATTCATTTTTACGAAATACTTTTGAGGTTCTTAAAAAAAACAGAAAGTGATGGCAACTATGACAGAACCCTTTGTGGGTGTGAATTTTGATGAATCGGAGAACCAGGAAATGATTGCTCAGATGGTCAGAGATTTTGGAGAATTGGAGATTAGACCCAACATTATGAAATGGGATGAAAGCCAGGAATTTCCTGTTCCGTTGTTTCGCAAAATGGGAGATCTTGGACTAATGGGTGTTTTGGTTCCGGAAGAATATGGAGGTTCCGGATTTGGGTACCCTGAATATGTGACTGCCGTTTCTGAAATTGCCAGAATTGATGGATCTATCGGCCTATCGGTAGCAGCTCATAACTCTCTATGTACGGGGCACATTTTACAATTTGCCAACGAAGAGCAGAAGAAGAAATATTTACCCAGGTTGGCTTCTGGCCAATGGATAGGTGCATGGGGCCTTACAGAACCAAACACAGGTTCTGATGCGGGAAACATGCGCACGGTTGCGGTTAGAGATGGACATCATTTTGTAATTAATGGAGCCAAGAATTTCATCACGCATGGTAAATCTGGTGATGTAGCTGTGGTTATAGTTCGAACCGGGGAAGTGGGAGATTCTCATGGGATGACCGCCTTTATTATTGAAAAAGGAACACCGGGATTTAGTGCCGGTAAAAAGGAAAATAAACTGGGGATGCGTGCTTCGGAAACGGCAGAATTAATTTTCACAGATTGTCGTGTACACGAAAACCAGGTAATTGGTAAGGTTGGAGATGGTTTTGTACAATCTCTTAAGGTGTTGGATGGAGGAAGAATTTCGATTGCAGCCCTTAGCCTGGGTATAGCGCAGGGTGCCTTTGATGCAGCCTTAAAATATTCCAAGGAGCGTCATCAGTTTAACAAGCCAATTTCTTCGTTTCAGGGAATTTCTTTTAAGCTGGCCGATATGGCTACCAAGGTGGAGGCGGCCAAGCTCCTTACTTTCAGAGCTGCGGATTTAAAAAATAAGGGAAGAAGTGTAAACCTGGAATCTGCCATGGCCAAGCTTTATGCCTCTGAAATAGCCGTGGAGGTGGCAAATGATGCAGTTCAGATATTTGGGGGGTATGGCTATACCAAGGACTTTCCAGTGGAGAAATTCTACCGCGATGCGAAACTTTGTACCATAGGTGAGGGAACTTCCGAAATTCAAAAACTGGTGATTTCAAGGGCAGTTTTGAAGTAAAATTTGCAAAATTCATGTGGATCAGGCTATATTTGCAGCCCGAATAGAATTTTACATTATGCTGATTATCAACGTAAAGGAAAACGAATCAATTGACAAGGCCTTAAAGCGCTTCAAGAAGAAGTTTGAAAAAACTGGTGTATTGAAGGAATTGCGCTCCAGAACCGCTTTTGAAAAGCCTTCGGTAAAAAGAAGACAAGAAGTGTTGGGTGCTGCCTACAGGCAGAAAATGTACGCCAACGACAACTATTAATTTATAGTTTCGAAATAATTAACATATCCCCTTGGGTGCTTTACCCAAGGGGATATTTTTTTTACATTGCTCTACACGAAGGGATGGAAGCAATGGTGGACTCATTTTTTAAATACCTCCAATACGAAAAAAGGTATAGCCCAAAAACGATCTTGTCTTACCAGACAGATATTCATCAATTTTCTAAATTCCTGGAAAGGTCTTATGATGAAAAGCACCCTGAGTTGGCAACTTATGGGGCGGTCAGAGCCTGGATTGTAAGTTTGGTTGAGATCAAATTGGATCCAAGGTCAATCAACAGGAAAATAGCCTGCCTTCGGAGTTTCTTTAAATTTTGTCTGAAGCAAGAAGCGATAGAAAAAGATCCGATGCAAAAAATTAGGGTATTAAAGACCCCTAAAAAACTTCCTCACTTTGTTCATGAAGAGGACATGACAAAACTTCTTGATAATGTAGAATTTGAAAATAGCCTGGAAGGTTGGCGCGATCGACTAATTATAGAATTGTTTTACGGAACGGGAATTCGATTATCTGAGCTGATTGGCCTTAAAGAGCAAAATATCAACTTATACGAACGAACCATTAAAGTTTTAGGCAAAAGAAATAAGGAAAGGGTAATACCTTTTTCAAAAAGTATCGTTTCTATAATAGGAGAGTATAGAAAAGTTAAGGATAGAGAGGTGGAGAAGAAAAATCATGGCTTACTATTTGTGAATAATTCTGGTGAGCCTGTTTATCCCATGATGATCTACCGACTGGTGCGAAAATACCTGGATCAATTTACCTCAGTGGAGAAAAGAAGTCCGCACGTATTGAGGCATTCCTTTGCGACTCACTTATTGAACAAGGGAGCTGAGATTAATGCCGTAAAAGATTTGTTAGGACATACCAGCCTGGCAGCCACTCAGGTGTACACGCATAATTCAATGGAGAAATTGAAGAAAGTTTTTGACCAGGCACACCCTAAAGCATAAGAATTGAAAATTATAAATTAAATTAAACCGCTATGACATAACCGCTACGCGCAAGTCAGGCGCACACCTTATAAAGAAATAATATTGTTTAACCTTTAAATAAATGTGTATGAAGTTGCAAGTTCATTCTATTCGCTTTGATGCAGATCAGAAGTTGATTGATTTTATTCAGAAAAAAGTGGATAAGCTGGAAACATTTTATGACCGTATGGTAGACGGAGAAGTTTTTCTTCGATTAAATAATGAAGGGACAGAGAACAAAACAGTGGAAATTAAATTGAGGCTGCCGGGAAATCAGTTATTTGCAAGAGAGCAGGCAGCTTCATTTGAGGCTGCCACCGACCAGGCAACAGAGGCACTGCGAAAACAATTACTTAAGTTCAAAGAGAAAGTCACTGTTGGCCGATAAAAATAATTAAAGGCCCCAGCGATGGGGCCTTTAATTCATTAAGAAGTATATATTGAATTATACCTTAAAAGCTTTCTTAAGTGTATCCACAAAATCAAGTTTTTCCCAGGGAAATAGCTCCACCTTTATTTTCACCTGATTCTTTTTCCCTTTATTAAATACCTTCTCTACCATTCTTGGCTCACGACCCATATGGCCGTAGGCTGCCGTTTCGCTATAAATGGGTGAGCGAAGATTGAATCGCTTTTCAATATAGTAAGGTCGCATATCGAAAATTTTGCCAATCTTTTCCGCGATGGCTCCGTCATTCATTTTCACCTTGGCTGTTCCATAAGTGTCTATGTACAACCCGACCGGCTTTGCTACCCCTATGGCATAAGCCACCTGCACCAATGCTTCGTCACAAATACCAGCTGCTACCATGTTTTTGGCAATATGACGAGTGGCATATGCTGCAGAGCGGTCCACTTTTGATGGATCTTTTCCTGAGAAAGCACCTCCTCCATGGGCTCCTTTACCACCATAAGTGTCTACGATAATTTTTCGACCTGTAAGGCCCGTGTCACCATGAGGCCCGCCAATTACAAATTTACCTGTCGGGTTAATGTGGTAATGAATCTTATCTGTGAAAAGTTTTTGAATTCGTTTGGGTAATTTCTTTTTGATTCTGGGGATAAGGATTGAAATCATATCCTCTCTTATTTTTTTTAGCATGGCGTTATCGCTTCCAAAATCATCGTGCTGTGTAGAAATGACAATAGTATCAATGCGTTGAGGCTTTTTGTCGTCACTGTACTCGATGGTCACCTGAGATTTTGCATCAGGACGGAGGTAGGTCATTATTTTCCCTTCCCTTCGAATAACTGCCATCTCTTTTAAAAGTAAATGAGCAAGCTCTAAAGGTAACGGCATGTAGTTATCTGTTTCGTTGGTCGCGTAACCAAACATCATTCCCTGATCACCAGCACCCTGGTCTTCTTTCCTTTTTCTTTCTACGCCCTGATTGATATCTGGTGATTGTTCGTGAATGGCAGAAAGAATTCCGCAGGAGTTTGCCTCAAACATATATTCACTTTTGGTGTAGCCAATCTTGCGGATTACCTCCCTTGCGATATCCTGTACATCCAAATAGGCCTCTGATTTTACTTCACCCGCGAGCACAACTTGCCCGGTGGTCACTAAAGTCTCACAGGCTACCTTGGAATTGGCATCGTAGGCCAAAAAATAGTCTATTAGTGCATCGGAAATTTGATCGGAGACTTTGTCAGGATGACCCTCTGAAACTGACTCTGAGGTGAATAAATATGGCATATTAAATAGTTGAAATTGAAGCGGCAAATTTAGACGTAATGGGCTTAAAACAAAACTCAGAAAGCCAGAAACAGGAACAGTGCTGGCTCGCGAGGTAATGCGATTTCAGCAGCCTTCCAGGCTTTTACGGTTTGGGTCTTAATCGTCTCTGACTCACCAGTGATATTTGTTGCAATACATAACAAAGTTTCATCATGCAGTGATTTGAGCAAATGACCGACCAGGGCATTGTTACGATAGGGGGTTTCAATAAAAATTTGTGTTTGACACTTCACTTTGGATTCGATCTCAAATTTCTTTATTGCCTGACTTGCCTCTTGTGCTTCCACGGGGAGGTAGCCATTAAAGGAAAATCGCTGGCCATTCAATCCGGAGGCCATTAAGGCAAGTAAAATACTTGACGGGCCAACAAGCGGCTCGACAGGAATTCCTTTTTGATGGGCATACAGAACAGCAAGTGCGCCAGGATCAGCTACGCCAGGACAACCCGACTCAGAAATGATACCGATTGGCTTTCCCTCCAATAAAGGGCTCATAAGTTGTGGCAGTTCAGCTTCTTTCGTGTTTTTGTCGAGGGTATTAAAATAAAGTTGCTCTATACTTTCGAAAATAGACAGGTTACTCAAAAATCTTCTTGCCGTGCGAATGTCTTCAACCAGAAAAAAGCGAATTGGCTTAAGTGTGTCCAGTACATATGGGGATATTACTTTTTTAGCCGTGTTGTCCGCGATAACGGTCGGGATCAAATATAATTTTCCTTTGGCCTTCATGGTTTTCGTTTTAATTATTTATTTACGAAGTTAAAAACTGCTTCAGCAAAACCTTTGGGGTTTTCAGCCTGAACCCAATGACCGGTATCTAGCGTTACAATTTCTGTTTTTGGAAAATAGGATTTTATCACTACATCATCACCCGATTCAAAATATTTTGATTTTGCTCCCACAATAAAGAGTGTAGGACCTTCAAACTTGCCTTCATATTGTAGCGCAGCTCCCATGTCATCAATATGCGCTTCTAGGGCAGGGATGTTAATCCTCCATTGAAAACTCTGATCCTTATCCCTCCCCAGGTTCTTAAGTAAAAACTGTCGGACAGGAGGCTCAGGCACAAATAGACTTAGTAATTCATCCGCTTGCCCTCTTGATTCAAGCTGACTAAGGTCAATGGCATTTAGACCTTCTAAAATCGAATCGTGGTGCACGGGGTATGCTTTTGGCACGATATCAACAATAATTAGTTTCGATAATTTCTTTGGGAACCTTAAAGCAAAATTCATAGCGGCTTTGCCACCCATCGAATGACCTATAATAATTGGTTCTTTGATCTGATGTTCTTCAATAAATTCATTCAGGTCATCTGTTAAGGCTTTGTAATCGTGGATGGAGTCATGAGGAGATTGCCCGTGGTTTCTTTGATCAACAACATATACTTTATGTTTTTCAGCAAAGACTTTCGACAGACTATGCCAGTTATCAGATGAGCCAAACAGCCCGTGGAGAATAATTAATGGTGGGCCCTGGCCCAATTCTCTATAGAATAATTTCATAATTTCCACTTACAAATTAAAATTCGAGACGAAGATACAAATGCCCATGCCATTCATGATATATTTGTTGATTGCACACCACAATATTACGTGGAGCGATTTAATAATACATGCCTATGATGGAATTGATCAATGGAACTTATAAGATTCAGGGACTAAATGTGCTTGATATTTGCAGTGAATATGGAACTCCTCTGTATGTGTATGATACAGAAAAAATAACAAAGCAGATTCAGAACCTTAAGAATGCTTTTTCTGACAGTGATTTAAAAATAAAATATGCAGCGAAAGCCCTTACCAATATTTCCATATTGAAGCACATTCAGCAGCAGGGATGTGGTATTGATGTGGTTTCTTTGAATGAAGCCAAACTTGCAGTGAAAGCGGGCTTTAGACCAGATGATATCATGTTTACTCCAAGTTGCGTTGACTTTGATGAGATTGTAGCAGGAGTGGAGATGGGAATATATATTAATCTTGATAACCTTTCTGTGCTTGAAAAATTTGGAAAGAAGTACAGTGGAAAGTATCCGTGTTGCGTTCGTCTCAATCCACACATACTTGCCGGAGGCAACTACAAGATATCAACAGGTCATGGTAATTCAAAGTTTGGCATCTCAGTATTTCAAATGCCAGAGATCATTGAAATAGTAAATAAGTACAATATCAATATCAACGGATTACATATTCACACGGGATCCGAGATTTTGGAAACAGATGTATATCTGAAAATGTCAGAGATTCTGTTCGGGGTAGCTAGAGATTTTCCCTCACTTAAATTTATCGACTTTGGAAGCGGGTTTAAGGTGGCTTACAAAGAAGACGATATGGTCACCAATGTGTATGACCTTGGGTTAAAGCTAGGAAAAGCCTTTAGAGATTTTTATGAAAGCTACGGCCGCAAACTTGAATTGTGGATTGAACCGGGAAAATATTTGGTAAGTGAAGCTGGTTATTTGCTGGTGAAAACCAATGTGGTTAAACCCACACCTTCCGTCACTTTTGTGGGTGTTAACTCCGGTCTCAATCACCTTATCCGGCCAATGATGTATGATGCCTATCATGAAATAATAAATGTGTCAAACCATACAGGCACCCAAAAGGTATATACTGTAGTGGGCAATATTTGTGAAACGGACACTTTTGGATCGGATCGCAAGCTAAATGAAGTGCGTGAAGGAGATATCTTGGCACTGAAAAATGCAGGAGCTTACGGCTATTCGATGGCATCAACCTTCAATTCCAGATTGAGGCCGGCTGAGGTGATGATTAAAAATGGCGAGGCCCATCTCATCAGGCAACGGGATACATTTGAAGATTTGGTGAGAGGACAAATAGAAGTAGATTGACTAAGTAGAATCTTCTTCACCCATGAAGGTGCCTGAATCATTTGACTTAATTGTAATTGGAGGAGGAGCGGCTGGTTTCTTTGGGGCGATCAACGCTGTTTCAAATAACCCAAACCTCAGCATACTTATCTTGGAGAAGACCAATAAACTTTTGTCTAAAGTAAGTGTATCAGGTGGAGGCCGTTGTAATGTAACACACCATTGCTTTGAACCCACTCCCTTATCAAAACATTATCCTCGGGGGCAAAAGGAGCTGAAGAAATTGTTTAGAATTTTTCAGGCCAAGGATATAGTGGCCTGGTTTGATCAGCGGGGAGTAAAACTTAAAACAGAAGAAGACGGAAGGATGTTTCCCATATCGGATCAGTCAAAGACAATTATTGATTGTTTTCTTGCGGAAACAGACAAACCCAATATTAAAATTGAAAAAAATTGTGAAGTGATTAAAGTGGATAGGGGGGGTGGGGAATTTCGAATTGAAAGCGCAACTCATAAAAATTATTTTTCTAAGAAAATATTGATTGCCAATGGAGGCTCGCCAAAGCGTTCGGCCTATCAATGGATTGAAAAATTGGGACATTCATTGACTAATCCCATTCCATCTCTTTTCACTTTTAATGACAGCGCTAAGAGATTTAAGGATTTGATGGGAGTGTCGGTAGAGAATACAACCGTGCAAATTGCTGGAACAAAACACAAAGAGTCTGGGCCAATTTTAATTACGCATTGGGGACTAAGTGGACCTTCGGTTATCAAACTTTCGGCCTGGGCAGCGCAATATCTGTATCAAAAGAATTACGAATTCACAGCACTTGTTAATTGGACTGATAATGCTGAAGATAAAGTAAGAAGCTTTCTGAATTCATATCAAAAAGAGCATCCAAAACAGAAAATTATTACCCATGCTTTATATGGCTTACCAAACAGACTATGGGCGCGATTGTGTATGCTATCTGAGATTGAGGAAGAAAAGATTTGGGACGAGATACCTAAAAAAAATCTGAATAGGTTGATTGAAAATCTTGTAAGATGTGAATTTAAGATTAAAGGCAAAACTACTTTTAAAGAAGAGTTTGTTACCTGTGGAGGAGTGCGTCTTGAGGAAATTAATTTCAATACGATGGAAAGCAAAATTGTGCCAGGAATCTATTTTGCAGGAGAGGTACTTGATATCGATGGCGAAACGGGAGGTTTCAATTTTCAATCGGCCTGGACAACAGCGTGGGTAGCGGCTAATAGCATTTCAAATAGTTTGGAACAGTAAGATTTATTTACCGCCAAGGCGCAGAGGGTTATCACCACAAAACGCAAAGAGCAATTTTAAGACACAGATTGAAAACCACTCCACAAAGAAACCACAAAGTCACTCAAAAGGTATGGCGGCAAACCCTTTGTGAAACTTCGTGCTCCAGGGTACTATTGTGCAATAGCTACTATTCAAGGAGAATAAAAGACCAGATGATTTTTTTGATGTTAGGCAAAATCAAAACTTTGCGCCTCAGCGCCTCAGCGGTAAAATTCATTAAAACTATTCCACAAAGGAACACAGAGAATTACAAAGCGACTCGAAGGTATGGCAGCAAACCCTTTGTGAAACTTTCATGCAACTTGTTGTTGGAATCTTCTCAAGAGACTGTCAGTTGAGCCTTTATAAAAGGAGCTATTCTTCTGGCTCTGCAGGATGTAAACGAAATAGTCCATAAAACAAAAGAACCTCCGCGAGGGAGGTACTTGTGGTGACGGAGGGAATGCTGACGCTTCGGTCAGCATCCTGACAGGCGCCAAAGCGCCTCGTCAGGATTGAACCATTACATTTCAGGTTTTTGTAAAGGAGAAATACTTACTCCATCGACTAGTTCAACAACAGGATGTTTATTGATGAACTCGATTATTCGGTTAACCGATAAGTTTTTCAATTTCATTTCAAGAATAACTGCTTCAGACCGATTTTTTTTTGTTGTGTACCACACTAAGTTCCAGGGTAAGTATCTCCTTGTAACAAAATCCTTTCCATTGTTATGTTGTTGGAATCTTCTCAAGAGACTGTCAGTTGAGCCTTTATAAAAGGAGCTATTCTTCTGGCTCTGCAGGATGTAAACGAAATAGTCCATAAAACAAAAGAACCTCCGCGAGGGAGGTACTTGTGGTGACGGAGGGAATTGAACCCCCGACACAAGGATTTTCAGTCCTTTGCTCTACCAACTGAGCTACGTCACCGAAGAATTCCATCTCTGATTTGAGATGGGCCACAAAACTAGACAAATTTAGTTTTGCCGCAAAAATTGCCTATATTTTTCTGGTTAAGAGAATTATGTCACCTATTTTCGTTGCATGGCCGTAGTTCAACAGATTTTGTTTTTAATAACCCTTGTTGTCGCTATCTTCTTTATCCGGAAGAGAGTCGTCAGGATCAGGTCTAACATACAACTAGGGAAACCGACTCCGCTTACAGGGAAGGCTGCCCAGAGGTGGCGCAATGTACTTTTGATCGCCTTTGGCCAGAAGAAGATGTTTAAAAGAATCATCCCGGCTTTCCTGCATTTTTGGATTTATGCTGGTTTTATCATTATCAACCTGGAGGTATTAGAGTTTATTTTAGATGGCCTTCTGGGAACTCATCGTCTTTTTGCCCCGCTACTGGGGGGCCTTTACCCCATGTTGATGAACTTCTTCGAATTTCTGGCAGTGGCAGTACTTATTTCTTGTATTGTCTTTCTCTTTAGAAGGAATGTCTTAAAAGTGAAGCGTTTCTGGTCAGCGGAAATGACCTCATGGCCAAGACTGGACGGCAATCTGATTCTGGTTATTGAAATTACGTTAATGTTGGCCATTCTCACCATGAATGCATCCGATCAACTTTTACAATTGCAGGATGTTCACTACGCTCATACCGGCAGCCTTTTCTTTAGTTCTTTTTTGATGCCACTTTTTGAGGGCCTTAACACGTCTACTCTTATTGTTTTGGAGCGATCAGCATGGTGGTTCCATATCATTGGTATTTTAGGTTTTGCATTATATGTAACGCACTCAAAGCACCTGCACATTTTTTTAGCCTTTCCAAATACCTACTATGCCAAATTAGGACCAAAAGGGCACATGTATAATATGCCTGCAGTAACAAGCGAAGTGAAATCAATGCTTGGCCTATCTACTGAAACCCCAACGGGTGAGCCCGGTAGGTTTGGTGCCAAAGATATAAATGACCTGAGTCGCACCAATCTGATGGCGGCTTATGCTTGTACGGAGTGTGGTCGATGTACTTCAGAATGTCCGGCCAATATTACAGGGAAAAAACTGTCACCTCGCAAAATCATGATGGACATGCGTGATAGAATGGAGGAAGTGGGCAAAAGTGTTGCTTCAGGGGGGCCAGGGTTGCAAGACGGCAAGTCGCTGTTGGGAGATTATATTACCAAAGAAGAAATTAATGCTTGTACCAGTTGCAATGCCTGCGTAGAGGCATGCCCGGTACTGATCAACCCTCTTGAGATTATTTTGGAGATGAGGAGATACGTAGCCATGGAAGAGTCAGGATCCCCCGCCCAATGGAATATTATGTTCCAAAATATTGAAACAAATTTTGCGCCCTGGAAATTCTCTGCAAGTGATCGATTTAACTGGGCAAATGAATTAAAACCCAAATCATAGATATGAGTGATGTAAATTATTCAGTACCGACTGTAGCGGAGATGAAAGCCAGAAATGAATCACCTGAAATTCTTTTTTGGGTTGGCTGTGCTGGATCTTTTGATGAGAGATACAAAAAAGTAACCAGAGCATTTGTGAAGATACTCAATGTAGTAGGAATAAAGTTTGCTGTACTGGGAACAGAAGAAAGTTGTACAGGAGACCCTGCGCGAAGAGCCGGTAACGAATTTTTGTTTCAGATGCAGGCCGTGAGCAACATTACTGTTTTAAATGGCTATAATATTAAAAAGATTGTTACCGCATGCCCGCACTGTTTCAACACCATCAAAAATGAATATCCCGAATTGGGGGGTAACTATGAAGTGGTTCACCACTCTATTTTTCTTCAGCAATTGATTAACGAAGGTCGCATTAAGATGAAAGAGGGAGGCACTTTCAAAGGAAAGAAGATCACCTACCATGATTCCTGTTATTTGGGTAGGGCCAATGGGGTGTACGAAGCGCCCCGGAAAGTGTTGGAATCTTTGGATGCAGATTTGGTAG
This sequence comes from uncultured Ohtaekwangia sp., assembly GCA_964409415.1. Lineage (GTDB taxonomy): Bacteria > Bacteroidota > Bacteroidia > Cytophagales > Cyclobacteriaceae > ELB16-189. The sequence continues at coordinate 213,154 of CAYPDF010000002.1, read as the reverse complement.
AAATGAAGCGCAGTCGATCTACCGGATTGTGTTGTGGGGCCGGAGGGGCCCAAATGTGGAAAGAACCCGAAAAGGGAAATAAAGATATTAATGTGGAGCGCACGGAGGAAGCATTGAAAACAGGTGCCACTACGGTGGCCGTTGCTTGTCCTTTTTGTATGACCATGATGAGTGATGGGGTAAAGAACAAAGAGAAGGAAAATGAGGTGTCAGTTAAAGATTTAGCCGAACTAATAGCCGAATCACAGGGTTTATAAGAATAAAGCGACAAAAAAATGTTTGTTCCATTTAGCGAGATATCAGGTCAGTCAAAGGTTTGGGTTTACCAAATGAGCAGAGAAATAACTGCCTCCGAGTTGGAGGAGGTGATTGAGGCAATGGAAAGTTTTTGCTCCCAGTGGCAAGCGCATGGTGTACCAATGAAAACATCTTTTGATATTGCCTACAATCACTTTTTAATTCTAGCAGTAGATGAAAATGCAAGTGAGGCAAGTGGTTGTTCTGTGGATGGATCTATGCGTGCACTAAAAATATTAGGGGAGAGAGTGGGAATTGATTTTTTTGACAGAACTCTGGCCGCATTTCTTATTAACGGTAAAGTTGATCTTTATCCGATTTCAGAACTGAAAGAATTATTTAGTACGGGTATGCTAAATGCCTCAGTGAGTACGTTTAATAATTTGGTGGTCACGAAAGGAGAGTATCTTCAAAATTGGAGAGTAAAGGTGGCAGATTCCTGGCTGGCGAGATATCTACCTAAAAGCACGTTAGCCTGAGAGCATTTTCTTTTTTGTAACTTTATCTGCTTTTTGATGTGAATATGAGGTTAGGGGCGGTATCATTTTTTGTAATCATTTTTCTGCTGGGCTGTAGCCCGGAGAAAAGGATAATGAAGTCACTGCGTTTTGGAAAATACCAAAACGTAATTACTTACTATAAGTCCGTTCTGGAAAAAGATCCCAACAATAGTAAAGCCAATTACTACACGGCAGAGTCCTACAGACTGTCTAACCGGATTAAGGAGTCAGAACCCTTCTATGCGAAAGCGAAGGGCCCTGGGGTAAACCGAGACTCCGTTACACTATTTTATGCGCAGGCTCTAAAGGCTAATGGAAAATACAGCGAGGCCAAGTCTCAACTGGAAGATTTGGTGATGAGCACGAAGGATGAGGACTTCAAGGGACAAGTACAAAGAGAGATAGATGGCCTTAATTATATTGATGAGCTCTCCAGAAAACATAGCTATTATAAGGTCAAGAGTCTCGATGCCATTAATACTCCCCTGAGCGAATATTCTCCTGCCTATTTGAATGGAGAGCTTTACTTCACGGCAAGCCGTGACGACAGTAGAACATACCTGGCTACGGGCACACCCTTCACCAAATTATATAAAGCACAGACGTCCGGGGCCAACGTGGATGTGTCAACTTTGGCTCCATTGCCGGAAAAAATAAACACCCCCAACGTGAACGATGGCTGTGTTACGTTTTCTCCAGATGGTAGAATAATGCTTTTTGCGAAAGGAAATACCGGTAAAAGAAAAGGCAATCCGGATGTAGATATTTACATGTCTCGATTTAGAAACGGAGAATGGGAAGAGCCAAGACAGATCAACATCAATCAACCCGATTCCTGGGAATCAACCCCTGCCTTTGGGCCGGATGGTCGCACATTATATTTCTCCTCCAATCGCAAAGGTGGATATGGAGGATTGGATATCTATACTGCCCGCATGGATTCAAGAGGTCGATTTTCAAGAGTGAGAAATATGGGCCCAGACATTAATACTTCTGGCAACGAAATGTTTCCTTATGTGAGTGAAAGCAATAAGCTTTTTATTGCTTCTGACGGGCATCCAGGGTATGGCATGTTGGATCTATTTGAAGTAAAAAGAGTGAATGGCCGAACAGTGGTGGAAAACCTTGGAGAACCCATGAACTCCAGCAGTGACGACTTCGGCATTTTCCTCTTCAAACCAGATCGAGGCTTCTTTACCTCAAACAGGGACGGAGGTAAAGGTGATGATGACATTTATACTTTTGTAAATGAAGACCCTAATTTGAAAGTAGTTAACTACTATCTTGAAGGGATCACAATGACACCTAAAAAGGACAGCACGCTTGAGATATTGTCTAACACAAAAGTTACACTGCTTGACTCAAGGGGTGAAGTAATGCAGGATTTTGTTACAGGAAACGATGGTAAGTTTTTCTTTCGAGTTTATGAGAATGAAGACTATACTTTGGTAGGGGAAACAGATGGGTACCTGGTGAAAAGACAACCTTATACAACCAATGGAAAATCAATTCCGCTTGAATCATTGAAAGAGCTTGTGACCAACGTAACGCTTGATACCATGATGGTGCTGGATAAACTGGAAAAAAACAAAATATTTGTGCTTAATAATATTTACTTTGATTTGGACAAATCGGACATACGGCCTGATGCCGCTACTGAACTGGATAAATTAGTAGACTTGCTAACAGACAATCCAGAAATCAAAATTGAAATGAGTTCTCATACAGATAGTATTGGTACCAACTCTTATAATATTCAACTATCTCAGCGTAGGGCTGAGTCAACCGTATCGTACCTAATAAGCAAAGGGATAGCGCCAAATCGTTTGGTAGCCAAAGGCTATGGTGAAGAGAGACCCATTGCAAGAAACACCAACCCTGATGGTACTGACAACCCAGAAGGACGCCAGCGCAATCGCAGAACAGAGTTTAAGATACTTGAGATCGGAGTGACACAGAAGAAGAATTTTGATGAATTTGATGAAGACAAGTATTTTAAAAACGAAAATTAGCCCTCTTGCCATTACTTTCATTTAAGAATAACCCTTTACAGGGGAGTTGAGTATCAAACAATAATCGTAGTTTTATTGTAATAGGATCATTCTCAATTGGTGGGTCAATAGCTATTGCTTTGATCGACTTATCTGCCAAATGTATTGCATCCAAAACCAATTGATCTCATGAAAAAGTACCTTATCCCTATTCTCCTCACAAACGTATTATTTCAGTTTACCGCTTGTAAAGAGGAAGAGGTACCTCCACCAGCCACATTAACTTTTGCCAGCAAGGTTACAGTAATTTCAGAAAATGAAGGTTCCGCATTGATCACATTAAACCTGGATAAGGCTGCCTATCGCGATATCGTTATTGATTTTACCCTTAAAGGTTCGGCACAAGCAGGTATTGATTATGAGACAACGGCAAGCGCCACCATTCTGGATGGTGCCACCACCGGGGATTTATTGATTACAATTATTGATGATACTGAATTTGAATTTGAGCGTGACTTAATGGATGTAGCAGGTATTCTGGGAGAATCAATTGAAATAAGTCTAGCGCGCATTACGGGCAATGCTTTACCCTCTGACAATGAGGAAGAAGTTTTACATCTGCTGGTGATAAAAGAAAATGAACCGGTGACAAAGTCATTAAATATTGACCTGTCATGGGATTCAGGGGATGGCACTCCCGGAGATGTGGATATGGATTTGGTTTTATTTTTAATGGATCCAAATGATGGTCCCCGCTTTCTGACCGCATCCGCTTCGATTGGCACCGATTTTGAAAAAATTGCGATAGGCACGCCAGCTCCTGATGGCGTATATGGTTTAGCTTTTAGATATTATGAGGGATTATCCGACAATGTGAACTTTACAGTAAAATTTACCTCGGAGAATGGTACTTTACCTGGAGGGGTGACGGAAGCGTTTCACACCGGAACGTATACTCAGGCCAATTTAAATGGTAAAGAAAATAATCCAGTTCATATTATCCAGACATTTGAAAAGAAGGGGCCTGACTACATAGCGATTTCTGATATTATAGTTCCCACATCAGGAAGCAGAGGGAAAGTAATGCAGGGTAAAGCCCCTGTAAGGGGCTTGTCATCTGGAGTAATTTTTTAAAGTTGATTAGTAGTGAAATTCCCCATTGTCACTTTTAATGGTTACCTGCTTTTGTGATGAAGCCTCAACACGACCAATCACCTGCGCGTTAACACCAAATGATTTTGAGATAGTAATCACTTCTTCAGCATATTTTTCGTCAAGGTAAATTTCCATGCGATGCCCCATGTTAAATACCTTGTACATCTCCTTCCAGTCTGTTCCAGACTGCTGCTGGATTAGTTGAAAAAGTGGAGGGGTGGGAAGGAGATTATCTTTTATTATGTGAAGGTTCTCAATAAAGTGCAACACTTTTGTTTGGCCACCACCACTGCAATGCACCATTCCATGTATCTGACTGCAAAGATTTTTTAAAACATCAATAATAATTGGTGCATAGGTTCGGGTAGGTGAAAGCACCAATTTCCCAACGTTTATTGGAGCATCATCAATAGTATCTGTAAGCTTATAATCGCCACTATAGATTAAATCTATTGGAACATTGTCATCAAAGGATTCGGGGTACTTATCTCTATAGATTTTTGAAAACACATCGTGACGCGCAGAAGTGAGCCCATTGCTACCCATGCCACCATTGTACTCATGCTCGTAAGTGGCTTGTCCTGAAGAGGCCAATCCCACAATTACATCTCCAGGTTTGATGTTATCATTGGAGATAACTTCACTCCGTTTCATTCGGGCTGCTACAGTGCTATCTACAATTATGGTTCGAACTAAATCCCCCACATCAGCAGTTTCTCCACCCGTACTTTTTATATTCATGCCATGCTTTCGCAACATGGCCAGCACTTCTTCAGTACCATTAATAATTTCTGCAATTACTTCACCGGGTATCAGATTCTTGTTCCTTCCGATAGTGGAAGAGAGTAAAATATTATCGGTAGCACCTACACATAATAGGTCGTCCACATTCATAATAATAGCATCTTGGGCTATTCCTTTCCAGACTGAAAGATCCCCAGTTTCTTTCCAATAGATATAAGCGAGAGACGATTTGGTGCCGGCACCATCGGCATGCATTATTGTACAGTATTCAGGGTCTCCGGCAAGGTGGTCTTCTACAATCTTACAAAAGGCATTTGGGTACAAGCCCTTATCCAGTTTGCTGATGGCTTTATGTACATCTTCTTTAGATGCGGAAACTCCTCTTTGATTGTACCTGTCTGACATGATTTAGATGCTTTGCAAAAATGCAAATAATACTTGACTCTGGCCTATAGCTTTGATCACAATGAATTCTAAATAAATTTTTTTGCTATCTCCCATACCACAATGCCCACGCAAACAGAAACGTTGATGGAATGCTTGGTGCCCGATTGAGGGATTTCAATAGCCAAATCCGCATGATCAATCACTCCTTCGCTTACGCCATTTACCTCATTGCCAAAAACAAGACAATATTTATCGCCATCTATAGGAACAAAGTCTTGTAATGCTATACTTTCGGAAGTTTGCTCAACGATAATGATAGTATAGCCCTCTCGTTTTAGCTGCTGAACCAAGTCGGATTCACTTTTGAAATATTCCCAACTTACAGATTCTGTGGCACCCAATGCGGTTTTTTGAATCTCGCGGTGTGGAGGCTGCCCGGTAATCCCTGTTAGAAAAATTTTATCAACCCGAAATGCGTCTGCGGTTCTAAAAGCCGATCCTACATTGTGGAGGCTTCGCACATTGTCCAGCACAATTACTATAGGCAGCTTGGCGGCCGATTTATATTCTTTAGTCGAAATTCTTCCTAGTTCTTCCAGTTTTAGCTTTTTCACAGGGCAAAAGTAGAATGAAAAAGTAACTTTGAGCCTAATCACCTTATTTTCATAACTGTAAATTGAAAATGGCCGTTGATAATACGATGAAAGCAATTCAACTTTTAATGCTATTGTCCCTTTCGGTGTTTAGCATCCATGCACAGGATCCATGGAAAAATATTTATTCCCAGAGTGCATGGAAGGAGCGTGATCAATGGCAACAAGCGGATGATATTATTGCCAAACTCAATTTGAAAGAAGGAGATAAGGTCGGAGATATTGGCTGTCATGAAGGCTATATGACAATGAAATTGACCAAAGTAGTAGGAAGGTCTGGTAAAGTCTATGCTGTAGATGTGCAGCAAAATCGACTGGATAAATTGAATAGAATTCTAAATGATGAGAGAATTACCAACGTAACTACTATAAAAGGCGATTATGACAATCCCCATCTGCCACCCAATACTTTAAATGGAGCGATAATCATTGATACCTATCATGAAATGGATGACTACGATGATATGCTCAGGCACATTAAAGCATCCCTTAAGTTAGGAGGGAAGCTTATTATTTGTGAGCCGATAGCCACAAATCGAAGAGGCTTGACAAGAGCAGAGCAAGAGAGGCGGCACGAGTTGGGGATGAACTATGCCTTGGAAGACCTTCAAAAGGCTGGATTCAAGATCGTATTCAAGAAAGATCCTTATATCGATCGTGAAAAAATAAAGGGAGATAAAATGTGGTTGATAGTGGCTGAGAAATAATATAATTCCATCATCCCCCTTGCATCTTGCGCATGGATTTTATCTTTGTCCTTCATGGCTTCAAGCTCTTCCGAAACCCCTTTAATGAAACAGTACAATGCCATCAAGGTGAAATACCCTGGTGCACTGTTATTATTTCGCGTGGGAGACTTTTACGAAACCTTTGGCGAAGATGCTATCAAAGCAAGTAAAGTACTTGATATTGTGCTTACCAAACGGGGAAGTGGCTCGGCATCAGAAATAGAACTAGCCGGATTTCCTCATCACGCTTTGGATAACTACTTACCCAAGCTGGTTAGAGCAGGGTATCGTGTGGCTATTTGTGATCAGTTGGAAGACCCTCGATTTGTAAAAGGCATAGTGAAACGGGGAGTCACTGAGTTGGTTACGCCAGGGGTTTCTTTTAATGACAATGTTCTGGAAAAAAAGCAGAACAATTTTCTTGCGTCCATTCATGCAGGGAAAAATTTATTGGGTATTGCTTTTTTAGATATTAGCACGGGAGAGTTTTATGCGGCAGAGGGAAGCGAAACGTATGTAAATAAATTGATTCAAAGCTTTTCGCCAGCCGAAATTATTTTTAGCAAGACGCATAGAGAAAAATTCGAAAGTCAGTTCGGAGAAGAGTATGCCACTTTTGCCCTAGACGAGTGGGTTTTCGCTTCTGACTATACCTACGAAAAACTCATCAATCAATTTAAAACAGCCAATCTTAAAGGCTTTGGTATTGATGGTAAGGCGGAGGCAATTGTCGCAGCGGGCTCTATACTTCATTACTTAGAGGCTACTGAACACAAGGAGACACATCATATTTCGTCTATATCAAGAATTGACGAAGACAAGTATGTGTGGTTGGATAAGTTCACCATTCGCAATTTAGAAATCGTAAATTCTCAACAAGAGGGAGGGGTGCCGCTTATTCAAATTCTTGATAAGACAATAACCGCGATGGGCTCAAGACAATTGCGCAAGTGGATGATACTCCCCTTAAAAGAGCGATCTGCCGTGCAAGAGCGCCTAGATGTGGTGGAGACTTTTTATCATGAACAAGAACTATTAGAAAAAATAGTTGAGCAACTCACCCATATTGCAGATTTAGAGCGACTTATTTCTAAGGTAGCAGTAGGAAGAATTAATCCACGTGAGATGATTCAAATGAAAAGATCACTACAGGCGGCTCTTCCGATTAAGGATTTACTTCTTGGTCAAACATCTGTTTCTTTAAACAAATTAGGGGATCAGCTGGAGCGATGTGATTTTTTGCTGGATAAGATAGAAAAGGAGCTAAAAGAGGATGCTCCAATGCTGGTGCATCAGGGAGGGATAATCAAAAAAGGGGTTAATGAAGAACTGGATGAGCTTCGCAGCATTGCCTATTCAGGCAAAGATTATCTTCTAAAGATTCAAAAACGGGAAATAGAAAAAACGGGAATCACCTCATTGAAGATATCCTATAATAAAGTGTTTGGCTATTACCTGGAGGTGAGTAATACTCACAAAGACAAGGTGCCTACTGAGTGGATACGGAAGCAAACACTCGTGAATGCAGAACGATACATCACCGAAGAGTTAAAGACCTATGAAGAAAAGATTCTCCACGCTGAAGAAAAGCTCACAATAATTGAACAGAAGCTTTTTCGCGATTTGGTAATTACGGCAAATGACTTTATTTCACAAATACAGCAGAATGCAAAAGTAATTGCCGTGCTGGACTGTCTGCTTTCTTTTGCTATGGTGGCAAAGCTGAACAGGTACAGCAAGCCTGAAGTGAATGACACCATAATAATAGACATAAAAGAGGGACGCCATCCGGTGATTGAAAAGCAATTGCCGATAGGTGAAAATTATATACCCAACGATATCTACCTCGATAATGAATCACAACAGATATTGATAATCACGGGCCCTAATATGGCAGGTAAGTCTGCATTGCTAAGACAAACCGCCTTGATTGTTTTGATGGCTCAAATTGGAAGTTTTGTTCCGGCTGAAGCGGCAAAAATTGGAATGGTGGATAAGGTATTTACGCGAGTGGGCGCTTCTGATAATTTATCAAGAGGGGAGTCGACTTTTATGGTGGAGATGACAGAGACGGCCAGTATTCTTAACAATCTCAGCAACCGCAGTTTGATATTAATGGACGAGATTGGCAGAGGCACCAGTACTTACGATGGAGTTTCAATTGCCTGGGCTATTGTTGAGTATTTACACAATCACAAAGAGTTTAAGCCAAAGACCCTTTTTGCGACCCATTATCATGAGTTGAATCAATTGGCTGAGGATCTGGTTCGTGTGAAAAATTTTAATGTTTCAGTTAAAGAAACCGGAGAAAAAATTATTTTCATGCGCAAGCTGAAAGAGGGTGGCAGTGAACACAGTTTTGGAATACACGTGGCACAGTTGGCGGGTATGCCCAACAAAATTGTGATCCGCGCCAATGAGATCTTGCGTTTTCTGGAGAAGGACAAACAGAAAAATCAATCTCAGAAAAAAATGGAGGAGCTTCCCAAGCAGGTATCCCAAATGGGCTTATTTGAAACAGATCCTAAGTTGAAACAGATAGAAGAGATGTTGGGAAAAATTGACATAAATACCATTAGCCCGGTGGAGGCTTTGTTGAAATTGAATGAGGTACTATCTCATTTGAAGAAAGAATGAGAAAGCCAGGGCTGATAGGGTTACTGATAATTTTTAGCTCGATAGGGTTTGCTCAAAAACAACCTTTCGATAAAACAGCCAAAATAATTTCCTTTAGGGTAGAATCGAATAACCCGGGCATTGATGACAGAACGTTGTTATCACCACTATCACAGCAGCTAACTCAATTGTTTCACTTCTCAGATGTATTGATGAATGATGGAGCATATATTCAATGGAAGGGTGAGAATCCATTTAATAAATTCAAAAAATTAAATAAAAAGGAGCTTCAGCATGTTTCAACGAATTCGGATGAAGTTTTGTTGAAAATAGAGGTTGAGCATAGATACAACCCTGTATTGGGTGGGATAATTAATAAGAGCCGAAGGCACGTGATGCGATTAAAAGTGGCACTCTTTTCATCTTCTGGCAAGAGGGTATGGTATCATAAAAGGAAAGATTCATGTTGTATTGATTTTGGGGTAGAGGAAGAGGATGAACATTTCTATCAAGATATGGATGCGGCCTCATTTCTTGAACTTTACGAATCTTTATTGAGAAAAACCTTCGATAAAACTTAGTTGATCTTCCTTTTTATATAAAATATATTAACTCCTTCTATTATTCGAATCCTCCTTTTAGTATCTTACTAGGATGAAGATTAATAAGATTTTAGTTGCCAATCGTGGCGAAATAGCTATCCGTGTATTTCGCGCCAGTGTAGAGATTGGGCTTAAAACTGTGGCCGTTTACACCCATGAAGATCGATACTCGCTCCATCGCTATAAAGCAGATGAAAGTTATCAGATAGGCAAAGAGGGAGATCCGCTAAAGCCCTACCTCGATATTGATGAGATCATTCGCGTGGCCCTCAAAAGAAAAGTAGACGCTATCCATCCCGGCTATGGATTTCTATCAGAGAATGCGGCATTTGCCAAAAAATGTGAAGAGAATGGAATCATTTGGGTTGGCCCCAACCCTCAATCAATGACCTTGCTCGGAGATAAAATCTCAGCAAAAAAAATTGCAGAAGAAAATGGCTTGCCGCTTATTGAAAGTAGCAAGGTCGCTCTGACATCCGCAAAAATTGCCGTAAAAGAAGGAAAACGCATTGGCTTTCCCCTGATGCTAAAAGCCGCATCGGGTGGTGGAGGAAGAGGAATGCGTGTGGTGCGGTCGGAAGAAGAGTTGGAGAATGCTTACAATGAAGGAACCAGGGAGGCGCTCAATGCATTTGGTGACGGAACAGTTTTTCTTGAGAAATTTGTTGAAGAACCAAAGCACATTGAGATTCAGATTGTTGCTGATAAGCATGGAAATTCTGTGCATTTATTCGAACGGGATTGTTCTGTTCAAAGAAGATTTCAAAAAGTAGTGGAGGTAGCACCCTCGTTCGGTTTGAAGCAAGCTGTACTTGATAAGTTATATGACTACGCCCTGAAGGTGACAAGGGCCGTGAAGTACGACAATGTTGGCACAGTTGAGTTCCTTGTAGATAAAAAAGGAAGTATATTTTTTATTGAAGTGAATCCACGCATCCAGGTGGAGCATACCGTTACCGAAATGGTCACTGGAATTGACCTAATAAAAGCTCAAATTTTTATTGCCGGGGGGTACAAACTATCTGACGAACAAATAAAGATTCCATCTCAGGAATCCTTGTCAACCATTGGCTATGCCCTACAATGCCGGATCACTACAGAAGATCCTGAAAATGATTTCAAACCGGATTATGGAACAATTCTCACCTATCGAAGTGTGGGTGGCTTTGGTATTCGCCTTGATGCGGGTAGTTTGTATCAGGGTGTGAAAATCAGCCCGTTTTTTGATTCGATGTTGGTGAAAGTATCGGCACACTCCCGCACGTTGGATGGTGCAAGCAGGAAAATGCATCGCGCGCTCAGGGAGTTCAGAACAAGAGGGGTGAAAACTAATGTTGCCTTTCTTAGCAATATTATCAACCATGAAATTTTTAGATCCGGTAAAGCAACGGTAAACTTTATTCAAAAGCATAAGGAACTTTTTACGTTTACTCATCAGAAGGACAGGGCGACCAAGGTGGTGAAATATCTGGCAGACATCACGGTAAATGGAAACCCAGATGTAAGGTTTACAGATAAGAACAAATTATTCCGATCAGCGATCGTGCCGGAGTATGATATCGATACAGCTCCACCAAAGGGAACCAAAGACTTACTTACCAAACTTGGCCCTCTGAAATTCAGTGAGTGGCTTCTCAAGGAAAAGAAAATACACTACACGGATACCACCTTGCGGGATGCGCATCAATCGTTGTTGGCCACTCGCATGCGCACCATCGACATGTTGGATGTAGCAGCGAGCTTTGCGCATCAACATCCGCAAACGTTCAGCATGGAGGTGTGGGGTGGAGCTACGTTTGATGTATGCATGCGATTTTTGCAGGAAAACCCATGGAGAAGATTGAGGGAAATTAGAAAAGCTGTTCCTAACGTTTTGTTACAGATGTTGATCAGAGGATCCAACGGAGTGGGTTATACCGCTTACCCTGATAACCTCATTGAATCTTTTGTTGAAAAATCGTGGGAAGAAGGTGTGGATGTGTTCCGCATCTTTGATTCACTCAACTGGCTGAAGAACATGGAGCCATGTATCAAGTTTGTAAACAAAAGAACAAAAGGATTGGCTGAAGTTTCTATCTGTTATACAGGTGATATTCTCGATCCTTCCCGCACCAAGTATACACTTGATTATTATGTAAAGCTTGCAAAACAAATTGAAGAGAGTGGAGCGCATATTCTTGCTATAAAGGACATGACAGGCTTGCTAAAACCCTATGCTGCAAAGGAATTAGTATCGGCATTAAAAAATGCCATCAAGTTGCCAGTTCATTTGCATACACACGATACTTCTTCGCTGCAGAGTGCTACTTATTTAAAAGCCATTGAAGCTGGAGTGGATGTTGTGGATGTGGCTTTGGGGGGTGTGTCTGGTCTTACTTCTCAGCCCAACTTCAATGCTGTGGTGGAGATGATGAAAGGGCAGAAGAGAGAAAATAAGTACAACATTGAATCGCTCAACCAATTTTCAAACTATTGGGAAATTGTGAGGGAGTATTACTATCCCTTTGAGTCTGGTTTAAAAGCAGGTACTGCTGATGTGTACCATCATGAAATTCCCGGAGGACAATATTCGAACCTGGGGCCACAAGCCCGTGGCCTTGGACTTATTGAAAAGTTTGAAGAGATCAAACAACGATATGCTGAGGTCAATGAGTTGTTTGGGGACATTGTGAAGGTGACGCCAAGTTCGAAAGTGGTAGGAGACATGGCGCTGTATATGGTTTCCAACGGACTAACGAAAGAAGATATTATGGAGAGAGGGGATTCCATTTCTTTTCCGGAATCGGTACAATCTTTTTTCCGCGGAGATTTAGGACAACCTACCGGAGGATTTCCTAAGGAACTTCAGAAGATTGTTTTAAAGGGGAAGGAATCCTACAAAGACAGGCCTAATGCGCACCTCGATCCGGTGGATATGGAGGGGGAGTTTGCCTCCTTTCAGAAAAAATTTCAACCTGACTTCGGGCGGGAGCTTGAGTTTGTAGATTTTCTATCGTGGAAATTGTATCCGAAGGTATTTGAGGACTTTCTGAAAAAGCAAATTGAATTTGGTGATGTGATGCACATTCCTACGTTAAACTTCTTCTATGGCATGAAGCTTCATGAAGAAACCATTGTGGAAATTGGGGAAGGAAAGAAAGTTATTATTGAATTACTTTCAATAGGTACCGTTAATGATGAGGGAATACGAACTGTATTCTTTAAAGTAAACGGGCAAACACGAAATATTGAGGTCAGGGATAGGTCGGTAAAGATTGAAAAAATTGAAAACGTAAAAGTTGAGCCAGGCAATGCCAAACAAATCGGTGTTCCATTACAGGGCTTGTTGTCAAAGATTTTGGTTAAGAAGGGACAAAAAGTGAAAAAGAATGAGCCTCTATTTGTAATCGAAGCCATGAAAATGGAAACAACTATTACTGCAAGTGAAGCTTGTGAGATTAAGGCTGTACATCTGAGGGAAGCCACTATGGTGGGGACTGATGATTTGGTAATATCATTGGTATAGACCAAGTAGTCTTAGCTATCTAATGATTCTGATTCCTCCAAATTCCTTTTAGTTACTATAGAAGAGGTAAGCACACTGATTTCAAAGAGCAGGTATAACGGTAGAGAAATAAGGGTAAGCGTGAATGGATCGGCTGTAGGGGTAATAACTGCTGCCAATATCAGGATAACTACAACGGAGTGCTTGCGGTATTTTCGCATTAGCTGTGGTGTCACTATTCCAATCTTGGATAGAAAAAATATGACCACAGGAAATTCAAATAATATACCGCAACCTATTACCAGGCTGGCAATAGTTGACACATAAGAGGTGATATCAAACTCATTTACTATGGCATCGCTAATGGAATAGGTTGATAAAAACCATACCGACATAGGGCTAAGAAGGTAGTAACCAAAAAATATACCAAGAAAAAAGAGTAGAGAAATCGCAAAGGTTGCTCCTCTTGATATTTTAATTTCTCTTTCTATCAGCCCAGGTTTTATAAATCGCCAGAACTCCCAGGCTATGTACGGAAAGGCAACAATAATACCAATGACAAAAGATGCAGTGACAGACATCATAAATTGCCCAGTCATGTTGCGGCTTTGAATTTTAAACGGCAGTTCGGTTATGCACAAATCTTTTACTCCTGTCCATTGACTAAGCTGGCACATGTACTTGAAAGTAGGAAATTCTAGTTTCGCTGGCGCGAAAATAATATGATCAAAAATCCAGGGAATGTACACAAATGCCAAAATGGTGAAAACACCTATGGCCAGAAGTGATCGTATAAGATGCCACCGCAGCGCTTCAAAGTGATCGAGAAAACCCATTTCATTCAGCCCAACTTTCATCTCTCCAATGGATTTCTAGACATTTAATTTTTTAAAGATAGTAATAAGATGATTGGGTTCATTTTCAATTATAAAATTTTCTGATGATTACGCTATAGAGTAGTGCCACAGTTAATTTGAATAGCGCTACAAAAGACAATAACTTTGCAGTCTGTAATTTCAATGCCATTAAGATGGGTTTTGTAGAGAATGGTTGAGCACAAATGTCGATTCTTTCTGTGGTTAGGCATTTTGGAGCCTTAACTTAATAGCATCAGCCGGTAATTATTGAATTATAACCACTTACTTTTGTTTTATAATATATCATGGAATCTACAGTTACCCCTGAAGTAAGAAGAAAGCCGATTCTGAAGCAGGAAATAGCTTTTTTGATCATTCATCTGCTCCCTCTAGCCGCCATCTGGACCGGGGCCACCCTCTTTGATTGGCTGGTTTGCGCCTTTTTATATGTCTTTCGCATGTTTTGGGTTACGGGTGGCTACCACCGCTATTTTGCGCATAAGTCATACAATACCTCGCGTTGGTTCCAATTTGTAATCGCCTTTATGGCTCAAACTTCTGCGCAAAAAGGAGCATTGTGGTGGGCCGCACATCATCGCCACCATCATCGTCATAGCGATACCCCTGCTGACCCGCACTCCATGAAAATTTATGGATTCTGGTATTCTCATGTGGGCTGGATTGTAGGACCTGATTTTAAAGAGACGGATTATAAGGTGATCGGAGATTATGCTAAGTATCCAGAGTTAGTGTGGTTGAACAAACATTACTTAGTGCCTCCAGTATCATTGGCGGTTTTGGTTACAGCTTTGGGAGGGATTGTAAATGGAGGAAGTATTCTTACCATGTTTACCTCTGCCGGACTTTCAACTTTGTTTATTGGCTTCTTTTTAAGCACGGTGATATTATACCACGGCACTTTTTCCATCAACTCCATTATGCATAAGTTTGGAGTACAGCGCTATGAAACAAATGATGAATCAAGAAATAGTTTATGGCTTGCTTTGTTAACATTAGGAGAGGGCTGGCACAACAACCATCACTATTATGAAGTGGCTTCCCGTCAGGGATTCTTTTGGTGGGAGATTGACATTACCTGGTACATTTTGAAGATGTTGTCATGGACAGGGTTGATTTGGGATCTCAAAGGAGTGCCCAAACATATTAAACTATCGAAGAATAAAGCCCAGGCACACAAGTTGAAGAAAGAGTACGAAGAGATTTTAAAATCAGCCTAAATGTCAGAATCGGTAAATCAGAATTTTTTACAAAGTATCATTAAGCTTTTTAACAACTATAAAAGCTTAAGTGAAAAAACGTTTGACCAGCTCACTGATCAGGAATTGCAATGGAGGCCTAACGAAGCGAGCAATAGCATTGCATTAATTGTGCATCACCTTTCAGGAAACATGCTTTCGCGATGGACAGATTTTCTCACCAGTGATGGGGAAAAATCATGGCGCGACAGGGAAGAGGAATTTGAAGTTGGCTATGCAAACAAAACGAGTATGATGGAAGCCTGGAATAAAGGGTGGACGTGTTTACTTTCTACACTTGAAGGGTTAAAACCTGAGGATCTTGAAAAGATTATTTACATAAGGAATGAAGGTCACACCGTGGTGGAGGCAATACATAGGCAACTGGCGCATTACGCTTCACACGTGGGTCAAATCATGTTTATTGGCAAACAGATAAGGGGGAAGGCTTGGAAATCACTTTCTATTCCAAAGGGAGGAACGAGTGGATTTAATGCCAATAAATTCAGTCAGCCACAAGAAAGAAAACACTTTACTGAAGGGTTGAAATAGTCTTTGGTAATTGGATAATGTGACTAAGGTCACCGTATTTTGTAGCGTTTGTAGCGACCTTTGCAATTGATAAACTATTGAGCTATGCAAGTTGAACAAATATATACAGGCTGCCTTGCACAGGGCGCATACTACATAGAATCTGAGGGTGAGGTAGCGATCATTGACCCCTTGAGAGAAACCATGCCATACATTGATCGGGCAAAAAAGAATAATGCCACGATCAAGTATATTTTAGAGACTCACTTTCATGCAGATTTTGTGTCTGGTCATGTTGATCTGGCTAAGAAAACGGGAGCAACAATTGTCTATGGCCCCACTGCCGCACCGAAATTTGATTGTCGCATTGCCAGGGATGGGGAAGAAATAAAAATCGGAAAAGTGACTATTAAAGTGCTGCATACACCCGGTCACACTACAGAATCTACTACCTATCTGTTAAAGGATGAAAACGGAAAAGACCATGCCATTTTTTCCGGGGATACACTTTTTCTGGGAGATGTTGGACGACCTGATCTGGCGCAAAAAGCAGCACATATGACTCAGGAAGAGTTGGCCGGAATGCTATATGATTCCCTTCGCAATAAGATCATGCCCTTGGCAGATGAGGTAACGGTTTATCCAGCTCATGGTGCAGGCTCGGCTTGTGGGAAAAATATGATGAAGGAAACAGTAGATACGCTGGGTAACCAGAAAAGGATGAATTACGCTCTGCGTGCTGACATGACGAAGGAGGAGTTTGTAAAAGAGGTAACCGATGGCTTGTTACCACCACCAGCCTATTTTCCTGAAAACGTGAGACTGAACAGGGAAGGATACGAGAGCATTGATAAGGTAATGCGACAAGGACTAACCGCATTGCTCCCTGATGAATTTGAAATAGCAGCCAATGAAACAGGGGCGCTCATTCTCGATACCCGTTCAGCTCAGGTTTTTGCAAAAGGATTTATTCCCAACTCGATCAACATTGGAATTGATGGGAGCTTTGCCCCTTGGGTTGGCGCATTAATACCTGGGGTTGATCAACCGCTTTTGATTGTAGCAGCCGATGGACGTGAAGAGGAAGTAGTTACCAGATTGGCCAGGGTGGGCTATGACAATTCAATTGGTTTTTTAAAAGGAGGGGTGCAAGCATGGCAAGAGGCGGGTAAAGAGATTGATACCATTGAATCAATATCAGCAGAAGAGTATGCAAGGTGTGTCAAGGATGAAAGGACTAAAATAAAAGTAATAGACGTACGTAAACCCACCGAATTTTCTACTGAACATGTTGATGGCGCTATCAATTTGCCGCTGGACTTTATTAACGAACTCCTGACTGAATTCCCTAAAGAAGAAAGATTCTACATGCATTGCGCAAGCGGATACCGTTCGATGGTGGCCGCCTCCATTCTCAAATCACGTGGGTGGGAAAATTTTATTGAGGTCTCCGGTGGCGTAAAGGCATTGTGTGAAGCTGGAATTCCTTTGACGGATTACATTTGCCCTTCAACCTTTCAAAAATAAGTGCAAAAATACTATGAGCTTTTCCTGGGGTCGTTCACCGGATATTGGAACTACTTTAAAGGTGAAATTTTATACCCCAGCTGGCACAATTATTTTTATTGGCTGTTGGGTCTCTCTCTGGCAGTGTGGTTGCTGGAAATAATTATTCCGTGGCGAAAAGGGCAATCCGTCTTCCGAAAAGATTTTTGGTTGGATGGATTTTATATGTTCTTCAACTTCTTCCTCTTTTCACTGATCGGATACAATGCAATATCCAACATAGGTGTACAAGCCTTTAATGATTTTTTGGGCTTGTTTGGCATTACAAACCTGGTAGCCATAAATGTAGCCACCTGGCCTCATTGGCTACAACTGGTGGTTATGTTTATAATCGCTGATTTTATCCAATGGAATGTGCACCGTTTGCTACACAAAGTGCCTGCCCTGTGGGAGTTTCATAAAGTGCATCACTCTGTAAAGGAGATGGGTTTTGCTGCGCATCTCCGTTTTCACTGGATGGAAACAATAATTTATAAATCGATTCAATATATTCCATTGGCCATGATCGGTTTTGGAATAGATGATTTTTTTCTGGTACATATTTTTACCGTAGCTATTGGCCACCTTAATCATTCTAATCTTTACATTACTTATGGGCCATTGAAATATGTTTTTAACAACCCGGCAATGCACATTTGGCATCATGCCAAGCATTTACCAGAAGGAAGCTCGGGAGTGAACTATGGTTTGAGTTTGAGTATTTGGGATTATCTCTTTGGTACGGTCTACCTTCCTTCCAATGGACGAGATATAGAATTGGGATTTCCAAAGGACGAGAATTTTCCAAATCAATTTATAAAACAAGTCACTTATCCGCTTATTAAAAGCAAGAAATGAAAATTTTCAACGACTGGAAAACAGTAATTCTCTTTTGTCTGACCCTCGGTTTGGCACCGTTTTTTCCTGAGCCACATATCTGGGGAAAACTAAAATGGATTTTAGGAGGTGCAGTAGGAATGAAGCCCCTGGATTGGTTTGATACCTTGTTTCATGGACTGCCCTGGTTATTATTGATAAGGATAGCAATCATTAATTTGGTTAGCTATGTTAAGCCAAGTCAGCGCTAAACAATGATTTAGTGTACTTCAAAGTAAAGGTGATGGTGGTTGGCACAATTGGGATTGAATGAGGTTTTACAATGGGGGCAGGTATTTTGACTATTAAGGTATTGACGAATGGTTAGTTCCGTCTTACATACGCCACACAATACTGCCCTTTTATCGAAGTCAACAGAAGGCCATACTTCGGCCTCATGGTAAGCTTCCTCCGCATGACATTGATAACAGGGATAGTATTGGCCGCAACACTTAAACTTAATAGCGATCACATCGTTAAATGAATGAAAATGAGTACATCGTGTCTCAGAATCAATTGTTTTACCATTAATTTTAATCTCCATCGAACTAATTAAGAAGCGCTTATGGTGCCATTGATAAACGAAAACAGCCACCTTACATGCAATGCGGTTGTTTGTAGTTGGTTAAGACTCTACATTTAAAGCGAAATTAGTAAAATTACAATTAGTGCGTTTTCGTAGAATCACACATGGTAAAAGGAACAAAAATGGCTTAGCGCTGTACACCGTACTTTTTCTGTTGGTTATATACTTGATTGGTACGGTTGAGATTAATTCGATTCATGTCATTCTTCACCAAACGGATAGCCAAAGGGAATTACACTCAGCAGCCAATGAATCTAATGGTTGCCATCAATGGGTATATCATAACAATAAAAATCAAGGCTGTGAACATAAGGCTCATCTCGTAGCTAACAAAAAGTGTCCCCTATGTCATTTATCGCTACAGTCTTTTCATTATGCGAGCATTAAACCTGCTGATTACTTTTTCATTTCTATAGAACTACCCCATGGCGCGTTGGGTGCTGATGTCATTGGTGAAGCATCTTCATTCCTTCCTTGCAGGGCTCCTCCAATTGCTTAGTAGGTACTTCCCTTCCGGGGAATTTTATTTGCCCCTGAATTCATTCGAATTTCGGCTAAGCTTAACCAATAGAATTATTAAAAATTGTGAAAAAAATATTTATACTAACCGTATTACTAACACTCTTACACACCTTTGGCTATGCACAGAAAGGATGTAAAGGAGTGCTCTCCGGACAGGTACTCGATGAGCAGGGGGCCCCATTGATAGGAGCTACTATTATATTGGAACCTAGCGGCAAGGGAGTGGTTTCTGATATTGATGGAAAGTTTGAATTGAGAGAAATTTGCGAAGGCAAATATCACGTAACGGTGCAATTTCTTGGCTACAAACAGCAAGTATTTGAAACTTCGATCACAGGCGACATAACGAAAACCTTTTCCCTTCTGCCTGATGTGGAAACACTTCATGAGATACTGGTGAAAGAAAAAGTTGCCCATCTGGAGACATCACAAAACTATACCGTATTAAGTGGGGAAAAGCTGGCGGAAACAGCTGGCAAGACTTTGGGAGAGTCGTTAACGGAAATTTCCGGAGTGAATACTGTTCAGGCCGGCCCCGGTATTTTTAAACCCGTTATCCATGGGGTGCACAGTGAGAGGGTTTTGATACTTAACCACGGTATCAGACAGGAGGGTCAGCAGTGGGGTTCGGAACATGCGCCAGAAATCGACCCGTTCATTGCCTCTAATATTGTGGTGGTAAAGGATGCATCTGCTATTAAATATGGTACGGATGCCTTGGGCGGAGTTGTTATTGTGAATCCTGCAGATTTGCCTGTAACTCCTGGTTTGGGTGGAACGCTCAATTTAATCGGACAAAGTAATGGAAGGTCAGGAACGATTTCCGGATTATTGGAAGGTGGAATAAAAAAGCACGAAGGTTGGGGCTGGCGTGTACAGGGTACAGGAAAACGTTCCGGAGATTTTCATGCACCGGACTATTCTTTAACCAATACCGGAATAAAGGAACTCAATTTTTCCACTGCAGTAGGGTATCACAATGAACGACAGGGGTTTGAAGTTTTCGTGAGCCATTTTAGAACTGAGCTGGGTATTCTTAAAGGGATAGCTATCGGCAATTTGGATGATTTGATTACTGCTATGGAAAGGGAGCCTCCACAATCAACCGAAGGATTTAGTTATCACATTGGTGAACCGAAACAAAAGGTAAGTCATAACCTGGTTAAGCTCAGTGCACACACCCAAACAGAAACCGGGAATTGGCGCGTTCAATATGGATTTCAAAATAACAATAGAAAGGAATACGACATCCGCAGGGGTAATCTGGCTGGAGTACCAAGTATCGATTTGAAATTGAATACCCATACCATAGAGGCAGAATGGGAGACACTGCATGGTGCGAGCAATGAACTATGCGTGGGTGTGAATGGAATGTATCAAAACAATACCAATATTTTTGGCACTCATCGCATCGCATTCATTCCGAATTATGTCAATTTTTCGGGAGGGGTTTTTGGCGTAGCAAAGTTTATTCGCGATGACTGGGTTTTTGATTTGGGTGGCCGATACGACTATCGGTATTACAACGCCAAAGGATTTGATTTTAAAAATTCACGTTACGATGAGAGCCTGACGTTTACCAATGTCAGCCTGACATCAGGAGCAACAAAGCAAATGGGTCCGAATCAATCACTGGCGCTCAATCTCAGTACTTCATGGCGCCCACCCCATGTAGCGGAGTTGTATAGCCTGGGTACTCACCAAAGTGCAGCTGCCATTGAATATGGCTTGCTGCTCAATGATACCACCAACGAGGTTATGAATATTAACAAGGTTCCGTTTAAAGTTGAAAGAGCCTTTAAAGGAGTGAGTACTTATAAAAGGCAATGGCGCAATTTCCAGGTGGAAATAAGTGGATTTGCTAATTACATTTTAAACTACATCTACCTGCGGCCAACCGGCATCACACAAAACCTAAGGGGAACCTATCCCTACTTCAGGTATACCCAAACAGACGCATTGTTTTTAGGTGCGGATGTGATGGCGGTTTGGGATTTGACAAAGCAAGTGAAAGTGACGCCTCAGGTTTCACTACTTCGGGCTTCGGATGTCAAGAACAAGGATGTATTGGTATTCATCCCATCCAATAAATATGAGGTGGCTATTCGTTTTGAAGAGCCCAATAAATTTGCACTCAAACGATTCTTTGTTGAATCGAAGATAAAGTATGTGGAGCGACAAGGCAGGGCCCCAAGGGTAATTACTCCACGGCAGATCAAAGAAGCCGCTGAACAAAATATAAACCTATTCGCGGCCAATAATGACATCTTTGATTTTATGGAGGCACCCAATGGATATGCACTTTTAAATTTAAGTGCAGGATTTTCTATCAATAGGGAGAAAGCGCGCTATGATATAAGGGTGGCAGCAGAAAATGTATTGAATACCTCATATAGGGAATACACCAATAGGTTTCGCTACTATGCGGATGATATGGGAAGAAATTTTTTGATTTCCCTCAAATGTAGTTTTTAATGATGAAGGTGATGAAACAAATATTTTTTAATATAAAACGAAGTTGGATAAGCTTATCGTTCTTAGGCATAATCGTGTTGGTGTTGGGTGGCTGCCAAGCTGAAGAGCCCATTAAGGAAGATACCCCCGAATTAATCACAAGGGTCACGCTCACTTTTGTTCCAACAGGGGGAGGCACTCCGATTACAGCAACGGCTTCTGACCCTGACGGGGAGGGGGTGCAGAATATTGCGGTGGATGGGTCCATTAATTTAGCCGCGGGTGTTAGCTATACCCTCTCGCTTTCATTGATCAATGAGCTGGCAGAAAAATCCTCTCCTGAATATGATATTACCGCGGAAGTAGAAAAAGAAGGTGGAGAGCACATGTTTTTCTATGGATGGACGGGCAATGTGTTTTCAGACCCAACCGGGGATGGGAATATTGATAACCGCGCTGGTGTTGTCAATTATCAGGATGAAGATGCGGGCGGCTTACCCATTGGCATTACTACAAAATGGACAGCAGGAGCTGCTTCTTCAGGAACTTTCAGGATGGTGTTGAAACACCAACCAGAACTAAAAACCACAACCTCCAGTGTCGACACAGGAGAAACTGATTTGGATATCGAGTTTGAGATTATTGTAAATTGAGTCGAATGTAATCGATTTTGACGTTTTGCTTTCGTAGAATGACCAAAAATACCTCATAGTCACTTGTGAAATGTTTTTTTTATTCTCACCACTTAATTCCATCCTCCCCCCAATGCCTGATAGATATTGGTGACGGCATTAAATTGCTTTTTTCTTGCTTCCACTAACTCTAGCTTGGATTGAAGTACATCGCGCTGTGTTATTAATACCTCCAGATAATCTGCCCTACCCGACTTGAACAAGTCATTGGAGATTTCAATGGATTTTATTCGCGTTTCTACTTCTTTACTTTTAAGATCATACAACTGCTCCAGATTGTTGATGTTAGATAGTTCATTGGATACTTCAATATATCCGGTTAAAACTGCTTTTTGAAAATCATACATGGCCTCTACCTGATAAGCCTTAGCCTTGTTGAACTCCGCTCTAATTGCATTTCGGTTGATTAAGGGTGCAGTTAAATCCCCTATTAACGAGTAAACCAATGATTGTGGAGAATAAAAAAGGTAGGAAGGATTGAATGCCTGAAAACCCAACGAGCCTGATATATTGAAAGAAGGATAAAACTCAGCTTGTGCTGCTTTTACATCGCACTTGGTAGCAAACAACTCCAATTCAGCTTGCTTAATGTCAGGGCGATTTATTAATAATTGCGAGGGAATCCCCACTTTTATTTGGGGTGGTATTTGAGCGATGAAAGTAGACTGATCCCTTACTATGGTTTGAGGAAATCGGCCCAACAAAAAATTGATCTCATTTTCATTCTCTTTAATTTTTTGAAGCACCTCAAATTCCATACTTTGAGAATTGAGTACCTCTGCTTCGAATTTTTTTACGGCCAATTCAGTGACTACTGAGGCATTTTTTTGAACCCTGACAATTTCCAAAACGTTTTTCTGCAACCGAATTGTTTCCTGTATAATTTCCAGTTCATTATCCAATGAAAGCAATTCGTAATAAGCGTTGGCAATTTCAGCAACCAGATTGGTAATCACGAAATTCTTACCCTCGATGCTGGCTAAGTACCTGGTCAGTGCAGCTTTTTTAGAATTGCGCAATTTTTTCCATATATCTACTTCCCAGCTTGCATGCAGGCCAAGTAAAAAATCATTAAGTGGATCGGGGACTAATTCACCCGGAGTGATTTCAGTGACAGCATCCCCTGCGCCTTCACTGGTATATCGTCCTACCTTGTCATGGGCCACTCCTGCTCCAACTGTAACATATGGAAACAACTGCCCTTTTCTATATTTTATTTCATTTCTCGCAATTTCAATATCTTGTAAAGTCATTAAGAGATCAAAATTGTTTTTGAGGGCAGTGTCAATAAGGTTGACCAGGTACTTATCTGCAAAAAAATC
This sequence comes from uncultured Ohtaekwangia sp., assembly GCA_964409415.1. Lineage (GTDB taxonomy): Bacteria > Bacteroidota > Bacteroidia > Cytophagales > Cyclobacteriaceae > ELB16-189. Next base: position 189,356 of record CAYPDF010000002.1, on the reverse strand, counting down.
TTTCCATTTTATTTTTGCTGAATTAGTTGAATCTTTTGAAGTGTTGTACGACTGAGGTAAAGTATTTGTATTCACATTTTCAAGGGGCGTAAAGGTTTTACAACCTGTATACATTATACATGTTATTAGAATCCCAATGCACTTGTATTTATTTGGTAAGATCATGCTATTTAATTTCTTCGGTTAAGGGATTTTCTTCTTCATTTTTGATGAGTTCATGCCCCGCGGAAAAGCGAGCAAAAATGTAATAGAGGCCTGGAACAACGACAACCCCAAATACGGTACCAAATAGCATTCCTCCTGCAGCAGCCGACCCAATAGTTCTGTTTCCTATGGCCCCTGGCCCTGAAGCAAACACGAGCGGAATTAATCCAGCCATAAAAGCAAATGATGTCATTAGAATCGGACGGAGTCGAACGGCTGCACCTTCCACAGCGGCTTGCATAATACTACTCCCTGCCCGATGTTTCTGAACTGCAAATTCTACAATCAATACTGCATTTTTTCCAAGCAGCCCTATCAACATGACCATTGCCACCTGTGCATAGATATTATTCTCTAAGCCAAATGCTGTTAAAAAAAGGAATGCCCCGAAAATTCCGGCAGGTAGGGAAAGAATGACAGGAAGTGGCAAAATAAAACTTTCGTACTGTGCCGATAAGAGCAAGTATACAAAAGCAAGACAAATGAGAAATATATAAATGGCCTGATTCCCTTGTGCCACCTCATCTTTTGAAATACCTGCCCAGTCAATGCCGAAGCCCTTGGGTAATTTATTTTTGGCCACGTCTGATATGGCCGCTATGGCGGCTCCACTGCTGAAGCCTGGTGCTGCTCCGCCACTCACTTCGGAGGCATTGTACATGTTGTGTCGGGTAATTTCAGATAAGCCATAGACTTTGTCCAATTTCATAAATGCTGAGAAAGGCACCATTTCATCACGATCATTCTTGACATAGAGTTTTAAGATATCTTCCGGCAGTGCCCGATACTGAGGCAGCGCCTGCACCATTACTTTATACTGTCGGTCATACTTGATAAAACTGGTTTCATAGTTACTACCAACAAGGGTAGATAGGGTGTTTGTGGCATTCTCGAGAGTGACACCTTTTTGTTGTGCTTTATCATTATCAATATTCAACATGTACTGTGGAAAGCTTGCGCTGTAAAAAGTAAAAACAGAAGTGAGTTCCGGTCTTTTATTTAGTTCAGCCACAAACTCATTGCTTACTGTTTCCATTTTCTTATAATCGCCACTCCCCGCCTTGTCCAGGAGCCGTAACTCAAACCCGCCAGCGGCACCATAACCAGGAACAGCAGGAGGCGGAAAGAATTCTATGGTTGCACCTTTAATATCTTTTGTTTTTTCTTCCAACTCCTTCATCACTTCCACAAGAGAATGTTCCCTCTCGTCCCAACTTTTGAGATTAATGATACAACTTCCTGAATTAGCACCTGTGCCCTCAGATAGAATCTCATAACCGGCTATGGATGAAACGGATTTTATATCTTTTATACCTGATGCAATCTTTTGTATCTGAGTGCTAACCGCGTCTGTTCTTTCCAAAGTGGAGCCGGGGGGTGTAAGGATGATCGCATAAAAAACACCCTGATCTTCATTAGGAATAAACCCCGATGGAAGGAATGAATTTAAGCCCCACGTTCCTAGGCAGAATGCCAGTAAGGTTAAGATAGTTACTACCCTTCTGTTGACGATTAACCCCAATAATTTTTTGTACTTCCTGTTTATTCCATTGAACCACGTATTAAACCCTTGTAAAAGGGAGTTTATCCATGTTTTTTTCTTTTCAACTCCATGTGTGTTTTTTAACATGAGGGCACATAAGGCGGGAGTCAGCGTCAATGCAATAATACCTGATAAAATAATAGACGTGGCCATCGTAATTGAAAACTGCCGGTAGAAGATTCCTACAGGTCCGGACATAAATGCTACTGGAATAAATACAGCCGCCATTACCAAAGTAATAGCAATGATAGCTCCACTGATTTCTTGCATTGCTAACTCTGTGGCTGCAATGGGATCAAGGTTTCTTTCTTCCATTTTTGCATGAACCGCTTCTACAACCACGATCGCATTGTCTACCACAATACCAATGGCTAAGACCAATGCAAAAAGCGTTATCATGTTAAGGGAGATTCCAAAAATTTGCATGAAAATGAATGCGCCTACTAAGGACACGGGGACTGCAATGGTCGGTATCAACGTAGAGCGCCAATCTCCTAAAAATATAAATACAACCAACCCCACAAGCAGAAATGCTTCAATAAGTGTATGAATTACTTTATCAATGGAGGCATCTAAAAATGTGGACACATCATAACTTATTTCATAATCCATCCCTTTAGGAAATGTGGTTGCTTTTATTTCCTCCATTACTTTTTTGATATTGGCTATGGTTACACTTGCATTGCTGCCATACGATTGCTTAATCACAATAGCGGCTGAGGTTTTTCCGTTTAACTTGGAGTATAGATCATAATACGAACTACCAAATTCAACATCGGCCACATCTTTAACGCGAAGTATTTCTCCATTGGGGTTGGATTTCAGTATGATGTTTTCATAACCTTCAGGAGTTGTATATCTTCCCGGGTATTTTAAAATGTATTCAAATGCTTGTGATTTTTTCCCAGAACTTTCTCCGGTTCTGCCCGGTGAGGCTTCCAGGCTTTGTTCGTCTAAGGCATTAAGAATTTCATCTGCTGAAATTTTGTAGGCCAGCATTCGGTCAGGTTTTAGCCATATTCTCATCGAATAGTCCCTATCTCCCAGAATATCGGCAAACCCCACACCATCAATTCGCTTTAGCTCCGCTAATAAATTGATATCAGCAAAATTGTATAAGAACTTATCGTCTAGCCCAGGATCGTTACTGTATAGATTGATATACACGAGCATGTTCGATTCTTGCCTGGTGATCTTAACGCCTTCCCTCACCACAATGGGTGGTAATTTATTAATCACAGCAGCCACACGATTTTGAACGTTGACGGAGGCAATGTTAGGATCAGTTCCTAAGTTGAAGACGACTTGTATGGCAGCTTCTCCATCGTTACCCGCATCGGAAGCCATGTATTTCATCCCTGGAACTCCATTGATAGCTCGCTCCAGTGGAATGATAACTGATTTGATCATCAGTTCGCCATTGGCACCCGGATACTCTGCATTGATATTAACTTTGGGTGGCGAAATTGATGGAAACTGAGTGACGGGTAATTGAATTACCGCCAATACACCCAGCAGCATAATGATGAGCGAGATAACAATGGACAGAACAGGCCGGTGTATGAATTTATTAAACATGCGGTTAACGTTTGGTGAATTAGAAAACCTCTAAGGTGTAATCAGTTGTAATTTTCCTATGATCTCTCTCGGTGGAACATAATTTGTCAAGATCTTGTCATCATCTTTTACGGATTGAATCCCCTCTAAAAGAATTTTATCTTCTGCCGAAAGCCCGGAGTCTACAATGTATATATTGGGCAAACTCTGTTTTATTGAAATATTTTTGGATCTGACTACATTGTTCTCATCTACAACATAAACGTATACTTTGTCCTGAATTTCAAAGGTTGCTTTTTGGGGGATTATCAAAGCATTTTTGATTGGAATTGTCATTAGGATTTTTCCTGTTTCCCCATGCTTTAAGAGCAAGTCAGGGTTAGGGAATTTCGCACGAAAGGCAATATTTCCGGTGCTATTGTCAAATTCACCTTCAATGGTTTCTATTGAACCCTTGTATTTATGCAACTGGTTATTTGCCAACAAAAGGCTCACTTTTGCGTTCTCATCATTTTTCGTTTTATATTCCAGGTACTCCGATTCAGACACATTGAAATAAGCGTATACTTCTTTGTTGTTCGAAAGTGTAGTCAGCAAGGTTCCATCATCTATTAAACTTCCTATTTTAAACCGAATTCTGTCAATCACGCCATCGAAAGGAGCTTTTACTTTTGTGAAAGAAAGATGTAACTCGGCAAGGGCTACCTCCGCTTTTGCTTCGTCTAGTTTCGACTGAGCAATAGCTAATTCCGTTTGTGAAACAATGCTTTCTTCAGCCAGTGTTTTCGTGTTCAGCCATTCTAACTCGGCTGTATTTGCTTCGGCTTTAGCTTTTTGCAATTCAGCCTCGTACTCCTTAGGCATAATAGTGAAAAGAACCTGCCCAGATTTTACCGACTGACCTTCGTCAACATTGATGGTTTGTATAAATCCTTTCGTCATCGCTCTCAACTCAATATTTTGCAGCGATTGGATTTGTGTAACATACTCCCTGGTGAAAGAAGTGTCAGTGACTATCGGGCTTGTAATTTCATATTTTCCAATATCATCACTGGCTTCTTTACTGGGAGTGCAATTTGCCAAACACACTAAAGTGCCTACGCTGATTAGCAATGCTATTTTATTCATTTATATTAAAATAAGAGGTAGAACAATTGTTATGTAATCGAATTACGGTAGAATCGATCAGTTTTCAGAATTGCAGCGAGCTCAATCAGAGCCTCAAAACCCTTAAAGAGAGATAACTAAAAGGAGAAGGTGTAGAGAAAAACGGGGAACAGCATACATTGCTATGCAAATGGTAGCTTGTTAACTTTAATTTAAATTGTTCACTACCGAATAGTGTTGGATAAGTAGAAAGTTTACTCCTTCTTATGGAAGGACTTTCATCAGAGCTGAATGAATCTTCTTCAAAAACAAGGGTTGAATTTTGAGATTGCCCTGTTTCCTTAGAAGAATATTTAATAGGTGAATAAGTCTTTGCTTCGAATGAAAGTCTGGGCCATGAAAGGAAAAGGAATAAGCCCAACAAAAAAGCATACTGGACTATTGTCTTCATAACTTGATTCTAAAGAGGGCGTAAATTTAAATGCAGAAAGTTGGCATTCCACATTTTTTGATATTTTTTATTATCAATAACATGGTTTATACTTCTGCCTCTGAAACGTAAAATGCTTTAGAAAGTTTTCTCAAGGAGGGGAGACACGAAGTTCTGGTAGATTGGTTATTTATTATCAAAGGATGTCACTCAAGGGGCATAAATTTTGAGACTATTTTGACCGCCTTAAAAAGTGAAAAGCACTATTATTCAGGGCTTTACCTTATGCTTGAACCTGGGACGGGAGCTGAACCTGCCTGCGGCAGGCAGGCCCGTACAGCTATTGGCTAATGGGAATCAAAGACTTTAGAAACGCTTTACCCTTCCCGGATTTAAGGAACTTCTCTCTTCTTCTGGCCGAAATCCTATCAGGATGGTCTTCGGTATAAAATAGTTCAAAGGGACGATAGGGTTTTGTAGTTCGTTCGTATCCTTTGTTGTGCCTTTCTACTCTTTTCGACACATCAGACGAAAGGCCTACATAAATGTAATTTTTAGTTAAGCTTCTTATAGCATAAACTGTATACATGTACCCGGGACGGGAGTTGAACCCGTACAGCTATTACTAGCCACAGGATTTTAAGTCCTGCGTGTCTACCAATTCCACCACCCGGGTAGAAATACCTAACATATTAAAGAACGCTACCCTGGTTATGAATTGGAGCAGGACTTCCTGCGTGCTTGCCTGGCGTAGTCCCGATATCAAATCGGGACGAAGACAGGTCTACCAATTCCACCCTGCCTGCGGCAGGCAGGCACCCGGGTAGAAATACCTAACATATTAAAGAACGCTACCCTGGTTATGAATTGGAGCAGGACTTCCTGCGTGCTTGCCTGGCGTAGTCCCGATGCCAATCGGGACAAAGGCAGGTCTGCCAATTCCACCCTGCCTGAAGCAGGCACCCGGGTATTGGGTACTAAAAACAAAGCCCTTCTCTCAAAAGAGTGGGGCTTCCTCTGTTTTTTGAGCAGAAAACAATCTCGCGACCTATCGCAAGGTTTCTAACACTCTGAGCGGGAAACGAGACTCGAACTCGCGACCCCGACCTTGGCAAGGTCGTGCTCTACCAACTGAGCTACTCCCGCTTAAATTACTGCCTACCACGGGGTTAAAGACTTAAATTCAATTTCAGCCAAATTAGTGAATATTGAATTTTCAACTTTAAATCCATAAAGGACTGCAAATTTAATGACCTGTGGCTAATTTGCAATAACAATCATAGAACGATCAGCTTTTGATTGAGCCAGCCTTTTACCTTTTGGTGAGCAATAGCATTATAACCATATAAGAAGCCTGGGGTTTTAGTAAAATGAAATTGTAGTTATGAGACGAATTATTCTTCTATTCATAATGACCTCAGGGTACTTTGCTTCCTATTCACAAGAGGTTGATTTACTGCGACTCGGATATGATGTGGGCGCTTTACAGTCGCACCAGAAAGGAATGGCAGTGTCACCGGACGGAAAAATTATTGTCTTCCTGTATGAGGATAAGACGGTAAAAGTATTTGATGTTTCCATTGGGCGGTTTACTAAAAAATTCAAGGCTTCCTACGAAAACCTTTTTGATGTACAACTGGCCTCCAACCAACAGCTTATCCTTGTTGAAAACAAAACAGTGCATGTGATTGACCTGAAAATGGAGAGTGAAACAACTCAATATCCATTGGAAGAAGAGGCAACAAAAACGGCCTTTTCAGGAAAACATAATTTGATTGCCGTAGGACAAAAAGGGGGTTATGTGGCGGTAATTGACCTAAAAGCACAAAAACAAATCTTCTCTACGCAATATAAAAAGCACCATGTGAGTGCACTTGCATTTCACCCGGATGGAAAAAGGATTTTGGTGGGAGTAATGTCCTTTCTTAAGAGCAATAATCCTTTGAAACAATATGATCTGGTCACAGGAAAAGAAATAAGTGAATCCCAGGGGGGCACCTTTACAATGGCGGCCTATGACGAAACGGGTGATCACCTTATTATTTCAGGGTTAAATTTTCTGGGAACAAAATCAATTGTTGAGGTATGGGATGCGAAAACTTATAAAATGGTGAAGAGCCTGGAGTCAGAATTCTTTATTGCAACTATTACAGCCAATGGTGGAATTTACACTAATAATAAACTTCTCGCCCTTACTGCATCCAGATCATTTAACGTATACGATGCCAACTCAGGGAGCGCAGTGTTTACCACTAAATCGGATAAATGGAAATTTTCTGGTTATCCGGGAATGGGGGTAGGCTCTTTTAATATATTTCCATTGGATCAGGAGAATCAGACATTTTTTCTAAATGCCTCCGGCAATAACATCAACCAGATTTATGATTTAAAATCAAATTCCATTATTGCCTATTTTTATTCTGACAGCAATGATGATTATGCTGTTGTTTCCAAGGATGGCCGCGTGGATGGAACCGCAAACGCTTTATCAAAAGTGTTTTGGACAACCAGATTAACCTTGCAACGCACAACACTGGAGAGTTCCATGGAGAAGGGCTTTACTCCACGTCTTTTTAACGCTGTACTCAATGAAGAGTCAGCTTCGCTGGCCAATTTTGATGTAGACGATGCAGTTGCTAAAGTTCCGGTGCTGGCCATTAAAAGTATAAATGATAAACCTTACTCTGCTACTACCGCTATTACAGCAAGTCAAAAAAATTCTTCTGTAACTGTTGAAATAACTGAGAATGCTCAGGAAGTGACGGAAGTGAGGCTGTATCAAAATGCCAAGCTGATGAAGTCGTTACCGGGGACGGGCGCGAAAACCTATACATTTGATTTTAGCTTATCCACTTCGTTTGGGGAGGAAAATTTTTTCTACATCAACACGGGAAGCAAAAATGGAATTGATGCAGAGAAAGCAAAGTTTACAATTACTTACAAAGGAGCAACGGATGAGAAGCCAACGTTGTACCTGGTAACAATTGGTATAAATAAATACAAGAACCCAAAATATAATTTGAATTATGCTGAGGCTGATGCCAACGGAGTTGAAAACAGCATTAAAAAATCCTCCTCTGGAATTTTTAAAACTATTGTGCCTTATAATATTAGAAATGAAAAAGCGCTGAAGTCCAACATTCTTGCTGCCCTTGATGATATAAAAAAGAAGTCGCTGGAGCAGGACATGCTGGTTGTTTATTATGCCGGGCATGGAGTAATGGCTGGGGAGTCGGCCGCTGACAAAGAGTTTTACATCGTACCAACTGACGTAACTCAGTTGTATGGACGGGAAGATATGCTAAAGGATAAAGCGATTGCAGCCTCATCATTAAAAGAATATGCGCAATCGATCAATGCACAGAAACAGGTTTTTATTCTGGATGCCTGCCAATCAGCAGGTGCACTTCAAGCTGTGACTGAGAGGGGGGCTGCAGAAGAGAAGGCCATCGCTCAGTTGGCAAGAAGTACAGGTACTTTTTGGATAACATCCACAGGCTCCAATCAATTTGCATCCGAATTTGAGAAACTTGGACACGGTATTTTTACCTATGCATTAATAGAGGGGATTAATGGCAAAGCAGATACCAACAACGACAAAAAACTTACCATACGGGAGTTAAGTACTTACATCGAGAATAAGGTGCCTGAACTTTCCGAACAACTCAAAGGGACAGCTCAATATCCTTCCGGCTACTCTTTTGGAAACGACTTTCCATTAGTGGTTTATGAATAAAAACCACATATCTCCAGTAAACCTTTTCCTATTCATAATTGTAGTATTAATCAGTGACGATTCCTGACGATTCGTCAGGAATATCATGATTAACCTTGATATTGAAAATGAAATCAAAATTTACTTCAAAGAAATATCAATATGTGTTTATTTTTAACAATCAGCACGTAGTGTAAAATAATCTAATGATTTTTTAGGTTAATTGCATCCTCATTTCTGAAATCCTTTAATGGCTCCAACTTTAGCGCAAAAAAAGAATTCTAAGTTAACTGACCCCGAAACCATTGAGATCATTGGTGCAAGGGAGCATAATCTTAAAAATATCAACCTTAGCTTTCCTCGCAATCGGCTTATTGTAATTACGGGAATAAGCGGTAGCGGGAAGTCTTCTCTTGCTTTTGATACCATATATGCCGAGGGACAAAGGCGATATATGGAAAGTTTCTCTGCCTATGCGCGTAGCTTTATTGGCAACCTTGAACGTCCTGATGTTGATAAAATAAATGGACTAAGCCCCGTAATTTCCATTGAGCAAAAGACGACTTCCCGAAATCCTCGCTCAACGGTAGGAACGGTTACGGAAATTTATGACTTCATGCGCTTGCTGTATGCGAGAGCTGGTGAAGCGTTCTCCTATCTCTCTGGAGAGAAAATGATTCGCCAGTCAGAGGATCAGATTCTAGATGGGCTTGTTGGTTCGTTCAATGGAAAGAAACTGAGTTTGCTGGCGCCTGTAGTGAAAGGGCGTAAGGGCCACTATCGAGAATTATTTGTACAGATTAGGAAGAGCGGTTATTCCAAAGTTCGAATTGACGGAGAGATACAAGATATAAAACCAAAAATGCAGGTGGATCGCTTCAAGATCCATGATATAGAAATTGTAATCGACCGTATTGTTGTTGATGACAAGGACCGCCATCGTATTGCACAGTCAGTCAATGTAGCCTTGAAAGAAGGTAAAGGAGTTTTGATTGCTATTGAGGAGAATGGCGCAACCCATCACTACTCAAAATACCTGATGGACCCGAAGACAGGATTGTCCTATGATGAACCGGCTCCTAATAATTTTTCATTCAACTCACCCTATGGGGCGTGCCCTGTATGCAATGGCTTGGGGCAAATTGAGGAGATTACAGAAGATTCGATTATTCCTGATAAAAAGTTAAGTATCAGCAGGGGAGGAATTCTTCCTTTAGGAGAATATCGTGACATCTGGATATTTAAAAAAATAGAGTCATTGCTCAAACGCAATAAGGTTACACTGTCTACGCCCATCAAGGATATTCCAAAAGATGTGCTGAATGTGTTATTGTATGGAGATGATGTGCCCGTTGCAGTGGCTTCGGTAAAATATCCTGGTACAGAATGGAATACCAGGTTTGAAGGGATCATTAATTTTCTTCAAAAGCAAAAGGAAGAGGGTTCAGAGGCCATACGCAAATGGGTCGATGACTTTACTGTTGTAAAAATTTGTCCTGAATGTGATGGTGCCCGTCTTAAAAAAGAATCACTTCATTTCCTGATTGACAACACTAATATTGCGCAGCTCGCAAGGCTGGATATCAATGCACTTAAAAAATGGTTTGACGGACTGGAATCTCGGTTGAGCGAAAAACAAAATGTAATTGCAACGGAAATCCTGAAAGAAATTCGCAAGCGCATCGGTTTTCTTCTTGATGTAGGGCTTGATTACCTCAGCCTTAATCGTCCACTTCGCACCTTGAGTGGGGGTGAAGCCCAACGAATCAGATTGGCTACGCAAATTGGTACTCAACTAGTGGGAGTCTTATACATTTTGGATGAGCCGAGCATCGGGCTTCATGCACGCGATAATGTGAAGTTGATTAAGGCCCTAAAAGATCTTCGCGATTTGGGCAACTCCGTGATAGTGGTGGAGCATGATAAAGAAATGATGATGGGAAGTGATTATATCATTGATATTGGCCCGGGAGCGGGACGCCATGGCGGAAATGTGGTAGCAGAAGGAGACCCTGAAACATTTTTAAAGACCAACAGCGTTACGGCTCAATATCTAAAGGGAAAGTTAAAAATTGATTACGGCAAAGAAAAAAGAAAACTGACAGGGAAAAAACTGTCACTGTTTGGAGCGAGTGGCAATAACCTCAAAAATGTCGATTTTAAAATTCCGTTGGGAACGTTCACATGTATTACAGGCGTTTCAGGGAGTGGCAAGTCCACCCTGATACATGACACCCTTTTTCCAATTCTTAATGCACATTTTTACAGATCAAGAACTGCGCCACTGGCTTATAAAAAGGTAGAAGGGCTGGAGCATCTTGATAAAGTAATTGAGGTAGACCAATCACCAATCGGAAGGACTCCACGATCGAATCCTGCAACCTATACGGGTGTGTTTACTGATATTAGAGGCCTGTTTGCGCAATTGCCGGAAGCAAAAATACGCGGATATAAGCCCGGAAGGTTTTCGTTTAACGTAAAGGGCGGAAGGTGCGAAACCTGCGAAGGTGCGGGGTTGCGCCTAATAGAAATGGAATTTCTTCCTGACATACATGTACTGTGCGAAACGTGCAAAGGCAGAAGATACAACAGGGAAACGTTGGAAGTCAGGTTCAAAGGCAAATCTATTTCAGATGTATTGGACATGACTGTTGAAGAGGCGGTTGCATTTTTCGAAAACCAACCCCGTATTCTTAGAAAGATTCAGACTTTAAGTGAAGTAGGTTTGGGGTATATTTCCCTGGGTCAGCACGCAACAACCCTTTCCGGTGGTGAAGCGCAACGTGTGAAACTGGCAACAGAACTTTCCAAAAGAGATACCGGAAAAACGCTTTATATTTTAGATGAGCCAACTACAGGCCTTCATTTTCAGGATATTAGCCACCTGTTGGATGTTCTTCAAAAACTGGTAGATAAAGGCAATACTGTTTTGATCATTGAACACAATATGGATGTGATCAAATCCGCAGATTACATTGTTGATCTGGGACCAGAGGGTGGCGAAAAGGGAGGTGGAATTATCGCTTTGGGTACTCCAGATGAAGTAGCTAATAATCCGGCAGGGTACACTGGCCGATACCTCAAGGCGGAGCTGAATTAGATACTTATCACGATCAATTATTGTGATTTTTCAATTTCATTACCTTTGAGAAGATTGAGCCATGCTTAATAAGCAAAAACTATATTGGAGTTTACAGTTTGGAGGCTGGACCCTCTATGCAGCGGTGCAAATTGCTGCCAGTATGATTGCAGCAGAGGGCTTGGGTGTAAGCACACAGCGTATTATTTTTTTTGCCTACGAAGCGATATTTTGTTTACTCTTATCGCATGGTTATCGCTACTACATTAATAAATGGAGATGGCTGAGCTTAGGAATGGCCCGACTTATCCCAAAAGCTATTGTAACGGTAATCGCACTTGGGATAATTATGTATTTTTTGAGAATACCGATTTCGTTGCCGTTGCGCATGTTTAGTAAGGAGGTGACATTTGATCCAGAAAACATTTTCTGGGGATCACTGTACTATGTGATCATTTTCTTCCTCTGGTCAGCATTGTACTTTATATACAATTACTTCGAACGTTATAATAAATCATTGAAACTGGAAGCGTATGCGCGTGAAATTGAATTGAACAATCTAAAGTCTCAACTGAATCCACATTTCATTTTCAATGCATTAAACAGTGTGCGGGCTTTGGTGGATGAAAACCCCGCGAAGTCAAAGCTGGCAATCAATCAGCTTTCAAGTATTCTTCGCAACTCATTGGTGGCTGACAAGCGGGGCCTTACCAGATTCAAAGATGAACTAAAGGTGGTAAAGGATTATCTTGGTCTTGAGAGTATTCGTTTTGAGGAGCGGCTTCGTACTGAATTTATCATCGATCCATATTCCAAGGATTTTTTGGTGCCGCCATTGATGATCCAAACCCTCGTAGAGAATGGAATTAAGCATGGAATTTCGCGGTTAACGGAGGGAGGCTTGATTCAAATTAAGACTATTGTTGAAAACAAAATCCTAATTATTCAGATTCGCAACAGTGGACAGTACATAAATGGCGTAAAAAGGTCTACAGGCGGTTTAGGACTTGAAAACACGAAACAACGACTAAAACTTATCTACGGAGGTTCTGCCTCTTTTAGAATATTAACAGAAAACGATAGTTTTGTACTTACGGAAATAAAAATACCACAGATAAATTCAATATGAGAGCACTGATTGTTGATGATGAAAGATTGGCGCGGAAGGAGTTGACCAAACTATTGGAAGAACATCCTTCAATAGAAGTGGTAGGAGAGGCCATGAATGCCGATGAGGCCGAGCAAATGATAAATGAGCTCAATCCTGACTTACTGTTTTTAGACATACAAATGCCTGGAAGAACGGGCTTTCAATTGCTGGAATCACTGGATTCAGCACCTCTGGTAGTTTTTACAACTGCGTACGATGAGTTTGCGCTAAAGGCGTTTGAAGTAAACGCTTTGGATTATTTATTAAAGCCCATCCACCCCGAACGATTGTCAGAAGCGGTTCAAAAAATAAACGAAAAGGAGAAAAGCAGAGGAGGAAGATCAAAAGATAAGAAGCTTGGTCTGGACGATCAGGTGTTTGTAAAAGACGGAGATCGTTGTTGGTTTGTGAGCCTGACCAACATAAGATTATTTGAATCTGATGGGAATTATATCAAGGTGTATTTTGATAATAACCGCCCGATGATTCATAAATCGCTGAATGCATTGGATGAAAAACTGGATGAGCGTGCCTTTTTCAGGGCCAGCCGAAAACACATTGTAAATCTAAGTTGGGTAGAAGGAATCGAACCATGGTTTAATGGTGGCCTTATGGTGAAATTAAAAGGAGGGGATAAGGTCGAAGTGAGCCGAAGGCAGGCAGCCAAGTTTAAAGACATGATGTCTCTGTAAACCTACTTAATCACAAGCGCAATCAACTCTTTTTCAACACTCCAGTCTTTGGCCAGTTTCAGCATGGCTGTGGCTTCCATCTCCGTTACATAACCTTTACGGTTATTGGCTTCCCATACCATATTAATAAGGTTAATGCGCTCCTTCTTTGGGTAATCACCAATAATGTCATTGAGATAAGCCCGCGCCCTTTCAAAAGCAGTAACAAAATCCTCAGCGATAAAACTCATAGCCCACTTTAGTTCATCAGTGGCCTCTAATTTTTCTGCGGTATTTTCCAGGTCTTTCTTTTCAGCTTCATCAAGGCCGTGATAACTGAAGATTACAGTTCTCAGAAGCATGTATACCTGTTTTTCTTCTTTGGTCATAAGTGAGTTTGGCTCTGAAAATTAGCTATTTTTAGTTGGTTTAACGCTAAAAAGCAATTAGGAATTTTGTGGTTACACCATAAGGTCAAGGGATATTTGATCTGCCAGGAGTTCTCCCTTTTTAGTTAGTCTTAATACATTGTTGTGGAGTGTGGCCAAATCTTTTGCGACCAACTTATCCAAATATGTTTTGTTTTGGGCGAGAAGATCAAATTGATATTCGCGATTAAGCAATTCCAGGTTACACCCCCACATCGTTCTCAGTGTGGTAAAAACATATTCATTTATTTTGTTTTCCTGAGTGAGCACCTCCATCTGGAAGGGTACTTTCTGATTTTCTATGGCCTTGAGATAGGCAGCATTGTTGCTTATATTAAACTGCCGGGATACTTTATTATAAGAGTGAGCACTTGGCCCAATCCCCAGGTAGGGTTCTTGTTTCCAATAGCTGCTGTTGTGCCTAGAGTAATATCCAGGCTTACAATAGTTTGAAATTTCGTAATGTTCATATCCGGACTCTATAAGTGCATTACTTATCACCTCAAATTGTTCTGCATTGATGGTCTCATCAACTGGCATTAATTTTTTTTTCGAAGCCCAATTTCCAAACACAGTTTTGGGTTCAATAGTAAGTGCGTAAGCGGAAATATGCTCAGGGGAGAATTGCAAAGCAGTTTTAATGTTGTGTTTTAAGTGATCATTATCCTGACCCGGAATAGCATAAATCAAGTCAAGGCTAAAATTATCAAATCCGGAATTACGCACATTATCGAGTGCCGCCAGAGCCATCTTGCTGTCATGGGCCCTATTCATAAATTTCAAAATTTGATCATCAAACGATTGAATGCCGATACTCAGGCGATTAACTCCTGCTTTAAGAAAGACATCCAATTGGGCGGGGAAAAGGTCGTCAGGATTTGCTTCAAGGGTAACTTCACAAGTTGGGTCAAATTGATATAAGTTACCAATGGCGTTGAATATTTTTTCAAAATGATGGGCTTTAAGCAGAGAGGGTGTACCTCCTCCGAAATAGATACTGGTAAGTCTTGTATTGTCGAGATAGTTCTTTTGTAACGATAGTTCCTGAACCAAAGCTTCTACCATTTCTTCGGTTCGATGGAGGTTGGTGGAGAAATGGAAATCACAATAATAACAGGCCTGCTTGCAGAAGGGGATATGAATATAGAGTCCAGGCATTGGCCAGCAATTTTGTTGCTTGTAAAGGTAGAAAGAACGTGCGGGTTTACTTAACTCGTCAATAATTGATAATCTTTGCAAAAATTGCTGTTCATCGAGTGAGAGGATTTTTATTTGTAATCATATTTTTTTACTCTATTGTTGGACTGGCCCAGCCGCTAATAGAATATCCGGTGGCCACCGACTTAAGTAAAGACTGGAAAGTGTTTACAAATGAAAATTTTGAAAGTTTTGTGCCCAATGCACACGTAAAAGATAAAGCAATATACTTTGAGGTTGATCCTGGGAGGTACCACAAGGGCAGCCATATTGAACTGGAGGGTGCGCGACCATTTTCAGTTTATATTAATTATCAACAAATAGCTTCCGACACTAAATTTATTTCTTTAGATATCGACAGCCTCCTGACTAAAATACCGATGCCTTGGGTATTTAGCGCTTATCATTCAGAAGGATTATCGTGGTTGAAGACGAAAGTAGTATCCCCTTCCGAATTACGCCCAGACATCAGCAACACTGTGAGAGCGCCAGGATTTTACCTTGATTTTTCCATAATTGTCTCAATTGTCCTTTTGACGTACTTTGTGGTGCTGCTAAGAACCAATCCGCGCCTTACAATGGACTACCTGAACTTTGTAAGATTATTCTCCATTCAGGAGCGGGAGGACACCCTGCTGAACAGTCGAATTTCAGCAAGTGCCAATATCCTTTATTACTTCTTTTGTAGCCTTGTTGCAGGCTTTGCTTTGCTTACTATCCTTCACTTTGGTGGAGATTTAATTCCGATCTCCAAGTCCTTTACAGCGAATTCATTCAGTGAAAGCCTTTTGCAATGGCTTAAGATTTCGGGAATTATCCTGATCGTACTATTGATTAAGTTGATACTAATTGCTGGGCTGGCGCGGTTGTTTAATTTTAGGGAGGCTCCCAGTCCACAGTTTTACAACTATGTACGCCTAACCTTTTTTGTGAGTATTCTATCGGGAATTGTATGCCTATGCTATTTTGTTTTTAAAATTCAAAGCCCCAAAGCCTATGATTTTTTATTGAGTACAATAATTTTTTTACTGATTTTATGGGTGGTAATTATTGGCCTTAAATTATTGAGACAATCCTCATTCAGATTTTTTCATTTATTTTCCTACCTTTGCGCTTCGGAATTGATCCCGATTGTTATCCTCATTAAGATCTTAAATTCTTAAGCAGAAAACTGATTTAGTGTTGTTATGACTGAAACTATGAATGACAGGATGAGCAAAGTAAAAAGCATCCTGGTCTCTCAAGACGCACCCTCTGATCCAAATTCTCCTTACCTCAAATTGGCAGAGAAGTATAATTTAAAAATTGATTTCCGTCAATTTATTCAAGTAGAGCCTGTAGATATTAAGGACTTCAGAAAGCAGAAAATAGATGTTCTCGACCATACTGCTATTATTTTTACCAGCAGAAATGCGGTAGATCATTTTTTTCAAATTTGTAGGGAGTTAAAGATTGAGATGCCTGCAGACATGAAGTATTTCTGCATTAATGAGCAGACTGCGTATTATCTTCAGAAGTATATTGTAATAAGGAAAAGAAAAATATTTTCAGGATCAAGAGATACGCGAGACCTGATGGAGGTTATGAAGAAGCACAAAAACGAAAAGTTTCTTTTCCCGTGCTCCGACATTCGTATCAATGAAATACCAGATTTCTTAAGGGAAAACAACTTCAACTATTCTGAGGCAGTCATATACCACACTATGGCTGCAAACTTAAGCGACCTCACCGATGTATATTTTGATATTCTTGCATTCTTTACACCGGCCGGGATAAACTCCCTGTTGTTAAACTTTCCTGACTTTAAGCAAAATAATACACGAATTGCTGCTTTCGGGCCCACTACTGCCAAGGCAGTTCGAGATGCCGGTTTGATTCTGGATATAGAGGCACCTCAACCCAATGCCCCTTCAATGACCGGAGCTTTGGAGCTCTACATAATGAAGGCGAATGGTATTAAGTAACTCATTAAGGGTTAAGTTTTTACTCTGGCTCAGATTTTCTTACACTTTAATTACATAGGATTGATTGTGTAATTATAAATGCTGTATATTTAAATCTGTTTTTGGATAATTGTGAGTAGAAGATTAATCATAGGCATTGTGTTACTGTTATGTACCTGGAAGGTGTCTGCCCAGCAAGATCCTCAGTTTACACAATATATGTTTAATACCCTTTATTATAATCCGGGATATGCCGGGATAGAAGGGGTGACTAAGCTTACGGCCATTCACAGGAGTCAATGGTTGGGTTATACTCCCAGCTTTGGAGGAGGCACTGCGCCTACCACACAAATTGTGAGTATGACTACTCCAATATATAAACTTAACAGTGGATTTGGTGCCTATATAGTAAACGATAAACTCGGGCCTCAAAACAACCTGGAGGCGCAAGCATCTTACGCTTATCATTTGGGGATTAAGGATGCCAAACTTAGTTTAGGTATGAGGGTGGGTATCTATTCTCAAACCATCAATTTTGACCAGTATAGGGCTACTGATCCGAATGATCCATTGCTGAATGCTGCCGGCAAACAGTCGCAAGTAAGGCCCGACCTGGCTTTTGGCGCTTTTCTTAGAAAAGAAAAATATTATGCGGGTGTAAGCTTTAACCACTTGATCAAGTCCGAGTTTGACTTTGGGGTGAGTCAGCGAAATGCGCTTGCTAGTCACATTTATGTAACAGGAGGATATTTTTATGATGTAAATTTTGATCTGAGATTTCAGTTTACAGGCCTTGTAAAGTCAGATTTTACAAAAACCACCTTTGATATTGGTGGCTTGGCTTACTATAAAGATACTATGTGGGGAGGTTTATCGTTCCGACAATCAGAAGCAGCTATTTTAATGTTGGGATACAGCCTATTAAAAGATAAATCATTGAAGTTGGGTTATGGACTGGACTATATTATTAAGGATCAGGCTGCTAAACAGCCTACTTCACATGAATTTATGCTTACTTATGAATTGCCGGTTAATCCGGGTAGCGGAAAAAAAGTGGTTCGCACCCCCAGATACAGG
This sequence comes from uncultured Ohtaekwangia sp., assembly GCA_964409415.1. Lineage (GTDB taxonomy): Bacteria > Bacteroidota > Bacteroidia > Cytophagales > Cyclobacteriaceae > ELB16-189. The sequence goes on along the minus strand of CAYPDF010000002.1, from coordinate 171,255 downwards.
CACTAATCGTATATTTATTTTGCTTTTTTGAGGATTTTATAGAATTTGGGAGCTACATTTTTTAATTATAAGCGCTAAAAAGATAACTTTCGGGTCTATAAAAGTTGGCTTTGACCTGTAAAATTGATTTTTTAATTCACTTAAGAATATGAATAAGATGGTTTCTCCAAAAGGTTTGAGCTACGTGGCTATAGTAGTGGTGGCAGCAATATTGGGCAGCTGCGGACTGTTGGGAATCGGTGGTGGTGGCGGTGGTGACCAGGGAGAGTTGGTTGGAGTGCCCAATCGACAAGGCTGGGTGATGACTATTCCATATGGAATGGTACCAGTGCCTGCGGGCACTTTTCACATGGGACAAGCGGATGAAGATCCTGCCTCTACACAAATCAACTTCAATAAGCAGGTAACCATTGGACCATTCTTTATGGATGATTCTGAGATTACCAATAATGAGTATCGTCAGTTTACTAATTTCTTTTTGGTAGACAACGGTACCATCGAAGGGTTTCCCACAGTTAGTGAAGCAGAGTTTCGTCAGAAATACTATCCAGATACCACCGCTTGGGTAAGAGACTTTGCACACCATATGGGAGATCCTATCCAAGATTATTATTACTGGCACCCTGGGTATGATGACTATCCAGTGGTAGGGATCAACTGGGATGCAGCAGTGTTTTTCGGAAAATGGAGAACGGCATACCTGAATGATTACAGAAAAACAATTGGTGAGTTTCCGATGCCAGAGTTTCGTCTTCCTTCTGAGGCCGAATGGGAATATGCAGCAAGGGGAGGCCGTGATATGGCCAAGTATCCCTGGGGTAATCCTTACATAAGAAATTCGAAAGGTTGTATGCTGGCGAACTTCAAGCCGGGTCGTGGTAACTTTTATGATGATGGTTTTGCCTATACCTCTCCCGTACAATCTTATTTTCCCAACGATTACGGAATTTTTGACACCTCTGGTAACGTATCAGAGTGGTGTTTAGATGATTTCAACCCTGCATCAGTGCCAATCGTTTGGGATTTGAACCCTCAGTTTATTGACCCTCGGACTGATCCCGAAAGTTCAAAATACAATGCGAACGTGGCACCTAAAAAAGTCATTCGCGGAGGATCATGGAAAGATGTGGCCTATTATCTTGAAACAGGAACTAGAACATACGAGTTCAAAGATTCAACGAGGGCTTACATCGGCTTTAGATGTGCGGTTACTCACCTTGGAAGGTCGTCAGGAACAGAATTTTAATAATTAAAAACTCTAGTTATATTTAGAAACTAATTGGATCAAAAACTTAAATCTATACTACAATGAGCAAGAAAAAAGGCGGATTCATGGAACTACTCTACAAGACCATTATGCCAAAGGTATATGGTATTGGAGCCGCAGTCGTAATCGTTGGTGCACTCTTTAAAATTCTTCACCTTACCGGTGCAGATGAGATGCTAATGATTGGTCTTTCAACTGAAGCCGTAATCTTCTTTTTAAGTGCTTTTGAACCGCCACATGCTGAGCCAGATTGGTCCAAAGTTTATCCTGAATTGTCTGAAGAGTTTGAAGGGGCAGTATCAACAACTGCAACACGTATCAGCAACAAGCCCGCGGCAGGAGACTCACCGCTTCTGAAAATTGACGAAATGTTAAAAACCGCAAAAGTTGACCAAAACCTATTAGACAACTTGGGTAAAGGCTTAACAAACCTTGCCACCTCAGCCTCTCAGATGAGCAACTTATCTAATGCTGCTGTTGCAACTAATGAATACGCCAAAAATGTGCAATCTGCTTCATCTGCGTTAAGTGAAATGAACAAATCGTACGGAACAGCAATGAAAGCTGTGTCAGCAATGGCTGATGCCTCTAAGGATACCAGCGAGTATCATAGCCAGGTTCAGAAGGTAACTAAAAATTTGGCTGCGCTTAATTCTGTATATGAAATGGAATTGAAGGATGCTGACTCTCATGTAAAAAACATGAACAAGTTTTACGAAAGCTTATCAGGAGCCATGCAAGGAATGTCGAAAGTGGGAGAAAACACCTCGAAATTTACCGGAGAACTTGCTAAGATGACAGATAACCTAACTTCATTGAATAAGGTATATGGAAGTATGCTTACTGCAATGAAAGGATCGTCTGGAAACTAAAAATTAAATCAACTGAATTCATTCACCTTAAATACATAGACCATGGCAGGCGGTAAGGAAACCCCAAGGCAGAAAATGATTGGTATGATGTACCTGGTGCTAACAGCGTTGCTGGCACTTCAGGTAAGTAGTGCTGTGTTGGAGAAATTTGCCATTATTAACGTGACACTCGAAGAGCTGGTGGCCGATGAGAACAGAAGAAATGGCGCAGTATTCGCAGCTATTCGTGAGGCAGGCGAGGGAAAGACAAACCCTAAAGTGTTGGCCGCTGTATCCAATGCCGATAAAGTAAGAGCGGCTACTCAAGGCGTCATGTCAGAAATAGCAGAAGTGAAGAAGAAGATGATTGACCTTTCCACTACCTCTGGAAAAGTGGATGATATCCTAATTAATAATCACGGTTCACAAGTAGCTACCTTGATGATTGACCCCAGGAGTGTTACCGGGAAAAAATTTGAAAAGGTACTTGTCGATTACATAACTACTTTAAATCAATTGACTGGTGAGAAGTATGACAAGATTGCAAAACCACCCAAGGAAATAGATTTCTTTAAGGATGATCCGGATCACAACAAAAAAGACTTTTTAACATTTACGTTTGAAAATACCCCTCCAATTGCTGCGATTGCATCACTTAATCAATTCCAGACAGAAGTGCTATCAACAGAAGCTTTGGCTTTGGCTAAACTTGCCGTTGATGCGGATGCTGGAGTTGTGAAGTTTGATAAGATCGTACCTATGGTAAAGCCGAAATCATCTATTGTAGCGGCCGGAGACAAATATGAGGCAGATATGTTTATTACTGCATCTGCTGAAGGTTTAACGCCTGAGATGTTTAAGGATGGACAAAAATTGGACGTACAATTGGATCCGACCTATGGTGTAATGATGGGGAAGGTCTCATTCCCAGCATCGGCTGGTAATTATGATGCCAGCGGGCTAGCTAAAAAAACTTTTGAAGCTGAAATTAGAATTGGAGATAGCGAAGATCAAATCTATAAGCAAACCATAGAATATTTTGTGGCAAAACCCGTTATACGCGTAACAACCGGTAATGCACCTACGCTTTACATGAATTGTGGGAATGCTGTAAATATTGAGGTGCCTGCCCTGGGAACCAACTATAACCCTACTTTCTCTGCAAAAGGAGGATCGGTAATAAAGGGCGATAAACCAGGCAAGGTAACCCTGGTACCAAAAGAAAGAAGGATGGCAGTTACGGTTATCAATAGTGGGGCAACATTAGGGACAGAGAATTTTGATGTGAAGCAGATACCTGCCCCTAAATATATGGCTTTGGATAACGACAGAAAACCCATTGATTTAAAGAATGGTGTACGCGGTGCCAGCTTAACAGGCCTGAGAATATCTGCAGAAGCAGATGAAAACTTCAAGCAGGAGGTGCCTAAAGATGCTACTTATAGAATACGTAGCATGGAAGTAATTCTTGCCAGAGGAACACAGCGAGTAGCTACTTTGAATGCAAATTCTGAAATTTTAGATATGGGTGCATGGCGTTCTCAATTCAGACCCGGTGACCGTATCATCATTGATATTAAGTCGGTGACCAGGAGAACATTTCAGGGAGAAGATGAGAAAGTAGCCATTCGATCTGAGGTTATTAACATTCCAATTCAATAAAATAAAGGAGAAATGCAGCTTAAAAGATTTTCGTTGGTGTTGGCTTTGGTTGGAATTAGCGCCTGTGCATTTGCGCAGGAAACGGAGGGTCAAATAAACCCGAATTCTTTAATTCCCATTCCCCGGTATGAACAACTTTTTAAGGTACGGGTTTGGAGATATATTGATCTCCGCGAGAAACAAAACAAAGGCTTTTTTGCCCGTGGCAATGAGATTACCAAACTTATACTGGATGCTGTAAGATCTGGCGAATTGGCAGATATTTATTATAAGGATTCAGTTAATCGCAAGATGCCCAAAGAGGAGTTTTTGGGAGGCCTGGTGGCTCAGCAAGGACAAGTTTTCCCTGCCTGGGATCCCAACCAGGATTGGTATGGAGGAGACCGTGTTACCTTCAATGGCAAAAACTATGAGGCAATCGTAGACTCGAGAGGCGTAAATCCAGAAGGTTCAATGGACTGGCAACAGACTTCTGCCGGTAAAGCGGTTGAGTTTTTGCCTTTTGAAATTTATAAATTGATAATGCAGGAAGACATTATCTTTGATAAGCGTAGGTCGCGTTTGTATTATGATATTCAGGCCATCCAAATGTCTGCCTTTGATATCAACACGGGTACCTTTAAGGATTTGGGTTGGTTTAAATACAAAGACCTGGAAAAATTATTTAGAAATCATCCTGATGAAGCAATATGGTTTAACCGCTATAATACTGCAGAGAATAAAAATTATGCAGACGCTTTTTTGTTAAGGTTATTTCATGGAACTATTGAAAAAGTAGAGAACCCAGACAACGAAAGCATTTATGATACTTATGCGGCAAATGGAAGACCTTATAAGGAATCAATTTGGGCGCGTGAATGGGAGGAAATGAAGTTGATGGAGCGCGAACACAATCTTTGGGAATATTAGAATTTGCACCTAGAAGAATTTGGGGAGCCTAGGGCTCCCTTTTTTTATAACGATCAATTAACTGTGCTTTTTCCTTGCCCACTATAAGGGCCAGTTCATCTAGATTAGCTTCCTTAATTTTTTTCCAGGATTTAAACTTATGCAATAATTTATTGGCAGTTTTCTCTCCGATACCTGAAATAGATTCTATCTCGGAAGCTAATGCCGCTTTGCCTCGCTTTTGTCTATGGAAGGCAATAGCAAAACGATGAGCTTCATCTCTTATTCGTTGAATGAGTAGAAGAGCTGCTGATTTTTTATTGATATGTAATGGAAGAGAATCTTCAGGATAGTATATTTCTTCTAGCTTTTTGGCAATTCCAATGATAGGTATTCGCCCGTATAAATGAAGCTCTTTTAAGGCTTCACCGGCACTGCTGAGTTGCCCCTTACCGCCATCAACGATTATCAAATCGGGCAATTCCTTATTCTCATTTACGAGCCTGCCATACCTTCGTAAAACGATCTCTTTCATTGAGGCAAAATCATCTGGGCCAACTACTGTTTTAATATTGAAATGACGATAGCCAGCCTTATTTGGTTTTCCATTTACAAACCGAACCATAGAAGCTACAGGGTGTGTTCCCTGGAGATTGGAGTTGTCAAAACACTCAATGATATTAGGAAATTGCTTAAGCCGCAAATCCTGCATTAGGATGAAGAGTAATTTGTTGCCTTTTAATTTACTTTCTTCCTTCTGAATTTCTTTTTGTTTACGTTGATACAGTGCGTTCTTTAACGACAGCTCAACAAGTTTTCTTTTGTCTCCTATTTGAGGAATTATATTCTCTATCTCATCCGCCTTGATGGAGATGGGTATATTGCTGTATATAGTATGATTGGCGCTGTGATGTTTAGAGCGAATCTCATGGGCTACATAACTAAGAATATCTTCATCATGCTCCTCCACTTTTTTCCTTACCTCAATATTTTCAGAAAATACAATCGACCCCTCTTTCACTTGCATGAAATTGATAAAGGCATGAAGCGGTGAACCCGTAATGGTGAATACATCGATATCGGTTAATTTTTTATTAACAACAAGTGATTTGGTTTGAAACTTTTCCAAAAGGATAAGCTTATTTTTAAATTGCTCAGCTTTTTCGAATTCCATGTTCGATGCAAAGAATTTCATCTGCTCAGTAAAGTATTCGATAACAACACTCAGATTGCCTTTTAGAATATTCCGGGCTTGTTCGATGTCTTTGTTGTAATCATCTTCTTCTTGCAGCCCCACGCAAGGACCTTTGCAGTTGCCAAGATGATACTCAAGGCACACTTTGAACTTTCCTGACTTTATATTCTCTTCGGATAGCAGTAAAGTGCAGGTGCGAATAGTATAGAGTTGCCTGAGAAGTTCCAATACACTATTCATAGAAACCACACTGGTGTATGGGCCAAAATATTCTCCATTTTTTTGTTGGTATTTTCGGGTGGAGATAATGCGGGGAAACCTTTCTTTTAGAATGCAGAGGTACGGAAAGGTCTTGTCGTCTTTTAATAAGATATTATACTTGGGCTGATTTTGTTTGATGAAATTGTTTTCCAGAAGGAGCGCATCAAATTCAGAATTGGTGATGGTGTAATCGATATTTTTTATTTCTGATACTAGCTTCTCTGTCTTTCGATTGTATTGTGATTGTTTAGTAAAATAGCTGCCAACTCTTTTTTTTAAACTCTTTGCCTTACCAACATAAATTAGAACCCCATCAGAATTTGAGAATTTGTAGATGCCTGGCGCATCAGGTAGTGATGCAACTTGGTCTTTAAGTGCATCGGCTTTCATAAGTGCGCATTTAGTCGTTAATATCCCAGGGCTGTACCTCTACCGCTACAGAATCAGGGTGCTGGCTCACTTTTAAGCAATCCAGGGAAATATCCAGACCTGAGGAAGGCCGCTTAAATTGCCCTTTTGTGATGCCGCTTTCCGGGTCTGCATAGACTTTCATCATAAACTTGTCCCAAATTGGCCTTGCTGTTCGGGCTCCCTGCCCAAATACCCAGGAAGGAAAATGAATGCTTCGCTCGTCACCCCCAACCCACACGCCAGTGATCAGGTCATGTGTAAGTCCCATATACCATCCATCGGATGCGTTATTGGTGGTACCTGTTTTTCCCCCTATCTCGTTATCGATTTTTAGCTCTGGGCTAATGCCAACTGATGACCCCCCTGACTCTTCAACTCCCCCCATTAACATATAGATCATTTTGTAGGCAGTTTGTTCATTAATTGCTTGCCTTGTTTTGGGAACAAAATTTTCAATAACGTTGCCGTGTTTATCTTCAATCCTCGTGATGAAGAAAGGCTCAGTATAAATGCCTCCATTTGCAAAAGTGCTGTAAGCGCCCACCAGTTCATAAAGGGAAACATCACTTGTGCCAAGACTAAGAGAGGGGACTGGGTCAAGCTTGCTCGTGATGCCCACTCGATGTGCAAACTCCACTACGTTTTCTGCACCCAATGCCTGCATCATTTGGGCAGTAATAGAATTGACGGAGCGGGCCATTGCCTGGCGTAAGGTCATTTCTGCGCCACTACCTCGTGTGCCATCTGCATTGGGTGGCCACCATACCCCGCCCGGAACTTTAAAGGTGGGGGAAATATCCTTCATAGGATGGCATGGTGAGTACCCCGACTCCATTGCAAGGCCATAAACAAATGGTTTAAATGTAGATCCAGGTTGTCTTGTGCCCTGTTTTACATGATCGTATTTGAAGTATTTATGATCTACGCCACCTACCCACGCCTTGATATGTCCTGTAGACGGATCCATGGCCATCATTCCTGCCTGCAGGTATCTCATATAATGGTTGAGGGAGTCCATAAAACTGAATAGTGTATCACGCTCTCCCTTGGCCGTATAGATAGTCATGGGTCTTTTGAGATTGAGTGCTATTTTTAAGGAGTCAGGATTTTCACCGTATTTCTCAACCAGAGATTTATAGGCGGATGTTCGTTTAATTCTTGAACTAAGAAAGCCTTGGATCTCTTTGCCGTTATCATCTACCCAGGGGTTGCGGCCTTGCTTTTTCCACTCTTCATTGAATTGTTCCTGGAGCGGCTTCATGTGTTCTGCCATGGCCTCTTCAGCGTATTTCTGCAGCTTGCTATCAATGGTTGTATATATTCGTAAGCCTGAGTTCCAGAGATCAATTCCTCTTTCTTTGCAAAACTGCATAAGATAGTTACTCATTACGGTTCTGAAATAAGTAGCAAGCCCTTCGTTTTGGTTTTGCACGCTGTAATTAAGCTCAATGGGTAAGGCTGTTATTGAATCGTATTGTTCTCTGGTCTTAATTTTATAACCATGTTTATATACCTTGTATAGCACCTCATTGCGCTTACGCAAGGAATTTTCAGGGTTGCGTTGTGGATTAAAAAGTGTGGCCGCCTGTAACATGCCCACCAGCACAGCCGATTCCTGTAAGTTTAGACTATCGGGCTGTTTGTTGAAATAGGTTTCTGCAGCTACTTTAATTCCAAAAGTATTACTACTGAAAGTAACCGTGTTTAAGTACATGGCTATAATTTCATTCTTAGTAAAGTTTTTTTCCAGATTAACCGAGATGATCCATTCTTTTGTTTTTTGGATAATACGCCTTGGCAAACTGCCTAACCTACTTAACTTTCCATCCAAACTATGATCGGGATTCATAGTATATAGATTTTTTGCGAGCTGCTGGGTGATTGTACTGCCGCCTCCCTGGTGGTTAAAGGTAAGCAACCCGAAAAGTACCCTGATATATGCGGGGAAGTCCAGGCCTGAATGATCGTAAAAACGGTGATCTTCTGAGATAACTAAAGTATTTATCAGGTCTTCAGAGAGCTCGTCATAAAGTACCTGACTGCGGTTATACCTGAAATAACGACCCAGGGAAACCCCATCAGCTGAAATTATTTCTGAAGAGAGGTCATTTTCAGGATTTTCAACTTCCTTGATGCTGGGCATTTCTCCATATAAGCCAAACAGGTTGATACTTACGGTAAACACATAAATAGGCAAACCAAGCAGAGTGCCAAACAACGCTATCCATGCCCATTTGTTAATGATGCCAAACCATTTGCTCTTATAGGTGAAGAGTTTATTGATTTTTGACTTTATAGTTTCTATCAAAGAAGGTGAGGTACTCATCCAGTGCTTTGGTTCTGTATAGAATGTCGGAATTCTCTTTTGTTATTACAAAAATATTGAATTTATAGGTTGAAAGTATATTATCCGTCAAAGTTTGATTTTGGAACTTATCGAGAAATTCGACCGCTGAGCCCGGGTTTGGAAACTCACCGACCATTGTGAGGACATATTTTTCATTAAGAATTAACGTACTGGTTTTTAGCTTATCTCCTCTGTATTCTTTACTAATAAAATCACCCAGGGTTGCTGAGAGCAGATCTGATATTTTACTCGACTGTAGATGTGAAATCACAAAATAGTGTTGCCCAAGAAGTGAATTTACAAATCTGATATTTCTGGATTTTTCTAGTTTTTCCTGCAGTTCTTTAGAGGTATTTAACAACGACTTTGCATAAGTATTTAGCGGCCCATCTGTATTCTTTTCCAGGAATGATTCCAGCTCTGCCTGATATCGGGTAATGTCCTCAGTTTTCCCCGTGATTAAAATATTTAATAATTCCAACTGGGGGGTAAAGCTTGTTTCCCCGAGAGCAAAGGCTTCGTTTAGTTTCTCCTGCGAATTCTGAGAATGGCCATTCTCAAAATCCTGATAGGCATCTTTATAGATTGCCTTTTGTTTCTCTGTGACTACACTGGTTTCTTTCAAATAGTTCGGGTTTATTAACAGCTTTGCAAAGCTGGAGTTAGGGTGGCCCTCTGTAAGTCTTTGGTAATATTCTTTTGCTTTGTCATCATTTAATTCTGTATGGATTAGGTAGAGCTTATAAAGCACCTCAGGCTCAAGTGCTGAATCTGGAAATCGGTTCAGAAGAGTAGCATAGGAGTAATCAGCATTTAGTTTTTCATTGAGTTTGAAATAGTATAAATCTCCTAAATTGAAATAGGCATCTTCAATTTTTGCAAGGGCTTTTGTTTTGTCTGCCTGGGTATGGGGGAGTTGCCGAAAAATTTTATCGACTTCATTTGTTGAATTTTCACTTTCAACTGATGATTTCGTTGGATTTTCACTTTCTTCAACATCAGCTATCTGATCTAATTCTTGCTTTATTACAGACGACTTATTAGAGCGCCTCCAGTTATCTTCAAGGGGTATGTTTCCCCATATCCGACTAAATTCGGATTGGCCGGCTCCAACTGCTGAGAGGTTTCCGAAGTACCAGTCGGCAGTCGTGTTGGAGGCTTCCAGGAAAAAAGGGTTGCTTTGATTGGAATTGGCATTTCCCTGTGATCTTTTTCTCTTCTTTTTTCCACCCTCTTCTATTTTTTTGCGTGAAGCCACTACCGAATCGAGTTGCGTGCGCAGCGTTAAGGAGTCCATTGAGGCCATTAATAACAAACTATCCTGCCACGCGATGGCTTCTGTGTATTTGACAAAGTCGCCTAAGACTTCCTGCCTTTTCTTGATGTTATCCAAATTCTCATAGTCTGCAGGTAAGGCGCCCACTGCACTATCATAATAATTTTTTGCAATACTGTATTTTTTCAATGAGTCAAAATGAATTTGTCCCAGTTCCAGGTATGCACTTCCCTGAATTCTTTTGTTGGTCCCGACATGCGCAGCATGCGTATAGTTTGTAATGGCCTCCGAAAGATTTCCCTGTTTAAATTCAAATTTTGCTAGTTCGTAATATATTTTATCTCTGAATTCCTGATTCTTGGTATCTGCCAGCATTTTCTCAAATTGCTTTCTCACTGTCTTCATATCCCTTTTATCGTCCAGGCGGGCCACCTGCGCCATGTTTAGCCGCGCGTAGAAATCGATTTCATAGGCGGGGTTGGTGGCAATGCATTTTCGATAGTAATTATATGCCTCTGAGCCAAAACCTAACTTCTGATAGACCTGACCAATGATAAAATAAATCCTGCCCTTCTGGTCCTGCTTGCTCAACAAGCTATCTGCACGCGTGAGGTTGCGTACCATGTTATCATAATCGTTGCGTACTTGATAATAGTACGCCTTTTCGAGGTAGAGTTTCTTTGCATTGGGTTTGTTGAGCGGCTCTTTCTCTAAAAACCTAAATGCTTCCTCCGCTTTTTCGTATTCTTCATTTTCTGTAAATGCCCGAATAAGATTAAGTAAAGCCTGATGACGGGTATTGATGTCCTTGCTTTTGGTGTTTACATATTTAAAGGTTTGCACTGCATTTACGAAATCACAATCATACATTCGCGCAAGTCCCACCATGATGTAATTTTGGTACACCCATTTGCTATTGGGATGCCTTTGAATGGACAGAGAGGCCATTTTAATAGCTTCTTCAGTGTCTTTCTGATAAGTTTTGGCTAATGTGGTATCCAACTTTGGGTAGAGCCTGAGTATTCGATTATGGTCATCGTCCTGGCTTTGTTGTATGGTTTGCTCCACTTCGCGAATTTTTTCACGTGCATAATAATACCCGTTGTAATGTGCCGTTAGGTTATGATAAATATTACTAGTGACAGTTGTTTGCTCGGTAGAGCAGCTTACCGTCAGAAGTGATATTATAGCTAATAGAAAAAGCGCGCGCAAGACCAATAAATAGGGTTTATTCCAGCTTACAAACGTAAAAAACAGATAATCAATATTATAATTAGCGATTATATCTATTTTTGTGCAAAATTTAACGGTTTTTGAAACCAAAAAAGACCCTTTCCGAAAGACTTACCACCAAATACCAGTTGGTTATCCGCAATGAGGAGAACCTGGCTGAAAAGTCAAACTTTGCCTTTACCTATGCCAAGTTACTGGTAGTCTCCATTACTTTTTTTATTGTGGTTTTCTCACTGAGCATGTTGTTGTCCAAGACCGTATTGGCAAAATGGTTCGATCCCAAACATGCCCAGATGGAGGCGAACAAAAAATTGTATGAGCTTGCTATAAAAGTTGATTCACTTTCAGTTGAAGTAGATAATAAGGATAAGTTCATTATGAACTTCCAACGGATATTAAGTGGAGACACATCCAGCGGTTTTATTGATCCGGTTGAAGCATTGGGAAGTGATAACACCGTTATCCCATCCATTAACGATATGAAATTAGCTCCCTCAGACTCTCAATTCCGTCAGGAGTTTGAGCAATCTGAGATGTCTCTAATTGCGCTTACCAGCAACAAATACCGCGAGCTTCAGGAAATGTTTTTCTTTTCTCCTATCACAGGGTTTATCTCCGATCATTATGACTTGAAGAAAAGTCACTTTGGAATAGACGTGGTGGCCAAAACCAATGAACCGGTGAAAGCCATCGCTGATGGCACAGTGATTATGGCTTCCTGGACGCAGGATTCTGGCTACGTGATAGCGGTGCAGCACAGGGGCAACCTTATATCAGTATATAAGCACAATGCTGAACTGTTAAAAAAAGTTGGTAATTTTGTAAATGCCGGAGACATTATCTCTATAGTTGGCAACAGTGGAGAGATGACCGATGGCCCGCACCTGCATTTTGAATTGTGGTACAATGGAAACTCCCTTAATCCGGAAGAGTTTGTAACCTTTTAATAAGAGAATCATGTTTACCTCTAAAGAACAAAAAAAAGTGGCAGAAGAAATTAGTAACTCGACCAATACGATAGGCAAAGGCACCGTACTTGAAGGTAATATTGAAACCTATGGTAACATTCGTATTGAAGGAAAAGTAATAGGAAACATCAAGTCAAAATCTAAGATTGCTTTGGGCAATAGCAGCCATGTAGAAGGCAACATCATTGCACAAAATGCCGATCTGGAGGGTGAAGTAAAGGGAAAGATTGAAATATCAGAGATGTTAATACTGAAGGCAACGGCAGTGGTACACGGAGATATCATTACCGGCAAATTGGTGGTAGAGCCCGGTGCGGTATTTAATGGTACCTGTAAAATGGGAGCCTCAGTTCGTGATATTAAAATGGGTGAGAATGGGCAAGGATCAAGATCCCTCAGGCCAGAACAAGCCAAAACCATATAACACCTACTTAAAGTACAGTGGGCTGGCTATCCAGCTTGTAATCACGATCGGTGTAGCAGGATGGCTGGGGCATTTACTAGATAATTACTTAAGCCTTAGGTTTCCGCTTTTTATTGTGCTTTTTACTATTGCGGCATTTGCCGGGACACTGTACCAGGTTTACAGGTCAATAAATCAACAATAAAGTATGCTCTTTTTAATCGCCTTGCTGATGTGTGCGATGATGGTCGTGACTGTGGGCTATTTAGTTTTTCCGGTTTTTCCGTCATTCTTTTTTCAGACTATTATATTGCTTTTTTTGGGAGCTGCCGGTATATATTATTATTTGGCAGACATCAAAAACGAGAAACCAAAGCACTTTACTCAATTGTACCTGCTTACCCTTTTCGTTAAACTAATTGCTTACGGGGCATATATTCTATTTGTGCTGTTGAAGAGCCCACTTCAGGCAGCAGAAAATGCGGGTGTATTTATGATAACCTATATCCTTTTTACCGCCCTTGAGGTTGGTTTTTTATATCAAAAAATTACAGGAAAAAGAGCCAATAAATAAGGTTCTGAAAGTGCCGGAATATTTTTTTCTGGTCCTTTAATTTATACCTTTGCGGGCAAAAATATTACGTCATAAAAGAGTCAAATGACCACTTTTCCTAGTAAAAACAACCTTTTTCGAATTATTTTAATAATCTTTCTTTTTATTGGGAATATGGCCCCTTCATTTGCTGCGGATAAGGAGGAGGAGGGTTTTAATGTAAGTGAGGTAATCATTCACCACGTACTGGACGATCATGTTTGGCATTTTTTTGATGGTCATTATGGCACCCTGTATTTGCCGGTGATCGTGTATTCGGCAGAAAGAGGCCTTGAGGTATTTTCATCCTCCAATTTCTACGATGAAGAGCACAATTTGATCCCTTACAATGGTTATAGGCTCGAGCACAGCCACATTTATTTGGGGGACACTCAGGTGCTGGATTTTTCCATTACCAAGAATGTGGCCATGTTGTTTCTTACCGCCCTGGTAGTGATGATCGTGTTTCGAGCGGCTGCAAAGGGAGCGAAGAAGAATGCAGGGAAAGCACCTAATGGGATACAATCTTTCATGGAGCCAATTATCCTTTTTGTTACTGACGAAGTAATAAAGCCAAATGCGGGGCCAAAAGCGAATAAATACGTTCCTTACCTGTTAACACTTTTCTTCTTTATCCTTTTCGGAAACTTATTGGGTCTGTTGCCAGGCGCTGGAAACCTCACAGGAAATATTGCTGTGACGATGACCCTTGCAGCATTTACTTTTTTGATCACCAATTTAAGTGGCAATAAAGCTTACTGGAGCCATATTTTCTGGACACCAGGAGTGCCATTGCCATTGCGCCCCATTTTATTGATGGTGGAGGTAATAGGGATATTTACAAAACCAATCGCCTTGTTCATTCGTCTGTTTGCGGCCATGACGGCCGGCCATATTGTATTGTTAAGTATTATGTCTCTGACATTTATATTTCATAGTTGGATTGTGGGCGTAGGCTCATCCATCTTAGTAGTATTTATCAGCTTGATTGAGTTGTTGGTTGCGGGAATTCAAGCTTATGTGTTTACGCTGTTTTCATCTCTTTATATTGGGTTGGCAACAGCAGAACATGAGCATCATTAAGAATTAAAATAAGTGCAAACGAGAGTTTGCGCTTAAAAGATATCCGGGAAATTCCCGGTGTTGTTTAACCTAAAAAGAAGTGAGTATGTTGTTTGCTTTATTATTGGACGTTGGCTACGCAGTTATGGGTGCGGGCATCGGAGCTGGTCTTGCTGCAATTGGCGCAGGTATCGGTGTTGGTCGCATTGGAGGTTCTGCCATGGAGGCCATGGCCCGTCAACCTGAGTCTGCAGATAAACTACAAGGATCTATGTTGATCATTGCAGCCCTGGTTGAGGTAATTGCTCTTTTTGCGGTGGTGGTTTGTTTCTTGATTGCAACAAGTCCAGCAGCGTAAATCAAATTGAAGAAACTTGCTCGTGGCATTAGGCCTGGGCAGGTTTCTTATTTTTGGAAACAATATCAAAAAAGATTTAAAATAAAGAATAGCCAATATGGATTTATTAACCCCGGGCGTTGGTCTCATTTTCTGGCAGGCAGTTATCTTCCTTATTTTATTATTTGCGCTGTCAAAGATGGCCTGGAAGCCAATTCTAAACTCGTTAAGGCAGCGTGAAGAAACTATTCAGGGATCGTTGGATGCCGCAGATAAGGCCAGGCAACAGATGGTTTCTCTGCACGCGGACAGTGAAGCTTTGCTGAAAGAAGCACGTGAAGAAAGAGATAAAATTCTTCACGATGCCAGAGACGCAGCCAACAGACTGCACGATCAGGCGCAGGTGGAAGCCAGAAAAAATGCAGACAAAATTATCGAAGATGCCAAGGCAGTTATTCAGACCGAAAAAAATGCAGCCCTTAGAGATGTAAAGGAACAGGTGGCCATTTTTTCATTGGAGGTTGCGGAAAAATTAATGAAGAAGAATCTTTCTGATGACAAGGCGCAAAAGGAATTGACGAAACAGTTTGTAGAAGAACTAAAGCTAAATTAGAGAAATGTCGGATTTCAGAGCTGCATCGCGATATGTAAAATCACTTTTGGGATTGGCACAAGAACAGGGTGTGCTGGAAGAGGTGCATAAAGACATGCAACTCATTGATAAGGCTTGCAATGAAAATTTCGAGTTAGTGTCGTTGCTTCGCAGCCCTTTAATTAAGCACGATAAGAAGAAAGCTATTCTTTATAAAATATTTGAGGGGAAGGTGCATAAACTTACTTTGGCAATAATTGACATCGTTACCCGCAAAAACAGGGAAACCCTTCTTCCGGCAATCGCCAAAGAATTTCATAATGCCTATAACGATTTTAAGGGCATACAAAAGGCTATCATTACCTCAACAGTTACATTGGATACAGAAATACGCCATGAAATTGTGGAGATAGTAAAGAAACTGAGTGGAAAGAAAACTATTGAACTTGAAGAAAGAGAGGATGTTAATCTCATTGGTGGGTTTATTCTCAATGTAGGAGACAAACAAGTGGACGCTTCTATAAGCAATAAACTGAAAGCATTGAAGCTGTTGTTCCAACATAATCCATACGTAAAAGAATTCTAGTGTGTCCATTGCTTAAAATAAAGACGAATAAGAAATCATATATAAATCATGGCAGAAATTAAACCCGAAGAAGTATCAGCAATATTAAGAGAACAGCTTTCTGGTGCCAAAACCAGTGCGCAGCTTGAAGAAATAGGAACTGTACTCACTGTAGGTGATGGCGTTGCCCGTATCTACGGGCTTACCAAAGCGCAGGCAGGAGAGCTAATTCAATTTGAAAATGGCCTTCGCGCAATGGTGCTCAACCTGGAGGAAGACAATGTAGGGGTGGTGTTGTTAGGAGACTCAAAAGGAATCAAAGAAGGGGATACCGTAAAGCGCACAGGCCTTATTGCTTCTATTAAAATTGGTGAAGGTGTATTGGGAAGAGTAGTAGACACATTGGCTGAACCAATTGATGGCAAAGGACCGTTGACAGGTGAGCTTTTTGAAATGCCTATGGAGCGCAAAGCACCCGGTGTAATTTTCCGTCAGCCGGTAAGTGAGCCTTTGCAAACAGGTATCAAAGCGATTGACTCCATGATTCCAATCGGTAGAGGTCAGCGAGAATTGATTATTGGTGATCGTCAAACAGGTAAAACCGCTGTTGCCATTGATACGATTATCAACCAAAAAGAATTTTACGATAAAGGCGAGCCCGTTTATTGTATTTATGTAGCCATCGGACAAAAGGCTTCCACGGTAGCAGGCATTGTAAATACTTTGGAAAAAGCCGGAGCTATGGATTACACGGTAATTGTAGCGGCTTCTGCGGCTGACCCTGCTCCAATGCAATTCTTTGCTCCGTTTACTGGCGCTGCCATTGGTGAGTACTTTAGAGACACAGGCCGTCCTGCGCTAGTGATATATGATGACTTATCAAAGCAAGCGGTAGCTTATCGTGAAGTATCTCTTCTTTTGAGAAGGCCTCCCGGACGTGAAGCATATCCTGGTGATGTATTTTATTTACACTCACGCCTATTGGAACGTGCGGCAAAAATTATTGCTAACGATAAGATTGCGGCCCAAATGAATGATTTACCTCCCTCACTAAAAAGTAAAGTAAAGGGTGGGGGATCATTGACTGCACTCCCAATTATTGAAACACAGGCCAATGACGTATCCGCTTATATCCCTACCAACGTAATTTCAATTACTGACGGTCAGATATTCCTTGAGACAAACTTATTTAACGCGGGTGTGCGCCCTGCGATTAACGTAGGTATATCTGTATCGCGTGTGGGTGGTGCTGCCCAAATCAAATCAATGAAGAAGGTTGCAGGTACACTTAAGTTGGATCAGGCACAATTTAGGGAGCTTGAGGCGTTTTCCAAGTTCGGCTCAGACCTTGATGCTTCTACTAAATTGATCATCGAAAGAGGAAGGAGAAACACAGAGGTGTTGAAGCAGCCCCAGTATGCTCCAGTTCCAGTGGAGGAACAGGTGGCTATGATTTTAGCTTCCACAAGGGGTTACATTGACAATGTGCCTGTAGAAAAAGTGAAAGAGTTTGAAAAAGAATTTATTGGCTTGTTGAGGGCGCAAAACAAAGCAGTGCTGGACAACTTTAGAGCCGGTAAATTTGAGGATGCAGATGTTGAAACAGTTAAGAAAGCAGCATTGGAATTGGCTGCTAAATATTAAGACATTAAATGGCCAGTTTAAAAGAGGTAAAAAATAGGATAACCTCGATTATCTCTACGCAGCAGATCACTAAAGCTATGAAAATGGTGGCGGCTGCTAAGTTGAGAAAGTCGCAAGAAAAGATTATCCAAATGAGACCATTTTCAGAAAAGCTTTCCGAGGTGTTGCACAGCGTGTCCGCAGCTGGGGAGGAGGGACAAAGTTGGTACAATGCTGTTAGGGAAGAAAAGAATATTTTAATTGTAACAATAAGTGCAGACCGAGGATTGTGTGGATCTTTTAATTCAACTGTTTTTAAGGCAACTTTAAAGCTTATTAAAGATAAATACGCACGACAATATGAGCAAGGAGCAGTTACCATACTGCCAATAGGAAAGAAAGCATTGGAGTATTTTAAAAAACGTGGCTACAAGATAGAAGAAGGGCACTCTACTTTATTTCATAAAATTTCATTTGAGAATGTGTCTAAAACAGCTGAATTTCTAATGACCTCGTTTCAGGATGAAACTTATGACAAGATTGATATTATCTACAATGAATTCAAAAACGTAGCCACCCAAATATTAAGGGTGGAGGCCTACCTGCCAATAACCTCAGAGACCACAGACACCAAGACCACCGATGTGGACTACATTTATCAGCCTGATCGGGAGGAAATTGTAACAGGCCTTATCCCGAAATCATTAAGGGTGCAGTTGTTTAAAGCGGTATTGGATTCAAATGCAGCCTTTAACGGGGCCCAAATGACGGCTATGGACAAAGCCACCGAAAATGCTGGAGAACTGTTAAAGGAACTGAAACTTGCCTATAACCGTACCCGCCAGGCAGCGATTACCAAGGAAATTTTAGAAATTGTGGGAGGCGCAGAAGCACTAAAATCTTCTTAAAACCACATGAATTATTTCTAAATTGAAAGCTCTCCAATCCGAGGGCTTTCTTTTTGATGCAACGTTTAATTAACTATTACCGTTATCTCAATCTTTTGAGTTTGGATGTGGCTCTGGGAGCCTCGATCTCAGCATTGTTTTTGACAAAAATTTTCAATGTAGAAATCAGGCTTCATGGATTACTCTGTCTGGGATTGACGGTGTGGTTGATTTATACCATGGATCACCTGGTAGACGCTAAAGTGATAAAGAGTCCTGCCTCCACCGAACGACACAGATTTCACCAACGATATTTTAAAATAATTCTGGTGATTGCAATACTTATATTGCTCAACATACTTCCCCTTCTTTTTTTTATTTATAAACCCGTGTTGAGTATGGGTATTGGCCTGGGCGCGATAGTCATAGTCTATTTTATTGTGCAGCGCAAGTTGGGTTTTCTAAAGGAGATTCTTGGAGCTCTCCTTTATTGCGTGGGTGTAATGCTACCAATAATTGCATTATCCAAAATGTCTTTTAATAACCTCATGTCAGTTCCGGCTATTCTTTTTTTTAATACGGCTCTTATTAATCTTATTCTGTTTTCATGGTTTGACAGAGAGAAAGACTTGCAGGACAATCACACTTCCCTGGTAACGAGGGTTGGCAACACAGCCTCTAGGGGTATTCTTTATTTTCTTTTTATAACCCATCTGGGCCTGATTATTTATGCGTTTGATTCAGGGTTTGAAATTTCAATATTACTCGTTTTTGTTTCTATGTATTTGGTATTGCTATTTATTTTTCTGAAGGCAGAATGGTTTTCGTTTAACGACCGCTACCGGCTTGCGGGTGATGCAATATTTTTGATTCCATTAATTTATTTGATATTCTAGTGTTAGCACCTTCATTAAATCGTTTCGATTGCATTGCTCCATTTTATGACAGACTTTCTACTTTAGTTTTTGGCAATAGCTTAATTAACGCACAAAAGTGTAATCTTCACATTGTACAGGCACATGCAGAAGTGCTTGTGCTCGGTGGAGGCACGGGGAAATGGTTAATTGAATTGTTGAAGCACAATAAGACGTGCAAGATTTGGTATGTGGAGGCTTCTTTAAAAATGATTCATCTGGCAAGAAGACATTTGAATGCCACAGATCAGGTTGTTTTTATACATGGCACGCAGTATAATATTCCTCATAGAAAATTCGATATTGTGATCACTCATTTTTTTGTTGACATGTTTAGTGAAACTGATTTATCTGACCTGACAGAACAGATAGCGCGTGTGCTAAAGAAAGAAGGAAAATGGATAGTGGCTGATTTTGTAAATAACAAGTATTGGCACAAGTTGTTTTTATGGCTGATGTACTTTTTTTTTAATACAATAGGAGCACTCAATCATAAGACTCTTCCTGATTGGGATAGAATAATTCAAAGTAAATCTTTTGCTTTAGTAAACGAGACCCCTTTCTATAAAGGCTTTATAAAAAACATTATATACGCTCGTTAAGGTTTACTTTCGAGGCTCGTATTTCATATTTTGATTACCTTCAATATCCAAAACCAATAAGCCTTAATCTGTATGCGTCCAATATTCTTAACAATTCTTATCCTTATCTCATGCAATAAAGTAGAAGACAGACAATCTTCGAATACGCTTGTTCCCGTTTTTCCGCCAAAGGAATTAAATGCTGCCTTTTTAATAGTAGATGGGGTCTATAATTCTGAGTTGGTTGCTCCAATGGATGTATTTCACCATACTATTTTTCATACTGACCCTGCAATTAAGGTTTTTACTATAGCGGAACGCCACAATACCATTACCACATTTGAAGGACTCAAAATTATTCCTGATTATGCTTTCTTAACTGATTCCTTACCACCTATTGACATTTTAATAGTTCCCAGTGCGAAACACAGTATGGATACCGATTTGGAAAATGACGCACTCACCCAATTTGTAAAGAAAACGGGACGAGCAGCTTCGTATATCATGTCGCTTTGCGATGGAGCATTTGTTCTTGCACATGCTGGTATTTTAGACTCATATGAGTGCACCACTTTTCCGGGAGACATTCAGCGATTCAAAGAGACTTTTCCTCAGCTCACCGTTCATGAAGGAATTAGTTTTGTTCACGATCGCAAGATTATTACCTCAGCAGGAGGGGCAAAATCCTATGACCCAGCTTTGTTTTTGGTTGAATTGCTCTATGGAAAAAAGGTTGCTGATGATATTGCAAAGGGTTTGGTTATTGATTGGCAACTCGACCATGTAGAACATATAGAGACTTATCGATAGATAATATTTTTTTAATTCCATATGGTGTGAGGAGCAAATCAAGGTAATATATTATATTGCTTTTTATGCCTTTTATAACAACATGAATCAAAAGTTTGAACATTTTAGAATTGGAAGGTTACAGCAAACAACCCGCAGCTTACCTGTTGTCGATTTTGAAAATGTAATTTCGATACTTTTGAGGTCACTTTACTGAATGAGCGCTATTAAAGCATGACCTTAAAAGAAGTTATTTCAGCACAGGATGTTAAGGATTTTATAAATCTGCCGGTAAGATTGTACAAAAATAGTCCAAATTGGATCAGACCACTTGATGCGGATATTGAATCAGTTTTTAATAAAGAAAAGAATAAAGCATTTCGTCATGGAGAATGTTGTCGATGGATATTGAAAGACCCTGCAGGCAATACAATAGGACGAGTGGCTGCATTTGTGAATGAAAAAACCGTTAAAAAAGGCAACGATCAGCCCACTGGTGGTATGGGCTTTTTTGAGTGTATTGAAAACAAGGACGCAGCTTTTTTGCTTTTTGATAAATGCAAGGCGTGGCTTCTACAGCGAGGAATGGAAGCAATGGATGGACCTATCAATTTTGGAAACAGAGATAGGTGGTGGGGACTATTGGTAGACGGTTTTGACAGAGACCCCAACTACCAATGCAATTATAACTTTCTTTATTATAAGGATTTTTTTGAATCATATGGTTTTCAGGTCTACTTTAAGCAGTTCACCTTCGCAAGGCGTGTCATGGATCCACTATCGCCTAAGCTCGAAGCCAAGGCAAGAAGACTTGCGGAGAATAAGGACTATGAATTCAGACATTTACAAAAGAACGAGATTCATTTATTGCCGGAATACCTTCGAACAGTGTATAACAATGCCTGGACAAATAGGGCCGAAATGCCTAGATTAACGGACCAACAGGCTAAACTGATTGTAAACCAGATGAAGCCGATTATGGATTTGAGGCTTTTATACTTTGGCTTCTATAAAGGCGAACCAGTGTCTTTTTATCTTTCACTGCCAGAGACCAATCAAATATTCAAGTATGTTAATGGAAAGTTAGATTGGATTGGTAAAGCCAAATTTCTTTGGCATACTTTATTAAAGACAAATAAGAAAGCGTTTGGTATCTTGTTTGGCATTGTGCCTGAGCATCAGGGAAAAGGACTTGATGGGGCTATGGTTTTGAATGCAAGAGAAGTACTTCAAGAGAAGTATAAGCGATATGAAGAGTATGAAATGAATTGGATCGGAGATTTTAATCCAAAAATGATTGTGGTTGTAAAACAGGTAGGTGCTCATATTTGTAAGGTGCATCACACCTATCGCAAACTGTTTGATGAGAAAAAACCATTTAAACGTCACCCGATTTTAAATTAGGAAAATGGAACCAGTTGAGGAAGAGACCCGATCAGGGTTTTTATTTAGAAACCTTGCTAAGGGATTGCTTTGGTTTGCAATAATAATTACTGCATTTATTTTATTGGAGAGCTATATCCAGGATAATTTCATGCCATACATCGTCCAGATTCAAGCGAATCCGATTGTTTTTTATTTGGTTTTTACTATTTCGGAAATTGTATTCGGTTTAGTTCCTCCCGAATTTTTTATGATCGTGTATGTGCTTAATCATATACCCGTATCAGAATATATTGTCAACCTGGCAATCCTGACGATCATATCGTATTGTGCAGGGGTATTGGGTTACTATATCGGGAAGAATTTTTCAAAAACAGAGTTTTTCATTCGAATTAATGAAACGTACCTGAGTGATTATCAAAAGCAAATAAGAAAATATGGCGGATATCTTGTGTTTGTGGGGGCCATCACTCCCATCCCATTCTCTGCCATGTGTATGCTGGCAGGTTCCATTAATTTTCCTTTGAAGTCATTTCTCCTGATATCCATATCCAGGGTACTTCGTTTTGCGGCATACGGTTGGATGGTTTGGAGTTTCCCTAATATTTTCAATGGGTAAGGTCATTTCCTCACTGATAACACAGATATCCACAGAAGGACTATTATGCAGGTCAATAGTTATCTCTAAGTATTTGCCACCAAGTCACCAGGGGTTTTGTATTCTTTGCGATAACCTTCACGGCCTTAGCGTGAAATGAATTCCTCTTAAGGCTTCAGAATTACCTTCTCATAAGCTGACTTTTCAACCAACGGTTTGCTGAAGTACACTGGAAAGTGTTTGTCATTTGCCCAAAGCGGAAACAGGTTATCATAAAATTTGTTTCCCGGCACTCCACTTTGTCCCGGAGCATTGGTAAACATTGACTTATCCCAATCTTTAGTATCTACAACAATTCTAAAAGTGGCCCCATGTGTTTGATTATCTCCATTGCCCGTCATTCCGGGTGTTGAACCATATCCACTTCTTGGTAGTGGCCCTACTTCGAGCTTTTTTCTTGTGGCAGCATCCACGGCATTGCTTAGCGGATGCTTAATGAGCACATAATGGTTCTTTGGTTGGCCGTATTGCCATTTTCGCATGTCAGCCCCAAGCTTTTTGAGCAAGTCTTCAGTGGCATCTTTTAGCGCTTTTAGAATGAACTCATCTCTTGCTGTGACTGAATAAGGGCCAAACTCCGGACGTGCAGTTAATATCCAGTCGATTACATTGCTCAATGGTAATGAACGCACAAGGTCCATGCCCCCCTTGGGGACAAACAGGGGTTTAATATTATCTTTTAACCGGTCTTCCCAAGCCTTGTAGATAGCGGCTTCAATAGAGTTTTTATCCATTATAAAATCCCATTTCGTCAGCATCAGTCGTGCGGTCTCTGTGGTTTTATCAGTGGACTTTAATTCGCTGAGCAAAGGTACAAGCGTACGTGCGGGGATTGCTAAATAATCAGTTTGTAATCGCATCATATCTGCAATAGAAAATTTCCTATTCATGGCCAGCACTTCGTTGATACGGTCTGCACGATAGCTTTCTGCCCAACTCCAACCTACGGCATTTCTATGTTCGTAGTTATCAGGTACAAGATTTTCATTTGCAGAAGCAAAAAATCCTTTTTCTGGGTTATAAGTATTTGGCAAGGACTTTATAGGCAAGAAACCTGCCCACTCGTATCGACCATCACCAGGCACGGGCACCATGCCACTCCAGTTTTTTCTCATTGGAGCCACCCCTACAACCTGCCATCCAATGTTTCCTTTTTTGTCAGCCCAAATCATGTTTTCACCAGGCAGGTGACTATAGGAACAAGCTTCTCTAAATTCCTCCCATGTGGTTGCCTGATCCATTCTGAGACTAGCCAGGTAAGGCGACCCTCCAATTTCCATCCATGCCGCACGTACAGCATAGGCAATATTGTTTTTTTCGTCCATCATGGTAACCGGCCCATGCCTTGTATAACGATGCTCCACATTTACGTCAGGAGCCCCTTTTACCTTTATCACATCTTTTTCGATGCGCATGTCTTCCCAGCCACCCTTGTATTTATATTGATTTTTATTGGCAGGATTTAATTCATACACGTACAAATCCTCGCTGTCTATTTCGAAAACGGTAAGTCCCCATGCGCCATAGTCATTGTGCCCAATTGAAATTCCGGGGATGGTCGGCTCACCCCCACCTACTACATTCCAGCCTGGTGCATTGAGATGAACCATGTAGCGAAGGGAAGGTGCGGAAATAGATCGGTGCGGATCGTTGGCAAGAAGCGGATATCCACTTTGGGAGTATCGTCCACTTACTATCCAGTTGTTACTTCCAATAATTTGTTTCTCTTCGTCCAAAACACTTTGCTTCGCCTCCTCATCCAACTCTACCAAATAGCGATATTCTTCCAGGTTGGTATTTGCATCTGCTACCAAATCCTGAGGAGCAAATTTAACGGGACTTCTAAAAGCATTGTACAATCCAATCACGTCATCAGACAGTCTTTCTGCATTGATGGCGGGATCGATTTCAAGTACCGGATCTCCAGGACCATAGTTCTGAATTTCTTTTACTTTCTCAGCACCAAGCGCAGCCACCATTCTTCCTACATTTATTTCTTCCGTCAGGTTCATAACCAATCCCTGATGTCGGGAAATCACAATGTCAGGTGTCCATTTTTGAGGTTTAGTTCCCAAAAGCTCAAATTCAAGGGGTAGAAGACTTGGATTTTTTTCTGTTTCGCTGATGTAGGCATTTACACCATCAGTATAGGCTGTAATTATGGCTTCTCCATTTTCATGGTAATGGTTGAGTTCTTGTTTCAGATCTCCTCTGAAGCGGAAAAGTCTTGCGCCAATGTCTCTGTTTATTTCCCTTGGTCCCAGTAACTCGGCTACCGTTCCTGTTGCTTGTCGCCTCCACACTTCAAATTGAAACAACCTGTCCTTTGCAGCACAATAGCCCTGAGCAAAAAAAAGATCATGTTCATTTTTGGCGTAGATGTGGTTTACCCCATAATTATCCCTGATTACTTCAACGGACTCATGTAATCCCGGGACACTCAGTGTGGTTTGCCCTAAGCAGAGCATTGGAACACAAAAGAGTAGAATGAAGATTGTCTTTTTCATAGTATCTGGTTTAGGACAAAAGCTAACGCTATGAATAGAAATTAAAAATTAAAAAGTGATGATTGGTTTGATGAGTGATGGACTTAGCCGGATTTGGGTTCATCCAGATAGTCTAGGTGCGTCAGCTCTTTGGCTTTCCATGCGGTAAAGCTCACAGTAAGCAATGTCATGACGCCCCCGAAAACGACAGATGCAACCACGCCCATTAGCTTGGCTGTAACCCCGGATTCGAAAGCGCCAATTTCATTTGAAGAACCAACAAAAATGCTGTTTACGGCTGAAACCCTCCCTTTCATGTTTTCAGGAGTCCTGGTTTGAATCAATGTACTTCGGATGATCATACTAATGCTATCGAACATTCCGCTGAGCATTAACATACAAAGTGAAAAGATGAAACTGGTGGACAGCCCAAATCCAATCATACTGGCACCAAATCCCGCCACGCAAACCAGCATTACTTTGCCTGTGTTTCTTTGGATAGGATGATGTGTAATATATAATGCCATTAACACAGCCCCAAGGGCAGGCGCTGCCCGTAGCATACCCAACCCCTGAGGGCCAACCTTCAAAATTTCAGCGGCAAAGATTGGAAGTAATGCTACTGCACCTCCGAAAAGAACAGCAAACATATCCAGGCTTATGGCGCCAAGAATTATTTGTGTTTTTAATACGAATTTTAAACCTGACTTTATTTTTTCTCTTATACCCTGCTCTTCGGAAACAGGAGGAACAGGCCGTGAAGGGATGGCCATGTAAAAATTTAGGGCAGCAATAATCAACAATACATCCAGTAAGTAGGTGGCGCTAATGCCCATAAGTGCATAAACGAAACCAGCCAACATTGGTCCTACGATAGAGCCGACCAACCAAAAAGTGGTGTTTAAAGAGACTGCGTTGGCAAAGAGGTGCCGTGGAATTAATTGAGGCATAAATGAAAAGTTGGCGGGAGACAAAAAGCCGCGTGCCAGCCCACTAAGGAAAATAACCAGATAAATTGGAAAGGCGCCATACTGAAGTATGAATTCTCCAGGCTCCAACGTAAAAAAAAGTAAAGCAAGTGCGCAAAACAGAAGCAGTGTAATGGCACTTAAAATTATTTTTTTTCGCGCCATGATGTCGGCAATGTGGCCAGCATACAAGGAAACGGTTATGGCCGGTACAGCCTCTGTGAGTCCAATTAATCCTAATGCCAATGGGTCATGTGTAATTTCATACAATTGCCAACCCACAATAGTAGCCTGGATTTGAACGGCCAGTGTAGCGCACTGCCTTGCCATGATAAAAAAACGAAAATCCCTAATCTGCAAAGCGGCATAGGGCCCAGGCTTTTCAGTCATTCTCTGTTCAATAAATTTTCAATGGCCTTAACTGCTATTGCCCTTCGTGCTTCGCGCTCGCCTTTGATCTTCACGTAAGGAGTATCCTGCTGCTCTAATTCCTCTTTATAAATTTCCCACAGTGCCTCTCTCTCGTTGGGATGTTCACGTTGAGAATCTTCCTGCCAAGGTATATCAATGTAAGTCAACAAATATAAATCGTATGTTCTTTCTTTAATTAGCTGCAATATTTCCTCACTGCAATGCCCATATTTAAAATTACTCCAAACTTTAATGACCAGCAGGTTGGTATCGCATATCAACACCTGATTGGCTTTAGAAATCCACTCATCCTCAAGTCTAATCTGACCATGAGCAATCTTTACTAAATCGTCTTCAGAATAGGGAGTGTTTAAGTTATCAATATAACCCCTGGCATACTCAGCCACCCAACAGGTATTAAAATGCTGAGCGAGATACTTAGATAATTCTGATTTACCGGTACACTCCGGGCCGACTATGGCAATCTTTTTTATTTTTTGAGAATGGCTTTTTAACATGTTAAATTCACTAAGGGATATTTAAGCATCCACTTTTAGCTCAAGGATAAGACAATCGACCGCTATTTGCGGCAGAACCTCGAATTTGTCGCAATTAGGGCATTAGAAGGCCAATTTTCAATAAATCTGTTCATATATTTATCTTTCCGACAAAGTAGATAAGGTGAAGAGAAGAAAATTACTCAAGCAATTAGGTTTTGGCCTTTCAGGAGGTTTGTTATTGCCGCATTTGTTAACCTCATGCAGTAAGGATGATCCAGGACCTGAGGTGCCATTTGATGGGGATGTGGTTGTGATTGGTGCAGGGGCTGCCGGAATGTATACAGCCGATATTCTAAAAGCCAAAGGGATCAAGGTGACCATTTTGGAGGCTGGCAATCAGATTGGGGGTCGCGTGCGGTCCCTTCGCAATCAAAAAGAACTTGTTAATCTATCTGTAGCTGACTTCCCGATAGAGTTAGGAGCGGAGGTAATCTATGGTTCAGATTCGATTTGGGGAACCAATCTTAAGCACTTTGCAGTCAAAGCCATTGATATTGGTGAAGCATCTTCGGATAGATATGTTTTAGACCATATTGCCAAGCTCGCCACAGACTGGGATGTAGATGGAGACTTTGTTAATGCGCAAAATTTTGTACAAAGCCTTCAGAATTTTTCCGGATCGGGAGTGACCGTTGAACAAGCAGCCGCTGGTTTGCCAGGCAGAGTAACCGCACTTATCAATTCACAAATAGGAAATTTATATGGTTCCTCCAACAGCACGTTGGGTATGGCTGGTGTATCCGAGTCACTACAGACCAGAGCCCATGACGGAGCGCGTTTGGCGCTCAAGACCAATCCAATGCAGGATTTTCTGATTTTTAGATTCGATCAGGTAAGGGATTTGGTTCAGCTCAACACACAGGTTACCTCCATTGACACTACAGGAGATAAGGTTTTAATTACTGACGCCAATGGCAATCAAATTGAGACCAGTAAAGTTGTGGTTACTGTCCCGCTTTCAGTTCTAAAGCAGAGTGTAATATCATTTAGCCCTGGATTACCTGGTGCAATGACATCGGCAATGACTCGAATTGGAATGGATCATTCTATTCGTGTGGTGATTGACTTTAAGAAAAATTTCTGGGGCGAAAACACTGGATTTATCTGGGGAGGCACTTCGTTTCCAAACTGTTTCAGTGCCGGAATAGGAAGAAGTGAATTTAACCAAACATTATCTATTACCGTCAATGGCCCCAAAGCAGTTGAACTATCAGCACAAGGACCCAATATGGTAAATACAATTTTGGCAGAGCTGGATGCCATCTATAGTGGTCAGGCTACAACATTTGTAAGGAGGGATTTTAATACCAGTGAAGTACTATCTATTATTCAAGACTGGGGTAAAGATGAATTTATTCAAGGTGGATATTCATACCCGATGGCCTCTGCCACACTTGACGACCGCAAGAATTTAGGGTTACCGATTGGAGATAAAGTATTCTTCGCGGGTGAGGCTACCGATGTAAGTGGTGATGCAGGAACGATAAATGGGGCATTGGCCTCAGCGGAGCGTGTGGCGGAAGAAATTGTGAAATCTATTACAGGTTAATAGCCCAAAAAAATCTCTTCTTAACTAATTAAAGATTTACTTAGGTAAATATTGTGCGACTACGGATTTTAATTGATGGCCAGGAACTGCCCCGGACTGCCTCCAAACGATTTTCCCCTTTTGAAATAAAATAAAGGTGGGCACACCTTGAATTTGATAAGAAGTGGCTGCTTTTTGGTTTTTGTCCACATCAACCTTAATGACTTTGACTTTATCACCCATTTCTTTCGAAAAATCCTGAAGGATAGGGGCCATCATTTTACAAGGGCCACACCATTCTGCAAAAAAGTCTACCAAAACAGGCTTTTCGCCCTGTATCAATTCATTAAAGGTCTTTTTATCTGCCATAATTCTATTGTCAATGTAAGGGCATACAAAGGTCGGAAATGTATTTTGGAAGTAGCGTGACGAAAGTCACCAATCAATTGAATTATTGACTGATAACTTCTTTAACCAATATCCAGCAACCCATAGCAAGGGTGAGCCACCCAAAGGCTACCTTCAGATGTGCCCCTTTTATCATCGCTGAGAGCCAATTGCCAATAAAGATACCAGCTATGGCTAGAGCAGTAATCGATACGAGAAATACCCACTGAATTTCCATGTTAATAATATCGCCTGTAAACCCTATAAGAGAATTAAATGCGATAATAAATAAGGAAGTTCCTGCGGCTACTTTCATGGGCTGACCGGCCAGAAGCACCAATGCAGGAATGATTAGAAACCCACCACCGGCACCTACCAATCCCGTCAGTAACCCTATCATAAGACCAAGAATTAGCATATAAATAAAGCTGGATTCCTTCGGCTCCCGGATGTGCCTTTGCTTACGAATCATTGAAAATGATGCTGCTATCATTAAGGCTGCAAATAAACCAAGCAACAGCATCCGCTTGGTGATAAGTAGATAGGAAGTGTTAATAATGATATCTGGGAGGGCAGGCACGATCCATTTGCGGGTAATAAAAACAGATAGTAATGATGGGGCTCCAAATACTAGTCCTGTTTTAAAGTCAACTAGTCCTTTTCTTCCCTTTGAGATCGTGCCCACTGAGCTGGTGGAACCCACGATGAAGAGTGAATAGGCCGTAGCAATGACAGGATCAAGCTGAAATAAGTAAACTAGAATAGGGATGGCCAGAATAGAGCCCCCGCTACCTAAAAGACCTAAAATAAGACCGATAAAAACGGATGCGGTATAACCAAGAATTAGCAAAAAAAGCCTTTTAGAAATTAATAAAAGATAGAATATACTTTATAAGCGGTCAAACTCTGTAATAAATGCATCGGGAAATTTTTTCTTTATCTCACTCAGAAATCCATTTGCCTTTGCTCTTTTAGAGAATCGGCCCAAAATAATACTGTAATATTTGATTCCGTTGATCACTTTTACCTGAACAGTAACATCCCTTTTATATGAATTTTTGAGATTTTCAGACAGCCGCATCAGGTTTACCAATTCCTGGTAAGTTCCAATTTGAACCCCAAAGCCCCTGGGTTTTAGGCGTGATATCGAGAGGTCATAAAACTCTTTTTCGTCAATCGAAACTTGTCCGATAGGTACAGGTTGAGTCTTGCCCTTTCCGTCACCTGCATCTACTACCTCCATTTTTACCTCTGCCAGGCCAAGATTTACAAACCCAAGTTTTTCTGCGGCAGATTTTGAAAGATCAATAATTCGGCCGTCTACATAAGGTCCACGATCGTTAATCACTACTTCCACAGTCTGATTATTGGCCAAATTGGTCACTCTTACTTTAGTGCCGAAAGGGAGCGTTTTATGAGCAGCAGTGAGTTTATTGTGTTTGTATTTTTGGCCACTGGCCGTAGATCTCCCCTCAAATTTGTCGGCATAAAATGAAGCTTTGCCCGTTTGTGTCTGAGCAAATAAACCTGCGGAAAGAAGCATAAAGAAGAATGATATGAAGAGTCTGGTCATGGGTTTTGGTTTGAGGTCTTTACTTGACTTTATCATCAGGGTGTTGAATCCGTAAAGTTAATGAGATAAATTAGAGGGGAGCAATTGAGTTGTCCTCAAATTAGGCTAGCTTTGCTCGGCAAATAATGGATCGTAAATATTATTTGCTATGACTCCCCTTAACTCATCCAAATTTCTTTTTGAAGCGCTCACCTATGATGATGTGCTGTTGGTGCCTGCCTACTCTGAAGTGCTTCCACGGGAGACAGATATAAGTGCACACCTTACAAGTAAAATAAAGTTAAATATACCCATCATTTCAGCTGCTATGGACACCGTAACAGAGGTGGACCTGGCCATCGCAATGGCGCTGGAAGGAGGTTTAGGGTTTATTCACAAGAACATGTCTATAGAGGATCAGGCTGCACAAGTGCGTAAGGTTAAGCGATCACAAAGTGGGATGATTCTCGATCCCATCACCCTAATGGTAAATTCCACAATAGGGGATGCCGAAAATATTATGCGAGATTTTAAGATTGGGGGTATTCCTGTAGTAGATGGAAACAGCAAACTCGTGGGTATAATCACTAACCGTGATTTGAGATTTCAGAAGGATATGTCAAAGCCGGTGGAAATGCTGATGACTAAAGAGAACCTTATTACCGCCCTGGATGGCATTACACTGGAAAAAGCAGAGGTTATCTTACAGAAATATAAAATTGAAAAACTTCCTATTGTAAATAAAAAAGGTAAGCTCACTGGCTTAATTACTTTTAAGGATATTCAGAAGAAAAAAAATAAGCCCAATGCCTGCCAGGATAGCTTTGGTCGACTACGGGTGGGCGCGGCCGTTGGGGTCACTCCGGATATCATTGATAGGATAACTGCCCTTATAACCTCAGGTGTAGATGTTATCAGCATAGACACCGCTCATGGTCATCACAAGTTTGTTATTGACAGTGCCAAAGAAGTGAAGAAAAAATTTTCTGATTTGGAGTTGGTGGTGGGGAATGTAGCCACAGGTGCCGGGGCAAAAATGCTTGCCCAAGCCGGGGCCGATACGGTGAAAGTAGGTGTAGGACCCGGGAGCATTTGTACCACCCGAATTGTAGCAGGAGTTGGTTTGCCACAATTGTCAGCAGTATATGAGGCAGCCAAAGCGCTGAAAGGATCTGGTGTTAAAATAATAGCAGATGGCGGAATCCGGTTTTCTGGTGACATTGTAAAAGCAATAGCTGCAGGGGCGGACAGTGTAATGGTAGGTTCATTATTGGCTGGGACGGTTGAAGCGCCAGGCGAAATGATATTGTATGAGGGAAGGAAGTTTAAATCCTACAGAGGTATGGGTTCTGTGGAAGCAATGGGCAAAGGATCTAAAGACAGGTATTTTCAGGATGTGGAGGATGACGTGAAGAAACTGGTTCCAGAAGGAATATCTGGCAGAGTGCCCTACAAAGGACATGTGTCTGAGGTACTGTATCAGATCGTAGGAGGCCTTAGGGCAGGGATGGGGTATTGTGGTGCTAAAAATGTACAAAAGCTAAAAGGGTCCAAGTTTGTAAAGATTACAGCAGCTGGAGTGAGTGAAAGCCATCCTCATGATGTTTCTATTACGCAGGAAGCACCAAACTATAGTCGAAACTAGACTCAAATAGGGTATTTTGTTTGTAAATGGAGTTTTTTTGCTTTTGAAACCAGTGTCGGCAAATAGTAAGATTGAGAGAATCAAATTGGCGCAATAGAGGAGTTAGTTCGTTGTAGTGCTATTCTAACCTCATCCATCCAAAAATGAGGGAAGGAGCATAATTTTTATTCTCTCTCGCTGTGGAGAGGGCAAGCTGTGGAGAGGGCAAATTCTGAACTATCCAATCATTCACCTTTATTGGGGGTGAAGTGTGAGTCGCTACAATTGAAATGCAACCCTTATATTTCATGAGCTAGACTCCTTTTCCTATAATTGTAGAGCCAATTTTCCGGTTGGCTTATTTTTTTATCAATTCCATTCTCATTTGCGAGCCAGGGCCCTTATACGGATTACATTTTTAGGCGCATTAGTAGCCTGGCTGGTATTAATTTTTTCTGATGTCACCATCCTTCTTAGCGACATACGGGGGCTAAATCCAGATATTCCGCTTTGGCTTTCCAGATTCATGTTTGATCTGTATGTACTATGTCTTTTCTTTTATTATAAGTTTAAAATTGAGAAGGAGGAGAACCTCAACTTTACCGATCTACTCTGGCGTGTATTTGCAACAGGCTTGGTTGCTACTGTAGTTTCTTTGGGCTTACGGCTGATCTTATTTCTGCTGGGAGATACCGCGCTAGCCACCAACATCCTGTTTACTGATGTAGTTTATCATATCAACCTGGCCCTTTTCTTAAGTTTTCTTATGGCCGCTTTCACTTCATGGAAGCGCCTGATTTTATACCAAAAATCGAAATGGCTGATCAGAATTTGGAATGTATTTGAATTTACTTTGCTCTTTGCCCTTATATACGATAGTCTTAATTCCGGAACTAATGGCACCCTGAGCACTATTATCGCTTTGCTCCTTGGAGGACTGGGTCTTGTACTTACAGCCAATATGAAGTGGGTGGCTTATCTTAATTTTAAGCAAAAATGGACAAGCTTGTTATTGTTGTTGTTGGCCTTTTTCTATTTGGGCTACTTCTTCTATACAACCACCCGGCTGGCAGACTATATTGGCATTCAGTCCACCTCCTTTTTAGACTTCAGGGAGCACACCTTTAGCCTTTCTATTTTTGGCTTTGTCATGGTATATAGCCTTTTTTCCTTTTTAGTGATATTGTTCAACCTACCAACTTCATCTGTATTCGAACAAAAGCTCGAAGAGGTAGTCAATTTTCAGCGGATTAGCCAATCTATTCAAACTGAGCAAAATGAAGAAAGTGTTTACAATATTTTGTTGGAAAGTTCAGTAAGTTCTGTTTTTGCCGATGCTGCCTGGCTGGAAATAAAAAGCGTATCCGAAGAAGACCGCTTATTTACCTACGAGATAACTGAACCCGAGGCCAGAGCCATTCAAGGCCATATTTATAATAATAAAATTAAGGGGGCGCTGGATCAAGGAGTAGATAAAACAAAAAATTTATCCAGGCACCTGGGCTCATTGAAAGGTGCCAGATTTCGTTCACTGCTCTCATTTCCAATTGTAGTAAAGGGAGAGTCAATTGGTACGCTTGCTGTACTCAAAGAACTCCCGGATGGTTTTAACAAAGAAATGACTCGTGTGGTTTCCACCTTCGCAAATCAGGCAGGTATTTCCATTGAAAATTTCAGGTTACTGGAAGAAGCTTTTCAAAATGAACGCTACAAAGAGGAGCTTAAAATTGCCAAAACGGTTCAAAAAAGTCTGTTGCCGGAACACCTTGAATCCAACGGGGATTTTGACATCGCTGCCTTCTCACAATCTGCAGATGAGGTAGGAGGCGATTATTATGACACCATCCGGATAAATGAGCACAAAGTTGCCTTAATAATTGCAGACGTTTCCGGTAAAGGAACTACAGCGGCCTTTCATATGTCACAAATGAAGGGGATATTTCATAGTCTGGCACAACAAGAGTTAGATCCGCGTGAATTTATGGTGCGGGCCAATCAGGCGCTTGTATTTTGTTTAGAAAGGGGCTCTTTCATTTCAGCCATATATTTTGTGTTGGATAGTCAAAAAAAGGAGATTACCTATTGCAGGGCAGGGCATTGTCCGGTGCTTTATTACAGCAGTGCCACAGGTAAGGCGGAATACCTACAAGATAAGGGTGCGGCCCTGGGTATGGTAAAGAATAAAACCTATTACAACATGATTGATGTATATCGAATAGAATATAAAAAAGGAGATGTGATGGTTTTATATACAGATGGGATTACAGAGGCCAATGATAGCAAAGGTGAAGAATTTGGGTATGATAACCTTGAGCACACTATTTTGGGTGTGAAGGATAAGGGAGCTAAAGAAATTCAGGAGTACCTGATTTCCAGGCTATACGAATACTCAGGAACGGATGATATAAATGATGATTTTACGACAATGATTGTAAGGTTTAAATAGAGCAAAACTTATAAAAATTTAAATCGTTATTAAATATGGTTCAAATCAAAAGACTACAAGAAGACGGAATTGACACATTGGCAATTATCGGTGAGATTGATGCTAGTTCGTCCATTGAATTGGATCTCTCTATTGCCAAAAGTGTGGGTGAGGGGTTCAAAAAAATTCTAGTGGATTGCAGCTCCTTGGAATACATCTCCTCAGCCGGCCTTGGTGTTTTCATGTCTTATATTGAAGAATTTATAGACAAGGGAATAAGCATGGTAATGTTTGGTTTGAATGAAAAGGTGGCTAACAATTTCAGTATTTTGGGGCTTGCCGACTTACTGCACATTTGCACTACCAAAGAAGAAGCGAAGCAATTGGTAAATGAATTATCGATATAACATAGGGTGTAGCCTGAGCAACTTAAAGGGCATTCGCGAATTTATCAGAAATTCGCTGAAGGACTATGCTATTCCTGAACTGGAATTGAGTGCTATTGTGCTTGCCATTGATGAAATGTGCTCCAACCTCATGATTCATGCGCACCACTGTAACCCGGATCACAAAATTGAGCTCCATATTGTTGAGCCATCTAGCGGAGAGTTGGTTTTTGAAATTGTAGATGATGGGAATGTATTCGATATCAATGCATTCAATGAACCAAAAATGGATAATTTGATTCATGAAAAAAGAAAGGGTGGATTAGGAATTCGCCTTGTCAAATCCATAATGGATAAAGTAGAGTATGGCTCAAAAGACGGAAAGAACATGTGTCGGTTGACAAAAATTTATAAAAAATGAGAATTGATAGTATGAATAATATGAAAAAAGGGCGCGCTCCATACCTCACATTAAGTTTGGCATTAGTACTGGCCATAGTGTTATTGAATAGTTGTAATCCGGCAGACTCTGCTCCAGTAAGTATGGGGGAGTTGGACAGGTTACAACTTTATAACCTCGATAGTACTCAATTTGAATTTACAAAAGGTGACGTGCGGCAATCGTTGTTGGCGGTCTTATTTAGCCCGGGCTGCGAACACTGTCAGGATCAGGCAAAAGAATTTTACAAGCACATGGATCAGCTACAAAATATTACTATAATAATGATTGGTTCCGAACCCCTACAAAGGATTAGAGATTTTTCAGTAAAATACCAGCTTAACGAGTTTAAAAATGTACGATTTGCCTATGCAAGTCCGGTTAAAGTATTAGACCTGTGGCAAATTCATAATATACCACATATCGTTCTGTACGATAAAAATTTACAGCTAATTAAAACTTTTTCAGGCACTACACCAGTAGATAAAATACTTGCTGGCTTCAAGAAGTAGTTCAAAATAGTTTACTGAATAGCATTCTGATGTGGGAGATGAGGCAAAATAATTTATTAATAATTATAACCTTTTTAGTATTTTCTATTGTAGCCAAAGGACAAAAGAAGACAGATGACCTCGTACTATTTTCAATTAATGGCAAACCTGTTAAAGTGAGAGAATTTGTTTACCTGTACAATAAAAATCACCAGGGGAAGACAGAGGAATTTACAAAAGAGAAGATTGAAGAATATTTAGAGCTGTTCATCAACTTTAAGTTGAAGGTGGCAGAAGCAGCGTTCAGAGAAATGGATTTAAAGCCAGAGTTTATAAAAGAGTTAAACACCTACAAGGAAGAATTAAGAAAACCATTTGTGGTAAAACAAGATTTACTTGACAAGCTGGTAAAAGAGGCCTATGAAAGATTGGGTTGGGAAATTAAAGCTTCACATATTCTTATAAACATGAATCCCGATGCTATACCTGCCGACACGCTTGCTGCATACAATAAAATAATGGCTATTCGAGAGAAGGCGATGGGGGGTGAGTCATTTGAAAAACTTGCAAGAGAATTTTCTGAGGATCCTTCAGCGAAGTCCAATGGCGGGTCGCTGGGATACTTTTCAGCACTTCAAATGGTATATCCATTTGAAGAGGCAGCCTATCATTTAAAAGTAGGTGAAATTTCGAAGCCTGTACGTACCAGGTTTGGTTATCATTTAATTAAAGTAGAAGAAAAAAGACCATCCAGGGGCGAAGTGGAGGTTTCTCACATTCTGATTAGAGGCTCAGGGGAGGAAGCAAAGAGCACAATAGATGAGGTGTATAAAAAACTGAAAGAAAATGCGGATTGGAATGAAATGTGTTCTGAGTATTCGCAGGACCCAGGGACCAAAGACAATGGAGGAAGGCTGAAGCCATTTGGACCTGGAGCTTTGGCTTCGGCACCCAAATTTGAGGAAATAGCTTTTACGATGAGCAAACCGGGTGAAATATCTGAACCTTTTCAGACTTCTTTCGGATGGCACATTATCAGATTTGAAAAGAAGATTCCGCTTCCCTCATTTAATGATCTGGAGGTATCTTTGAAGAGAAGAGTAGCAAGAGATGAAAGGATGAGCATTTCGAAATCTGAAGAAGTGGAGAAAAGGAAGAAAGAACTACACTATAGAGAAAGTCCTGAGACGATGAATCGTATAGCAACTCTGGCCGATTCCAGTTTGATAAAAGGCAAATGGGATTATAACCCGGCTGAAGATAGGGAACTTGCTCTGTTCTCGCTGGATGATGAGCCCTATACTTTAGAAAATTTTAAGAACTACATTATAATTAACCAATCACCTACCAACATTTCTCCAACGATTTACATAAAACAATTGTACGATCAGTTTGTGGAAGAGTGTCTTTCAAAGATGGAGGATATCAAACTACAAAAAGAAAACCCTGAATACCAAAATCTTGTCAATGAGTACAGAGAAGGAATCTTGCTTTTTAGTATCATGGAAAAAGAGATATGGAATAAAGCATCGGAAGATACTTTAGGCCAAAGGGATTACTATAATAAAAATATGAACTCCTATGGCGCGGGTCTTCGGGTGGAGGCCAGAATTTTTTCTGCTACGGCCAAAGAGGTAATTGATTCAGCAAAGATTAAGATCATGGCAGGAGATACGTTAAAAGCCGGAGACCTGAAAGAGTTTAAATCTGTCACTAATTTCCGGGCTTACGAAAAAGGGGACCATGCAGCAATTGATAAAATAAATTGGACAGTGGGACTGCACCAGGCGGAAGCAGAAGGAATGTATTATCTTGTGGAGGTAAACAGCCTTATTCCACCCGGTATAAAAAAATTTGAAGAGGCCAGGGCAAGTATAATTTCAGACTATCAGGATAAATTGGAGAAGGATTGGATTGCTCAGTTGAAGAATAAATATAAAATAAAGGTCAATTCGAAGGGCAAGAAGATGGCTATATTGGAGTTAACGACTAAAAATAAGTTTTGAAGATCAACCGGATTGTAAGAATAATTCCCTTACAGCATAGACCCTTTGCTGGGGTTTTCTTGCTTTGTGCACTATTGTGCCTGAGTAGTTGCGAATTGATTAGGATGAAAAAGGAAAAGTCTGAGCGGGACATGGCCAGAAGACCAGTGGCAAGAGTGAATGATACTTACTTGTATTTGGATGAGTTGGAAGGCATTGTTACTCCGAATACACCAAAAGAAGATAGCATTGCAAGATTGAGTGCCTATATCAACAGCTGGGTGCGGAAGCAAGTATTGATTAATGAGGCACTTAAGAGAATAGACATTAATGAAGCTGAGGTAGAGAGAAAAATTCTGGATTACAGATACAGCCTAATCGGGTACCAATTTCAAAAACTTTACATTCAACAACACATGAGTACAGAGGTGTCGGATGCGGAGGTAGAAGAGTACTACAAGGCAAATCTTGATAACTTCATCCTTAAACAGAATATTATAAGAGGTGCTTACATTAAAGTGCCTCAGGGCGCCCCCAGAACCAATCGTATCAAGGATCTGATCTTCTCTAATAAAGAGAAAGATAGAAATGACCTGAAATCTTATTGTTTAAGCTTTTCTACAGCCTATCATCTTTCAGATTCAAGTTGGATTGAGTTTGATAATTTAGTGGTGAACTCACCCCTTGCTGAGATTCCCAATAAAATTCAATTTTTAAAAAGCTATCCGTATTATGAGACCAGTGATGCCGGGTATTTATATTATTTGAAAATAGATGCGTATAAGATTTCGGACAATGTGTCACCGCTTGAATTCGTTAAACAGGACATAAAAAATATTATTATTAACAAAAGAAAAGTAGAACTTGCGCGAAAATTGGAAGAAGAAGTGTATGAAAAGGCTGCAGAAAACAAGGATTTTGAAATATTCAATAAGTAATTACCTGCTTGTTGGGCTATTGTTATTGTCACCCATTTTGGGGGCTCAGGACAATCCAGGCTTTTTGGTTGATAAAATAATAGCCAAAGTGGATAACTATATCGTTCTCAAATCTGAATTGGAGGGCACCTATCAAAATTATTTGGCTGAAGGCAATCCTGCCTCTGCAGATGCAAAATGTGGATTGCTAAACAGACTTATTGTGAATAAGCTAATGGTGGCAAAGGCTGAGATTGACTCTGTGGTGGTGACAGATGAGCAGGTGGATCAAAACACCGCACGGAGAATGCAAATGATTTTGCAAAGCTCAGGTAACTCTCCTGAAGAACTCGAACGGGCGTATGGCAAAACAATGGATGAAATTCGGTTGGACCTCCGCGACCAAATTCGTGAACAAATGCTTGGCAGTGAAATGACACAGATGATAACAAAAGATATTTCCGTGACTCCTTCCGAAGTTCGTAGATTTTTTAATAAAATTCCTGAGGACAGCCTTCCCTTTTACTCATCTGATGTGGAGGTTGCACAAATTGTGAGAGTGGCGAAAATCAGTGATGCACAGAAAGAGGCGGTGAAGCAAAAGCTAAGGGATATTCGAGAAAGAATTTTGCGAGGTGAGAACTTTAACGACCTGGCAAGGCAATTTTCAGAAGATCCGAGTGCCCAAATGAATGGTGGAGAGATGGGATTTGTGGGAAGAGGAGCAATGGTGTCGGCTTATGAAGCGACAGCATTCAGATTGCGCAAAGGCGAAATTTCTCAACCCTTCGAATCTCCATTCGGTTTTCACATTATGCAATTGATTGACCGAAGAGGAAACGAATACAATTCAAGACATATTTTGATCTCTGCAACACCATCTGAGGAGGACATCAACCGCACAGAGAAATTTTTGGACAGTTTGAGGGTAAAAATCGTAACTGACAGTATTGATTTTCAAAAGGCGGCAAAAGAATATTCGGATGACCCCGAAACAAAAGGGCAAGGTGGCTTTTTTACAGATGCCGATGGGGGCACCAAAATCTCTATCAAAGAAATAGACCCGGTTGTTTACTTTACCATTGACACAATGAAAACGGGAGGAATCAGTAGGCCCATTAGGTACAGAACAGATGATGGGAAAGACGCAGTAAGAATCTTATTTTTCAAAACAAAATTGCCGCCCCACCAGGCCAGCCTCAAGGATGATTGGCACAGAATACAGGCTGCCGCACTTGCCGAAAAGAAGGATAACGCTTTGGACAAATGGTTTAGCAAGGCAAGAAGGGATATCTTTATTAATATAGATCCAGAATATAATTTCTGTCACCTCCTTGAATAGATTTTTTCAATAGACGCAGTTTACTTTTAAATTCCAGCAATAAAGAATGGTTTCACGATTTACAAATGATGTAGAAGCAGCAGACGCGCTTTCGGAGGCTCACCAGAAACTTAAGAATGAAATTGCCAAGGTTGTAGTTGGTCAAGATGAAGTAGTTCACCTGCTCCTCACTTCAATTTTTTGTCAGGGACATTCATTGTTAGTGGGAGTTCCAGGATTGGCGAAAACACTTTTGGTTCACACTATAGCTACTTCGCTTGATTTGCAGTTTAAGCGAATACAGTTTACCCCAGACCTTATGCCCTCAGATATTGTGGGGGCGGAGACCATGGATAAGGAAAGGAATTTTCAATTTGTAAAAGGACCTGTATTTGCCAACATCGTATTGGCGGATGAAATTAACCGAACCCCCCCCAAGACACAAGCGGCACTTTTAGAATCGATGCAGGAGTATTCAGTTACCATTGCAGGCCAGCAATATGCATTGCCAAAACCTTTTTTTGTTTTGGCAACGCAAAACCCAATTGAACAGGAAGGAACTTATCCATTGCCTGAAGCACAGTTGGACCGTTTTATGTTCAATGTATTGCTGGATTATCCTACCTATGATCAGGAAGTGACCATTGTAAAAAATACCACCGCTGACGACATTCAGAGCGTTGATAAAATACTTAATGCAGAACAGATTATTGAATTTCAGCATTTGGTAAGACGTGTACCTATAGCCGATAATGTGGTTGAGTATGCAGTAAAGTTGAGCCACCTCACCAGGCCGGGAGTGAATGGGTCGGTTACTGCCAATGAGTTTTTGGAGTGGGGTGCAGGGCCACGGGCATCTCAGTATTTGGTGCTTGGCGCAAAATGCAATGCTTTGTTGCAAGGGAAGTATTCGCCAG
Source organism: uncultured Ohtaekwangia sp. (assembly GCA_964409415.1). Lineage (GTDB taxonomy): Bacteria > Bacteroidota > Bacteroidia > Cytophagales > Cyclobacteriaceae > ELB16-189. Next base: position 130,113 of record CAYPDF010000002.1, on the reverse strand, counting down.
ATATTGAAGATGTGCAGGCCATTGCAAAGCCAGTGCTGCGCCATCGAATTGTGCGAAATTTTAAAGCTGAAGCCGAAGGAATAACCCTGGATGGAATAATAGAAAAGCTGATTCTGACTTAAGTCAGGCTGTTTTGAATCGTCTGACCATTGCGATTGAAAAGCCAACGATGAGGATACCGGTGCCTAACCATAACAAATTAATGAAAGGTTTTTCCAGTGCTTTAATAATTACCCAGTCTTTTTGACGGGCGTTTAGGCCCAAGGAAAATTCATTGGTTTCCGGATGAATATTTAGCAATGTGATCTTCACACCAAGGTCATTTATCTCAGAAGAGATCCTTCCCACCTGTGTCTTGTCTTTGATGAGAAAAATAGGATCTGCGTAATAAGTGTCTCTTTCGCCTTTCACACTCACATTAGCCTGCACGGCTACGTCACCATCCCTTAAAGTGACTCCCTGTATTTCATCAATGCGTTTTACATCCTCCAGTACCGCCACGTAATCATTAACAAAAAACTGTTCACCGGGCTTTACTTTTACCTCTTCCAGGTCACTCCACTCTACCTCAGCTTCCCTGTTCATAGGAGCCGAGACGTGTGTGTACAAGTCACGGACAACTCCTCTACTTATATCCGGAGAGGCGATGAACCCTCCCATCGCTTCATTAATTTGTACCCTTGGAAATAAAACCGCTTCCACCTTATCTCCTTTGCGAAGCTCTATTTCGTAGTAGGTATTTTCAGGATATATTTCAAACGTATCTTTTTTAGTATATAACTTTTTGTCTTTATAAAAAATATCCCGCTTAGCTACTACCCTATAGGGGTCAGGTGTCAACAGCACATCATTCTTCTTAATGTACCCCGATTTATTCTTGGCTTCGAACCGCTCGCCAAGAAACTCAATGTCATAACCGGCCATTGTTCGAGGCTCATTGATGAATAAGAGCAGGTTGTCGCGATTAAATTCAGTGCTTAATTCATTCGAAATCAACATACCGGTGTTGTTCAGGGATACCACGGTAGAGTAGCCTGAAGAAAACATAATACCGATAAGTGCAAGGCCAATTCCGATGTGAGCCAAAGCACCTCCCGATAATGCGGGGTTTACCTTGATGACACTCCATAGTACCTTAAGGTTGGAAATAATGATGTAAACACTTGCAAGGGTTAATACCAGGTAAGAAGGCTCACTTATGCCTGCAATAGAAATAATCAGCGCAAACACAATCAATGAAATTAAAACAGAGGGGAGCAACTCTTTTTTTAATTTCGATTTATCAATTCGCTTATACCAAAAGAATTGTGCGGTACCAGAAAGGAGGGCAATAGCCACACCAAACCACAATTGGAATTTTGAATAAAATGCCACTTGATCAGCGGGAGGTGCCAGGTTGGAAGTGCCACCAAACAAACCAACTATACTATTATACACAGGTATGGAAGTGGGGATGATTACCTGGAAGCCCATTAGACACAAAGCAGTAGCGCCAAGAAAGATCCAGAATTCACGCGAATAGGTAGATACCTCTTTTTCGGAGGACGGAATCTCTTTCCAGCGTACAATCGCCAATACAACGGAAGCCAGGGTAAAGAACAATAGATAGACGAGCAATTGGCCAGAGAGTCCTAAATCGGTGAAAGAGTGTACAGAGGCATCCCCTAAGATACCGCTTCGGGTAAGAAATGTGGAATAAAGAATGAGTATAAAAACACTGATAACCAGTATAATAGAAGTCTTTAAGGCTGTTTGATTGTTTTTATAGACAATCATGGTGTGAATAGAGGCTATAAGTATCAACCAGGGCACATACACCGCGTTTTCCACTGGATCCCAGTTCCAGTAGCCTCCGAAATTAAGGGTCTCGTAGGCCCAATAGCCACCCATCAGGATACCAAGACCCAGAATGGCTCCACCCAATAGTGTCCAGGGTAGGGCAGGCTTTATCCACTCTGAATATTTTTTCTCCCACAGGCCGGCAATACAAAATGCAAAAGGAACAATGGTAAGAGCAAAACCCAGAAATAAAGTGGGAGGATGGATGACCATCCAATAGTTCTGTAATAATGGATTAAGGCCACTTCCGTCAGCCGGAATAAAGTCGGGCTGAAGTTTAAAGATGGGATCGTTTAGTGCATCTCGAAGCAGGATAAATGGAGAGCTTCCAATTTTCAAATCTGCAAAAGGAATTACGATACCCAATATCATCGAAGCCAGAAAAGCCTGAACAAGGGCAAATACCACCATTACGGGAGCTTCCCATTTCTTTTGGGTGTGAATAATTACAACACCAATTAATGCCTGCCAGAAAATCCACAATAAAAAGCTGCCCTCTTGCCCTTCCCAAAAACAGGAAACCATGTAGTGCGCTGGAAGATGCCTTGAGGAGTGGCTGTATGCGTAGTGGTATTCGAAATAATGGTTATAAATGATGTAAAAGAGGGCAACGAAGACACCTATTACCGCAAAAGTATGCGCATAAAAAGCAATGCGGGCATTAATGATCCATGCTTGTTTAACATCCACATCGGTGATTGTCCTCGCTTTCCAGTAAGCGAATGCAGCTACCAGGGAGGTAACGAATGAAATGATAACAAAAAGATGACCCAGGTCACCAACAAAGTAATGAATCATGAATTTTTCTACCCTTAGTTTTTAAATCCCTGCGTTCACACTTTGCTCCTGGTATTTTGAAGGACACTTAAGCAGGATCTTGTTGGCAACGAAATTACCTTCCTGATAGCCACCCACTACAACTACATTTTCTGAGCGGGTAAAGTCGGGGGGCATTGGTTCATTATAAAAAACTTTTTGTTCTTTGCCATTGTCATCTACCAGAATAAAAGAAAAAGAAAGATTATCGGATGAGTTTTTGAGTCCAACCACGTTGCCATTGGGGTCTTTTTTCAACTGACCGACCACATGGATACTGGTGTTGTTTCCTGTTGCGGCCATTTCATAAGCCTGATTGAAATTTACATAGGTACTGGCGTCACCAGCTGTTGTGATGATTATACCAATGGCAACTGCAATAACGACAATGGCAAGAATGTGTGTTTTTTTCATTTTTCCTCCCCTTTTTTCCGCTTGCAAAGGTAAGGCAAAATTATGAATTCGGGACTTGAAAATACAATTGATGTCAATCAGTTTGAGATCAAATTACCTCCTCTCTGAAAGTTTCTTTTCGAGTTTTGATACTTTTCTGTCCAGTATTACCAAATATCCGATCAGCCCAAACAGTATGAGCCCCAAAATGGCTACAACCACATAAATTTTGCCTTCTGAGCGCATGGTATCCGCCATTTCAACCTCCTGTTGGGCATATGTTGCCAGCGATGAAAGTGTTAAAAACATCAGCAATAAATATTTACGCATAATCTTCAATTTCTAAAATCTGTTCTTCTACATTTCTCATACGTACTCTAAGGGTAGCAATCCATACCCCAAGAAGTATCCACCCAACAACAGCAGGATAAAAAACCATTCTCATTCTGCTGTCCAGGTCGTAGGCATTAAAGCCAGGATTTCCTCCGTTTCCTGGATGCATTGAACTGGTCATGCGGGGAATGATAAAGATGAGTGGGATCATGGCCGCGAAGGCAAAAATATTGTAGACTGCACTAAGGCGGGATCGTTGTTCCTGGTTATCCACCGAACCCCGCAATACAAAGTATGCAAGGTATACTAATAACGCGATGGCCGCCCCGTTTTGCTTGGGGTCACCATGCCATGGACTTCCCCAGGTATAATTGGCCCAAATCATTCCCGTAGTAATACCCAGAAGGCCGAAAATGAGCCCTGTATTGGCAAATTCAACCGATAGGATATCATTTTTAATGGTTGGGGTTCTGAGGTTCTTGATGGCATAAATGGTAGAAATCAGAAACATAACAATCATACCAAACCACATGGGAACATGAAAATACAAGGCACGGATACTTTCATTAATAATGTTTAGCCTTGGCACGGACATTAAAAATCCGGCAATCAGGGTATAGATCAACAGAAGAACGGAAACAATTTTCCACCAGTTTTTAACCATTTTTTTCAGAGAGATTGAAATTGTTCATGATAAGAATCGACAAAATAGGAGGCCGATTAAACTAACTTCTCCAAATATAAGGGAAGAGTAAATAGGACACCGCAGCAACGAGGCAATTTATAGATAAAAGAGTGAGCATTTCATCCCAGCTTGCATCCCAGCCCAGTCCGTCAATACAATTTTTGGTCACTTTTATAGCCATCAACAAGATGGAGATGACAATAGGAAAGCTCAACACAGCCATAAGGATAGTGCTGTTATTGGCTTTGGCAGCAATGCTGGAGAGGAGTGTGAGTGACGAAGCGAACCCCAGAGAAGTGAGAAGAATCAATGTCGCGAAGATAATTAGATCGTGGATAGGATCTCCAAGAAACAGTACAAAGAGAATATAGCCAGCGGCTGATAATAATGTGCAGAGTAAAAAATTGTATAGAATTTTGGAGAGGATAATGGAAGCCGGATTAGCGATGGAATAGTAATAAATGTCGCGTCCTTTCTTTTCTCCTATAAAGCTTTTAGCAACTGAATTGACAGCGGTAAAAAGAATGGTGATCCAAAACAAAGCACTCCAAACCAAAGGAGTAACCAGGTTTTGCCGAAGGTTAAAGGTAAGGTAACAGATGAAGGCTGTGCTAAACAGATAAAGCGCCAGCCCTGAAACAACAGACTTACGTCTCAGCTCAAGCGTAAATTCTTTTTTGAATAGGGTTACGATCAACTCTTTGTTTTTTGGCTTGAGTGCTCCTCTGCAAACCGCACCAATTTTCTTATCGACTTAAAGGCAATCATTATACCAACCAAAAACAACCCTAACGTGGCTCCTGCCGCCAGAGAAACCGATTTTTTGGGCCAGATGGGCTTGTCGAATTGGGTGAAGCCCTCCACTACCTGAACGCTATTGACAGTTTCAAGCGCCATTACAAATCCACCTCTTTCTTTACTTAGGTCAACAATTTTTGAGTTAACTGTTGTAGGATCAAACATTACATTGCCCTTTGAGTTTTGGAAAAAATTTCCATTATAAATTTTACGCTTGAACTCTTCTAAAGATTGAATTTCTGTATCTATTTGCTTTATTAAGTCAGAGTAGTATTTTTTCCTTTGTTCAACCCTCACTTTTACGAAATCAATTTGTTGGAGGAATTGGATCAATCCATTTTGAAGCTTAGGTAGAATGGATTGATCAATCAACTCAACAGTTATTAGAAAAAACTTCTTCTCATCTTCCTTTTGAGGCTTATCTTTTAAGGCACTTTCAATTTTTATTGCTGAAAGGGACTCACTTTCATCTGGGGTTAAACCAGTCCTGGAGGATAACTCGTTATAATTTTTCTCCTTAATCAAACCCTGGAGACTTTCAAATAACTTCTCACTATAGGATTCTGTCAATATATCGGAACTCACCAGCATTTTGCTTTCATAGACTTTAGGCACCAGAGAAGCATAAGCGTACCCAAGTCCCGTTCCAACAACAAAAAAAATGATAATCTGGATCAGGTTGCGTTTAATCAACAGCACAGTTTTCACCAAGAGCTCTAATAAATCAATTTCATCGCTGTTTGCCTGCTTTTCCATAATTGTAAATTGAAGCCCGCAAATTAGAGAATAATACAAAATCAACCTAAAATCTTAGTTTTGCAGTTCATTTTATAGTGATGTCTAAAAAACAAGTTTTGGTTACCGGAGCAGCCGGTTTTATAGGTTTTCATCTTTCAAAGCACCTTTTGAAGGGAGGCTATGCCGTAGTGGGCATTGATAATATGAATGACTATTATGAGATCTCTCTCAAGGAGAGCCGGCTTAACCTTCTCCAACAAGTTGAAAGCTTTACGTTCATGCAATTGAGCCTGGAAGACAAAGATGGGCTCGAACGATTGTTTAAGGAGCATTCATTCTCGTATGTTGTCAATTTGGCAGCCCAGGCGGGTGTTCGTTATTCACTAACAAATCCACAAGCTTATATTGATTTCAATATTCAAGGATTCATCAATATTCTTGAGGCTTGCCGCCATCATAAGCCGGAGCACCTTATATATGCTTCGTCCAGTTCAGTATATGGTGCAAATACAAAAATGCCTTTTTCTGTACATCACAATGTAGACCATCCCCTTTCTTTGTATGCAGCTACAAAAAAAGCCAACGAACTGATGGCGCATACATATTCCAGTTTATACAATTTACCAACCACAGGTTTGCGCTTCTTTACAGTATACGGCCCTTATGGACGACCAGATATGGCACTATTTCTCTTTACAAAAGCCATCCTTGAAGGAAAACCCATCGATGTATATAATCACGGTAAAATGAAACGCGATTTTACTTATGTTGATGATATTGTTGAGGGAATTGTAAGGTTACTTCCAAAAATACCTCAAGGGAACAAAGCATGGAATGGAAATGCTCCCGATCCGGCTACTAGCTTTGCGCCTTATAGGGTTTTTAATATAGGGAACAATAAACCCGTAGAACTTCTCAGGTTTATTGAGATACTCGAAGAAAAACTGGGAAGGGAGGCTGTAAAAAACTTTATGCCTATTCAACCAGGCGATGTACCTGAAACGTATGCAGATATTGAGGCACTTGAGAATGCAATTGGATTCAGACCCTTAACTTCAATTGAGGAAGGTATTGGTAACTTTGTGACTTGGTATAAGGAATATTATAAGATTAAAGTATAATGGAAAAAATTGGAATAATAGGATTGGGTTATGTAGGTCTTCCACTGGCAGTAGAGTTTGGGAAGATCATCAATGTTGTTGGTTTTGATATTGATAAAGGAAGAATAGAGGAATTGAAAAAAGGCTTTGATCGTACAAGAGAAGTGGATGCCATTGAATTCAAGCAAGCAGTGAAACTTTCCTATTCTTCAGATATAAAGGATCTGGCTGATGTGAACTACTACATTGTAACAGTACCCACACCTGTGGATGAATTCAAGAAACCAGATTTACGACCTGTTGAAAGTGCCAGCAGAACAGTGGGTAAGGTGCTTAAAAGGGGGGATGTAGTTATTTATGAGTCTACCGTTTACCCCGGATGTACTGAGGAAATATGTGTGCCTATACTTGAAAAAGAAAGCGGACTGAAGTTCAATGAAGATTTTTTCTGCGGATATTCCCCCGAGCGGATCAATCCCGGAGACAAACAACATCGTGTTACCACCATAAAGAAAGTAACGAGTGGGAGCACACCTGAAATTGCAGAAAAAGTAGATCAACTGTATAAAAAAATTATCAAAGCAGGTACACACAAAGCATCGTCCATCAAAGTAGCTGAGGCCGCCAAAGTAATTGAGAACTCTCAGCGTGATCTGAACATTGCATTTGTCAATGAGCTGGCATTGATTTTTGAGAAGGTCGGAATTGATACACACGAAGTGCTTGAGGCGGCAGGCACGAAATGGAATTTTCTTCCATTTAAACCTGGGTTAGTAGGGGGCCATTGTATTGGTGTGGATCCTTATTATTTGACCTACAAAGCAGAAGGCCTTGGTTATCGACCTGAGGTAATATTGTCAGGAAGAAGAATCAACGACAATATGCCGGTTTATATCGCCAACTGTGTAATTAAGTTGATGGCTAAGAACGATTTGCCGATTAACAAAAGCAGGATATTGGTACTGGGTGTTACATTTAAAGAAGACTGCCCCGATATACGGAATAGCAAAGTAGCTGATGTGGTTAAGGAGCTTCAAACCTATGGTGCGTTGGTTGATGTGTTTGATCCTCATGCGGATGCGAAAGAAGTAGCCCATGAATATGGTTTGAAGTTAATTGACACGCTTAAGGAAAAGTATCATGGCATTGTATTGGCCGTAGGGCACCAGGAGTTTAAAAGCCTTGATTGGAATACCATTAGAGGAGAGAGAACGGTAGTGTATGACGTTAAGGGATTTTTAGATCGGTCAATGGTGAATGCAAGATTATAGAATGCTTTAAACCACATAGGCACGTAGATAGCAGTTATCTAAATAATTTTCGGATCACAAATATCTATGTTTGTTATGTCTCAATGTGGTTAAAAAATTAAAATGGAATCAAAAAAAATACTGGTTACGGGTGGAGCAGGCTATATAGGCGCACATACGGTGGTGGAGCTATATGCTAGTGGATATTCGCCAGTCATCATTGATAATTTTTCAAAATCGGATAAAACGTTGCTTAATGGGATTGAAAAGATAACAGGTAAATCTTTGATGTTTTATGAAGGGGATTGTGCTGATAGAAAATTTCTAAAAGGAGTATTTGAAAAAGAGACTCATCTTGAGGGGGTAATGCATTTTGCGGCTTACAAGTCTGTGGGAGAATCCGTTGAGTTTCCTATTATGTACTATCAGAATAATCTTAATTCATTATTGGCGCTAGTTGAGGTAATGAAAGAGCATCAAGTTAATAATCTCATTTTTTCTTCAAGCTGTACCGTATACGGTGAACCTGATTCGATTCCAGTGGATGAGCAGGCTCCTTTCAAAAAAGCAGAATCACCCTACGGAGCCACGAAGCAGATGTGTGAACAAATATTGGAAGATGCAGTAAGTGCGGATAAGGATTTGGAAGTTATCTCGCTTCGCTACTTCAATCCGATTGGCGCACACCCCAGTGCAATGCTGGGCGAACTACCAATAGATAAGCCCAACAACCTGGTTCCCTATATCACGCAAACGGCAGCGGGTATCCGTGAAAAGCTTATCATTTTCGGGGGAGACTATGACACACCAGATGGAACTTGTATAAGAGATTTTATTCATATTGTGGATTTGGCCCAAGCTCATGTTAAGGCCATAGATAAGCTTTTGGGCGAAGACATAAATGATGGCTATCAGTACTACAATTTGGGTACCGGCCAGGGTATCTCAGTTTTGCAATTGGTAAAAGAGTTCATTGAGGTAACAGGCGTAGAGTTGAAATACGAGATTGGACCAAGGAGAGCTGGTGATGTGGTTAGGACCTATGCCAATCCAACCAAAGCAAAAAATGAATTGAATTGGTCAGCACAATATACTTCCAGGGATGCATTGCGAGATGCATGGGCATGGGAAAAGAAACTAAGCCATATGGGCACATAGATGACGTAGTTAAAATAAACCAGGGCTATAAGCCTATATTTCTAAATGGATAAGGTAATACAAGAATCGAATCACATGGAACAAATTGTTAAGGTAAACCAGAAACCTATGTGACCTATGTTTCTATGTGGTCAAATTAAAATTAAATTACCCCTATGACCTATAAAATCACTATGGTTGACCTTCACGGTCAATATCAAAAAATAAAACCTGAAATTGATCAGGCGATTCAAGAAGTACTTGATTCTACCGCTTTCATTAAAGGGCCTCAGGTGAGTCAATTTGAAAAATCACTATCAGATTTTCATGATGGTGCTCATGCCATTACCTGTGGCAATGGAACAGATGCTTTGCAGATTGCCATGATGGCCCTGGATTTTAAACCCGGTGATGAAGTAATCTTGCCCGTCTTCACTTATGTAGCCACTGCAGAAGTAATCGCTTTGCTGGGATTGAAACCAGTATTTGTAGATGTAAAAAAAGATTCTTTCAATATTGATATCGATCAGGTGGAGGCAAAGATTACATCCAAAACTGTTGCGATTGTTCCCGTTCACTTGTACGGTCAATGTGCAGATATGGAGCCTTTATTGGCATTAGCCGAAAGAAACAAACTTTTTGTAATTGAAGATTATGCCCAGGCCTTTGGTGTGGAGTACACATTTAAAGATGGCTCTGTTAAAAAAGGAGGAACGATGGGAACCATAGGCTGCACTTCATTTTTTCCATCAAAAAATCTGGGATGTTATGGTGATGGGGGTGCATTAGTGACAACAGATAAATTACTGGCTGAAAAAATAAGGATCATCTCCAATCATGGACAACGGGTCAAATACTATCATGACCTTATTGGCGTAAACAGCCGATTGGATACTCTGCAAGCCGCTATTTTAGATGTAAAGATAAAACACATAAAAAAGTATGAAAAAAGCAGACAAGCTGTTGGGGACAACTATGATAAAGAGTTGTCAGGTCTTCCCTTTTTGAGCATTCCAGTGAGAAGTGCCAACTCATCTCATGTGTTTCATCAATACACCTTGCAATTGAAAGGGATTGATCGTGATGATTTTCGCCAATACCTTGAGTCACATGGCATTCCCACCATGGTTTATTATCCAGTTCCTTTGCATTTTCAGAAGGCCTACCAGATTATTGGAATTGGGAAAGGAGCTTTTCCGACAAGCGAAGAACTCTCTGAAAATGTTATTTCCCTCCCCATTCATACCGAAATGGATAATGATCAATTGTCTTACATTTGTGAAAAAATTAGGGATTACAAAGCCTGAAAATGACAGAAAAAGCCTTTTTTGCCCACGAAACAGCGGTTATTGACGAAGGTTGCGAGATTGGTTACGGCACAAAAATCTGGCACTTTAGCCACATTATGCCAGGATGTAAAATCGGCAGGAACTGTAACATTGGTCAAAATGTAGTGATCTCACCGGAAGTGGTATTGGGCGACAACGTAAAGGTTCAAAATAATGTATCCATCTATACAGGAGTGATTTGTGAGGATGATGTTTTTCTGGGACCTAGTATGGTATTTACTAATGTTGTTAATCCAAGGAGTGCGGTTAATCGAAGAGGGCAATATTCTAAAACTTTGGTAAAAAAAGGCGCTTCCATTGGAGCGAATGCCACCATTGTCTGTGGACATGATATTGGGAAATTCGCGTTTATCGGAGCAGGAGCGGTAGTTACCAAGGAAGTTCCGGACAATGCGTTAGTGGTGGGTAATCCGGCTAAGCATGTGGGTTGGATGAGTGAATATGGGCATAAGTTGATGTTTGATAAAGAAGGTATTGCTGAATGCAGAGAAAGCGGAGAGAAGTATAGATTGAAAGAGGGTAAAGTGAGTAAAGTACAATGAAAAATTTTGCGTTAATCGGAGCCGCTGGTTACATAGCACCCAGACACATGCAAGCTATTAAGGCTGTTGGGGGCAACCTGGTGGCTGCATTGGATAAGCATGATAGCGTTGGTATACTAGATTCATATTTTCCCGACTGCGATTTTTTCACTGAATTCGAACGCTTTGATCGGCATTTGGACAAGCTTAAAAGAAAGGGGATTAAAATTGATTATGTGAGCATTTGCTCGCCTAACTATTTGCATGATTCCCACATACGATTTGCGCTACGTCATGGTGCTGATGCTATATGTGAAAAACCATTGGTATTAAACCCATGGAATATTGATGCGTTGGCCGAAATTGAAAAGGAAACCGGCAAAAAAATATATACTATTCTTCAGCTTCGTCTTCATCCAAGCATTATTGCTTTAAGAGAAAAAATAAAGAATGGCCCTAAGGGCAAAGTGTATAATGTGGATCTTACATATATTACCTCACGTGGTCATTGGTACCACCACAGTTGGAAGGGAGAGATTTCTAAATCAGGTGGTATAGCCACCAATATCGGTATTCACTTTTTTGATATGTTGATTTGGATTTTTGGGGAGGTAAAAGAAAGCAAGGTTTTGGAATTAAAACATTCAAGAGCCTCCGGGCAATTGAAATTGGATCAGGCAAATGTGAGGTGGAAGTTAAGCGTGGATTATGAGGATATTCCTGATGAGCTAAAGCATGAAGGGAAAAGAACCTATCGATCTTTGAAGTTAGAAGGTGACGAGGTGGAGTTTAGTGATGGGTTTGGAGATTTGCATATTAGGAGTTATGTCGAAATTCTAGAGAGAAATGGGTTTGGTCTAGAGGAATCAATGAAATCAATTGAAACCGTTCAAGCGTTTAGGGATTAGGCCTATTCATCGTTTTGTCTAATTTTGCCTTCTAGACTACTTTGGTTAAATGAAAAGAGCATTAATAACAGGAGTAACAGGTCAAGATGGAGCGTATCTGTCAGAGCTTCTTCTATCGAAAGGATATGAAGTTCATGGGATTAAAAGGAGAAGTTCACTATTTAATACTGACAGAATTGACCATTTATATCAAGATCCTCATGAAAAGGATGTTAAACTCAAATTGCACTTTGGAGATCTTAGTGATTCCGGTAATTTAATTCGAATCGTGCAGGAGGTTCAACCAGATGAAATATACAATCTGGGGGCGATGTCTCACGTGAAAGTAAGTTTTGATACTCCTGAATACACTGCGGATGTGGATGGGATTGGAACCCTGCGTTTGTTGGAGGCAATTCGAATTCTAGGGCTCACAACCAAGACAAAATTTTATCAAGCGTCATCCTCGGAACTGTATGGACTTGTCCAGCAGGTACCCCAAAGTGAAAAAACCCCATTTTACCCGAGATCTCCATACGCAGTTGCTAAGCTGTATGCCTATTGGATTACAGTGAATTATAGAGAAGCATACAACATGTTTGCTTCTAATGGAATATTATTTAATCATGAATCACCATTAAGAGGTGAAACATTTGTAACCCGTAAAATAACAAGAGCTGCTTGCAGGATTTTTTTGGGGTTGCAAAAAACAGTTTTTATGGGGAACATAGATGCCAAGCGTGACTGGGGACATGCCAAGGACTATGTCAATGCCATGTGGCTCATGCTTCAGCATGATAAACCAGATGACTTTGTTATTGCAACCGGAATTACTACTACTGTCAGGGATTTCATAAGGAAGACATTTCTAAAACTTGGAATTGAACTGGAATTTAAAGGCACAGGAATTGATGAAATTGGAATTGTTTCAAAGGTGAATGCTCCAGACGCACAATTGAAAGTTGGAGAGGTTGTTGTTAAAATAGATCCAAAATACTTCCGGCCAACAGAAGTTGAGCTATTAATTGGGGATCATTCAAAGGCAAAAAAAGATCTGAATTGGGAGTTAAAATATGATTTGAATTCATTGGTTGAAGACATGGTAAGAAGTGACCTTGAGTTATTCAAACGCGATCATTATTTGAAGGAGGGGGGACACAAAATCTTCCAATATCACGAATAAATGAAAAAACCGTCTAAAATATTTGTCGCGGGACATCGAGGCATGGTGGGTTCAGCCATTGTAAGAAAATTACAAAGTAAAGGTTATAATAATCTTATTTTAAAAACTTCTTCTGAGGTGGACTTATGCAATCAGGCTGCTGTGGAGAAATTCTTCGCTGATGAGAAACCAGAATATGTATTTCTTGCGGCTGCAAAAGTTGGAGGCATACTTGCGAATAGCACCTACCGAGCTGATTTTCTTTACGAAAATCTAATGATTGAAAGCAATGTGATTCATCAAAGCTATGTACATGATGTCAAAAAATTATTGTTCCTCGGCTCTTCTTGCATTTATCCTAAAATGGCACCGCAGCCATTGAAAGAAGAATATTTACTATCTGGTTATTTGGAAGAAACCAACGAGCCATATGCAATAGCCAAAATTGCAGGGATAAAGCTTTGTGAAAATTATAGAAGACAGTATGGGTGCAACTTCATTAGCGCCATGCCCACTAATCTTTATGGTCCGAATGATAATTATGATCTCCAAAACTCACATGTAATTCCTGCATTGATTAAGAAATTTGTTGAGGCTAAGAAAAACAAATCATCCTATGTCGAAATATGGGGTACGGGAACACCGTTAAGAGAGTTCCTTCATGTAGATGATCTTGCGGATGCTTGTTTTTTTCTTATGAAAAATTATTCTGAATTAGAATTCATAAATGTAGGAGTTGGAGAAGAGATAACCATTAAAAACTTGGCAATGATGATAAAGGAAATTGTAGGTTTTGATGGTGAAGTTGAATTTGATAATTCAAAACCAGATGGCACACCAAGGAAGCTGATGGATGGAGAAAAGTTATATAAGTTGGGTTGGAGACATCAAATTAATTTTAAAGATGGATTAAGGGAAGTAGTTGCAAATGAGTTTTAAAAGCGAGGGCCATACAATTATTTTACTATTTTTCAATATTCATTAAGGAAGCCATTGTGCCAGAGTGCAATATGAGTTGTTAGTTTGGTGAATAAGTGAAAAAATATATTTTAGAATGAATACTTTAAAAGTTACTCCTTTCATTTTACTATTACTAGCTGGGGTCTCTATCTCTTGTAATGACAATGACTTAGAAAACAGATTAGACTTGTTAACTTTTGAAGTCAATAGTGTTAAACTGGTTAACAACATTTTAGAATTTAAATATTTTCTCCTTGATAAAAAATATTCAGAAATTCTAATTTCCCAGATTTCGGAAGACAATAGCACCAATAAATTGAGAATCGATTTTGAAGATGGGAATTCATTAGAAGTTGATCATGGAATAGTCAAAAATTACATCCTAGATGCGAAAAATTGGGAGGCGGACTTCAATTTCACTGACTCAACTTCAATTCAAACATTTTACCTTGGAAATATTCCAGAAATTTCATCATCAGATATTGTGTTGAATCCTTTTAAGAACGCGCCCTTGACAGCAATGATTAAATACACAACTCCAGTCAAAGGGAAATTTCAAGTGACCGTAGTGGGTCAAGACGGTATAGAATCAGACATTGTAAGAAGCTTCGATTATTATGACTATGAGCATAGCCTAGAAATCATAGGGTTATATCCTGGGTATTCTAATGAGGTGACTTTGAAATTCATGAGTAAAGATGGGATTAAAAGATTCGTCAAGTCTATCCAAATTGTAACCCAACAATTACCTCTTGGACTTCCTGATTTTGGGATTGTTAAACAATATGAGCAAGTGGAGACAAATGTTCTTTTTCTAGTGAACTATCGCCCAACTAATATTCCATTTATGGTTGATGCGTTCGGAAAGATCAGATGGTACTCAATAGGCTTTTCACTGACTACGAAATATGGTCTTCAGGTTTTTAAGAATGGAAATATAGGTTTTGGCGTATCTGGGAACGGTCAAGGAAGTGTGTATGAATACTCAATGCTTGGCGAGTTGATAAAGGAGTATTCAGTATATCCAGTGTTTCAAAATGTCCATCATGATGTTTTTGAAATGCCAAATGGCAATTTTCTAATAACCGCGGATAAGATAGGAATACCTACCGTAGAGGATCACATTGTCGAAATGGATAGGACTACGGGGATGATAACAAATGTTTGGGATTTACGGGAAATTCTGCCAACGGATCGTTACACTCTACGAAAGATCGGAGACGGAAGTGATTGGTTTCATATTAATGCAGTTATATATGATGATAAAGACAATTCAATAGTTGTTTCGGGACAGGCTCAAGGAGTAGTGAAGTTAACTTGGAACAATGAACTAAAATGGATACTTGCGCCTCATGACGGGTGGAGCTCAGAATATGTTCCTTATTTGCTTAGTCCAATCATCCAAGCTGAGTTTGATTGGACATGGGGTCAACATGCCCCATGTTTATTGCCAAATGGTAATTTATTGATATTTGACAACGGATTTGGACGGGGATTCGGGACGGCAACTTCGCAGTATAGCAGAGCTGTTGAATACGAGATAACCGAGAATCAAAACAATGAAGGGGGAACTATCTCACAAATTTGGCAATATGGTAAGGAAAGAGGACTTGAAATGTTTGCCCCTTTCATAAGTGATGTCGATTATATAGAACAATCAGGCACACGTCTTATAACAGCGGGATCACTTGAATACAATTTAACATATACGGATAATTTGAACAACTCGATCACACCCTCTCCACATAGAATTGAAACAAGAATTATAGAAGTTAATGAAGCTGGTATTGTACTTTTCGAAATGACCCTGAGTTCTTTACAACATGTTGGCACAACATATAGGTCTGAAAAAATTTGGCTTAAGAAATAGAATTTGGGTTATGACCTTCAGTGATTTAGTCAAATCAATATTTAATAAAACGAGAATCTCTCGTTTGAAGTGGCACAACTTAAGGAGTATTCAACCGGTTTCCAGAATACATGGACGAGATCGCGGCACACCCATTGATCGATTTTACATTGAGAAATTCTTAAAGGAAAACCAACACTTTATTAAGGGAAAAGTTTTGGAAATAGCGGAGAGTAGATACTCTAAGCAATTTGGGAATGCTGTTGTTTCTTTTGAAATCTTGCATGTAGAACAACAAAAACATGTAACAATAGTTGGAGACCTAACGAAACCAGAAACACTTCCAGAAAATGCAATGGACTGTTTTATATGCACGCAGGTTTTCAATTTCATTTATGATTTTCACAAGGCTATTGAAGGAGCTTATCGACTTTTAAAGCCTGGAGGAGTGATGCTTGCAACCGTCTCTGGTATATCACAGGTCTCTACGTATGATGCAGAGCGTTGGGGGCATTTTTGGAGCTTTTACCCGCAAGGCATTGAAAGAGCTTTTAAGGATATTTTCGGAGAAAAGAATGTTGAGGTAAAAACTTATGGGAATTCATTAAGTGCAATTTCTTTTATCAAGGGAATTGCGCATCAGGAATTAACTCGTTCTGAGCTTAATTTTCAAGACCCGGATTATCCGGTTTCAATTGCAATAGTTGCAAAAAAAGGCTAGACATTTCCATTGTTATCAGTATCCCAAAATTCACTTTGACTTTTTAACCAAACGACTGTTTCGGTTATTCCCTGTTCTAAGGAATATTTTGGGTTTCCTAATAATTTAAATGTCTTCTCCATCACGACAGGGTTATCTTCGGTCATGCTTTTAAAGCGACTGCTTGTGATCGGAAATTTAAGTCTCAAAGCACTTAAAACATCCCCTACCAATGCTAAAACCTTAACAGCTGATCGGGGCACTACTCGAATATTTTTTCCAGTGAGAGCCAATGAAAACCCGTTGACCCAGTCATATAAATTGATAGGAGCCTCACCTACATAAAGTACTTGCTTGTTCATCTCATTAACATCCTTCGTCAATATTTGAAGTATTTGATCAGCTACGGTTCCCACGTAACCATAGGATCTAATAACAGGTTTTTTCCCTGGATGAAAATAATGTCCCATTTTTAAAACTCGCCAAAATTCCTTTGGATAACGAGGGTGCCTTGGTCCCCAAATATTGGTGGGCCGAATAATTGTCCAACAGCAATGAAGATTGGCTTCTCTGGTCAATTTTTCAGTAATGACCTTACTTTCTCCATAAACCGTATGAGGAGCATAATCTTCATCATGTTCAGGCATGCCACCCTGTTGATGCACAAACTGCGTTGATGTGATGACAACCCTATTTATTGTTGGGCAGGCTTTAATGGCAGACAATACATTTACCGTGCCCTCTGTGTTTACAATGTAGTCCTTCATCACGTTTTGAGGGTCTGTGTCCGTTCTGGCCGCTAAATGGACAATGCAGTCTGGTTGAAATTCCTGAAAAACTTCGATTACTTTTTCTTTATTTAATATATCGATCCTTTTCCAAAATGGATAATGTATTTTATCGGTAGGTTCGACAATATCTAAATTGACAATTTGACATTTGTTAATTTTTGATAACTCATCAATCAGATAAGCGCCAATAAAACCGGATCCGCCTGTTATCAATATTCGCATTTTAATAATAAATATTTACTTTACAATCTTGAATAAATGATCAATCCCTGAACGATAACTGGTTAAAAAACATTAACTGTTAGCAAATGTCTTTGCAAATATTTTACTCATTCTCCGAGAGAATACATTCACCGAAAAGTGCTCAAGATAAGTTTTCCTTGCATTTGATCTGATTTTTTCAGTGTTTATATTATTATAGCTCTTTAGAAGAGGAAGAACTTCCGAATAGTCATTGCATAAAAACCCATTATAATTGTTTGTGATATATTCACTGATTCCGCTGATATTCTTTGCAATGATAACCGCCTTTGCTATCATCAATGCTTCTATTAATACTACAGGTTGACCCTCAGGTCCATTAGATAGAAAAATTAGAAAATCGGCATTGTTGTATTCAGTATAGATCAAATCGTGGGCAATTTCATTTTCTATGGCAACTTCATGTTCTAGGTTAGACTCCCGTATCATCATTCTAATTTTATCTTCAAAGGCGCTGTCTTGAAAGGACCCAATAAATCTCCAATTGAAATCTATCCCTTCGGATTTTAACAGTTTAGCTAATGTTATGCTTTCCGCGATCCCCTTATTTGGATTTAAATGTCCAACGGACAATAATCGCATAAATGATTTCCCATTCAAATTGTTTGATTTAAAAGTCATTTTCTTCACTGCTACATCTTCGCAAAAATTATAGACAATGCTTTTTGTTTTAGCGCATAGAAAGTCTAATTCCTTCTTTTGGTATTCAGTTAAGCAAAGCAAATGTTCAATGTTTTTATATAGCATCCGCAAGCAATTAAACAAAAGTTTATTTTCTATAAAGCCATCATTGTAACCCCCTGCATGAACTTGCAATATCAATTTTTTCTTAAAGAATAGATTTAATGGAATACCTATTAGAATATCTTTAATTAGTGCGCTTTTTTTTGGTCCACTTAGAGAGTAGTATACTTTTTCAATTTCATTTTGTCTAAAAATTCCTTCTGTTAGTATCTGAAGGGAAACTGTCAGAAGTCTGGTAATCTTCTTAACTGATTTCTTTGAAAAATCTTTTGAATGGGCTGAGAAATTTAAGTTAATTAGTTTCTTGTCTTCTGCATTTATCAAATCATACATTTTCTTCTGCATGATTAATTGACCACTTGCAGGAGGGGGAAATCCGGCAATAAATAAAATCTTACGTTTACCATTCATATATGAATACTGAAAAGGAATAGATACCTTAGATTAAATTGTTATCGTGGATTGTTTTATTACAAATCAGGCCGTTGTTCATAGAACTCTTTATTCGAGATTATTTTGACATTTGAGGCAATAAGGCTTTGTAGCAAGAACTCCAAATTTGACCATAAATCATATTTTTCAATTTCCCAAGAATGCCCCCAAAAATGATAGCTTTTTACATTTGATTTGTTAGTAGGTTCCTTTTCCAACCAGGTATTATTGAGGATGGTCCTATTAAACTTAAGAATATCAAGTGCCCTTCTTAGGGAATACCTTTTTATTGAATGCTTTATAATTTGAAAATTAGTTAGAGGGGCAATGATTACAGTTGTCGGCATCAAATAATTATCTGATGAATAGGCGTATGCAAAGCCCATGTCGATTGTTCTTGCATATTTGAAGCCAGCTTCCTTAACCAATTCGATTGTTCTATGGGTATACTTACCGCCAGGGTAACAAAAAATGTGATTCTCTTTTCCAGTGCAATCTTCTACATATTTTTTTCCTAATCTTATTTCAGATGCTTGCTGATTGGAAGGCAAGTTTTCTAGATAAATATGATTTAGCGTATGACTGTGAACGTCAAAATTATCTAGAGATAAATTTCTCAAGTCTAATGAACTTAGAGTCGGAAGGTTCTCCGAGTTGATTTTTGGGACATAAAAGGTACAACTCAGCTCATATTTATTAAAGAGCCGAGCGATTCTAAGGTCTAATGGATGGCCATCGTCCCAGCTGAATGTCGCGGTTACTCTTGGCTCATTCGTCATTTGCATGGCTGTAGTATTTAAAGTATCCAAATAAAAGGGGAAAATAGACGTAAAGATGAAAGACAAAATTATCCACCAACATTATTATCGGTATACTGAATAATAGCGAGAGATAAACTCTTTTTAAGGTTGTGTCTTCTATCTTTAACACCTTCTTATACATATAAAGAATTGTAAGAAACAGTAAAGTAATTCCAAAGATACCAACATCTATTAGCAACCATAAAAAATCATTGTGGACAAGGTTTAATCCCGGAAATTGGTTTTTTCCAATATTAATTGCGTAGCCAAGACCCTTTCCAAAAAACGATATACTTTCATTTTTCCATAAATAGGTCCAAAATTCAAGCCTGCCTGATGTATTTATGTTTGAAATGATATCGTTCAAATCACCTGACGCTGGAATTGAATAGAAAAGTCTTTTAATGAGTGGATCGAACAGCCCGATCTGATAGCAGATGATTAATAGCAAAGCCAGCCATGTTAATTTTCTCAAAAATTTTTCCCGAAAGGTCAAAAGCAAAAAGAATATGGCTGTTGTCATTATTCCTCTCTGCAAGGATAAGCTTAGTAGTATAAGGGCAAAGCCTAGAGCGGTATAGTCTAAGATTCTATTGTTCTTAAGCACCTGATGGGTGAATATAACTACAAAGGCAAAGAAGAAATACTTCGAGGTATGAACATCAAATAGACTGATCAATCTTCCATCCTCGGGAGGATAAACAAGAAAAACCAAAAATGACAATATACCAATAGCATAAAGTGTGCCACGCAGAAAACTGATCAATTCAGATTCACTTGAAGTCTTGTTCCACAAGAAAAGGAACCAACCAGCGGCTATTGCAAACAGTATTCGTAAGTAAAATGTTATGGCAAAGAAGCTTGTAATATTGATTAAGAAAACGCATAGTAGCAGTATATAAATAATAACTAACTGTTTTTTCATTTTCGTTATCCAAAAACGTTGCCACAATAAGAACACCATCATTGGCAATAGTAATGACATATAGGCAAGTGTTAGCACATTGCTAGACAATCCAAATACTGAGTTTGGAAATGGGACAATAACTAAAAAATTAATTATATTTTTGAATAGCTTGTTCAAATTGCGCTACATTAAAATTCTGGAAAAATTCAGCTTTAAATGTTTTTATCAAGTCCTGGTTTATTATGAAATAATTATTAGATCCAATTCTTCTTTTTATTAAGAAAGATTTTAACACCTGAAAATGCTTCTCGTTAAGTTGGTTTTTAATGAAATAAATATTTCCATAAAATATGGAGGCAAAAATTGTTTCTGAGGAAAATTCTGAAATTATATACTTATATTTAATTATATTTTCTGATAAAGAAAATTTATTTCCCAGAATACTTACTCTACTATTCAAAGAATTGTTTTGTAAGAGCTGTTCCAGATAATGTCTATTCTTATCAAGTGGGTGGAGTTTAATATCACAAGTGATATTATCCTCATTTTGGATGAGGCTCTTCAAATTATTGATTGCTTCGATTTTGGCCATCCTATCTTTGGCTATATCTCTATAGAACGTGCCATAATAGAGAATTACATTATCTAAGAATTCTTCAATTTGAAACTTCTTAAAATCTTTCTCATACATGAGACAACCAATTGATACAATTTCAGATGACGTAATGCTTTTAAAAGTTCGGGAGAAATATCCTCCCCATGAGAATACCAGGTTTGGATTAGTATGAAAACTTTGATAGGAGATTAAATGACTAAATCCTAAAGCTTTGATGCCTTGATAAATGACTGTTTTAAAAATCCCGGAGAAAGTTTTAGGCCATGGTTCAAAAAAAATAAACCCATCCTGATATAGGAAAATGGGTTTTTTGTTGCACCGACAATAGTGGACTAAGGTTCTATATGCATAATTGTAGTCACTAAGAATTAATACCCCATCATAATTATTGTTCTGGCTCACCCAATGCTTAATATTTCGTGCAATCCTTAAACGCTTCAAAAGATTGCCATTTAGTGGATGTGCTACGATAGAAATTAAGGGCACCTCATCAATTTGTAATTGATTGCAGTTTCTTTTAAGAAACACAGATAAGAAGAGATGATTTTGAGAATCTACAACGACAGCTAGAGAATACATACCAGTACTAGTAAAATAGAAAGTAAAACCCTGGCTAATTGCAATAACTTGTTATGCCTTTTTCCAGCAAGAATTTCAAGGAAGAAATAGGTCAGCCAAGAAATTAATGGAATAAACAATAAAAATACATCAAACTTAGTTAATAGGAGCACTAAGCATATATGTAATGCTAGAATCAAACATACTAGAATTAAGGCTTTTTTATTGTTAAGATATTTGATCAATGTGTTGGGCAGAAAATAGACCAATGCAGCGTATTGTAGTGAAACATTGTAAAAATTTATATTTTCGGTGTAGTTAGGAAAAAATTTATGAAAAAGTGGATACGCAACTTTCAAAAGACATACACATAAAAATATTATTAGTATGTTGACCGTGTCCAACTTCTCAGACACATCCGACTTCTTGCTAAATATCCTGCTGTAAAACATTGACCATAGTAATGATACGGCCATAAATATGGAGGTAATAATTGTGCTGTATAATGAATAAGTTGAAAAATCGAGGAAAGAATAGATGTGCTTTATTATGAATTTATCGATGCTGACATACATGTACATTAGAATATTATATAAAAAAATAGGCCAAGAATGAGCTAAAAAATCCAAGGGAAGCAATGATCCAAATTTGGTTTTTAGGACAAGAATGATCACCGGTAGGAACACGCTAAGCAAATAGACCAAATAGATGAAATAAATGTTGCTTACTTTAAGGACAAAGAATATTACAATTACCGTGCTTAAAAGGGCATTTGTCAATAAGACCTTTGATAAGACCTTAAACTTTTCCAAAGACCGCAAGACCCCGGTTTTGATTACATACATTTGAGAAAATGCAGCTATTGAAATCCAAAAAAGAAGATCAAAGAGATGAATTTTGCCAGTAACATCACGATTGAATAGAAGAAAAAAGACGGTGGATATCAGCACCAATCCTATATTCAAAAAAATAACTTGCCTTTCTAATTTATGATTATATCCATTCTGGTTGTGAAGATCGACTGCAACCTCTTTTTGAAGGTAGGAAATGCTTCCTAGATCGAATATGGTAACGAATCTTAAATATAAATTAAAAACACTAAAAATCCCGTAGGAATAACTATCCAATAATTTGGGAATTATTAAGGCTCGAAGGAAATATACTCCGTAAATTGAGAAGTTAAGAATGGTGTAAACAATACCGCCCTTATCAAGGCGCCTAATGCTCTCTTTGATAAAATCGAATTTGAATAATTTTTTGCTATAGGCTGCGAATTGACTAAGCACTCGTTGTTTGGACATTAAGATTGAACCAGATTATGTGCATCATCTTTGGTTGAAGTAAGGCAATTTTAGGACAAGGCGCTTAAGGTTAGGGGAACGCCTTTTTTAATATCTAACCTAGCATATTTTTCTAATGCCATTTCATAGTATTTGGGAGCCAATCCATCCCCAGGTCTGATTACCCGGATATTCTCTTTTGAAAACTTCTCTCCAGCTTTAATATCCTTAACGGCATAAATAGATCGTTTAAATTGTCTGCTTTTTTCCTCAACAGTTTGGGTATTAAGTTGAACTTTCCCTAATGACAAAAACGCTCGTTCGCTTTCGATCACTAATGATTTCATTTCTGCAGGCTCCATGCTAAAAGCGCTATCAACACCTCCCTCTGCCCTGTCTAAGGTGAAATGTTTTTCAATGAACCTTACACCAATAGCCACGGAGGCAACTGATGCTCCAATACCCATAGTATGATCACTCAACCCAATCATGCAGTCCTCAAAGATTTGTTGCAAAACAGGAATAGTTACTAGATTTGTGTTTTCAGGCGTTGAAGGGTAGGTGCTGGTACATTTCAATAATATCAAGTCCTTACAACCATTCTCTTTTAGGATCTGCACAGATTCGATTATCTCATTTAGATTTGCAATACCAGTGCTCATTATCACAGGCTTTCCTGTCCTTGCAACCCGCTTTAGAAGAGGGTGGTCAGTATTTTCGAAAGAGGCAATTTTATAAAATGGCACGTCCAGCTGCTCTAGGAAATCTACTGCTGAGTCATCAAAGGGTGTACTAAAACATAATATTCCTAAATCTTTGGCATAGTCAAATAGGGGCTTATGCCATTCCCATGGAGTGTGTGCTTCATTGTATAATTCATATAGATTTCTTCCATACCAGAGAGATTTTTTGTCAGTAATATCAAACAAGCCCCCTTTTTGATTGATAGTCATAGTATCAGCTGTATAAGTTTGGAGCTTAACTGCATGGGCACCGCTATCCGCTGCCGCCTTTATAATTTCCTTTGCCCTATCCAATGATTGGTTGTGATTACCACTCATTTCAGCCGCAATAAATGGCTTATGCGCTTGTCCTAATTCGAATGGGCCTAGTTTCATGTTTGTCTCTGGTTATAATGACTATATTTTAACTCGCTAAGTTGAGGACTTTTCTTTAGTCGATATACTCGCAAAATCCTTTATAAAATTTGGTGCCAATTTTGGGTTCAGTATAGTCTGATATTGAATCTCCCATCTGATCTTGGATACTCCAAATGACATCTTTAAACCCCATTAAATGTCTAAACATTACTGTACTAGAGAAACGTGGATTGATCTCAAAAACAAGTGGGCCCCTATTAGAAAGCCTCAATTGGACATTAATTGATCCCCGCAAATCAATCTTTTCAGCAATATTTAAAAGTAATTCGTCTATTTCATTGTTTTGAATAACAATGCCAAACCCCGAGAATCCTCCCATTAACTTTCTTTTATAGCTGATAATTCTCACGTTTCCCTTTGAGTCCCTGAAAACACCACAAGTAAATTCAGCATCATCATTCTCAATAAGTTCTTGTACAATGAAATCTGGATACTTTTTCCTGTAAAAATTATAATCGTTCATCTCCTTGATTAAAAATAGGGACTTACTTCCTGAACCATTTCTTGACTTCATAATTACTGGGAGGTTAGGCTCTTTTTCATCACTTGCTATTTGAGTAACTGGAAATGGTAATCCCTCATTTTTTAGAAATTCTGTTGTGAGTAATTTATCAAAACCAATCTTCATGGTATTGAGGTTAGCCGTTACTAGAGGCTTATCAAAAAGCTTTCCGTAAAGTTTTTCTTGAGTAAAAAATCTTAATTCAGGCTCGGATGCAGGCAAAACTATATCTATTCTAAATTCTTTGATAATCTTTCTTAATGCATCCATGTACCCCACAGATCGACATTCAGGTACCACAGAACATTTATCAAAGATAAATTTTCCAGCATGTTGATCATTAATGTCGCATCCAAACACATTGACAAAAATGTCTTCTTGCTTCAATATTTTTCCAATACTTTGGCCGATATCACCCCCACAGCCGGTTACTAAAATGTTGTATTTCTTGCTCACCATTTATTCCGCTTTAAAATTTCTTTCAAATAACGGACATCAGGGTCAATCAAGTCAATTTCTTGTTCCAATTTTTCAATTGGATAGGGAGTAGCTTTTATTTCAAAAGCTCCATTTGTACTATTGATCATGACCCATGAAGCAATACCTCCAATGCCTCTGGATTGCCCTATTGAACCCACATTGATGAGGGTACTGAATTTATTGCGAAAAGAAAACGGGTAGTGAGAATGACCCACCAATACCAGATTGACTCCTTCGACATCACATCCCTCCAAAGTGATCCTGTCAGAATCCGGATAAAGATACTGATCCTTATCAATGGGTGATCCATGACACATTAAAATCGATGTGTTTTGAATGGTAACAAGAAGTTGATCAGGGGCATTACAAATTTCATCCATTTCTTCAGGAGACAGTTTTTCTATAGCGAGACGATGTCCACTCCCATATTTATTTCTAATATCAATCTCATTTACTTTTCCATTTTTTAATTCAAGTAATAACCTTTCATGATTTCCTCTAATCATTAGATAATCCCATTCTTTTATTAATTGAAGTACCTTATCGGGATGATAGTAATAACCACAAATATCGCCCAACACCAATACTTTCTCTGCTCTCTCTTTCCGGGCAACTTTTAGCGCCTCCGCCAAAGCGTAATGATTACCATGTATGTCGGAAATTACCGCTACTTTCATTCGAATTCAATTTGCCCAAGGATTTTTTTAGCTATTTCCTGAGGGATACTAAGTTTTTCGGATTGCTTTAATTCAATAAAATTCTTCTGTCGTGGAAACACTGCCGGATTGCTATTTCGAATTGCATGTTGCATTTCAGTATCCATTGTGCCAGGATCAATTTGATAAACTTTGATTCGGGAGTTTTCTTTTACCTGTTCCTGCAATACTGAAAAAAACATTTTGGAGTAGGCTTTTCCAGAACAGTATGTAGCCCAGCCGGCAATAGGTTTTTCGGCAGCTCCACTTGTGATGTTTAGAAAAATTATGGCTTTACTACTACAGTGTTGCAATAAGTAATTCGTAATGATGGAGGGCGCTAACGCATTCACATTTGTTGATTCAATTAATTCTTTCTCATTCAAGGATCCAATCTTTTCTATTGGAAAAACAGTTCCTGCATTATTAATAAAAATGAGATTATCAGCATTGCTAATAATTCTATAATGTAAATTAAGAGTTTTAGCTATCGATCTGAGTTTATTTAGGTCAGTCTTAGAGAAATAAAAATTGCTTGATTTGGACTCAAGATATTTTATTTGCTCATTATTTAATCTCCTTCCAACTGATATAATTATAGCATCCGGCTTTGAAAAAATAATTTCTTTGACAAAGGCCGCTCCCAATCCCTTATTGGTTCCTGTAATTATGTATACTAGTTGTTTCAATATTTATCTATTCTGGCCTTGGGATTTTAAACCTAACTCAAGCGTATAGGGCTAAATTCCATTACTGACAGTATCCATTGCTGACAGTAAACATAATGCTTAAAACTTAATCCTCATTGGATTATTAAAATTATCAAAAACCATATTGACTCTAAAAATACCAACTTTCATTGGAAAGATTTTTTTAGGTGCTGATCGATTTGAATAAGTCAATAAATCTTTTTTGTTGCATTCCGTCTATAAAACCTTTTGCTTTTGGTGAGTATCCGTCAATAAGTTCTTTTATCCCACCTAATAGAGTTGAAGGTGTTACATTTTGCCATTTTCCAACTCCCACTACATTTTGTTGATCTTTTAATGAAGAATAAAACTGAATTTGATGGTCAACGTAATGTCCAATTACGAAGGGCAAGTTTGTACAGGCACATTCATATGCAATGTTGCTTGCAGATATCACGCCAAAGTCAGAAGACACCATTACTTTAATGATTTCCGAAGCGCTTATATTTTTGTGTATAATAATCTTCCTTTCCATGGCGCTTAGGCGATTAAAGTTCTCGACAACTCCTCTGTAAGAAGAACTAATTAGAATATTTATAGCCTTAAAGGGAGAGTCGTTTATTAAGAAAGAGGTTATTTTGAATGCTAAATCCTCAACATCAGCACCACCAAAACAGAGAAATACTGTATCGAACTTGTTCTTTATTATTATTTTTTTCGCGACCTCTAAAAACTCCTTTCTCAATAGGGCGTAATCTGGGCCAAGTAGGATTTTTGCGTTTGTATTTCTGTATTTTGAAGGTGAGGCGGAAAGAGCATGATTAATGATTACATCCGCAAAGGGACATTCCTTATAGACATCATCTATGTAAACAAGCTTGCATCCAAATTCTTTAATTTTTTTTTGGTAATAATTATCGAATTGATAACCATCCAGCACAACTATTTCATTTCCTTTTAGATGTTGCGCCAAGTCAAATGGTACTCTCTCAGTATCTTTGTTTCCTGATAATTTTTCAAAATCAAATTGATCAAGTCGAATGAGCCCAATCCCCATCTTTAATATTTGAGTTTCAATAAACTCATTTGGCTGCAGAATAGCACAAAAACAATCAAACTCTTCCCTAACTAAATCGGCCAGAGCTAATATTCTGTAAAAATGGCCAAGTCCGATTTCAGAATTTCCGTCAACTCTGAAAATAATTTTCCGCATATAGTCTCAATTGTTTAAAAGAGAAAATCATTTAGGCATGTTTAAAAAATCCTGTGATTAATCTACCTAGACCTAAATCCCCCATAGCTTTATAAAAAGCAATAACTTTTTCTGTGGACATTGTATGAAGAAGGTTTTCAAATTCAATGCGCGATTTGTGGCAAGCTTTTCCTTTTGCCTTATCCTTAATGTAATTGGTGTTGATATTTAATAACCCCCAATCTATTGGATAGTCACCTAAAATATTAATAGACTTCCATCCAAACGAGTGTAGCAAATTCTCCAGACCTTCTTTATTAAAGTAAGACAAATGGTCTGGAGTGACAACCCAAAATGGATTATCAACATAACCTTTTTTCAATGCATACTCTTGGATAATTGAGAAATCATTTGGAACCTCGATTACAAGGATACCAGATGGGCTTACTATTTTTTTAATATTCGAGACTAAGAATTCGGGATCAGTTACATGCTCGAGCACATTGTCTACCCATACAACATCAAACTTTTGCCCCACCTTAATTAACTTATCCAAATTTTCATACACATTACCGGTGATTATGCACTCACAACATTTTGGGTTAAATTTCTCACAACCAAAACTACTAAAATCAAGGCCTAAGACCTCCCACCCTTTTTCTTTAAAGTATTGCAATGCCCAGCCCTCCCCACAACCAACATCTAAAAATTTGTTTGATTTGGGGTCACCTAAATGCTGCCCTAAAACGTAATATTTCTGAGCGATTTTATTAATGAAATAATTTTGCTCAGCTAAGTCATATTCAACTTCATAACTACCCTTTGCCTCTTGATAATATTTTTCACTGTAATATTTTTCAAGTTCCTCTTTTTGTGGACGATCTTTTACCCAGTAAAAGCCGTATTTATTTTTCACAACGTTATTGGTCTCACTCATAAAGTCTGTTTTACTAAGTTTGAAATCACATCTTGTATCTTGATAGCAAGCATTATCTCAATTTAAATAAAGGTTCAAGAATCGCTCCGTGAATATGATTCCTTATATTTTTTTCTAGAACAACCTTTTTCATCAATTGAAAAAACTCATCGTACGCTTTCAATAATGCAGCTACGTGTCCTTGGTTGTGGGCGTAACTCATATTATGAGTTCCAATGGTATAAATTCCCCGCTTAAACATTTCCTGTAAGAAGAGAGTCTTGATCTCCCAGGCTGTACACCATTCAGTATCTTTGATGATGAAAAATGACCAGACAGGATAGCCTTCAACCGCAAACAGGAATTCAAGCTCATGATCGCTAATCAATTCCTTTAGGCCTTTAATAAGGGAAATTCCAACTTCGTTTAAATGCGAAACCACCGGCTCTCTTACCAGTTTGTCCAAAGTTGCGTCAGCTGCGGCCAATGATAACGTTTCACCGCCAAAAGTAAATGAGAAGAACACTTCTTCCATCAATTTCATGATTTCAGCCTTACCAGCTAAAGCGGACACCGGATACCCATTAGCCAAGCCTTTGCCGAAACAAGCCAAATCAGGAATAACATTAAAGAATTCTTGGGCTCCACCATTTGCATAACGGAAACCAGTAATCGTTTCATCAAATATAAGTACTGCTTTATTTTGATGGGTTATTTCTTTTACCTTTTCTAAAAAATTGTCTTTGGGAGGAAAGACATTCACCGGCTCCAGGATTACGGCTGCTATCTGGTCTTTATAGATGTTGAATAATTTCGCGAGCGACTCAATATCATTGTATTGGAAGGCATGGGTAAGATCTTTGGTGCTTTGCGGCACACCTAAATTGCGTCCTGTCGACCCAATATACCAATCCTGCCAGCCATGGTATCCGCAAACTAAAACATGATCCTTTTTTGTATATGCTCTCGCTATCCTTATTGCTCCTGCTGTGGCATCAGATCCGTTTTTGCCAAAGCGAACCATTTCAGCACATGGTACCATGGTTACAATTTTTTCGGCTACAATAAATTCCAATTCATTTGCCAACGAGAAAATGGTACCCTTTTCAAGTTGAAGTTTAACAGCATTTGTAACGTCAGGATCATTATATCCAAGTGTAATGGATGCCAGTGAATTCACAAAATCAATGTACTTATTACCATCCGCATCCCACATGTAAGCACCTTCTGCTTTTGATGCAAAGTAGGGAGAAACCCCAAAAGGCAATTGAGTTTTACTCTTACTAAAAGTCTGTGAGCCTAGTGGAACTGTTTTTAAAGCCCTGCCCAACATTTCCTCAGATTTGGTATATCTATTTTTCATATTTTATCTTCTTTTACTGATTTTATGTAGCCTTCATTTCTAATAATGTCGGTGTTCATCGCCATTAGATTGTTATGAATAATGTATTGGGTATATTCTCTCCATGTCTTGTTGGTTCCCAAATTTTCAATGATCAACTTAATCAGTTCGAAATCTTTAGACTCATCTACCGTCATTCTTATGTGAGAGTAATTATTAGGAGTTGGATAATTGACGGATTTAAATTTAACACCGCCAAAATGAGAAGAATTTTTTCTTATGTAAGGAGTAACGTGTTCGCGATCTGACGGCAATGCAGTTTCATTCCATGCAGTTTCAAGCGCTTGAAATTTAAAAACTTCAATGTCCTGACCGTCCGGAAAATGTTCAAGCAATGTGTTCGAACAATAATCCGCGTTGTTAAGGTTCGTGAATTTTATGACCTCATCAACCAACTGGGGGTCAATCAGTGGACAATCTGATGTAACCCTAACCACAAAATCAGGTGAATACGGCTTTGCTGCCTTATAAAATCTATCTAAAACATCTTTTTCTGAACCCCGATAAACAAAAAATTTAAGATTTTTTACCAAATCTGATATTTTATCATCTTCCTTTTGGTCTGTAGTAGCAACAATAATTTGGCTAACCTCTTTGCATTTTGACAGCCTTTCCAAATGAATTTGTAGAAGAGATTTACCGGCTATTTCCTTTAGAACTTTACCAGGCAAGCGTGTGCTACCAAATCGAGCTTGTGTAATCAGTAAGACTTTCATTTCCAATTAATAGGATAAAGCAGATCAGTTTCAATAACTTTAATTGCATCGATTTCTTTCACGATCTTGTCGTCCAGGATATGTTTAGAATAAGTCAAATTCTGTTTTAACTGATCCGAATTATCAACACCAATGATCACTTGATCAATGCCCGGTTGACCTAAAACATATGACATGCAAATATTTTCCATCGATAGTCCACTCTGACTTGCCAAAGATTGCAATTGAATGACATATTTTTGAAGAGGCAAAAGATAGGTAGGAAAAGATTCAATTTCTTTAAAGAACAAGCCTTGAAGAAAAGCAGACCTGGTCTGAATAATTTTACCATTTTCTTTTGCTTTACTTAACCAATAACCTCGCTGCGCCTTATTGTCCAATAAATTAAAAGGAATTTGGATTACATCAATTTCATGTGTTTTTGTTGCAATCTCAATTTCGCTATTGGTATAGACAGAAACTCCTATTTTTTTCAGTTTTGACGCTTCTTTGAGCTTTACAAGTTCGAGTTTAACGGCAGGGTATTTAATAAATTCCTCAAAACTATGATAGAAATAAACCTCAACTGAACTAACGCCCAGCACTTCTAGGGAACTGTCCAGTTGTGAATGGATACTGGTATTATTGACTTTGAACTTTGTGTTTATCAGAAACTCTTTTGCATGAGTTCTCTTGAACTCTCCAATCAATGCAGGAGAATTTCCATATTGATCTGCTGTATCAAGCATAGTAATTCCTGAATCTTTAGCTGCTAAAAGTATATTAAATACTTCCTGTTTAGAGGGCTTTCCCAGTGTATTATTTATTCCATACGCCAGGCCAAACTGAACCGTACCAAGTATGAGTTTATTCTTCATTATAAGAAAAGAGGGGATTGAAGAGGGCCATTCTTAGGACATCACAATATTTACCGTCATAATAACCGTGGTTTCTGTATTGTCCCTCTATATTGAATCCAAGCTTTTTGTACAAACTCACAGCCGCAATGTTATTGACTACCACGCCTAGAGTTATTTTTCTTATCTTGATGATTTTAAAACAAAAATTGATAATTGTTTGAGAAGCCTCAAAAGAGTAGCCTTTTCCCCACTCTGTAGGTCGACCCATTAAGATTCCATATTCTCCTAAACCATGCTTTTGATCAACGGGATCTATTTTAATGTTACCAACATGTAGATCATTTGATTTCAAGTGGATTCCCCAAAACAGAATTTCTTTTTTCTCAACCTCCTCTAAATATGTCTGCAGCATTTCCATTGTATAGTTCCCGCCTGACTCCAAATATTTGTAGACTTTCGGATCGTTAAGCCAGTTCACATAATCTTGCGATAAATGTGACATTGATAATGGTCTAAAACGTAGCCTTTCCGACTCTAGATCTGTTGCCCTCACAATTCACTTTGATTGGTAAAAATCTTCTATACAATCAATTACGAAATCTTGCTGTTCTCTTGTCAATGTCGGGAACATAGGTAGACTTATGCAGTGCTTATAATATTTTTCAGCGTGTGGCATGTTACCTTCCTTCCAGCCAAATTGCCGGTAATACGGCATAAGGTGGGTAGGCACGTAATGAATTTGTGCGTAGATTTTATTATCTCGAAGGTGATTGTATAGACCAAGCCTATTCTCTACTTCAAGCACATAAAGATGATAGGCATGACCATCAACTACTCCAGACTGCCCAATAACAAAGCTCTTATCCCTAAAGGCCTTTTGATAACGAGCTGCTAAATCCCTTCGTTTGGCCACGCCAATACTTGCTCGACCAAGTTGACTTAGTCCTAAAGAGGCCTGGAAGTCGGTTAGCCTATAATTATATCCCAATGACTGCATCTCCATATACCAACCTGGATAATAATCAACGGATGTAGAACCGGAAGCAAAAGCAATTGAGTTTGTAAAATTTTCTGAATCCCGGGTGATTCCATGTGATCTAAAGGCAAGTAGTTTTTTAAATAGTTCTCTATCGTTTGTAGTAATCAGACCACCTTCGCCTGTGGCAATATGTTTCACAGGGTGAAGAGAGAAGATCGCTAAATCGGCAAAATGTCCGTTGCCACAATTCTGTTGGTTGCCTTCGCTGTCGATGAAGTAACCACCTGGTGCATGACAGGCATCTTCAATAATCCATAAATTATATTGATTGGCCAATATGCGCAGTTCTTCCAGATTTACAGCTCTTCCAGAAAAATCTACCGGAATAATTCCCGCATAAGTTCCAACAGGACTTTGCTCAAGAAGCTGTTTCACTTTCTGAATATCTAGAAGATAGTCCTTAGGTGAAATATCGGCAAAGACAACATCCCCTCCACAATACCTGATGCAATTTGCCGAAGCGGCAAACGTGATGGGAGTTGTAATAACTTTTTGTCCAGGCTTTACATTTAAAGCAAGTGCACTTAAATGTAATGCAGCTGTTCCATTTGCCACCGCAACAGCATAGGATGAGCCAATGTATTTTGCAAAGGCCTCTTCGAATTCATCTATTTTAGGCCCTTGGGTTAAAAAATCAGATTTTAATGTTTCCGATACGGCACGAATATCTTCTTCAGTAATACTTTGTTTACCGTACGGTATTGGTTGCATTAATTTCAAAGTTTGTTTCGACATGTTTTTTTATCAGTACCCTCAAATCGGCCACACTTACCCAATCGGTGTTTTCGGCTGAATTATAGCGGAATCCAAGCGGAACTTTTTGTGCCTTAAATTGACTAATAAATTCCTCAAGATTCCACAATGGTGTAGATGGCAGTATAGCATAGTATTTACCTAAATCGTAGGTATAAAAAGAATCTGAAGCTGTAATCATTTCCTCATGTACTTTTTCTCCTGGTCTAATCCCAATGGTTCTGTGTTCACATTCTGGCCCGATGGCTTCAGCAACATCAAGGATTTTGTATGATGATAATTTTGGAATGAAAATTTCCCCACCCCATGCTGTTTCAAGAGCATGTAATACCATTTCAACTCCACCTTGAAGCGATATATTGAATCGCGTCATGGTAGGATCGGTAATTGGCAATACTCCTTCTTTTCTTTTCTTTAAGAAAAAAGGAATGACAGAACCATTAGATCCCATTACGTTCCCATAGCGAACAACGGAAAACTTAATAGGATTCCTTCCCCGGATGTTATTGGCTGCAATAAAAAGCTTATCTGAAGCCAGTTTTGTTGCTCCATATAAATTTATAGGTGCGCAGGCTTTGTCAGTGGATAATGCAACAACATGTATAATGTCGGTTTCCAAGGCGGCATTGATCACGTTTTCGGCCCCATTAATATTGGTTTTCACACATTCCATGGGATTGTATTCTGCGATTGGAACATGTTTCATTGCTGCCGCATGGATTATGTAGTCTATTCCTCTAAAGGCTCTTTTTAGTCTTTCAAAGTCACGGACATCACCAATAAAAAAGCGGATTTGAGGGTATTTTGAGACAGGATATTCTTGAGCCATTTCAAACTGTTTCTGCTCATCCCTTGAAAAAATAACTAATTTCTTAATGTTTGGCCATTGTGAAAGTATTGTTTTTGTTAAAGCCTTTCCAAGGGATCCAGTCCCTCCAGTAATCAACAAACTCTTACCTTTTAGATCAAACATGTCAATAATCAATAAAATTTAGCTATAATCAACCGTCCTATCACACAAAAACCATGCAATATAGTAAGCTTTTGGTATACAAGTTTTAGGCAGGGGGTTCAATTACATTTTTTTAATCTTACAGTTTGAAATATTTAAATCTCATTCTTCTTCAGAGACTTTTTTGTGATTGACTATAAGTCATAGGAGATTTTTTTTGGAATGTGTTGTTTGACTAATTGCAGTAGCTGGAATTAGCTAAAATTCACGTTGCTCTATTAGCAATATTCGACTCATTTAGCCTTTTGTTTTAAGTAATTACAGAAGTGAATTTGTCAAACCTTTCTCTTTTATGCTGAATACACTATCTATATAGACGTAGTATATTTGCCAATGAAATTCAACTCAAGGTCGTTCCTGGATGCGAACTTAGCCAGATGATTTTTATGAATAGATTTCCTTATAACTCTCAAAAAGCAGAGCATGAAGAATTATGAACAGGTAAAATTTTTATTACTTATTCTTTTGACAGCGTCACTGCCATATCACTATTTTGCATCAAGTGCTTTAATTATTGCTGGTGTCTTTTTGACCCTATACCATTGTATCGTCTCAAAAGTTTTCAACTTTGTAAAATTTGACAAACTCTCTGTATTATGGATTGGTTACTTTGCTTTAGAGGTCATGGGATTAATGAATACTTCTTTTGAAAATTTGGGCACTGGTTTCTCGGTTTTAGAAAAGCATCAAGCCATGGTTTTCATACCATTAATTTTTTTAGATTTTAAGATCGATGTAAATATGCGACAAAAAATTTTATTCTTTTTTGTGCTAAGCTGTTTTATTGCTTCTGTCGTGTGCGTAGCCTTTAATTTATACTCAAGCTATACATTGCACAATACTTTTTTTAACGAATGGATGTTTTCTCATGACAGATTATCTAAACCTATTGGCCTGCAGGCTGTGTACTTTGCGTTGTATTTAAGCGTAGCTCTGTTAATAATTCTTAATTATTTGGTTGAAAGAAATTCTTCCATTTCCTTATTTAAAAATGTAATGATTGGGGTTGTGTTCATTATGTTTTTTCTGATGGTCATTGCCTTAGGGGCAAGAACCATTACAGTAGCTTTAATGTGCACAATTATTTTAAACTTGATTTATTATGCACTATCACGTAAGTCAAAACTTATGTTGTTACTGGCAGCTGTGGTACCATTGATTTTTAGCTTGATTATATTATTAAACCCTGTTGTTAAAACTAGGTTTATGGATATGTTAAAGAGCAATTATGAGCTTTCAAATTATGGAAGCTATTTTGCGCGATCCAAAATTTGGATTCCGGGATTGGAAGCAATCGAAGAAAATATTTGGTTTGGAGTAGGGACTGGAGATTCTCAATCTGAGCTTGATAAAAAATTTGTTGAGCATGGATATTTGGAAGGGGTGCAAGTTTTTAATATGCACAACCAGTATTTTCAGACGTTGCTTGACCTTGGGATTATTGGTCTTTGTATCTTTTTGACTATTTTTTATGTGCAGGTTAGAGAAGCTTTAAGTCAAAGGAATTTGCTTTATTTATCTTTTTTGATAGTTTTTCTGGGTGGGTGCTTGACTGAATCCATGCTTAATAGAAACAAAGGTATTGTATTTGTTTTAGTTTTCAGCTTTGTATTCTTTAAGTCAGGTAGGCTTAAAGGTACACAAGCCATTAGTAAATGACTTTATCACAAACAAGAATCACCAATTCTGTACTAGGGATAAACCTGGATGCTATTAGTTATACTGATGCGGTAGCTAATATTATTCTGCTAGGTAAGAAAAATACTCCGAGTTATATATGTTTTGTAAACGTTCATATGACGATTGAAGCATATAAAAATGCTAGTTTTGCCAAACAAATTAATGAGGCCACTATGGCTTTGCCCGATGGAATGCCAATTGTGAAATTTTTAAGGCTTAGCTATGGTAATAATCAAGAGCGGATTGCAGGGATGGATTTAATGCCTGATTTGATAAGGGCATCAGGTGGAGAAAACCTAAAATTATTTTTTTTTGGCACAACAATTGAAACACTTAGTAGAATTGAAAAGCGAGTAAGAGAAGAGTGCCCGAATGCAAACATAGCCGGCATGTTGGCACCGCCATTCAATAAGAATTTGGATGATCCATGTTATATTACAACCATTAATGAATCTGGAGCGAATCTAGTTTTTGTCGCTTTGGGTTGCCCAAAACAAGAAAAATGGATGGCGAGTAATTCCAATAAGATAAATGCAGTTTTATTAGGAGTTGGAGGGGCATTTCCAGTTTTTGCTGGTGAATCTAAGCGTGCACCAGAGATATTGAGAAACTTAAGTCTTGAATGGGCTTATCGCCTTTGGATTGAGCCACGAAGGTTATTCATGAGATATTTCAAGACGAATACGCTATTTATTTACCTTGGCCTAAAACATATCTTGAGTTCAGACAAGAGAAAGTACAAATAATTGTATGATTCAATAGTGGAATTTATTTCTTGAGCTTACTATTTGCAATCTATGGGTCATTTTCAGTTGAAATATAAAAGAATTTATAATTTGAAGAGGTCAAAATATCTGTGGTGGGGATTTTTAGTTATGGTCTTCGGTATACCGATTTCGCAGTTTACAAGTGCCCGGATATTATTATTGGTACTGATATTCAGTTTTTTTATTGGGAATATAAGGGTAAAATTTTATGAGGCTTATAAGCTTGGATGGGACTTGGGATTTTATCTTCTTGTACTTATTGGAGGACTTATTTATTCTGAAAATCTTGCCCTGGGAATCAGTGTAATTGAAACTAGCTTTTCTTTCCTTGCTTTTCCAATAGTTTTTGCGGCAATTAGGGTGGCCGGCAACTTCAAAGCAGAAACTCTATTCTATTCCTTTTCCTGCGGAACTCTAGTTGCTTGTGTTATAGTATTTATTAATGCAAATGTGCAGTTCGTGATGACATCGGACAAAGAAGCATTCATGTATTATAACCTTACTGAAATAATTGGTTTGCAACCTACTTATTTGGCTTATTATTTGATTTTTTCCATTACCTATGGAGTCCATTTATTATATTATGATACCTCCGGTTTCAATTCTCTAGTTATGGGTTTTTTAATCTTATTTATGGTATTAATCCTAACACTTACTGGGGGCCACACCACGTTTATTAGTTTGATCTTTATAATTTCTTTTTTTGTTCTTAAATACTTGCTTGATAAGAGGACACTCAAAAAAACTTATGTTATTAGTCTGGTTTTAATTATTTTAATTGGCCTGCTTTCTCTCAGTTCAATGGATTACTTTAAGAGCTTGTTTAGTAGTCAAAATGATTATTGGGAAAGGTCAGTTCTGTGGCGGTCAGCAATTGAAGCCAATCCGAATCCATTATTTGGTGTGGGGACTGGGGACTATAAGGAAGCACTTAATGCTTATTACAATTCACATGGGATGGTAGAATTCGCTGAGGGTAGTTATAACTCTCATAATCAATTTATTCAATTGTACTTTTCCAATGGAATTTTTGGGTTATTTGTACTAGTTCTTATCGTTGCTCGACCTTTATACTTATCTTTCAAAAACCAGTTTACACTTGGTATTCTCTTATTCTTTCCATTTGTTATTTATGGGATGACGGAAGTTTTTCTTGGAAGATATCAAGGTGTTGTATTCTTTGTGTTATTGCATCAAATTATAATTTCACATTACCATGTATCCAAGCAACAATCCGCGTTTAACATTGCTTAGTGATATAACACTTTTAAATAAAAAGTTACCTTTCTAACCGATGAGTGTTTTATTAAAAGTAGTATTTTTTATAGTAGATATACTTTTTTTGAACTTAGCAATTCTTTTGTCATTTTATTTCGGCAAAGAAAATTTGGTGACGGAGACTTTAAATGAGGTTTATCTTATACTATATAGTAACTTAGGATGGCTTTTCCTTGTGATGGTATCAAATCCATATCAACTCAATAAGGGTTGGACACTATCCAAAATACTTAACAGTCAATTTGCGTTTATTTTTATTCATTTATTGATTGTAATTTCTTTAACTATTTTCTTTCATAAGGTATACTCTCCATCACAACTTATTATTATATATGCTATTTTTATTCCCCTCTTTTTTACTTCAAAAATACTGGTTGCCTATGTTAGAAAATTAGTGATCAAAGAAATTTCGTTTAGAAATTACATTTTGATTGGTAGAAATAATCTTTCTGAGGAGTTAAGAAAACACTTTTTGATAAATCACGAGGAGGGATATAGATTTCAAGGTTATTTTGAACATAATCCAAATTTTCCAGAAGCTCTGTTAGAAAGTATCAGAAATCTAAATGAACAAAAAGAAATACATGAGATTTACTTTTGTACGGATCATATTGAAAGGGAAGAACTGGAAAAACTGATTAGCTTTGGCCTAGATTCTTTGATAAAGGTAAAATTGATTATTGCAAGTGCTGATCAAACGCAATCAATAAGTTTAAATCAATATGATCAGGTGCCTGGCATAGATATTACGTTTATTCCACTTGATGAAGCTAGAAATCAATTTATAAAAAGAATTTTTGACCTATTTAGTTCTTTTATTTTTTTGATTTTAATTTTCTCTTGGCTATTTCCCCTCATTGCCATACTTATAAAAATAGATTCAAAAGGCCCAATTTTTTTCATTCAGAAAAGGCATGGAGAACGAAATAGACCATTTGGCTGCATAAAGTTTAGGACAATGATTTTTGAGAGAAATGCTGATTTTATTCAAGCAGCAAAGAATGACTCAAGAATTACAAACGTTGGGAAATTTTTAAGGAAAAGTAGCATAGATGAATTGCCGCAGTTTCTCAATGTCTTAACTGGGAGTATGTCCTTAATTGGTCCAAGACCTCATCCAATTAAGTTGAATGAAGACTTTGCGGAGAAAATTCACATTTTGATGTCTCGTCATTACATCAAGCCAGGTATCACTGGTCTTGCACAATGTATGGGTTATCGGGGTGAGACGCGAGAATTAAGCGATATGGAAAATAGAGTAAGATTAGATCGGTACTATATTGAGAATTGGTCATTCTGGCTTGACATTAAAATTATTTTTCTTACAATTATTAGCCTTATAAGAGGGAGCGATAAAGTTTATTGAACTGTGCAAAAGATTAATTTATTCTTAACTCCTTTTTTGGGATTCATTATCTCATTTTTGCTATTCCCAGTCTTAATTAAATTGCTTAACAAATGGCAGGTGTATGACTCCGCTAAGGAACATAAAATACATGAATCATTTACTCCTTCATTAGGAGGCATAGCAATTTATATTGGAATATTAATTGCACTTGCAATTGGCTTGCCATTTCAACAATGGATTATACTTAAGTATTTCTTTATTGCTTTAAGCCTAATGTTTATTATAGGACTTCGTGATGATGTACTAAGCCTTAGTCCAATTAAGAAACTTGCAAGTCAATTACTTCCAATTTTTACCCTTGTTGTATTTGGGCAAGTGACAATAGAACCCTCTCTTTTTTTAATTGACTTTGTTGAACTTCACGTTTGGGTAGGAATAAGTATTACAATAATAACTGTTATCCTAATCACTAATTCATATAACCTGATTGATGGTATTGATGGGCTGGCGGGTACTGTAGGGGGGATTTGTATGCTCACATTTGGGATTTGGTTCTATATGATTGACTCGTTATATCTTTGTGCTATTGCCTTTTGTACGGTAGGCGCTTTACTGGCTTTTTTAATTTTCAACTGGCAACCTTCTAAAATATTTATGGGGGATACAGGCGCATTATTAATTGGTATGCTATTATCTTTCTATTCCATTCAATTTCTTAACGCCAATGAAGCACTCTCGCAGGATCACTTTGTAAAATTTCACAGTTCCTTTGGAACACTGATTTGCATTCTAATCATCCCTGTATTTGATACTTTTAGAGTGGTGATTTTAAGGCTGCAGAAAGGGTTGTCACCACTTAAAGCAGATAAAAATCACATTCACCACCAGTTGCTAAGTTTGGGATTGAGACATTCTACATCAGTTGTTTCCTTAGGACTGACTAATATTATTTTTATTGGTATAGCCATTGTATTAAAAGACAATTCGGATTATACAATAATATCATTGGTTATTCTTTTAAGCTTAGCCATTAATATTCTTTTGAAGAAATTTAAAAAAAAATTAAGGCATAGAATTATCATTTGATTTGCTTGAAAACAGTATTAGGTTTCCTTTATAGAACTCATACTTTTCCAGTACATCGAAATTTCTCATTAACTCTTGAGTTTCTTTATCATTTTCACCCTCAACAGGGGTTGCCTGCAAAAGCCAAAATGTTTTCTCGTTTTTTATTTCAATATAGTCTAAGGGCTCTATACTATAATTGCTTTCTCTAAAGTAGAAATTGAACAATCTATTCATTGTTGAATACAACGGATACCCCTCAATATTTTTTTCTAAAGCAAGTTGACTTACTTCTCTAAATTGCTCTTTCTGCACTTTGCTGTAGTGCTTTTTAAAGAATAATAAGTTGCAGATTGATGACAAAAAAAGTATTGCAATTCCGACCATCTTATAATTAGATTTTTTAATAGAATCCCAGCCTAGGGCAAAGAAAATGAACCAAACAGGTAAAGAGATCATAGTGTACCTATGATGCAATATTGGAGTGCTTGTAATGGATTTTAAATAGGGAACTAAATAGGACAGTAGAAACCAAACGATCAAAATAAATATTAAAGGGTTTGTTTTTGGGACGGGCGGATTTGATTTGAGAACATTAAAAATGAAAAATGAAAAAAGTAAAACGAGAATTATTGTACTCAAAATGTCTTTCCCAAAATAATAATAAAAGTAAGTAATGATGAAATAGGGATCTGGTGATTTTATCCAAAAACTTCTAATACCAAGATCCTTTATAAAAATTGGTATCCAGGGGACAAATGAAATAGTTACCATTATTGATGAGGCTATACCAGAAACAACAAATCGTCTTGACATGCGGGTAAAGAATAGTAGAGTGGCAAAAGTTATTGCCTGTATGACAAATATGAGTAACCCAAAGTAATGAGTATAGAGCAGGCCACTTGTGACGATTGAGTATCCTATGAAATTGGTTAACCGTGGGTTTTTAAAAGCCCTAACAAAAAACAAATATGAGATTGTAGTAAGAAGAAATAAGAGTGTATAAAACCGCAGTTCCTGAGAATAATAAATGTGAAAATAATTTATGGAAAGTAAAAGAGCGGCAAACAAACTTGTCAATCTTCCCGAAAACTCACGAGCCAGAAGGAAGATTGATGGTATTGCTAGAACGCCCAACAGTGCAGATGAAAGCCGCCCAACAACTTCGTTGTACCCAAATAACTTAAACATTTGTTGGCAATAGAGAAAAAACAGCGGTGGCTGATCCCCCTTGCAATAATCAATTAAAGATGAGATTGATTGGTTTGGATCGGTTGGAATTATTGTATACAATTCATCAAGCCATAAACTTTGAAAGTCAATTTTATAAACTCGAAGAATGGCTCCAAACAGAGTTATGAATAATAATGCGAGACATGTTTTATTTTTTGAAAGTTCACCCTCAAAGAACCTGCAATCACTCATATGTAAAAATCAATTATTTTGTTTACAATAAATTGAGTCTCATCCAGCGAAAGTTCAAAATATAAAGGAAGCCTGATAAGACATTTGGTATACAAATCTGATTCAGGACAACTAGTGGGAATATGAAATCTGGAGTAGTATGGGCTCTTATGAAGTGAAATATAGTGGGATATCGCGTTAATTCCATTATGATTGAGAAAATGAAGCAGTGAATCCCGTTCCTTGCCGCTTTTAGTTACAAGGTAAAATATATGCGCGTTATGATTACAGTATGATGTGACGTTCGGAATTTTGAAACATTCTTTATCTGCTATAATTTTTAATTGATCATAATAACTATTCCATAAGATAATTCTCTTGGCTTGAATGATATCAATATTTTCAAGTTGAGCAAGCAAAAATGCAGCCGTTATTTCTGAGGGTAGAAAGGATGAGCCAATATCAATCCAATCATACCTTCCTACCTCACCTCGAAAGAATGCCGAACGATTGGTACCTTTCTCCCAGATAACTTCTGATCTCGAAATAAATTTTGGGTTATTAATAAGTAAAGCGCCTCCCTCCCCCGATATGATATTCTTTGTTTCGTGAAAGGA
This sequence comes from uncultured Ohtaekwangia sp., assembly GCA_964409415.1. Taxonomy (GTDB): domain Bacteria; phylum Bacteroidota; class Bacteroidia; order Cytophagales; family Cyclobacteriaceae; genus ELB16-189. The sequence continues at coordinate 87,653 of CAYPDF010000002.1, read as the reverse complement.
AAAGCAAGCAAGATCTCCAATTGTCCCTAGTGGTATTCCTTTATAAGTAGACTCAATGGCCTGGGCTGCATCCTCGACAATAAATAAATTGTATTTACTTTTAATTTCGATCAGTCTGTCCATATCACAGCATGCACCAGCATAATGAACCACAACAATAACTTTGGTTTTTGGAGTTATCAAACACTCTACCTGATCGACATCTATGTTTGGCGAATCTTTGGCACTATCTGCAAATACAATTTTTGCACCACGCAATGTAAACGCATTTGCTGTTGACACGAAGGTATACGCAGGCATAATCACCTCATCACCTTCTTTTATTTCTAATAATAGAGCAATCATTTCCAAAGCATCTGTACAAGAACTTGTTAGTAGTACTTTGGATACTCCGTACCTATTTTGGATTAACTCCTGACAACTTTTGGTAAACTGTCCGTTCCCTGAAATTTTTTGATTTCGGATTGCCTCTTCGATATAGATGATTTCATTTCCAGACAAATACGGTTTGTTGAATCCAATCACAATACGAAGATAATGTATTTGGAAAGAGACTTAGCTTTTCTTGACAATGATTGTAAAATCAAATTGGTTGTAGTCATGAAGCAGTGCAATATTTTTAGAAAAGGTTTTCTTACAGTAATCAAAAACGAAGAGAGGATCGGCATAATACAGTGAAGGCTTCATATAACCTTTATCTGAATAGATTGTAAGTAAATTGAATGCAAATCCGAAGGTACTCTTTAAATTAATTGTATTTAATGTATCAATGATGTGGCCTAACCAATCGGAGTCAGTAAAGTCGAATTTGATGTTGAATAATCCACTGGCGATAGTATAGTCCGCTGTGACCATATCAGAAGTAGAATTTATATGATTAAATTGTAGGGATGAGTCTCGATCGAATTTGGCTATTGCAACTTCCAACATATCCATTAGAATATCGTAACCAAGGTATTTAAAATTTTTATAACCATTGGCCGTTAGGAATTTATAAAATTCACCGGTGCCACAGCCAAGATCATTTATGGAAAAATCTTTGTTGCTTGAAATCACGCGCACGAGCTGCTCAAACCTGATCTTTTGAGCTAACTCATCTTTCCAGCCTACACCTTGTGAAGAATCTCCAAATTCTTTCAGATGCGTAGCGTAAAAGTCTATGATTTTTGAGCTGGCTTGAATATTATTATTTACTGTAAACATTTCGAATTAGAGTTAACGGTCGGTCCTTAATCTCTAAAAACATTTTAGAAAGGTATATTCCGAAAATCCCCAAGACCAAAAGTATCATTCCCCCAACCAGCCAAATACTCGCTAGGGTACTTGCCCATCCATCTACTGCTACACCTAAAACTAATTTCTTGAAAACAATGATTGACACATTAATTAAAGCAATTAAAAACGATGTGACTCCTATTAAGAATGTCAGATAAAGGGGCCTGTGGCTAAACGAGGGTATAATCTCAAAGGCTCTTTTTATCTTTTTCTTCAGTGTATAAGTTGAGGATCCTTTGAACCCTTTCGTTACTGGGACTGCTTTTTGATTAAACCCGGCCAAGGCAAAAACACCCCATAGATCAAGTTCTTTCTCTTGGAATTTTAATAGAGATTCCACATACTTTTTGTTCATAATACGTGCAGTTAGTGTATCTGACGGGTATTTCATAGCAGAAAGAGAGGACAAAATCTTATAAAACAGCTTACCGCTAATACGCTCGAACCATCTACCCTTTCTACTGATCTGAATTCCATAAATGACATCAACTTCTTTTTCAACTAAAATAATATTCCAGAATTCTTTTATCAATTCTGGAGCTTCCTCAAGATCACAATCAATTAAAAAAATAAAATTACCTGTAGCATATTGGAGTCCAGTCATTATTGCTCGTTGATGACCAAAATTTCTTGATAATTCGATTATTTTAATGTTGTGGTCAAAATTTTGTAAAAGCAGAACAATTTGCAAAGAATTATCTGGAGAACCGTCATCAACAAAAATGAACTCATAAGGTAGATCTAGCTCTTTAATTGCTGATAATGTCCGGCTATAAAACTCGTCTAAATATTTAGAAGAGTAATACATTGTTGTAACAACACTGAGCTTCATTTGTCTTTGAATTTCATAAAATTGGATGATATTGGTCCCATATTAAATAATAAATCAATAATACTAACGTGATGTTCGAATGGTGGGTGTATCTGGGGATATTCTTTATAGTCTGAATAATCCATCCATTCAATCTTGATATTTTGATCATTGAATAAATCTTCGTTGAGATAACCTTTCGCAGCTGGACCGGAAATATAAATTTTTGAGTCAGTCTGCTTACATAAATTTAATAGCCGTTCTGTTGAATTTCCCTCCAATAAATAATTAGAAGAACTTATTATCTTGGTTTTAATCCCAAGGTTTTTACAAACTAACTTTATTAAAGAATAATTTATTTGACTTAGATATTGTGTTTTTGAGATTCGGTAGAATTTTTCGAAATCGTGGGAATAGTTATCAAAATGGGAGGCTTTACTATAGTTTGTCTTCAATGTATTCCAATGTTTAACATTCCATTTTGGATCGCTAATTTTGGTTTCTGATATTTTTTGGTTCAAGCTCTTTCGATAAACTGGGATCGTTAGCCATTGAGACCCAGAGGAGGTCTTTATTCTATTTCTGTTCCTCCAGTCATTTTTGGTGTACTGAACCTCATCATAAATAATAAATTCATCTGCCATTCCTATGATATCAAAATACCCTTTCCAAGGAATATAATTAGATTGAAGTATTGCGAGTTTTTTCAAAAAAATTTCTGACTTAATTATACTATCTGCATGACACAAAGTAACCTAATTTTTAAAGAATAGTAGTAGGCCAAAGTATACAAAAGGATTCAATGGTTTAGATTTTCTAACTTTAGAAGACTCTTTTATCCACATGGCAGTATTCAGCGATTTGCCTTTGGTTGTCATCCTATGTTTATTCATTAATTTTGCCCTAAAATGGGCACAAAAGAATGCAGGAACTCATAACAAAACTATCTGAAGAGCTGAATCAAGTTTCAGCCACTACCAAAGACTCCCTCGAGTCTTTTCGCCTCCGCTTTGTCAGCAAGAAGGGGCAGATAGCGCAGTTGTTTGATGAGTTTAAGCAGATGTCTGGCGAGGAGAAAAAGAAGGTGGGTAAGGCTTTGAATGAGCTTAAGAAATTGGCAGAGTCTAAATTCAAGGAGCTTCAGGAGCAACTGGATTCCAGGGGTTCAGGAGCTGCAGTGGATATTGACCTGAGTTTGCCTCCTGTTAATAATGCAATAGGGAACCTTCATCCGCTCAACCTCACGCGATATAAAATCATTCAAATATTTGAAAGGCTTGGGTTCAACGTTTCAGATGGCCCAGAAATTGAGGACGACTGGCATAACTTCTCCGCCCTTAATTTTCCGGATAATCATCCGGCAAGGGAAATGCAGGATACTTTCTTTATCGAGAAAAATCCTGATATGCTGTTACGCACCCATACCTCCAACGTTCAAATCAGGTTGATGCAGAAGCAAAAGCCTCCAATCCGATCGATTATGCCTGGGAGAGTGTATCGCAATGAAGCCATATCGGCAAGGGCACATTGTTTCTTCCACCAGGTGGAGGGGCTCTATGTGGATAAAAACGTGAGTTTTGCTGACTTAAAACAGACCCTCTATCACTTTGCAAAAGAAATGTACGGTAAGGACATTAAAATTCGCTTCAGACCCTCTTTCTTTCCATTTACCGAGCCCAGTGCTGAGATTGATATCTCTTGCTTGATTTGTCAAGGGGATGGCTGTACGGTCTGTAAACACAGTGGATGGGTAGAAATTGCTGGCTCCGGAATGGTGCACCCCAATGTTTTGAAAAATTGTGGTATTGATCCTGAAGAGTATACTGGCTTTGCCTTTGGAATGGGGATAGAAAGGGTCACTCAATTGCGCTATCGCGTGAATGATTTGAGGCTTTATTCTGAGAATGATATTCGGTTTTTGAAACAGTTTAAATCAGTTATTTAACCACAGAGCGCACAGAGCTTACACAGAGGAAGAATGAGCGATTCTTTAACTGAGAAAATCATAGGTTGTGCAATGAAGGTTCATACTGCGCTCGGGCCGGGTTTGCTTGAATCTGCATATCAAATGGGTATTGAAACTTTGTGTCTTCTGTGTAAATCTCCGTCTCCTCTGCGGCAAAAAATATGATGAATAAAATTAAATCTGTCGGAATTGTTGGGGTGGGCACAATGGGTATCGGTATTGCCCAGGTGTGTGCACTTTCAGGATACAATACTTTTTTATTTGACATCAACGCGGATCTGGTTGCAAAGGCACTTATTCAAATTGAAAAAAATATCGAAGGTGGCGTTGCTAAAGGCAAGGTTACAGCTGAACAAAAAAAGGAGGCGCTGGCAAGATTGAGCTCAGTAAGTGAATTAGCCTATCTCAAGGCTGATTTAATCATCGAAGCCATTGTAGAAAAGTTGGAGGTGAAACAAAAACTATTTTCAGAGCTGGAGCAGATCAATAATGGTAAAGCCATTTTAGCCACCAACACCTCCTCCATTCCGATTACACAAATAGCGACTGGCCTAAAAGACCCTTCAAAGTGTGTTGGGTTGCATTTTTTTAACCCAGCTCATATTATGAAGTTGGTAGAAATTATTTCTGGCGTTGCGACCTCGCCAGCCTTGATTGATCAAATGAAAGATTTCTCTCTTTCAATTAAGAAAGAGCCGGTACTTGTAAAAGATTCTCCGGGATTTATCGTTAATAGAGTAGCCAGACATTATTATGTTGAGGCCTTACAGGTTTTAGAAGAAAATGTAGCTGGTGTGGAGACCATTGATGCATTGATTCAATCAAGTGGGTTTAAAATGGGTCCGTTTAAGTTAATGGATCTGATTGGTGTTGATACTAATTTTTCTGTAACCATGTCGATGTACAATAGTTTCCATCAAGCGCCTAAATTCAGACCTAGTCGAACTCAGGAACAAAAAGTGAATTCAGGGCAATTGGGCCGTAAGACGGGAAAAGGTTTTTATGATTACTCGAATAAGTAAAGTTCTACTGCTATCATTTTTTTTATTTTCATGTGAACCCAACCTGGTCGATGACCCTATTCCAATAGTAAACTTTGACGATATAGTGGTCAATTTATCATTTCCGGATTTCATCAATTTGAACCGGGAAAATGGATACAAAGATGTGAGTGATTTGGGTGGTGGGGTGCGCGGAATTATTCTATATAGAATTTCCTCAACAGCATTTGTGGCGTACGAAAAAAATTGCTCCTATACACCCAATGAAGCTTGTGCAACAGTGGAGGTACACTCTTCAGGACTCTTCATGATTGATCCTTGTTGTAGTTCATCATTTAATTTTGCTGATGGTATGCCCACTGGTGGGCCTGCCTGGCGTCCGTTACGGAAATACAGAACCCAACTGAATGGGAGTGTATTGACCATAACGGATGAGATCGTTGAGTAAATGATGCCCCATACACCCTTGAGCTTTATCCCCGCTCACCCTGGCAAAACTTGCGCGTAGGCCCCTTCAGGGATTAAGGGTGCGGCAGAAATTGCGCGTAAGCCCCTTCAGGGATAAAGGGCGCGAGTGGGGCAGA
>CAYPDF010000002.1:0-81916 GCA_964409415.1 uncultured Ohtaekwangia sp. | reverse complement strand
GCCCCTTCAGGGATTAAGGGCGCGGGAGGGCTATGTGTTATCTACTTTTCAGGCTAGTACTTAGCGTGCTTACTTCCGTAGAAATAGTAGATCACCAATCCAATCGCAATCCATATTCCACAGATCACAAATATGATCGGGTTAAGAAATAGCATAACGCCACCGCAGCTCAAAATTCCAAGTATTGGCACATAAGGAAAAAATGGAGTTTTGAACGGACGCTCATACTCTGGGTGTTTGTATCGCAACAACAGTATGCCCAAACAAACAATCATAAAGGCAAGCAGTGTGCCTATGGACACGAGTTCCCCCAGAATACCAATGGGAAGGAGACCGCAGGCAATCATGGCTATACCACCTGTAATGACAGTAGCGATGTAGGGGGTTTGAAACTTTGCATGAATTTTCGCAAAGGGGGCAAAGAATAGCCCGTCATTGGACATGGAGTAAAACACACGGGTTTGGCCCATAAGCATTACCAGAATTACTGAACTGAGTCCAGCAATGGCTCCAAGTTTGATAAAAGGACTGAGCCAGGCTAATCCCTCCCCTGCCATATCAATAGCCACGGCAATCGGAGCAGCTGTGTTAAGTTCTGTAAAGGGAGCCATTCCCGTCATCACCAGGGATACCAGAATGTAGACGACAGTACAAATAACCAATGAACCTAAAATACCCCACGGCATGTCTTTCTGTGGATTCTTGGCCTCTTGAGCGGCTGTAGAAACGGCATCAAACCCGATGTAGGCAAAAAAGATCACTGCGGAAGCACGAAATACTCCGGTCCAGCCGAATTGCCCAAAGTGGCCGGTATTTTCGGGGATAAAAGGTACCCAATTGTCATAGTTAATGTATGCCCAGCCAAAAAGAATAAATAAGGCAATAACAGATAGTTTCAGAATTACAACAAAATTGTTAAAGTTGGCTGATTCCTTGATCCCTCTGTATAGCAGAATGGTAATGACAAAGACAATTAAAACTGCCGGAAGATTGATGAAAGCCCCGGTAAAACTCATGTTGTTGTGTGCGTCAAAGGCGATAGGGGCACTGGATAATGCAGCTGGAATTTCAATTCCAAAATAGGCTAAAAGGTTAACCATATAACCTGACCAGCCAACCGCAACCGTGGCGCCAGAGAACAGGTATTCAAGTATCAATGCCCAGCCGATAACCCAGGCTACAATTCGGCCCATGGTGGCATAAGCATAAGTATATGCGCTTCCGGCAATAGGAATCATAGCGGCAAATTCGGCATAACACAATCCAGCAAAGCCACAGGCCAATGCCGAAACAATGAACGAAATAGCCACCCCAGGCCCTGCATACTGCGCTGCTGCCTGCCCCGTAAGCACAAAAATACCAGCTCCAATTACCGCTCCGATTCCGAGTGCAATGAGATTGGTTCGGGTAAGGGTCCTTTTAAGAGTACTATCGCTGCCGGACTCAGCTTGCAATACATCCATTGGTTTTTTATGAAATAAAGCATTTGCCATAACGAGTTGTTTTGATAATCCTTAAAAGTAGATAAATATTGAAAGCGTGCAATTGACTGAGCACTAAATTAATTTGGACGGTCAAAAACAAAAGATACCCTGACTCGCTGGTTGACAGAAGCCTTTGCTTTTCTGGTTGGTATCCAGGGGGGGCCTGCTTTTATCAGCCTGATCAATTCTTCATCACAGCCAAACCCAATTCCTTTGTCAATCTTAAAATCTGACAAGGAACTATCACTATTGACGGTAAAACTCACGATTACCTCTCCGCTGATGTTATTGTCGATTGCCGCTGCGGGATACTTCAAATTCGTTTTAAGATATTTTTGATATTCCTCATCACCTATGGTGGATTGGGCAGCGGCTTGGTGATCTTCCGACATACTCCTATTGTTGCCTGCGCCCGAAAGTAGACGTGGACTGGGAGCAATCTCTTTCTGCACTTCAGACTTTGCGCTCCTTCTTTTAGCTGCAACTATTTTTTCCTTATCTGCTTTTTCAAATTCCTGCGATAATGTCAATTCAGCTCCTTGGGTCTCCCCAGCTACAATATCCTTCTCTTCAGAAGATACTGCTTCAGCCGCAGAAACCAATTCATCAGTAGCTTCTTTTGATATTTTCTGAGGTTGACTTTGCTTTTTATCCTGTTCCGGTTTTGCGAGAGATTTACCACTGAGATTATGTTCAGATTTTAAACTCAATAGGTTTTCTGGAGTGGGTGTAGGCACATGACCAGAATCAGAAAGCACTCGCATTTCACTTTTTTCTTCCTGATTTTCTTTCACAGGAAGAGAATCCCCGCTTACTTGATCATTTTTTTGCAGCACCAGTTGATCAACAGTCGTGGCTGGATTATTCCAAACAACCAGGTAGATCACTGATGCAATCAGTATGATGGAAGCAGCTATTCGAAGTGGCCAATAATATTTTTTAGCATTTCCGGATCTGATCTTCTGGTTGATGGAATCAACATCATTAGCAAATTGGTTAGGGTCGATTAGATCGGCCCCTTCAAGGGCCTCTGCCAAAAACGGGTCGTGCAGTGCCTGCATTTCTAACTTATGCATTTCGGCAGGGCTTAATTTGCCTTTAAGGTATTTTTCGATATCGTCTTTTTGGTTACTCACTCTGCTCCATGCAAATTTTTAGATTTCTTTTCCCGTTTTGTATATAACTCTTGACTCTCTTTAATTCAATTCCTGTGGTATCCATAATCTCTTTATAACACATTTCTTTTAAATAAAATAGCTGAACACATGCTTTTTGACCGTTCTTGAGTTGGTCTATACACTTTTCAAGTTTGGAAAGGTCTTTCTCGTACTTGTTATCAGCTTCAGGATGCAGAAAGAATTGATTTTCCATAAAATCATCCCTAATTTCTTCCATTACCATTTTCTTTTGAGCCCTCAATTGCATCAGGCAGTGGTTTTTACTGGTGGTATACAACCATCCTTTAAAGTAGTCAATCGCATGCTCTTTCAGGTCTTGACTTAATTTTTCAAAGATTTGCATTACAGCATCTTTTGCCTCATCCCGATCCTTGAGGTATTTGAGGCAAACACCATACACGAGGGCGCTGTATCGGGTAAACAATTCAGCCAGTACAGAGGTATTGTTGGCAGAACGAAACTGTGATATCAGTTCCGCATCGCTGCTTTTGGATGACCCTTTGCCTATGAACATGGCTCAATTTAAATTATTTCCGAAAATTTTATGGAATTCTAAAAATCAGGCATCCTGGGAGTACATCAAACATAAAATGTCATGAAAAATAGAATTCTTGCTTTATTCATCATTGCCTTTACAACAATTGGAATGGCAGAAGGCCAAATTAGAAAAATCACAGGTAGGGTAACTTCTCAGGAAGGCTTACCCTTAAGAAATGTAAACGTATTGCTTCAGTCGACCAGTATATCAACAATTACGGATCGTCAGGGTAAATATTTCATTGAGGTTCCAACTACTGGCGGAGTGCTGGTTTTCGTTCTTTCAAATTTTGAAAAGAAGGAGGTGAAAATTGGAATTTCTAATACGATCAATGTAGTTCTTTCAGCTATACCAATTCCTGCAATAGTAGAAATAAAGAAGCCGGAAAAATTACACTCCAAGCCACAGATGGAATATAGAAAAAGGGATAAGTTATTTGCAGGGGATGCGCAAGCACTCTCTTATCAGGAATGGCAACAACCGGATTGGAACACTGAAGAATATGATGCTATCAACGAAAACATTTTTCACTCGGCCCTGCAAAATCCCTTATCTACATTTTCAATTGATGTGGATGCCGCCTCGTACAGTAATATTCGTAGGTTTATCAATAACGGACAACGCCCCCCCAAAGATGCAGTGAGGATAGAAGAGATGATCAATTATTTTCAATATGATTATCCCACACCAAAAGATAATGACCCGTTTTCGATCTACACAGAGGTGTCATCTGCACCATGGAACGAAAATCACCGATTGGTGCATATTGGCCTGCAAGGAAAGAAAATACCAACAGAAAACTTACCTGCTTCTAATCTGGTTTTCCTAATTGATGTATCAGGCTCAATGTCGAGTGACAATAAGCTCCCGTTGTTGAAAGCGTCTTTTAAGTTGTTGGTAAATCAACTGAGACCACAAGACCGCGTTGCAATTGTGGTTTATGCAGGAGCAGCAGGATTAGTGCTTCCTTCCACTTCTGGAGCGTGCAAGGAACAAATCATAGAAGCTTTGGATAACCTGGAAGCAGGTGGATCCACTGCGGGCGGAGCTGGAATTCAATTGGCTTACAAAGTGGCCAAAGAGAATTTCAGAGAAGAGGGAAATAATCGCGTTATTATTGCTACCGATGGCGATTTCAATGTGGGTGAATCCAGCAACGCTTCTATGGAGAGACTAGTGGAAGAAAAACGCAACGATGGAATATTCTTAACTGTGCTTGGCTATGGGATGGGCAATTACAAAGATTCTAAAATGGAGATACTGGCCGATAAGGGAAATGGAAACTATGCGTATATTGACAATATCCTCGAAGCTCAAAAAGTGTTGGTTAATGAATTTGGAGGTACATTATTCACAATTGCTAAAGATGTAAAGCTACAGGTGGAATTTAACCCCGCTAAAGTTCAGGCATATCGTTTGATTGGCTACGAGAATAGGGTTTTACATAATGAGGATTTTAACAATGATAAGAAAGATGCAGGTGAATTAGGTTCGGGGCACACGGTAACAGCGCTTTATGAAATAATACCTGTTGGAGTAGAGAGTGAGTTTTATAAAACAGATGAACTAAAATACCAAGATCATGTGAACAATTCCTTTGCAGCCACATCAAAGGAATTACTGACAGTAAAATTTAGATACAAAAATCCAAGCGAGAATAAAAGCAAATTAATCGTTCATCCTTTAAAGGATGTGGCTACTCAGCTTGAGGAAGCTTCTGATAATTTCAGATGGTCTGCTGCAGTTGCTGGTTTTGGGATGATCCTTCGAGAATCAGAATTTTGTAAAGGACTTACAATAGAGCATGTGTTGAATTTGGCGCAAAATGCCCGAGGAGCGGATAAGGAAGGGTATAGACTTGAATTTATCAACCTTGTGAAAACACAAAGCGTAGTTGCCAAAAAACAATAATTATCATAAAAGACACTTAAAAGCCTTGAATTTTCAGGGCTTTTAGTTTTTTTGTTCTTGTTTTGTTTTGAATCAAATAGGAACTTTGTGGTTAAATGTTGAAGAATGGGAAACACGATCAGTGCGGTTATTATTACATTCAATGAAGAGGCTAATATAGGCCGTTGTATTGATTCATTGAAGCCAGTTGCTGATGAGATCATTGTGGTGGACTGCTATTCTACAGATGCTACGAAAGAAATATGTCAAAGAAAGCAGGTGACTTTTGTGGAGAACGAATTTTTAGGATTTGCCAACCAAAAGAATTTCGCTGCCTCGTTGGCAACTTGTGAATACATATTATCGCTTGATGCTGACGAATACTTATCCACTGACTTGACCCAATCACTTTTGAAAGTGAAGAAGAATTTGGATATGGATGGATATACCATGAACCGACTTTCGAGCTATGCGGGAGAGTGGGTAAGAACCTGCGGATGGTATCCGGATAAAAAATTGAGATTGTGGAGAAGAGGGAGGGGGGTTTGGAAAGGGCAGGGAATTCATGAACGTGTGGAAATAGGAGGAGAATATACTTTCAGGCATCTTGAGGGAGACCTATTGCATCATGCGTATGATAACATCACGCAGTTCTTAGAAAAAATACAGCGGTACTCAGATATTTACGCAAAAGAGCACAGGTATAAAGTTTATTCGTCAGGATTTAAAATTTTTTATAAAACCACTTTTGCCTTTGTTAAAAGCTTCTTTCTTAAAAAAGGAATACTGGATGGTTACAAAGGACTTTTGATTTCAGTATGTAATGCCAATTTTGTTTTTTACAAATATTCGAAATTAAGAGAGGCAAATATAGATGTCAGTACCTCCCTCATCATCTCTACTTATAATCGAGAGGACGCATTAGAATTAACTTTATTAAGTATTCTTCAACAATCGGAATTACCCAATGAGGTAATCATTGCAGATGATGGTTCAGGAGAGGAAACCAAAAGATTAATTGAAAACTACAGAAAACAATTTCCTATACCAATTATACATTGTTGGCACGAAGATTTTGGTTTCAGGCTGGCAACAATAAGGAACAAGGCCATCGCGCTCGCCAATTATGAATATATAATTATGATTGATGGCGATATAATTATGAGTGAGCACTTCGTCAGGAGCCATAAGCGAAATGCCCGATTAAATCAATTTGTGCAGGGCTCAAGAGTTTTGCTCCAGGCTGAACTAACCCATAAGGTTATAGAGGAAAAGCTTATCAATTTTGGCTTTTTTACCAGAGGACTTGTAAATCGTTTTAACACTATACATTCTCGACTTCTATCTTCATTATTTTCGTTTTACAGTAACAAGCCCAATCGAATAAGAGGAGCAAATCTTTCTTTCTGGAAGGGGGATGTAATAAAAGTGAATGGATTCAATGAAGATTTTGTAGGCTGGGGAAGAGAAGACTCAGAATTTGCTGTTCGATTAAAAAACATTGGTATTGTTCGGAAACACTTAAAATTTGCCGGATTTGGGTATCATTTATACCACAAAGAAAGCTCCAGGGAGGCCCTAAGGAAGAATGATCTTATACTTGAGCGTGCTATCTCTGAACAACTGACCAGTTGCCAAAATGGTATCGGTAAGTATATCGCCCTAAGTGAAGCCTCATAAATGAAGGTTAGCGGTTTCACTTTTGTTCGCAATGCTGTTCAATATGATTACCCTATTGTAGAGGCCATCACATCCATACTTCCTTTGTGTGATGAATTCATTGTTGCCCTGGGAAACTCTACAGATTCCACGCGCGAATTGATTCAATCCATTGATTCCCCCAAGATCAAAATAATTGATACCATCTGGGATGACTCGCTTCGAGAGGGGGGGCAAACTTTTGCTATAGAAACCAATAAAGCTTTTGAAAGCATTTCTGCTGATTCAGACTGGGCATTTTATATTCAGGCGGATGAAGTGGTTCATGAAAAATACCACGAGAACATTCGTGTGGCGATGAATAAGTACAAGGATGATAAGAGAGTAGAGGGGCTTTTATTTAACTATATTCATTTTTATGGATCGTACGACTATGTAGGGGATGCCTATCGATGGTACAGACGGGAAGTAAGGATTATTAAGAATGATAAATCAATCACTTCTTACAAAGATGCTCAGGGATTTCGTAAGAAGCCCAACATTAAAATCAATGCCAAACTGATTGATGCCTATGTGTATCATTATGGTTGGGTGAGAGACCCCAGAAAGATGCAGGGAAAGCGGAGATCGTTTAATCATTTTTATTTTGATGACGACTGGATTGAGAAAAACGTGGGTAAGTCGGAATCTTTCGATTATAGTGAAATTGATGCCTTGAGGAGATTTGGTGGGACCCACCCCAAAGTCATGCAGCCCCGAATTGAAGCCATGAACTGGAAATTTGACCATGACTTATCCAGAAACAACCTTAAGCCAAAAGATAGGCTAAAACGGATCATTGAAAAGTGGACAGGGTGGCGAATGGGCGAATTCCGCAATTATAAAATCATCTGATCCTTCTCCCATTCTTTTACTATTTTTGGTTCCTTATGGAAGAAACCTCACGTGAGAAATATACAGAGAAGGAGAAGGTAAGTGTCTTTAATAATGAGTTTTTGCCGCATATCAACTCCATGTATAATTTTGGATATAGGCTTACACTGGATGAAGATGACGCCAAGGACCTCGTTCAAGATACCTATTTGAAGGCCTTTCGCTTTATAGAATCATTCCAAAAAGGAACTAATGCAAAAGCATGGCTGTTCCGGATTTTGAAGAACAGCTTTATTAATGACTATAGGAAGAAGAGTAAGGAACCTAATAAGGTTGATTATCAGGAAGTAGAAAGTTATTATAACTCTGATGATGTAGACCATCCAATTACCAGTGACTTAAGGACAGAGTCACTTCAGGATATGATTGGTGATGAAATCTCCAATGCGCTGAACTCATTGGATGTGGACTTCAGAACGGTTATTATTTTATGCGACCTGGAAGGATTTAAGTACGATGAGATGGCAAAAATTTTAGACATTCCTATTGGAACCGTGCGAAGCAGATTACACAGAGCAAGAAATTTATTAAAAGATAAATTGAGTGTTTACGCAAAAAAAATGGGTTACAATAACCCTTAATAGCTTATGAGAACCCCTAACCTATGAGCCGACCTAACCCCTTCACCGGTTCATCCGGTAAAAATGCTACTTGCCTCGAAATGTTGCAAACCATTTTGGATAGCAATGCCACGGAAGAACAGCAGGAATATTTCAGGAAACACATGGATGAGTGTATGCCATGTTACAAATCTCATGAACTTGATATGCAGATAAAGCAACTGATCAAGTTGAAATGTTGCGGAAACCATGTGCCGCTTGATCTTGTTCAGAGGATAAGAAACCAGGTGAATTCTATCTCCTGATGCCGGGGAAAGCAATTATTTTTTCTGCCCCGTCAGGATCAGGAAAAACCACACTCGTCAGGCACCTCCTTGACAACAACCCTGATTTGGATTTTTCCGTATCAGCCTCCACACGTGACAGGAGAGGGAGAACTGAGCAAGATGGTAAAGATTATCACTTTCTTACCCCAGAAGTATTTAAAAAGAAAATAGACAATGATGAGTTTGTAGAATGGGAAGAAGTGTATGAAGGTAACTTTTATGGAACACTAAAATCTGAAATACAGCGAATTTGGGATTCAGGGAAGAATGTGATTTTTGATGTGGATGTAAAGGGAGGAATTAATTTAAGGAAATATTTTGGCGATAAAGCCCTTTCAGTATTTGTTAAAGTTCCCTCCATGGAGGCTCTAAGCGAGCGTTTGAAAGACAGAGGAACGGAATCGGAAGAAAGCCTTTCAAGAAGGCTTTTTAAAGTGAAATTTGAAATGAGCTTTGAAGATAAGTTTGATGTTGTTTTGCTCAACGACAACCTTGAAAACGCTAAGAAAAAAGCACAGCAACTATACGATGAATTCAAAAAATCCTAGATTCTTCTATGAAAGTGAAGAAAAAAATCGGGCTTTTTTTTGGATCATTTAACCCCATTCATATTGGCCACTTGATTATAGCCAACAGTATGTTGGAGAGCGGTGGTTTGGATAAGGTCTGGTTTGTTGTTACCCCTCACAACCCTCTGAAATCAAGTAAAAGCTTACTTCACGACTTTGACCGACTTGATCTCGTTCAGGCTGCTATATCAGATAATTACAAATTTGAAGTTTCTGATGTAGAATTTCACCTTCCAAAACCGAGCTACACGGCTTATACACTGACCCATCTCTCTGAGAAGAATCCTGAGAAGGAATTTATACTGATCATTGGTGAAGACAATTTAAAAAACCTCACCAAATGGAAAAACTATTCTCAGATACTTGAAAACTATCAATTGTACGTTTATCCACGCCCACAGGTAACAAAATCGGATTTGAGCCGTCATCATAATGTAAAAATGGTAGAAGCTCCATTGCTCAATATCTCGGCTACATTTATAAGAAAATTGATACGTGACAACAAATCAATCCGTTATCTCGTGCCTGAGCCTGTAGAGCAAATGATTAAAGCCAAAGGGTTCTATCTTGCATAAAAAACATTTGTAATTTAACAATGCCATTGGTTGTGTTTTTGCGCACATTATTTGTCCTCATCCTTTTTCTTGCAACCGGAGGTGCTTTATTAGCCGGTGGAATAAAAGGAATCGTCAGAACGGAGGACGGCTCTCCACTTCCCTATGCTACAATATTTGTAAAACAGACCGGCTCTGGCGCAGTTACTGACCTTGATGGACAGTATGAGATTTCCCTTCCTTCCGGAGATTATGACATTACGTTTCAGTATCTCGGTTATGAAACAATTACCCGGCAGATAACAATTGCTGCGGGGTATATCGAACTCAATCTAACTCTTAAAAGCCAAACCATAGTATTGCAAAACGTAATCATAACAGCTGGTAATGAGGACCCGGCCTATACGATCATGAGAAAAGCAATAGCAAAGGCAAAATATCATACACAAGAAATTGATACCTATTCGGCCAAGGTCTACATCAAAGGAACAGGAAGACTTAAAGATTATCCATGGCTTGCTAAAAAGGCCCTGGAGAAGGAGGGGATCTCGAAAGACAGACTTTTTATTTCTGAGTCGGTGAGCGAAGTGGTTTATACGCGCCCCAATAAATTTGAAGAAAAGGTAATTGCTGTCTTTAGTGATGGAAAGGATAACAACACCTCACCCAATGCTTATGTCTTTGGAAGTTTCTATGAACCTGAAATAGCTGAGACGATTTCCCCCTTGTCACCACGAGCATTTTCCTACTATCGGTTTGAATACCTGGGCACATTCACCGATCGGGAATACAGCATAAGCAAAATAAAAGTTACTCCCAGGTCCAGAGGAGACAATGTTTTCGAGGGGGTATTATTTATCGTAGAGGATTGGTGGAGTATTCATAGCCTGGATTTTAAAGTGACGAAACTCGGGATTGACTTTGAGATAAAACAGATTTACAATCCTATAGAGGATAAAGCCTGGCTTCCGGTATCACAGCAATTTAAAGTGGATGGTAAAGTATTTGGATTTGAATTTGAGTACAACTACCTCGCCACGGTGAAAGATTATAAGATATCACTCAATCCTGATCTTGAGTTGGATATGAAAGTGATTGATGAAAAAATTGAGAAGGAACATGCAAAGGAAATTAAAAGCCAGTTTAGCGCCAAAGACCAGAATTTAAAAGAAAGGCTGGAAGGTGGAAAGGAGATTACCAATAAGGAGCTTCGTAAGCTGATTAAAGACTACGAAAGGGAGGAACGCAAACGAGCGGATGAACCTGAAGTGATATCAGATACAAAGTATTCTGTGGATTCACTTGCTTTCAAGAAGGATTCTGTGTTTTGGGCAGAAATCAGGCCAACGCCTTTGACGACAGAGGAAATAAAGGGATATGAAAAAGCAGATAGCCTTGCCGAGGTGGACAGAAAAAAACAAGAAGGGGATACTTTGAAATCATCCAAGCATAAAGGCTTTCAGGTTTGGGATATTGTAGTTGGAGACAACTATAAATTGTCTAAGACATCTAATTTTTTAATCCATTCTCCCTGGGGTGGATTCAATACCGTGGAAGGACTGAATTTGATTTATAAATTGGGATACGTAAAAAGATGGGTAGAAAGAGACTCACTGGACAACAACAGGCGACCCACCGTGAAGAGATTGGAAATTACTCCGATTGGAAGATATGCTTTTGGTAGAGAAAAACTTACGGGCATTTTGCGTGCTGATTACCGCTCCACAAACAGCAGGCTTACTTTCGAAGGAGGTCGGTATGTGCAGCAATTTAATGCCGATGAACCGATTCATCCGTTCGTGAACACCATCACCACACTTTTGTTGGAAAAGAATCTGATGAAACTTTATGAACAAGACTTCCTTCAAGTGAATTACAGGCAAAGGGTTAATTCAAAATTCACTATCGTTACAAACTGGAGTGTTGCAAAAAGGTATGAACTCTTTAATTCGTCCGATTTTAAATTGATTAATAGGGACAATGAAGCGTATACCTCCAATGCACCTATTAACCAACTGCTGGTAACTACTGGCTTTCAAAATCACAATGCGCTCATCGGGTCAGTTGCTATTGAGGCGAGACCCTGGCAAAAATTTAGAATAAGAAATGGGAGAAGGTATAGTGTCCAAAATTCTTCACCACTTCTTACAATTAACTACAAAAAAGGAATTAAAGATGCATTCAATAGCAAGGTAGACTTTGATTTAATTGAAGTGGGCTACAAGCAGAGCATTCGCATGGGCATTCGGGGTAAGCTGGATATTGCATTGAAGGGAGGTAAGTTTATCAATACCAAAAAAATGTATTTTATGGATTATGCCCATTTCCTGGGTAATCAAACGCCATTTATTACTACAGATCCGGTGGGTAGTTTCAGGTTACTGGACTATTATCTTTATAGTACAAAGGACAAATACTTCACAGGAAATGCGCACTATCATTTTAGAAAATTTCTCATCACTCAATTCCCATTGATTCGACTTACGGGCGTTACAGAAAATATTTTTGTGAATTACTTGGCGTCACCTCTTTCTAATGATTATACCGAATTAGGCTATTCATTGGATGGCATCCTTAGGATCTTCCGTTTAGAAGGTGCTGTTTCATTTTCAGGTGGGAGTTACCAGACTTATGGATTTAGGATTGGAGTGGCCACAAGTGTAGGAGTAAACTTCGATTGATCTTTCAAAAGCTTATTCTAGCTTTAAATTCCTACTTTTGCGGAAGAATTTTAATCACCATGATTAAAGAGATTGAATGGCGTGATTTTCAAAAACTTCGATCCACTACCCCGGTTGTAGATGTGCGATCTCAGCTTGAGTTTGAAGCAGGCCATATAATAAGGGCATCCAATATACCCTTATTAAACAATGAGGAGAGAGTTACCGTGGGTACTGACTATAAACAAAAAGGTAAAGAGGAGGCCATCAGAACAGGATTTCGTCTGGTAGGGCCTCGTATTTATCAAATTGTAGATGCAGCCAGAGCAATTGCCAGGAATAACGAACTGATTGTTCATTGCTGGAGAGGAGGTATGCGGTCATCTAACTTCAGTCAGTTTGTCGGGATGGCAGGTATCAACACCCATGTTCTTAAAGGAGGATATAAAACATATCGCCAAAAGACGCATGAGTTTTTTAGGCGGCCATATAAGATAATACTGATATCAGGATGTACTGGAAGCGGTAAAACTGAAGTGCTTCTTAAATTAAAAGAACAAGGTGAGCAGGTGGTTGATCTGGAGGGGATAGCCAATCATAAAGGTTCTGCTTTTGGTGGACTGATGATGCCTCCGCAACCAACAACAGAGCAGTTTGAAAATAACCTTTTTGAACAGCTTAGTTCATTTGATATTTTGAAACCGATATGGGTGGAGGACGAGTCAATTGCAGTAGGCAGGATATTTTTACCCACTGATTTTTGGACAACCATGCGGCAGAGTGCTGTTGTTGTGCTGGAAGTGGATAAAACAACCAGGATACAAAGATTGGTGAATGAATATGGCCATGCCGACCGTGAACAGTTTCTTGAATCTATGATTAGAATTACCAAAAAGCTCGGAGGCCAACACTTTAAAGCAGCCAAAGAAAAATTGGATCAGAATGAGATGCACATTGTTATGGAGATTTTGCTTACTTATTATGACAAAGCTTATCTGGGAAGTCTGGAAAAGCGAAAACCTACGGTTCTTGGAAATGTAGAATGGGATGGAAAGGACTCATCTGTTGCAGCAAAGCAACTAATTGAAATATCAAAACAAAAGGTGATAGACTAATGGAAATTAAATTAACACAGTACAGTCATGGTGCGGGATGCGGATGTAAAATTTCACCTTCGGTTTTGGAGACTATGCTGCATTCCGATCAAGCTAAATCAATATTTCCATCTTTGTTGGTGGGAAACGAATCGAAAGATGATGCGGCTGTCTTTGATTTGGGTGATGGTACGTGTATTGTCAGCACTACTGATTTTTTTATGCCCATTGTAGATGATCCTTTTTTATTTGGAAGCATAGCTTCAGTGAATGCTATTAGCGATGTTTATGCTATGGGAGGGGAGCCATTAATGGCAATCGCTATTTTGGGTTGGCCTGTAAATAAGATTTCTCCAGAAATAGCCAGGCACGTTCTTGAAGGAAGCAGAAGTGTATGCCAACAAGCAGGCATTCCATTGGCC
The DNA here is from genome assembly GCA_964409415.1 of uncultured Ohtaekwangia sp. Taxonomy (GTDB): domain Bacteria; phylum Bacteroidota; class Bacteroidia; order Cytophagales; family Cyclobacteriaceae; genus ELB16-189. The sequence continues at coordinate 68,049 of CAYPDF010000002.1, read as the reverse complement.
GGTGGACACAGCATTGATTGCCCGGAACCTGTATTTGGACTAGCGGTAACCGGAAAAGTGAAGAAGGAACACTTGAAGCAAAATAACCAGGCCAAAGAAGGCTCTCTACTTTATTTGACCAAACCATTGGGCATTGGTATTGTGACCACTGCACAGAAAAAGGGAATAGTAAAAGAGGAACATTTGAAAGTGGCTGTTGATAGCATGTTGAGCCTCAATAGCTTTGGTGCAGTGCTGGGCAAACTTCCTTATGTAAATGCACTTACTGATGTAACCGGATTCGGATTGCTGGGACACCTTAATGAGGTATGCGATGGTAGTAATCTATCCGCAGAGATAGAATTTAGTAAGGTTCCGGTTTTTAATTTCCTTGATTCTTATATACAACAAAAGAGCATGCCCGGTGGGACGCAGAGAAACTGGGAGAGCTATGGTCATAAGATAAATAAAATATCAGATGAACAGCGTACGATATTAGCAGATCCTCAAACGAGTGGCGGACTGTTGATTGCTGTCGATGCTGATCGATCGGAAGAATTTGAGGGGGTAGCTGCTAAAAGTGGATTGCTTATGAAACCCTTTGGGAAATTAGTCCGGAGAGGTGCATTGGTGATTACTGTAAAATAAACCTTAAAGATCAGTTCGATTCACACCCTCAAATTCCAATATCAAATCAGAGCCATAAGCAAGAGATGGTGTTTGAAATCCAGTTTTGAAATTGCCACTCAATATTTTCATTGCAATTGAAACACTAGAGCGTACTGTAAGCGTGTATCCATTTGGTGTTTCTAAAAGCGTTTGTGCTTTTTGGTTGCCATTCCATACCGTGCCGATCAGATAACTCTTTGCGTTGTCCCTTTTGCTTTCATTCGGACCGGTTGTTTGATCAATTTTATTAAGCAGAAGCTTTTTAAGCCATCTCTGTTTTAAAAGCCAATTGAAGAACCTTGTTAACCAAATCAATCGGGCTATCTTTTTACTGATGCCCATGTATACTTCAATGTTGGGTATGCCCGTGCTGTGATAAGCCGTTGATACATCTCCCCAGGGTATTCTTGCTGAAATGGTTTTAAACTTTCCATAGTCAATATCCTTCAAGCCTTTATGCAATGGCACCCTGGTAATATTTCCCGATTGGCGAATCAGGCTTCCCTCACCCAAACCAAGTATTGCAGTTTTAGAAGTGCCTCTTGAACTGCCACCCCCAGAAGTAGTAAAGGCCAGCTCAAGGTGAGTGGCTTCAGGTAGTCGCTTCTTCAAATGTGCCGCAAGGCAATCCAAGGGGACAACATCAAACCCTGCTCCAGGGAGTATCATTATATTAGCTTCTTTGGCTTTTAAATTGTAAGAGGCAATAAGTTCAAAGACCGCTATTTCTCCAGTAATGTCTGTATAGTGTGTTTTTGTTTCCAGACAAGCCTCAATCATATGCCTGGCTGTAAACTGAAATGGACCCCCGCAGTGAATAACTAATGTTGCTGGAGCCAGTAACTTTAGTAGTTTCTCCTTTTCTGTAATTTCAACTACTTCATAGGGATATCCAATGGCTATACTTTGTGCTTTTAGCTTAGCCTCATTTCGTCCGGCAAGAATGACGTTAAGCTGTTGTTCTTTGCAGTTTTCTACGATCAGGCTTCCTGTGTAGCCATAAGACCCGTAAATGACTACCTGATTACCACTTTTCAATTTTCAGGTTTTTCTGCGCGTTCAACCTTCGTCACAAAATACTTTGTGTCTCCTCTCCACGGAAACCGCATGTATCGTTTTACAAAAGTGAGATTGACGCGCTCGCCACTCAGAGCAACATCTGTTAATTGGTGAATGACTTCAGTCTGTCCAGATTCGATTGAAAAATCAAATGTTTCGGCCACAGGACTTACTCCTTTTAAAGCACCAAAAGAATCAAGACTAATTTTACCCTCATAGGTTTTGAAGATCACACCTTTTTCCGTTACACGTAGCACCTTGCCGGCCATTACTCCCTTTTCATAAGTACCCCAATATGCAAAACTGAGAACTGCCAAACCGATAATAATGGCTAAAAGCAATATCCTTTTGATAAGCTTCATTGTAGCGTGTCCGGCTTTTTGGAAAAAATTTTGTGATTCCATAGATGATAATTAAGGAACAAGCAATTTACTCTTTCTGCTCAACTTAACATAGAAGTAAATTGAACCCAATATGACCAGCATGGAGATAAATTGAGAGTGAGAGATTATATTTTGAATAATAAAGCCCCTTTCTTCATCACCGCGAAGTAATTCTAACAAACTCCTGCCAATCGAATAGACAATGAGATAAATAAGAAAAAGTTGCCCGTCAAATTTCTTTCTTTTTTTAAGCCAGAGCAAGAACAACATTAAAGAGAAAATAAAACCAGATTCATAGAGTTGGGTGGGATGTAGAGGAGTATTCAAAGGTTCTGCCTGACATACCGGGTTGGTGAAAACTACGTTGAGAATACTATCAGTTGGTTTTCCATAGCAGCACCCCGACATGAAACAGCCAATCCTGCCAAACCCATGAACGATGCAGGTAACAATGGCCATGACATCAAGCATCGGCAAGGTAGGTATCTTGTGTTTTTTGAAAAACCACAGCATGATTGGGATGGCAAAAAGGAGCGATCCAAAAAAAACGAATCCATTACCACTAAAAAGTTTCTCTATGTGTTGAATGTAATAAGCAGGATTTTCGAAAAAGAAAAACACTTTTCCTCCCACGTATGCAGCTACAACGATGTAGATAAAAAGTGAGCTGGACTGATCGTAGCTGGTTCCAAATTTCTTTTTGCCCTGGTGGGCCATATAGGCCAACCCGAGGACAGCGCCCAAAGCAATGAAGAAACCGTAGGAGTAAATAGTGATCGATCCGGCTTCAAATAGAATTGGATGCACCTAGAAAAGTTTTGATTTGAAATTCAATAGCTATCATCCGATAGCAGAGAAATCAAACAGTCATGATTTCGACCTCTTTCTTTTTCATGAGGCTGTCAATTTTACTGATATGCTCATCGGTCAGTTTCTGCACGCTATCTTCTGCATTTTTAATATCATCTTCAGAAACGCCTTTTATTTTTTTAAGGCTTTCATTAGTGTCTTTGCGTACATTGCGTATGCGAATACGGCCATTCTCGCATTCATTTCCTACCTGTTTTACCAATTGCTTTCTTCTTTCTTCAGTAAGCATGGGAACATTGATGATGATCTGCTGGCCGTCATTTTGTGGATTAAGTCCCAGGTTGGCAGCCATAATGGCCTTTTCAATTTCCGGGATAATATTTTTTTCCCATGGTTTTACAAAAATAGATCGGGCGTCAGGAGTTGTAACGGAGGCAACCTGATTTAAAGGACTCATTGCGCCATAATAAGAAACCAATAGACCATCAAGCATAGAAGGATTGGCTTTACCTGCTCGTATTTTTGTGAGCTCGTGACTCAAATGAATCACAGCTTTATCCATTAAATCTTTCGCTTCTTCCAGGTATAGTTCTATTTCTTCCATTGCCTTATTAATTATTTTGTGAGAATATATAATTCAGCTTAAAATTTTAACTTATCAATGTTCCTGTTTTCTCTCCCTGAACAACTTTGAGGAGATTACCCTTCTTATTCATGTCAAAGACCACGATGGGTAAATTATTTTCCATACAAAGTGTAAAGGCAGTCATATCCATAATGTTCAAGTTTTTCTCATAAGCCTCTTGAAAAGATAATTTCTCGAAGCGGACTGCATCATCAAATTTTTCAGGATCTTTTGAATAAACTCCGTCTACACGGGTGCCCTTGAGCACCACATCTGCTTGCACTTCTATGGCCCTTAGACTGGCGGTAGAGTCAGTTGTAAAGTATGGATTTCCAATACCAGCACCGAAAATTACGATTCTCCCTTTTTCAAGATGCCTGATGGCTCGTCTGCGGATAAAGGGCTCGCACACTTGCTCCATTTTAATTCCAGACATTAATCGGGTGTACATGCCGTGCCTTTCCAGCGCACTTTGCAGGGCCATTCCATTGACCACTGTTGCCAACATTCCCATATAATCTCCCTGCACCCTATCAATACCTAAAGTATCGGCCTGGCCACCTCTGAAAATATTGCCACCTCCGATTACGATTGCAATCTCCACACCCTCTTCTTTTACTTTTTTTATTTCTTCAGAATACTGCTCCAACACTGCAGGGTCAATATTGGTACTCTTATCATTTCCCTGAAGAGATTCGCCACTGAGTTTGATAAGAATGCGTTTGTATTTCATGGAAGTGGTTTAGACTTTATTTTGTCGTTGCAAATATATCAGGTTTTGAGGATTTAAAGGGTATTATGAATCGGCCTTACCCTTAGAATTCAATTAATACCTGTCCTTTCTCCACACTGTTTCCCTTTTCGATTTTTACCTTTTTCACTGTTCCATCTCCTGGGGACTTAATAATATTTTCCATTTTCATGGCCTCAAGAATAAGAAGTTGGTCACCGGTCTTTACCTCATCCCCAACCTTTACCTTTAAATCGATAATTAATCCTGGCATAGGTGCTTTAATAGAGTTGACTTTATTGGCTGCTCCCACATTCATACCCATTTTCTCTAGAAGCAGCTCAAACTTATCCTTTACGTTTACTGAATATTTGTGTCCATTGATTTTAATAATAAATGCTTTGGAAGCATAGTCAGCTTTTACTACCTCCGCACGGAAACTTTTTTGATCGTGGATGATATGAAAATAAGTGTCAGATACTTTTACTAAATCCCATTGTACGGGCTTGCCGTCAACTTGCCACCCTTCTTCAGAAGGCATGATTTCGTAGCTGGATTGATTTACTGTGGTCTTGAACATGACTCAAAAATAGAGTTCTTGAATTAGAAATAGCAATTCAGAATGAAAATTGTGATTGCGGATAGTTGTAAGTAGATTTGTATCATTAGGGGTGCCAAAAACACGGGCTGAGATTATACCCAACGAACCTGATGCCGATAATGCGGACGAAGGGAGGCAGGATTAAACGTAAGTGAGTGCATTCCCCTGTGCATCACAGGTTTAAACCAAAACTTAAAATGTTAAAAGTTATTTTTACAGCAATATGCTGTTCTGCCTATCTAATTGGATGGGCACAATTTACTATTTTCGGCACCGTGAATGACCTTTCCGGTCCCCTTGCGGGAGCCACAGTGCAATCTGATCGCGGTAATTACTTTGCAATAACAAATGACCAGGGTCAATTTCAATTAACTAACGTGAAAGCGGGTGAATATGTCTTGCTTATTCGTTTTTTGGGCTTCAAAGAAAAGCAGGAAAGTTTGATGGTCAATGAAGACAAATCTCTGACCATCACTTTGGAGGAGGACACCCGGCTCACGGATGAAGTCACCGTATTTGCTACAAGAGCAGCAGAAGAAAGCCCGACCACCTTTACTAACATCAATAAGATGGAGATCAAAAAACAAAACTTTGGACAAGACCTGCCCTTTATACTCAATTATACACCTTCGCTTGTCACCACCTCCGATGCAGGTGCCGGTGTGGGTTATACCGGATTGCGGATAAGGGGAAGTGATGCCACCCGAATCAATGTGTCCATCAATGGTATCCCTTACAACGATAGTGAAACACAAGGGGTATTTTGGGTAGATATTCCCGACATTGCCACGGCCACACAAAGCATTCAAATACAGCGGGGGGTGGGCACCTCTACCAATGGAGCCGGAGCTTTTGGCGCTTCCATCAATTTGCAAACCAATGCTAAGAATGAAAACGCCTATGCGGATATTATTAATTCCGTTGGTTCTTTTAACACACAAAGGCATACTATTGGCCTGGGCACGGGAATGATAAATGATCGTTTTAGTTTTGATGCAAGGGCTTCTCTCATTAAGTCTGACGGGTATATCGATCGCGCTGCATCCAATTTGAAATCATACTATGCCTCCGGTGGTTATTATGGTGAAAATACTATTATAAAAGCCATTGCATTTGGCGGACATGAAGTGACTTATCAGAGCTGGTATGGTGTGCCGGAGTCGCGCCTCAACAATGATGTGGCGGGAATGATGACTACAGCCACAATAGAAGGCTGGAATGCACAACAGACCGATAATTTATTGAGTTCAAGCAGCAGGACATTCAATATTTATGTCTACAAAGATCAGGTTGATAATTATTCGCAGGATAATTTTCAGCTTCATTTTTCTCATAAGGTTTCTCCTTCCGTAACAGCTAGCGTGTCTTTTCATTATACGCCTGGAAAAGGATATTATGAAGAATTCAAATACGATCAGGCATTGTCCGATTATGGGTTGTCTGATGTGCTGATAGGCGCGGAGACGATCAAGAATACTGATTTGATAAGAAGGCGTTGGTTAGATAATGACTTCTATGGAATAACCTATTCGGTCAATTATAATAGGGAAAGATATAGCAGTGTATTGGGTGGAGCATTGAACAGGTATGAAGGAGATCATTTCGGAGAGGTTACCTGGGCTGGTGTTGCATTAAATGCGCCAAAGGATTTCCGATACTACTATAATCATGGTGATAAAAAAGACTTGAACCTATTTTGGAAAAGTAACTATAAAATAATGGATAAACTCAATGGCTACTTAGATCTTCAGTTTCGCAGGATCGATTATCAGGCCAATGGAATTGAAAATGATTTATCAAATTTTAATATTGATACTCATTTTAGTTTCTTTAATCCAAAAGTGGGATTGACTTATGAATTGAAGGGGGGAAATCTGCTTTATTCGTCTTATGCCGTAGCGCAACGCGAACCAGTGAGAAACGATTTTATAGATGCCTCAGCAGGAATAAATCCCAAACCGGAAGTTTTACACAACGTTGAGGTGGGGTGGAGAGTGAGAAAAAGCAATTACAATTTTAATTTGAATTACTACCTGATGAATTACAAAGACCAATTGGTGTTGACGGGTGAATTGAACGATGTGGGTGCAGCCATCAGAACCAACGTGAACAAAAGCTATCGCGCAGGGATTGAATTGGAAGGGGCTATGAGAGTAAGTTCAAAGATCACTTTTGGCGCCAATGTGACTTTGAGTGAAAACAAAATCAAGAATTTCACTGAAGTCATTTATGATTATGGATTGAATTATGACCAGTACAACGAAATTAAGAACCAGCTAAAAGATGTTGACATTTCATTTTCACCACCAGTAATTGCTGGGTCAAGTTTGAACTACAGTCCGTTTAGAAATTTTGAGACAACCTTTTTATCGAAATTTGTGGGAGAACAGTTCTTGGATAACACCTCGAATCAAAGCCGAAAAATTGATGCCTATTTTGTAAATGACTTAAGATTAAGTTTCAGCCCTTCGATAAAAGGATTGAAGGATTTTAATATAAGCCTACTGGCAAGTAATATTTTTGATGAAGCCTATGAGTCCAATGGATATACCTACGGCTTTATGGGTGGAGGCGAAACGGTAAGACAAAATTATTATTACCCCCAGGCCGGCAGAAACTATCTTATGATGCTCTCTTTAAAGTTTTGATAAGTTGTATGGATGTGATTGGGCACTAAGTGACCATTTCTCTTACTACCTTTGGAGGAATGAGGTCGTTGTTTATACAGCTTTTAAAGCTTTTTAGTGCGCTCTTTCGCCTTACCCGGTTTTGGAATCTTGTAATCATAGGCTTGTCTCAATACTTTACTGCCTATTTTCTAATAGGGTCCCACACACTTATGGATTGGCGGCTTTTGTTGTTGTCGACCTCCACCATGATGATAGCCGCTGCAGGCTATATCATTAATGATTACTACGATGTAAAGATTGATTTGATTAATAAGCCTGAGCGGGTGGTAATAGGCAAAGGTATTACAAGGCGCTACGCCATTTTTTTTCACACTGTCCTATCTATGTCGGGGGTAGCCATTGGATTCATTTTAAGCTGGCAAATAGCATTGATTAATTTTTTTTCTGCATTTCTTCTATGGCTCTACTCCAACAACCTTAAACGTCTGCCCTTTGTAGGCAACTTTGCCATTGGACTTTTGACTGCCTTGTCTATTCTAATTGTAAATATACTATATGCTCCTTTTAATTCCTTTATTCTTATTTACGCACTGTTTGCGATGGCCATAACGTTGGTTAGGGAGATAATAAAAGATATGGAAGACTGGAAAGGAGATAATTCATTCGGGTGTAGAACACTTCCGATTGTGTGGGGAATTAGGAAAACAAAGTTATTACTGTACGTTCTTATGATGTTATTTGTCTTGCTTGTACTTTTGTTAAATAATATATACTCAGGATTACCCATTTACTACTTTTTATTCTTTCTTTTTCTTCCAATGGGTTATCTGATAGTAAAACTCAGGCATGCAGATACAATTCGGGACTTTAAGAAACTAAGTTCGATTTGTAAGCTTATCATGCTGTTGGGTATTGTAAGTATGGCCTTGATTTAACACAACAATTCATTTTCTTTGTGCCAATGAGTAGAAAATATAAACTGGCTATATTTGCTTCCGGCAGTGGAACCAACGCTGAACGTTTTTTCTCTCATTTTAAAAATCACAATCAAATTGAGGTTTCCCTGTTGTTAAGTAACAATCCAAATGCTTTTGTGCTGGAACGTGCAAAGAACGCAGGAGTGCCAACAAGAGTATTCAATAAGAAACAATTAAGGGATGGTGAAGTATTAAGTTGGCTCAAGGAAAGAGGAATTACACATATCATACTTGCTGGGTTTCTGTGGCTTATCTCTGATAATTTAATAGATGCCTTTCCTGAAAAAATTATTAATATTCACCCTGCACTGTTGCCAAGGTATGGAGGAAGGGGGATGTATGGATCAAAAGTGCATGAAGCAGTGAAAGCGGCTAACGAAACAGAGACGGGAATCACCATTCACCTGGTAAATCAACATTATGATGAGGGCGCCATCCTTTTTCAGGCAAAGACTAAGATTGATCGAGATGACATGCCTGACGAAATAGCCAGAAAAGTGCACGAACTGGAGTATAAGCACTATCCCGTTGTAGTGGAGGATTGGGTATTGGAGAATCAATAATTATATGAGCTGAGCATAGGCTCTCACCGGGTATGCACCCATCCCTTTGATCTTGGGTGGGACTGCATTAAAATGAAAATCAGCATTCTTCGGAATGCTTTTCAGGTTACAAAGATGTTCCACAATTAAAATTTCCTCTGCCAAAAGAGTGCTGTGGACGGGCCTTCTTTTGGTTCTTGTGTCATCGATGTTATAAGAATCAATGCCCACCAGCTTTGCCCCTTTGTCTCTTAAATATTTGGCAGCTTGCTCAGTGAGGAAAGGGTGATTTTCAAAATAGGTATCTGTTTGCCAGTGATCGCTCCAATCTGTGTGAACCAGCACGGCTTTACCCAATACATCAACGTGTTCAAAATATTCTACACCGATTCCAATTCCATTTTCATGATGTGCAGAAATGATTAGTCCCGGTAGATTTGCAAACTTCTCCAGTTCGGTTTCACTTATATCTTTACCATCCTTATACCGATGAAAGGGGCAGTCTATGTAAGTCCCTGTATTGGAAATCATTTCAATTTTTCCAATTTGGAATTCTGCGTCTTCGTATAAATGCTTTGAATCATTATGACTGAGGTAATCACAAACCAAAGGGGCTGGTAAACCTTTGTAGGTGATCATGCCATCTTTAATGGTGTGACTAAGGTCAATTAATTTGCTGGTGGCCATGTTCCGCGTGCTAGATTATGATAAGGACTACGAAGTTTTAAAATCGCTGCTTTTCTGAAAGGATCTAAATATTTCTTTTACAAAATCCGGTGGCTGGGTAAGTTTCCTTTTTGTCAGGTCTAGAAATGCCCCATCCATATTGATGATGGCAGCAACTGTGCCATCTTCCTTTAAGAAGGTGTGTCTTAGGCTCCATCGGGAATAGTCTTCGCGGGCAGAACAAATTTCAACATCCACAGTGATTTTATCTTCCAGTATTATTTCTCTTTTGAAGAGTGCTTCCTCCCTGAAAAGAATCGGGCCAACTTGAAGTGCCTCCAGTTTTTCAGAAGTCAAGCCATGCTCATTCAAATATTTCATGCGCACCATCGCACCATAATCATAGTATACAGAGTGGCGCAGGTGCCTGTTTTGATCTATGTCTGACCAACGGATTTGGATGGGGACGATATATTTACTCAATGTCTATGGGGTATTGATTTCATTAAACGGTTCAGTAGATTCATCTGTCCAGCTCATCGGATATTTTTTATCTAAGAACTCCAATGCCTCTTCTGTAAGATGCAACGGACGGAATGTGTCAATCATCACTGCAAGCTCGTGAGTTTCCTTTGCCCCAATACTTTTTTCCACCGTTCCCGGATGTGGCCCATGGGGTAAGCCACCGGGATGAAGGGTAAAGGAACCGCGGTCGATGCCCTTGCGGCTCATGAAGTTTCCTTCTGCATAGTACAACACTTCGTCAGAGTCGATGTTGCTATGGTTGTAGGGAGCGGGTATGGCTTGAGGATGGTAGTCAAACAACCGTGGTACGAACGAACAAATCACAAAATTGTGTGCCTGAAAGGTTTGATGTACGGGTGGTGGCTGGTGTATGCGACCTGTAATGGGTTCAAAGTCATGAATGGAAAATGCATAGGGCCAAAGAAACCCATCCCAACCTATCAAATCCAACGGGCTATAATCGTACACGTATTGATGCAGGTAGCCTTGCTTTTTAATTTTCATCAGGTGATTACCTTTTTTTGTATCTGTCATTAATTCGTGCGGTGGACGAATATCTCTTTCGCAGTAGGGCGAATGTTCTAACAGTTGGCCCAGTTGATTGCGATAGCGCTTTACGGTCTCTACCGGAGAAGCAGACTCAACAATCAATAACCGAAGTGGCCCATCCTTAAACTCCAACTTGTAAATGACAGTTCTGGGTATCACCACATAATCACCTTGCTTAATTTCAAGTTTGCCAAACTGAGAAATAAGAACACCGCTTCCGTCATGGACATAGATCACCTCATCTCCTTCCGCATTCTTATAGAAGTAATCCATTTTGCGCTGCCTCGGAGAGCAAATTGAAATTGAACAATCGCTGTTCATCAATAGTACTTTTCTCGCGCTTAAATAATCTTCGCCTGTTGTTTCTACTTTACTGGTATTCAGATGAGTCTGGCGCAAAGCATAGTCTTTAATCATTTTTGGACCATACTTTACGGGCTCATTTATCTCTTTTACCCGAGTAGGCGCATTGATATGATAAAGATTGGAGTAGATTCCGGAAAAGCCTTCTGAGCTAACCAGTTCTTCCTTGTACAAACTTCCATCCGGCTGCCGAAATTGGGTATGTCTTTTGGGTGGAATTTTTCCTAAGTGATGGTAGTACATAGAAATAATAGTTTAAGTGCCTAAGCCTGCTCGAAATATTGAGCTTTGTTCTGTAAAAATACAGCATTTTTGGCTCTCTGATGCATTTCTGTATTGTCGTCTGATTGAGCCTGCGCGATGCATTTTTCACTGATCATGTCTTGGTGAACGTTACGTTACTTGCATAACGCGCTTCGCGCAATGATTATGAAAAAACCACCTGTTTATTTTATCAGGAACCATAGTCCTACTCAATTACGAGATGACTCCAACTTATAATTTTGTACCAACTACATTTTGGTCCGATCCGGAACCTTATCAAACAATTGCAAAGCCTGTTGCAATATCTCGTTGGTTTCGTTGAATATGGGATAGAAACTCTCACTGCCCCATATTCTTCTGGCAATATTGGCTTTCAAAAAAATCTCAAACACTTCTTTGTTCTTGTTCAGATCGCTCCAATTGGGATCCACACTATTGCGCTTGCCCACTTTGACCAGGTCTGAATACATGGCATCGTTGACCTTAAACTCATGATAAAATTCTTTAAACCCCATCTTTTCCAGTTTGGATTTGTTTTCCAATGCATAGTTAAAGGCATATTCCTGGAAGGAGTTGGAATTAAATAGGGCATTTAGATAGGTGCTGTTAAGTGTAGTATCCAACGGCACAAAGTAATCTGGCATAATTCCACCACCGCCATAAACGGTTCTGCCACTGCGGGTCTGGTACTTTAAAGAATCATTAAACTTGATGCTATCAGCATGAAAAAACTCACCATGTTTGTATCGCTCCATGATGTCTCGGGAGTACTCCTGATTATCATCATAGGGCTTTTGAATAGATCTACCACTTGGTGTGTAGTATCTTGAAATAGTCAATCGCAATTCAGACCCATCGTTGAGATCAAAAGGCGACTGTACCAATCCTTTTCCATAAGACCTTCTGCCTACTATCAATGCGCGGTCATTATCCTGCAGTGCCCCAGCTACGATTTCGGAAGCGGAAGCGCTCCCTTCATTAATGAGTACAATCAAATCACCTTTTTCAAATTCACCTTTTGCCGTAGACATGGCATCCGAATTGTATCGCTTGTCCTTTCCATTGGTAAAAACTATTTTCTCTCCAGCGGGAAGGAAATCATCAGCCAGGTCTATTGCCTGATTCATATATCCTCCCGGATTTCCCTGCAAGTCAAGGATCAGTTTGGTCATCCCATCTTTCTTCAGCTTCTCCATGGCGGTGCGAAACTCAGAATATGTTGTTTGCGAAAAGCGACTCACTTTAATATACCCGACCTCCTCATTTATCATATAAGAGGCATCCACAGAGGATTGAGGAATCTTATCACGAATAATGCTAAAACTTATTGGCTCACTTGCATTTCTTCTTACCACTTCAATTTTTACCTCTGTTCCCTTCGGTCCCTTAAGTTTTTTGGTAACCTCACTGTTTCGTAAACCAATGCCTGCAATATTTTCCCCATCAACCTTTACAATACGGTCGCCTGTTCGAAGTCCAACGGCCTCAGAGGGGCCACCGCTTAAGGCAGCCACTACCACAAGTGTATCCTGAAAAATGCTGAATTCAATTCCTATACCTTCGAAATTTCCGCGTAAATCCTCATTGGCCTCTAATCTTTCCTTGGCGGGAATGTAGGCAGAGTGGGGATCAAGCTTTGCTAAAATGTGTTGGATTGCATCATCTACCAACTCATCTGTTTGGGTTTCATCTACATATTCCGTCTTAATCAGCGAAAGCACCTCCCTTAATTTTTGCACATCTGTACCAATATCATCAGATGCAGTGTGGGTATTCAGGCTGGCTCCGATAAGTACTCCGCCAGCGAGGCCTATACACAGGATCAAGGGAAGTCTTATCTGATATTTCGAATTATTTGGCTCGCTCATAAAAAAAATACGGTTAATAGGCTTTTAACGTTTTAGCAAACATCAAAGTTTTCTGCATCAAAAAACAGAAAAAGAGACTGATATTCAAATTCTGAGATACTTTGTATAACAATAGACTTTGGCTGGGGGTATGGGTATTCATATATTTACTGTTTAAATGGCAAAAACTACCCTTAAGGATAAGAGAATACAGGATTTGGTTGACCAGAATAATGTACATGCCTATGTACTTTATTTTTTTGGGATCAAATTCTACGAGTATTCCGAGCAAACACTCGAGCAGGTATGCCATGATAAAGGGTTGAAGGTGGAGCAGGTGATAAGAGAGTTGGAAGCACCCTTCGCAAATTTTCAGGAAGCTGATCTTCCGTTGATTTCTTATCCTATTGATTTGATTTTAGAATACCTTAAGCATACCCATTTCACTTTTGTGAAGCACAGACTTCCTTACATAGCTCGCTTAGTAGAATCCTTTAAAGCGGATCATGCAGACTATGAATCGGTGGAGAAGGATTTGAAGGAACTATTTCCTCTCTTTTTGGAAGATTTTATTCATCATATCTACGAGGAAGAAGATACCCTTTTTGGATACATCCGTCTTCTGGAAAAAGCATCAAAGGGAATTTATAATCCATCAAAGCTCTATTACATGCTTGAGAAAAACTCATTGCAACGGTTTGCGATGGAGCACGAGGCGCATGATGATGAAATGGCGGGTATTAGAAGGATAACAAATAATTACGCACTGGGCGATGATGCGCCTTTGCATGTCAAGGTTATTTATTCTGAGCTGACTTCATTTGAAAAAAGCCTTAAGACACATGCCAGAATCGAAAATGAAATACTTTTTCCAAAAGCCATGATGGTTGAAAACAAGGTAAAAAAGGTTTTTGGTGAAAAGGTAAAGTACAACTGATCTCTTGGTTCATTTTTTTAAGCCTGAAAATTTATGGGTCGAATATTGGCCATCGACTATGGGGTAAAGCGAACCGGACTAGCGGTAACGGATCCCCTGCAGATTATAGCCACTGCATTGGATACAGTAGAAACCTCAAAGCTTCTAACCTATCTCAAACAATATTTTTTGAAAGAGCAGGTGGATGAGGCAATAATTGGTTTGCCAAAACAAATGAATAATACCGATTCGGAAACAGCTCCTTTTGTTCGGCAAATGGTGGCTAAGATCAACGAATCTTTTCCAAGCCTTCCCGTGAAGTATGTAGATGAGCGATTTACAAGTAAGATTGCGCTTCGTGCAATGATTGATGGAGGGATGAAAAAAAAAGACAGAAGAGAAAAGCAAAATGTGGATAAAATCAGCGCCACCCTGATTTTGCAGACTTACCTCGAATCAAGGAGGTAAGATTGTATTCTTCAGAACTACACAAAATCATTAAATTTGCATGCTAATTAGAATTTTCAATGGTTTATCCGATTGTTATGTATGGAGACCCTGTACTTCGCAAGAAAGCGTTGGACATCCAGGAGGGATCAGAGGAGGTGAGACAGCTTTCTGAAGATATGTTTGAGACGATGCATGCAGCACATGGCATTGGCCTGGCCGCTCCGCAGATTGGCAAAGACGTGAGAATGTTTGTAGTGGATGGAAGTGCGCTAGAAGATGAGCCCGGCATGGAGGATTTTAAGAAGGTATTCATCAACGCGGAGATTGTTGAAGAGGATGAAGACCATGAAGAAATGGAGGAAGGTTGTTTAAGTATTCCGAATGTGCGCGAAAAAGTGACCAGACCATTTTCGATTCGCATTAAATACTTTGACGAAAACTGGAAAGCATTCGATGAAGAATACGAAGGAATGAAAGCACGAATTATTCAACATGAGTATGATCACATTGAGGGTGTATTGTTTATTGATTACCTCACCCCACTGAAGAAGAGACTACTGAAGGGCAAGCTGAATGATATCAGCAGAGGGGATGTAGATACAGAGTATAGGATATTGGCCCCTTTGCGCAAATAATGGAAATTCATTCCAGGCTTCCGGATGTAGGCACTTCTATTTTTGCGGTGATGTCAAAGATGGCGCAGGAATACGGGGCCATTAACTTATCGCAAGGCTTCCCTGATTTTAAAGTTTCAGAAAAGTTGATTGAGCTGGTTCATCAGCAGATGAAAGGTGGACACAATCAGTACGCACCCATGCCAGGTGTGCCAACCTTGCGACAAATAATTGCCGATGTAATCCTTCAATCTTATGGGCACAAGGTTAATGCAGAAACTGACATCACCATTACAGCGGGGGGTACTGAGGCTATTTTTGCAACGATCACAGGATTAGTAAGTCCTGGGGATGAGGTTATCTTGTTTGATCCCTCCTACGATTGTTACGATCCTGCCATTCGGCTAAACGGAGGTATGCCCGTTGCCATTAATATTACGCCTCCTGATTTTGCTATTGATTGGGATAAGGTAAAAAATAAGATAACCCCAAAAACACGCATGATCATGATCAATACACCCCAAAATCCAAGTGGGGCGGTATTGAAAGAAGAGGATTTGAAAATTCTTGAGTGTATCGTTAATGATCATGGGATCCTGGTATTAAGTGATGAAGTCTATGAGCGCATCATTTTCGATCAGATGGAGCACCAAAGTGTCATGCGGTTTCCTGGCTTAGCGGCTAATAGTATTGCTGTTTTTTCTTTTGGCAAAACTTTTCATGCTACCGGGTGGAAAGTAGGATACACAGTTGCACCGGCAGCTATAACAAAGGAAATCAGAAAGGCGCATCAGTTTATTACGTTTAGTGTTAATACTCCCGTGCAATTGGCCCTGGCTGAATACATGCAGCAGCCTTCTCACTATTTAGAGTTGTCAAAATTCTATCAGCAAAAGCGGGATTTCTTTTTGGATCAAATTAAGGGCTCCTCCTTCGAGCCAATGATTTGTAATGGGTCATACTTTCAATTGCTGTCTTACAAAGGAGTTTCTTCTAAATCTGATGTGGAAATGGCCGAATGGCTCACTAAAGAGCACAAAATTGCTTCTATTCCTGTATCTGTTTTTTACAAAGACAAGACGGATAATCAGCTTCTCCGTTTTTGCTTTGCCAAAGGAGAAGATACATTAGGGAAAGCGGGAAAAATTCTGAACCGTTTTTAGTGAATAAATTGTTATAAAGCAGATTCTCTATTTAGAAAGGGATCGCTTTCTTTGCAGTAGAATTAATCAAGTGTGATGCAGGACCTTAAGATTACAGTTATTCAGTCAGACCTACACTGGGAAGATATTGGCGCCAATTTGGCCATGTTTGAAGAGAAAATATGGCAAATAAATGAGTCCACCGACATAATTGTACTTCCGGAAATGTTCACTACAGGATTTACGATGGCTGCTTCAAAGCTGGCCGAGCGGATGAATATGCGCACTTTTAAGTGGATGAAGCAAATGGCCGATCAGACAGGGGCACTTATCTTGGGAAGTTTTATTGCCCTGGTTCACGATCGCTACTATAACCGCCTGCTTTGGATGGAGCCCGGTGGCAATTTCAAGACTTATGATAAACGCCATCTTTTTCGAATGGCAGATGAACATCTTGATTATTCCTCCGGAGAAAGCCTCTTGATAGGGCACTGGAAGGGGTGGAGAATTTGTCCTTTGGTTTGTTACGATTTGCGGTTTCCAGTATGGAGTCGCAACAAATGGAATGCTACTTTGAAAAAGCCAACTTATGATTTGGCCATATATATCGCCAATTGGCCCAAAGTCAGAATTCATGCCTGGGATACTTTGTTAAAAGCAAGAGCTATTGAAAATCTATCCTATGTGGTAGGCGTTAATCGTATTGGGATTGATGGAAAAGGGATAGAATACAATGGCCTTTCATCTATTATCAATCCAAAAGGAGAGCCTGTCTTTACTGTGGAGGGGATGGAGGCCATTAAGACTGTGGCGATAAGTGGTAATTCGCTGCTTTCCTACCGCGATAAATTCCCGGCTTTTCTGGATGCTGACGACTTTTCAGTGGAAGTAGAACCTATTCCCGAGGAAGACTATTAAGGACTTTTTTAGGTTGTAAATCAGGAAACTTTGCGTGTGGCAGGTTTTGCTATCCTCAAAATAGCCCTACTTTTGAAGCTTCCTAAAGTTCCTTAACCGCTTATTCTTAATGACATCAAAGAAGATTTCAAGGGCACTCATTTCAGTATATTACAAAGACAATTTAGAGCCCATTATCAGTACCCTTGCTGCGGAAGGAGTTGAATTTGTATCTACAGGAGGAACTCAAACTTTTATTGAAGGACTGGGATACAAAGTAGTGCCGGTGGAAGAGCTTACGGGATATCCTTCTATTTTTGGTGGCCGTGTTAAAACACTTCATCCTGTCGTATTCGGAGGAATTCTTTACAGACGAGATAATGTGGGGGATTTGAGTCAGTCTCAAGAGTACAAGATTCCTGCTATAGATTTAGTTATTGTGGATTTGTATCCCTTTGAAGAAACGGTGGCCAAAGGAGGCACTGAAAACGAGATCATTGAAAAAATTGATATCGGGGGAATTTCCCTGATTCGTGCGGCAGCAAAGAACTTTAATGATGTTTTAATTATTTCGTCACGAGAGCAATATCAGGAGGCCCAGGAATTACTTCAATCAACTCAATGCCAACCTTCGCTAAAAGACAGAAAACGGTTTGCGGCAATGGCTTTTGATGTGACCTCCCATTATGATACAGCCATCTTTAATTATTTTAATCAAGATGAGGAAATTAAGAGTTTAAAGGTGAGCACTCCAGGTGGCAGTACATTGCGTTATGGGGAAAATCCTCATCAGCAGGCTGTGTATTATGGAGCATTGGAGCAGCTATTTGAAAAGTTAAATGGCAAGGACCTTTCTTATAATAATCTTGTGGATATCGATGCAGCCCTTCATTTACTCAATGAATTTAGGGATGAAACAGCATTTATTATTATCAAACACACCAATGCATGTGGTGTAGCCACTGCCAAGTCTGTGAAAGAGGCCTATCTTAAAGCTTTTCAAGCCGATACTGTTTCTGCGTTTGGTGGCATTTTGTGTACCAATCAATCAGTGGATATGACTGCTGCTGAGGAAATCAACAAGTTGTTTTTTGAAATTCTGATCGCTCCGGACTTCGCCCCTGAAGCTTTGGAGTTATTAAAATCAAAAAAGAACAGGAATTTGCTAAAGCAAAAAGGAGCATTAAAGGCCAAGCGGCAGTTTAGGAGTTTGTTGAATGGTGTAATCGCTCAAGATTTTGATGGACATACAGAAGGGAAAGAAGATTTGAAAGTAGTAACAAAGAAAAAACCTACGGAGGTTGAAGTAAGGGCAATGTTATTTGCAGCAAAAATAGCCAAGCATACCAAGTCCAATACAATCGTACTGGCTGTAGATGGTCAAATGCTGTCCAGCGGGGTAGGTCAAACCTCCAGAGTAGATGCACTAAGGCAGGCCATCTTAAAAGCAAAGAGTTTCGGTTTTGATTTGAGTGGGGCAGCGATGGCCTCTGATGCATTTTTCCCTTTTCCGGATTGTGTTGAGATTGCTCACGAGCAGGGAATCAAAGCAGTTATTCAACCCGGTGGCTCGATCAAAGATCAGGACTCTATTGATTTTTGTAATGGCCATGATATGACGATGGTAACGACAGGCTATCGACATTTTAAACACTAGCCAATTTTCGGTTGTAAGTTTTCACTCTATTAATCGCTAAAATCACGGTTATATTTGCTTAATTTCGCCCCTCTAGAATAACCACAGTTGTAATACCAATGGGACTTTTTGACTTTTTTACTCAGGATATAGCTATTGACCTTGGCACAGCAAACACGCTAATAATCTATAAAGACAAGATTGTGGTGGATGAGCCATCTATTATAGCGATAGACAAGAATACCAACAAGGTGCTCGCCATCGGAAGGGAAGCCATGCAGATGCATGAAAAGACCCACGACAACATTAAGACCATTCGTCCATTAAAGGAAGGCGTGATTGCGGATTTTCATGCTGCTGAGATGATGATCAGAGGTATGATTAAGATGATTGATACGGGAAAACGATTATTTCCACCTTCGCTAAGAATGGTAATTTGTATTCCTTCCGGAATTACTGAGGTAGAGAAAAGGGCTGTACGTGACTCAGCCGAGCATGCCAATGCAAAAGAGGTGTATATGATTCATGAGCCAATAGCTGCGGCCATTGGTATCGGTATTGACATTGAGCAGCCGGTGGGCAATATGATCGTAGATATTGGCGGTGGAACTACAGATATTGCAGTAATTGCATTATCCGGTATAGTATGCGATCAATCCATTCGCATTGCGGGGGATACGTTTAACAGAGATATTCTTGACTACATGCGCAGGCAGCACAATCTTCTGATTGGTGAGCGATCTGCCGAACGTGTGAAAATTGAGGTAGGTTCTGCTTTAACAGAATTGGATGACGGACCGGATGATTATGAAATTCGTGGCCGGGATTTAATGACAGGGATTCCTAAAACGATAAAAATATCGTACTCTGAGGTAGCATTTGCATTGGATAAGTCAATCTCTAAATTGGAGGAGGCCGTTTTGAAGGCTCTGGAAATATCCCCTCCTGAACTTTCTGCTGACATTTATGAGCGCGGTATTTATCTTACAGGTGGTGGCGCATTGCTGCGTGGTTTGGATAAGCGATTCGCATTAAAAACCAAATTGCCTATCCATGTGGCGGACGATGCGCTTCGTGCTGTGGTGAGGGGAACAGGACAAGCACTTAAAAATCTACAGCATTTCAAACCCGTATTGATGACTTGATAATATGGAGAGGCTCTTTTACTTTTTTTACCAGTATAGGGCTTTTTTTATTTTTTTGGCATTGGAATTATTCGCTGCCTGGTTGATTGTGCAGAACAATCAGTACCAAAGCACTAAATTTTTCAATTCGTCAAATCGACTGGCCGCGAATATCATCAGCACCACTCAGGGAATCAAAGAATACTTTTCACTTCGGAGAATCAATGATGAGCTGGCAGAGGAAAACGCTCAATTGAGAACCAAACTTGAGCAGCGCAATCAGAGCCTGTACAATCTGGAAGTGAGGGAAATTGAAGATCCTAAAATCATTAACCGCTTTGATTTTGTAAGTGCAAAAGTGATCAACAATTCGGTAGAGCAGTTTAAGAACTACATTACCATTAACAAAGGAGCATTGGATGGGATATCTCCGGGTATGGCCGTGATCAGTGCCGCTGGTGCAGTGGGCAAGGTAAAATCGGTCTCTGATCACTATGCAGTGCTTATTTCATTGTTAAATACAGAGGAGTTTACTTCATCTGTGATTAAACGAACAAATCACTTTGGCTCCATAAACTGGGATGGAAAAGATCCTCTTTTCAGTCAATTGAATTTTATTCCTCGTCATGCCAACCCCGTTGTGGGCGATACGGTAGTTACATCTGGTTTTAATGCTGTTTTTCCGGAAGGCATTTTGGTGGGTGTAATAGAGGAGGTGAGTTTAGGGCCCGAAGCCCAGTTTTACGATTTGAAAGTGAAACTGGCGCAGGACTTCTCCAAGCTAGCCTTTGTGGAAGTTATTCGTAGCAATCTTTTAGAAGAAAAGGACTCACTGGAACAAGTAACTATCGATCCGCTAAAATGAGCAGAACAGGTATTTGGCAATTCCTATCCTTTTTCATCTACCTACTGGTTCAGGTGGTACTCATGAAGAACCTTGTACTCTTTAATACTGCCTTTTGTTTTATCTACATCGCCTTTATCTTATTCCTGCCTATTGAAACAAACATATTGCTGTTGATGGTACTCGGATTCGTGTTGGGCTTTTTAGTAGATATCTTTTACGACAGCCTGGGCATGCACGCCTCAGCTCTTGTGTTGGTGGCTTTTATCAGAAATTTTTGGTTATCGCGTATTACTCCTCAAGGGGGGTATGATGCCGGTGAAGGGCCTACACTGGCAGCCAATGGCTTGCAGTGGTTTCTGATTTATGCACTCCCTCTCATTTTCATTCATCATTTTACTCTGTTTTTTATTGAGGCGGGAGGATTTGGACTTCTGGGATATACCTTTTCAAAAGTATTTTTTAGCACTATCTTTACTTTTCTTACTGTATTATTATTGCAGTATATGCTGCCTGGGCAACGAAGATCATGAACGAAGGGAGGAAAGAAATACTACAAATTATTTTTATTCTGACAGGGCTGGTTTTTTTAATAAAACTATTCTCAATTCAGGTACTCGATAACAAGTATGCCGAACTAGCCGACAGTAATGCCATTTTGAAAGAAGTAGAATATCCATTCCGAGGGCTTATCTACGATCGAAACGATAAACTGATCGTTTACAACACTCCTGAATTTGACATTAATGTAATCCGAAAAGACATCCGAAATTTCGACTCAGCAAAATTTTGTCAGGTTTTTCAAATGTCGCGAGAGGAATTGCGCAAGAGGTTCAAAGAAATGAGGATGCGTCAGGAATATTCACCTTACAAGCCAACCTTATTTATAGACCGCCTTTCAAATGCTGAGTTTGCCAGGGTGCAAGACCACCTTGATGAATTTCCGGGATTATATGTTCAAGCGAGAACGACAAGATCCTACACGACTTCAGCTTTGGCCAATGCGCTGGGCTATGTGAGTGAAATCTCGAAGCGGAAACTTGAGAAGGATAAATCCGAAATTTATAAACAGGGAGATTATATCGGTCAAAGTGGGATTGAATCTTTTTATGAAGAACAACTGCGAGGAAAACGAGGTGTAAAATTTAAATTGCGAAATGTTCGTGGCATAGAGAAGGGATCTTTCAAAGACGGTGAGTACGATACTTTGTCTATTCCGGGTAAAGACTTGGTGAGTAGCATTGACATAGATTTGCAACAGTATGGTGAGCGCCTTATGAAGGGGAAATCCGGAAGTATTGTGGCAATTGAGCCGGCTACTGGCGAGATCCTTTCTTTGGTATCCGGCCCATCTTATGACCCAAATCTTCTCACCGGCAGAAATTACAGCTCTAACTTTGTTTTGATAAGCAATGACTCCATGAAGCCATTGTTTACCAGGCCGCTGATGGCCCAATATCGGCCAGGATCTATTTTTAAAATTGCTCAGGCAATGACAGCACTTCAGGAGGGGGTGATCACACCGGAAACCAGAATTTATTGTGATCGGTCTATTATCGCATGTCATGGAAATCATACTTATGAAGATTTGCGAGGAGCCATTACCAATTCCTGCAATCCTTATTTTCATGGGGTGTTGAGGCGAATGTTAAACAAGGGCATATCCAATGATCCGTATGAGGACACGCGAATTGGACTTGATGAGTGGAACAAGCATATGAAAAGCTTTGGTTTTGGCAGAACACTTGGCGTGGATTTGCCCAACGAGAAAGCCGGGCTCATCCCCAACTCAGCCTATTATGATAAAGCCTATAACAATCGGCCTTGGAAGTTTTCCAATATTTATTCACTGGCTATTGGTGAAGGAGAAAACCTGGTGGTACCCCTGCAGATGGCAAACTTTGCAGCAATTGTTGCTAACCGTGGATTTTACTATAGGCCCCATTTGATTAAATCAATAGGTGATGAAGGGCCATTGCCTCAGTATAGGGAAAAGCAATTTACAACCATTGATCCGGCTTATTTTGAGGTGGCTGTAGATGCCATGCAGCAAGTGGTAGAATCAGGCACAGGTCAATATCGGGCTAAACTTCAAGATATTATTGTGTGTGGCAAAACAGGGACAGTGCAAAACGACCCACTTCCCGCTCACTCTGTGTTTATTGCATTTGCCCCCAGAGACAATCCAAAAATTGCAGTATCAGTGTATGTGGAGGATGCGGGACAGGGCGCACGTGCGGCTGCTTCAATCGCCAGTCTTATGATTGAAAAATATCTTATTGGGGCAACTAAAAGACCTCAGATAGAACAATATGTGCTAGACGGACAATTTTTATATTGAGAAGAGGCAGTGACATATATGGCAAACTGGATTGGCCAACCATCCTTATTTATATGGCTCTCGTCATATTGGGGTGGTTCAATATCTATGCAGCTGTGTATGATGAAACGGTAAGCCAGTCTATCTGGGATTTATCCCTCAATTCGGGAAGACAGTTAATATTTATCGCGGCATCCATAATAATCATTATGGGTATTATCATTATTGACATGCGCTTCTATGAGGCGTTTGCTTATGTGGCTTTTGGTATTATTCTGATCCTGTTAATACTGGTTCCAATAATAGGTAAAGAAGTAGGGGGTAATAAGGCATGGATTGGTGTGGGTTCGTTTGGCGTACAGCCTTCAGAGTTTGCTAAGTTTATTACAGCTTTAGCAGTGGCGAAAATGATTGGTTCAGTAGGGTTTAAGATGGATAACCTTCGAAACCAGACAATATTGTTTGGACTCGTTGGGTTGCCAATGGTATTAATTCTTCTTCAGAAAGATACTGGCACAGCGTTAGTGTTTACATCTTTTGTTTTTGTTTTTTTCAGAGAAGGAATGTCTCCTTTTTTGATGATTATTGGAATATGCGCTGCGTTTATCTTTATTCTAACCCTATTGGTACCCAATCAACTTTATCTTCATGGAGGAATAATTATTGGATTGGCACTTTTGATTATTCTTGGTAAAAAGAAATTAAAACGTATTTCCATTCTGGTAATCGGGGCGATTATTATTATGGGGGTCATAGAAAGCGTAGACTATGTAATTACAGATGTATTAAAACCTCATCAACAAAACAGAATAAAGGCCCTGATTAATCCAGATGCAGATCCACTTGGTTATGGATGGAATGTAACACAATCTAAAATTGCCATTGGAAGCGGAGGTTTTTTTGGAAAAGGTTTTTTGAAAGGAACTCAAACAAAATTTGATTTTGTGCCAGAACAAAGCACTGATTTTATTTTTTGTACGATCGGTGAGGAGTGGGGCTGGGTGGGTAGTTTTGTGGTAGTGGTATTGTTTATGGCATTGTTACTAAGGGTAATTTTTATTGCTGAACGACAAAAGAGCAGATTTGCCAGAGCCTATGGATATGGTGTAGTGAGTATTTTCTTTTTTCATTTTGCCATTAATATTGGGATGACCATCGGATTATTTCCCGTCATTGGTATTCCGTTGCCGTTTTTTAGCTATGGAGGCTCTGCCCTCTGGGGCTTCACTATTCTCTTGTTTGTCCTTTTAAAACTGGATGCCCACCGCGGTCAAGTACTTCAGCGGCTTTGATTATATAAATCGTTTTGTGACCATCTCGATAAATTCTTCATACTCTTCGGATTCCCGATCCCAGTTTGAGTAATGTGAATCAAGATAACTTGTCGCCTCATCAAATGATGATAGTGAATCGATTTTGGTAACTGCATTATTGAATAAATCAAAGTCGCCATTAAACAGCATTTTGGTAAACATAAATTTCTGATTGATCGTTAAACGATTTTTGAGATCAGACATTCTTTGGAAGTCGTCAGCCACAGTAATGACAGGATCTTTTTGAAGTTGTTCATTTACTATTGATCTGAAAGTATTTTGTTTTTTAGAAGAAGGCTCAATTTGTTTATTTTTTCCTTCATATAGTTTTTCTACCTCTAGAGGAACTACCTCACCTAGCTGCTGAAGGTAGGGCTCCACATCTTCCGGAGTAAAGTTTACCTCTTCTAGAATTTGGTCGAGTAGCGCAAATGCCTCATTTCCTGAGATGGATTCGAATTTTTTTTCTTCTAATTTCTGTACCAGTTTTTCTAATGGACCGTGGTTGATCTTAATATATTTGATCTCATTTTTGAGTTCAACGATCTTAATGGTACCGTTACCCTGTTTGTCCAACGTATCAGAATAAAAATCGTAGGGACTAAGCACAAGATGTACGGTTAGACTCACACTCTTCTTTAACAAAGGGATAAAGTGATCTTTTGCAATAGAAATGTTGTTGGAAAGTGCATTTTGAAATTGAGTGAGGCTGTCTTTCACATCCTTAGCCTCATAGTTGAAATATGGACTTTTATACTTGGAGGTCTCTTGTTTCCAGGCTTTAAGCAATTCTCGCAGAACGAAAAGATTGATTTGCTTAGTTTGACATAATTTGAGAATATCCCCTCCGCTAATTTTTTGATGTTGGGCAAAATACTCATCGGCTATTTTGGAGGAAAATGCAACACTGTATTCTTCTACTGCTTGCAAGCTTATTTTTTCGTCCATCGCTTTTAAGGATTCACTTTAATTGGCTTTCTTGTAAACGAAGGTAAAAGCCATACGTTGCGCCATGGTAAAGATAGTGATAGAAAATCTCGACAAAAAAGAACTGGTAGTTAACAATCCCTCAAAAACAGTTTTAAACCACTTGCAAGATCATTTTTTAGACTGGATGCACTCCTGTGGGGCAAAAGGGCGTTGTACTACATGCAAAATGGTGGTTTTAAATGGAGTCGAAAACCTAAGTGAATACAGTGAGGCTGAAATAAAATACAAAAACAAGGGCGAACTTAGTGAAAACGAGCGTTTGGCCTGTCAGGCCAAAACCTCCGGGGATATTATTATTCGGGTTCCTAATTCAGGGAAACTCCCGCATATGAATTATTCAGATTAGGACCAAGCAAAAAGTTAAATTGCAGCATGTTTATTGAGCGCGCATTAAAAGCCAAAGACGGTCATAGCAAATCTGGTTGGATTGAGTTGATTTGCGGGTGCATGCTTTCAAGAGAGAGGAAAATATTGATATGTAGGATCAACAGGGCTATGATTTGGCTGTGCTTATTGATGACCACCGAAGGGTGGACACAGGAAAATATTCCGGTGGGCGCCTGGCGGCACCATCTTTCTTTTAATGATTTAAATGCGTTGGCCATTGCCCCCCATTATATCTATGCCGCTAACGAAGCGGGAATTATTATTCTTGATAAAAGTAATAAGGAACTCACCACCATTTCAAAAGTAAATGGACTTAGCGGAGCTATGATTTCTACCATTGCTTATGATGTACAGCGAAATATATTATTGGTGGCTTTTGAAAATGGGTTGATAAATATTCTTGATGATAATATGATTTCTGTTTTTAACAATCTGGCCAATTCCTCGGCTATTTCAGGTTCACGTAAAATCAATCACATATCTATTGATAATAATTTGGCTTATCTCTCCACAGACTTTGGAGTAGTGGTATTTGATTTGGATAAAAAAGAAGTAAAAGAAACCTATCGCGACTTAGGGGATGCTGGTGAAAATTTAAGAATTAACGGATCTGTCGTTCTTCAGGATTCAATCTATCTGGCTACAGCACATGGTGTGTTGGTTGGAGCCGTTAATGGAACAAGCAACTTACTTGATTTTAGAAATTGGAAAAGATATGCACAAGGAGCACTGGATAATTCTATTGTGACCATTACAACCTTTAACAACGATGTCTTTGCTGCAATAAATTCGGAAGGAGTTTTTTTACTACAAAATGGATCATGGACGCAACAACCCTATTTGCAGATGGAATCGTTCATGAAAATATCAGGTTCGACTGATAAATTGCTTATAACAACCACTGATAAAGTTTGGTCAACGGATGGAGTAAAACTTGAAGAGATTGGAGCGGGTACACTGACCCATCCGGATGAAGCTATTAACGATACTGAAGGGATTATCTGGATCGCTGATGGAAGCAAAGGATTAATTTCCATAAATGACGGAAGTGTAAGTAGTCTTAAACCCAATGGACCTTCTTCAAATACGCAATGGAGGGTTACCTATTCACAAGATAGAATTGTGAGCAGTCACGGGGGATATTCACCCTCTTTACAGCCGTTGGGAAATATTTCGAACGTAGACCAGTTTGTAAATGGACAATGGAGTGTATTGCCTTCTGATTTAAGTATGGATATTACAGATCAGGGAATAGATGCGAATGCTACCTTTATTTCATCCTTTGGCTTAGGGATTGAAAAGTTGAAAACGGACGGGTCGTTAATTTATGACGATACAAATAGCCCGCTTCAGAAGGCGCAGCCAATAAATCAGGTACTAATTCCATCAATAGAAACATCTCTCGATGGAGTATGGGTGGCGAATTATGGAGTATATCCGTCTTTACTTTTGCTGTCTAATTCATCCATATGGAAATCGTTTTCAATAGGTCAACCGCAAGCACAATTCCCAATTGATCTTTTAGTGGATAGGAATGGCTTTGTTTGGATGGTGATTGATCCATTAAAAGGAGGGGGAATTGTAGTTTTTGATAAGAGAGAAAACCGAAGTGTTTATTTATCAAATTCGGCAGGCAATGGTGGCTTACCATCATCAGTAGTTAAGTCAATTGCCAATGATCGGAATGGCCAGGTATGGATAGGGACAGATGCTGGCGTAGTTTATTTTTCTAATACCAACAATGTATTTAACGCAAGCGTAGATGCTTCAATTCCAATTTTTGAAAACCGTTACCTTCTCAAGGATGAGACAGTGACAGCGATTGCCACAGATGGAGGCAATAGGAAATGGCTGGGTACAAACAATGGAGTGTGGTTGTTTGATCCTTTAGGGGAAGAACTCATTTATAATTTTACTGTGGATAATAGCCCCTTGCTTTCCAATAGAATGGCTTCTATTGCAATTGACCCCAATAGTGGAGAAGTGTTTTTTGGTACTGAGAAAGGTTTGTCATCATTTCGCTCTACAGCTACTGAGAGTATCAACCAATTTGCTGATGTAAAAATATTTCCAAACCCCGTAAGTGCAGGCTTCTCTGGTGAAGTAGCCATTAGTGGACTATATACAGATGCTATCGTAAAGATCACTGACATCAGTGGTAGGCTGATTTGGCAAACACAAGCCAATGGAGGCACTGCAATTTGGAATGCAAGGCAAGTTAATGGCAGGCGTGTGAATAGCGGAATATATTTGGTATTTGCTACTGCTAAAGATGGAACGGAAAGGCATGTTGGGAAAATTGCTGTTATCGAATAATGCTTCACAAGACCAAAGGCATTGTCTTTCGCTACACACCTTATGGTGAAACCTCCATTATCGTAAATATTTTCACGGAGTCATTTGGCCTTCAGAGTTATATTGTCAACAGCGTAAGGTCTAAATCAGGAAAAAATAAAATAGCGATTTATCAGCCACTTACCCTTTTGGATTTGGTAGTTTATCATAAAGAGAATGCCGGGATATTAAGAATAAAAGAGGCCACGTGTGCATATCCTTATCATCATCTCCAGTCCGATCCTAAAAAATCCTGTATTGGAATGTTTATAAATGAGGTGTTGAATAAAACCGTGAAAGAACAGGCACATGCTGGCGAGTTATGCAATTTTATTTTTGACTCTCTGATCCAACTGGACAAATTGAGTCGGCCGGAAAATTTCCATTTGATTTTTTTAATCAAATTAAGCAAGTATTTGGGCTTTGGCCCTTTTGCAAAGGTAGAACTGGGTGCACTGATGCTAAACGAAGAGGAGGAGAGGGTGCTTGACATGTTACTTCAAAGTGAATACGAAACCATCTCCAAAGTGAGCAATGATCAAAGAAGAACCTTATTAGATGCTTTTCTAAGATTTTATAGTAACCATATTGATGCGATGGGTACTATTAAGTCGGTGCAGGTGTTGCGTGAGGTATTGAATTAACCAATTTATTTAGTTTCCCCAAATATCAAGGGCTTGGCTCACCTAAAGATTTAAGTACAACAATGTCAGTGGAGGACAAAACAATTACAATTCTTACTTTCTCTTGCTCACCTTATAAAGACGGGTGGTATTCATTTCCTGCTTAGTAGGGCCGGATAGGGGTTCAAAGAACATCTAAACGTGACCGCCAATGCCAGATTGTGATTGCTTAAGTTAAGCTATTTTAATTTTTTTCTCTTCGGATTGCCTTTCACAATTTTCTTGGCGTTTAGTTTACTAACAATTTTCTTTCCTGACTTGGCCTCAATTTGTTTTCTAGTATTACCGGCAATTGTTCCACCTGATTAGCAATCACTTTGTTTTGGTCTGATGTCTTTGGTTTCTTTTCTTTCGAAATCTCAGATGTGGTAGCTTCTGCCAACATGTTTAAGACTAGTTCTAAGTTGGTCATGTGGTCACGAAGATTTTCTTTTTTCAGATTCTTGTGCTTCTTGTATTGCTTAACGGATTTTCCGCTCCGTGCTTTTGTAATGATGTCCGTAAGCATGGCGAAGTCCATTCCTCTTTTTACTCCCCGTTCCCATTCGTCTGTAAGTTCTTTTCTTACTTCGATGCTCTTCAGTCTTTGGTTAATCCAATTTTTGGAATAGCATTTTGCTAAGTAAGTTTCCATTGCCCCGTCAAAACTTAACTCCGGGTCTTCGGTTTCCTCAATCCGTTCATAACCGACTCTTGCTAACCAGATTTTAAATGGTTCTGCCTTAGGCGATGGAATTGATTGAATAAGCCTCAAAAGCTGTTCTGTGTCGGCTACATCTGTTTTGTAGAATTTACCATCTGACGACTCCATTTTCAGTTGGTTACAGTTTGTAACCGACTCATTTCCTTCCTTAGCTAAACGATGTTTTAAGACCCTCCAATAGTTATTTGGGTTTGGACTATCCGCCAAAACGCCTACAACATCAACGATGGAGAAATACCACTTTTCACGCTCCTCATTCCATTAAATTAAACTTATTTGATTTCTTTTCAATGTTATTTATTTTTAAAAGTCAAAGTTATCCTGAAGCGGTTCACTTGCCCACATAAGAAATCTTTGTTAGTAAAATGTCACCCGTTAGTTGGATTTTTAGTCCAGCCACACTGCCACCTACAAGCCTATTTTAGGGTATTAGCAATGTTTGTGTAGAACGTTCTGGGACACAAAAAGGATTTTTTGTATTTTTGGTTGCAGGTTGGGCACTAAGTTTTAACCTTTAAAATCTAAAGAAATGAAAAAATTAGGAGTTTTAGTTGTGATGTTCTTCTTATCGGCTGCCTGCCTTGCTCAGGTTGCTGCCACTAATAGCAATGATGCAGGAGCATCTAACCTGGCAGTTTTCAGTTGGGAATCAGCAGTTCATGATTTTGGTAAGATCAAACAAGGTGTGCCTGTTACACATGAGTTTACCTTTACAAACACAGGAAGCACACCACTTGTCATTACTAACGTTCAGGCATCATGTGGGTGTACCACACCAGACTGGTCCAAGGAACCAATTCCTCCCGGGGGAAAAGGTTTTATTAAAGCCACATTCAACGCGGCTAGCATGGGTGGATTTAATAAAACAGTAACTGTAATGGCCAACGTGGAAAATGGCTTTAAACAACTCTCTATTAAGGGCGAAGTTGTTCAAGAGTAAAAAAATTAGCTAATCATTAAAGGCGGTGATTATCATCGCCTTTTTTTTAAGTTAGCCTTCTTCATATCGATCTATGATATGCTGACTTACCAACTTATAGATGGCTGCCAGAGATTCATCGTATTGTAAAAACTCAACGTGTTTATCAAGTATTTCAAAGTCACCCCTTTTAGCAGGACCGGTTTGTGAATTTTCGGGCCCTATGGACAGCCCTTTATTGAGTGTTTCTGAGATAAGTGGTTTGAGTAGATCAAAACTTAATCCATTTTTCAGAAGTAAATCTTTGCTAATGGTGAGCATATGATTGGCAAAGTTCGAGGCAAATACTGCGGCAACGTGAAGGGCTTTTCTTTCTCTGGAACCAATTTTCTGAACATTGGAACTGATTTGTTTCGCCATTCTTAGGCAAATGGCTTCTGCTTCCTCCGTTTCAGTTTCTATAAAGATGGGAATATCCCTAAAGTCGACTTTTTTGGTTTTCGAAAAAGTTTGAAGTGGATAAAAAACTCCGATATGGGGTGTGGCCGCATAACCCAGCACACTCAAAGGCTGGCTTCCTGATGTATGCACGAGTATGGCACCTTCAGGTAATATGATATCTTGTGCAATAGCTTGAATAGCATCATCAGCTACCGCAATTATAAATACTCGAGAAGGGCTGGTTGAAAAGTCTAATGTTGCTTTTACTTCAGCCTGGTAGAGCCTTCCTGTTAGTTGTTTGGCATTTCTTGGATTACGACTATATACTTCCTTTACGCTAAAACCAATATTGTCCAGGGCTGGAGCAAGATGCCAGGCCAGGTTTCCTGAGCCAATAAATGATATCGAGGGTAGGGCCATTGTTGGCTACAAAATTAATTTAATTAACCCAAAAAAGTCATTAGATTAACTGACTTATATCACCATATGTAATAGTCGCGGTGTATAATTTAGCAACCTAAATGATTATGAATAATGAAGTTTGTTTCAGCTGAGGATGCAGTAAAATTGATCAAATCAGAAGATCGCGTTTTTATCCACGGAAGTGCAGCCACACCCCACCACTTGTTAAATGCGCTGGCTAAATCATCGGCACCACTTCGGAACGTAGAGCTGATGGCTATTAGTACTTTAGGGGAAATGGAAATTGCCAATAAGGATTATGCAGATAGTTTTTATTTTAATTCCCTGTTTGTTTCCGACAATGTGCGTGAAGCCATCAACTCTGACCGTGGAGAATACATCCCCATTTTTCTCAGTGAGATTAATAAATTATTTGAGAAACAAATTCTGAGACTTGATGTGGCGTTGGTGCATCTATCGCCACCTGATAAGCACGGATTTTGTTCTCTGGGAACCTCAGTAGATGTAGCAAGATCTGCTGTTCTTCATGCTAAAAAAGTGATTGGGCAAATCAATCCAAACATGCCGAGAACTCATGGAGATGGATTTATCCATATCAATGAAATTGATGCCCTGGTGGAGTGTAATGATCCCCTGCCTGAAGTTATTTATGGAAATCGACTTACAGAAGCCGATAAAGCAATTGGGAGATTTTGTGCAGGACTAATTGAGGATCGCTCTACTTTGCAAATGGGCATTGGGTGCATTCCGGATGCGGTTTTGAAAAACATTGATCACTGTAAAGATATTGGTATTCATACCGAAATGTTTTCCGATGGTGTGATTGATCTTATAAAGAAAGGTGTTGTTACAAATAAATTCAAGAAAAAGCACCCCCATAAAGTAGTATCGTCTTTTGCAATAGGTTCGCGCACACTGTATGATTTTATTGACGACAATCCCCAATTTGAATTTTTAGAAGCAGATTATGTAAATGATGGCCGAACTATTCGTTCCAACCCCAAGGTAGTGGCTATCAACAGTGCATTGGAGATAGATTTGACGGGGCAGGTTTGTTCTGATTCGATTGGATCATATCATTATTCAGGAGTTGGGGGGCAAATGGATTTTATTCGTGGCGCTTCACTTTCAGAGGGAGGAAAGCCAATTATTGCATTAAAGTCAAGCACTAAACGAGGTGATTCTAAGATTGTGCCATTCTTAAAACAAGGAGCAGGAGTGGTAACCACACGCGCACACGTTCATTATGTTATTACAGAGTATGGTGTTGCGTACCTATATGGAAAGAATCTTCATCAACGTGCTTTGGCCCTTGTAAAGATTGCTCACCCTGATCATCGTGAATCGCTGGAACAAGAGGTGATAAAGCGCTTTGGAAGCAGAAATTATTTTGTGCAATAATAAATAATTGCAACAAGTAATAACTAAGCGATAACCTTAAACAGGTCTACAAGTTTTTCTACTGTAAATTCAATGTCTTCCCCTTTTGTGAATCTACTAAAGGAGAATCTTACCGCCCCGCGCTTTGAGTCTGGATAAAGAGTGTTTAATACGTGCGAACCTGTGGCTACACCACTTGAACAAGCACTTCCTCCGGAGGCGGAGATGCCACACATATCCAGGTTAAACAACAGCATTTCATTTTCCTCAGACTCAGGGAAACTTGCATTTAAAACAGTATAGAGACTATGCTCAAGGTCACCGGACGCTCCATTGAATGTAATACCAGAAATATTTTTCTTTAAGAGCTCGATCATTTTTGCTTTGATCCCCTTAATATACTCCGTGTGATGATCTAAATCCTGATAAGCGATTTCCATTGCCTTAACAAGACCCACAATACCGAAAGTATTTTCAGTACCACCTCTCATGTTTCGCTCCTGTACACCTCCATGTACAAAAGGTTGTATTTTTTTTTCTTTATTGATGTACATAAATCCAACCCCTTTGGGGCCATGAAACTTATGTGCAGCAGCCGTCATGGCGTGAATTTTTAACTTTTTAAGATCATGCCGATAATGACCAACTGACTGTACCGTATCGGAGTGGAAGTACCCATTGTAATGATTGACTAATTCTGCTACACGATCAATGTCCAGTAAATTTCCTATTTCGTTGTTAGCGTGCATAAGTGATACCAAGGCACCGGGATAAGCCTTTAGCAAACGTTCAAGATCACCATAGTCTATATTTCCGACTTCATCTAACTTTACTAAATGCAATTTGATGACTCCCTCCTTATCCATCAATTCCAGGGTATGACTTACCGCATGATGTTCAATGGCCGAGGAGATGGCGTGTTTAATATTGTAGGTGTGAATACTACCCACAATGATTGCATTGTCAGCCTCAGTTCCGCCAGAAGTAAAAATTATTTCACCCGGAGTGCAGTTAAGTATTTCAGCAATTTTCTTTCGCCCCATTTCAATGGCCGACCTTACTTTGCGCCCATGACTATGTGTAGAAGAGGGGTTACCAAAGTCCTCAAGAAGAAAGGGTTTCATTGCTTCAAATACTTCCGGATCAAGTGGCGTTGTAGCCGCATTGTCTAAATAGATACTCATGACAATTAATATTTTAAGCCGTAATCAATTTAATGTCCTTTATAATTTGTTGCGCCAGTTGATCAGCCTTCTTTTCTGACTGTGATTCAGCGTAAATTCTAATGATTGGCTCAGTGTTGGATTTGCGAAGATGAACCCATTCCTTTTCTTCCTCAAAATCAATTTTGATACCATCAATGGTATTTATTTTTTCTGATTGGTATTTGGATTTGATTTGATCAAGGATGTCGTCTACATTCAAATCAGAAGTCAATTCAATTTTGTTCTTTGAAATAAAATAGGAAGGATAAGTATTGCGCAGGGCAGATGCTTTTTTTCCAGACTTTGCTAAATGAGTTAGAAATAAGGCCACCCCAATAAGGGCATCCCTGCCATAATGAAAATCAGGAACGATAATTCCGCCATTTCCCTCGCCACCAATGACGGCCTTTACCTTTTTCATCTTATTCACCACGTTTACTTCACCGACAGCGGCAGCATAGTACTTTCCTCCTGCATTCTCCGTCACATCGCGCAATGCCCTGGAGGAAGATAGATTGGAAACCGTGTTTCCTTTTTTCTTACTTAAAACATAATCTGCAACAGCAACCAAGGTGTACTCCTCCCCAAAAGGTTTTCCGTCTTCTTGTATTAACGCCAATCTGTCCACATCAGGATCTACCACAATCCCCAGGTCATATTTACCCTTTTTTACCAGGCTGCTGATTTCTTTTAAATGCTCAGGCAGGGGTTCAGGATTATGTGGAAACAACCCATTGGGCGTACAGTACAATTTTTTGATCTTTTTTACTCCTAAAGCCTCAAGCAATTCGGGTATTGCAATCCCACCTGCGGAGTTAACAGCATCCACAACAACCTTAAAATGGGCCTTCTTAATGGCTTTGATATCGACAAGAGGATGTTTTTTTACGAGCGCAATGTGCTTACTAATATAATCTGTCTTTTGATGATAGGATCCTAATTTCTCTACCTGGGAGAACTCAATTTGTCCTTCCTCAGCTATTTTTAAAATGGTGGCGCCATCTTCGGCCGAAATGAACTCACCTTTGCTGTTGAGAAGTTTTAATGCGTTCCATTGTATGGGGTTATGGCTGGCAGTAAGTATTATGCCTCCACCCGCTTTTTCTTTAGCAACTGCAATTTCAACGGTGGGGGTAGTAGATAGTCCAAGATCAATTACATCCAGGCCCATTCCCTGGAGGGTGGCGCTTACAAGTTGACTTATCATCTCTCCTGAGATTCTGGCATCCCTCCCTATAACCACCTTTTTTCCTTTTTGACCCTTAATCCAGGCACCAAAGGCGGATGAGAATTTAACTACATCTATTGGGGTAAGTGCCTCCCCGGGTTTTCCCCCTATTGTTCCTCTGATTCCTGAAATTGATTTTATTAACGTCACAAGTGTATCAAAAAATGAGACCGCGAATTTAATGAGTATAGTGCAGAATCAAGCCAAATGGTTAGACAGATGTATTAGTCCGCCAGATTTTTATGGACTTATAGGGAGAAACCCTTACTTGGAACGGTTAATCTGCGGAAAATTGGCTTCAGGTGCTTTATCAGGATCGGCACAAGCTTCCCCCGCGCTCAGCGTTTTTCCGCAATAGCCGCAGGTAGCCCCCTCCTTCACCAGCCAGGGACTTTGTGATGCGCATGTTCCCCTGAAATCTCCGTTTTTAATGAACAGGAGCCGTACGGACATCAAAACGAAGAAGAGCCCGACAAAACCGATAGAAAAAAGTAGAACTGTCATCTTTCTTAACTTTAGGCAAAAATAGCCATCTTAATAACACGGAGATAATTATTTAAGTTTAATTGAATATGAAAAAGCCCCCCGTTTTGCCTGATCCAAATCGAGAAGCCAAACTGAAAGCCTTCGACAGGTTGCTTACGATAATGGATGAGTTAAGGGAAAATTGTCCCTGGGATAAAAAGCAAACTCTTGAAAGTTTACGACATCTCACTATTGAGGAGACCTATGAGCTATCAGATGCTATACTTGATGGTAATTTGGATGAGATAAAAAAGGAATTGGGCGATCTCATGCTTCACAATGTGTTTTATACCAGAATTGCTTCCGAAAAGAATGCATTTGATATGGCAGATGTGCTCAATTCTATTTGCGATAAGTTGATCGAGCGTCATCCTCATGTATATGGAGATACCATTGCAGAAAATGAAGAGGTGGTGAAAGCAAATTGGGAAAAATTGAAATTGAAGCATGGCAATAAGTCCGTGCTTGGGGGCGTGCCCACTTCATTACCTGCGTTAGTGAAAGCGATCCGTATTCAGGACAAAGCAAGAGGAATTGGATTTGATTGGGAACATAAGGGGCAGGTATGGGAAAAGATGGAAGAGGAAATGCGGGAATTCAGGGATGAGGTGGAGGCGAAATCATCCAGCGATGCCAATAAAGATAAAATAATAAGTGAGTTTGGTGACTTGCTCTTTTCATTGGTAAACTATGCGCGCTATATTGATATTGATCCTGAAGAGGCACTAGAACGAACAAACAAAAAATTCATTAAACGTTTTCAATACCTGGAATCGGAATCAGTCAGAGAGGGCAAAAAGCTTGGCGAAATGTCATTACAGGAAATGGATACCTACTGGGAGCGGGCCAAAAAATTGTAATTTGAATAGGTATTTTCTTCTATAATGTAGTAAATCTTACACTTAGCCAGTTCGTGCGTTATTTTGGGTTTACTTTGTTTTTTGTAAAAAGATTAAAGTTTGAGCTGGAGCAACAAGATAAAAGGGGTTAAGATACTTCCACTTTGGGGATTGCTGATTTCTATTTTTATAGCATCAATAATTCTGATTGTTTTTAATTACTATACCCTGAAAACGATGTCTTCAGTAAGGGCTTACATTAACGGGGAATCCAGTTATTCTAAGGGAGAAAAAGATGCCACTCAGAGTCTCATCACCTATATGCACACTAAAGACATTAAAGACTGGGAAAGCTTTATTAATAATATCAATATCCCCCTCGGAGACAGTATTGCAAGGGTAACATTGCTTGAAAATGGATCGCGTGACATTGTGCGAAATGGATTTCTTCAGGGGAACAATCATAAGGATGACATTGAAGACATGATTTGGCTATTCAATACATTTAAAAATTTGCCGTTGATGGCTGGCCCTATCACCATCTGGGAAACCGGTGATTCTCTTATTTATGAGAAGTATATTATTGCAAATCAAATTAAAGCAGCGATTGAGAACGGAACCATTGAGGATGATAAAATGAGTCTCCTGAATGCATTGAACAAGAACACGCGAACATTTACCCTCAGAGAAAGTAAATTTTCTGAAAGCCTGGGAGCGGTAGCCAGAAAAATAAGAGACTATCTTTTTTATGCTAATGCGATAATCATTTTACTTATTTTAGGTAATGTAAGCACGTATGCAATGATTATGGTGCGTAAGCGAAATGAACAAAATCGGGCACTTTCCAATGCTAACAAAGAGTTGGACAGAATAGCTAATGTGGTATCACATGATTTAAGGGCTCCTATTAATTCTATGCTTGGCCTGATCAATTTGGCGAAAAAGGAAATGAATCAGGAAAAGCTGAAAGCTTATCTTGAGATAATGCAAAAGACCCTCAGCAAGCAGGAGCGTTTTATTAAAGAGATGATAGCCATATCTAAGGAAAACAGGCAGGCGGTTAAAAGACAGATTGTAGAATTGAATTATCTGATTGAGCAGGTAATAAACGCACATAAACATATGCCTGCGGCTGCCGACATTAAGTTTTATATAAACATTGGTGTTCATCGCGTATTTACTGATCCGCACAGGTTGGAGATTATCCTTAATAATCTCATCTCAAACGCAATTAAGTACCACGATCCAACTAAAAATGAAAGAAGAATTGAAATTAATACCTACTCTGAGAAGGATAAAATCAGAATAGATGTAGTGGATAATGGAATTGGAATTGACAGCAAGGACAAATCGAAAATATTTGAAATGTACTACATGTCAAAGAACAGGGAAAAAAGCTCCGGACTTGGTCTTTTTCTTGTAAAAGAGGCACTCGCAAAATTGGAGGGCGAGATACAGGTGCAGTCGGTGAATGGGGAAGGATCTACCTTTAGCGTGATCCTGAATAAGTAATTGTAGGAATCAAAAGATCCCGCCTATAGCGGGACCTTTCTCTCTACTTCCGACCGGAACTACTCTACGGAAGAAGTGCCGGTTCCTGCTCTATTTTGCATTTGATAAAAATTCATCAAGAGCAGTATTCAAAAATGATCCTGCTGCTTCAGTTACTGAACTCTTATATTGTGACGCATTACAAGGAAGGGGTTGGGTTTTCGATAAATATTTATCACTTACATTAAAAATAGTCAATGCGCCAACTGATGTACCCCAAAGATCCGTATCTGCCGTTTCGACTGCCTTGTATTTCTTTTCCTCAAAGATTCCGGGAATATCAATGCTGGATTTCAACTGAAAATTGCTGATCGCTTGTGTTTTCATTCCTTTTTTATAGGCATAAGTGGATTTTGTCAATGCTGCATCAGTGCTAAATCCCCCTGCTGTGCCCACCAAATCTTTTTCAATACGCAAATAAGGACGAAGGACCACTTTAGCAAGTCCGCCAACTGCTTTTCCAAGTGCCTTGCTTGCTCCTGATTCTGCATCTTCAACAAAGGGTACAACAATATTTATTTTTACTGCAGCAGCCTCTACATCGTTGGAAATATTAAGCGTGTTGTCTACGAACGTAGACTTTTCGCGCCCGCTTTCCTTAGTTCTTTTAACATAGTATTCGTATCCAGTGGGGATTACGGTGATATACCCCGGATATTGGGCTTCGTTAAGGGTACCCCCTTCTTTTCTTTCCCAACCTTCAAATGATTTTGCGCCCTCCACCTGATCAGCAGTTAATACTTCGTACCCTTCTTGCTTGAGCCGTTCAAGATATTGTGTGTAAAGCTTGTCAGTGATTTCCAGTAAGTCATTTGATTCGATTCCCTGCACAGCCATGGTTAACCCTGCTTTGGCTTCCCCTCGATATCCTCCCCCTAGGGTTCGCCCTCCTTCATCTTTCTCCACCTGGCTGTATAGTAGTTGAAAATTGACCCTAAACTGGGCGATGTAAATCTTTTTGGGGGCTTCTTTGAATTTCTTCTGCCCGTATCCTGAGATGTCTTTTATCTCTACAGGGGTCTGCGCACATACCGCCATGGAAAGCAGAAGTGTCAGGTAAGTGGTAATTAGATTTTTCATATTGGTTCCGGTTTAAATTGATAATAGAATAAAACTACCGGATGTTTGAATACAGGGATATACCAAATTTCCCTAATGTTGACTACCGTATTGGTACGGAGGTGTTAGCCTACTAACTTATTAGAATAGGCAAACTTGACCAAACCAACAATATTGTTGGTATTAGCTTTCTTGAACAGATTTTTGCGGTAAGTCTCAACAGTTCGCTCGCTAATAGATAAGGAGTCAGCAATCTGCTTGTTGGTGTATTCTTTGATTATGAGTTTCAACACTTCCATTTCCCTTTCGGAAAGAGCGGGAATCTCGTTTTCCTCCATCAATTTTTGCGTTAGCTCTGCACTCACATACGTGTGCCCTTCAGTTATTTTTTTTATTGCATGCTTCAGCTCATGCTGATTTACATTCTTTAATAGAAAACCACTCATACCTGCCTTCATGCACCGCTTCACCACACTCGACTCATCGTGCATACTAAGCAAAATGCCTTTAAGTAAGGGTTGAATCTCTTTAGAAGCCAGGAACAGATCAATGCCGTTCATCTCTGGCATTTCATAATCAGTAATTAATAAATCTATCTTGTGAATCTTGAGGTAGTTGAGTGCTTTTTTGGCATTTGTGAAGATTCCGGTAACCTCATACTTACGATCCAAAATTTGCGCAATTCCTTCTATTAAAATCTTGTGGTCATCAACCAGAACTATTTTCATTGGCTAGCAATCAATTTTTTTAGCATTTCATCCTTGTTTAGCAATCTCCATTGTTGTTTTTTGTTCCAACGGAATATCGATTATCAGGCTACTTCCCCTTTTTCCCTTAGTGGATTCAATAAATACAACACCTCCGTGCAACTGAATTCTGGACTGGATATTCTTCCAGCCATTTCCTTTGCTATGTTCCAGCAGTATCGGATCAAAACCTTCTCCATCATCTTCAATAATCAGGGAGAGTTGATCTTCGTGGTGGGTGAATTGAATGAAGATCGATTGTGCGGTGCCATACTTAAAAATATTGTTTATCCACTCCTGGCATACACGATAAAGCGACACCTCCATAGATTCTGAAAGCCGGTTTTTTATGCCTGCTTCTGAAACTGTTATTGTCACTTTTTTAGATTCATTGAGGCGACCGGCCAATTCGCGTATGGCACTTACCAGGCCATCGAGGACTAATGTATTGGGCAGCAGGGCAAAGGCGATATTACGAATTTCTAGGTGCATTTGGTCCAACAGATTGCTCGCGGATTTCGCCCATAACTCATTGGACTGACTAGTGAAAAGCTTGGCTGACGAAATCAGTTGGCCAAGATCATCATGTAAATCTTTGGCGAATCGTGCGCGTTCTTTTTCCTGTGATGAGATAGCGGATTCAATTAATTGTTTTTGATACTCTTGTTCAATAAGTAATTTTTCCTGTTTTTTTCTGATCTCCAATTGTCTGCGCCAAAAGACAATAATGATGAGTAACAGAATAATTGTAAAGAGTAAGAACAAGATTAGCCAATAATTTTTTTTAAGGGTCAGTTGCTGTTCTGCTAACTGAAATTCCTTTTTCTCGGTTTCATATTTTGTACGCAATTCATTGATTACTTTCAATTTATCAATACTAAGTAAGCTATCGGAAAGCGCATACCACTTCTCTCGTTGAGCATATGCATTTCTGAAATCGCCAATCTCCAGATAGGCTTTTGCTAAAGCGCCTATTCCGTCCCTACTAAGATCCATGTACCCCATAGCTTCAGCTTTGGCAATCCCATCCTTTAGCCATGGAATGGCTTCATTATATTTTTTATCCGCGATGCAAGTTTCTCCCATCGTAATCATATTGACTGCTACCCCTTGTTCATCACCAATTTTTTTTCTGATCAATGTTGACTGATTGATATAAGAGAGTGCTTTATTGAGGCTTCCATTTCTTTGAGCAATTTCCGCCAAATCAAGAAGCACGTATCCCAGACCCACGCTATCATTGGTGATCTTCCTAATATTATAGACCTCATTAAAATAGGGCTCAGCTTCTTTATATCTTTTTTGTTTTGATAATATTGCTCCCCTTATACCAAGACTCGTTCCTAATTTTTCGTTATCGTTAATTTCTCTTGCTAGCTTTTCTGAGAGGTCAAGACATCTGAAAGAACTTTCTGGATCATCTTGTTTGCTGTAAAATACGGCCATCTCATTATTGACTGCTGCGATACCAGGTTTATGATCCAATTGTTCAAACAGCGTCAATGCTTTGAAATATTTTGGCAACACATTTTGGTAATCACCAGAAAGGTATGCGATTACACCCCAGTGTAAGAAGGCAAAGGCCTCTTCTAAAGGCCAACTATTTTTTGATGCTGTATTGGCAGCCCATTCTGAGAGTTCAATTGAATTGTTGAAATCGGCACTGTATAGGTTATAAAAATTATTATTGATGAATTGTACCTTTGCAGAATCAGATAAGTT
The DNA here is from genome assembly GCA_964409415.1 of uncultured Ohtaekwangia sp. Lineage (GTDB taxonomy): Bacteria > Bacteroidota > Bacteroidia > Cytophagales > Cyclobacteriaceae > ELB16-189. The sequence continues at coordinate 26,439 of CAYPDF010000002.1, read as the reverse complement.
GGATAACTGATTCCGGCTACCTAATCTCCCAAAATCCTGAGCAAAAATCAAAGTGTTCGTGATCAGCAGCAGAATCAATACCTCGATTTTGAAAGGAGTTGAAGGTAGCATGAATAATATACGATTTGGGTAATTTAAAGATAAATGAAAATAGGTAAACTATTCCCTTGACGACACTTATTCCTGCTTAGGCATCCCTATCGGACTATTGTGGATTCAACTTAATTTTAGTGGTATCACTCCAATCAAAGTAATCATCAACATCAAGTTCCAGTTCTTTCTTTTTCTTTTTCCCTTTTAATTTAAAGGCCTCTTTTAATTCTATTACTTCTTTTTTCAAATCGTTCACAATTTTCTTTTTCACGGCTTCTTTGTCGTAGATCACTTTATAGTTATCCGTTGTGCCAACAATTTTTAGAAATATTTTGGTGTTGCCGCCATTGCTTTCTTCTATGGCGCCAAAAGCCTCATCAGGATCTATTTTCTTTTTACTTCTCAATGGTGCGATTACACGATAATCGATTTGCTGGTCAAAAGTATGCGTGCCGCTTATTTGAATGGTGGTAACATTACTGCTTACCTCCATTTGCGGAATGTAGACAATTTTGTTTTCGATATGAATGTCATTCTTAAGGTCGGCAAATCGCAAACGATTAAGGTTGCCATCGTCCAGGTATTTGTCCAGTTTGTGCATCGGCTCAAAGTTATTGAGTTCCCCATTTTTAATGGTGGTGCTAATATTCGCGATCAACGTTTCCTGAAATAGTTTCAACTTTTCATTCAATGTCATTTCCAAATCTACATCAGCGAAGGCTTGTCCTTTCAGATGTTTGTCTTGAATAAACGTTTGCTGGAAGTTGTCAAAAACATAAAAAGCACTATCGAGATGGACACCCTTCAGTTTAAACGAACTGATCACATCGATGGCTTTGTTGTTTTTTGCATCAATGATTCCGTTGAGTGACAGGGCTCCACCCATTGCCTTGAAATCAATGTTTCGGGCAACGGCCATTTTATTTTTGATCAATAGATTGCCTGTAATGTTGGTGGGCCTAAATTTCTTGTAATGCAAAGATTTAACATCACAATTGAAATTGAGGTATAAGTCCGGTGAAATAGTGAATAGATAATCGGCTGATCCTTCTTTGCCAAAGCCAATGGCAAACAATTGATCCAAATCTATGTAGTCAGATTTTAGATCTGTTTCAATGCCAATGGGTTGATTTTCGAACAGCAGAAAAGTAATAATGTTTTTGAAAAAACCGTTCATTTCAAAATCACTATTCTCCAGTTTTCCTGAAACCCCACTTAGCGCAAGGTCGTTGTTGGTGAACTGGAGTACGCCATTGAGGTCTTTAAACTGGATGGCTTGTTTTCCATACTTAAAGTTCAATTCCCGCATATCAATCGATCCATTGGCAATCACTTTTTGGGCCGTAGCTTTTTTCTTTAGCAGTGCTGTTTGTCCCTCAAAGGAAATATCAATACCGATATCACCGGTGAGCTCCTGAAGATCGTTGATGGGATAAAAGTTGATAATGGATGCTGCGTCAAGGTCTCCTTTGAAAATGAATTTTACAAAAGGGTTTTCGAAATTTTGAATGGAAAGATCAGTTTGAAATGGTCGATTGTTCAAAGTTCCATTTACATTTTTTAAAAAAAGAACAGCCTCTGTAAGATGAGTAAATGATGGAGTAGCAAATGATCCTTCCATGTTGGCGTTTTCAATCCTTGATTTATAATCAGGATGAAAAAGTGTTGCGTTCTCGCATCCGAAACGAATCGAAATAGAAGGGTCCTTTCCATCGCTGATTTCTCCTTTCAGCACCATATTGAAATACACATTCCCATCACTCTCGTATTTTGAAAGTCTTTCACTAGTGGTTTCAGGCAGCAATGAAAGCAACGTTTGTATATCAGTGTTTTTGCCATTGCAGGTCATATCGATCATGTTCTTATCCTTAAAATGATAGGTGCCCTCCAATTCAAATTGCGATTCATGGAGATTAAGCTGCGAAGGATTTATCAAAAGGTCTTTCTCTTTGTCGTTGTAAAGTAGATCGGCCTTTACCTGAAAACGTTTCTTTTTCAAAAAACGGTTGGACTGTACACTAATCTGCTCTGAAGTCACATCTCCATCAGCCAAAATTTTATATAATTCATTATCAATACTGATGGACGCAATTAGCTTTTCACTTGAAAAGGAGTGATCCTGATTCCTGCTTTGGTCGCGGTAACTAACTTTCGTATCAAATAATTTTACATTTCTAAGATCAAACCGGATAGTGCCACCTCCTTTGCTGCTGGCGTTGTTATTAATAATCGTATAGTTGTTAACACCATCACTATCAATTTTCAAGTGGGTCTCGCTGTTGCGAATTTGAAGACCACGGATAGCATATTGGCCCTGCCACACTTCGATCGGATTGAGAAAAAAGGATACTTTTTTAGCGGTCAGCAAGGGGTAGTTACCGCGATGACTATCCTCAACATACACATTGTGAAACACGATGGCCAGATTGGGGAAATCGTCCCATGATGAAATATCGATTTTACCGATTTTGACCGGGGTGCTCAGGCTCTTGTTGGCCTCAGTAATGAATTGCTGAATAATGCGATCCTTAAACAGAAAGACTGAAGTAATGGAGGCAATAATTACAGCACTGAGGGCGAGCAAAACATAAAAAAATAAGCGCTTAAGCGTTTTCAATTAAACAATGGGTTACTCGCTGGTAACGCAAAATTCAGCCCAATCTGATTAAAAACAAAGACCTGGAAAAAGAATAGGTAAATAAGATGAGAAAACTTGACTTTTTAAGATACCGATCGGTATCTTTGTACATGCGCAATCCGGAAATTACCAAAGAGAAGATCCTCAGGCAATCGGGACAATTATTTAACACGCAGGGATATAAGGCCACATCTCTTAGAGATATTACTGATGCAACTGGATTGACAAAGGGCGCTATTTATAAACACTTCGACAGCAAGGGTGAGTTGGAAATGGAAACACTTACTCATCTATCACAACAGATGTTTGACCTGGTAAGAAGTAGAGTAAAAGAGGAGAAAACTGCTGGAGCAAAACTTCGAAGTATATTCACCTATTTTGAAACGTACATCTCAAAGCCTCCACTGAAGGGAGGTTGCCCTTTGATGAATGTAGCCATTGAGGCCGATGATGCGCACCCGCAGTTGCGAAAAAGAGCGATGTTGATTCTGGATATGCTTTGTGATTCCATCATCACCATTTTAAACAATGGAATGAAACATGGACAAATAAAAAATGACATTGATGCGAATTACTTGTCTACGGTAATCATTGCTTCACTAGAAGGCGCGATTATGATGAGTAAACTGAGAGGTAACGATGATGATATTAGGCGGGTAATCCATCACCTGGAAAAGTTAATTGTAGAAATTGAAATTACTGAATAAACGTGTATTGCCACGAAATCGCAAAGTCAAAGGATCAAAAATAATTTGTGCTGTTGTGTGATTTAATTTGATGCCTTTGTGATTCTTAGTGGCGAACACAAAATTGATTAATAGGAAATGAAAAATATAGTGATGAAGAAAATTGTTCCAAGGGCTATCGGTACCTATTTAAATATATTGTCTTATGTAGCACCAAGTCGTGTGGGGGAGATTGGCTTCAATATTTTTTGCACGCCTATCTCTCCACCTGTAAAGCCACATCATAAACAGTGGTTGGACACCGCGCATCAATTCAATTTTGAAAGTGATGGAATTCAACTGCAGGCTTATCAATGGGGGAGCGGGGAGAAAAAAATATTTTTCCTGCACGGATGGCAAAGTCATTCGTACCGATGGCGGAAATATATTGAATCATTTTCACTGGAAGAGTATTCCATCTATGCATTTGATGCGCCAGCACACGGGCTCTCAAAAGGCAAGTATGCCAACATACCCCTTTACAGTAACGCCATTGTAGCTTTTCTCGAACAGGTAGGTAAAGCCGATGTAATTGTCACACACTCGATGGGAAGTATTTCTACACTCCATGCGATGTATAATCATAACCATTTAGAAATAGGCAAACTTATTTTGATGGGATCACCCGGAGAAGCCAATGACTTCATTTCATTTTATCAGCAGTTCACTGGGATGAGCGATCGAACCTTTAAATCCATTATCGATTATTTTGTAAAAACACTCAATCAAACACCCGATTACTTTTCGGCACCCAAATTTGTAGCGGAAGTAAAAATTCCTGGATTGATAATCCATGATGAAGGGGATGCCGAAGCCCCCTACAAGCATGCAGTTCGGATTCATAAAGCATGGCCTCAATCCAGGTTGATTACCACACAAGGAATTGGGCATAATCTCAGGTCACCGGAGGTGGTGGAAATGGTGAAGGATTTTGTGATGGAAGAGCAAGTGCAAAGCATAGAAACCAGATAGGTTGTCAATTTCAGTTAAAATTAGATTTGGATAACTTTTTTTGTTCAAATGGAAATCTATTCTAGATTTGCAGTCCCAAATGAAAAGGGAGCTTAGCTCAGCTGGTTCAGAGCATCTGCCTTACAAGCAGAGGGTCGGGGGTTCGAATCCCTCAGCTCCCACAATCTTAAGCCATCGAAAGATGGCTTTTTTTGTGAGAGCAAACTGACGAAGTTGTAGCTCCCAACAAGGCATCAACGTAGTTAATCCGTTAGCTTCCACAAAAAGACTCCTCCGTAATACTGAGGCTTTTAATGACTTCTTTGAGTTTATCGAGATACTTGCAAAAAATCAAACTAGAATTTGAGTGGCGTGCTGACCCTATGAGCGATAAATTATACAGCTTTCTTATAGTGTACCGTAGACCTGCCACGTGTCTTGTTTACCTTTATATCATAGGTCTCTAGATATCCTCTGTAGCTGAGGGATTTTAGTAGATTTTGTACAGAAGCGATGCTGGCGTTTATCTTTTTGTTTTTCAAGGCGGTATGTATCCCGTGGAGTGTGAAGCCATCCGGCTGGCTGGCAATCATTTTAAAAATTTCTTCTCTGTGGGGAGTGGTTATCAGTTCCTGGACCCGGGGGGGTAATTCACTCATATTCCCAGTCTGATCAATGCCAACCCGGCATAGATAAACATGATGAGGGAGCCCCATACCATAACGCCAAGAAACCAATAGTAGGGAATATTGCATTTGAAAAGCATACACTCCCTTACAAAACCGTTTCCTTTGAGCCTAAGTAAAATTGTCTTTAACATAACGGGGCTAAAATTGCATTTTTTATACATTCTTTAAAAATAATCTTGATAGGTTTTATTACATGAGATTATAGCACCCGTCTGGGCTGAAATTCGTCAAATAAGAGGATTTAGCCTACCTCTTACATCATTTGTTAATATAATCTTACCTGAGGAAATATTAACCATGGGGGAAGACACCCCTATTTTCCGCAGTCTATTTGCTTCACAGCCTCAAATAATCTCTCATAGGAATTTTCATCTGAAGTTATACTTTAAGAACAATCTATATATGAGAGGCTGGGTTTTGAAGTTTTTGACCCCTTCATAATAGTTGGCATTTCACCACAAATGAGATTTAATAGTAATTTTGAACTTATAAACTCCCTATATGCAACATCTTACCCTTACCAGCCTTGTGTTATTGTCTTTGATCGGCTGTGCCACCAAAGAGAAAGCCAATGATTTTATTGATCCAGAAACTGTCATAAAGAATGATGCCTTTAGAGCTTCTATAAAGACAGGAAATTTCGCAAAACTAAGTGCGGGGTATACTTATTATGAACTTGAAAACCCGGATGCGGATACGTTACTGGTAATGGTGCATGGCTTTTCTGTACCCTCCTACATTTGGGACTCTACCTACTATGCAGCTTTGTCGCGTGGGTATGGGGCGTTGCGCTATGATGCGTATGGTCGGGGTTATTCCGATAATCCGGATGTAGTCTATGATGTGGCTCTTTTTTCTGGCCAACTGCATGAACTACTGGATGAGCTACACATTGATAAAAAAATAAACTTGCTGGGCTTATCTTATGGGGGAAGGACGATTTCAGCTTTTGCCTTTCAATATCCAGATCGAATTCAGAATTTAATTTACGTAGACCCCTCAGGTTTTGAAACAATTGTAGATGATAAGAAATATCCTGTCATGGTTTCCGAGCAGGAGGTTCTGGATTTTAAACAGAGTGAAGGTTATGCTACCATGGCAAGCGGACAGTTAGGAGATTTTTACGATGCCACTCCATTTGCCGGATGGGATACACGCTATGAAGAGATGATGAAGTTTAAGGGATTTGTTAAGGCAATGCTTTCTACCAGAATGAATAGCCCTTCATTGGAAAATGAACAAAGAAAAATTGCTGAGTCCGGTGTGCCGGTGTTTGCCTTTTGGGGAGAGCATGATACAGTGGTAAAATTAGAAGAGGTGCGTAATAATTTAATGGACAGAATTCCAAAAATAGAGTTATTTATACTTCCCAAAGCAGGACATTTGCCACACATGGAACAAACAGCGATGTTTAATTCAATATTGTTTGATCAAATAATTTGCTGTGCACACAATTAATTTAACCAAATGACATCTTTCGATTCTATACTTTCAACACATGGATTTTCTGCTAATGGAAATAAAAATCAGGGATTTATTGAGGTTGAAGGTACACCGGTTAAAATGCCTGCAACGTTGATAGTCGGAGCCAAACCCGGTAAACAGATTTTGATTACGGGTGGCATACATGGGGGTGAATATCCTTGTATTGAAACCGCCATTCAATTGGCAAAAAACATAAATCCTAAAGAAGTACAGGGAACGGTACTCGTTATTCATCCAGTAAACGTTCCTGCTTTTTTAGCAAAGCTACAGTATTACGGGCCTTATGATGGCAAGAATTTAAATCGCGTGTTTCCCGGAAAGGCAACGGGTACAGTCAGTGAGAGAATTGCCTTCGTTATTCATCAACTTCAGTTAGCTGCTGATTTTTATATTGATTTGCACGGTGGTGATATTCATGAATCGCTTGTGCCATTTGTGATCTACTCCAATCTGGGAGGAGCTGAAATAACTGAACAATCAAAACGGGCATCCGCAGCATTGGGATTTCCCTATGTAGTAGGTTCTGTTTCTGACAATGGCTCTATAGGTGCAGCAGCAAAGGGTGGTACACCTGGTTTTCTTGCAGAACTTGGTCAGTGTGGCAGATGGAGCAATGGGGAGGTGGAACAGTATATGGAAGCTACGCGCAATGTTTTGCGATCGCTTGGTGTGCTGGAGGGAAAGGTGAATTCAACTGAAGTTACTTACCTGAAAAAAATGACTGTGATGAATGCTGAACACGAAGGATGTTGGTACGCATTTAAGAACCTGGAGGAGGAAGTGAAAAAGGGTGATGCCTTAGGTGAGATAAGAGATTTCTTTGGCAATGTGTTGGGAGAATACAAGGCAGAGGAAGATGGCGTATTGCTTTATGTTGTCACTTCCCTTGCCATTACCAAAGGAAATCCATTGACTGCCATCGGTGTGGTATAGTGATATGGAGTATTTACTATAAGAAAAGTGGATAGCTCATTAGGAACAGAGACAACCTTTTCAATATTTGTATAAACAACAATAGTATCTACATTTGGGTAAGCCGTAATGAAATGGGGTTAGAAGAAGACGTAAAGCAGGCAAAGTTTACCAACGAACATCAAAAGGTGATGGTCAATATATTGTACACCAGTAGTTGGTTAAATAACAGAAATACGGCTTACTTCAAAAAATTTAATATTTCACCGGAACAATTTAATGTGCTAAGAATTTTAAGAGGGAGTCACCCTAACCCCATGCGCCTCGCAGATATTGCTGAGCGAATGATAGAAAAGAACAGCAATTGCACGCGCCTTGTAGAGAAATTGAGACAAAAGGGATTGGTAGATCGCCAGTTGTGCGAGTCGAACCGCAGGCAGGTGGATATTTCAATTACGACAAAGGGGCTGAAAACGCTTTCTGATATCGATGAAGACTACGACCAGTGGCTGTCCATTCAAAAATCAATAACCAGGGCGGAAGCTGTTGAACTCAACAGAATATTGGATAAATTGCGATCGTAGTATTTCCCTATAGCTTGCTATGATAGAGGATATTGATGTAGACAGGAGTCATTTTGCTGAAACCACCCTTCAGTTTATCAACAGCACCTCGGGTCATATTTTTCTTACGGGTAAGGCCGGAACAGGAAAAACCACGTTTTTAAAAAATTTGGAAAAGCATACGCACAAGCAATTTGCTATAGTAGCCCCCACTGGAATTGCGGCACTCAACGCAGGCGGAGTTACGATTCATTCACAGTTCTTGTTTCCTCTGGGAACATTTCTTCCCGACCGTTCTATTCCAGCGGACTTGAATGCTGAAGAAGGTTTTTTTACTCAGAATACGCTAGCCAGGAAGCATCCACTCAACAGTGTACGGAAACAGGTGCTGAGGTCAATTGACCTTTTGGTGATTGATGAGGTAAGTATGTTGCGTGCTGATGTTTTGGATGCGATTGATTACAGGTTGCGTTCGGCCAGGGGAAATTTCAGAAAAAGCTTTGGAGGTATTCAATTGCTACTGATTGGCGATCTCTATCAATTGCCTCCGGTAGTCAGAAGGAATGAAGAGTGTATGCTTCAGCGCTATTATCAAAGCGCCTGGTTTTACGAATCGTTGGCTTTGAAACAGGATGGATTTGTGTATATCGAATTGGATAAAATATTCAGACAGCAGGATGATGTCTTTATTGATATTCTTAACAATTTAAGGAACAATACGCCTACAGAAGCCGATATTGATGTATTGAATTCCCATTATCAAAAGGAGGAGGAGATAAAGGAGATAAAAGAAGTAATTACACTTACCACCCATAATTACAAGGCAGACGAAATGAACAAGACTGCTTTGCGTGAACTGGCTTCGGATTCTCATTTTTTTGAAGCTCGAATAGAAGGTGAGTTTCCCGAATCAATGTATCCCGTTCAAGAAAAGCTTGAGTTGAAAGAAGGGGCACAAATCATGTTCATTCGCAACGACAGTGAAAATCAAATGTACTTTAATGGCAAACTGGCAACCGTAAGCAAAATTCAAGGTGACAAGGTAGAAGTTACTTTGGCAGAGAGTCACACTTCGTTTGAGTTGAAACGGGAAAGATGGGAGAATAAAAAATATACGATCAACACAAATACCAATGACCTGGATGATGAGGTGGTGGGAAGCTTTTCGCAATACCCGGTTAAGTTGGCCTGGGCCATTACAGTACACAAGAGTCAGGGGCTAACTTTTGAAAAGGCTATTGTAGATGTAGGACAAGCCTTTACGGGTGGGCAGGTGTATGTAGCGCTCTCACGCCTTCGATCTCTTGATGGTTTAATTTTGCGCTCGCGGATACACCCAGGAGTGATCAGCGCAGACAATCAGATTGTTTCTTTTAGCAAGAACAACAACAAGCCCGATGAGTTGCCTGTAGTGATGAAGCAAAAGCAATCGGAATTTATTTCGTTTCTGATTGATAAGACGTTCGATTTCAGCGGATTGATTAAGGAAATTGGTTATGTCACAAAGTCAAAAAAAGAATCCATCTCTCTGAAAGAGGTTAGTATGAAACCTGTGCTGGAACAGATCTCAATTTCACTGGAAGGGGAGCGAGAGAATACGGAGAAATTCAGAAGGCAGCTACAAAGCCTTGTTGGCGCTAGCGATCATGAAAAATTGTTGGAGCGTATTAAAAAAGGAAGTGCTTATTACAAAAACATACTCACAGAGAATGTAAAAATGCTACTGCTGCATACGGCAGAAATGAAGCAGCACAAACGAATGAAAACGTACTTGAATGGTCTTGGTGAGTTGGATCAATTGTTTTCGAAAGCATTGGAGGAGGTGGATAAATCTCAGCTATTGATTGAGGGTATTTTAAATGGCAATCAATCGTTTGATTTTTCGGAGCTGGCAAGGGCACGTCTTGCAGAACGACAGCGCCTGTTAGATGAAATAAAAACTCAATTTCCTGACGCTAGAAAGGGTCCAGGTAAGAAGAAAAGTGGAAGAAAGAAGGATGGTCCAAGTACCTATGACATTACATTGCTAATGTGGAAAGAAGGTAAGGACATTGAAACCATTGCAAAAGAAAGAGAGTTGGTGCCCGGCACCATTGAAGGTCATCTGGCGAAAGCCGTTCAAAGCGGGAGAATAGAAATATTTGATTTTATCAAAGAGGAGGAGGTAAAATTAATTTCTGAGGCGATCGAAGAATTGCCAAAAGAGTTTACCTCGAAGGATTTGTTCGGAAAACTAGAAGGCAAATACAGCTACGCTAAATTGAGAGCAGTGATGAGTTATGTGAATACGAAATCTTAAGGGAAGAACACGGATCAGAAACACTCATCCAACTAATACTTATGGTTGAGTATCATTCAATTCCAGATTTGCAAATGCTTGTAATTCCAGAATCCATTAAAGACTGCATTTACTCATTTCTCAAGGTTTGAGCAGGATTATTTCTTATGATGCGCCTCATTTGGCTGGTAACCGTGAGAATAACAACAGCGAGCATCACACTTACGGCTATTATGAAGGGCACTGGTGTGGCGGGCTGGGGATCCGGATAGATATTTTGAATAAGTATATTGGTTACGAAGAATCCTGCAGGGGCGCCAATCAAGAAGGCGGCCATGAGTATCCATACATAATCCCGACTCATCAATTTGAAAATATGCGGCATCAGCGCACCAAAGACTTTTCGAATACTAAATTCTTTCATCCTTCGGGTAATGTTAAATGACACCAGGCCAAATAACCCAAGACTGGCAAGAATTACAGTAACCCCACTGATAAAGCCCAACAATTTAACGTTGGCGTTATTATCATTATTAAAATTCTCAAAAACCTCGTCTTGAAGAAAACCTTCATAAGGATCATCCGGTGCAATGCCAGACCACGCAGACTTAATTTGATCCTGAGTTTCATTGAGGTGACCGCCCTTAACTTGTACGGTGAGGTAGTGGATATCATCTTCGGGAACTATCCTAAACAAAACTGGGTCTAAATTATTATAGAAGCCCTCGTAGTGAAAATCTTTCACTACGCCAATTACGTATCTCCTTAAACTGTCAAATTCGAAGTACTCGCCAACCGGATTGTCCCATCCTAATTTATCAGCGAATGTTTCATTGATAATGACAGATTCAATTTTATCAGATTGAATGTTGCGATCAAAAAACCGACCTTCTTTAAGGCGAATATTCATCGTTTCCAAATAGTTGAACCCAACGCGAAAATCCACGGTTTCAAATCGCTGTTCATGAAAGACAAATGTGGCTCGTGTATTGGAATAACCGATGTGATTGGATGACCCCGCCATCATTGCAATGTTAGGATTATCAGCTAATTTATCTCTAAGCGCCAGATAGTTGGCTTTATCTCCTACAGGAACAGATAAAATTTGCGAATGATTATACCCCCAGTCCTTATTTTTTAAATATAGACTGTTATCGATGAATACAAATGCACCAACAATAGTCATGAACGCTAATACAAATTGAAGTGTAAGTAGAATCCTGCTGAATAAACTTCGTTGTCCGAATTTTTCCCGTCCACGCATGATGTTAATAGGCGTAAACGATGCGATATAAAAAGCCGGGTAACCTCCTGACACCAAACCAATGAAAAGCAACAGACTACCAAAAAAGAAAAAGACTGCATTCCCTGAAGAAAACGCAAAAGGAATATTCACTGGATAAAGTGAATTAAAACCAGGCAAAAAGAAAATATATGCCAGCAAACAGCCTATAACCAGGGATGCCGCACAAAGAAGAAAATTCTCAAGTAGAAATTGTTGAATGATTTCCTTTTTCTGCCCGCCAATCACTTTTCGGATTCCTATTTCTTTTAGTCGAGTCGCTACCGTGGCAACAGACACATTCATATAATTGAATGAAGCCAGCAACAGGAGTAAGCCGGCAATTACACCAAGGGAAATCAGGCCGGCAGGATTGGCTCCATTCGAAACAGAACTAATAATGTCGGCACTTTCTAGGTTCAATCCCTTTAACGGATAAAATTGAAAATCCTTTATCAACCATTGTGGTGAAGCAGCATTTTGAATTTTTTTATATTCTTCCATCGCCTCAATGAGTTCAGAAGGTGAGTGTGACGGTTTTAGCAGCACAAAGGTGCCATCCGTTTGATAGGCCCAGTCATTGGCTTCTCTGGGTTTCAAATCTTCAAATATGGCCATGGAAATAAGCACTGAAGGATAGAGACTTGATCCATCTGGTCGTTCTATTACTGCGCCTACCGTAAATTCAATCTTGTGGTCATTGTCAAACTTGATGGATACGCTTTTACCAATTGGATCTGCCTTTCCAAAATATTTTTCAGCCACCTCTTTCACCAAAATAATTTCAGTTTTATTTTCCAACGACTTTGCATTTCCGCTAAGGACAGGAAAACTAAAAATGTCCATGAACTCCGGATCGACAAACCAAATCCATTCGCTGAATACAGTTTCGTTGTAACGCAACGCTCCGTTATTGTATTCGATTCTCGTAGTAGCCTCTACCGAAGTCTCATCCTTGGATAGGGAGGGCCCCAGGAGCATTGGGCTGTCGCTCCAGTTGTCGAGTCGGCCGTCTGTTTCAATCCTGTTGGTAACCTGATAGATCCTGTCCATTTTTTCATGGAAGAAATCAGCATGGGTTTGGTTGTCGATAAAAATAAATGCGGTGATCGCCATACCCAGCGCAATGGATAGACCTACAATATTGATGGTGCTGTTCAGACGGTGACGCAACGCATTTCTGAATCCAACGATGAGGTAACTTTTGAACATGATGAACGATTTTGATGGATAACTTTTTTTTCTTCTCCTAATATTGGACCAGCGAAAAAACCGAAAGACATCCCAAATGAATTTTCTATTCGCGATTGCCTTACCTTCTTTTTGCAGCCGACTTTGATAAAGTTCGTGTGCATCCCCTTGGACTTCCTCTAGCAAGTCGGGGTTACAATACCACTCTAAAAAACGATCAGCCCATTTCGGAGGTGAACTCATCATCAGTAGGTATTGAATTGAAGCGCCACTTTCGGAATTTGATTATAGAGCTGAGAGCGAACCTCATTGACCTGCTCCAATGCTTTTTTACCCAATGTGGTAAGTGTAAAAAGTCGTTTTCTTCTTCCTCCCCTCTCGGAGGTGGCTCCACCCATCGAGGAATTGATCAATGCTTTATCTTCCAACCTCTTGAGCACAGCATGGACAGCGCTGATGTTTAACTTTCTTCCTACCTGTTTTTCAATTTCATCTTTAATGGCCACCCCATAGGCGTTTTCGTACAATACACCTACGGTTAGCAATATGAGTTCTTCTAATTCCCCTAAATAAGCTCCTTTCATGGGTGTTAATAAGATTAGTTCTACAAACGTGAATATAATATATATGTTTCATGTTTGTAGAAATCAGCTAAGAAATTTTTAGAATTAATTGTATATACAATAATTGTATGAATCTTTATACTAATATTAACGTTTAAACACGCATAAGGGCTTAATTCCATAAAAAATGAAAACAATACTGCATAAATCAGACACCCGCGGCCATGCCAATCATGGCTGGCTGGATACCCATCACACATTCAGCTTTGCCAATTACTACAATGAAGAAAGAATACATTTTGGGGCGCTCAGGGTGCTCAATGATGATTTTGTTGATGGAGGCATGGGTTTTGGCAAACACCCTCACGACAATATGGAGATTATCTCAATCCCCTTATCCGGAGATTTGGAACATAAAGACAGCATGGGAAACACAACAGTCATTAAACAGAATGATATTCAGATCATGAGCGCTGGAACGGGCGTTCAACATTCAGAGCACAATAAGAACAAAGATGAAAAAGTAAACTTTCTTCAGCTCTGGGTTTTTCCAAAAGTGAAAAACATTGAACCCAGGTATGATCAAAAAACTTTTGACCCATCAGAAAGAATAAATAAGCTACAGCAGATTGTTAGTCCTGTAGAAACTGACCCTGGAGTTACTATTAATCAGGATGCATGGTTACATCTGGGTAATTTAAAAGAGGGCTTTAGTGCCAATTACACCATTAAGCAAAAAGGCAATGGTGTATATGTATTTATAATAAATGGGGATGTTACCATCGCTGACCAGAAGCTTAACAAAAGGGATGGATTTGGAATATGGGAAACGGATAAGTTTTCGATTACGGCAGATTCCAATTCTGAAATATTGTTAATTGAAGTTCCAATGATATAAAATGATTGACAGATGAAAAACAGATCAGTTGCACGCTTGCTTTATGCACATCAGGTCGATATGGGAGGCATGCCCATTAGGCAGCCTCTACCCACCCAACAAGTGCAGCAAATAGATCCATTTTTATTGTTGCACCATGCCAACATAAAAGTTCCAACTCAAATTGCGCCAGGTAAGGCAGGAGTTGGGCCACATCCCCATCGTGGTTTTTCCCCCGTCACTTTTATTTTTCAAGGCGGGGTGCACCATCGTGATAGCCGGGGAAATGACAGCAATGTATATGCAGGGGGTGTGCAATGGATGAATGCCGGAATGGGTATCATTCACAGCGAGCGGCCACCAGATAACATTCATGAAATTGGAGGCAGACAGGAAATCATTCAGCTTTGGATCAATACACCGGCAATGCATAAGATGGATCAACCGGCCTATCATCCGTTAAGTGCAGAACAAGCGCCCACCAAAACAAGTGAGGATGGAAAAGTCAATGTTCGCATATTTTCAGGTGAGGTGTTGGGAGTGAAAGGCCCAATTCCATCCCAGGCGATTGTCAATGCTGCTACGCTTGAATTTAAAAAAGGAGGTAAAATTTCAATCCCTACCCCGACAGATCACAATGCAATGATTTATTTATTGGATGGTAAATTAAAGGTGGAAGAATTTGGTCAGGTAGAGGAATTACATCTCGTCCATTTTAAAAATGATGGTGATACCATTTCACTGGTGGCAATGGAAGATATACGGGTTTTGTTTTTAACAGGAATGCCACTTGATGAAGAAGTGGTATCTCATGGGCCTTTTGTAATGAATACACAAACTCAAATTATGGAGGCCATGCGTGATTATCAGATGGGAAAAATGGGAGTGCTGATTGAAGAATAATATTATGGATGAATGCCCATTGGTGGCACATGACAATATAACTACGAATATACTAACGGGAAATTCCTAAAATGAAGTGAATGAACTCCATTTTTTCGTTGTGGAGTCTTGGAAAATGAATGGCCTATAAATTAAGAGTTGGGTTTAAAG
Source organism: uncultured Ohtaekwangia sp. (assembly GCA_964409415.1). GTDB lineage: Bacteria > Bacteroidota > Bacteroidia > Cytophagales > Cyclobacteriaceae > ELB16-189. Next base: position 11,139 of record CAYPDF010000002.1, on the reverse strand, counting down.
GCTAGTTCTGGAGAAAATTCTAAATATTCGCTGTATCCCCCATGGGTAATTAAAATATATATCAAAAGAGGGAATTCATAGGTTTTGTGGTATAATTTAAAGATATTAGTTGCTGTAACCAACTTTACACAACTATGAAAAAATGTCTTTTATTAATTGGCTTTATTGGGGCTTCCCTAATAGTCACGCAAGCACAGGAGTTCAAACCTGTTAAAATCGGTCTTGGTTTTGGCTATGCGTCTCCAGGCGGAGATGGTGCCAAAGGCGGAGTTCTTATTTACTTTGAACCTGCTTATAGAGTAAGTGACGCACTTGCTGTTGGTCTGAGAATTGAAAGTGCGGTCATGGCACAAGGTGTATCAGTTTCAGGATCAGGATCCACCTCTGTTTCTTCCGAAGCAAAGGTTTCTGGTAATGCTTCGTACACAGTGAATGGTCAATATTATTTTTCAAATAATACCTTTAGACCATTTGCAGGTATAGGGCTTGGAATGTATTCTTTGGCATCAGCCTCTTTGAGTGTTTCAGGAGGCAGCAGTACAACATCAGCAAGTGCGGATGCTAGCAAATTTGGATTTTATCCTCGTGTTGGATTTGACTTAGGTCACTTCACCATGCAAATAGAATACAATATTATTCCATCCACCTCGTCAGAAATAACAGTGTCTTCAGGATCTTCAGGCACCTCAGTTATTAAAACAGAAGCGAAAAACAGTTATTTGGGAATTAAGGCAGGTTTCTTTATAAGTGGAGGAAAGAAATAGAAACAATTGAATTTTTGAGAAAGAGTGCTCCAATTAATGAAGCACTCTTTTTTTGTTTACTCATTTTTAAGCGCTTGAGCAGGATTAATTTCTCTTAATGAGTGGTACTTCACCAGGCCTATGGCTGTAATGGCAATCATTACCACTAAATCCAAGGTTCGTGTCCCACGAACCTCCATTACTACTTAGGTCATTAAGGGAGGAGGGAGGATCGCCTGCGATCATAGGCTGACGATGACGATACTTTAATAAGACTGACTGCTTTTATTTTGTGCCAACAATTCAATCAAAGATTAATTTTATCTTTGGTGCATGAGATTGATTCCAGTAGTTCTGATCTTAGTGACGATGATTCCTTCCATAGGCCTTTCACAAAAAAAACTTCCCACATTTGATGTACAGGGCCATAGGGGCGCAAGAGGGCTCATGCCGGAAAATACTATCCCCGCTTTTTTGACTGCACTCGATTCCGGAGTAACCACCATTGAATTGGACGTAGTTGTAACCAAAGATCGAAAGATTGTGGTTTCACATGAGCCATGGATGTCCTCTGACATTTGCCTCAAACCGGATGGAGAATCCATTGCCAAAAAAGAAGAAAAGGATTTCAACATTTATGAGATGACTTATGAAGAGGTCAAGCAATTTGATTGCGGCTCCTCAGGCAACAAAGAATTTCCAGAACAAGTGAAAATAGCGCTTGCCAAACCACTTCTGAGCGATGTAATTGTCGCAGTTGAAAATCACATCAAGAGCTACACCCAATACGAAGTGGATTATAATATTGAAATAAAGAGCACTGAAAAAGGGGATGATAAATTTCATCCGAAACCCGCAGAGTTTTCGGATTTGGTGTACAATCTTTTAGACGAATATTTGCCAATGAACCGGGTAATTATTCAATCATTTGATTTCAGAGTTTTAAAATATTGGCATGAAAAATATCCTGAAATAAAACTTGGTGCGGTTGTTAGTGATTTGAGGTCCGTCCAATCACATTTGAGCGAGCTGGGGTTCAATCCAACTATTTATATTCCCAACTATAGGATCATCAATCGATCAAAAGTTGAATTTTTGCATAAAAAAAATATTAAAGTCATTCCCTGGACTGTAAATGAAATTTCAGAGATGCTTGCATTGAAAGGAATGGGAGTAGATGGCTTTATCACCGATTATCCCAATCGCGCCAAACAGTTTACACATACACTGAATATAGTTCCTAAACAGTAGCAACTGATTACCGATTTACCCGAATACCACTTTTGCATTAAAATAAGTATCCTTGTATTCCGAATTAAAATAAAGATTTCATGAGCAAAAAATATGACGTTTATGGTATTGGTAATGCCCTGGTAGATATTGTAACAGAAGTGGACAACGATTTTTTTGTAAAAAATGAAATTGAGAAAGGGGTAATGACTTTGGTGGATGAGAAGCGTCAGCAACAACTCATGAAAGCCATTGACATGAAAAAAAGTCGAATGTCTGCTGGCGGATCCGCGGCCAATACCGTAATCGGGGTCAATCAATTTGGTGGAAAAAGCTACTACTCATGCCTGGTGGCCAAGGATGAACTTGGAAAATTTTTTCTGGAAGATATGAAACGCAATGGGGTAGATACCAATTTAGGCTATGAAGATTGCCCGCAAGGTCACTCTGGCAGATGTCTTGTGATGACTACCCCTGATGCCGACCGCACGATGAACACTTTTTTGGGAATAAGTTCGTTCATGTCCGCTGACCATGTAAATGAGGAAGCCATAATAAACTCTACCTATGCATACCTGGAGGGCTACCTCGTGTCGAGCCCTAGTGGGATGGAAGCATTATTGGAAGCCAAGAGGATAGCCGAGAGAAATAAAGTGAACACCGCTTTGACGTTTTCTGACCCCAACATGTTGCGGTTTTTCTCAAAGAACTTCGACCAAGTAGTAGGCGCAAGTGTTGATCTCCTTTTTTGCAACGAAGAGGAAGCCCTTATGTTTAGTGAAACAGATAACCTCGATGATGCCCGCGAGAAACTGAAACAGGCGGCTAAAAGATTTGCTATCACTCTTGGCGCCAATGGTGCATTAATCTTTGATGGCGACACCTTTATTGAGATTGAACCGTATAAGGTAAGGGCGCTGGATACAAATGGTGCTGGTGATATGTTTGCGGGAGCATTTTTATACGGGATTACACATGGGCACAGTTATGCGCAAGCAGGAAAAATTGCATCTTTGGCGTCTTCTCGTGTGGTTTCACAGTTTGGCCCCCGGCTGGAGCCTCAGCAAGCGCAACGTGTGCTGAAGGACTTAATTGAGCAATAGGTCTTCATTCAAAACTGAGGCTATAAAAGTTGCAAACAATCAGATAAACAGTACCGTTTAGTTTTTGTTAAAAAATTTACTTTAATTTAAAAATAAAATTTCACCCTATGACTTTTTTAAATGAAAAGAATAAGATGATGGCTATGGTTTTAGTTGCTTGGGCTGTAGTTGTGTTGCTATCAATGATAAATAATTTTTCGGGGATAGTATCCGGTTTTTTGGATACAATAAGATAAAAAACACCCACTAACATCATTATTTTGCAGATAAACTTGGAGTATTTTTTTAATGAACAAGTAAATTATTAATACTTCTTTCAGAAAAAAGCTATTCTTATGAAATCGGATACTTTATAGGAAGGTATTGGCTGTATTTTATAATTTTATTCTTTGCTATTCCTATTTATTTTCTAATTAAAAGGAGAAAACAAAAGTAATTTGAACCCCTGTAAGAACTTTTTCCATTACTAATTGAAATGGTAAGCCTGAGAGATTTGTTGGATTGAGCAATATTTTATGAAAAAACATTTTTTGACAGCAATGGTTATGCTGGGTTGGCTTTTGTCAGCAGCTCAGGCTCCTAAAATTGAATTCACAGAATACGACTTGGATAATGGTTTGCACGTTATTCTGCATCAAGACAACAGCACACCCATAGTGGCAGTTTCTGTTCTGTATCACGTGGGTTCAAAAAATGAAGACCCCGAAAGAACAGGGTTCGCCCATTTTTTTGAACACCTTCTTTTTGAAGGATCAGAAAACATAAAAAGAGGCGAGTTCGATAAATACATCACCAACGCAGGTGGCACCAACAATGCCAACACCTCCAACGACCGCACTTTCTACTATGAAATTTTACCCTCCAATCAATTGGAGTTGGGATTGTGGTTGGAGTCGGAGCGAATGATGCACGCAAAGATTGATTCTGTAGGCGTAGAGACACAAAGGGAAGTGGTAAAAGAAGAGAAACGCCAGCGCATGGATAACCAGCCTTACGGAAGTATCCTCCCTGAGATATTAAAGAGGGCGTACACGGTACATCCCTACCGGTGGCCAACCATCGGATCAATTGAACATCTGGATAATGCCACACTGGGGGAGTTTATTGAATTTTATAAAACGTTTTATGTTCCTGAAAATGCTACCCTGTCGATAGCAGGGGATATAGATATTAAACAGGCGAAAGCATCCATTGATAAGTATTTTAAAGACATTAAAAAAGGCGACAAACCAATTCCGCGTCCCACTGTAGTAGAGCCACCTCAAACAAAAGAAATTCGTGATGTAGTGTACGATAATATCCAGTTGCCTGCCGTGATTGAGGCTTATCACATGCCGGCTCAGGGAACACCCGATTCCTATGCACTCAATATGTTAAGCACTGTCCTAAGTGGGGGGCAAAGTTCGAGAATGTACAAGTCACTGGTAGATGAACAAAAGAAGGCGTATGTCGTACAGGCATTTCCATTCTCTTCAGAGGATCCCGGTTTATATATTGTCCTGGGCTTGGCCAATGTAGGTGTAAGTGTGGATGAATTGGAAAAAGGAATGGACGAAGAAATAACTAAAGTTCAGGATCAACTTATTTCTGAAAGGGAGTTTCAAAAAGTGCGCAATCAGATAGAAAGCGATTATGTTCAAAAAAACTCATCAATGATTGGAATAGCCGAGCAATTGGCAGACTATCATGTTTACTATGGCGATGCAGGATTAATCAATACAGAACTTGATCGCTTTATGAAAATCACGCGTGAGGATCTGCAACGTGTGGCAAAAAAATATTTAATAAAGCAAAATAGAGTAGTGCTGCACTATCTGCCAAAGTCTGCGCAGCAAAAACCTGGTGATACCGATAAACACTGATAACTAATTCAACGGATAAAATCCATGAGAGCAATATTGACTTTATGTTTCATTGTTGGTTTACTGGCAAATACGATTGCCCAGGTAGACCGGAGCAAAGCGCCATTACCTGGTCCCGCTCACGAAATTAAAATTGGCGAGTATCAATCGTTTACACTAAAAAATGGCCTCCAGGTTTTTGTGGTGGAAAATCACAAGTTGCCACGCTTGCAGTTCTCCATTCAATTGAAGCATGATCCGATTTTCGAAGGTGATAAAGCCGGTTACGTTTCTATTGCCGGAAATCTGATAGGGACAGGCACCACCCACCGAACCAAAGCACAGTTGGATGAGGAGGTTGATTTTATTGGGGCTTCATTAAATACAAGTGCCACTGGCCTCTTTGCCTCAAGTCTTTCAAAACATACAGAAAAACTTTTGGAGTTAATGACAGATGTGTTGTACAACCCCTCGTTTGAACAATCAGAACTGGACAAGTTGAAGACGCAAACCATTTCAGGTATAGCCGCAGACAAAGATGACCCCGGTACAATAGCCTCCAATGTGAGAGGATTTTTATTGTATGGAAAAGATCATCCTTATGGGGAGGTGGCCACTGAAAAGACAGTGGAATCCATTTCGATAGAAGATTGTAGAAACTATTACCAAACATATTTTAAACCGAACAATGCCTACCTGGTGATGGTGGGAGACATTACCCTGAAAGAGGCAAAAAAAGTTGCGAATAAAAATTTTTCTAAATGGGTAGGAGGAGAGGTAAAGAATGTATCATATCCTGTTCCTCGTGCACCTGAGAAAACATTTGTAGCCCTGGTGGATAGACCGTCATCTGTTCAATCAATTATTAATATAGCGTATCCCGTTGATCTAAAAGTGGGAAGTGAGGATGTAATTAAAGCCAGAGTGATGAATCAGATTTTAGGTGGCAGTTTTTCAGCGAGACTGAATCAAAATCTTCGCGAAAAGCATGGCTATACCTACGGATCAAACTCTCAATTGAGCAGTGATGATTTGGTGGGTAGATTTACCGCATCAGCAAGTGTTAGGAATCAAGTGACAGATAGTGCGGTGTATGAAATTATGTATGAGCTAAAGCGAATTGCGAATGAGCCCGTAGGTGCGGAAGAACTTCTGGCGGCAAAAGCCTCCATTGCCGGTTCTTTCGGACGATCACTGGAACGACCTCAAACCATTGCCAGCTTTGCCGTAAATACGGCCAAGTATAACCTGCCTAAGGATTATTACTCTACATTTCTAAAAAGATTAGAAACGGTATCTATTGAACAAGTGCAAACCGCAGCAAATAAATACATCACCCCTGATCACGCCTACATTGAGGTGGTGGGAAAAGGGTCGGAGATTGCTAAATCGCTGGAGCAATTTGGTGACGTGAAGTATTATGATATACACGGAGTAGAGTATAAGCCAGAACCTGCAAAAAATATTCCTGATGGGCTAACCGCTCAAAAAGTGATAGATCAATACATTCAGGAAATTGGAGGTGCTAAAAATGCAAAAGAAATAAAAACACTAAAAATGGTTTATAAAGCACAAGCAATGGGAACAGAACTGACTATGACAGTAACAAAATCAGCGCCCAATAAAAGTGTGGAGGAAATTATGACCAACGGGAAGACTCTTCAAAAGGTGGTTTCTACTGGAAAGGAAGTTGCTATTTTATCTATGGGACAGGTCATTCCGGTAGATGCCGAAACCAAAGAGAAGACACTTTTTAAAAGTGCCATGTTTCCGGAGCTAAGTTTAACAGGAGTTACTCCAAAACTAGTGGCGATTGAAAAAATTGATGGGAATGACGCCTATGCCGTTGAATATACCTTTACCTCTGGAGCGAAGTCCACAAGTTATTATGATGCACATACAGGGCTAAAAGTAAAGCAAACCGAAAGCATGGAAACGCCACAAGGCACGATGGTGTCGGCAACCACATATTCTGATTATAAGGAGGTGGATGGAATTAAGTTCCCTCAAAAGATTAGCCAGCAACAAGGTCCCATGAGTTTTAATTTTGAATTGGTGGATGTACAGGTGAATCCGGAGGTAAAAGACTCACTTTTCACTGTGAAATAGTCCAAATGGATAGGTTGAATGAGTTTTCATCACCCGTTCATCTTGGATTTAATAAAAATACTAAGCATCTTTGCAGCCCTTTAATAAAATAAGGAATTATGAAAAGGACTTACCAGCCATCGAAGAGAAAAAGAAAGAATAAGCACGGTTTCCGCGAGAGAATGGCGACAGCCAACGGTCGTAGGGTGTTGGCCTCCCGCAGAAGGGCTGGGCGTAAGAAATTGACCGTGTCTGACGAGAAAACACCCAAGGGTTAATAAAGGCCTCACTTAGTTTCGCGTGAGGATTCATTAATTTGGCCTCATGGGCAAATTCAGCTTTCATACAGGCGAAAGACTCAAAAAAGAAAAATTGATAAAGGAACTCTTCAATAAGGGTTCCTCTTTTAATTTATACCCATTCAGAATCCTATACCTGCCCAACCCCGAAGCGGATAGCCATTCTCATCAGGTACTCTTCACTGCCTCCATCAGAAATTTCAAGAGGGCTGTAGATCGAAATAAAATTAAAAGAAGATCCAGGGAGGCATATCGACTACAAAAAGGAGAGTTGAATGAAACCCCAAAGCTATTAATCGGGTTTATTTACATTGCCAGGGAAATACTTGACTACAAACCAATCTCGGAGGCAATAGCAAAGGCGATAACAAGGTTAAATGAGCCCAAAATGAAGGAGGAATAGCCTTAAAAGCGTTCGATTTGTATATTTACAATCCTAATCCTCACCTCTGAGAAGGAAAGGAGACAATCCTCCTCTCCTTTGGAGAGGGGAAGGGGGTGCCTGCTGGCAAGTCGAAGGTAAGGAGACAATCCCCCCTCTCCTTTGGAGAGGGGAAGGGGGTGAGGTTAAAAGGCAGAGAAATAGTATGAAGAAAGAATCACAAAGACAGCCATCTATCTCTTCTGAAGAAAAGAAGGGTCTGGTCAACAAGGCAGAGGCGAAGAGACAATCCCCCCTCTCCTTTGGAGAGGGGAAGGGGGTGAGGTTAGCACTTGTCGGCATTCTTATAATCACACTTGTCGGATTTTCGTTTACACCACCTGCAGAGAAATATTTCGACATCGCCAAAAGCCTGGATATTTTTGCCACACTTTTTAAAGAAGTCAATGCCTACTATGTCGATGAGGTAGACCCAACGGATTTAGTGAGCAAAGGCATTGACGGAATGCTTCAGTCCCTTGATCCATATACAGATTATATCCCTGAGGAAAATCTGGAGGAATTCAGCATCCAAACCACAGGTCAGTATGCTGGCATTGGGGCCTTAATTGGCGTGATTAATAATAAGACAGTGGTTACTAATCCTTACGATGGTTTTCCTGCCAATAAGGCTGGCTTAAAGGTGGGCGATCAAATTGTTTCAGTAGATGGTGTAAACATTGAGGGCAAAAGCACCACACAAGTTAGCACTTTACTCAAAGGAAAGCCAAATACTGCGGTGAAGCTGGTGGTGAAGCGAGTGGGCAAGAGCGAAGATCTGGTGCTTAACATCAATCGCCAAAAGATTAAACTGAGTAATGTAGTCTATCAGGGAGTTGTAGACGAAAACATCGGCTATATCAAGCTAGATGATTTTACACCCGGTGCAAGTAAAGAAGTGGAGGCCGCAGTGCTTGATTTGAAAAAGCAGGGAGCAAAAAAAATAATTCTTGATCTAAGAGATAACCCTGGAGGTTTGTTATATGAGGCGGTTAACATGGTTAACCTGTTTATTCCAAAAGGACTTGAAGTGGTATCCACCAAAGGCAAAGTAAAAGACTGGAATAAAACTTATGTTTCGCTAAACAATCCCATTGACACTACAATCCCTCTTGCCATACTTACAAGTGGAGGAAGTGCCTCAGCTGCTGAAATAGTTGCGGGTGCATTGCAAGATTATGATAGGGCAATTTTGGTAGGGCAAAGAACTTTTGGGAAGGGCTTGGTACAAACAACCCGTCAGCTCTCGTACAATGCGCAATTAAAGGTGACTACAGCAAAATATTATATTCCTAGTGGCAGGTGCATTCAGGCACTTGACTATGCACACCGCCATAAAGATGGCTCTGTCGATAAATTTGCAGACTCCCTGAAATCAGAATTTCTCACAAAGGGAGGCCGTAAAGTCTATGATGGTGGAGGTCTAGACCCTGATGTAGAAGTAAATAATGAATACCTAAGTCCCGCTGCTATCCAACTCATTACCTCAGGGTATATGTTTGATTATGCAACAATTTATTGTGCTCAACATCCTGGGTTGAATTCAGTTCAAAATTTCAAACTCTCAGAGGAGGACTACAAAAAATTTGGGGTTTGGCTGGATGAGAAAAAGTTTGTGTTCAGCTCTGACTTAGAAGAACAAATGGAGCAATTAGTAGAGGTGGCCAGGAAAGAACGAACCTATAGTGAAATTCAGGGTCAGCTGAATGCATTGAAAAATCAGATTGAACAAAACAGAACCAAGGACCTCATGCGCTATAAAGATGAGATAGGAAAAATGCTGGAAGAGGAAATAGCCTTTCATTTTGGGTTGATCAAGGCGCAGGTTGAGCTATCATTGCAACGAGATAATGAACTGAACGAAGCCGTAAAAACGCTTCAACAAGAAGATCAATACAAAAACTTACTCTCCTCACGATAATGGCGCTTATCCTTAGTCTGGAGACAGCCTCATCCGTATGCTCAGTGGCTTTACATGACGATGGAATTATAAAAGCCTCATCTCACTTATACATTAGTCAGTCAGCCTCTTCCAGGTTGGCCGTGATGGTAGATGAATTACTCAAACGCTGCGACTTGAAACCAAATCAGTTGAATGCTGTTGCAGTTTCAGAAGGACCTGGTTCTTATACAGGTTTGCGGATAGGCGTGGCTACGGCCAAAGGACTGTGTTACGCACTTAATATTCCATTGATTGCTGTGAATACACTGGAATCACTTGTTCAAAAAGTAGCCACTCAGTTTTCTGACGAAGTAATTTTATGCCCTATGCTGGACGCCAGGCGCATGGAGGTCTATTGCTTATTGGCAAATAGCAAGGGAGATGTTTTAGAACCTACCCAGGCAAAGGTGATTGATGAATCAAGTTTTGCGGATGTATTGGCTAAAAGCAAAGTGGTTTTTTTTGGAAACGGAGCAGCCAAGTGTAGGGGCATGATCACAAGCTCCAACTCAATTTTTCTTTCTGATATTGTTCCATCTGCTGAGCAAATAGGAGAACTGGCTTTCAAAAAATTTGCGGAAGAGCAATTTGAAAACCTGGCTGATTTCGAACCCTTCTACTTAAAAGATTTCCTCATCAAAAAACCAAAACCCGTCTTTTAATGTTGGGTAGAGACAGTGAATTATGAGTGAAGAAATTATCAATAAGGTGGCACGAAGCCCCCTGCAGACGATCGACTTGGAAGAATTTTATGTTTCAGGCGAGCGCATCCGCCTGGACGTAAAGGACCAGTTGTTTCGGGGTATGGTTTTGCGTGAAAAAGATTTCAGAGAGTTTATCAAATCAACCAACTGGGCAAGCTTCGAAGGAAAGCATGTAGCCATACAGTGCTCTGTGGATGCCATCGTCCCGACTTGGGCCTATATGCTATTGTCAGTTGCCCTAAAACCTTATGCAAAAACCATTTTGTTTGGAACTCTTGATGAGTTAGAGGCACAACTTTTTAAAACAGCACTTGATGCCATCGATTGGAGTAAATATGAAAATGCCAAAGTAGTGATTAAGGGTTGTAGTAAAGTGAATGTACCCATAGCTGCCTATGTAGATGTTACGAGCCGTCTTCAGCCCATTGTTTCTAGTATTATGTTTGGTGAGCCGTGCAGTACAGTACCTATTTTTAAGAAATCAAAGAAGTAGCTTTTCGCCTCTTTTAGGTCAGCCACATCAACCAATCATCACATCAACTTATTTTCACATTATGTAAAAACTTTTCACCCCACCTTTGCTTAGATGTCATTAAAGATTACCTTTGCGCTCCCATTTAGGGGGATGTGTGTCATTCAGACGGTTTGGCCACGAGATTAGAGACTAAAAGTCAACAATGAATTTTCCGAAAATCAACGATTAAGGTAGATTCAAACGTTCTTTGAATAGATGTAATTTTGATAGCGGACCCGTTTCATAGTCGATAG
>CAYPDF010000001.1:201562-550539 GCA_964409415.1 uncultured Ohtaekwangia sp. | reverse complement strand
TTTAATCAACAATTATATTCTATTGGTAATGACACAGTTTATAGAATAGACCCCAACCCTTTTTCCCTGAAGGGACAGCCCGCAATTTCATCAGTCCGCGCGTAGGCCCCTTTAGGGCGAAGGGCGAGCGCAGGGCAAGGGTCAAATAGCCACCCCGCACCCTTTTTCCCTGAAGGGCCTGCCCTCGATTGATACCAAACTCACAAGAGCTATAATCTAATTGCATAATTGTTTTAACCCGCACGTTGGCCCTTTAGGGTGCAGGGTGAGCAAGGGGCAAGGCGCAGAGCCCCTTGGGGGTGTAGGGCAAGTTCGGGCAAGACAATTGCCTACCCGCACCCTTAATCCCTGAAGGGGTCACCCCGCAAGTTAATCAGCCCTGCGTAGGCCCCTTTAGGGTGCAGGGCAAGGGTCAAATAGCCACCCCACACCCTTTTTCCCTGAAGGGTCACCCCGCAATTTCATCAGTCCGCGCGTAGGCCCCTTTAGGGTGCAGGGCGAGCGCAGGGCAAGGGTCAAAGTCACTCGCAACCCTCTATCCCTGAAGGGTCAGCCCACAATTTCATCAGTCCGCGCGTAGCCCCTTTAGGGCGAAGGGCGAGCGAGGGGCATAGCCCTTTCAGAATCTGTGTAAATCTGTTCCCTCTGTGAGCTAAAAATGCTTAGCAGGAAAAATAACTAAACATTGCAAAGTAGGATCATTTACCCTCATAGAATTCCTTCACCTGTTTTACCACCCATTCAACTTGTTCACTTCCCAAGCCAGGCCACATAGGCAAACTCAAAACCGTTTCGGCTAACTTTTCGCTCACGGGAAAATCTCCTTTTTTAAAACCCATTGAACTGTAAGCACCCTGCAAATGTGGCGGGATGGGGTAATGCACCATAGTACCTATACCATTTTTAAAAAGAAATGACCTGAGGTCTTCCCTGTGGCATGTTCGGATAACAAACAAATGAAATACACTGGCGTAGCTTTCTGTAGGGAGTATAATATCTCCGACTCCCTTCAATTGAGAGAGGTAAGCCTGCGCTATCGCTCTCCTTTTCTCATTCCATTCATCCAGATGCTTCAGTTTAATGCGAAGTACAGCAGCTTGCAGTTCGTCTAGCCGGGAGTTGATGCCCAAGACTGGATTAGTAAACCGGCCGGAAGAACCATAATTCCTCAAACTGATGGCGCTTTCGGCCATTTCCTTACTGTCTGTTGTAATGGCTCCACCATCGCCCAATGCACCTAAATTTTTTGTGGGGTAAAAACTGGTTGCATTGCAATCCCCAAAAGTGCCTGTCCTTTTGTCTTTCCATGTAGCCCCGTGTGCTTGAGCATTATCCTCAACGATGTAGAGATTATTTTTTTGCGCTATTGCTTTCAATTGTGTCATGTCGCAGGCTGCTCCATACAGGTGCACGGGCATGATGGCTTTGGTGCCCTCGTTCACGGCCGCCTTCACTTGTGCCATACTCATCAGCATGGTGCCCGGATCGGCATCAACAGGAACAATTTTGGCTCCAGTACGGGTAATGGCCAACCAACTGGCGATATAAGTGTGAGCAGGAACAATAACCTCATCTCCAGGCCCAATTCCTAAAAGATGTAAAGAGAGATATAAAGCATCAAGACCACTGGCGACTCCTATGCAATATTTGGTACCACAATATGCAGCATACTCCATCTCAAATGTTTCTACCTCCGTCCCTAAAATGAACTGGCCTCTTCGATATACGGCATCAATAGACTTCTCCACATCATGTTTGATCTGGTCATGCGCATATTTTAGCGAACAGAAGGGAACCGACATCATACTTTTACCGTACTAATGGGTAATTTATACCAAAATCATCATAAGGAATGACAATTTTGCCCTATGGCTGACTTTTAGGTAATTAGATATTGATGTTAAGTGATCGAAACCATAAAATTGGTCTCAAAAGACTGTGAACAATATTCCTTATTTTCGCCCCGTCAAATGAATTTTTGATTTCACCCATGAATTTTCAAAGAACGAATAACATCACAGGCTGGATCGTATTTGCTATAGCGCTACTCACGTATTGGTTCACTTTCGAAGAGACCGCCAGCTATTGGGATTGTGGGGAATTCATTGCAGTGGCTTTTAAACTGGAGGTTCCACACCCTCCCGGTGCTCCCCTATTCTTGTTGCTGGGCCGCCTTTTCTCATTTCTGGCATTGGGCGATGTTACCAAAGTAGCTTTTTGGATCAATTTCATGAGCGTATTGGCTGCCGCATTTACGATTTTATTCCTTTTCTGGTCCATTACCCTCTTTGGCAGAAAAATGGTCAACATCAGCAAGTCTGACTCAACCACTTCAGCCAAGATACTCCTTTTGATGGGTGCCGGACTTATTGGGGCGCTCTCTTATACTTTTTCAGACTCATTCTGGTTTTCAGCTGTAGAAGCTGAAGTATATGCCATGTCATCATTTTTTACAGCTTTTGTAGTTTGGGGAATATTGAAGTGGGATGTTATCGAAGATGATAGCAAGGCCAATAGATGGCTTATTTTGATCGCCTATATGATGGGTCTTTCTATCGGTGTTCACATGCTCAACCTGGTAACCATCCCAGCGCTTGGGCTTATCTATTACTTCAAAAAATATCAACCCACCCGGTGGGGTATCGCTGCTGCATTGTTGCTAAGTTTTGCCATTATCCTTTTTATAAACGACTTTATCGTACCCGGACTCCCCTCCCTGGCAGGAAACTTTGAGGTGTTTTTTGTAAATACCATCGGATTGCCTTTTGGATCCGGAGTAATTGTATTCTCGTTGATTATCATTGGAGGACTGGTTTTCGGAATCCGATACAGCCACCTCAACAACAAGCCACTGCTCAATACGTTTTTGCTTTCTACTACATTTATTCTGATTGGTTACTGCTCGTATGCCACCATTGTTATACGGTCAAACTTCAACCCACCGATCAATGAAAATGCTCCACGTGATGTAATGAGTTTTGTGAGCTATCTGAAACGAGAACAATATGGAAGCCGACCATTAATGTTTGGTCCATTATTCACCTCGCAACCTATCGATATCAAGTATGGCGCTCCTGTTTATAAAAAAGGAAAAGATAAGTACGAGATAGCAGACAGGAAATTTGAATATGTGTATGATCAGGAGACTTTCTTTCCCCGTGCGTGGAGTTCTGACTATGCTGACTCTTATCGAAACATTATCGGCCTGAAGGAAGGCCAGGTGCCTACATTTTCTCAAAATATTTACTTCATGTTCAAGCAACAGATTGGACAAATGTTTATGCGCTATTTCATGTGGAACTATGCCGGACGGGAAAGTGATGAACAGGGAGCTGATTGGCTCGGCCCCAATGGATGGTTTGAAAAAATTCCAACAGCACTGGCCAACAATGGTGGGCGCAACAATTTTTTTATGATTCCATTTGTACTTGGGTTGATAGGAATGTTTTTCCAATTCACAAGAGATACGAAAAATTTTGCTGTAGTGGGCTTACTGTTTATAATGACAGGTATCGCCATTGTAGTTTATTTAAATTCACCCCCTGTGGAACCGCGCGAGCGTGACTATATTTATGCCGGTTCTACCTATGCATTTGCTTTTTGGATTGGGTTTGCCGTTATCGCCATTGGCGAAACATTAGGCAGATATATAAAAAACCTAAAAGCCGCTGCCATTACCGCTATCCTTATTTCGGCCTCTGCCCCTTCACTTATGGCCGCCCAGGGCTGGGATGATCACAACAGGTCAAACCGCTTCTTCTCTGTGGACTCAGGAAAAAACTACCTCGCATCATGTACTGAAAATTCTATCCTGTTCACAGGAGGCGACAACGACACGTTCATGCTCTGGTATGCACAAGAAGTAGAGGGTTTTAGAACAGATATGCGCGTAATTGTATTGAGCTATTTTAATACGGATTGGTACATCGAACAATCGATGCGTAAAATGAATGACAGTGAGCCGTTGAAGTATACCCTCAGCCTCAATGATTATCGCCAGGGTGGTCCTAATGATTACCTGCCATTCATGGATCTTAAGCTCAACGCGATTGATTTAGTGCAATACCTGGATCTTCTTAAAAAGAATCATCCCCAATTGCGCAGCGATGATAGAAATATAGTCCCCAGCAAGATACTTACCCTAAAAGTGGACAAAGCAAAAGTATTGGCCTCCGGAATAATTCCTGAAGGAATGGACAGCCTGGTGGTAGATCAAATGCAATTCCGACTTACCGGTGGCGGTCTTGAGAAAAAAGACCTGGCGATGCTTGACTTATTGGCAACCAATAACTGGGAGAGGCCCATTTATGTCAATCACACTTCACTTTCGCAATTCAAAGTGGATTTAACTCCTTATGCTATTATGGAGGGCAACACCAGCAGAATCCTTCCTATACGGAACCCGAACCCAAAGAAGGAGTTTGTCAATGCAGATTTGAGCTATGATAATTTGATAAATAAATGTTCCTATCGCGGCCTGGATGATCCTACCATTTACTACTCTGAAGATTACAGAAACTTTGTGCTGAATCACCGCAGTGCTTTTAACTCGGTGGCACAAGCACTTATTGATAAGGGCGAGTTGGAGAAGGCAAGAAAAGCATTGTTGTTCAGCATTGAGAAAATGGCAGACGTTGCCGTTCCTTATGATCACACCGCTGCTGAAACAGTTGATCTTTTATTCCAGGTGGGCGAAAAAGAGAAAGCCATTGAAATTGCGAATATCATTGGAGACCGCGCAGACGAAATGGCAAGTTATCTTATCAGGAAGGGTTATGGTCTTACCATTGATTTGAGAAAAAATATTTACATCCTGGGGGAATTACAGAGTATCCTTTTAGAAAATGGAGAAACGGAATTAGCCACAAAATTTGAAGATATGTACGACAAACAAGTACGTGATCTTAAAATCAACGATACTGTACCGCAGGATTATTAATTTTCTTAATTTTCTCACAGATAGCACAGATAACCACAGAAGGACTATAATGCAGGCCAATAGTTATCTATAAGTATTTGTCAAAATGGATTTAGAAATGTGAAGTAGACCCTTTGTGAAACCTTGGGTTTTTTAGAGGACTTTGTGCAACAACTTAAAAAAACTATTCCACAAAGCAACACAAAGAATCACAAAGCTACTCAAAGAGCATAGGTCTTGCACTTAGATTTCTCACAGATATCCACAGATAATTTTTGCGGACTTTGCGATAACCTTCGCATCCTTTGCGTGAAATGGATTTTTGAGTATTAAATATCCACGGAAGATTTCTCACAGATAGCACAGATAACCACAGACCATTGAGGTGCTCATTTTCGAACGATCAAAAACAAATCCAAAGCCTCGGCAACCTTATCAGTCACAATATAGTTTTCGTGAGTAATAGAGGCCACCAACTCATCATCCGCGTCTTTTAATTTGTTCCTGTTCCACCGGTTCAATAGCTCATAAGGAATTTTGTACAGGCCTGCGGGTAATCTTTGTTGGAGATTCAGAAAATCAAGTCGAGCTATTTTCTTTACTGATTTTTTATTTCTTTCATAATAAGCCATCACCATATCATCCCCAGAGATTCCTTTCATACTAGCCTCTGCAAAATGCTCATGGGCCAATGACAGCAATTCGTCTGCAGTATATTCCCGAATGTGCCAGGGGTTGCGCGAGAGGGACATCACCCTGTTTGGCGTGGTGAGATAAGCTTTGCCGTCCGGTTTCAACACCCTGTTTATTTCTTTTAAAAAAAAAGCATCATCCTGAATATGCTCAATCACCTGAAAACTAATTACCGTATCAAAGCTATTACTTTCCAAGCCCTCAAAAGGCGGAATATTACCACTTAAAAACCTACCTGCAGGATACTTTATTTTCAGTGTGTTAATGACCGCTTCAATCTTATCAATGGCCGTATAACTTTTGGCTTTCTTCAATATCAATTCAATCCCCCTGCCTTCACCGCATCCCACCTCAAGCACATTTCCAACAATGTAATCTTCCATAGCAACATAAGCCTTCAACAATCGTTGATGAAGTGGATTGTCCGAGAGGAGTTGATCAGATGTGATTTCCGTGGTAAATACCTTACTCATTTAAATTAATTATCCTCAAAATTAAGCCAATCCATTAGATTTATCGTTGTAATTTTAAATCGAACAAAGCGGTATCATGAAGTTTAGTTTTGCTTTTTTTCTTCTCCTCACCTCTTTCATTGTAAGTGCACAGTCCCTGGCCAATGAAAACCTTAATCACCTTTATGACCCTACCGATGAAATTGATTTTGAGTGGAATATGATGAAACAAAACGGGCAAATAACGATCAATTATTCACTTACTGCCACAAAAGGCTCATCCCCTGAGATGTACCTGATGCAATGGGAAGAAAGAGATTCTTATTCACAAAAAACGGGTAAAGAACTGGGATCAGACTCTGTTTTACTTTCAACTGACACAAAAAAGGAGGGTGCCTTTTTGGTTACTGCAAAGAAAAATCCCTGGATGCTATTATTAAAAATAACCAAAGTGACTACTTCCAAAGTCTGGTTATATCCATTTCTGATTGAAGAAAACTACCCGGTAAACGGACTTATAAAAGATGGGGATCACAAGGTATTAGAATCTTATCTGGAATTAGGCAAAACGTATACGCTTCAAGGTCCACCAACGGCTAGCCATCTTTTCGTTTTTCGATATAGCCAAAATTTTAATTCCGCCTTCCCTCCTTTTTCAAAAAATATTGCCGGTGCAGATCCCATATTGATGCCTGATTCAAGCTTTATGATTGCCAATGGGCAAAATATATCCTTTTCTAAAGAAGGATTGTACCTCGTTCAATCAGACACGACCTCTGTTGAAGGCTTCTCTTTTAGAGTGAATACTCCATCGTATCCGCGATACACTCGTATTCAGGATCTTGTTGATCCATTGGTATTTGTATGCACAAAAGATGAATTCACTCAATTGCAACAGTCGAATGGTGACAAAGTGGCATTCGATAAAACGATAATCGGTATTACGAGAGACAAGGACAGGGCTAGACGATTTATGAAAAGTTATTACGCCAGGGTAGAGCTGGCAAACAAATACTTTACTTCTTATAAAGAAGGATGGAAAACGGACCAGGGTATGACTTTTATTATTTTTGGGTTACCGGATGAAGTTCGAAAAACCAGTCAAAATGAAATTTGGTATTACAAGGATTCGAGAACAAAATTCGTTTTCATAAAGAAAGGCAGTGTCTATGCACCCAATTATTACACATTGATGAGGGATGACAGGTTTACACAGCTATGGTACAATACCATCGACCTGTGGAGAAAAAGCCGCTTCTAGAATTGGATCTGTGTTTGACTGATTATTTGTTTTAACCTGTCCTTTTTGGAACTTGCCGACCAATGAAGAAAGCAGAAATGATCTTTGGCACCCGTGCCGTAATGGAGGCCATAAAGGCCGGTCGCGAAATCGAGAAAATATTTATTCAGGCTGGCCTAAACAATGACCTGGTAAAAGAACTTATCTCTGTTGCGAAAGAGCACGAGGTGCCTTTGTCTTTTACTCCCCAGCAAAAACTAAATAAGCTTTCTACCAAAAACCATCAGGGGGTGATCTGCTTGCTTTCTGCAGTGAAATATGCAGTCGTAGAAGATCTTATTGATCAGGCTTATAGCGATGGTAAAGAGCCCTTTTTTCTTATTCTGGATAGAATAACGGATGTGAGAAATTTTGGGGCTATTGCACGCACGGCTGAATGTGCAGGTCTTACAGGAGTGATCATTCCTGACAAAGGCAATGCGCCTATCACTGCTGATGCTATGAAAACTTCGGCAGGAGCACTTAGCTACCTTCCTGTTTGCAGGGTCCGCGATCTTAAAAAGACAATTCAAACTTTGAAAGAAAACGGAATCCAAATATTGGCTTGCACCGAAAAAGCCACTCAACCCCTTTATGAGGTAGACATGAAATCACCTATTGCATTGTTGCTCGGTTCGGAAGAAGATGGTATTACCCCAATGTTGCTGAGAGATGTAGACCATCTCGTAAAAATTCCAATGTATGGAAACATCGGATCTCTAAACGTTTCTGTGTCCGCAGGGATTGCGTTGTATGAAGTAATCAGGCAAAAAAATTACAAATAGTCGTTGCCATTTGGCTTTGCCTTCAAATCATTCACAAATCTTCGAAACAAGTCCTCCTGATCTTTCTGACAAACTATGATTACATTGCCAAATTCTCCCACCAGGTAGCCATCCAAACCCTGCACAACAATCAATTTATTTTTTGAACCCTTTATTACTGAGTTGCGCGTTTCATACACCATTGCATTGGCGTCAATTACATTTTTGTCCTTGTCCTTTTTATGCAGTTCATGCATCGAGCTCCACGATCCAAGATCAGACCACGCAAAGTCACTAAGCCAAACGTATACATTGTCGGCTTTTTCCATCACACCATAATCAATGGATATATTCTTGCTTTGGGCGTATGCAGTTTTTATTGCCCTTTTTTCCTGATCGGTATAAAATTTAGAAGAAGCTTCTTCAAATACCTCCGCAATTTCAGGCTGGTGTTTTTCTAAAGCTGCTATGATGGCTTTAACTCCCCAAATAAAAATCCCGGAATTCCAGACAAAATCGCCACTATCAATAAACTTCTTCGCCAATGAAAGTTCCGGCTTTTCAGTAAATGTTTTAACCTTTTTAATAGGGTGCTTACTATCCAGATATTGAATATAACCATAACCTGTCTCAGGTCGGGTGGGGTTAATCCCCATAGTAATGAGCTTATCCTGATCCCTTGCATATGCAACCGAATTATTTATTGTCTTTTGAAAAGCCTGTTCATTTAGAATCAAATGATCGGCAGGACTCACCACAACGACTGCATCCGGTGTATTTAACGCAATGCGATAGCATGCGTAGGCAATACAGGGAGCTGTATTTTTTCGCATCGGCTCTACCAAAACCTGAGTATCATTGACACCAAGTTGTTCTTTAGTGATATCTGCTAAATCTTCATTGGTTACAATAAAAATATTTTCCTTTGGACAAAGTGGCAGAAATCGCTCATAGGTAGATTGAATCAGCGTTTTGCCAGCACCCAATACATCCAAAAATTGTTTGGGTTTTGCATTGCGACTGTATGGCCAAAATCGTGTGCCCACTCCACCTGCCATCAGCACTACAAAAAGTTTCTTATCCATGAAGTAAAATACGTTGGAGTAAATGTCTTAAATCAAATTGTTAAACAATCCCTTCTTTCAGAAGATCATGTAAATGAATAAAGCCATGGACTTTACCCTCTTTCACTACCACCAGTTGTGTAATACTATTTTGTTGCATTACTTGAAGTGCCTTCACTGCCAATTCACCAGAGTTAATGGTTTTGGGGTTTCTTGACAAAACATCTACCGCTCTAGCGCTTTCAATTTGAACCCCTTTCTGCAGCATCCTTCGTAAATCTCCATCTGTAATGATTCCCAAAAGTGATCTGCCCGTATCAACGACTGCTGCGGCACCTAACCTTTTAGATGAAATCTCGATAATCACATCTTTAAGCGGGGTAAATTCCTCCACAAGGGGAATGTCTTTACTCACCATCACATCATCCACCCTCAGATAAAGTTGTTTACCCAGTGCGCCTCCTGGATGAAATTGAGCAAAATCTTCGCTTGAAAAATGTCTCAGATTAAGCAGGCAAACTGCAAGGGCATCCCCCATGGCCAGATGGGCTGTGGTGCTGGTGGTGGGTGCCAGATTATTGGGGCAAGCTTCCTCACCTATGGTTGCGTTCAATATGTAATCGGCATGTTGCGCTAAGTAAGAATCAATATTGCTTACCAATGCAACAAGTTTGAAACCTCTCCGTTTTATCAAAGGTACGAGCATCTTAATTTCCGGAGTATTGCCACTCTTTGACAGACAGATTACAATATCATTGCTCTGAATCATGCCAAGGTCGCCATGTATGGCATCAGCCGCATGCATAAAAAGAGAAGGAGTGCCTGTGGAATTAAGAGTAGCCACAATTTTGTTTGCTATTATGGCACTTTTACCAATACCCGTTATAACAACCCGGCCTTTTGACTGGATGATTTCCTTGACACAAGCCTCAAAATCATCATCAATGAATTGGGTCAATTTTTCAATAGCCCTGGCTTCATTTAATAATACCTCAGTGGCTATTTTCTTAATATTTTTTATTACATTCAATGCTCTTATCTAGTTAGAAAACAACGGGTGTAAAGATAAGTATTTCATCCGTTATTACGTTTTGTTATTTATGATTGTCGCAGAAGAAAAAGATACTTTACGGGAAAAGCTCAAAGAATTATTTGGATACACTACATTCAGAGGAAATCAGGAAATTGTAATAAAAAATATTCTTGATGGGAAAAATACGTTTGTAATCATGCCCACAGGCGCTGGCAAGTCTCTTTGCTATCAGCTGCCCGCAATGATTAAGGATGGCTTGGCTATAGTAATTTCACCCCTCATTGCCCTGATGAAAAATCAGGTAGATCAACTTAATGCTTATGGCATCAATGCACGATTCTTAAACTCTACCCTCAGCAAATCTGAAATCACACGCCTTAAAAAGGATTGTATCAATGGAGAGGTGAAGCTTTTATATGTAGCCCCAGAGTCGCTGAACAAAGAAGAGTATATTGAGTTTCTTACAAAGACAAATGTCTCCTTTGTAGCCATTGATGAGGCGCATTGTATTTCAGAATGGGGCCATGACTTCAGGCCCGAATACAGAAAGATAAAAACCATGATTGCCCAGTTGGGGAATATGCCAGTAATAGCATTGACCGCTACCGCAACACCAAAAGTTCAAATCGACATCCAGAAGAATTTACAAATGGAGGATGCCGATATTTTTGTCTCTTCTTTCAACAGAAAAAACTTATATTATGAAGTTCGCCCTAAGAAAGAAACCAAAAAGCAACTCATTAAGTTTTTGAAGGACAACAAAGGGAAGTCGGGGATAATCTATTGCCTTAGCAGAAAAAAGGTGGAAGAGATTGCGCAACTTCTTAATGTCAATGGATTTAGTGCAGTCCCATACCATGCGGGACTAGATCCGGATGTCCGTGTAAAAAATCAGGACGACTTTCTCAATGAAGAAGTTGATATTGTTGTTGCCACAATCGCTTTTGGAATGGGCATCGATAAACCGGACGTGAGGTTTGTTATTCACTATGATGTGCCCAAATCACTTGAAGGCTACTATCAGGAAACGGGTCGTGCCGGAAGAGATGGATTAGAAGGCATTTGCCTTATGTTCTACAGTCACAAGGATCTCAGCAAGCTGGAAAAGTTTAATAAGGACAAGCCGGTACAGGAAAGAGAAAACGCTCGCATCCTGCTGCAGGAGATGGAGTACTACGCGGAGTCTCCCATCTGCAGAAGAAAACAATTACTACATTACTTTGGTGAAGAGTTTAAGGTGGAAAACTGTGGGGCATGTGATAACTGTGTTCATCCACGAGAACGCTTTGATGGCACCGAATCAGTAAAATTGGTTTTAGAAGCAGTTAAGCAAACAAATGAGCGCTTTGGGCTTAGCCATCTTGTAAATGTAATTAGGGGGGTAGAAGACGAATACATAAAAAGCTATAGCCATGAAAAGCTTCCCATCTATGGTAAAGGAGCCGATGAAGATGCTGACTTCTGGAAATCAGTAATAAGGCAAACACTTATCTATCAATATCTGGAAAAAGATATTGATAGCATAGGCGTACTTAAAATCAAAGAGAAGGGAATAAAATTTTTGAAGAAGCCCGAGCCCATTGAATTGGCACGTGATCATGATTTTACTTCTGATGGAGATGAAGAGGAATCCCCAGACAAAGCACCTTTACACTCAAAAGCCTATGATGTAAAGCTTTTTGAAATGTTAAAGGCGCTAAGAAAACAGATTGCCAGAGAAAAAGAATTACCGCCCTACGTCATTTTTCAGGATCCATCCCTGGAAGAAATGGCTACCACATATCCTACCTCAAAAGAAGAATTAGCTTCTGTCAATGGTGTTGGAATGGGTAAGGTCCAGAAGTTTGGCAAGAGCTTTCTGGATCTCATCAAAGATTATGTAGAGGAAAACGAAATCGAGACCGCAGCAGATGTGGTAGTGAAATCCTCTGTCAACAAATCCAAAATAAAAATATTTATTATTCAACAAGTTGATCGTAAAGTTGACCTGGAAGAAATTGCTGAGTCAAAAAGTATATCTTTTGAAGATTTGCTTACTGAAATAGAGAACATCTGTTACTCAGGGACCAAGCTTAATCTGGACTACTACATCGATGAAATGCTGGATGACGACAAGCAGGAATTAATTTTTGATTATTTTCTCAACTCCGAAACAGACAGCCTGGATGAAGCCATAAAAGATGAGGCCATGGAAGACTTTTCAGAAGAGGAGATCCGCCTGATGCGTATTAAGTTTCTTTCGGAGTACGCCAACTGATTTTCAAGTGATTGCATTCTAAATTACCTCAAAGCGCCTATCTTTGAGGTTTTTACTTTTAGTGGTATCGAAATGAATATACTGGTAATTGGAAGCGGAGGCCGTGAACATGCATTCGCCTGGAAAATAAAACAAAGCAAACATTGTCGGCAATTATTTGTAGCTCCTGGCAATGCGGGCACATCAACTGTCGCTCAAAACGTACCAATAGATGCCGAAGACTTTGAAAAACTAGGAAAGTTTGCAAAGGAAAAAGATATCGAACTTGTTGTAGTAGGCCCAGAGGGAGCCCTAGTAAAAGGAATTCGCGATCACTTTGAAGCAGATTCGTCTTTGAGTAAAATTCTAATGGTAGGCCCGGGAAAAAGCGGAGCGAGATTGGAGGGCAGTAAGGATTTCTCCAAACAATTTATGGCTCGAAATGGCATCCCCACCGGAAAAGCAGAAACCTTTGTTGCCAGTCAGTTAAATGAAGCATACCACTACCTCGATAAAATTAAACCACCTATTGTATTAAAGGCAGATGGATTGGCTGCGGGTAAGGGGGTGGTTATATGCCCCACTACAGCCGAGGCGAAAAATGTAATTCGGGAGATGCTGTTAGATAAAAAATTTGGTGAAGCTGGTAATAAGGTTCTGGTGGAGGAATTTTTAGATGGAATAGAACTTTCGGTGTTTGTATTGACCGATGGGAAGAACTATGCAATACTACCAGAAGCAAAAGATTACAAACGGATTGGAGAACAAGATACCGGCCTCAATACCGGGGGTATGGGCGCAGTATCACCGGTGGTGTTTGCAGATGCTACTTTTATGAAAAAGGTAGACAAGAAGGTAATAAAGCCCACTATTGCAGGCCTTGCCAAAGAGCATATACCTTATAAAGGTTTTATCTTTATTGGGTTGATGAACATCAATGGTGAACCTTTCGTAATAGAATACAATACGCGCATGGGTGATCCTGAAACGCAGGTGGTATTACCTAGACTAGACACAGATTTTGTAGAATTATTAATCGCAACAGCTAAGGGAGAACTTACTTCGCGGCCCATCCCTCAAAAAAAGGAGGTTGCCATAACGGTAGTTATGGTTGCGGAAGGTTATCCTGAAAGTTATGAAAAAGGCAAAGTGATTCAAGGAATAAATAATGTGGCTAATGGTTTGGTATTTCATGCAGGCACAAAAAGTAATGGAAATGATGTAGTAACCAATGGAGGCCGGGTGCTGGCAGTAACCGGAACAGGAACCTCTTTAAATGAAGCATCAAAAAAAGCATATAAAGCCGTCTCAGGCATCCAATGGGATGGATTATATTTTAGAAAAGATATTGGAGAAGATTTAAAAAAGTGGGCTAACTCACTTTCATAAAAATATAATTATGGGTTGTGCTTGTGGAACAGAGAAGGACGGAAAAGTAAGCGGTTGCAATAATAATGGTGCGTGTCAAACCGGTGGATGCAATAAAATGAATGTTTTTGACTGGCTATCGAACATGGATATGCCAACGCATGACCGGATGGATGTGATGGAGGTTCGGTTTAAAGGCGGTCAAAAAGATTTTTTCAGAAATACGGATCGGTTAGACTTGACTACCGGTGATGCAGTAATCGTAGAAGTGCCCAATGGACATCACCTGGGCTATGTATCCATGCAGGGTGAGCTGGTGAGGTTGCAGATGCAGAGAAAGAAAATTCCCAATGACAGGTCAATTAAAAAGATTTATAGAATTGCCCATCAAAAGGATCTTGAAAAATATGAAGAAGTAAAGAAGAGAGAACATCCCACCCTCTACCGCACCAGAGAGATCATTCGACAGATGAAGCTCAATATGAAGCTATCTGATTTAGAATATCAAGCTGACAATACCAAAGCAACCTTCTTCTACTCAGCTGAAGACAGGGTGGATTTTAGAGAGCTCATTAAAGTACTTGCTACAGAATTTAAGATCAGGGTGGAGATGCGGCAGATTAGCCTACGACAAGAAGCAGGAAGGCTTGGAGGGATTGGTGTTTGTGGAAGAGAACTGTGCTGCTCTACCTGGTTGAGTGAATTTAAAAATGTTGCAACCAGTGCCGCCCGCTATCAAAACCTTTCCCTTAACCCCAGCAAGCTGTCCGGCCAGTGTGGAAGGTTAAAATGTTGTTTGAACTACGAGCTGGAAACTTATATGGATGCCTTGAAGGACATTCCTAAAGTGGAAGCACCTTTAAAAACAGAACAGGGTGAGGCGGTTCTTCAAAAGACAGATATCTTCCGAAAAATAATGTGGTTTGGTTACAACAGGGAAAGCACATGGTACCCTATTAGCGTAGAGAGAGTAAATGAAATTCTTCTTATGAACAGAGAAGGACAAAAACCTGCGAGCCTGGAAGAAAATGCAGCAGCAGAAAAAATTCCTATCTCCTCACTGAATAGTGACCTGGAGAACATGGATAAGAAATTCAGTTCCAAAAGCAAAAAGAAGAAGAGAAAAAATAAAAAACGAAAACCAAGATCAGGAAACAATCCTTCAAATCAGAAAAAGGAATGAAAGGATTACTAATATTGGCACCCCTGCTGGTTTTGTTCTCATGCAACCGGTCTCGTGTTTACGAACAACACGTTGACTTTGAAGAAAAAGCATGGCTGGTACAAAACAAACCAGAGTTTGAATTTGAAATAAAGGATCACACAAAGAACTATAACCTTTACTACACCATTCGCAACTCGCTGGATTTCCCTTTCTCAAGAATTTTCGTAAACTATTCTCTGGAAGACTCTACCCATACACAACTTCGCAAAGAACTTCTTTCCGCTTACGTGTTTGATCAAAAGACGGGTAAACCATTTGGTGATAGTGGCATTGGTGATTTATTCGATCATCGCTTTCCTATTATCACTAATTATCATTTTGATAAGCCGGGGAAGTATGCCATAACCCTTGAGCAATTTAATCGGTTAGACACACTGAAAGGAGTCCTGGCCGTTGGCGTGAGGGTAGAAGTTGCTGATAGTAAATAAGAATAGTACATAAATAAAAACGACCTAACATAGTAGGTCGTTTTTATTTTAATTTATTTTTAATTTATGATAAGCTCTTAGGCAACACCCGGGGTCACTGCTTGTTTCTTGGCTTGTTTTTTGTCCAGATCGTACACCACTGATGCTGCGATGAAAATAGAAGAGAAAGTTCCAACTCCTATCCCCACAAATAAAGCGAAAGAAAATCCTCTAAGCACCTCACCTCCAAAAAATAACAACACCAATACCACAATCATGGTAGTACCGGATGTAATCAAGGTTCTGCTTAATGTACTATTGATGGCATCATTAAATACTTTAAGCCTGTCGTGCGTTGTACCCAATCCTATATATTCCCTTATCCTGTCAAAGATGATCACCGTATCATTGATCGAATATCCAATCACAGATAAGAGAGCGGCAATAAATACCTGATCGATTTCGAGTGAAAATCCAAGGGCACCCGCTATTCCGAAAATAGCCACTACAAAAAGTGCATCGTGGGCTGTAGCCACAATCGCCCCCATACTAAACTGCCATTTCTTAAATCGAATCAGAATAAATATGAAGATGGCGATTAATGAATAAAGCCCAGCTTCAAAGGCAGAGCTCTTAATATCATCGGCTATAGTAGCCCCAACTTTTGATGATGACAAAATCGAAAAATGGGTGTTATCAATACTGGCATCATTTTCTACAAATTGAAGTCCAGTAAATTTTTCCAACCCATTCACCAGTGCATCTTTAACTTTTACATCTGCTTCGCTCGATTCATCTTCAACCAAATAAGAGGTGGTTACTTTAACAACATTGCTGCTTCCATAGGTTTTTACTTCCGTTCCATCACCTTCAAACTCCTTAGTAAGCATAATCTTCATGTCCGTAGCTACTACAGGAGAATTGAAAGCCACTACATACGATCTCCCTCCCTTAAAATCAACGCCCAGGTTCAAACCATTAAATCCAATAAGGATAAACCCAATCACTGTGATTGACCCCGTAATGGTATATGCTAACCTTCTGTATCCAATAAAATTGTAATACTTACGCTCACGTACACCTTTAGCAAGAAAAGAATCAAATGAAACCTTGGACTGATCTCCTTTTCGGGTCATCCACTCAATCACTACCCGTGAAATATAAACTGCAGAGAAAAAAGAAGTAGCAATACCAATCATCAATACGATAGCAAAACCCTTAAGTGGACCCTGCCCAAATACAAAAAGAAATATTCCTGTAAGCAAAGTGGTTACGTTTGAATCAAAAATGGCATCGAAGGCCCTGCTATAACCTTTCTTAATGGCCTCTTTGAGCATAACTCCTGCTTTCAACTCTTCTTTTATCCGCTCATAAATAAGTACGTTGGCATCTACCGCCATACCCATTGTAAGCACTATACCCGCAATACCCGGAAGGGTAAGGGCGGCACTTAGCTGCGCCAAAATCCCCAGGATGAAAAATATATTGAATAATAATGCAAGGTCAGCCACCCAGCCTCCTCTGGAATAATAGGCAACCATGAATAATGCTACAATGATCAATCCACAGGCCATAGAAATTATACCCTGATTCTGGGCCACCTGACCCAAAGTAGGTCCAATTATGGCTTCCTCCACAATTCGGGTAGGTGCAGGCAATGAGCCAGCCTTCAATACGTTGGCGAGGTCTTTCGCTTCCTCCAAAGTAAAACTTCCTGTTATCTGCGAGTTCCCATTGGGGATTTCTCCCTGCACTGTGGGGGCTGTATATACATAGTTATCAAGTACAATGGCAACCCTACCTGGAGGTGACTTAGCGGCTGCTGCTGCCGTAATTTTTGCCCATGCACGTGATCCGGCCGCATTCATTGTCATGCTCACGGCCGGCCTTGCAAACTGGTCATAATCAAGTCGGGCATCATTAATTACCTCACCTGTTAACAGGGGCTTACCGTTTCTTGGCACACTGATAAAGTTCAGGCGCAAATCATCCACATTCGGTGTAAGCTCCAGCTCAGGCTTAACATCCCATCGATAACTAATGTTGCGTGGCAATAATGCCTTAATATCCGGCCTGGAAAGAATACGGTTAATGGTCGCTGTGTCCTTTACATCATATAAAAATGGAATACCCGGATTACTTAGCGAAAATAACGGAGATAGTTTTGAATTGGTGATGGAATCCAAAGGGTTGCTCGCGCTATCCTCTGCTTGACTTAGTTGTTCTTCTAACTGCGATTTTGTGCTGTCACCGGTATCTACCAGAGCATCCTTCAAATCACTGGCAGTTTTTGCTGGCTCCAGCGAATTGTTAGCCTCCCGCTCTTTCACCAATTTCTGATTGATGGCAAATAAGGATTGATTCAATTGTTCGTCATTGTATTCAATTACATCCCAAAATTCTAGTCGGGCTACGCCCTGCAATAATTTCCTCACCCTGGCAGGATTGTCGGCACCAGGGATTTCAATTTGGATTCTTCCTGTGCCCTGTAGTTTCTGAATATTGGGTTGCGAGGTTCCAAACTGATCAATTCGTGTTTTAAGAATAGTAAATGAGCGATCAATTGCGCTTTCAATTTCTGCATTCACAAAAGCAATTACCTTGGCATCATCATCAGCAAGGCTCACACGATCCTTATTGGCCGCGGAGGCAAACAAATGCGCGAGATTTTGGCCGGGATTAGCCTCCTTATAAGCTTGAAAAAACAAGGCGCTATATCTTTCCTGACTTGACTTTTGCATCTCAGAGGCCTTATGAAGGGCATCCATAAATGCAGGATCCTGATTATTGCCACTCAACCCTTTGATAATGTCGATCGGAGAAACCTCAAGAGTGACATGCATCCCTCCCTGCAAGTCAAGGCCAAGGCCTAGTTCATTCTCTTTTACTTCTTTGTAGGTATATTCTGCCCCAAAAAGATTGTACACGGGCTTACTCCATAAAGAGTCCAAGTAGGATTGTTTTTTGGCTAAATCCACAGAACCATTCGGGCTAGTGGCATGTGCGATGGCATCTTGCTGCACCTTCCTTGATACGAAGGTAAATGACAGGTAATACAGACACAGCGCGGTGATAATTATTGTAAGGACTACTACTACTCCTTTGTTACGCATTGTATTAAAATTTAAAAAAATGAAATATTATGAATTAGAGAATCAAAGAGGGTTGGCTAATGCCTACCTGAAGGATTGATTTATGGAGCGTTGGGCGAAATGATAGCCCTGAAGAGTATACTTAAGTACTCCGATAGAATGTGAGCGTCACATTCAAATTCCAAAGTATTTGGTTCTTCGTTGATAAAAATTTCCAGTAAGGACCTGTCCGCATTATTTACCTGAACAACGCCACCGGGTACTACATCCGAAGGAGTGGGAATAATTTTTAAATCGGTATCCTGATTCGTTTGTTCTGTTTTTGCTTTTTTGGAGGGCTGCTCCGGAAGGGCCTGAGAAAGTATTATGGCAATGGTCGATGAAATACCCACAACAATCATAAATGCCCTGAAAAAAGATCTATTCCGCATAAGGGGTACAAAAGTATGGAATCGCTGTCAATTTACAAGGCCACTTACATTAAGTCCGTAAACTCCGCCAATATCTCCATTGTAACCTAAAAATCACTATTACAGGCACTTACAAGTGTAAAGGTTTACATTATCACTGCCTCAAAAAAGCAACAAGTTTTCGAATGGCCTCTCCGCGATGACTAATGGCATTCTTTTCATCCGCATTAAGTTCGGCCATAGATTTGTTCAAACCATTCGGCAAGAATACCGGATCATAACCAAAACCCTTTTCACCCCTCCTGCTTTTTAATATCTCCCCATTGACCACACCTTCAAACTGAAAGGTTTGATTTTCTAAAATCAAAGTAACCACCGTTCTGAACTTTGCCTTACGGTTGGATTCGTTACTCATTTTTTCTAATAGGAGGTTCATGTTGTCCGCACTATCCCGTTGATCGCCCGCATAGCGCGCAGAGTAAACACCCGGAGCCCCACCCAGTGCCTCTACTTCCAGACCGGTGTCATCGGCAAAACAATTGATATGAAAATTGTTGTATACGTATTTTGCTTTTTGCAATGAGTTACCCTCCAATGTATCCTGTTCTTCAGGAAGTTCTTCCGTACAACCAATGGCTTCAAGACTCACCACTTTAAATGAATCCCCCAACAATTGCCTTACTTCATCCAGCTTATGTTGATTGTTGGTAGCAAAACATAATTCCATTGCGCTACTTCAAAAATTACCTCACATTGGTGAGATCAACATTAAAAAGAAGATTGGCATTGGGTGGAATCGCTTTGGGAGAAGTCTCGGGAGGGAAACCTTTCGGTCCATAGCCGTAACCCGATGGAACAAAAATAGTTACACTGGTTCCTTTGGTAAAGGTCGGGAATGTAAGCTGCCATCCTAAAATCAACTGATTAAGAGGAAATGAAACCCCTGAAAGGTTCTTGTCAAAAATACTACCATCACTCAGCAATTTTCCGGTATAAGTAACTACCACGTTATTCTCCAAACATGGTGTAACTCCGCTCCCTTCCTTCGTGATCACGTACTTGATTCCATTTACCTCTTGTACAGTGCCGGTATTTGCTATGTTGTTTGCAACGATATAATCATCAATGATTTGTTTATCAATGGCGAGCTGAGCAGCATCTACGTTATCCAACTTGGATTGCTGCACCACTTTAGTGCAGTCCTCTCCGCTGTTACACGAAGCAATGACTATTGCCATGAGCACAATGGCTCCTTTCACCATTCTTATCATTTTCAATTTTCCTTATTTGATGTCAATCATTTCCATGTCAAATACAAGTATAGAATTAGGCTTAATCACCTCGCTCCGCTGTCTTGGTCCGTAAGCCAAAGTAGAAGGAATCCAAACCCTCATTTTCGAGCCTTTGTTCATCAATAGCATGGCTTCTTCCCATCCCTGAATTACCTGTCCACTGCCAGCCTGTAAAGTAAGCGGCTCATAAGGCCGGCCAGCAGTATATATTCCGTTGGCTTTGGCAACTGATTCGATACTAGTGTCGAAAATAGTTCCATCCAGAAGATATCCTGCATAGTGAATTGAAACTTCATTTCCAGGAACCGCATTGGGACCCTTACCTTTTTTGGTAAACATATACCGCAATCCCGAGTCTGTGGTTTGCACTTCAGTATTGCTTTCGGCCAAATAACCATCAATCAGTGCCTCATCTATGGCAAGCTGTTCAGATGTTAGTTTACCCATAATCTCCTGCTCCAATGCTTGTACTTGCGTTTCATTCAAAATATCCTTCACACCCAAATAGAAAGTAAAAATGCTGGATGAGTCCACATTGCTGGGCACTCTTCCTCCTTGCTTCTCAAACAAAGTTTTGGCTTTAATCGGAAAAAGAATGCTGTCCCCTTTTTTCAATACAGAAAATACTTCTTCAATACCCTCATCATTGGGGTTCGCCTCACTAATGGGTAAAATCATTGGTAGTTTTTGCGCTTTTGTATCATTCCATACAGAGTCTTTGGCATCCTTTATCATCATATTGATCAATAGGAACTCCCCCGCCTTACCGGGCTCCCCTTCTCCCTCTTTTACCACCGTATATTTATGCCCCTTTGGAGTTTCTCTAGTGCCTGTGGAACATGCAGCACTTACCAACAACAGGCCAATTAAAAAATTATTTATTTTCATAAGTTACTTGATTTTGCGGTTTTATAGCCCTTCTCAACTTCTGAGTAGGTATTTTTTAATTTATTTAAGTTAATCATCCTCTTCTAATTGCGATTTATAATCCGGCAATATGGCCAAAAACTTTTTTAATGTCTCATCCAAAGAAAGTTTTGAAGACCCCCCGGCTGCATTCCTATGGCCCCCACCTTCAAAATATTTTCTTGCTATCTCATTAGCAGGAAAACTGCCTAACGATCTGAAGGAAAGTTTTATTTCTTCTTTTCTATCATACATTAAAACAGAAAGCCTTATTCCTTCAATGGAAAGTCCATAGTTTACCAGTCCTTCAGTATCACCTGTTTTAGTATCAAATTGTTTTAACTCGTCAGTATCCAAACAGATATATACGGTTCGGTATTCCGAAATCACAACTAATTTATGGCTCAGCACAAAGCCAGTCAGCTTCATTCTTGCCAGGGTGTTAGTGTCGTAAATTTTTTTCGAAACCCATGATGGATTGGCACCGGCACCTACCAATTCTGACGCAATCAAAAACTCCTTCTGCGTGGTGTTAGAATGCCTGAATCCGCCTGTATCAGTAAGTAACCCTGCGTATAAACAATTAGCTATATTTTTATCAATAATTGATTTTTCTCCTAACATATCAATGAGATCGAAAATCAAACCTGCCGTAGATGCGGCTTTTGGATCCCAATGTTCGAAATGAGCAAATCGCTCTGGTTCCAGGTGATGATCAATCAACACTTTGGTTGCCTTTGCCTCCCTAACCATATCACCCAGTGTATTAATACGATTTAGACTTGAAAAATCTAAACAGAATATAATCTCCGCATTTGAAACAAAATCCTGCGCCTTTTTTTCAACTGCCACATTGTTTTTTTCAATGGCCAGCACCTCCTCATTCCCTGGCATCCAGGCCAAAAAACTAGGATAATCACTTGGGGTAATCACCTGCACAGTATGTCCTTTCTTTTTGAGGAACCCTGCCAGACCCAGTGATGAGCCCAATGCATCTGCATCTGGCTTGAAGTGGGTTACAATCACCACTCTCCTGGGCTTACTCATAAGGGATTTGAATCCTTCTAAATCTTCCATGGGAGCGCAAAAATGAGTATAAATGATAGGAATACAAACTGCTAATTTCTGTACCATTGAGAACCTGGGGATAGAAGCGAAAAATCCCGAAGTGCATTTTGTCGTTGTCCCACCAGTTTTCTTTGATTTCCGGTACTAGCTTCCCGAATTCTAATTACTATTTTTGCGCCTGCCTGCGTCAGCGGGACCAAACTTGAAATCAACTAACCCAGGAAAACTAAACAATATGGCAGGGAACAGAACTTTTACAATGATCAAACCTGACGCGATCAGTGCAGGAAATACAGGTGCAATTATTAAAATGATTCAGGAGGCCGGATTTAGAGTGGTTGCCATGAAAAAAACACACCTGACAAAAGAATTAGCAGGCCAATTTTACGCAGTACATAAGGAAAGGTCTTTCTATAATGATTTGTGCAATTACATGTCATCTGGGCCTATCGTCCCCATGATTTTGGAAAAAGCAAATGCCATAGATGATTTTAGAAAGTTGATTGGGGCTACTGACCCACAAAAAGCGGAAGTTGGAACCATTCGCGCATTGTTTGCAAAATCTATCGATGCCAATGCTATTCACGGTTCAGATTCAGATGAAAACGCAGAAATTGAAGGTAATTTCTTCTTTTCTCAATTCGAACGCTTTTAAAAAAAATAATTACTCATAGACAATATCTTTTGTCACTTATTCGAAAAGATTTTATGAACACACTTCCCCATTATTCTGAAAAATTCGAGTCCAGGCACAATGCACCTGACCAGGAACAAGTCAACGCAATGTTAAAAACTGTAAATGCCAAGTCGCTAGATGAATTGATCGACCAGACTGTTCCGGCCAACATCCGTCTCAAGAAAAAACTCAATCTTCCAACTGCCAAATCCGAATTCAAATTTCTGGAAGAGTTCAAGTCTATCTTTTCGAAAAACAAAATTCATAAATCGTATATCGGCACAGGATACTACAATACTATTACTCCAGGTGTTATCGTGCGCAATATTTTGGAAAACCCGGGATGGTATACGGCTTACACCCCTTATCAGGCAGAGATTGCGCAAGGCCGCCTGGAAGCATTAATCAACTTCCAGACCGTGATCATCGACCTGACGGGTATGGAAATCGCCAATGCGTCACTGCTGGATGAAGGAACGGCTGCTGCTGAGGCCATGCACTTGTTATACGCCTCCCGTAAAGGGACTAAAAAAGATGCTGTTAAATTTTTTGTTGATGCAGACACCTTTCCACAAACAATAGATGTGCTAAAAACCAGATCAAATCCGCTGGGTATCGAACTGGTCATTGGTGATTTAAGCAAGTTTGACATTACAGACACTGATTTATTTGGAGTCTATATTCAGTATCCAAATAACAACGGAGCCATTTCAGACCACAGTGCTTTCATTGCTTCTGCACATGAAAATGAAGTTGATGTAGTAATGGGGACTGATCTGATGAGCTTGCTGCTTCTGAAATCTCCAGGTGAAATGGGAGCCGATATTGTGGTGGGTTCCAGCCAGCGATTTGGCGTGCCGATGGGTTTTGGTGGCCCTCATGCCGGATTTTTCGCCACCAAAGACGAGTACAAACGTTTGATCCCCGGTAGAATCATTGGTGCTTCTATTGATGCCGAAGGAAAACCCGCATATCGCATGGCTTTGCAAACACGAGAACAGCACATTCGCAGGGAAAAGGCAACTTCCAATATTTGTACAGCACAAGTACTGCTCTCAGTAATGGCAGGAATGTATGCGGTCTACCACGGCCCCGAGGGTTTGAAAAAAATTGCGTTGCGTATACATGGTCTCGCCAAGTCGTTAGAATCTAATCTAAAGACGCTTGGTCTTAAACAAGTAAACAAAAACTACTTTGATACTCTCAAAATTGAAGTGGCGGATAAAAAAGCGATTAAGGCTGAAGCAACTAAGCAAGAAGTAAATTTCAGGTACTTTGAAGATAACCATATTGGAATATCAATTGATGAGACCACCTCTCCGAAAGATATAGAACAGATCGTTTCGATTTTTGCAAATGTGTTGAATAAGAAAGCTTCGACAATCATTGAAGAGCAGCCCATTAACTGGCCGCCATCATTGGTGAGAACTTCTGACTTTTTAACCCATCCCATTTTTCGCACAAAGGGATCAGAGCACCAGATGCTTCGCTATATCAAAAAATTAGAAAACAAAGATCTCTCTATGGTGCACTCTATGATTTCCTTGGGATCATGTACAATGAAATTGAATGCCACAACAGAAATGATTCCAGTCACATGGCCAGAGCTTGGAAACATACATCCTTTTGCTCCTTCTGATCAAACGCAGGGATACCAAACGATGATTAAAAACTTCGAAGATTGGCTGATGGAGATCACCGGGTTTACCGGTGTGTCTCTTCAACCCAACAGTGGTGCGCAAGGAGAGTATGCCGGGTTAATGGTTATCCGTGCTTATCATTTAAATAACAATGATGGGCACAGAAACATAGCCCTAATACCAGCATCTGCCCATGGTACCAATCCTGCCAGTGCAGTAATGGCAGGAATGGATGTGGTGGTGGTAAAATCTGATGCAGAAGGTAAGATCGATGTGACTGACCTTAAAACAAAAGCAGAACAACATAAAAACAACCTTGCATGTCTGATGGTGACTTACCCATCCACGCATGGCGTGTTTGAAGAATCAATCGTGGAAATCTGTGAAACCATTCACAAAAATGGTGGTATGGTATATATGGATGGGGCGAATATGAATGCACAGGTAGGACTCACTTCACCTGCCATCATTGGCGCTGATGTATGCCATCTTAATCTTCACAAAACATTTTGTATTCCTCATGGTGGTGGTGGCCCTGGTGTAGGCCCTATCTGTTGTAATGACAAGCTGAAACCATTTCTGCCTGGTCATGCAGTAGTGAAGACCGGAGGAGACAAGGCCATCACGGCAGTATCCGCAGCCCCCTGGGGAAGTGCAAGTATTCTGGCCATCTCATACGCCTACATCGCCATGATGGGAGCTGACGGGTTGACCAACGCTACCAAGCTTGCCATTCTAAATGCCAACTATATTAAAGAACGCCTCAGCGAACACTATAAAATTTTGTACACTGGAGCAAACGGTCGCTGTGCCCACGAAATGATTGTAGACTGTCGTGATTTTAAAAAGTCAGGAATTGAAGTAGAGGACATCGCAAAGAGATTGATGGATTATGGTTTCCATGCGCCAACTGTATCTTTCCCTGTAGCAGGTACACTGATGATAGAGCCAACAGAAAGCGAACCCAAGGAAGAATTGGATCGCTTTGTAGATGCGTTAATTGAAATCAGAAAAGAAGTACGTGAGGTAGAAGAAGGAAAAGCTAATAAAGAAGATAACGTACTAACCCGCGCACCACACACTGCTGCAGTTATTACTGCAGACAATTGGGACAGGCCTTACACCCGTCAGAAGGCAGCTTACCCATTGCCATTCGTTAACGATGCCAAGTTCTGGCCAGCGGTAAGTCGCATAGACAATGCTTATGGTGATCGCAATTTAGTGTGTAGCTGTTTGCCTATTGAAGAATACGTGAGCTAAGCAGAGATATAACTGTTACTTTTAATAGAACGCCCAGAGAATATCGGGGCGTTCTTTTTTTGTAGGGTTCCTAATTTAGGTGTTTACTTTTATTGAAATTTCAAATTACCTCCTCATGCTCATTACATTACATAAAATCGGTTGGGGAAATTTTGCCGACTGCAGCCATTTCAAAAAAGACCCAAACAGGTACCTTTGAAAAATGAATGATTTATCAATCCAGGTTATTCAAGGCGACATTACCAAAATCTCAGTTGACGCAATAGTAAACGCTGCAAACCATTCACTTCTGGGTGGTGGTGGTGTAGATGGAGCAATCCATTGGGCGGGTGGGCCAGCAATTTTAGAAGCCTGTAGAAAGCTTGGGGGTTGCGACACTGGAGAAGCAGTAATCACTGTTGCGGGAAATCTTCCTGCCCGATTTGTGATTCATACGGTAGGCCCGGTATGGCACAATGGAAAAACAAATGAAGATGAGTTACTGGCAAGCGCCTATCGAAATAGTCTGAAGCGAGCTGAGGAAAACGAAGTTAAAACGCTCTCCTTTCCGAACATCAGCACAGGTGTGTATGGTTTCCCAAAAGAACGCGCAGCTAAAATTGCTATCCCCACTGTCATTCAATACTTAACAAAACCTCACTCAATAAAAAAAGTTATCTTCGTTTGCTTTGACGAGGAAAACTTTAAGATTTATAAACATCTTCTAGATCAACGATAGATATTTCAAATCATAACCCGTATCGATCAATCAAATACACCATCGCTGCCATAGAAGCGGCTCCCAATTCCAACTCACGTTTATCTACTTTATCAAATGTATCCTCTTCCGTATGGTGGTAATTAAAATACCGCTGAGAGTCGGGAAGAAACTCCATCACGGGCACACCCTGCTTGCCCAGCGGACCGATATCGGCACCGCCCCCTTCTTGGTCAAAATCCGTAAGTCCGTAAGGCTCTAATAAAGGCTTCCAGCTCTTCACTTTATCCTTCACCCTCTGCGGGGCCGTCATGGTAAAACCGCGGGGAGTAAACCCGCCTCTGTCTGATTCAATGGCCGCAATATGCTTTTCCTTATTTTGCGCAGCCAACTCTGCATATTTAGTTCCTCCCCGCAATCCATTCTCTTCGTTCATAAACATCACAGCACGAATGGTGCGCTTTGGTTTGTAGCCCATACTTTTAAAAATGCGTAACACTTCAATTGACTGCACACAGCCTGTCCCATCATCATGAGCTCCTTGTGCCAAATCCCATGAATCCAAATGACCTCCCACTACAATAATTTCTTCCGGATGTTCGGTTCCTTTCAATTCTCCGATCACGTTAAAAGAAGGGGCGTCTTCCAATGTTTCGCTATACGTCTCCATATAGAAGCGAAGGGTGTTATCTTCTTTCAAAAGTTTGCTTAATAATTCTGCATGTCGTGTGCTAATGGCTACGGATGGTATTTTTGCAATATTGGGTGTGTAATGCATACCCCCTGTATGTGGGTAGTCCTCTAAATTAGAACCCATAGAGCGTACTACTGCAGCCACCGCCCCATACTTGGCAGCCTCGGAGGCGCCTGCCCCACGCTGGTTTACTGCCCCTCCATAGGCTTCAAATGTATCCACATAGGTAGGGTCCATAGGGCGACTAAAAAATACGATTTTACCCTGCACATTCTTTATCCCCAATGTTTTTAATTCTTCGAAATTTTTAACTTCTACTACCTGGGCATTTATTCCTCCCGCTCCGGTTCCCACACTTCCGCCAAGTGAACAAATATTTACATCCACATTCCCCATTTTAGAATTGACAATACGGCCAATTTCCTTTTTGCCGCGCACCCAATGAGGAACCATTACAGGTTGCAACCATACGGAGTCAAACCCATA
Source organism: uncultured Ohtaekwangia sp. (assembly GCA_964409415.1). Lineage (GTDB taxonomy): Bacteria > Bacteroidota > Bacteroidia > Cytophagales > Cyclobacteriaceae > ELB16-189. The sequence goes on along the minus strand of CAYPDF010000001.1, from coordinate 522,879 downwards.
AGACTTCATTTTTTCCCTGCTCCATTCTACCCCTGCCGCTGCCCCAGCAGAACCAGAAAGCCGCTGGCCTACTTGTGTGGTTAAATACTTCAGCATCTCATACGACTGCCCATCACTAAGGGCAGTATCAAATATTTTTTTTATTTGTACCTCATCATTATTCTGACAAGTGGCCTGTATAGAAATCAAAGAGACCAAAGCAACAAAAAATAATTTTTTCATATCATCAACATTTGTAACTTAAAGAAGTTCAAGATAGTCGATTTTCCACATTTGTATTTGAAATGGTCTTCCATGCTCCATTGGGTTTCCCCTTATTCGCTTGAATACCATTGTTAAAAGCTTCAACTTTGAATACTAATCACGAAAATTATGGGCTTTTTATTTGATTCTTTCGAGGGATGGAAAAAATATTGTGATTCTAATAAGGTTTCCTTGGTACAGGCAGTGCTCGACTATGAAATCGAACAGAAGGGAAGAACAGAAGAAAAAATTTGGGAAGGATTGGGTCAGGCTTGGGAAGTAATGAAAGATGCCGTTCAAACCGGGTTGGTAGAGGACATGACTTCCCGATCCGGCATGATCAACAACGGAGCCAAAAAAGTATACAATCACAAAGTCACAGTGCTTTCAAAAGAATTTCAAAATTTGATCTCACGGGCGCTTGCTGCCAAAGAAGTAAACTCTTGTATGGGCAGAATAGTGGCAGCTCCTACTGCCGGGGCCAGTGGCATCATGCCTGGTGTTCTATACACGTTGCAAGAAATCCATAATGTGCCCGACAAAAAAATTTTAGAAGCCATGCTACTGGCTGCAGGTATTGCTTTGATCATGGAACAAAAAGCTTCCATTTCGGGTGCTGTGGGGGGGTGTCAGGCCGAGACGGGGACTGCTGCGGCAATGGGCTCAGGTGCCATTGTTTATTGCCTGGATGGTGACACGACTCAGGTTTTTAATGCAGTTGCCATTACCATTCAGTGTATGCTGGGCTTGGTTTGTGATCCTGTAGCGGGCCTTGTCGAAATTCCTTGTGTGGTACGCAATGCCAGTGCTGCTGCTATTGCCAATAGCTCTGCTCAAATTGCCTTGGCCAATGTAAGTAGTGTTATTCCTGTGGATGAAGTGGTTGAGGCCATGGGTGAAATTGGATCCAGTATGGAAACGCGTTACAAAGAAACAGCCTTGGGCGGACTGGCTGCAACCAAAACAGGACAGGCCATTTCCAAAAGGGTTTTGATCAGCGATATTGAAATTTTACCTGACAATAATATTCACTAAAATTATAATAGTTGAATTTTTTTAATGAGTACTATTATTGCATCATAACCAAAGTAAACTGCTGCGGTTATTATTGCAGACCACACGCAAGCACTCACCAGCATGTACAGGAGTATTTTTCCTTTTTTAGGAGTAACACTTACAGCCAATATTGTTCCACCAATTGGCGTTAGAATAATGGGTGTTAGGAATGAAATTCCTACAAGCCCATATTTCTTCAGAGCAGTTGGAACTTCTCTTTTCTTCACATTTTCGGATGAGTTTCGATTTCTAAAATAGGCAAGTATTTTGGATCTCATAAATTCACCAAAGTAAGTAAAGGCCAGAACAGACGTCATCATTCCTGCGGAAGTTGCCACCATTGTGGTTAAAATATGCAAGCCGGCTGCTTTTCCTGCAAATGGACCAAAAATAAATTTTATAGTACTGGGCAGGAGTACAAGGCTAAAAGCCTTTAATAATTCCTCTATCATATCGTGCTGACTGCAATTAACTCTAACATTCCTAAGTTGGATTTATATTTTTTCACCAAAACTCAAATCCCCGGCATCGCCCAAACCAGGAACGATATATAATTGCTTATTCAATTGCTCGTCCACAGATGCACACCAAATGGAATATGGAGTTTTTAAGTTCTCCTTAATATACCTCAGTCCTTCCTTAGAAGCCACAACACAAGCAATAAACAAATGACGCGGACGCCCTCTGTCTTTCAATGTGCTTAAAACCTTAATTATAGAAAAACCAGTTGCCAACATAGGATCAATTAAAATCACATCTTTTCCATCAAGATTTGGAGTCGCTACATAGTCTAGTTTTATTTTGAGCGTTTCTTCGTCTTCTTTTCGGTATGCCCCAATAAATCCACACTCTGCGCGATCAAATACTTGCACAAAGCCATTGAAATAAGGTATCCCCGCCCGCAGAACAGTGAGTAATACGGGTTGTTCTTTAATTACCATTACCGTTGTCTTCGCCAATGGCGTTTCAATATTTTTTGGGCTATAGCTGAGTTTTTTTGAAATCTCATAAGCCATGATATTTCCCAACCGATGCAAATTCGTTCGAAAACGAAGTGGGTCGGCCTGCACCTTCTTGTCTCTCAGTTCGCACATAAACTGGTTGACAACCGAGTTTTGATCTTCTAAAACGAAAAGCATGAAGCTAAATCTTTTTTCTGATGAAAATTTAGAATAAAGTTGTATAAAGAAAAGGTTAACCTCAAATAACTCTTTGACAATCAATTAATCTTTCCCGATCTAATGAATCTATTAAAAGAATTGTGCCAGATACATGCGCCATCAGGTTTTGAAGCACCCATGAAGGCCTATTTACTGAAATACATTGAACAAAACTCAAGAAAATGGAACACCAAACCAGAAGTAATTGAGGGGGGAGAGTTTCAGGATTGCCTTATACTTAAGTTTGGAGAACCAAGAACTGCGATTTTTGTTCATATGGATTCTGTTGGATTTAGTGTTCGTTACTTCAATCAGTTGTTGCCCATTGGAAGCCCTGAGGCAGAAATAGACACTCAACTTGTTGGCCGCGACAGCAAGGGTGAGATTGAGTGCGAATTGGAATACGATAAAGATCACCGTGTCTTTTACAAATTTGGAAGAGCCATTGACAGAGGAACAAGCCTTACCTATAAACCCAATTTTAGAAACACGAAAAATTTTATTCAATCCCCGTATCTGGACAATCGATTGGGCATTTACAATGCACTTATGGTAGCCGAAAAATTGAAAGATGGAGTCATTGTATTTAGCTGCGGAGAAGAACATGGTGGAGGCACGGTGGGTTATCTTGCCAATTACATTTATAGCACATGGGGAGTGAAACAGGCGCTCATTTCAGATGTTACCTGGGCTACAGATGGTGTGGCACTTGGAAATGGGGTTGTCATTTCATTGCGGGATAAATACATTCCACGCAGATCTTATGTGAATCATATTATCCATTTGGCTAAAAAAAGTAAAGCTGAATATCAACTTGAAGTAGAAAGTAGTGGGTCGAGTGATGGGGGAGAACTTCAACGATCGCCAATTCCGTTTGACTGGTGTTTTGTAGGCCCGCCCTCGCACGATCCTCACACACCCCATGAAAAAGTACATAAAAATGATATCACAGCAATGATAAAATTATATCAATACCTGATGAAAGCACTGTAACCCTTTGTACAGGAAGACCACTCGTGTTTTTTTTAAAATGAGTATTAAATATTTTTGCTAATACAATTTCTGCAAAGTTGGATGAAAATAAAAGACATTGAATTTCGTAAGTTCATATCAAGCGAGAAGATAGCCGATAAAGTTGCGCTTCTGGCCAGTCAAATTGATGAAGATTATAAGAGCAAGAGCCCCCTTTTTCTCCCTATTCTTAACGGCTCATTCATATTCGCTGCAGATCTTACGCGTAATATTAAAACTCCTTGCAGGGTTACGTTTGTAAAACACAGTTCGATGCAAGGTGCCTCAAGTACCGGTCAATTAAAAACATTAATTGGTTTACAGGAAAGCTTATTTAATCAGGACTTGATTTTGGTTGAAGATATTATGGATACCGGATTGACCTTAACCAGGGTACTTGAAGAATTACAAAGTCTTGGCACTAAATCGGTAGAAATTGTCACATTGTTCCGCAAAGCCAAAGCACGTGAGCAAGCGGTACAACCCAAATACATTGGATTCGAAATTGAAGAAGAATTCATTTTAGGCTATGGGCTTGATTATGATGGGTGGGGTAGAAATCTACCGGACATATATAAGCGCGTAGGACAAGGGCCCCCCACAGCAGATTAGTAATTAGAGCCCCAAATCTATATATTCGTCCCCCTTTAATAACTAAAATTTAAAATCTTTAGATGATTAATATTGTACTTTTTGGACCTCCCGGAGCAGGTAAGGGAACGCAAAGTGAAAAGCTAATTAAAAAATATGGTTTTATTCACATCTCTACAGGCGACTTGTTTCGGTGGCACACTAAAAATGAAACTGCGCTTGGAAAAAAAATTAAAGAGATAATGAACAGTGGGGCCCTGGTGCCTGACGAAATCACTATTTCAATGCTCAAAGAAGAGTTGGATAAAAATCCTGATGCCAATGGCTTTTTGTTTGATGGCTTTCCGCGAACTGTAGCGCAAGCAGAAGCACTCGACAAGTTTATGGCCAACAATAACACTGCCATCCACTTCATTATTGCCCTTGACGTGAAAGAAAAGGAATTACGAAAACGGATTGAAAAGAGAAGATCTATCGAAAACAGGGCTGACGATGAGGAGGACAAACTCAACAAACGGATCACAGAATATTTCAGCAAAACCATTCATTTACTTCCTTATTATGAAAAGCAGGGAAGACTAAATACGATAAATGGAGAAGGTGATATAAATACTATTTTCAATGAAATCACTTCTGTGATCGACAAAAAAGAAAACTAAACACACTCAACATACCAGCTTGGCGTCCCCCAATTTTATTGATTACGTAAAATTCAATTCTCGTTCTGGAAAAGGAGGCGCTGGTTTTCTTCATTTTCATCGTGATAAACTAACAAATAAAGGCGGCCCCGATGGGGGCAATGGCGGAAGAGGTGGCCACGTTATTCTACGAGGCAATGCCCAACTCTGGACGTTATTGCATTTAAAATTTCGAAAACATATTATCGCTGCAGATGGAAACGGGGGTGAAGAACAAAATAGAACCGGGGCGGACGGTAAAGACGAAATTATTGAAGTGCCACTTGGCACCATTGCGAAACGAGCTGAGACAGACGAGTTTCTATGCGAGATAAACGAAGATGGGCAGGAAATAATTTTGACACCAGGTGGAAGGGGGGGAAAGGGCAATGCATACTTTGCAACCTCTACCAACCAAGCCCCTACGCATGCACAGCCAGGCGAACCTGGTATAGAGGAGTGGATTGTACTTGAACTGAAATTACTGGCCGATGTGGGGCTGGTAGGATTTCCAAATGCCGGAAAATCAACATTGCTTTCGGTAGTCTCTGCTGCAAAACCAAAAATTGCCGATTACCCATTTACTACCCTCACGCCCAATCTTGGAGTGGTCGCTTATCGTGATAATAAATCATTTGTAATGGCTGACATTCCCGGAATTATCGAGGGTGCTTCTGATGGCAAAGGCCTTGGAATAAGATTTCTAAAACATATTGAGAGAAACTCATTATTGCTGTTTCTTGTCTCCGCGGATGCCAACGATATCAAAAAGGAATACGCCATTTTGTTGGATGAAATAAAAAAATACAACCCTGAGCTACTCGACAAAAAGAGAATACTGGCCATTACAAAATCAGATATGCTTGATGCGGAACTAAAAGAGGCTCTGGCAAAAGAAATTCCAACCGAACTACCCACGGTTTTTATCAGTTCAATGGCAAATCAGGGAATTAAAGAGTTAAAAGACTTGATCTGGAAGAATCTCCACTAAAAGCTTTGTTCCCTACTGTGTCATAATGACACAATTCTAATTATTGGCAAAGTTGTTGTCATTTTGCCTGATTTGATACAATTAGTAATGGAAAAGAATACACAATCAGAAGAGCAAATTGATAAAAAGGAAGAATTAGTAGAAGAATCTCCTGTTATAGTGGATAAAAATAGCGATTCACAGCTATCCGAGGAGGAAAAGGCTGAATTCACCCAAGATCCATTTAAGAAACTTCAGGACGATTTGTCAGAAGCAAAGGACAAATATGTGCGCCTATATGCCGAATTTGACAACCATAGAAGAAGAACTTCCAAAGAAAAACTTGACCTTATTCAAAATGCTAATGAACAACTTATTGTTTCATTACTCCCCGTTCTTGACGATTTCGACAGGGCCGAAAAATCATATCAAGAAACAGGAAATTCTGCCTTTGAAGGATTCCTGTTAATTAAGAGCAAGTTGGGAAAGATAATGGACCAGTACGGTGTAAAGGCCATGGAGATTGGTTCGGGTTCCGATTTTGATTCCGATTTTCAAGAAGCCATCACACAGGCACCTGCACCTGACAAAACAATGAAAGGAAAAATTGTAGATGTTATCGAAAAGGGCTACCTATTAAACAATAAGGTCATTCGCTTTGCCAAAGTAGTTATTGGTAGTTAGTCGTCCATCCTCAAACTTCTAACCACTAGCATCCATGTCAACAAAACGCGATTACTACGAGATACTGGGCGTAAGCAAGAATGCTTCTGCTGATGAAATAAAAAAAGCTTACCGTAAAGTTGCTATTCAATTTCACCCGGATAAAAATCCTGGAGATAAAGCATCTGAAGAGAAGTTTAAGGAAGCTGCCGAAGCCTATGAAGTACTGAGAGATCCGGACAAGCGTTCGCAATATGATCGATTTGGTCATTCACGGCCCGGTAGAGGCGGATTCCAGGGACATGAGATGAATATGGATGACATCTTTAGCCAGTTTGGAGACATTTTTGGTGGAGGGGGTGGAAGTCCCTTTGATAGTTTCTTTGGAGGAGGAGGAGGTTCACGGTCGCGCCAGCGCAAAGGCTCAAACCTCAGAATAAAGCTCAAACTTTCGTTGGAAGAAATAGCCAACGGAGTGGAGAAAAAGATAAAAGTACACCGTTTGGTAAAGGCCGATGGAGTTACTTTTAAAAATTGTCAAACATGTGGCGGCAATGGTCAGGTGCGCAAAGTGGTCAATACCATGCTTGGGCAAATGGTGTCTACTTCCGCTTGCCCGAGTTGCGGTGGTGCGGGTCAGTTGATAGACAAAAGGCCTCCCGGTATTGACAGTTCCGGCCTCCAGTCAAAAGAAGAACTCATCACCATAAAAATTCCTGCAGGAGTAAGCGAAGGGATGCAACTTTCCATGTCTGGCAAAGGAAATGATGCTCCTGGTGGAGGCCTGGCCGGTGATTTGCTTATTCTTGTAGAAGAGCAAGAGGATAAAGTACTGAAGCGTGATGGAAACAATATAATTTATGACCTTTACATCAGCTTCGTAGATGCAGCCCTGGGCACTTCAGTAGAAATTCCATCTATTGGTGGCAAAGTTCGAATAAAGATTGAGCCGGGCACACAAAGTGGCAAGATGCTCAGACTCAGAGGAAAAGGCGTAAAAGATATCAATGGCTATGGTACCGGTGATCAACTTATTTACGTAAATGTATGGGTTCCCAAAAAACTCAATGCTGAAGAAAAATCAAAACTGGAGAGCCTCAGGGATTCGCCCCATTTCCAGCCTCAGGCTGACGGGAATGAAAAAGGCTTTTTTGAACGTATGAAAGAATACTTTTCGTAAAAATTTTCTAACCCTGGAGGTACTTCTTCCGTATACTCCCTTCCATGGATTGTTTTATCGAGGTTTTGTGATTATTTCGCCACGAAACCCGATTGGGGATAATCTCGTAAACTATAAGTATGTGGAAGTATTTTTTGATAGCTTCTGTAAGTAGTGCAGCAGTAGGCAACAGTTTTGGTCAAATCAAGAAACAGTTTTCTGTTGAAGACCGTGAGCAGGTTGAAAAAGTTGAGCTTAAATTAAGCACCAAAACAGGCAATTGCTTTATTCGACCCAGCCAAAATTCTGACCTCCTCAACATCTATAGCAATCAGGACCTTAAAGACTATGGTCATGCTTTCCACAATGAAATCCAGGGAAATACTGCAATAGTGAGCCTCTCTCTAGAGCAAGAAGGAAAAAAGGGAGTAGGGCAAAAAATTTCTTATCAGGTTTTTGGGGGAGAAGAGCAACCCGCTGATAAGTTCTGGAAAGTATACCTTACTGAGAACAAGCCCTACACACTGGCTTTAGATTACGGCCTTGGAAACGCCAATATTGACCTTTCGGGCTTATCCATTCAACAGTTAAAGATCAAAACTGGTAGCGCTGATGTAAGTGTTTTCTATGGCTCTGGTGTTGAAAACAAGATTAAAATGGATACTTTTTTCGTAAAAGTAGACATGGGCTCGTTGACTGCGAAACAACTCAACCTGGCCAGATCAGGTGTGGTGATGGCCGATGTGGGTTTTGGTAACATGTTACTTGACCTTAGTGACAAACCTACTAATAGCAACCATGTGAAGGGAAGTGTTGGTGCCGGCAACCTTGTTGTTCTCCTTCCAGGCACCGATACCCCGGTAATGGTAAAAATTAACAATTCGTGGCTATGCAGTCTTGATCTTTGTAAAAGCCTCAAACGCGTAAGTGAGGATACATTTGTAAATAATGCCTACAAAGAAGGTGCAAAAAATGCCCTTACCTTCGATCTGGATGTTTCTTTGGGCAAGATCGTCTTTAAAGACAAATCGGAATAAGCCTATTATTTTTTAAAAATTACGGTTTCCTCTGTAATTCTATTCCTATTTTTGATACTCATCCTATTGATCATATTGACCTAAGCCTGTGAACCAACTCGTAGTTGAAAATGTAACCAAGCGATACGCCAATCATGTGGCACTAAATAACGTAAGCCTTACCGTTCCCAGCCAAAGCATTTATGGACTACTGGGGCCTAATGGTGCGGGCAAAACCACATTGATTAGAATCATCAATCAAATCATTGATGCTGACGAGGGCACAATATTAATTAATGGCGAGAAATTATCACCCCATCATATTGGCACTATAGGGTATCTGCCCGAAGAGCGGGGGCTTTATAAAAAACTGAAAGTAGGAGAGCAGTTGATTTATCTCGCCCGGCTAAAGGGATTGAGCAGAGGTGATGCACTCACAAAGATAAAGTATTGGATAGAAAAATTTGAAATTAAAGATTGGTGGAACAAAAAAATCGAAGATTTGTCTAAAGGTATGGCTCAAAAAGTACAATTTATAAGTACAGTGCTTCATGAACCTAAACTGATTATATTGGACGAGCCTTTTTCCGGATTCGATCCAGTCAATACCAATTTGATCAGAGACGAAATTTTGGAATTAAGAGAAAAGGGGAGCACCGTAATTTTCTCAACGCACAGAATGGAAACTGTGGAAGAGCTTTGTGATCACATCGCCCTTATCAACAAATCAAAAAAAATACTGGAGGGTGCCAAAAAAGAAGTAAAAGCTAAATATAGAACCAATACCTACATTGTAGAGCACAGGGGAGACTTCTCGCTTGATGGAGAAAATTATGAACTCAATGGAAATCGCAATCTGGATGATGGTTATCAGGAAACCATGGTGAGAATTAAGTCGGACAGAAATGCCAATCAACTCATACGTGATTTGGTTGAAACAACAGAAATTCATGGGTTCATAGAAAAGATACCTTCTATGAATGAAATCTTTATTCAATTAGTAAACGGAGGTAGCGATGAATAAAATATTTCTAATCATCCAAAGGGAGTTTTTAAATCGTGTTCAAAAGAAATCATTTCTCATTGCCACCATTCTATTGCCTCTTATATTTCCCGCCATTATTGCCGTAATGGTTTATGTAGCCAAAGAACAGGAGAAAGGCGCCAAGACCGAGGTGATTCATTTTGTGGACGAAAGCGGATTATTCAATCCGAATGATATAAAAAGATATGAGCTTAGGAAATTCAACGGCAATATTGAAGATGCCAAAATTGCCTTTAACAACAGTGATGATTTTGGACTGCTTTACATTCCCAGGATCAACCTGTCACATCCAACCGGAATTGCGCTTTATACAAAAGTAAACCCAAGCCCCAGTGACATCAGCGACCTTGAATCAAAAATAGAATCGCAAATCAAGGAAGCCAAAATGATCAAATTCAATATTGATCCGCAAATATTGGACAGCCTCAAAACAACTATCTCTATACGATCTGTCAGCCTAAGCAAATCAGGTCAAGAAAAATCCAGTGATACTAAAGTACTGTTTGGCATAGGTATGATTGGCGGTATTCTCATCTACATCTTCATTTTTGTTTATGGTGCGCAAATAATGCAGGGTGTGATTGAAGAAAAGACAAGTAAGGTAGTAGAGGTGATTGTTTCATCAGTACGTCCTTTTCAACTCATGCTGGGGAAAATATTGGGATTGGCCTCTGTGGGCTTACTGCAGTTCTTAATATGGATTGTGCTCATTACCTCAGTTTCTTCAGTGGCTCTTGGTTACATGGGGTTTGATATGCCACAGCAGGAAATGATGAATCAAGTGGCCAGTCAGCCTGAATATAATTCTGAATTTATGGATGTGATGCAAACGGTAAATGAAATCCCCGTATTCTACATCGTTTCCATTTTTCTTTTCTATTTCCTTGGCGGATATCTATTGTACGGTGCACTGTTCGCAGCAGTGGGATCAGCTGTGGATAGCCCTGCCGAAGCACAACAATTCATTTTCCCCATTACCATACCCATGCTAATTTCTTATTTTGCTTTGTTTACTTTTATTCTGGACAATCCGCATAGCACTATTAGTATTTGGCTCTCCATCATTCCATTCACCTCTCCCATTGCAATGATAGGGAGAATTGGGTTTGGCGTACCCACACTTCAGCTTGTTGCTTCAATGGTTTGCCTCATTGGAGGTTTTGTATTTACTACCTGGGTTGCGGCTCGTATTTATCGTATTGGAATACTCATGCACGGCTCAAAAGTGAGTTATAAAGTATTGGTTAAATGGTTTATGATGAAAAGCTAATCACCTCATTTGCGTTAATAATAAATTAACATCACCTCTCTTTACACACCCTTAGTCACTTACACGTTTTTTATTTACCTTCATAGGTTATGACGCGCAAAAACGCTTTGCCATCTATGGAGTTTTACCAGGACAACACCCGGTTGAAATGGATCATCCTTGCCGTGTCTGTCACCATCAGCACAGCCTCCATCTATTATACAAACATCCTGGTCGATCAACTCAAAGAAAGGGAAACCAGGCAAGTGAGATTGTATGCCCGGGCGCTTGAATATACCCTTAATGACACCGAAAACAATATACTTTTTATTACAGAAGAGATCATTTATAAAAACAATAGCATACCTACTATATTGGTGAATGAGAAGGGTGAATTTGTCTATTCGGGAAATTTAGACATTGATCCTTCCTGGTCGCCAAAAAAGAAGAATGAAGTATTGGAACAGGAGTTGAAAGAAATGAAGGCCACCTATCCACCCATTGAAATTGTATTAAAAGATCCCAATACAGGAGAGGTGTTTGGAAGGCAATTTGTTTACTATAAAAATTCTTTCTTACTCACCCAATTGGTGGCCTATCCCTACATTCAGCTTTCCGTCATTGCCATTTTTGGCTTTATCTCCTATTTGGCTTTCAACTATTCGAAAGCTGCTGAGCAAAACAGGGTATGGGTGGGGCTTGCAAAGGAAACTGCGCATCAATTAGGTACACCTCTGTCATCCCTGATGGCCTGGATTGAGGTGCTGAGGGATGATCCTGAAGTTAAGAACAAAGGCATAGTAGACGAGTTGGACAAGGACATTAGAAAACTTACAATGGTCACCGAGAGGTTTTCAAGTATTGGTTCTGCCCCCACGCTGAAAGATGAAAACATCTATAACTTGATAAGCAATGTAGTGAGCTATCTTGAGCCACGCGTTTCATCCAAAATAAACATTGAGTTGTATACCCTATCTGAATCAATCATGGCACGGGCTCATGCGCCTCTATTGGAGTGGGTGATTGAAAACCTGTGTAAAAATGCTGTAGATGCTATTGGTAGCTCAGGCACGATTGCCATCAAAATTTTGCGTGGCAGTGAGGGCAGGGTATTCATCGATATTTCAGACACAGGAAAGGGCATACCCAAAGGCAACATAGGCAACGTGTTCAAAGCAGGCTTCACCACCAAAAAAAGAGGCTGGGGACTTGGCCTTACGCTCGCTAAAAGGATAGTAGAGTTGTATCATGGGGGAAGAATATTTGTAAAGGATTCTGATGAAAGTCAGGGGACAACCTTCAGAATTGAACTTAAAAGTGCCTAACCTCAGATAAGATTTAAAATCACAGTAAATAAGCATCTTTTCCATCTGACCTTTTTTGCCTTTGAAGCCGAAACTACTATTTTTGCGCCTGCCTGCCGAGAGGCATGGCCTGCTTGCCGAAAGGCACATCCTGCCTGTTGAAAAGGTAGGGTCGGATTTTTAATACCCTTATATAAACTGATATCAATGGCAAATACCGGAAGAATTACTCAAGTAATCGGGCCCGTAGTGGACGTAGCTTTTGACGGAGCTAACTCTAAACTCCCCAATATTCTTGACTCACTTGAAGTGACCAAAACCGATGGCACCAGAATCGTACTGGAAGTACAACAGCACCTTGGAGAAGACAGAGTAAGAACAGTTGCCATGGACGGAACTGAAGGGTTGGTACGTGGATCTGTAGTTACTGATAGTGGCGCTCCTATTCAAATGCCAATTGGTGAAGAGATTAGAGGAAGGCTTTTTAACGTAATTGGGGACGTTATTGATGGTATTCCAGCGCCAAAGACAACAAGTTCACTGCCTATTCACCGATCAGCTCCTCTTTACGAGAATTTATCAACCTCTTCCGAGGTATTATATACAGGTATTAAGGTTATTGATCTTATTGAGCCCTACGTAAAAGGAGGAAAGATTGGTCTTTTTGGTGGTGCCGGTGTGGGTAAAACTGTATTGATCCAGGAGTTGATCAACAACATTGCAAAAGCATACTCTGGTCTTTCTGTATTTGCAGGTGTGGGTGAGCGTACGCGTGAAGGTAATGACCTGTTGCGTGAGATGATTGAGGCCGGCATTATCAACTACGGAGAAGAATTCGTAAAATCACTGCATGCTGGTGGATGGGATCTTTCTAAAGTAAACATTGAAAAATTAAAAGACTCTAAGGCGACCTTCGTTTTCGGTCAGATGAATGAGCCTCCCGGAGCGCGTGCCCGTGTGGCTTTGTCCGGTTTAACCGTGGCAGAGTATTTCCGAGATGGAGACGGAACCGGAAAAGGGAAGGACATTCTTTTCTTTATTGATAATATCTTCCGCTTTACACAGGCTGGTTCTGAGGTATCTGCTCTTTTAGGTCGTATGCCTTCTGCTGTGGGTTACCAACCTACGCTGGCAACAGAAATGGGTGCCATGCAGGAACGCATTACTTCCACAAAACATGGCTCTATCACATCTGTTCAGGCCGTTTATGTACCTGCGGATGACTTGACTGACCCTGCACCTGCGACAACATTCTCACACTTAGATGCCACTACAGTATTGTCTCGTAAGATTGCCGAATTGGGTATTTATCCTGCGGTCGATCCCCTGGACTCTACCTCAAGAATTTTGCGTGCTGACATTGTGGGTGAAGATCACTATAACTGTGCTCAGCGCGTAAAAGAAACATTGCAACGGTATAAAGAACTTCAGGATATTATTGCCATTCTTGGTATGGACGAACTTTCTGATGAAGATAAATTGGTTGTTCACCGCGCAAGAAGGGTTCAGCGTTTCTTGTCTCAGCCTTTCCACGTAGCAGAGGCGTTTACAGGATTGAAAGGAGTATTGGTTGATATTAAAGACACCATCAAGGGATTCAACATGATCATGGATGGTGAAATGGATCAATACCCTGAAGCAGCATTCAACCTGGTAGGAAGCATTGAACAAGCAGCCGAAAAAGGTGAGCGTCTCATAGCAGAAGCTAAAGCTTAAGAAGCATGCACTTAGAAATAATTACACCAGAACAAAAAGTATTTGAGGGAGAAGTGCATATCGCTACCTTCCCTGGAACAGATGGGTCCTTTCAAATTATGAATAACCACGCTCCATTGGTGAGCCTGCTAAAAGAAGGTGAGGTAGTTTACAAATCAAAGGAAGCAACTCAACAGCTAAAAATTACCGGAGGGGTGGTGGAAGTAACAAATAATAAAGTGATTCTCCTTGCTGACGGAATAGCGGAGTAATAACGATAATCATCAACCATTAAAGAGGCCTATCGCCTCTTTTTTTTACTCCATCATTGCGTCTTTACCAATGAAAATATCCTTGATGTCTCCTGATTTCTTTCCGGAGAAATAAACTCCCTCCTGAAAAGAAGAAGCCAGCACCCAATCATCACCGCTTTTGGGCCACGCCTGGGCAGTGGCAATCATTCCTGAACTACCCACAATATTCAATTGTAGTACGGGCGGCCCTGGGGCCGTAAACCCATCCTCAAATGCTGTAATGTTTTTAAATCTTATCTTATCAAAATACCCATCTACTTTTGATTTGCTGGCAGTCTGGTTGCCAATGTACCAAAGGGAATCCCTTTTTTGTAATACAAAACTGGAGTCGGGGTAAGTAAACTCAATTCGATCGACTTCATCTTTTGACACTCGCAAAAAGGTTTTGTTTCGCCAATCGTCAAATGTCCTGTTAAAGTGAGATCCAATGAATCCTTCTGTTGAATACACCTCGTCCTCATCCGTAAGTCTTACATAGGTATAGGCGCCTGTCATTCCCTGCCCCTGAGAAAAACCTGTCTTACCCACCCTGAAATCCGCAGTCTTTTTCCCATCGACATAAACTGAAACCCTGGAACTGTTTTCACCCACTTCAAACGAATCCCACTTTTCCTTTTTTCTGGTTACCATACGTTGTGCCTGCAAGTTCATCAGTACACCCAACATGCTTTCTACTGTTCCCCCTTCTGCTATTGCCTCTTTGGATTCGCTCAACACTTTCCATTGGTGTCCATTCCTTATCAATTTAATCTCCTTTCCTGCCATCTTCACAGGTTGAATTCTCACCTCCGTAACTTTGGCCGTATCTATTCTTATCAGCTCCTTTCTGACATTACTCTCCAGCCGGGGCGAGCGAAAAATTTTTGACAATGCAAAGATACTTATGAGTACCACCAGTGCGATGATTAGAATTTTGTTACTGTACTTCTTCATAGTTTTCACTCATTCTTTTCAACCGTGTCATCCTGTTGCGTTGCATACGAATCAAACCATAGCCCATTACCAGCAAAAGCGGAGCTAAAAAGTTTGCGTATTTCAAAATAGTTTTTGTAGAGTCTTCCAACTCATCAATAGGACGAGATGTAACTCCTTTTGTACGCAGTGCAATCAATCCGGTATCATCCGACAACCAATCGATGCTATTGGCCATAAGGCTCACATTGTCCGGTTGTAGTTGCCGTGGGCGTTGGGGTGAGCCTGAAACTACAAAATCGCCATCAGCAATTACTACCATTTTGGATGGAGTATTACCCGCCAAATTTCCCTCAATAGTTGCCCCAATCGTTAAGTGATGAAGCGGAAAATCGGCATCCGTCCATTGCTTCTGAATATTAAAGAATTGCGGGGCACCTAATGTATTTGATTTTTCCGATGTCTGCACGATGGGTGTAAAACGCTTGGTTGAATCTCCGCTGTACCTGATCGAGCTTGCAAATTCAAATAATACATTCTCAAGTCCTTTCGTAATTTCATGGTCGGGAAAATTCGAAATGCGAGGGAGAAATGGAAACGATACGTTGGTTTGCATAGTAAAAAATCCTTGCTGCTGTTGCACGGTAACAGCACCACAGTTGGCATCTACCACAAAATTATTTTCCACAACAATTCCTTTTTGTTGCAACCAGTTTTCAAGACCTGTATTTAAGGAGGTGCCAGAAGCATTTTGCAAATCACCTGCTACCCTGTTCATAGCTATGGCCACATGCCCACCCCGTGACAAAAAATTATCTATTCGATTCAACTCAGGATAGGAAATACTGTCTGTGGGGCGAATGATCACCAATGTTTTAATATTGTCACTCACTTCTTCAGCATCCAATCGCACCTCTACAATGTTGTATAGGACAGCCAACTGATTTTGAAGTTGGGATAATTCATTAAGAGGAGGCTCTCCATTGCCCTGAAGAAATCCTATTGTAGGCTTATCTTTTACAGAAATCTTTTTTATGGCTGTGGAAAGGGCATATTCCATAGCTGTGCCTGGTTGAATCAATGGTATTACATCCGACCTGTCATCCAATGCAACGGTGGCTCCAAGAAATGCCTTTTGCTGCTTCACCTGGTCCTTTTCCCGCACATTGATAAGAACAGGTTGAATACCATGGCTCAAAGCATCTTGTTCATTGGCCTCATTTTCATTGGGATTAATGAATTCGTAAAGCAACATACCATTGGAAAGGCTCGCGTATTCAATCAACATTTCCTGAAAGTCCTGTCTTGCTTTGATCACATTGGGCGGAAGATCCTCAGAAAAATAGGCTTTCACCGTAACCGGTTCTTCCAGGTTCTTCAAAATATCTCTGGTGGCCTCACTTAGCGTGTATTGTTTTTCATCCGTAAGGTCGAAACGCAAATGAAACTCGTTGGCCAACAGATTGACCACCAAAAGAATAGCGATGACAAGTACAGTAGTTAAATAAAGGTTTTGTTTCATAGAACTAATCGATATTCCGTTTAGTTAATGATAACTCCGAAAGAAATAATCCGATAAAAATCAAAGATCCAAAATAAATAATATCCCTGGTGTCAATCACTCCGCGGGAAATGCCCTCAAAGTGATTGGACAAACTAAGCGTGTGGAATACCTGCCCGATCGCTCCTGAAAAATTTCCCGCCAATACATCAAAAATGATATGGAAAAACAAACCGATGAGCATGGCCATTAAGAAGGCTACAATTTGATTGCTTGTTGTGCTGCTGGCGTAGAGGCCAATGCTGATATAGGATGCACTCATCAAAATAAGCCCGAGGTAACCGCAAATCACCTGTCCCAAGTCCATATTACCGATGTTGTAAACTGTAATAACATAGGGTATGGTAAAGGCCAATGCAATAATTACCAGCAGGAACGTTGACAAAAATTTTCCCATCACCACTTCTCTGTCAGTGACGGCTTTGGTTAGCAAGAGTTCGATAGTCCCGGATTTTTTTTCTTCGGCCAACAACCTCATAGTTAGCGCTGGAATAAAGAAAAATAAAGTCCAGTAGGAAACGTTGAAAAAAGACTGTAAACTGGCCTGGCCCACCAAAAATATATCCGACCCAAACAGCCAGGTAAAAAAACCGCTAAAGCCGAGGAACAAAATCAATATGATATAGGCAATCAGGGAATCAAAAAAAGATTGCAGCTCCCTTTTTGTTATTATCCAAATCGCTTGCATTTCAATTCATTGTTAAATTTCTGAAAATATCTTCAAGCCTTGTTTCTATAGGAATCAGCTCACTGAGCACCCACCCCTTTTCTACACATAGGTTAAAGATCTCTCTTTTAGATGAGGCGTCTGTTTTACTTTGAACTTCAAACCGGTTGAGATTTTTATCCACTAATTCAACGCGGTCAGTGGAAGGCATTCTCCGTAGTTCATGGAGTATAGCTTCTGCACTTCCGTCCTCAATTCTTACTTTAATTAACTCCTGACCTGTGGCTTGTTTACGAAGTGTATCGGCAGTTCCATCGGCTACAATTTTCCCTTTATTAATAATTAATATCCGATCGCAGGTAGCCTCCACCTCTGGAAGAATGTGCGTACTGAGAATAACTGTCTTTTCTTTGCCCAGTTCACGAATTAATTTTCTTATTTCCACAATTTGATTAGGATCAAGCCCGGTGGTAGGTTCATCCAGAATAAGTATCTCGGGATCGTGGATCATGGCCTGCGCCAGGCCCACCCTTTGGCGAAAGCCCTTTGAGAGTTCCCCGATTTTTTTGTGCTTCTCTGCATTCAGTCCACACACGGCCACCATCTTTCGTATTCTCTTCTGAATTTCTTCTTTGTTTACCCCTTGCAATGCCGCGCAAAACTCCAGGTAGTCAATTATGGGCATATCAAGATAGAGTGGATTATTTTCCGGTAAATACCCAATATGTCTTTTTATAAGATCGCCATGTTCGGCCATTGATTTCTCACCAAAAAGCACAGTTCCCGTTCCAATTCCAAGATAGCCTGTTATCATTTTCATGGTGGTACTTTTTCCCGCACCGTTGGGGCCAAGGAATCCAAGTATCTCACCTGTCTTTACTTCAAAGGAGAGATTATCCACGGCCTTTTGAGTACCGTATTGTTTTGATAAACTTTGTACTGTAATATTCATTTGTTTAGTAGCCAGGTTTTTTTAGTTTGTACTAAACGGTAATGGCTGAAGGCCACTACTTTTACGGATGCAAATCTAAATTGTTCTATAAAAAAACAAAGACCTCAATAAAAAAAGAGGTCTTTGCTGTTTATTATTGATTAAAATCTACTGTCTCACCAACCACTTCACGAAGAATACCACACCAATAATCATAGCAATACCTCCTAAAATGTAAAACACATCGCCACTAATTATTAATGCCACCAGCCCCACAGCACCAAAAATAGCGGCAAGCTTCAGGTCGTTGTCCATGGCATTGGCTTTTTTGGCTGCCTTAATGCTTTCTTTCTTTTCCTTTATATATTTCTTCACATCCGCCCGAAACCCTTTACGTTCAGATTTAGACATCTGGGCATAGGTCTTTCTTACATCAGCGGGCCTTGTGGCCATGGTGCCTTCATTATCTTTGGGAACATCAACAATCAAAAATGTACTTTCCTTGCTGGCAAGCAGTTGTTGCGCCTCCACGGGAGCCACTTCACTTTTAGGGCTCATCACTGCCGTGCGCTGGGGCTTTTTACCTGAATTGTAATCGTATCGATCAAAGTTATAAGTATACTTTGGGGAAGAGCAAGAAGCTATAAGAACTATGGTCAGAAGATAATACAGTTTAGATTTCATGGTTATAAGCGTTAGGGTTTCGTTTTCTTAAAGATATATAATACTCTACTAAAGAACCGCTTCTCAAATGACCAAAAAAAATTGAATTGACCAAAAACTAATCCATAGAAAAGTAGCAAAACATTATAAATGGGTAAGATGAGCACATAGTAAACAGCAGAAGCCCACAGCGGCAATTCCCCTTCACCAACAAAAAAATGCAGCACTGGTCGTTTGATGAGAACAACGGTAAACCCAGTGCAGGCAAATACTATCAGAATAATGATTACCTGAAATATACTCTCCACTTTCCAGCGCGTCTTAAGTTTATGCAGCCAATTCACTTTTTTAATATTTAGTAGTGTTCCGTGTGGCCAAGTTATGGAAAGCCTACAAAGATTTATAGCCGTAGAAGTAATGAGACTAACAAAACATATTCCATACTCCGTTTTCAGGAATTGCCGCTTCAATGCGAAGCGCCTCTTTAGTAACAGGGTGTTCAAACTCCAACATTCTGGCATGCAAGCAAATACTGCCATCATCATTGGGTGCCGGTGAGCCATATTTTAAGTCGCCAACTATGGAACAACCCATGCTCGCCAGTTGAACCCGAATCTGATGCCCCCTGCCTGTTATCGGATTAACCTGAATCAAATGATATGGACCTTGCCTGTCAATCACCTTATAATCTAATTCTGATTTCTTTCCCTCACCATGTTCTTTCGTATAGGCAGTGGTCTTATTCTTTTTTTCATCTTTTATCAGCCAGTGCACGAGGCGCCCTGAATTGGCAGGGGGCCGCTGGTCAACAATTGCCCAGTACGTTTTTTTTGTTTTCCTGTCTTTGAACAGCGCATTCATCCGAGTCAATGCTTTCGATGTGCGCGCAAAAACTACTACCCCGCTCACAGGACGATCCAGCCGATGAACCACGCCAAGAAATACCGCACCCGGTTTATTGTATTTCTCTTTGATGTATTTTTTAGCTATCTCTACCAAAGGCTCATCCCCGGTGGAGTCTCCTTGCACTAAAATACCTGACGGCTTATTGATAACCAGCAGGTGGTTATCCTCGAGCAAAACTTCAATATGGCTGTGGCCTGACATAATCAATAATTACGAGGCTAGGATACCGCATCTTCGTTTTCCTTGAACTCAGAAGTAAAGTGGAAATCAATCTCAGGAAAATTGTCCTGAACCATTTGTAGCCAGGCTTTGGATTCTGCCATAAAAACCAATTTGTCGTCCTTGTCGCGTGCGATGTGGCGTTGTTTAGACACCAGAAACTCCTCCATCTTTTTTGGGTCTTTACTGCTTATCCAACATGCCTTATAAATATTCTGCGAAGCAAACTCTACCGTTGCGTTGTATTCATTTTTCAAACGAAATTGAATAACTTCAAATTGAAGCACTCCTACCGTACCTATTACTTTCCTATTGCCCAACTGGTAACTGAACAACTGCGCAACCCCTTCTTCCATCAACTGTAGCAGGCCCTTTTCTAGTTGTTTGGTTTTCATGGCGTCTTTGTTGATTACCTCCTTAAAAATTTCAGGAGAGAAACTTGGGATACCTGTATACATTAACTTTTCGCCTTCTGTTAGTGTGTCTCCAATCTTAAGATTTCCCGTGTCATACAAACCGACAATATCTCCGGGCCAGGCTTCTTCTACTGTTTCTCTGTCTTGCGCCATAAAGGCGGTAGCATTAGAAAATCGAATATTTTTGTCCTGCCGCACATGAAAGTAATTGGCCCCACGCTCAAACTTTCCTGAGCATACCCTCAAAAAGGCAATTCTATTTCTATGCTTGGGATCCATATTGGCATGAATCTTAAATATAAACCCGGTGAATTTTTTTTCATCCGGAGCAATTTCTCTGACAGTCGTTTCCCTGGGCATCGGGTTGGGTGCAATCTTAATAAAGGTATCCAGCAATTCTTTTACTCCGAAGTTGTTTACAGCGCTTCCAAAGAACACCGGTGCTACTTCACCTGATCGGTACTTATTGATATCAAAATCTGAATAAACACCCTCAATTAACTCCACATCCGCACGCAGTTGCTTGGCATTGTTTTCCCCTACATAACTATCTATTGCAGGATCATTAATATCATCAATCTCTATTGCCTCCTCCACTTTTATTTTACTTGGTGTAAAAAGCTTCAAGCTTTTCTCATAGAGTGAATAAACCCCCTTAAAAGTTTTACCCATGCTAATGGGCCAACTTAAAGGCCTTACTTTAATGTTGAGCTTTTCTTCTATCTCATCCAGTAATTCAAATGGATCTTGTCCCTCTCGATCCAGTTTATTAATAAAGCAAATTACAGGCGTGTTGCGCATACGGCACACCTCCATCAACTTTTCTGTTTGCATCTCCACCCCTTTCACACAGTCGATCACCATGATCACACTATCTACAGCTGTCAGCGTTCGATAGGTATCTTCCGCAAAATCCTGGTGACCAGGAGTATCCAGGAGGTTGATTTTGATTCCTTGATAATTGAAACCCATTACGGAGGTAGCTACAGAAATACCTCTCTGTTTTTCAATCTCCATCCAGTCGCTGCGGGCATGGTCCTTAATTTTGCTTGATTTTACGGCACCGGCTTTCTGAATTGCTCCTCCGAAAAGCAGAAGTTTTTCTGTAAGGGTAGTCTTTCCGGCATCAGGGTGACTGATGATACCGAAGGTTCTGCGTTTTGATATTTCCTGTTCTAGTGTCATAAATTAAGAAGCTGTGCCCTCAGTGGGGTGCCGTACAGGCCGTGCCCCTCGTCAGGCAGGCGCAAAAGTAAGAAAATCTATACAGTGTGTCTGGTTTGCCTTTCTGGGGTAAGATGTCCTATCAATTGACACGGTACTGCGGCAAGGATAGGAAGGGTGCGAAGCAGCCCGAAGCATGAGGGCCATGCCCTGGATAGCCTGACCGGCCGAGGCACGAGGCCGGGCCGCCCAAAGACAAAATGATCAAATATTTGAACATAGTGCTTATTTCCACTGCCAATGTGTCACTTTTTGGGTGAAATACCCCCTTGGCACAACCATTGATAATTGGTTCTTACTGTTTGAGTAGACATTGAATAAACTGATCATATCATGGGAAAAATTATAGGAATAGACTTAGGAACAACCAACTCCTGCGTATCCGTAATGGAGGGAAATGAGCCTGTTGTTATCGCCAATAGCGAGGGACGCAGAACCACACCTTCTATCGTGGGATTTTTGGACAATGGGAAAGGTGAGCGCAAGGTAGGTGATCCTGCTAAAAGACAAGCGATAACTAATCCCCACAATACGGTAACTTCTATCAAGCGCTTCATGGGTAAAAAATTCGATGAGGTGTCTGGTGAGAAAAAGATGGTTTCGTACACCGTTGAAAAAGGAAATAACGACACCATACGCGTAAAGATTGGAGATCGTCATTATACTCCTCAGGAGATTTCTGCAATGATTCTTCAGAAAATGAAGAGCACCGCAGAGGATTATCTGGGAACAACTGTAAATGAGGCCGTGATTACCGTTCCTGCTTACTTCAATGATGCTGAACGTCAGGCCACAAAAGAGGCAGGGCAAATTGCAGGCCTTGATGTAAAGCGAATCATCAACGAACCTACCGCGGCTGCACTTGCCTACGGAATGGACAAGAAAAACAAGGACATGAAAATTGCTGTGTACGACCTGGGTGGTGGTACCTTCGATGTTTCTATTCTTGAGTTAGGTGATGGTGTATTTGAAGTAAAATCAACCAACGGTGATGTACACTTAGGTGGTGACGACTTCGACCAAAAAGTTATTAATTGGCTGGCAGACGAGTTTAAGGCAGAAGAGAATATTGATCTTCGCAAAGATCCAATGGCACTACAACGCCTGAAGGAAGCTGCTGAAAAGGCAAAGATTGAATTATCAAGCTCACAGGAAAGTGAAATCAACCTTCCTTATGTTACTTCAGTAGACGGAGTGCCCAAGCATCTTGTAAAGAAATTAACAAGAGCCAAGTTTGAGCAACTGGTAGATGATCTGGTTCGCAGAACATTGGAACCTTGTAAAAAAGCAATGAAAGATGCCGGCATGAGCACATCGGATATTGATGAGGTAATATTGGTGGGTGGATCAACACGTATTCCACGAATACAGGAAGAGGTAGAGAAATTTTTCGGCAAGAAACCCTCTAAGGGTGTAAACCCTGACGAAGTGGTAGCCATTGGCGCAGCCATACAAGGTGGTGTATTGACTGGAGAAGTAAAGGATGTGTTGTTACTGGATGTTACTCCGCTTTCATTGGGTATTGAAACCATGGGGGGTGTGATGACCAAATTGATTGAATCCAACACAACCATTCCATCTAAGAAATCAGAAGTATTTTCTACGGCATCTGATAGCCAGCCTTCTGTGGAAATACATGTTTTGCAAGGTGAGCGCCCCTTGGCGAAAGACAACCGCACCATTGGCAGATTCCATTTGGACGGTATACCACCTGCCCCGCGCGGTGTGCCTCAAATTGAAGTAACCTTCGATATTGATGCCAACGGTATCCTTCATGTATCTGCTAAGGACAAAGGAACCGGCAAGGAGCAGAAAATCAGGATTGAGGCGTCTTCAGGTCTTACCGATGCGGAAATCAAGAAAATGAAGGAGGAAGCACAAGCGAATGCCGAGACCGATAAAGCTGAAAAAGAAAAGATTGAAAAAATCAATCAGGCTGATTCTTTGATTTTCCAAACTGAAAAGCAACTAAAAGAGTTTGGTGATAAAATTTCTGAAGGCAACAAGGCTCCCCTCAATGGAGCGCTGGAGAAACTGAAAGAAGCCCACAAGGCACAAGATGTGGCAGCAATTGATGGCGCAATGGCAGAGCTTAACAAGGCCTGGGAGGCGGCATCACAGGAGATGTACGCTGCGGGAGCAGCTGGTGCACAGCCGGGGGCTGATGCCGGAGCAGGAGCCACAGACAGTAAGTCTGAAAATGGTACTGGTGATAATGTATCAGACGTTGAGTATGAAGAGGTGGACGATAAAGACAAAAAATAGCCTTAATTTGACATACAAATAACTGACAAAACCTCCGATTTTCGGGGGTTTTGTTGTTTTAAAGCCAATTTCTTCCACTTAGCGATAACCCCCCTTTTTTGCGGTTACCCGACATCCTATTTATCAATAGATATAGTGATGAAAAAGCTCAAAACGATAAGTCTTTGGTTGGTTTTAGCCCTTGTAGCATTAAGATGTGGTGAAGAAGGAGGCCTGAAGGGCACCCTTAAAATTTCGATTACCGATGCACCTATTGATGCCGATCAGGTAAAGGCTGTTAATTTGACAATTACAAACGTTGAGGGCTTCCAAAATGGTAATTGGAAAGCCTTTAAAAATTTTGAACAACCCGTTGGAGTGAATCTTTTGGCTTATACAGGGGGAAAATCTGTTCTTCTTATAGACCAATTTGCCACCCCAGGAGAGTTTTCATCCTTAAGGCTGACATTGAACATGGCCAACCGCAACAGCAGCCTGATTATTAGCCCGCAATCCAATGTCGTGTTTAAAGATGGAACATCTACTCCTATCTATATGCCAGAGGGAACTACCCCTGAAGTTGTCCTGGAAAAAAGCATTGGCATTCATTCAAGGGGAATAACGGATATTACCCTTGACTTTGATCTGCGTAAATCCATTCGCATTAATAGTAAGGGAGAATATATCCTTGAGTCATCTGTACGATTTGTAGAAACAAACAAAGCCGGGCATATCGAAGTCTCCCTTCTGAACAGCACCATTGCTGAGCGAGTAGTAGCTTATGCTTATAGAGGCGGAGCCTTTTCTGCCAACGAGGCACAGGAGACCGCTGACAAAGTATCCTTCTATCAGGCAATAACATCTACAGCAGTAAAAACAAAACATTTTGGGTTTGGCTTTCTGGAGGCCGGAAATTATGACCTGATTTTTGTAAAGCACAAAGAAGATGGAAAAGTGTTGGAAGTAATGGGAAGACTCAATAACATAAAAGTAAATGCCGGGGAGCAGACTGCCATTGAGGTGGATTTGGCACAACTCAGTCCTTCTTAAACCTGAATCATTAGAAAATTCTACTGATATGAGGCTGACGTGCAAATCAGTCCAGGTTAAAGTCTAATATATTCTATCCTTTTTAAAATAGTGAAAGTACGCTCACTATTCCACCCCTTTAATTAGAGGTGGGTGCAAATGGTCAAAACATTTTTACCTTTGGCCCTTCATTTAATTTTAACTCAAATGCTTGTTTTAAAATTCGGTGGTACTTCTATAGGTACCCCGGAACGCATGAAAAAGGTAGGTGATCTGGTTATTGCCATTGGGGGAAGGAAAATTATCGTTTTATCAGCTTTATCGGGAACCACAAATGCTTTGGTAGAGATTTCAAATGCGTTAAAAAACGGTGACACGGACCATGCAGATAATTTAATAAACTCTTTAGAGGGTTTTTATAACGAGTTTTCAGAAAAGCTTTTTAAAACAACAACCTACCGCGCGCTTGGTGAGGAAATTATCAGCCGATACTTTGGCCTCATTCGGTTGTTGGCCGCTGGTAAGTTTGATGATCGTACAAGGCGTGAATTACTTGCCCAGGGCGAATTGATTTCAACAGAATTTTTTCAAGCACATCTCAATGAGAGTGAGGTGAAATCACGAATGTTGCCTGCACTACATTTCATGTCCATCAATGAGGACAACGAACCGGAGCTTGAAAAAATTAGTGAACGCCTCCGTCTATTAATTAACTCTCTTGAGAAGTATGAAATTCTTATTACACAGGGCTATATCTGTCGTAATCATATCAACGAAATTGACAATCTGAAACGAGGAGGTAGCGATTATACTGCTTCTCTTATTGGTGCGGCCGTAAGAGCAGATGAAATACAAATTTGGACCGACATTGATGGAATGCACAATAACGATCCGAGAATTGTAGAAAATACATTTCCGATTGCTGCTTTAACATTTGATGAGGCCTCTGAACTGGCTTACTTCGGGGCTAAAATCTTACATCCGTCCACTATTGTGCCTGCACAGAAATTCAGTATACCCGTACGATTAAAAAATACAATGGATGAAAACGCTCCAGGCACCATTATTAGCGATAGCAGCGAAGTAGGTAAAATAAAAGCTATCGCGGCCAAGGATGAAATTACCGCCATTAAAATAAAATCCTCAAGAATGCTTCTTGCCTATGGCTTCCTGAGGAGAATCTTTGAGATTTTTGAAAAACATCATACTTCCATTGATATGATCTCTACTTCTGAAGTGGCCGTATCTGTTACTATTGATAACAATCATGCCATTAATGAAATCAATGAAGAACTGATGAAGTTTGGAACCATTGAGGTGGATTATAATCTAACTATAATTTGCATTGCAGGAAATAGGATTGCCGAAAAAGATGGCGTACTCAAACTCATCTTCAATTCTTTGGGAACGATTCCTATCAGGATGGTTTCTATGGGGGGAAGCAAAAACAATATCTCCATCCTAATCGAAACCATTCATAAGAAAGAGGCCCTGAACTTATTGAATGAGGGATTATTTGAGACCACTGTTAGACTATAATAGCGTGGTTGTTATTGTAATGTGATGTCTTTGTGGGACGGGAAAATCTTACCTTTATATTATTATGGGACTTCCTGATTAGATTTTTTTACAGCCAATATCCCCATATTGTCTCAATAAAAAAACGGGATAACAGTTTAGGCGTTTAAAACCAGGTCTCGCATCAACATAAAAGCAATACCTCCAGCTGCAAAACCGAGGAAAGCCAAAAGACCAATTTTCTTTAAATACCAGAAAAAGTTGATCTTTTCCATGCCCATGGCAACAACGCCTGCGGCCGAACCAATGATGAGTATACTCCCTCCTGTACCTGCCGAGTAGGCGATAAAATGCCAAAGCGGATGGTCAAGGGGCTCAGAAAACATTCCAATGCTTGCAGCGACCAAAGGCACATTGTCTATTATTGCTGAGCCTACTCCCAAAATGCCAACCACAATGTCCCTGTTGGGGATAGCATGGTCTAAATCAATAGCAAAATTGAATAGCATACCCAAAGATTCCAGTGCGGCCACTGCCATTAAAATTCCCAAAAAGAATAAAATGCTTGGCATTTCGACCCTGCCCAGTGATTTGTGTACCGGACTATGATGAGATGCGGCATCGCTGGCATCTCCTTCTTCACCTACACTGGTTAAGTCAAATAACCGATTACTGTAAATCTCAGCAAAAGCGGCAACAACCGCCAAAGACAACATCATGCCAATGTAAGGTGGAAGGTGAGTAACGGTTTTGAAAATAGGAACAAAAATGATAGCCCCTAATCCCAAGTATAACATCCTGGCCCCGAATTTTGAAGAATTCGGCTCTTCTTTGAAATCCATTTCAATTTCCCCGGAGAAAACTTTAAATCTGGACGCTATCAAAATAGGGATAACCATACAAACGACAGATGGAATAAATGTATGTTCAACCAGTTGCCATGCCGTGACCTTATTGGCTATCCACAGCATAGTTGTGGTCACATCACCAATAGGTGACCATGCACCACCAGCATTCGCAGAGATAACGATAAGACCGGCAAACCACAAGCGCGTTTCCCGATCTCTAATTACCTTTTGCAAAATGGTAATTAAAACAATGGTAGCGGTCAGGTTATCAATTATAGCCGAAAGGATAAAACCTAAAATACCAAAAATCCAAAGCAGGCGCACTTTGCTTTTTGTTCGAATAAAACTTTTAATGGTGGCAAACCCGTCAAAATAATCTATTATTTCAACTATGGTCATGGCCCCTATCAGGAAGATCAGGATCTCTGACGTTTTCCCAAGATGGTGTAATAAAATCTCCTCCAGATGAGTCGGCTCTAATTGCTTTAAATCAGAATTTACATTAAAAACTTCCAGATGATTTAGAGCGATAATAGCCCATAACAAAGCCATCATACCCAGGGCGGGGATTAACTTATCTATCCTAAAGGTATGTTCAAGAGTAATGGCCAGATAGCCACCGATAAAGAGAACCAGAATGATTATTTGAATATCCATAGTGAATACAGAGCCGGTTTAATTATTCTATAATATTATACAAATGAGGTACCTTAGGGCTACCTGACTTACATATTAGGAAACTTTTGTTAAACTTTATTTAAATGCTCCAAATAACTGAAGAAGTATTATTAAAAAATATTTTCACTGCACCACAATTTTGTTTGATTTAATAATATTAAATCCTTGATTTGACAAAAATCAAATTACGGTATAATTTACCCTAGACCCCGTACCGATCATGGAAATATTAATTGTCATTCTATTTGTAATTGGATATGTAGCCATTGCGCTTGAACATCCTATTAAGATCAACAAAACTGCTTCTGCTCTTCTTACGGGTGTCCTTTGTTGGACGTTATATGCCCTCTCCTCACCGGGAGAAATCCATCATATCGGTGAGCAACTTGGAGAACACCTGAGTGAAATATCCTCAAT
Source organism: uncultured Ohtaekwangia sp. (assembly GCA_964409415.1). GTDB lineage: Bacteria > Bacteroidota > Bacteroidia > Cytophagales > Cyclobacteriaceae > ELB16-189. The sequence continues at coordinate 494,493 of CAYPDF010000001.1, read as the reverse complement.
CCTTTTCTTTCTGATGGGGGCCATGACTATTGTAGAGTTGGTTGATGCCTACCAGGGCTTCCGGATTGTAACAGATCGAATTAAAACAAAAAATCCCAAGAAACTTTTGTGGGTTATTTGTGGGGTCACTTTTTTCCTCTCCGCAATACTTGACAATCTTACTACTTCGATTGTAATGATTTCATTAATTAGAAAACTGGTTCCTAACAAACAGATGCGCTTGTTTTTTGCCGGTATGATTGTGGTTGCAGCCAACGCGGGCGGAGCATGGTCACCTATTGGTGACGTAACTACTACCATGTTATGGATTGGTGGACAGATTACTGCTGGTAATATTGTTGCAACACTTATTATACCCAGCCTAATATGTATGATTATCCCACTACTATATTTACAATTCACCCTTAAAGGTGAATTAGGTGAACATTCTTCACATAGCCACAACAGCAGTAATGGTGGACATGGCACTAAAAAATCTGGTGAGTCAATTCGCGGATCTAAAACCATGCTATTCGTTGGCGTAGGAGGTTTAATTTCAGTTCCAATTTTCAAAACCATAACCCATTTGCCTCCCTACATGGGTATGATGTTGGCCCTGGGTGTGCTTTGGGTGGTTTCGGAATTGATCAATCCTGATATGGATGAAGCGGACAAAAGACCATATACAGCAGCAGGTGCCCTTGCTAGAATTGATGTTCCCAGTGTATTGTTTTTCCTGGGTATACTTCTCGCTGTAGGTTCACTACAGTCGATGGGAACGCTGGGAGAGTTTGCTGCCTATCTTGACAAAACCTTTGGTGACAATAGAATTATTATCACCTTAATCGGTCTTCTTTCGTCTATTGTGGATAATGTGCCGCTGGTAGCTGCCAGTATGGGTATGTATAGCATGGATTTATATCCGGCAGATCACATGATATGGGAATATCTGGCCTATTGTGCGGGTACAGGTGGAAGTGTTCTGATCATTGGATCGGCAGCCGGGGTAGCGGTAATGGGAATGGAGAAAATCGACTTCATCTGGTACATGAAGAAAATTTCATTGCTTGCCTTGCTTGGGTATTTTGCAGGGGCGGCAGCATATCTCGTATTGTATCCTTATTTCTCTGTTCATCATTGATATAAACATTAGTTGTAAAAAAGAAGGTATCTCAAAAGGAGCACCTTCTTTTATGGATTGATACTATGCGTTTTATAATTTTAGTCAAATCATAGACGCTCATTTTCTGGCTCCAGAATTACAAGAGCGGTAAAATACATTTTTCAACTGCTTATTGCCCTATTAGGGCTTTGGGACAGCCGATTCTCAAAAAATATTTTTTCCGAAATTATAATTATTGTATTTCAAAATTGATGACCTTTCAGTCATACTGCACCACTATGGAAGCCATTATCATCATTCTCTTTGTCCTCGGATATGCTTGTATTGCACTGGAACATCCGATAAAAATTAACAAAACAGCATCTGCCTTGCTTACGGGTGTCATTTGTTGGTCACTTTTTGTTTTGTCTCCACCCACCAATGCAGTTACAGATAGTGAGTCATACAAGACTTATTTTCAACACCTTGAGTTGGACGAGGGGGTTCAAAAAATTGCTGCTTTAACACCCAATGAAATTTATCACGGTTTTGTAACCACCCAACTTGGCGAACACCTCAACGCCATTGCGCAAATTCTCTTTTTCCTGATGGGGGCTATGACCATCGTTGAGTTAGTAGATTCTCACAAGGGCTTTAGGTTCATTACGGAAAAAATAAGCACACGCAATCCGAAAAATCTACTCTGGATTGTAGCCTGGGTTGCTTTCTTCCTGTCTTCTGTCCTTGATAACCTCACCACAACCATAGTTATGATTTCACTGATCAGGAAACTAATTCCGAATAAAGACATGCGATTGTTTTTTGCCGGAATTATTGTTATTGCCGCCAATGCAGGTGGTGCCTGGACACCCATCGGAGATGTAACCACTACCATGCTTTGGATTGGAGGGCAAATATCCACTGGCAACATCATGGTTACACTTTTCTTACCTAGCGTGTTCTGCTTACTTATCCCTCTCATCTATTTAAGTTACACGCTGAAAGGGACTTTGGGCGAAGTTGATGCCAGTACAGCAGATAAAGAAAAAATGGTGAGTACCAGTAAATTGATGTTATTCCTTGGGGTGGGTGCATTGGTATTTGTACCCATATTTAAGACCGTGACACACCTACCTCCATTTGTGGGTATGCTTCTTGGCCTTGGTGTACTTTGGGTAGTCTCTGAGTTGATTAATCCTGAAGCAGACGAATTCAAAAAAAATGACTTTACAGCAGTGGGTGCATTGTCACGAATTGATGTTCCCAGCATACTGTTTTTCCTGGGTATACTTATGGCTGTAGGTGCATTGGAATCTATGCAGATATTGTATCAATTGGCAGCTTGGTTAGATCAGTCCATAGGAGATCAAAGAATTATCATTACATTCATTGGTATGCTATCTGCCATTGTAGATAATGTGCCTCTTGTTGCGGCCAGCATGGGAATGTATAACATGGATACATTCTATCAGGATCACATGATATGGGAATACCTGGCCTACTGCGCGGGTACAGGAGGTAGTATTCTTATCATTGGCTCAGCTGCGGGGGTCGCAGCCATGGGTTTAGAAAAGATAGACTTCATCTGGTATGCCAAAAAAATCTCATTGCTCGCACTTCTTGGTTACGCATCAGGTGCTATTATGTACATGATTATAGAACCTATTTTTGCGGTTCACCCCCCTCACTAACACTCATGTGTTTTCCATTCCAATAAGGAAAATAGTATAAACAACATATCCGCATAATAACATAAAAGCTTCCCACCGATCGAGTTGTCTTCTTCTCATGGTGAACATAAATATCATCAACACAATTGTGGACACTATCATTACATACACATCAAAGTTTAATTGGATATTATAACCTATCGGGTGAATCATTCCGGTAGCTCCGAGAATAAATAAAACATTAAATATGTTTGATCCTACTACATTGCCAATTGCAATGTCTGCGTTTTTGCGATAGGCAGCTACCGCTGAGGTAGCCAACTCAGGCAGTGAGGTTCCGGCAGCCAATATGGTAAGACCTATTAACCTTTCACTCAACCCCACCTGTTGGGCAATTGCAATGGCATTATCTACCACCAGTTTTCCACCCCCTATAAGCATGGCGATACCCACCAGTAACAATCCAATGGAAATCCATGTGCTGTAAATTTTTATTCTTAGCCCCTCATCAACATCGGTCGTTCTCGACATGCTTCGATAAACATAGAGCAGGAAGAGGCCAAAGCCAATTAGCAGAATCAAACTTTTCCAACGTGTAAGCACCTGGTGTCCATTGTCTACAAACCACTGATCATTTACTAAAAGAAGTAGTAACAAAGCGGCCGCCAACGAAATTGGCACTTCATATTTAATGGTGTTCCTTTGAACCGCTAGTGGACAGATCAATCCTGATACACCTAAAATAAAAAGAAGATTGAAATTATTGCTGCCAATAATATTGCCAAAGGACGCATCGCTTTTGCCATTGATGGCAGAGATCACACTTACTATTAACTCCGGCATTGAAGTGCCTAGTGCTACCACTGTTAGGCCTATGGCCAAATTGGAAATATTGAATTTTTTGGCAATGGAAGATGATCCATTTACGAGAAAGTCTGCCCCTTTAATCAAAACGATAAATCCAACAAGCAGGAGAATGATTGGAATGACCATAGCTATGCAGACCAGACAGAATTTAATACAATACTGAGTTCAGAATGACATTATAAAGCCGCTCCCCACAAGCCGAAATCCATCCAACCAAATATAGGGAGAAGCCAATTTAAGCCTCCAATCATTTCCAAATTTATTTGTCCGGAATGGTTATTAAGAATAATTATATGCCTTGGATTTATAAATAATGATGTTTCTGTTAGGTTGTAAGGGGTTAACTAATGAAACTGTAATTTGATGATTGCCGCAGTCATTAGCTTTTTTGGATTATACCAGTTGTCTCAACGCAATTTCAAAAGAAGACTGTGCTATGCCGGTTGTCCCGGAATTCACTTTTTTTGTTTTTTCAAGAGCAGTTCTGATAATGTTGGAAATATCATTAAAAATATCCTCATCATGCATGTTTACCTCGTTCTCCATAAAATAGGCAAAAACACGGGCCATGCCACAATTGGCAATAAAGTCGGGAATCACAGAGAATTTTTGATCCGCATATAAACCTGTAGGTCCAAAAAATATTTCAGGATCAGCAAAAGGCACATTCGCACCACAAGAAAACACTTCTAGTTTTGAAGCAATCATCCTTTCGACCTGGTTTTTAGTAACAAGACGAGAAGCAGCAGCAGGAATAAAAACCTCAAACTCAAGATCCCAAATTTTTTCATTTGCAATCTCAAATGGCAAAAGTTCAGGAGAAGCCAATTTATTCCCCTGACGATTAAGCACAAGTTGCTCCACTTCTTTAGGGCTAAAGCCTGCCTGATTTATCAATCCTCCTTCTCTGGTTATTATTCCCACTATTTTCACTCCCATTTGCGAAAGATAAAATCCTGCAGCAGCACCCACATTTCCCCACCCCTGCAACACCACACGTTTTCCCTTCGCCCCATTGTGCCAAAGTTCATAATAATGACGTACCGCTTGCGCCACACCGTAGCCTGTACACATATCTGCAATCGTATACTTTTTTGCCAATGATGGCGTAAATCGCTTGTCTTCAATGATCTTGACCACACCCTGACGGAGCTGGCCAATGCGATTAACTTTTTGCGGTTCTGATGGTTTGTAGTGCCCCGTAAATACGCCTTCTTGTGGATGCCATATACCCACGTCCTCGGTGATAGGAATTACCTCATGCGTTTCATCCACATTTAAATCTCCTCCAGTTCCATAATAATACTTCAGCAATGGCATAACCGCAGCATACCATCTGTGCAATACCTCCGCTTTACGCGGATCATTTGGATCAAAGTTTATTCCAGACTTTGCCCCTCCAATCGGTGGGCCCGAGACCGTAAACTTAACCTCCATTGTTTTCGCCAACGACTCTACTTCACGCTTATCCAGCCCCATTCGCATCCGCGTTCCTCCTCCTGCTGCCCCTCCTCGCAAAGAGTTAATTACCACCCATCCTTCTGCCTCCGTTTCAGAATCTTTCCACTCAAAAACTATTTCGGGCCTTTTATTCTCAAATTTTTCGAGAAGTTCTTTCATAACATTAGATCAAGATTGCGGTAAATTTAAAAGTAATTCTTAATGGGTCGTTAAAATCCAATCATTGTACCTGCACTTGAGTTCGTAGGGGCTCCGGTTACACTTTTCAATACGTTTACTTCATTTCGTACGCAAAGAATACCAAGCAATGCAAACACAATTGCCTCTTTATAATTTACCATCACAGCATCCGGAACAATTAACTTTACTTTACTACCCAACTTTTCCCGAATACACTTTATCAAAAATGAATTCAACGCTCCTCCACCTGTGACCAGTATTTTAATATTTGATTTGGGAAGGCTATTGGATATCTCCATGGCAATGGATTCAACTACCGTGCGAAGCCTGTCTCGTAATAATATAGAATCATTGTCAAGGATAAGTTGAATAGATTTTTCAAAACCCTCACGGGCTAGCGAAGGCCTTACGGTTCTCCATTGTAAATATTGATTACACAAAAGGGTTATCATATTCTCATTCACTTTTCCTTTTGAAGCTTCCTTCCCTCCCTTATCATAAACTTTGTTCATTTTTTTGGCCAGATAGTTTAGTCCCATGTTGGCAAAACAAATATCAAACGCTATCCTCTTCCCCTTCTCAATTCTTGAAAGGTTTGCGATTCCACCTAAGTTTAGGCATATATCAAATTGAGCAAAAAGCAAGTGATCCCCTATCGGGACGAGAGGGGCGCCCTCTCCTCCCTTTAATACATCTAGTGAACGAAAATCATTTACTACCGGAAGACTCGTTATCTGATGAATGGCATTTCCGTTACCCAGTTGAAAAGTCAATTTTTTTTTTGGTTGATGAAAAACAGTGTGGCCATGCGATGCAATGAACTGAACTCCTCTTATTTTATTTTTTTGGATAAATTTATTACAAGCATTTCCTATGAGAAACCCAAAGTCATTGTCTAACATTTGCAATGCTTCCCCCGATAGGAGGTGTGCCTTCGCAAGTTGGGTACGCCATTTGGAGGAATATCTCAATGTCTCACTTGCTGTAATTTTGAATTTCCATTTTTTATTCTTTAACAAGAATTCGCAACAGACGATATCTAATCCATCCAATGAGGTTCCTGACATTAAACCAATCACTTTATACCTGGATGATGTGCTATTTCTGTTAGAATTGGGTCTCATTATAAAGGGCATTTCTTTTTCTATTCAGTAAACATGCACATGATTTTCAATACTTTTGTGCCGTCAAACAACTAATGTAATCATTTGCAAAAACACTTTATGAATCTTGTAGTGGATTATGGTAATTCCAGAATTAAAGCCGGCCTCTTCGAGCAGACAAACCTGATACAGCAGTTTTCATTTGAAGCCGACACTATCTTTTTTGAATGGCTCAAGGGGGTTAAATATAATAACGTCATAATCAGCTCTGTAGCCCGACAAACCGATGACCTATTTAAAAAAATGAATAGTGGCGGAAAAAAAATTTTGATGAACCAGTCCCTTCCGCTTCCTATAGTTGTAAAATACAGCACCCCACAAACATTAGGGGTAGATCGTATTGCTGCTGCTTGTGGTGCCCTTGACGTAATGCCTAACAAGGACTGTTTGATCATTGATATGGGCACCTGCATCAACTATGAATTTGTAGATGACCAGGCCAACTATTATGGGGGCGCCATATCACCAGGGATAAAAATGCGCTTTGAAGCCATGCATACTTTCACTGCCAGGCTACCGTTAGTTAAATTCAACGAACATGCACCGCTTACAGGAAATAATACTGAATCGTGTATGCAAAGTGGGGTAGCAAATGGAGTGCTGGCCGAGCTTGAAGGAATAATAGAAAGATATAAAAAAAAATATCCCACTATGGAAGTGATTTTATGCGGGGGTGATGCCCCTCTTTTTGAAAACAGGTTGAAACACCCCATATTTGTAGCCCCCAATCTCGTCTTGAGCGGATTGAACAGGATTTTACTTCATAATGTCAATTTCTAAGTACGCCTCCATAGTATTGCTGATTGCATTTATTCCGTTGGAGTCAATTGGTCAGGCCGCCAAAACACCATTTTCTTCATTTGGAATCGGAGAGACTTTCGGTAACGGGCTTACGCAAAATCAGGGTATGGCAGGGCTTGGCATTAGCAACCCTGAATATTGGCATTTAAATAATGTCAATCCTGCTCTTCTTGTCTACAATACAATTACGGTTTTTGAGGCAGGCTTCCTGGGGGAGCAAAGAACAATAAAAGGAGCTAACACGTCCGAAAAAACAGGTAGTGGTAACTTAAACTATCTTGCCCTGGGTTTTCCTGTAAAACGAAATAAGTGGGGAATGGCCATAGGGTTGATGCCCTATTCTTCTGTAAATTATCGGCTCAACTACCAGAGCGAAATCGCCAACAGTGCCGAAATGGTGAATGTGATTGAGAGTGGCACCGGTGGTATCAATCAATTATACTGGTCAAATGGCGTTAAAATTCACCCTAACATATCTGTCGGTTTCAAGGGCACCTATTACTTTAGCGCAATAGTCAATCAGTACACATCAACACTTTCAAAATCCGATCAATTGGTTAATTACGCAACTAATATTTACGATCGGCAATCTTTTCATGGATTTGGTTTTTCAGGTGGCGCTGCTTTTCACAAAGACTCGCTTGGTAGGAAAAATTATCAAATCAATGTGGGGCTGGTTTATGATTTCAATGCAGACGTCAACACAAAATTTTATGAGCGTTTGGAGCGTAGAAACGTATCAGGAATTGCAGATTCCGTAACAATTGTAAATAACGTTCGCGGCACTACAACTATTCCGCAATCTATGGGCGCTGGCATTTCCTTTGGCAAAGAATTGCAATGGCTGATTGGAGCAGACTTTACTTACGTTGATTACAACCAATTCAAAAACTTTGGAGGATCATCTGTCGGAGGCAAATCCGGATGGCAGTTTGCTCTTGGGGGGAAAATAACCCCAGATGCGGGATCACTGGATAACTATCTTAAAAGAATGACATACCAAACGGGTGTTAGCCTAAGCGAAGCTCCTTATTTGGTTAATGGCAATGCATTAAAAGATTTTGGCATTAATTTTGGGTTAACTCTACCTGTAAGCCGAATTTCAAGCTTGGATTTGGCTATAAAGGTGGGAAAGAGGGGTGATTTACAAACAAACACTATTGAAGAAAATTACTTTAAGTTATATTTTGGCGTTACTTTCAACGACCAATGGTTTATTAAAAGAAGATTTGACTAGAAAATGAAAACAATGAAAACAATAGTAACTGGTGCTTTAATAATGATGCTTGCTGTATTGAACTTTGATTCAATTGCTCAATGTCGTGAGTTCAAATGGCCTGAAGACAAAAGTATGGCAGAAGAAAAGGTAGCCCTCTATGGTGATGCTATGAAACAAGGGCAATACCGTGCGGCAGCTAAGCCATTTACCTGGATGCTAAAAAATGCGCCCGATTGGCATGTAAAATTGTACATCGATGGCGCTGACATCTATGATAATCTGGCTGAGAAAGAAAAAGATCCAGCGAGAAAGCAACAGTTGGTTGATTCTATGTTGATGATGTATGACTTGCGCATCAAATACTGTGGTGATGAAGTGAATGTCCTGAATAGAAAAGCTTTTTATGCCTATAAATACAATGTAACCAATAAGGATAAATCAGAAGAACTGCTTAAACTATTTGATCATGTAGCAGAAATCAGTGGTACTGAAATGTCTGATGGTAACCTTGTGGCATACATGCAAGTTGTTCAGGCAAACAATGTTCTTCTCAAGAATCTTTCTGATGAACAAATCCTTGAACGCTATGATAAAATCGTTTCCATAGCAAATGCAAAAATTAAAGCTTACGAGGCTGCAGGCAAAACTAAAAACGCAACTAAAATCAAAGAATATGTTGGGGTGATTGACGAGTTACTGATCGGAATGGTAAAAGTGGACTGTAACTTTGTGAAGAGCAATCTTGAACCGAAATTTAGAAAAACACCAAATGATCTTCCATTGGCCAAGAAGATTTTTGGGTTTATGCTTCAGGGTAAGTGTACTGATGACCCATTGTGGCTTGAGGTAGGTGAGCTTATTGACAAGGCAGAGCCCGACTTCGGCTTGGCTAAAAATATGGGCTTAAAGTACATGGGTAATGAGAACTTTGACAAAGCAGAACAGTTTTTGAAAGAAGCCCTTGAACTTGCATCTACCCAACAGGACAAAGGGGAGATACTTGTCTATCTGGGTAGTATTCAAGCCAAGAATAACAATAAAAATGCCGCACGCGATTACTTCCGTAAGGCTGCTGAAGCAGGAAACAAGGATGGCTATGAGAAGATTGGCGACCTGTATTACAGCAGTTTTAATGACTGCAAAAAGGGAGTAAACATGGCTGAGGATAGACTCGTGTATATCGCTGCTTACAACATGTATGCAAGAGCTGGCGCCAGTCAGAAAATGGCCCAGGCAAAATCTCAGTTTCCTTCAAAAGAAGAGATTTTCCTTTTCAACTGGAAAGTAGGCGATACCATGAGGGTGAGTTGCTGGGTAGGAGAAACCGTTACCATAGACACCAGAGATTAAATAAAAGATATTGCTAATAAAAGGCTGGCTAAAAGCCAGCCTTTTGTTTTTCAAAAAATGACAACGCAAGCAGCTAAGCATCTTATTGGCACCCCAAGTGTTATTGCATTTTGTTGGCTGGTATTAATCGCATGTACACCAACGGAAACCGCCCAGCCTGTGGAGTACCACGGTCCGCTTAAAGAAGCTGAAAATGTGGAAATGTACTACGCGGAGAAAGATCTGATTAAGATAAAAATGATCGCTCAAAAAGTTTTTGAATTTGAAAATGGAGACCGTGAATTTCCTGAGGGAATATATCTCGAGTTCTTCGATGAAACCGGCAAGATCACCTCTACCCTGCGTGCCAATAGCGCCTATTACTTCAGCGAGGAAGATAAGTGGCGAGGGAGGGGTAAGGTAGAGATTGTGAACATCCAAAAAAAAGAACAACTGAACACAGAAGAACTTTTTTGGAAGCAAGATACTAAACGCATTTTCACTGAAAAATTTGTGACCATCAAACTGGAAAACGAAGTTATTTATGGTACTGGCTTGGAGGCCGCTCAGGACCTCACTGACTACACCATTAAAAATCCGGAGGGGGAATTCGAGGTCATTGAGTGATCGTTGTCAATCATACATTATGCTTATCTTTGTACATCCATGAAATTGGTTGATGTGCTTTTACTATCCCTGGCGGTAGTATTTATTATCGTGGGGGCTTACGAAGTAATGACGGTAGGTCTCGGTAATGCCTATTGGGCAATCATGCTTTCATTGGTCTTATTCTTTGCTTATTCCATAAGAAAACGATCTGCATAGATGAATACCGCGTTATTCACCCCTATTCTTATATCACTTATTTTCTCCTTTTTCTTCTCAGGAATAGAAATCGCTTTTTTTTCAGCGAACAAGTTACAGATAGAGTTACAAGGAAAGCAAGGGGTTCTTTGGGGGCGTATAATGTCACAATTTGTTAAAAAGCCATCATGGTTTATTGGCACTACATTGATTGGAAACACGCTTGCATTGGTTCTCTTTGGCATCTTCATCACTCAAATGATAGAACCATCGCTTGTTTCTATTTTGCCTGATGGGTTCAAAAGTGATATGTATGTTTTACTTATTCAAACATTAATTTCCACTTTAATAATACTCTTTACCGCTGAGTTTCTTCCAAAGAGTCTGTTTTTGATCAATCCAAACCTAATGTTGGCCACGCTGGCTATACCTTTCCGTATTATATTTTATATTCTTTCACCTATCACTTTTACCATTGTTTACCTTTCAAAGCTTGTAATCATACACGTGCTAAGGCTTGAATATTCTGAAGAAAAGCCGGCATTCGGTCTCACCGATATGAACCATTACCTCAGTAATATGCAAAACGTAAAACACGAGAATGAGGAAATTGAATTGGATAAAAAAATATTTCACAATGCGCTTGAGTTTAAAACGGTCAAAGTCAGAGAGTGTATGATTCCGCGTACAGAAATTATTGCAATTGCATCCGATGAAGGTTTGGATAAATTAAAAGAAGCCTTTATCGAAAGCGGGCACTCCAAAATCATCGTTTATAACGAAACAATTGATGATGTGATTGGCTACTGTCATTCTTCGGCCCTTTTCACGAAGCCAAAATCCATCAACGAAATTCTTACCCCTATCAATATTGTACCGGAAGCAATGATGGTGAATGAATTAATGATTCAGTTCATTAAGGATCGGAAAAGCCTTGCAGTAGTAGTAGACGAGTTTGGAGGCACTTCAGGAATTGTAAGTATGGAAGACATTATCGAAGAAATATTTGGTGAGATTGAGGATGAACATGATGCAGATGATCTCGTTGAACAGCAGTTGGATGAGCAGACCTTTCTACTCAGTGCAAGACACGAAATCGACTACCTCAACGATACTTATGGGTGGAATCTACCCGAAGGTGACTATGAAACTCTTGGCGGGATGATTCTGTCGTTTACGGAAGACTTCCCTGAAGAGGGGGAAGCCATTACCATTCCTCCTTACGTTTTCGTCATTCAATCCACGGAAGATAATCGTATTGACATGGTAAAGCTTATCGTAGAAAAAAAACAGGTGTCGAACTAATTCATTATACCGGATTGGGCCATTTAATTGCCTGATAATCAGCAAAATTAATTACTTAATTAGTGATTCACCCCTTTGCTGAATTGATAATAGACCTTAAATTTGCGGCTCTTTAAAAAATTAACTTTAGGCTAACTCTAATCAAAAACGCGGTATGGCGCTGATCGGAACTTTGAGGAACAAAATGACCAAGGTGGTCGTTGGATTTATTACCGTAGCAATAGCTGCATTTGTTCTAAATGACTTATTTGGAAGTGGACCCAGATCTGTACTCTCCGGAAACAACAATGTGGTAGGCGAAATAGGAGGGAAATCTATCTCTCTGGAAGAATTTCAGGCTGCAGTGCAATCAAGAGAAAACAACTACATCCTTACTTTTGGTCGCCAACCTGGAGAGCTTGAACGCCCCACATTACGCCAGCAGGCCTGGGACCTTCTCATCTCGCGTTATGCCATTATGCCTCAATACGAAAAAGTAGGTGTGAAAGTAACCAGCGATGAGGAGTGGGATATCATTCAGGGAAAAAATGTAGACGAGAATATCAAACTTTCATTCACTGATTCTGCCGGAAATTTTAATAGAAATAACCTTATCTCTTATCTCCAGTCATTGGACAACCAACCCATTAATTCCGAACCAAGGGTGCGTTGGAATATGTTCAGGGCTGACCTGGTGCCGGCAAGAGAGCGTATAAAGTTTGAAAATCTAATTATCAAAACTAACTATGTTACCCAGGCAGAGGCTGAAAGAGAATATCACCTGCAAAATGATGTGTGCGAGGTGAAGTACGTATACGTCCCCTTCTATTCCATGAGTGATTCGTTGGTGACAGCCACAGATGCCGATCTGAAAGATTACTACAACAAGAATAAAGAAAAGTATAAAGCAGAAAAATCTCGCAGCTTAAGCTACGTATCGTTTCCTCTTACTCCCTCTGCTGCAGATTCAGCAGAAATTCGCGAAGAACTTACAAAGATAGCCTCAGATTTCAGAACTACTGATGAAGACTCTGTGTTCGCAGCTTTGAATACGGATAATGCAGAGTCTTTTGCTACCTACACACCTGATAAATTACCCGCTTTTCTTAGTGATCAGATTGGCTCCATGAAAGCCGGTACGGTAGTGGGCCCATTAATAGATGGCAACCGGTATAAGGTGGTTAAGCTAGTGTCTATCAATCAGGACACAGTCTACACTGCACGCGCCAGTCACATCCTTATCAGGTGGGATGATGAAACACCTGCCGCAAAACGTGCAGCACACGACAAAGCACAGGGCATTTTGAACGATCTAAAAGCAGGGGCTAATTTTGCTCAAAAAGCAGCAGAGTTTGGTACTGATGGCACCTCTTCAAGAGGTGGAGATCTTGGGTACTTTACCTCCGGTCAGATGGTAAAGCCATTTGAAAATGCAGTGTTTAACGCAAGGTCAACCGGCTTGTTGAATAATTTAGTAGAAACAGAATTTGGCTACCACATTATTGATGTTACCAGCGTAAAGGACAACACCTCTTACACCCTGGCAATAATCGAGCGCGACATTACACCAAGCGATGAAACTCAAAATGAAGCCTACAGAAAGGCCGACTTATTTGCCAGCAGTGTTTCCGGACTGGAAGGATTTAACAAGAAAGCTACGGAAGAAAAGTTAACGGTCTACAATGCAGAAGATGTGAGCACCAATGCCAGCAGGGTAAATACATTGGATGACGCCCGCCCGATCGTTCTGTGGCTTTTCCGTGATGCAAAGCTGGGCAAAGTTTCGGATGTATTTGATGTGCAAAACAGCTATGTGGTAGCGGTTATGACCGGAGAAACCGAAGAAGGATACAGACCTTTTGAAGACGTAAAAGAAGAAATTACTCCGTTGGTTAAGAATAAACTAAAAGGTCAAAAAATTGCCGAAAAACTTAAGGGTCTCACCGGTACAATTGAAGAGATTGCTGCCGCTTATGGAGAAGATGCCACTGTCAATTCCTCCAGTGACCTTAAATTGAATTCCAATTCTCTTCCAGGTGTAGGCATAGATCCGATAGCCGTTGGTAAAGCATTTGGACTGGAAAGTGGAAAGCGTTCAGAGCCGATCATTGGTGAAAATGGAGTTTTAATCATAGAGGACGGGAACAAAACCATTGCTCCAGAGATTGGAGATTATACTATGTTTAAGAACCAAAAACTACAAACGCTTAATAGTCAATCTGGTTTAGATATTGCCGAAGCCCTAAAGAAGGGTGCCAAAATCGAAGACAAACGATATCTATTTTATTAACTAACAATACCATATAAGACTCCATTTGTAGCCCGGGTGGGGTCTTTTTTTTATGATAGATCAAAACCAGCTTCGCTCCTTCCGTGAAAAACTGGACAACCATTACGCGTGGCCTTCTTTATATACCTTCAAATTTATTGTACCCAAAGGCCAGGAAGAACAAGTACGGGAGTTATTTCCCATGCACAAGCCCAGTGAGCGAACCTCAAAAAACGGGAACTACACCAGCTTCACAATTCAAACAATGATGCCCTCCACAGCGGCAGTCATTGAGGTATATCAAAATGCTGCCACAATAGGCGGCATTATTGCCCTATAGGAAGGCTATGAATCATTTAATCCCAAAATTGCCATTAGGAATGGCAATTTTGCCCTCTGGGTGACGATTCCTGACGAAATCGTCAGGAATCGTCTGGAATATCAGGATTAACCCTGATATTGAAAATGAAACCAATATTACTTCAATGAAATATCTATATGTGTTTCATTTTCAATCATCAGCACGTAGTGCAAAAAAGTTTAATGATTTTTTTTGGGTTAATAGTAACTTTATTGTCAACTAATCTTACCTGCTTATGTGGATAGAAGAAAATCACAAGCTAAAGAAGACCTTCCAGTTCAAAGACTTTAGTGAGGCCTTTGCCTTTATGACGAGGGTGGCCATGCTTGCAGAAAAAATGAATCACCACCCCAATTGGTCAAATGTTTATAATCGGGTAACAGTTGAACTCTCCACTCACGATGCCGGCAACATTGTAACAGAGAAAGATCGTAAGTTGGCTGAAGCCATTGATGGCCTGACAAAGTGAATCAAGAAAAAACTTCCCTCTACCTTGTTCCTACACCTATTGGAAACTTGGGAGATATCACCCTGCGTTCTCTGGAGGTTTTAAAACAGGTAGATACTATCCTGGCGGAGGACACACGCAAATCCGGAATTCTGCTCAAGCATTATAACATTCAGAAGCCTTTGGTCAGTTTTCACATTTTCAATGAGCACAAAAAACTGACTGGGCTTATAGAAAAGATGAAATCAGGTGAAACCATGGCACTAGTAAGCGATGCTGGCACCCCTGGAATAGCTGATCCGGGTTTTTTATTAACCCGGGCTTGTCTTCAGGAGGGCATCAAACTGGAATGTTTACCAGGAGCAACGGCCTTTGTGCCCGCGCTGGTAAAATCCGGGTTTCCTACTGATCGTTTTGTTTTTGAAGGATTTTTGCCCCACAAAAAAGGAAAACAAACACTGCTGAATAAACTCGCTAAGGAAGAACGAACCATTGTTGCGTATGAATCTCCGCATCGGCTTGAAAAGACCCTGAATCAAATGATTGAAATATTTGGTGAGGATAGAAAAATTTCTGTATCAAGGGAGCTTACCAAAATATATGAAGAAACGATTACGGGTACCTTGAAAGAAGTTGCAACTCATTTTAATGAAAATAAGGTAAAGGGAGAGATTGTAATTGTAATCGATGGCAAAAAAGAATAACATCGGCATCATTTATCTTTTTGTGGGTGGCACAATTTTATTCAGCCTGGCGTGGATGATGCCCTCATTTCCGCTTTTGGCCTTTATTGGTTTCGCTCCATTTATCGCTATTGCAGTTAATAACCGAAAGGAAAAATCTATTTGGAGTTTTTTAGAGCTTATCCTCCTCGGCCTTTCCATTTCTTTCTTTGCGGGTAATCTCTTCGCATTCAATCAGCTTGCACATATTCTGGTGCAGACAATACTATTCACCTTGTCGTTTTTAGGCTACACTTTTGTGAGAAAGAGCCTGGGTGTCCGTGTAAGCATAATTACACTCCCTCTCTTCTGGTTGACGGTCGAGTATGTTATGCTAAAATGGTCCCCTTTTCCTGTTAATTTTCTTGCCGATTTGTTTTTTCTAAAACCAGAATGGACAGCCTGGAACCATGCCACCGGGTATCTTGGTGCATCGCTCTGGGTGCTTATATGCAACATGCTGCTCTATAAGGCGGTGCTCACCGAGAAGAAAGTAAATTGGGTATTCATAGTGCTATTTATTCTTTCCGTGGCCGGCCCAATTTTCTATTCATACGCCACTCCTGGCGTTGCAAATGTTGTCACCCGAGAAGAAATGATGCAACTCTACTCATCTCTCCCTCATACAAATAACGATTATAGTTTAAAAGGTGAGTTTATTCCAAGAACCGCAGCCTGGGTTTCAGTGTTAATTCTATTGTTTACCTTAGTCAAAAGAAAAACCACCAAGAAATGACTGTAGACCTGGAGCAAATGGAGATGGATGTAATTGAACTCAGTAATGAAGTGGCAAATTTTATTAGTAATGAGGTAAAGGATTTTGATAAAAATAGAATTGAGCACAAGGATAGCCCAAACAACCTTGTTTCTTATGTGGACAAGGAGGCCGAGAAAAAGATAGTCAGGGCACTAAAAGTTATTTTGCCTGGCTCCGGTTTCCTGGCTGAGGAAGGAACTGTAATGGAAGGAGAAACAGAATATAAATGGATTATTGATCCGCTGGATGGCACTACCAACTTTACCCATGGACTCCCCCCTTTTGCAGTGAGCATTGGGTTGGCCCGGAAGAATAAAATTGTTTTAGGGGTAGTGCATGAAGTGAGCAAAATGGAATGCTTTTCTGCCACAGTAGAAGGCCCCGCTACCTGTAATGGCAAAGAGATCAAAATTTCAGACACAAAATCGTTGAATGAGAGCCTCCTGGCAACTGGTTTCCCTTATTACCATTTCGATAAAAGAGAAGAGTATCTCTCCATCATCAAAACCTTTCTAGAAGTAACCCATGGGGTGCGCAGATTGGGAAGTGCCGCTACCGATTTGGTCTATGTAGCTTGTGGCAGGATGGACGGTTTCTTTGAATACAACCTAAACCCATGGGATGTGGCTGCAGGCAGTCTAATTGTGGAAAGGGCCGGAGGGAAAGTGACAGATTTTAGAGGAGGTGACAACTTTTTGTATGGTGGCGAAATTTGTGCCGCTGGAATGGTTCAACCTGAGATGGTAGAAGTGATCAAAAAACACTGGGGATATTGACTCAATAAGGCAATATTGAGCAGAATCAAAGAAATTATAACGGAAGGGCTTATTTGCCACCGATCGCATCAAACTCGAAAATTAGAGGCCATTCCGAAAATTGCCGCAATTCGTTAAATTTGTAACATGATTCAGTACATTCTTGTTGGTTTACTTGGGTTAGCCGCTGTAGGTTATTTGGGTTGGATTATTTTCAGGTCATTCACTTCCTCAGAGTGCGAGTCCGGATGCGGAAAGTGCGGTGCCCTTGATGTAAAAGCCATTCAAAAATCAATAGAGAAAAAGAAGGCCACTGTTTAGGTCCACACCTTAGTACCCTCCGTACAATTTTTACAAATTTCTATTTCCTCTCGGGAATGCAACAGGGACTGCCTGAAGTGCTGATATTTCTTTTGACTCCAAATTTCCTTAAAAGATTTTTCTTTTAAATCACCTAGCACAAAATGAGCGTCCTTATCAAAGCAACACGGCACCACCTTTCCATCCCAGGTGATCACACAACTGTGCCACATCTTCCAGCAGTGGTTGAACAACCTGTTTTTAATACTGTAAGTACCATCGCTCATTTTATTATAACGAGAATACTTTTCGTTAATAGGAATTAAGTCAGATCCATTCTTAAAATCATAAATCTGAGCAGTTTTAAGTGCCACCTCATCCACTCCAAGTTCATCGGCCAGCTTGTAAACCTGATCTATCTGAGATTCATTGGGTCTGACAACAAGAAATTGAAATATAACGTGTGGCGTTTTTGATTTCAATTCTCGTTTCCATTTTATGATGTTACGGGTTCCTTCAATCACTTTGGAAAGTTTCCCGCCTACACGATAAGAAGAATAGGTTTCCTGATCTACACCATCAATCGAAATAATCAACCTGTCCAATCCCGACTCAACTGTCTTTCTTGCTACCTCATCGTTGAGGTAATGCGCATTGGTAGACGTAGCAGTGTATATCTTTTTTTGAGAAGCGTACGTTATCATTTCAAGTAACTGAGGATGAAGGTATGGTTCTCCCTGGAAATAGAATATCAGATAAGATAATGTGGGCGCCAACTCATCGATTACTTTCTTAAATAAATCTTGTTCCAGCATTCCTGCAGGCCGCGTAAAAGACCTAAGACCGCTTGGGCATTCAGGGCACCTCAGATTACACGAGGTGGTGGGTTCTATTGAGATGCTAATAGGCAAACCAGGCAGTGAAGCCTTTCCTGAAAACCTGGAGTAGAAATAGCTGGAAAGCACCTTTCCGGAATTCCAAACTCTGGGAAGGGTAAGCTTTGATATAAAATTCAATCCGTCCGTTATATTTCTATTCATGACTATTTCAAAATTACCTTTTACAGCGCGATTGTTTTATCTTTCCATCCATTATTTAACCCATGAGAAATATTCTTCCTCTCTTCTTGTTTCTGTTTTCTATCCATTTATTTGGACAGCAGATTCAACTGTCAGAAAATGCGCACATCAGTGTAATTACATGCGCCCCTTTTCAGGGTGAACTATATTCCGCTTTTGGGCATAATGCGATTAGGGTGTATGATCCTGTAAATAGAATTGATTATGCCTATAACTATGGTACATTCAATTTCGACCAACCCAACTTCTATCTCAACTTTACCCGTGGGCGCCTGCTCTATAAGTTGTCTGTGCAATCCTATCCAGATTTTAGGTATTACTATCTCTATTATAACAGATGGGTTCATGAACAGGTAATTGACCTGACCCAGGAACAAAAGCAAAAACTTTTTGATTACTTACAGTGGAATGCACTGCCAGAAAATCAAGAATATCACTACGATTATTTTTACAACAACTGCGCCACCAAGATTCGCGATGTCTTTATTGAAGTCTTGGGAGAGAAAATAAAATTCGATGAATCCTTTATCACTACAGATTACACCATTCGTGATCTTACAGATCTGTACCTCAAAAAGCAACCCTGGGGGGATTTGGGTATAGACATTTGTCTTGGTTTGCCCATGGATAAAAAAGCTACTCCATACGACTACATGTTTTTGCCGGATTATATCGAATCATCGTTTAATCACGCAACTATCATCACCAGCAACGGTTCAAAGCCGCTGGTGAAAGAAACTGTCATTTCTGATCCCCCTGGTGAACCGATGGTTTTCGATACCGTCCCTCATCCCTGGACGGTCTTTGGGGCTTTGCTTGTGGTGGTGATTGTCGTTTCCTTTTTGGATTTTAAAAAGAAGAAACCATCAAAGTGGCTTGATGTTATATTGTTATTTGTAACCGGGGCTATTGGTTGTTTGCTTTTTATCCTTTGGGTTGCCACCGATCATAAAGCTGCTGCTAATAATTTCAATTTATTGTGGGCTTTTCCAACCAATCTTTTTACTGCTTTTATGATTTTTGGTAAAAAAACAGAAATGGTGAAGAAGTACTATGGGTTCCTTACAGGAATTACCTTACTCCTTCTCATCACCTGGGCATTGCTGCCTCAGCAATTGAATGTGTTTTTGATTCCTGTAGTAGCCGCACTAGCCATTCGCTATGGGCTCAACTATTACCTGCGCAAGAAAACCTACATATGAATTGGTCTGTTGGCGGTAGCAGCAAGGCATGCTTCTTTCACCGCTTCCATATACGTAGGATGCGCATGTGACATTCGGGCGACATCTTCCGCAGATGCCCGAAACTCCATAGCTGTCACTCCTGCAGCAATCATATCGGCTGCACGTGCTCCAATAATATGAACTCCAAGAATCTCATCCGTTTGTTTGTCCGCCAAAATTTTCACAAGGCCATCTGTATCCATACTGGCTCTGGCTCTACCCAATGCTTTGTAGGGGAATGATCCTGTCTTATAAGCTCTACCACTTTCTTTCAACTGCTCCTCTGTATACCCAACACTTGCCACTTCGGGCCATGTGTAAACCACACCGGGAATTAATAAATAATTAATATGAGGTTTCTGTCCTGCCATTTGTTCTGCCACCATCACGCCCTCTTCTTCAGCCTTATGGGCCAACATGGCACCACGCACTACATCGCCAATGGCATAAATATTATCCACTTTGGTTTTTAAATGATCATCAACAGGTATCTTTCCCTTATCCAATTCAATTCCTACTTTATCCAATCCCAGACCTTCAGTATAGGGCCGTCTTCCAATACTCACCAGGCAATAATCACCTTTTAATTCCACCGCTTTACCCGACTTGTCCTCCGCCTTCAGCACCACTTCTTTTCCATCGTTCTTAATTGAGGTTACCTTGTGACCCAGGTAAAATTGCATTCCCAATTTCTTTGTCACCTTCAACAGCTCCTTGCCCATGGTGCCATCCATGGTAGGAATAAGGCTATCAAGAAATTCAACTACTGTAACTTTTGATCCAAGGCGAGCATATACTGAGCCTAACTCCATACCAATTACGCCTCCCCCTACAACAATTAAATGTTTGGGCACTTCTTTCAGTTCAAGTGCTTCCGTGCTGGAAATAATTCTCTTTTTATCAAATGAAGCAAATGGTAATGGTGTAGGTTTTGATCCAGTTGCTATGATTACCTTCTCTGTGGTAACCGTTGATTCTTTCCCCTCTTTTCCTGTAATCTTAATTGTGTTTTTATCTACAAAAGAACCGACACCAGTATGCACATCGATTTTATTCTTTTTCATCAGATAAGCAATCCCGTCCACATTCTGCTTCACTACATCTGCCTTGCGCGTGATCATCTGCTTGATATTCACCTTCGGTGCAGCAATGTCAATGCCATGCTCTTTGAAATGATCTTTGGCATTGATGAAATGTTCGGATGAATCCAATAAAGCTTTGGAAGGAATACACCCCACGTTTAAACAGGTCCCTCCCAGGGAATCATACTTTTCAATGATGGCTGTCTTAAAGCCTAATTGTGCACAGCGAATGGCTGCCACATATCCACCCGGTCCTGATCCGATTACCGTTACATTGTATTGCATATCACTTTTATTCTTTCTGTGAAAATTTATTCCTAAGAGCAGACTTAGACTCCCAAAATTAATCGCCCTGGGTCTTCCAACAGCTCTTTAACTTTTACCAGGAAGCTTACCGACTCTTTTCCATCCACAATGCGGTGATCATAGGAAAGTGCCAGGTACATGATGGGGCGAATTACCACTTCACCATTTAAGGCAATAGGCCGTTGCACAATATTGTGCATGCCCAAAATTGCCGATTGTGGAGGGTTTAAAATTGGTGTTGATAACATCGACCCAAACACCCCACCATTGGTTATGGAGAAGGTACCTCCCGTCATTTCCTCAATAGAAAGCTTTCCATCGCGGCCACGTGTGGCCAGTCTCACCACTTCTTTTTCAATTTCTGCCATACTCAGGGACTCTGCATTTCGAATAACAGGAACTACCAGACCACGTGGAGTAGACACTGCTATTGAAATATCACAATAGTTATGATAAACGGCTTCGTTACCATCGATATAAGCATTTACATCAGGAAACTCCTGTAAAGCCACGCATACCGATTTGGTGAAGAAACTCATAAAGCCGAGACCTACACCATACTTCTCCTTGAATTTATCTTTGTACTTTGAGCGCAAATCCATTATCGGTTTCATGTCCACCTCATTGAAAGTTGTGAGCATGGCTGTTTCATTTTTCACCGTCACCAAACGCTTCGCAATGGTTCTGCGCATAGTTGACATTTTCTCTCTGGTCTCCTCACGGGCACTTGACTGCTTGGGGGCTGTGGGTACAGATGTTGCATCGCTCGATTGTTGCTTGCCCGCCTGAGCATTCATTGCATCCTCTTTTGTAATTCTACCCCCTACCCCAGTACCCGAAACCTGATCCGGAGAAATTCCCTTTTCTGACAAAATCTTTCCAGCAGCGGGTGAAGGGTGGCCTGCAGCATAAGATGATTTGTCACCAACAGGTGCACTTTGTGCCGGTGCAGTCTCTGCGGGCTTCGATGCAGCAGGTTGAGGAGTACCTTCGGCTACCTCAATCTTACAAATCAAACCACCAATGGGTAAGGTAGTCCCTTCCTGTGCCACTATCTTTAAAATACCTTGTGCCTCTGCAGGCAACTCAAAAGTGGCTTTGTCTGACTCCACTTCAGCAATCACTTCGTCCAACGAAACAAAATCTCCATCTTTTTTCAACCAGGTGGAAATGGTTACCTCAGTAATCGACTCGCCAACAGCAGGCACCTTCATTTCCTTCACTTCACCGGTAGTCTTAGGTCCGCTGGAAGCAGATGAAGATGTTTTGGATTCTTCCTTGGAAGCTGCTTCTTTCGGGGCCGATGTCTTACTTGCTCCTGCTGCCGAAGTATCAATTTCACAGATCACTTCACCAATGGGTACTGTATCCCCTTCTTGTTTTAAAATCCTAAGCACACCCGCTTTTGGAGCGGGCAGCTCAAAGGAAGCCTTATCCGATTCCAGCTCCGCAATTACCTCGTCCATGGCTACCTGATCTCCGTCCTTCTTGAGCCATGTGGCAATGGTTACTTCGGTGATTGACTCCCCTACTGTGGGAACTTTGACTTTTTCAGACATGATAGTATGTTAATTTTTTTAAGATTTAATTTCCAGGGCCTGGTTTACAAGTTTTTCCTGTTCGGCCTTATGTACTTTAGAGTATCCGGTAGCAGGAGATGCGCTTGCCTTTCTGGATACAAATTCAAATTTCTGTTCGGGCATCATACGAATGATAAAACTCAGGCACCCCATATTTGAAGGCTCTTCCTGTACCCAGGCTACCTTGGCTCCTTTGTATTTCTTCAACATTGCGTTGACTTGTTTTTCAGGGAATGGATATAATTGCTCAATGCGAACAATGGCTATATCTTTAATTTTTTTCTTCTGTCTTGCCTCAGACAAATCGTAATAAACCTTTCCACTACAAAAAATCAACTTTTTAGCTGACTTAGGGTTTGACGGATCATCAAGAACCTCTTTGAAATTTCCTTTTGTAAATTCGCTAACAGGTGAAGCCACAGCAGGGTGACGAAGCAGTGACTTGGGAGAAAATACAATACATGGTTTTCTAAATTCCCAGGCCACTTGTCTTCTTAGCAAATGGAAAAAATTTGCTGCTGTGGTTGGGTTACAAATGACCATATTGTATTCCGCAGCCAGCTGAAGAAAGCGCTCTGGTTTGGCACTGGAGTGCTCAGGGCCTTGTCCTTCATATCCATGTGGTAATAGCATTACCAATCCATTCATGCGCTGCCACTTCGATTCGGCACTGGCAATAAACTGGTCGATCATTACCTGTGCACCATTTACAAAGTCACCGAATTGGGCCTCCCAAAGTACCAATGCGTTTGGAGAAGACATTGCATATCCATATTCAAACCCAAGTACTCCAAATTCAGAAAGCAAAGAATTGAAAATCTGAAACTTCTTCTGACCCGGCTCAATATGATCAAGATTGCAATAATCCTGATTATCGGTTACATCCATTACGTAGGCATGGCGATGAGAGAAGGTGCCTCTCTTTACATCCTGTCCTGAAAAACGAACAAATCTTTTTTCCAGTAAAATAGACCCATAGGCCAGCAATTCGGCCTCAGCCCAACCCAATTCTTTATTCTCAAAAAACGCTGCCTTTCGATCCTTCAAAAGCTTTTCGATCTGCTTAATTGGTTTGAACCCATCGGGTAGTGTAATCAAGGCTTTTCCCACCTTATCTATTACAGTCTGCTTGATGGATGTGGCTGGTGATAAATCAAAATCCTCCGGGGTTGATTTTCTTAGCTTATGCCATTCTTCTTCAATTTTTTGAACCTTATATGGCAATTTGTTTTGCTTCACCTCGTTTAGCCTGTCTTGCAATTGACTTCTAAACTTCTTGTCCATTTCACTGGCCAGTTGGGCATCTACATCACCCCTCTCTACAAGTTTCTTGGAAAATACTTCCCTTGGGTTTGGATGCTTAGCAATAAGGTCATACAATTTTGGCTGGGTAAACTTGGGCTCATCACTTTCATTGTGTCCATGCCTGCGATAACATAGCATGTCAATAAAAATATCCTTACCAAACTTTTGTCTGTATTCCACCGCCAGCTTGCTGCAGAAAGTAACCGCTTCCGCATCATCACCATTTACATGAAGCACCGGTGCATCCACAATTTTTGCTAAGTCAGTACAATAAATAGATGTGCGTGCGTCATCATAGTCAGTGGTAAAGCCCACCTGATTGTTAATTACAAAATGAACAGTACCTCCCGTGTGATATCCAGGTAAACCTGACATTTGCACAATTTCGTATAATATACCTTGTCCCGCGATGGCTGCGTCACCATGAATAAGGATGGCCATTGCCCTTCTCAGATCACCAGAATATTCGTCATCAATCTGGCCGCGTGTGTATCCTAACACCAGTGGATCCACTGCTTCCAAATGGGAAGGGTTTGGCGTTAACTTAACATATATTTTATTCTTCGATGGAGTATCGATGTGGCCCGCAAAGCCCTGGTGGTACTTAACGTCACCATCACCCATTGTTCCGTCTATTCCTGCGTTTCCCTCAAATTCTCTAAATATTTGCTCGTAGGTTTTTCCAAGAATATTTGACAACACATTCAGTCGGCCCCGGTGCGCCATACCAATAGCCACCTCTGATACTCCAAGCTCTGCTGCTTTATTGATAATCGTCTGTAAGGCTGGAATGGTATTTTCCCCACCCTCCAACGAAAAACGCTTCTGACCAAGAAATTTGGTGTGAAGAAAATTTTCAAATACCACCGCTTCGTTCAGCTTATAAAGGATATCTCGTTTTTCTTCGATGCTTGGGTCATAGGAGTAATATTCCTTTTCGCACTTTTCAACGAACCAGTCAAAAATCTCCTGGTCTCTTATATAACTGTATTCAAAACCTATTGGACCTACATAGACCTTTTCAAGTTTTTCAATAATCTTTTTTAGAGTAGTTCTCCCCAAACCCACTTCTACACCTACATCAAACTCAGCATCCAAATCAGCATCCGTAAGTCCATAATATTTATGATCCAATGGCACTTTGTGATCTCTTCTCGGCCGCACAGGATTGGTCTTCGACTTAAGATGGGCCCGTGACCTGTACATATGAATTAATGTTCTCACTTGTGTCTCCTTAATAGTGAGTCCATCTGGCACCACCGCTCCCGTTGTGGATCCGTTGTCTCCATAGCGCTGCTGGGAGAAGTCATACCCTTCAAAAAATTTCTGCCACGATATGTCTACAGAAGAAGGGTCTTTCTTATAATTCTGATAAAGTCCATCAAGGTATCCAACGTCAGCATTGGATATATAGGAGTATTTGTCCATAGTTTTTGTGGTGTGTCAACAAATGTAAATAACGGTTCTGTGTATTAAAAATCCAATAACCGCTTTAACGAGTATATAAACCATGAGGCATGATCCCCTGATCAGGGTAGCATTGGCAAATAGAAAAATTCTGCTACATTTGCAGTCCTAAAAAATACTGGACGAGATCCACATAACAAAACAAGCAAAATGGCTGTAAAAATCAGATTGGCCCGCAGAGGCCGCGCAAAACTGGCAATGTACGATGTAGTCGTAGCGGACGCCAGAGCACCACGAGATGGTCGCTTTATTGAAAAAATTGGAACGTACAATCCACTGACAAATCCTGCCAGCATAGTGCTGAAAGATGACAGGGCATTTCATTGGTTGATGAATGGTGCACAACCCACAGACACTGTGAAGGCAATGCTATCATACAGGGGTGTAATGCTAAAAAAACACCTTCAGATTGGAGTTGTAAAAGGCGCCATCACGCAGGAGCAAGCGGATGCGAAATGGGATGAATGGATGAAGGCAAAAGAAGCCAAAATTCAGGGTAAAAAGGACACGCTTGCCAAAGGTAAACAGGATCAGGCCAAAGCCCGCAAAGAAGCTGAAACAAAAGTAAAAGAGGCCAGAGCAGAAGCCATAAAGAAGAAAAGCGTGGTAAAAGAGGCTGAGGCAGCTCCTGCAGAGGAAGCCCAAACTGAAAAGGCCGTTGAGCCTAAAGCAGAGGCAACTGAAGCACCATCAGCTGACGCGGCTCCTGAAAGCGAAGCGCCAAAAGCATAAATTTATAGGGCATGGACATTGACTCATGCTACCAGATTGGGTACGTGATCAAAAGACATGGACTGAAGGGTGACGTAAAGATTTTTATAGAATCAGCCCTTCCAAAAAATTTGGAATCAATCTTTGTTAAAATTGACAATAGATTGGTTCCTTTTTTTATTGAACAAATCTCTGTTTTAAAAGATATTGCCGTGGTTAAGCTCGAGGATGTGAATAACCCGGAGCAGGCCGATCGACTTTGCAAATGTGAGGTTTACCTTCCTAACTCCTCAAAACCAAAATCAGACAAGTTGGAAACCAGTGATTTGATCGGGTTCAGTGTATACACTAATTCAGAAAAATTGGGAATTATCACCGCCATCAATAGCCACGCTCTAAACCCGCTTCTGGTTGTTTCCTTACAAGAAAAAGAGTTGCTGATTCCTATTAGCGATTACTTCATAAAGGAAATTAATGAAAGTGATAAGAAGGTGTGGGTAGAGCTGCCCGAAGGCTTTATGGATATCTAAATCATCTTATTAGTAACTTGCCGTAAATGCGTATTGATATCATCACATGCTTACCAAAACTACTGGAAGGTCCCTTTTCAGACTCCATTATAAAAAGGGCGCAGGACAAGCAATTAGTGAGTATCGCTATACATGATCTCAGGGATTACGCAACCAATAAGCACAAGGCCATAGACGATTACACCTTCGGAGGAGGAGCGGGTATGGTGATGATGGTCGAGCCAATTGATCGTTGCATCTCTCACCTAAAAGGACTTCGCCATTATGATGAGGTCATTTACATGAGTCCCGATGGGGAACTCTTGACCCAATCCGTGGCCAATCAACTGAGCCTTAACCAAAACCTGATCATATTATGTGGCCATTACAAAGGCGTGGATGAGCGGGTACGAGAACATCTCATTACCAGGGAAATCAGCATTGGCGATTATGTGCTTTCCGGAGGGGAGCTTGCTGCTGCCGTGCTCTCGGATAGTATTATAAGGCTGATTCCTGGTGTTCTGTCGGATGAAAGTTCGGCTATGACCGATTCATTTCAAGACGGAATGGTAGCCCCTCCAGTGTATACACGACCTGCTATCTATAAGGACTGGAAGGTACCTGATATTTTGCTGTCTGGGCATGAGTCGAATATAGAGCAGTGGCGCCATGAAAAAGCAGTTGAACGTACTAAAACAAGGAGACCGGGGCTATTTAATGGTAATTTGTAGCTACACAAAAAAACCGCACTCCACCAGTTTTTGTAATTGCTAACGCTTATATTTGCAGTCCATTTTAAAAAACCATCAAGCTATGGCTGATTTAATGAAGATAGTGGAGCAGGAATTGGCTTCAAAGAGAGCAGATATCGTTGATTTCAAGGCTGGTGATACAGTCAATGTACACGTACGAATCAAAGAGGGCGCTAAAGAGCGTATTCAGCAGTTTCAGGGTGTGGTGTTGTACCGCAGAGGAAAGAGCACGAACGGAGAATCCTTTTCTGTCCGTAAAATATCTAATGGGGTAGGTGTAGAACGTATATTCCCATTATTAAGCCCCAGCATTGAAAAAATAGAGCTAATAAAGGCCGGAAAAGTGCGAAGGGCCAAACTTTATTATATGAAGGGGAGACATGGCAAATCCGCCAGAATTAAAGAGAAATTGTCTGGTAGTCAGGCTGCCCAAGCATAAAGATTCTATTGTAGAACCCGCCTTGCATCAGGCGGGTTTCTTTTTTGCCCCTGCTATAAACTTGATTGGAGTAGTTAGGTCTTAGGGCTATATTTGAAACTCAATCATTAATCCCGTCATGCCAAAAACAAGTATTCCTAAACTACTCGGTAAAGAGGCCAAATACCTGCTGGATCACAAAAGCAAAACCATTTCGCAAGACCAGCTAAATCTACCAGGACCTGATTTTGTAGATAGGGTTTTTGGTCAGTCCAACAGAGGGCCACAAGTGCTTAGAAGCTTAAATACCATATTTAATCATGGAAGGCTGGGTGGATCGGGCTATGTTTCCATTCTTCCTATCGATCAGGGAGTCGAACACAGTGCGGGTGCCTCCTTTGCAAAAAACCCAATCTATTTTGATCCTGATAACATTGTAAAACTTGCCATGGAAGGGGGTTGTAATGCTGTAGCCACTACCTTTGGCAATCTGGGGATGGTTTCCAGAAAGTACGCACACAAAATTCCCTTTATTGTTAAAATTAACCACAACGAAATTTTAACCTATCCCAATCAATACGACCAGATAATGTATGGGTCTGTAGAAGAGGCCTGGAACCTGGGAGCAGTGGCAGTAGGTGCTACCATTTATTTTGGTTCTGAGAATGCCACGCGCCAAATTCAGGAAGTAGCCGCAGCCTTCGAGCGGGCACATGAACTGGGGATGGCTACTATTCTGTGGTGTTACCTAAGAAATAGCGCCTTCAAAAAAGACGGCAAAGACTATCACGTAGCAGCCGATCTCACCGGCCAGGCAAACCACCTTGGGGTAACTATTCAGGCCGATATTATCAAACAAAAACTTCCTGAGAACAATGGAGGTTACAAAGCTCTAAACACCCCCGGATCAAGCTATGGGAAATTCGATGAGAAAATGTATACTCAGTTAAGTTCAGACCACCCTATTGACTTATGCCGCTACCAGGTAATAAACTGTTATATGGGACGTGCCGGCCTTATTAATTCCGGGGGAGCATCATCAGGTGCCAGTGACCTGGCCGAGGCTGTAAAAACAGCAGTAATCAACAAAAGAGCGGGTGGTATGGGATTAATCTCTGGAAGAAAGGCCTTTCAAAGGCCTATGAAAGAAGGAGTTGGAATTTTAAATGCGATCCAGGACGTATACCTGGACGAGGGCGTGACAATAGCCTAAATTACATGCGGATACTGTGTAAAAGATCAGCGTTCATTTAAAACAATATTTATGCCCTGGTTTAAGCGTACCGACAAAGGAATTTTAACCCCTACAGAAGGAAAGAGAGAGGTGCCGGACGGCCTTTGGTTTAAATCCCCGGAAGGAAAAATTGTACATACACGGGAATTAAAAAATAATGCCTACGTGGTTCCCGAAGAGGACTATCATGTGCGCATAGGTTCGAAAGAGTATTTTGAATTACTGTTCGACAACAATGAGTTTACGGAGCTCGATGCTGATATGGAATCGGCAGATCCTCTGAATTTTGTGGACTCCAGGCCCTACCCCAAGCGCATCCAAGAATCTCAGGCCAAGGTAAATCTGAAGGATGCTGTGCGCAGTGCATACGGAAAAATGGACGGCCTTAAAATTGTTATCGCTTGTATGGACTTTAGCTTTATTGGAGGTTCAATGGGTTCTGTTGTGGGAGAGAAAATTTCACGAGCAATTAATCATTCCATCAAAACAAAAACTCCTTTTCTCATGATTTCCAGGTCAGGGGGAGCACGTATGATGGAGGCAGGACTTTCATTGATGCAAATGGCAAAGACATCGGCAAGGCTTGCATTGCTAGATGAGGCCAAAATACCTTATATCTCCCTGTTAACGGATCCTACTACGGGAGGCGTAACAGCATCTTATGCAATGCTGGGTGATTTTAATATTGCTGAACCCAATTCGTTAATTGGTTTCGCTGGCCCTCGCGTAATCAGAGAAACTATTGGAAAAGATCTGCCTAAAGGTTTTCAAAGTGCAGAGTTTGTACTCGAACATGGTTTTCTGGACTTTATTGTAGACAGAAGAAACTTAAAGGCCAAGCTTGCCACGTTGCTAAGAATGTTGGCCTGATATTGATCATGTTGCCATAAAGGCACGAGGACACTAAAAAAAATATTTCCCTCTTCCAAAATTCTTCGTGACTTAGTGCCCTGGTGGCAAAAACATACTTTCAGGAATCAATAACATTAACTTAGTTAAACCCTACCCTATAAAATATTTTTCAGGAAGTACTGTCAGTCCCATTCCTTGTTGCTTCATGCTTTCCATTCAAAAAAAAAAGGACTGCCTTTTTGAGGCAGTCCTTTTTTGAAAAGCAATTCAAAGTTAATTCACCATCACCACTGCCGCTAATTGCGGTGCTCCAGTGATAGCACTTTTATTGCCTGTGTTGCTTACAAACACTGCATAGATATCAAATGTACCTTTTGCAGTAAATGGAGTAAAGGTAGGATTCGCAGAGTTACCGGTTGAACTGGTAATACTGATTGTCCCTGCCTGCTTCAACGAAACACCGGTAGCCATCGTCCAGGTAGCTACTCCATCCTGATCGATGTTGACAGCCGTTGGTGCATTGGCGCCCGCAGTGATTGCTACGAAGTAAACCTTACCTGTCTGATCTCCACCAGGGTTGGTTTCATTGGCACTCCACATAATTTGTGTACCAAGGTTATAACCACCGCCTAAAGTCAGTGTCGGTGCAGGAGGAGCGTTTACATCCACATTGATACTTCCGGTAGGCACTGGTGCAGCATTTCCTGCCGCGTCTGTGCCTCCACTAAAAGTAACGGTGAGGGGACCATGCGTAGCCGGTATATTCGGATCAGCCAATTTGAAAATGTAGATGAGGCTTTCCGATAAGCCATCTGCCGAAACGGTAAATGGCGCATTTGTAACAGTCTCAAGTCCCTGACCGCTGATGGTTGCTTTCACTGCATCGGCTGCTTTGGTACTCATCTTTTCGTTGTAGCTGACTTTCAGTGTAATGAACTGGCCTTTACCAATAATGTAACTACCAATATTAGTGGTAATAACAGGTGCAGTGTTATCTACATTGATGGTCTGCGTCTTATTATTCTGAGTCAATTCAACTCCCGCCACCATAGCAGTAGCTCCACTTACTGTAGCAGTTACTGCTCCAGTATAGGTACCTGCTGCTGTATAGATTACATAAAACTCATTTTTCTTTCCTTTGTAAGGAAGGGCCGTTACAGGGCCAGCAGTACCTGCACTTGCCGGGGCAAATGAAGCACTAGGAGCTGTTTTCATTTCAGCCTGATCGTATTTGATGTGTAGCGTATCACTTACACCATTCTTCAATGGAACTACGATTCCTTTTACTCCAAGCATTTTAGTGGTAGCCACCGGTACAAAATCTGCCACATCGTTTGCACAATAGGTCAAGTTCATGGCCGGTTGGAAGATAACGCTCTCAAACAAACTGCTGTTGGTGGCAGATGAAGCAAGCACCTTCGATCCATCCTTCAGTAGCATGTCACTGGATATCTTTATGTCCTGAGTTTTTATGTTAGCCACTGAAATTGCATTCAAACCCAGTGCATTCATTATCGTAGCTAAATCAACGGATATCGTTCCACGTTTGGTTTTTGATCCTGATGGAAACGTAAATGCACTTCCCGGAACAGTAGCTACCTGTACCCTTGGTACACTCGGCATTGCTGCATATACCTGCACTTCTTGAAGTGCATCCTGATCTTCGGAAAGGAAATCAGCATCAAAAGTGAACACCTCATCACCAATAATGTTATTCCTAAAAAAACTATTGGTGCATCCTGTATTATTCAGGTTATCCTGAGCACCCCCTCGCAATGCGAGTAAGATTCCCTTTTTAATCTGATCAAACTTAATTGGATCTTTTGACTCATCTACGCACGCCAGGGTAACTCCCAGCAGCAGCATGATTGTCAATTTATTTATATATTTTTTCATTGATCTTTCTTTAGTTGGTTAACGCAATACAAAACCATTCACGTCCCAGAATACCCGAGTGGAGTTATCTGGCTTTTGTTCTACGGACCCATTTAGGTTCACAAAATTTGCCGGATAGACCAAAGTGTAAACAAAGTCACCACCGTTTATTGAACGAGTAGGCTGCATCATTTTGGGTGAGCCTGTTCTGCGATACAAATTATAAGCTTCAAGTCCATTACCCCACAGCGACTTATAATACTCCTTTAGAATTATATCTTGCTGATCAGTTGATACATCATAGACAGCTCCCAAAGTGGCCAGATAAGTAACCTGTGAAGGCTCAAGCCCCGCAGGAAGTGATTGGCCTATGGAATTAGAGAAGCTACGTACTCTATTGATTGATTTTGTTACTCCACTTAACATAAGTGCCTTAGCGTCTCCGGGTAAGCCCAGGCGAATGACTGCCTCTGCTTTCATAAAATCAGTAAACCAACTCATATATATGGGCTCAATACCGGCACCATTTCCTCCTTGACCGCGTTGAGTGGCATCAGCATAATTGGGGTCACCGTTGTTTAAATCTATACGACCACCATAGGGATAAGCACCCACTGCGGTGGTAGCGCGAGCGTCTGGAGGGCCACCATCTGCATTGCCATGATCACGTCCCATGAAACCTGGTTCAAAGAAACAAAAGGGTTGTCCTTCTGCAGTATAGTGATCAGGGGGTGAAGTTATCGCACAAGGCACTGATTCAGCTTCATCGGCAAGTGCGCGTGCTTTCGAACCCACTTTGCGATAAAAATAGTACCTCCACCGGGGATCCTGAACCTTCAAGTTCGGATCGCGGTACATTTGATAAAGGAAGTAATTTCCAATATAACCACCGCCAGAGCCCTTAGTTACAGCATAATGACTCTGGTAGGCTGCACTTCTGGAGGTAGATGGAACTGACAATGTACCATACTTGTAGGTAAATTCTTCACCATCAGTATCAATCAGGTCATTGGCAGAAATCAGTGCTTGAATAGCAGATTTAGCTGTTGCATTAGAGGCATCTGCTGCCAGGTTGAGTTGCGCCTTTAACTCCAATGAATTGGCAAGCGTAGTCCACTTTTTACGATCTCCACCGTAGTATATATCCCGCGCCAAACCTGTGCCAGCAGTATTGGCAAGGTCGGTTTTTGCCTCATTCAAAAGCGCAATACAAGCTGCATATACACTCGCTCCACCATCAACCTTAGGATTAAATATTTGCTCATCTCCTTTCAGCGCTTCGCTAAAAGGAATATCGCCATATATATCCACCAAAGTCAGGTACACATACGCCTCCAAAATCTTACCTACACCCAAGTGCACATTTTGCCCACTCTCTTCTGCCAATGGGATCATTGTTTTGATATTGATGAGGATTTCTTGATACGCATCCTGCCAAACCGTATTCTGTCCCTCGGCTGTATAAGCTCTTTTGTAAGTATCGGCTCCCGTCATTGCCTTCATCCTCACCAGCTCACTTGCACCTGGTGTAGTCACACCAGCCACTTGGTAAAAAAACAAACCAAAATCGGTCTGAATCTTATTCATCAGCAAATCGGGATTGGCTTTATTTACACCTACTTCATTAGGGTTATCCAGGTCCTTGCTCAAATCGCACGACATAACTATCGTCATGACTGCAATCACACTTAATATTTTATATCTCATTTTCATAGTCAACTTCTAGTTTAGAATGTTAATCTCAGGTTCACGCCATATCTTTTTGAAGATGGGCCTCCGAGGTATTCAAATCCTGCACCGTTACTTGTTCCAAATGCCGTACGATCAAAATCAACATGGGTGTACTTTGGTGCATTCAATGAGCGAAACCACATGTTATTTCCTACCAATGAAATATTCGCACTGCGAATTTTCAATTTTGAAATAAGGCTCTGTGGGATGCTATAACTCAAAGAAATTTCACGAAGTCTGATTCGGGTAGCATCATAAATTGCCCTATCCTGAACGGGACCCTCCAAAATGGAATTGGTATAGAAAACACCTGCTGTAGTCAATATTCCATCATTGACGATTGACTCATCCACCTCCTTCACCCCTGGAAGAATCAATGGCAAGCCCGGATCAAAATTCTCAAGATCCTTTGACACTCCGCGTCCAATGAGCGTGGCAGAAGTGGTAGAGAACATATCTCCCCCGTGTACGTAATCTACCTGAAAGGCAAATGTGATTCCTTTCCATGTTACATCGGTAAGAAGCGACCCTAACCAATCTGGATTCGGATCTCCAACGATATACAGATCAGGTGTGATTACATAATCATTATCCGTATCTGTTAACTGCTGGCCTGCAGC
Organism: uncultured Ohtaekwangia sp.; assembly: GCA_964409415.1. Lineage (GTDB taxonomy): Bacteria > Bacteroidota > Bacteroidia > Cytophagales > Cyclobacteriaceae > ELB16-189. The sequence goes on along the minus strand of CAYPDF010000001.1, from coordinate 460,278 downwards.
ATTGCGCTGAACTTTTTGTCCCTTGATCACATTGAAAGGCTGCCCTTCTATGGCAAAATTTCCTAAGGAAGCGCCACCTGATATTAGAATCTCCTTAGAACCTTCCGGTAAACTCACCACTTTACTTACGTTGCGTGTATAATTTCCCCGTATATTCCAAACTACTGCACTGCGGACAGGCGTTACTGTCACTCCCAATTCTACTCCTTTGTTGGAGATCTCTCCCGCATTGATAAAAGTCTCGGTATAACCTGTAGACGGATCCAACTGCCGTCCCAGAATCTGATCTTTTGCAGTTCTGTTATAATAAGAAAGATCCAGTTTGGCCAGATTTTCCAAAAGCTGGGCTTCCAATCCAAACTCCAATTCTGTCTGCAATTCAGGTTTTAGATTGCGATTGGCCAAACGCGTATTCTGCCCCTGCACTGGTACATTGCCCAGGGCATCATTTTGATAGGCTGCTACGATTGGTAGTGTAGCCCTTGTGTTATAAGGGTCAGGGAAATTGGCTGAAGTTCCGTATCCGGCCCGTATTTTCAGGAAGTCAAGCACTCCAGAAGCAAACCCAGGAAAAGCAGCCGTTGGAATAAATGAAGCGCTTACACCAGGATAGAATAAACTATTGTTCTCTTTTTCCAGTGTAGTAGCCCAGTCATTCCTTCCGGTCACGTTCAGGTACAGGAAGTTTTTGTATCCCAGACCGGCATCAAAATATACACCATACCAGCTTCTTCTGTTTCTGGTATTCAAATTGTTGCCTCTGAAATCCCTGGAAGTACTATTGGCAAAATTACGGTGCTCCATTAAACCAAATACAACTTGCTGACTGCTCTCAAGTCCTGATTGTACAAATTCGTCTGTGCGTGCATTTAATCCCACAATACCATTCAGTTCCAAGTCAGAAGTCAAGTCTTTTTGAATACTCGCAATGAAGGAGTGGTCAAGTATAGTGTTGTTCACATCAATCGTTCTGTATAGTCCAGTACCAATCAATGCGGCATCTGATCCATACCCCACAGAACCCTTTTGTACCTCATAAGTTTGTTTTTCACTATAGGTGTCTAAACCCAATCTATAGCTTAGTTTCAACCAATCCGTTACTTCATAATTAAAACTGACATTGGAGAAGAAGCGATTGGTAAGTGAGGTTTGAAGCGCATTGTTCAAAACCCACCTGGGATTAGTCATTCCATTTGTGTTTCTGTAATACACATTCTCCCCGGTAACAGGATGCTGATATGGCCAATTGGTGATATCCAGGTTTCTGGGAGTGAAATACAAGTTGGCAAATATAGAAGGTCCTCCAAAGGAGTTATTTCCTCCGCCAGCTCCGGATGGGGGCGATGCAAAATCAGACCGCACGTAGTTGAATGTGCTGCTTATTCTAAATTTGTCCGTTAGGTTGGCATTTCCACCCAGGGAAAAATTATCGCGTTGTACATTATTATGTTCCACATATCCACTTTCATCAAGATGGCTGTAGGCAAAATTCAGATTTCCAAATTCAGAACTTCCTCCCAGGCTAAGGGAGGTGTTGGATGAAGTCCCTTTCCGAAACATATCACTTACGTTGTTTGGATAGGCTTTGGGAATATACCCACTTGCCTGAGCAAACTCCGGGAATTCAGGAAACACATTGCGCCATTCGTAGAATGGATGAGGGGGTGTACCACCACCAGAAGTTGGCGGAGATTGTCCATTGAATACACTTCCCCAGTTGCTAAAAAATTCTCCGTAGTCACCATCATACCCGTTTCCCCATTTGTTTTGGAATTCTGGTAAGATAGCCTCAGTAACAAATAATGATTGGCTTACGGATGCCTCAAATTTTCTTGCATTTTTATTCTGCGATCCGGTCTTGGTGGTTACCAAAATCACACCATTACGGCCCAATGAACCATACAATGTAGTGGCACTCAAACCGCGTAAAATATTTATGGATTCAACGTTATTGGGGTCCAAATCAAAAAAACGATTCGGCCCAATCTGTCCATCCCTGTAGTCTTTGTTCGAGTCATTGTTGCCTGTGTTAATAGGAACACCATCCACTACCCATAGGGGTTGTGTGTTTCCAGACACAGAACTAATGCCACGAATGTTGATCTTAGATCCCGATCCTGCCATTCCGGAAGAATTTAAAATCTGAAGACCTGGAGTACGACCTTGCAAGGCACGCCCCAGGTCAGGCTCCGGTTTGTTGGCGATATCCGCAGAGGAAATGGTTGTAGAAGCATAACCCAATGCTTTGCGCTCGCGCTCAATACCCTGGGCTGTTACTATTACCTCTGTGAGCTGCTGTACATCCATGGTCATTTGCACATCAATAACAGCACGTTGACCTATATTGATTTCCTGGGTAGTAAAACCAATAAAGGAAAACACTAGTGTTCCTCCCGATCCGGGAACACTTAATTGATAGTTACCATCAAAATCGGTAACTACACCATTGGTAGTTCCTTTCAGAACTACGTTTACTCCGGGAAGTGAAGAGCCATCCTCCTGGGCCGTCACTTTGCCGGAAACCATTCGTTCTTGTGCCCATACATTTGACACAAGAAAAAATGTGAAGCATAAGGATAAAAACTTCATCATAGGTTTTGGGTTTAGTAAAAATTTATTTAGTAAAAGTAGACTAAAATTCTCCACTCAATTAACTATTTATTGTACCGCCCAAATAATCATACAGATTCGAACAAAATCAACCTTTGGTGATTTTCTTAAAATAACCACTCATAAAGTATTTTAACCGATCTCCAATTTATTCGGGTATTTTCTACTCACCCATTCACTAAAATATTATCCACAAGTGGATCAAATCTGATTTGAAATTGGATCAAAATTATATCAGAGTTGGTCAAATATGGATTATTTTAAGTATTATAACCTTCTACCAGCTTATAATTTTTAGCCCAGGGCGTCTGACCAGTTTTTGCTTGGGCATTTACTGGGGCCTGACAACTCACTCCTTTTTAGATGTTGTTATTATAGGCTCAATTCTCATTAGTGGCCTTTCAAAACCTGCTCATAAGCGTTAAATAGTATGGGAAATTCTGCTGTATAATGCTGATGAGCGGTCAGCGCATACCTGACGAAGGTAAATCAATAAATAATCTGTCACCTTAGGGTCGCAAACCAAGTGGGTAGTTAGTCGCCTTTTAAAAAGTTGTATCCATTAAACCTTAAAAACATTTCGGCTCTATACAGGTGCATAGGCTATATATATAATATTATAGTTACCTAATCCCGACCAGAATTTAAACATGAGTGCCTGATACAAAAAAGAGGCTGCCCCTTTCGGGGACAGCCTCTTCAATCAGTTAAACGAACTTATCTATGGATTCATTGTAATGTTCAATGGAGCCACTGTATAAGCACTTTGGTTTCCAGTGTCGGTCACAGCATAGAAATACAAATCAAAGCTTCCGTTAGGTGCAAAACTTATGAATTGTGTAGAACCTGAAGCTGCGAAACTTCCAGATGCTACTGCATCATCCGGATCGTATGGATGAACAGGAGCCGGATCTCCAGCATCAACAGCAACCCAGTAAATCGTACCTTTTGTAGATCCTGCGTTAACTATTGAAGCACTTGCTACCTTAAGCTGCGTACCAAAATCATAAGGAGCTGCCAAGTTTACCGTAACACCAGTAGGGACAAACAAGTCAATGGTAAGGGCTGGTTGATTAAGAATACTCAAAGCATTTCCAGCCACATCTTTACCACCTGCAACAACTACCGTCATGGCGCCTGCTGTCGCATTGTCATCTGCATCCTTGTAGTTGTAGGTAACACTTGCAGATTTTCCATCGGCAGCCAATGTCATGCGCTTATTAGCAAAAGCATCCATGTTTTGACCGGATATGGTAACGTAAATAGAGTCTTTAGCCGTTGTACTCATGGCCTCGTTAAAAGTCATCTTAATAACAGCAGATCCATTCTTAGCCAGGAAAATATTAGCATTTCCAACACCTTCCGGGGCTGTGTTATCCACATTAACCGTAATGCTCTTCGAAGCCATAACCAGGCCTCCAAATGGAGGTGTCCCTGATGTAGCAGAACCCGATGCGGTCACTTTCACACCTCCGGTATAGCCGGCTGGTGCTTCATACACCGCATAGTACTTGGTCTTTGAATCCTTGTACAACACAGGTGTGCCGATGGTGCCCACAATGGCCCCCCCTGCAGTAGCAGAAAGTGCAAGTGCTGGTGCATTGGCCACTTCTTTGTTAAAGGATACAAATACGGTGTCTTTTGCAACAGCCTTCAGGTTTTTACCGCTCTTCAAGCTCAGCGTTGCCTTAGGCTTAGAATCTGCAGGATCTACCACAGACCATGCCAACAGACAGTTAGAGCCTGGTAGTTCAGTACAGGCACTGGGTGACCAGCCTTCTCCTCCGGCTACTCCTCCTATTACCCGTCCGTCAGAAAGCGTCAACTTCCACTTAACAGTGATGACATCATCCGTTACAAAACGGTTGGTGGCATCACGATCCGTATTCTTTGGAGTAGCGCCAAACACATCTATGGCCGGGCTTCCACCATCACCATCATAATCATATTTTGCATCCTTGTACAGGTTGTAAACATCTGCCTGAGTGACTGTGACTGCTGTATTCACGCGGTTAGCCGGTACATTACCTCCTTCTAAAGAAGCCCAAAATACACCGGTTGTGCCTCCATGGTTGGCGATGGCATCGTTGCCATCCTGATCCACATAAGGCTCATCAAACAGCACGTAAAAATCAATCTTGGTTACCGTACTCTTGGAGTCTGCCGATATCCACTGGAAATTATAAGTAACTCCAATGGCCGGGAATCCAAACACAAAATTCTTTTCAGAACCACTAGCCACTTTTGCAAAAGCAGTTACACCGGACTCCCAGACCGGAACCAGCTCCTTGTCATCTTTACATGACACCGCCAGAAAAAATATTCCAACCAATGTCAATGATAAATATTTAATTGTCTTCATGTCTCTTCAAATTTAAAATTGGAACTTCAACACATCCCAGAATACTGCATTGGCCGGTGAGTCATATACCACTGTAGGTGTATTGGGATTCAGGTTGATCTCATCTTGTGCGTAAGGTAACCTTAAGGCAAACTGACGGGGCGCCTGCAACGGAGCCTGTATGTCATTAGGATAACCGGTTCTTCGGAAAGTATTATACACCTCAAAACCGTTTCCAAAGTTCATATACCAAGCTTGCTTAAGCACCACGCTGAGTTTAGCATCACTGCCTGAAGCCGCATCATATTTATCCATCCACTTTGCAATGTATGCATCCCGTCTTGTATCACTGATTGGAACCGCATCTGGATCCTTTGAAGTAAAGCTGCTTACTTTGGCAAACTGCTCTCTCATGGCCTGCTCAAACAAGGTTCTTGGAGCAAGTCCTGTAGTACCCAGTTTCAAAGCGGCCTCAATCTGATACAACTTCACCATCCAGGTGGTGATCATCGGAAAAATACCATCTCCACGACCTTTGTTACCTCCTCCGGTTTCAGGTTTATCATCATAAAGTCCTGCCGCTGGATATAATCCTACCGTAGTTCTGATCGGATTGTCATTGGGTATACCCGATGGGTCGGAACGATCTCGGCCAAAATAACCTGCTAAAAACGCCACTTCAGCATCCGTCAATGCACTTGGCGCTTTGCCATAAACGCCCTGGGTTACTTTATTGCTGTATGGAAAATATCCATACACACAATCCGTGCGCTGTGAGCAAGGCATGGTTTGCTTTTCCGTATTATCACTGGGGTCCAGTGCTATATCTGTCTGGCGCTTGAAATAAAATGGTGTTCTTGGGTCACCGGGAACAATCCCGCCCGGAGTCAAAGGCACCAACATCTCGTACATCAACTGATTTCCAAAATAGTTATAAGCAGCCTCACCTCCTGAGTAGCCATCCTGATACATTGGATGACGATCGTCTGGGTTGTTCAGGTTACCAAAAGTAAACTGAAAATCACCGTCTGCGGACGTAATAAGGGGAACCTTATTGGTCACCATATTTTGAATGGCCGTGGTTACCTCTGCTGTATTTACACCCCTGGTTTGCAACAGCAACCTCAGTTTGAGTGAATTTGCAGCTGCTTTCCACTTGGTAGCACTTCCGCCATAGATTACATCCCCTTTTACGCTTACAGGGCTAGATTCTGCAAAATGGGCAACGGCCTCATCCAAAAGCGCAATTAACTTAGGATAAATTGCCGAACCATCGTCAAATGCCGGAGCAAGATTTTGCTGCTCAGCATCTCCGGCAAATGCCTCCGTATAGGGCACATTACCCCACAAGTCAACCATTAAACTGAAGTAATACGCCTTCAATACCTTAGCGATACCCTCATAGTAAGGGTTGGCTGCGCCATCTGCCCGCTGTTTCGCAGTAGCCTTAATCATACCATCCAGATCCTTTAACGGATTGGAGTACAAATAATTCCAGGTATTGTTCCAGGAAGAGTTGGTCATGCTAAAACTATCGTACGAGTCGGTCAATGCCAAAAATCCCATGGTAGCATTGTTTAACCCGCCTGCGAATGTAGCAGAAGCGTTCAACTCCACATTCGTGAGCAACAAATCCAAAGAGGCTTGTGCCGGATTGTTTGGATCTTTATTAATATCCAATTTGGTCAGGTCGCAGGATGACACTGTAAACAGCATCAAAACCGTCATAAGCAGGCCTGTTCCATATTTTCTAATTCTATTCATAATATTATTTCTCAAGAGTTTAAAATCAGAATGTCAAATTCACGTTCACACCGTATCTCTTTGTAGTAGGTGCTGCTCCGTATTCGAAACCCTGTACGTTGCTTCCTGCTGTACCTGATAATACTTCAGGATCAAGATTCAGGTCTTTCAACACGTTGGGTGCTTTCCACCACAGGTTACGACCGGTAATTGAAATGTTCACCCGACCAAATGGTGTTTTGGAAAGCATGCTTGCAGGTAATGAATACCCTAAACTGATTTCGCGAAGACGAATGGTGGTACCATCATAAATATTCACCTCATCCTGACCATAGGCACCCCATCCATCAGAGAAGTGGGTGTCAAAGGAAGTAACGGGTATCGTATTTTTGATTGTGTTTCCTCCTTCAAGGATCGGTTCGTAGGTCTGCTGACTGCCTAATACACCTGGCACCACGCGTAATCCTTCGCGGTCTATACTTTGTACCAATTGGCCACGAAGTAATAGAGAGGCTCCTGTAAACGAGTAGAAGTCACCCCCTTGTTTCCAGTCAATCAACGCGCGAAGAGTAATTCCCTTCCAGCTAAAGGTATTGGTCCATCCCAATAAGAAATCGGGGTTAGGATCACCAATTATTTCTGATTGCGCTTTAGCAAACGGTAAGCCGGTCTCTGGATTAATCAATAATTGGCCATCATCCGCTTTTGCATTTGCCGTACCAAATATCTGTCCGTAAGGCGATCCGTTTTTGTGAATGGTTGACAATGATGAGCCAGGGCCACCAATAAGTACTGAACCGGTAGGGCCTGCATCCACTACCAAAGATCTGATTCTGGTGTAGGCTACATAAGAATCCCAGGTAAAGCCATTTGAAAGCTGTACCGGAGTAAAGTTCAAACCTATCTCCCAACCTTTGTTTTCCAACTCACCAAAGTTTACAATTTGCTGGCTAAAGCCGGTAGTACGGGGCAACGCAGCACTTAGGATCTGATCGATGGATGTACGCTTAAAGTAGGTAGCATCCAGGCTAACGCGGTTGTTCAAAAACTTCAATTCAGTACCTACTTCGTACTCTGTGGTAAACTCAGGCTTCAAAGCGGGGTTACCCAGGGTGTTGCTTAATGATGCTCTGTTGGTTTTTACACCCCCAGAAGTAGTGAAAGGAACACCAATTAAGTAGTTGGTAGCTGTTTTATACACATCTGCGTCATTACCTACTTTAGAGGCCGCTACACGAAACTTGGCATAGTTAAGGAAGCTAGGCATGGTAACCATCTCAGACAATACAAATGAAAGGCTGGCTGATGGATAGAAGTAGTTATTGTTGTCCTTAGGCAGCGTGGACGACCAGTCATTACGGCCGGCTACGTTAAGGAAAAGGTAATCACGGAAAGACAAAGAAAGGTCTCCATAGACACCATTCAATCTTCTCTGAGACGTATAATCAGTAGTTGCAATCTGTGATACAGTACCATCCAAACGGTACAGACCTGTGTTTAAACCATCTGATATAATACCTGTTCCTGTAACCCTGTTGCGGGAGAAATCGCGCTGGTTGGCATTGCCTCCGATTATACCTCTGAAAGAAAGATCTGAATTGATGTCCTTCTGAATGGTTACAATCAGGTTATAGTCTTGTTCAGTGTTGGTCAATACGTCATTCCAAACGTGACCCAATGGTTCATGAACACCACCGCTTCTTACAATATCCTTTCTGTTGTCAGTATAGGTATTTACACCCCCTTTAATCATTACCTGCAACCATTCTGTAATGTCATATCCGGCACTAAATGATCCAAAAGCGCGGTTTACATCAGAAGAATACTTGTTGTATTTGGCAACCCAGCGGGGGTTGTCAAGCGCCCTGTAAAACAGGTTGGAACCATCCACAGGATTCTCAAAAGGATATCCATTCAGGTCAAAGTTACGTGGTAAATAGAAAAGGCGAGCATAAATAGAGCCCTCTGCTGCATAGTCTCCATTAACTCCACTAAAATAGTCATTAAATGCACTTCCTCCTGATGGAGGCGAATATTGCGTGGTATTTACATAGTTTACATTTCCTGATATAAATACGCCATTGTCCAGCTGGCCATTACCTCCAAAACTGATGGAAGTACGGGTGGCTCCTGAATTCGGAATCATCCCTTTTTGGTCCATACGGGATACGCTGGCATTCAGGTTTACTTTCTCTGAACCATTGGAAATGGTAAATGAATTCTCTGACGTATGCCCCTTATCAAAGAAACCTCCTACAATATCATGAGGCCTAATAGGCACAGCAATCGGCTGACCATCAGCATCCCTGAATTGAGTCAAAGAAGGAAAGCGACCCGCATAAGGATGTGGGCCTGTTCCTTCAGGATAAGGTTGCCCCTTATTAGGTCCGGCCGTATAGGTTCCATACGATTTAGGGTAATTTGTGCCATACTCTGCATTGATCTTGTCTACATAACTGGGAAAGGGTGATCCCCAGTTTCCGATATAACCACCATTGTACACCTGGTTAGAGCCCTGGGTATACACATCCTGGTAATCAGGAAGTCCGGAAATTTCCTCTACGTTATAGGAAGAGGTCACATTGATCTCCATGCCCTTCTTGGTTCCCTTGCTGGCTGCTTTGGTAGTGATGATCACCACCCCGTTAGTTGCACGCGATCCGTACAAGGCAGCAGCGGCAGCACCCTTAAGGATGGATACACTGGCAATGTTATTGGGATCGAGGTCAAATGCACGGTTTGAAATCATGGTATTTTGAGCAGAGTTCTCACCAACAGAACCCTGACCGCTTTCTGATGAGTTTACTGAGTTATCAAAAGGAATACCATCCACTACAAACAATGGCTGTGTATTTCCAGTTAAAGAAGATATACCGCGGATGTTGATCTTAGTAGATTGTCCGGGACCTCCACCACCACCGGTGATGTTTACCCCTGGCATCTTGCCCTGAAGGGCACGCAAAGGGTCAACTTCTGAACGCTGCTGCAGGTTAGCTGCATCTACAGTCGCCACAGAGTAACCTAATGCCTTCTTCTCTCGTTCAATACCCACAGCGGTCACCACCACCTCAGTAAGTTGCTGCACATCCAAGCCCATTTGAATGTCTATGATGGAACGTTCACCAATAGCAACCTCCTGAGTTTGAAGACCAATAAATGAGTACACTAATGTTCCGCCTGATGACGGCACATTCAATCGGTAGTTACCATCTACATCGGTAACCGTACCGTTCGTAGTTCCTTTCAGAACCACATTGACACCAGGTAAGGTAGAGCCGTCTTCTGCAGCTGTCACTTTACCTGAAACCACTCGCTCTTGCGCCCATGCACTGAGTACAAATACGAATGAGAAGCACAATAGTAAAAACTTCTTCATAGGTTTTAGTTTAGTTATAAATATGAATAAATGTGACCCCATCGTTGGGGTAACAGAGGCCCAAATTAGAGTATTTATTGTTAAAATAAAATAACGCAAATAGATTTTGTTCAATTCAGAAGGTCTGAGAGCGTGGTGAATGGCAAAATATTATATTGACCCTTAAGTGTTTTTATCCCTTATGGAGGGGTATGAATTGACATAAAATACCAAAGAAATTATATCCAAATTGAGGGTAAATATTGTTTTAACCGCTACTCCGGCCTATTTTTTGAATTTACCCCATTTGACACAAAAAAAGGCCTTTTTTGATTGGTTAATGGCTGGGACGCTCAGTTCTGGTTATTAATTTTTAGCATGGAAGGTTCGTGAGACACGAACCTGGGATTGAGAGGGGTATGAATTGACATATAATACCAAAGAAATTATATCTAAAATGAGGTAAAATAAAGTTTAACTATTCGGCCAGTTTTTCAAATCTACCCCATTTGACGCAAAAAAAGGCTTTTTTGGATTGGTTATTAGCTGGGACGCCCAGTTCTGATTATTATTTTTAGCATGGAAGGTTCTTGAGACACGAACCTGGGATTGGGGCAATTCATAGTAGATAGTGTTAACCTAATCTACCCAATTTATATGTGTTAAGCTGCGTTTTTAGTGCGTAAAAAAACCTCCAGTTGGAGGTTTTAAAATAAAATTAAAATTGAAGGCAATCAGGCCTGTCCTTCAACAGACACAAAAGATTTGTCTTTTTTGCCTTTTTTAAAGGCTACCACGCCATCAGTAAGGGCAAATAGGGTATGGTCTTTACCCATTCCTACATTATCACCCGGATGATGCCTGGTGCCCCTTTGGCGTACTATTATATTCCCTGCAATTATTTTTTGGCCACCAAAAACCTTTATGCCTAGTCGTTTGCTTTCCGACTCACGGCCATTCTTTACTTTACCTTCACCTTTCTTATGTGCCATTACTTAGTCTTTTAATTAATAGTCATTAGTCATTAGTTAATCCTTCCTGTTAACCAATGCTCTCGATTAATAGTTTGGTGTACTGCTGACGGTGGCCGTTTTTTACGGCATAGCCTTTTCTTCTTTTCTTTTTGAAGACAATAACCTTATCCCCTTTTACATGCTCCAGAATCTTCCCGGACACATTGACGCCAGCCAATACAGGGGCTCCTACCTCAATTTTACCCTTATTATCAATAAGGAGTACTTTATCCAACTTCACAGCAGATCCAGCCTCACCCTCCATCAGGGGGGCATATATATATTGGTCTTTTTCGACCTTAAACTGCTTTCCGGCAATATCCACAATAGCGTACATGATTCTCAGCTTTAAAAATGGAGTGCAAAGATAGATTTTCGCCCTTGAAAAACAAAAAAACACCTTAAAATTTAGGTTTGGCACAACCGGGCCAAACTTGAGTATTTCCAGCACTTTCCGAAAACCTCAGTTAAGGTTCTTGATAAACTTTGATTTCCTGTGGGTTCATTTCTCCTCAAAATCGCCACCTCAGAATAGTCTGATCTTATTCAAAGGTTAAAGTGAAAATATTTCTAAAATATTTTACTTAAGCCTTCTCTTTGATCCCTTCTGTTTAAGTGAATGAAAATGAATTCCTTCGGGTTATACTGAATAGGAATTGCGATTTAGATAAACCTCTCTTCACCAAGTTATCCTTTGAATTCTATCTGTCATTTCAAATATTTGTCTGCTAGCCGTAAACTGGCCTAAAGATTTTCTGGAAGCCAGCGCGTTCAAACAAGTCAATTTGAAATTAATGCTATTACATAACCTATAACTATATTAATAATGAACGAAACCAAACTCGATGAGCCTATCTTAGTTGAAAACAAGAGCCGATTTGTACTATTTCCAATAAAGCACCATGATATATGGAAGTACTATAAACAGGCAGAGGCGAGTTTCTGGACGGCTGAAGAAATTGATTTAAGTCAGGACCTGAAGGACTGGGCCAATCTGAATGATGGTGAAAGGCATTTTATTACTCACGTTTTGGCTTTTTTTGCTGCCAGTGACGGTATTGTCAATGAAAACCTGGCTGAACATTTTGTTGGTGAAGTGCAGTATACCGAAGCCAAGTTCTTTTACGGATTCCAGATCGCCATCGAGAACATCCATTCTGAGACTTACTCCCTTTTGATTGATACCTATGTAAAAGATCCAAAAGAAAAAGACAAGCTCTTTAATGCCATAGATACTATGGATTGTGTAAAGAAGAAGGCCGATTGGGCGCTTCGCTGGATTGACAACGGAGATTTCGCTGAAAGGCTTATTGCCTTTGCTGCCGTGGAGGGTATTTTCTTCTCAGGTTCCTTCTGTTCTATCTTCTGGTTGAAGAAAAGGGGCCTGATGCCAGGACTCTGCTTCTCTAATGAGCTTATTTCGCGCGATGAAGGATTGCACTGCGATTTTGCCTGTCATATTTATACCCAGCATGTCAAAAACAAATTGCCGGAAGCCAAAGTAATTGAGATTATTAAGGATGCTGTGGAGATTGAAAAAGAGTTTGTCACTGATGCCCTGCCGGTAAATCTTATAGGTATGAATGCAGAGCAAATGAGGCAATACATTGAGTTTGTGGCCGACCGCCTGCTGAATGAATTGATTGGCAAGAAGGTCTATGATGCCACCAATCCATTTGACTTTATGGAAATGATTTCTCTACGTGGAAAAACCAATTTCTTTGAAAAAAGAGTGGCCGAATACCAGAAAGCCGGAGTGATGAACAGTACTGAAAAAGATTCATCTCCCAAGTTTTCATTGAACGAGGATTTTTAATAACTTGAGAAACATTTTTTAAACTATTTTTTCACCCCCAAACCACCCAACATGCTCGTAGTTAAACGTGACGGACACAGAGAGTCCGTAAAGTTCGACAAGATCACCGCACGTATTGAAAAGCTCTGTTACGGCCTGGAAACCAACTTTGTAAATCCGGTTGAGGTCGCTATGAAGGTGATCAATGGATTGTACGATGGAGTTTCTACCCAGGAACTTGATAATCTTGCTGCTGAAATAGCCGCAACGATGATCACCAAACATCCTGATTTTGCCAAACTGGCTGCCAGGATTGCTGTGTCTAACTTACACAAAACCACCAGTAAGTCTTTTTCAAACACCATGAAGAGACTTTACCAGTATATCGACCCTAAGACAGGCGAAAATGCGCCTCTCATTTCGAAGGATACCTGGAGGGTAATAAAAGCCAATGCAGCTGAATTGGATGCCGCCATTATCTACGATCGTGACTTCAGCTACGACTACTTTGGCTTCAAAACGCTGGAGCGTTCGTATCTCATGAAAATGGATGGTAAGGTAGTGGAGCGCCCACAGCATTTACTGATGCGGGTAGCGGTAGGTATCCATGCTGAAGACATTCGGTCGGCCATTGAAACCTATAACTTATTATCCGAAAAGTGGTTTACACATGCTACCCCTACCTTATTCAATGCGGGTACGCCTAAGCCACAGCTATCATCCTGCTTCCTGCTTTCTATGAAGGATGACAGTATCGATGGTATCTATGATACGCTTAAAAATTGTGCTAAAATCTCACAATCTGCCGGAGGTATTGGACTAAGCATCCATAATATTCGTGCAAAAGGATCATACATCAAGGGAACAGGTGGTACATCCAATGGAATCGTGCCTATGCTGCGCAACTTTGACATGACTGCCCGCTATGTAGACCAGGGTGGTGGAAAGCGCAAAGGTAGCTTTGCCATGTATCTTGAGCCCTGGCATGCCGATATATTTGAATTTCTGGAGCTAAAGAAAAATCACGGCAAAGAAGAAATGAGGGCACGTGATCTCTTTCTTGCACTATGGATTCCGGATTTGTTTATGAAGCGCGTGGAGAACAACGAAATGTGGTCGCTGTTTTGCCCGAATGAGGCACCCGGGCTTGCTGATTGTTATGGGGAAGAGTTTGAGCGTTTGTATGAAAAATATGAAAATGAAGGGAAAGCCCGCAAGCAAATAAAAGCGCAAGACCTATGGTTTGAAGTATTGGAGGCTCAAATTGAGACAGGCAATCCTTATATGCTTTACAAAGATGCTGCCAATAAGAAGTCTAATCAGAAGAACCTGGGTACAATCAAATCAAGCAACTTGTGTACAGAGATTATAGAGTACACCTCACCGGATGAAATTGCGGTATGTAACCTTGCTTCTATCGCACTTCCCAAGTTTGTTACCGATGAGGGTGTGTTTGATCACCAGAAATTATATGAGATCACCAAGGTGATCACCAAAAACCTCAACAAAGTAATTGACATCAACTACTATCCTGTTGAAGAGGCACGCAACTCAAACATGCGCCATCGTCCGATTGGTATCGGTGTACAAGGGTTAGCTGATGCCTTCATTCTACTGCATATGCCTTTCGATTCGGAAGAGGCCAGAGGATTGAACAAGGACATCCATGAGACCATCTACTTTGCGGCCATGGAAGCATCTATGGAGCTTTCAAAGCAACACGGTACTTACGAATCATACAAAGGCTCTCCTGTTTCAAAGGGTATCTTTCAGTTTGATATGTGGGGAGTAACACCAGACTCGAATCGCTGGGATTGGGAAGGTCTGAAAAAAGAAGTGAAACAACATGGTGTGCGTAACTCATTGCTATTGGCTCCTATGCCTACGGCTTCTACTTCTCAAATTCTTGGCAACAACGAATGCTTTGAGCCCTATACTTCGAATATCTATTCAAGAAGAACCTTATCGGGTGACTTCATCATCGTAAATAAACATTTGATGAAGGACCTGATTGAGCTTGGTTTGTGGGATGATACCATGCGTCAGAAATTGATTGCTGCTAATGGTTCTATCCAGGCTATTCCTGAAATACCACAGCACATAAAAGACATTTACAAAACTGTTTGGGAGATCTCTCAAAAAGCAATTATTGATATGTCTGCTGATCGTGGTGCTTACATCTGTCAGTCACAGAGTTTAAACATCCACATCACCGATCCAAACTTTGGCAAACTGACTTCTATGCACTTCTACGCATGGAAGAAAGGTTTGAAAACTGGCATGTATTATTTACGCTCCACTGCTGCCGCTGATGCCATCAAGTTTACGTTGGACAAGAGCACAGTCGCGCAGCCTATTGAGGCTACCGGGACAAAGGCAAGTGTAACAGCCCAAGAACCTTTAATTGCTTATTCTACAAAAGAGGATTTGGATCAGAAACGCACGGATATGGCATGTTCATTGGACAATCCGGATGATTGTGAAGCTTGTGGAAGTTAGTAGTTTCAAGTTACAGGTTTCAAGTTGCCGGCATTAAACTTGAAACCTGTAACATATCGAATTTCTAAAGTAGCTTAGACAAATCAAATTCAAAACCTGGCAACACGACTTCACCATCTAGTGTAGATTTGAAATCATTGACAATATTTTGCTTGCCCGCACGTGTGTAGATATGTGCTTTCATATCAACAGGGTCTATAAGCCATGCCAATCGACATCCATTTTCAGTCCAGCTTTTCATTTTAGTTTTGGAGTTGTACTAAAGAGTCCGAAGGAGACCTGATTACAAAGTAAATTACAAAGCTCCGGCCTTGATTTCATCCACCACGGAAGGATCCAGTAGTGTAGTTACATCACCTAAATTGGAAGTATCTCCTTCCGCGATCTTGCGCAAGATCCTGCGCATAATCTTTCCCGAACGCGTCTTAGGCAGGCCGTTTACAAATTGTATCTTATCAGGCTTGGCAATCGGTCCGATGATTTTCGACACCGTTTCAATAATCTCTTTTCTTAGTTTTTCTTCCTCTTTGGGTGACCCATAACAAGTAACAAAAGCATAAATGCCCTGTCCTTTTATGTCGTGAGGATATCCTACCACCGCAGTCTCACAAACCTCAACATGTTCATCAATGGCACTTTCAACTTCGGCTGTCCCTAAATTATGCCCCGACACAATAATGATGTCATCCACCCTTCCAGTAATTCGGTAGTACCCTTCTTCATCTCTTTTACTGCCATCGCCTGTAAAATATTTACCGGGAAAAGTAGAAAAGTAAGTGTCTTTGAACCGCTGGTGGTCTCCATAAATTGTTCGGGCCATGGCCGGCCAGGGAAATTGTATGGCCAATCGCCCCTCCACTTTATTCCCCTTTACCTCCAACCCACCATCATTCATAATTACAGGCTGAACACCGGGCAAAGGGAATGTGGCAAATCCCGGTTTCGTTTTGGTGATACCGGCAATAGGGGAAATCATAATTCCACCTGTTTCTGTTTGCCAATAAGTATCTACAATAGGGCAATTTCCTTTTCCAATATTTTTATTATACCAGTGCCATGCCTCCTCATTAATTGGCTCACCTACCGAACCCAAAACTTTTAAAGAGGAAAGATCATAGGCCTCCGCAAAATGCAAAGGTGCCTTTGCCAGTGCGCGAATAGCCGTAGGTGCTGTGTAAAAAATATTAATCTTATGTCTTTCTATTGCCTGCCAAAACCTTCCCCAATCCGGCCAGGAGGGAACACCCTCAAACATGACTGTGGTAGCCCCTGCTGAAAGTGGCCCATAAATAATATAAGAGTGACCTGTAACCCAGCCAATATCCGCAGTACACCAGTAGACTTGCCCTTCCTGATATTGAAAAGTGGTTCTAAAAGTATAATCCGTGTAGACCATGTAACCACCAATGGTATGCACCATACCCTTTGGCCGGCCGGTAGAACCCGAAGTGTATAAAATGTATAACAAATCTTCCGCATCCATTGCTTCAGCCTCACATTCGGAATTCACCTTACCTTGTTCTTCATGCCACCAAAGATCGCGGCCTTGTTTCATTTCAAAGGTTGAATGCACATGATCAACCACTACTACCTTTTCTACATCAGGACATTGCTTTAAGGCCTCATCAATTATTCCTTTGAGGTCTATTGTTTTTGCCCCTCTATAACCTCCGTCTGCAGTCAATACAATTTTACAGCCGGCATCTGTGATTCGATCAATCAAAGAGCGTGAGGAGAACCCAGCAAATACCACAGAATGCACAGCTCCTATTCTTGCACAAGCCATCATGGCATAAGCCAATTCAGGGATCATAGGCAAATAAATACAAACCCTGTCTCCTTTCTTAACACCAAGGCTCTTCAACATATTTGCCGTTTGACAAACCTTGCTGTGAAGTTCTCTATAAGTAATGTGCTTTGCCTCTGCCTTAGGATTGTTAGGTTCCCAAATGATGGCGGTCTGATCCCCTCGCTTTTCCAGGTGCCGATCAAGGCAGTTTTCGGTGATATTTAATTTTCCATTGACAAACCATTTTACCTCTGGTTTGTTAAAGTCCCATTCCAAAACCCTATCCCACTTCTTTCGCCACCAAAATCCTTCGGCCACTTCTGCCCAAAATGATTCCGGGTCGGAAACGCTTTTCTTGTATATTTTTTCATAATCAGGAAAACTCTTAATTGTATGGTCCATAATTCCGAAAGCATGTAAAACAGAAATATACAGCCATTTGAATCTAATTTCAACCCATTGTCATTCTAAGGCAAATGTAGAAGCAGGATATGACGAGTGCCTCAAGAGACTATAACATATACTCTACTGCGACTGCTATCAGCGACCCCACCATAGCTACCCCCAGTTTTTTGGCATTGAAATGATGTTCAGGACTGCTTTCAA
The DNA here is from genome assembly GCA_964409415.1 of uncultured Ohtaekwangia sp. Lineage (GTDB taxonomy): Bacteria > Bacteroidota > Bacteroidia > Cytophagales > Cyclobacteriaceae > ELB16-189. The sequence continues at coordinate 442,527 of CAYPDF010000001.1, read as the reverse complement.
AAACAATGGTCGTGGAGATGTGGAGAAAACTGCCACTCACCAGCGCATAAAGAAAAATTAATCCTGTTTCAGAGAGTATATTAATCTCCACAAAATATTCACTTATAAAAAGGCCCAGGGGTGCAGCTATTGAAAACAGTACCAAATATGGAATTGCCTTTCTCCTGGAGTGTAGTTGTTCTGTTAGCACCGTCATCAATGCAAATGCAGCAGGCGCACGGTGCAAAACAATTCCCAGCAAAATGGCGTTGGTGTCTGAATGAAACTCCTGGGAATGAGGCCGCGCCAACATTCCTCCTTCCAAAAATGCGTGAAAGCACAAGGCTATCAATAACATCAAGGCCGAAACCTCGGAATGAGCGTGAGAATGGGTCTGCCCTTGAAAATCATGGGAATGAATATGACCATGCTCAATACCAGAGGTAAAATACTCAAGTAGTTGCTGAAGAAAAAAGCCCATCAAAACGAATAGGCCAATTAATTCTACTTCTGCATACTGCCTATACAATTCTGGCAGTATATGAATTACAGTGATAGCAAAAAGATAAGACCCGGCAAATACCAGTAAAAGTTTAAAGCTGCTGGTGCGTGCTTTGGGAATCAAATAGATCAATAAGCCTGCTAACAAGGGCGCAATAAAAAGGATAAGCATTTTCATTGAACAGCCTTATGGGTTAATCTTTATCATCGGCTTTATCCCTTCCGTTACAAAGGTTTCAATACCATTCTCAGTAGAATAAATGAGAAACCCATCCAATTCACCAGACTGACTCAATTTTTTAATTGCCTCATCCTTTCCCATGACCATAAATGCAGTAGCCCAGGCATCAGCTGTCATACAGTCTTTGGCAAATACTGAAGCACTCAACAATTCATGCTGAATGGTGTATCCTGTAGCTGGATCTATTGTGTGAGAATATTTTTTCCCGTTCTCCACATAAAAATTAAAGTAATTCCCGGAAGTAGCCATGGCCCTGTTTTCAAGTTGAGCATAGGCTTTAAAAATTTGATGTTCATACGTTGAAGCCGGATCCAAAATTCCTGCCTCCCAAGCTTGGTCCAGATTTCGGTTTTTCCCAAAAGCGGAAATTTCCCCTCCAATTTCCACAAACCAGTCCGTGATCCCTTTTGACTTTAAATAGTTTGCCACTACATCTACTCCATATCCTTTTGCAATTGCACTAAAATCCAACTGAACGCGCACATCTTCTTTCCAGACACTGTCCTTATTGAACTGAACTTTCTCAAAGCCAACAAACTCCATAATGGAATCGATTTTAGCACTGTCAGGTTTTAGTTTCTTTCCAGGCCCAAAGCCCCATGCATTAACCAATGGCATTACCGTAGGATCGAAAGCACCACCTGATGAAGTTTCTACTTCGAAAGATTTTCTCAGCACTGGCAAAAAGTACGGAAGATTGAATTGAAAAGAATTTCCGTTATTAAAACTCGTCACTTCTGAATCTTTTATATAAGTGCTTAACGACTGGTTGAACACCAGCAATACAGAATCAATTTTGCTTTTGAAGTCTCTTGCTCCCTTGTCATAGTAAGTGATATGATAAGTGGTGCCCATGGTCTTCCCCTCTATCTTCATCTCGTTGATCGCTTTGGACTGCCTGTATTTCCAAACCCCAAAAATCAATAAGACCAGAACGACTGAATAAAGGGCATTTTTAACGCGGTTGTTCATCCTAGATGCAATAATGTTGCAAATTAGCTGAATTACTTGATTTGAGTCCAAAAAGCCTATTTAAAAAGAAATTCACCGTTACTTTATAGCGCTTAAACCCATCAACTTTTCACTACTTTTGAGCCATGCGCGAAGATTATTTAAGTCCGGATGACGAGGGGTTGACTCCTGCTGAAAAGGAAATCGAAAGGGCACTACGACCGTTGTCTTTTGGGGATTTTACCGGACAACATAAGGTGGTAGAGAACATCAAGATTTTTGTGCAGGCTGCCAGGAAAAGGAGCGAACCCTTAGATCATGTGCTTTTGCACGGGCCTCCGGGATTAGGAAAAACCACTTTGAGTCACATCATTGCCAACGAACTAAATTCAAGGATCAAGGTGACATCCGGTCCGGTGTTGGATAAGCCCGGTGATCTCGCAGGATTACTTACCAATTTAGAGCCCCATGATGTATTATTTATAGATGAGATTCATCGACTAAATCCTATCGTAGAAGAATATCTTTATTCTGCTATGGAGGACTTTCGAATTGATATCATGCTAGACTCTGGTCCAAATGCAAGGTCTGTACAAATCGGGCTTAATCCTTTTACATTAATTGGGGCAACGACAAGAGCCGGCCTATTGACTTCACCATTGCGCGCGAGATTTGGTATCAATTCCAGGCTTGAATACTATGACTCCGAATTGCTCACTACTATAGTAAAAAGGTCTGCAGGCATCTTAGAAACTCCATTGGATAATGATGCCGCACATGAAATTGCCAGAAGAAGCAGAGGCACACCACGTATTGTCAATAATCTATTGCGCAGGACACGCGACTTTGCCCAAATAAAAGGAGATGGAGTAATTACCATGGCAATCGCCCAAATGGCTTTGAATGCGCTCGATGTAGATGAAAATGGTCTTGATGAAATGGACAACCGCATTCTCTCTACAATTATTGAGAAATTTAAAGGAGGCCCCGTGGGGCTGACTACGATTGCTACCGCTGTGGGTGATGAGGCAGAAACGATAGAGGAGGTCTATGAACCTTTTTTAATTCAGGAAGGATACATCAAAAGAACCAGTCGGGGAAGAGAAGCTACTGAATTGGCCTACAAGCATCTTAAAATCCCCAGACCCGGTAAGGCTGGGAGTTTATTCGAATAATAATGGAACATTCCACCCTTTTTCCCTGAAGGAACCGGCCCGCAAAGTCAATAGCCCGCGCGTTGGCCCCTTTAGGGTGTAGGGTGAGCGGGGCAAGACAATTTTTGGTTAACCTCTAACCCACCCGCACCCTTTATCCCTGAAGGGATCTGCCCACAAAGTCAGCAACCAGCACCCTTTGTCCCTGAAGGGATCAGCCCACAAAGTCAGCAGCCCCGCGCGTTGGCCCCCTTTAGGGTGCAGGGTGAGCGGGGGCAAGACATTTTTTAGTCAACTAACTCCACCCGCACCTTTATCCCTGAAGGGACAGGCCCATAATTTTCGTCTATCCGCGCGTTGGCCCCTTTAGGGTGTAGGGGGAGCGGGGGGCAAGACAATTTTTAGTTAACCTCTAACCCACCCGCACCCTTTATCCCTGAAGGGATCTGCCCACAAAGTCAGCAACCAGCACCCTTTGTCCCTGAAGGGATCAGCCCACAAAGTCAGCAGCCCCGCGCGTTGGCCCCCTTTAGGGTGCAGGGGGAGCGGGGGGCAAGACAATTTTTAGTTAACCTCTAACCCACCCGCACCCTTTATCCCTGAAGGGATCTGCCCACAAAGTCAGCAACCAGCACCCTTTGTCCCTGAAGGGATCAGCCCACAAAGTCAGCAGCCCCGCGCGTTGGCCCCCTTTAGGGTGCAGGGTGAGCGGGGGGCAAGACATTTTTTAGTCAACTAACTCCACCCACACCCTTTATCCCTGAAGGGACCGGCCCGCAAAGTCAATATCCCTGCGCCCTTTATTCCGATGGTTAAACAGAAATTGAAATCTGTTATTTTTACTTGCATGTTTTCTAGACCCCATGTACTATGGAAGGAAGGTCAATGTTCTATGGTGCAACGGCTGAAGTGTTTCTTAAAGCCAAAATGTTAAGAGCCAATCAAACAATAGCGGAGAAACTGCTATGGGAAAAACTATCTAACAGTCAATTGAATGGCATAAGGTTTAAGCGACAGCATCCCATCAATCAATTCGTTGCCGATTTCTATTGTCATAAGGCCAAACTGGTAATTGAAATTGACGAAGATTACCATAATAACTCCAAACAAAAAGAATTAGACAACTTCAGAAGTCAGGAAATGAATAATTTGGGGCTAATTGTAATTCGCTTTTCAGATTTTGATGTTTTTAATAAAATGGATGAGGTCTTATCGAAAATCAAAAGTCAGCTTTATTGAAATTAAATAAACACACAGCAACACAAATCATTAAAACGAAAGCCCAAGAACTGGGATTTAGTTTTTGTGGTGTCGCAAAGGCTGAGTTTTTGGAACAGGAGGCTTTGCATCTGGAAGAATGGCTGAAACGAGGGTATCAGGGAAAAATGAGTTACATGGAAAATTATTTTGATAAACGACTAGACCCAACGTTGTTGGTTCCGGGGGCCAAATCAGTAATAAGCCTTGTTTATAATTACTATCCAAAAAAAGATTTGGGAAAGGATTCGAACCTTAAGATCGCCAAATATGCCTACGGAGAGGATTATCACTTTGTAATCAAAGACAAACTCAAAACATTACTATCGCATCTCAATGAAACCATAGGCGAGGTAAATGGAAGGGCGTTTGTAGACTCTGCGCCTGTAATGGAGGGAGCATGGGCACAAAAAAGTGGACTTGGATGGGTGGGTAAGAACAGTCTGTTGTTAAACAGAAGTGCCGGGAGTTTCTTCTTTCTGGCAGAACTTATTATCGATCTGGAGTTGGAATACGATGGCCCTGTTAAAGATTATTGTGGTACTTGCACTGCTTGTATGGATGCATGCCCTACTGATGCTATCCCGGAGCCTTATGTGGTAGATGGCAGCAAGTGCATTTCCTATTTTACCATTGAGCTAAAGGAGGAAATCCCCAATGAAGTAAGAGGTAAATTTGAAAACTGGATATTTGGGTGCGACATCTGTCAGGACGTGTGCCCCTGGAATCGATTTTCTTCTCCACACAACGAGTCCAGATTTGATCCCTCGCAGGAATTGGAAAACATGAAAGAAGAGGACTGGAACGAAATAACTCAAGAGGTATTTAGAAAGGTTTTCAAAAAATCAGCCGTGAAGAGAACTGGCTTAAAGGGGCTCCAAAGGAATATTCGATTTATTAATCCGGATAAAATTAAAAAGTGAACCCCGACAGTGCCGGGGTTTTTAAATTAATTGTGATTAACTGGTCATTACAAAACAGCGATTTAGAATCGCCCCGTGTTCCTCCTCATAATTGGCATAACACCAACTTCTGAGTTCTTGGATTTCAGCAGCAATTAGCATCTTAATTGCCTTTCTTAACTCTTTTTCAAAGAGTCTTGCATCAAAACTTACTCTCGCTAGGACAGTTTTAACATAATTTAGCATTTTTCTCATCAGCAAAATTAAATTTAAGTTTGTGCGTAGTGATTTTTTGAAGTAACCGTTAATATACAAAAACAGTTAAAGTCAAAAAAGAACAACCGTCATTTGTAGAACGAAAAATAATGATTCGAAGTTGCATGTGTTTAAAACTCTTTTATTCGCTTTCTTTAGTTGTTTTTGCGGGTATTTTTAACTCGCTTTTTGGTCAAAAAATTCAAATCGAATTGGGGCCAGATGAAATAGGCGAGAATCAGGCCTGGACCATCACCGTAACGGTAAATGACGATAGGCTTAAGAGTTATGACAATTTTCCAGACATTGAGGGGTTCCGCAAAAGGGGCACTTCTACCCAATCTCAAACTAGTATTGTAAATGGTCAGATCAGCTCCTCCCAAAGTGTAGTAATGACCTATATGGCTACAAAACAAGGGGTATTTACGCTGCCTCCTTTTAAAATGACGGTGAACGACCAGGTTTTTTCTTCACCAGGAAAAAAAATTACAGTGGGGCCACCCCAACAGGCACAACCACGTGATCCTGTAAGAAGTCTTTTTGAAAGAGACCCACTTGATGATTTTTTTGGCAGAGGAGAAACGGAATTTGTGGATGTAAAGGAAGATGCCTTGCTGGCCCTAACCACCAACAAAAATGAAGTATATGTGGGAGAGGGCTTTACCACTACGCTGTCTTTTCTGGTAGCAGACAACAATCGGGCGCCTATGCAATTTCACGATCTTGGAAAACAACTATCGGATATTTTAAAAAAATTGAGACCTTCGAATTGTTGGGAGGAAAATTTTAACATTGAAAATATCGAAGGGGAGTCCATCGAAATAAATAATAAATTTTACACGCAGTATAAAATATATCAGGCCACATACTACCCCCTCAATACACAGCCTATAGTATTTCCGAGTGTTGGATTAGAAATGATCAAATTCAAGGTAGCCAAAAATCCATCCTTCTTTGGGCAAAATCGTCAGGAGGATTTTAAAACCTTTTACTCTTCTCCTAAAACAATTAATGTAAAAGAACTTCCCCCGCACCCACTTAAAGAATCAGTTGCAGTGGGCAACTACCACCTCGATGAAAAACTGGGATCGGTAAATCTGAAAACAGGAGAAAGTGTAAGCTACGAATTCAATATTTATGGAGAGGGAAATATTTCTGCCATTGTAAAGCCAATAGTTTCTAAAGACAACAATTTTGACTTCTACGAGCCTAATGTAAAGCAAAGCATCAAACGTGAAAATGGGCGGGTAGTCGGATCCAAAGCATTTAATTATTATATGATCCCAAAAGAGCCCGGAAAATATGATCTGGGGGATTATTTTTCGTGGATATTTTTCAATCCCAAAACCAGCAAGTATGACACCCTTAAATCTCAATACACTGTGACAGTAACTGGTGAGAGCCAAAAGAATATGTCGATTGACAGTGAAGATTCTGGATCATTCTATGATCGGATTACTTTGGCAGACAATACCCTCCATTCTTCTATCGAGAATAATTGGATAAAAATTGGGGCTAATCTTTTTATCTTGCTGGTGCTTGGCGTGTCTGCTTTCCTTGTGTTTAGAAAATAATTATAAATTCCACATTCAAAATTTATTATTGAATTTTGAATATTAAGTTTTGAATGAACAGTTACGGTACCCTTTTTAAGATAACAACATTTGGTGAGTCGCACGGCCCAGCAATAGGCGTAGTCATTGACGGTTGCCCCGCTGGCCTGGAGATAGATGAAAACTTTATCCAGTTAGAACTCGATCGAAGAAAACCAGGTCAATCAAAGATTACCACACAACGAAGGGAAAGTGACACCTTCAAAATTCTTTCAGGAGTTTTCGAGGGTAAGTCAACGGGAACTCCCATTGCCATCGTAATTGAAAACCAGGATCAAAGAAGCAAAGACTATGGCCACTTGGCAGACACCTTTCGTCCATCCCATGCTGATTATACTTATGAGACCAAGTATGGTCATAGGGATTACCGTGGAGGCGGAAGAAGTTCTGCACGCGAAACTGCAGCAAGAGTGGCTGCAGGAGCCATTGCCAAGCTTTTACTGCAAAAAGATAATATTGAAGTAAAAGGATATGTATCCCAAGTAGGCAATATTAAAACTCCCCCTTACACTCAACTGGATTTAAATAAAACCGAAAATAACATAGTGCGATGTCCGGATGAGGCGATTGCAGACAAAATGATTGCCTTAATTGACAAGGTGCGCAAGGAACAGGATACCATAGGCGGCATGGTTACTTGTGTAATTAAAAATACTCCTGCCGGATTGGGCGAGCCTGTCTTTGATAAGCTTCATGCTGAACTAGGAAAAGCCATGCTCAGCATTAACGCAGTAAAGGGTTTTGAATACGGAAGTGGGTTTGAAGGGATACAGTTAAAAGGCTCTGAGCACAACGATGAGTTTTATAATGAAGGGGGTAAAGTAAAAACAAAATCAAATCATTCAGGAGGAGTACAAGGTGGCATCTCCAATGGTGAGGATATTTATTTCAACGTGGCCTTTAAACCTGTAGCCACAATTATGAAAGACCAACGAAGCATTAATAAAGAGGGTAATACAACTACTGTCTCCGGCAAAGGCAGGCACGACCCATGTGTAGTACCCAGAGCAGTGCCCATTGTTGAAGCCATGGCTTCATTGGTAATTGCTGATTTTTTATTGAGGAATAGAGCTTCCAGGATATAAATACAGTTCAATTAGGCCACTATGCACTATTTCTTATTTTCTTTCTGAGTATTCCTTCATGATTTTGTGCCCTGGTGGCAAAAATCTGGATCAATGGCTTTTGAAGAATTAACAGATAAGCAGGAACAAGTTGGAAAAGCAATTGTAAATGACGCTTATCAAGTCCATTCGCAACCTGGTCCAGGCTTACTTGAAAAAGTTTATGAAGTGTGTCTTACCCACGAGTTGCGAAAAGTAGGGATGCTAGTGTCAAGACAAGTTGATATACCCATACAATATGATGGAATTCATTTTGATGAAGGCCTCCGTCTTGACTTACTGATTGAAAATAAAGTAGTTGTTGAAATAAAAGCCGTTGATCAGGTTAACCCAGTTTGGCAGGCTCAAGTTTTAAGTCACCTTAAATTGACTGGGTTAAGACTTGGTTATCTTATTAATTTCAACGTCCCTCTTATTAAAAGTGGAATTAAAAGAATAATATTATAATAATGACAACTAACACAAAAGTTAGTGCCTTGGTGTCTTCGTGGCATAAAGGAATAATTGGTGCAAAGCAGGGAAATTCAAGACCGGGAAATCTTGTTTATACTTATCCAAATTAGAAGACGTTAACAAAATCCGCCATCAAAAAGCTTTATCAAGGCTTCTGTACAGCACCCGAAGAAGTGTTATAAGGCCTAAGCATCCATAAAAATTATAGCCACCGGCCTCAGGAAATCTTGAGAATAGTCGATATTGTTTATCAATAGACTTATTTTTAGCCTCTTGTGTTAACCAAAGTAAGTTGTTATGAAAAAGAAAATGCCGCTGTATGCAAAAATTCTTATTGGAATGGGCATCGGGCTGGTATGGGGAATTGCAGCAACACCGCTCGGAATTGTTGAGTTCACCCATGATTGGATAAAACCATTTGGAACCATCTTTATCAATTGTTTAAAGCTTATTGCTGTTCCTCTAATTATAGTTTCGCTAATTGATGGTGTCTCTAATCTATCTGATGTAAGCAAGCTTTCACGAATGGGTGGGAAAACCATTGGTTTATACATTGGCACTACCATTATCGCAGTAACTATCGGGCTTACGCTTGTCAACATCATTAACCCCGGTCATTATCTGTCCGTAGAAAGAAGGGACCAACTGAGAGAATCCTTTGCTGCTGACCTCGACACCAGCATTATCACCGCACATAGCACCAAAGATTCCGGTCCCTTGCAAATATTGGTTGATATTGTGCCCGACAATTTGTTCAAAGCCTTTTCGGATAATACCAACATGCTTCAGGTGATTTTCTTTGCCATTCTGTTTGGAGTGGCTATGATACTATCGCCCAAAGAAAAAGTTGCTCCTGTAAAAAACTTTTTTGATGGAGCAAACCACGTCATCCTGGCCATTGTGGACATTATTATGAGGTACGCACCTATTGGCGTTTTTGCATTGCTCGCCAGTTTAACAATCGATTTGGAGCTGATGCAGGCGCTTAGCGTCTACAGTTTAAATGTTGTACTTGGATTGGCCATAATGGTATTTGTTACCTATCCTGTGTTACTTAAAACGATGACAAAGGTGAAGTATTCACGTTTTATGAAAGCAGTTTTACCTGCTCAGATCCTTGGATTCTCTACAAGTTCCAGTGCAGCCACCTTACCTGTTACTATGGATTGTGTGGAAAAAAATCTGGGTGTTTCTGAAGAGGTCTCCAGTTTTGTGTTGCCGCTGGGGGCAACCATCAACATGGATGGCACCAGTATTCATCAGGGAGTTTCTGCTGTCTTTATTGCGCAGGCTTTTGGCATTGACCTTTCGCTAGGTCAGCAACTCACCATTTTAATGACAGCCGTACTGGCTTCTATTGGAGCAGCCGCAGTTCCTGGTGCCGGAATTATTATGTTGATCATCGTACTCGAAGCAGTGGGACTAGATCCCGCTGGCCTGGCACTCATTCTCGCTGTTGACCGACCTCTTGACATGTTGCGCACGGCCGTTAACATAACAGGAGACAGCACTGTTGCTGCTATAATCGCCAGTTCGGAAAATGCTATTAAAGACGAATCAGAACTAGGAAAAATAGAAGAAATTGATACCAATCAAATTAATTCTAGTCAAAATTAATTTCTCCTTCAGGCTCTACATATTCATTTTCCCATTTGGCCACAACAACGGTAGCGAGGCAATTGCCTATCACATTAAGGCTGGTTCTACCCATGTCCATGATAGCATCAACAGCCAGAATAGCAAATGCCTTTTCCGGATCAAGCCCTAGTGAAGCCACTGTAGTAACTAAAATTATAAAAGAGGCCCCTCTTACTCCGGCTACACCTTTGCTGGTGAGCATTAAAATGAGCACCATTTCCAGTTGCTCAATAAATGTTAATTCCACACCAGATACCTGCGCAATGAAAACAGAAGCCAGTGAAAGGTACAAAGTACTGCCATCCAAATTAAAACTATAGCCGGTTGGCAATACAAACGCAACTACTTTTCTGGGAATTCCCATTTTTTCCAGATTCTCCATCGCCTTTGGTAATGCAGCCTCGCTGGTAGAAGTAGCAAATGCAATGGAGACAGGCTCTGAAATCGCGCGAATAAAAAGTTTGAAATTTAGTTTTATAATAAGTCCGATGGGAACCAGTATGAGGATAATAAAGGCGATCAACGCCACATATAATGTTCCTACCAACTTAAGTAAGCCCGTAAGTACGCCAAATCCCATATTGGCAATTGTATAAGCCAACGCCCCCGCCACTGCGAAAGGTGCAAAGTACATAACTATGTCCGTAAACTTAAACATAACCTCCGCTAAGCTTTCAGCAAAATGCATCATGGGTGCTTTCTTACTTTCACTTAATTGGGCCAACGCTATGGCAAACAAAATACTAAAGACCACCACTTGTAAAACGTGATTTTCAGCAATTGACTTAGCAATGTTTTCGGGAAAAATATTGAGGATAAAATTATGACCTTCCTGTTTTTGCTGAAGCAAATCGTTTGCGTGTTCCACCTGTGCCTGCTTGGCTTCCATAGTTACTCCCTTGCCGGCCCCGGTAAAATTTATAGCTGCCAGACCAATAAATAGTGCAAAAGTGGTTACTACTTCAAAATAGAGAATAGACTTAAGTCCCATGCGACCCACTTGTTTCAGGTTCGAGTGTGCTGCAATTCCCACGACAAGTGTCGCGAAAATCAATGGGGCAATTATGGTTTTAACCAAACGAAGGAAAATCCCACTTAAGACATTAAGCTTCATTGAAAGTTCCGGAAAACTAAAACCCATTTCTATCCCTACCACCATACTGATAAATATCCAGGTGGTAAGTGATTTTTTACGAATCCCGTAATAGCCAAGAAGACCAATGGTTATCCATCTTACTATTAATAGAATTGTATTTGGTATTGATAGCAGGCTAAGGTATGCCAGAAAATGTATGACAACTGCCACCGTAAAAAGCAGCAGGATTGCCAATAGAAGCTTACGTGTATTCAAAGGAAGGGGTTGTTTTAAATTTGGTACAAGCCTGAAATATAGGAAAAGCTGGCATTTCAAGATGTGACCCAAACACAAATTAAAAGAGTGGTTAATCCTGGATTCTAAAGGCCAAATACGCTAACAAAGCTAATTTCGAACTATTATTCCTTACCTTTGTTAACCCATAAATACAACAAATTGATGTTAAAACAGGCTGAAAAAAACATTCATATTTACCTTGAGTCAAACCCGAACCCCAATTCACTCAAGTTTGTACTAAATGAAGTACTAATTCCGGATGGGATGAGTTTTGACTTCCCAAATCCTGAAAGTGCAAAGGAGGCACCACTTGCATTGGAGCTATTTCAGTACCCCTATGTGAACCGGGTATTTTATATGAGCAACTTTGTGACTGTAACCAAGAATGAAGACGTACAATGGATTGAAGTGCAGGGTACCATCAAAAATCATATCAAAAAATTCCTGGAAGAGGGCAAGCTCATTCTTGATAGTAAAGCTCCTGAGACTGAGGAAGAAACTGAAGACTCTGAAACCGTAAAAAAAATTAAGAACATCCTTGATGAGTACATTAAACCTGCAGTAGAGCAAGATGGGGGTGCCATTACATTTCATTCCTTTAAAGAAGGAGTGGTGACGGTGACCCTTCAGGGTTCTTGTAGTGGGTGTCCCTCTTCTACCATCACCTTAAAAGCTGGTATAGAAAACCTTTTCAAAAATATGATGCCCAGAGAGGTTAAGTCAGTGGAAGCCTTAGGATAAACCTTATTCAAGATTTTGGACACCAAAATTCAAGATAATAAAGATTTATTTCTTTCGATTCGCCAGATACACACCCCCTACAATGGTTATCATACCGATGTAGTGCCCCAGGTAAAGATGCTCACCATCAAGTACGCCCCACATTACCGCTACGATAGGTATAAAGTAGGTAACAGAACTGGAAAATAAAGGAGAAGTGGTTTTTATTAGCTTATTAAACATGACTGTCGCTACTGCCGTACTCATCAATCCTAAAATAGCTACGTACCCAAATGACTTCCATGCACCGTCTACAGATAAAAGCTTGGGTAAAAATTCAGTAAAACCCAAAAGATAAATCAGTGCAAAAGGACCGAGCAGCATCACCGACACTGTGGTAATGGTAAGCGAACGCAGATTGGATATTTTAAACTTTATTAAGTTGAGATTCGATCCATACAAAAGCGTAGCCAGCACCACAAACAATGAATACCCGCTGATGCTACCAATGGTATTTTCTGCGTTGGCCATGATAAGGATTAATGTTCCCCCAAATCCAATCAAAATACCTACAATGGCAAGCCCCCTGAATCTTTGAGAAAAGAACATAGCACCAATTATCATCGTCCAAATTGGAGTCAGGCTATTCATTACCCCGGCAATAGAACTGTCAATTTTTGTTTCGGCAAATGAAAAAAGAAAGGAAGGAATAAAAATACCTATCATACCCGATAGCAGGAGTTTACCATAGTCAGTAGTAGTCAGTCCCTTTAGCTTGGTAACCGCAATTGGCAACACAAAAACAGCTGCAAACGCCACGCGAAGCGAACCCACCTCTCCTGGTGAGAACGCCACCAATCCTTTTTTAATTAAAATGAATGAAGTTCCCCAGATGAGTGCTAATATTATTAATAAAATAACAGATGTGAAGTTCTTTGTCTCCGTCATGGTATTGAGGCACGCAAATATTAAAAATCCAACAGCTAATTCAAATACGAAAACTTGCTGCAAACATTAAGCGACAACAAGTTCTTGTGCATATGTCATAGCCACCTCATCAAGAATGGAATAGATCTCATCCAAAGAGAGAGACTCTACCAGCTTTGCGCGAATGGGTTTAAAATTGGGTGTGCCTCTGAAGTAATTTGAATAATGACGCCTCATTTCCAAAATCCCCAGTCGATCCCCTTTCCATCGAACAGAAAAATTCAAGTGCCTTTTTACTACTGCTACCCTTTCTTCAATACCGGGCAGAGGAAGATGTACCCCGGTCTTAATAAAATGTTTTATCTGAGAAAACACCCACGGGTTACCAATAGAAGCCCGCCCAATCATGATGCCGTCAACACCATACCTGTTCTTATACTCCAACGCCTTTTCCGGAGAGTCAATATCTCCATTGCCAAAGATGGGGATGGTTATCCTGGGATTATTTTTTGTCTCTCCAATCAATGACCAATCTGCCACTCCCTTATACATCTGCACACGCGTGCGACCATGAACACTGAGGGCTTTAATGCCTATATCTTGCAATCGCTCTGCAACTTCTGTTATGTTTTTGGTGGTCTCATCCCAACCCAGCCTCGTTTTAACCGTCACCGGTAAATGAGTACACCTTACGATGGCTTCCGTCATTTTCACCATCTTTGGTATGTCCTGAAGCAATGCTGCCCCTGCACCTCTGCATGCTACCGCTTTCACGGGACATCCATAGTTGATATCAATAAGGTCCGGATTTGCGGCCGTAGCAATTTCAGCAGATTGCACCATGCTATCTACATCTCCACCAAAGAGTTGAATACCAATGGGGCGTTCGTATTCGAAAATATCCAGCTTCTTCAGGCTCTTAGCTGCATCTCGAATCAAGCCCTCAGAAGAAATAAATTCGGTGTACATCAGATCGGCACCACCTTCTTTACAAACAGCACGAAACGGAGGATCACTTACATCTTCCATAGGTGCGAGCAGAAGTGGAAAGTCACCTAACGCTATGTTGCCAATTTTTACCATATTCGTGCCTACTTGCCTTTGGGCGAGCAAATTTAGGGGATTTTTAAGACTTTCGATTTGATATGAGCAGTGAACTATTTGACCATCAAAGACCCGCGTGGATTTCGGTAATTCTTATTTTCCTCACTTCGATGTTGGGGTTTGTGGTCATTGGCCAAATTATTGGCTTCCTCCTTGCTATGCCCTTTATAGATGGTGGTCTTTTGAGCTTCCAATCAAAACTTGCTAACCCTACCGCGTATCCCGAATTGAGAGTTCCTCTTTTTATCATACAAGGCAGTGCTACATTTTTTGGATTAATTTTGATACCCGCACTTTATATTCGAGGATTTGAAAAGAAGAACCCATTCATTCTTTTTAAAAACAACCCGATTTACTCACAAAGTATTATTATCACTGTATTGGTGGTGATCCTGTTTATGATTCCCAATACTTTTTTTGTAGAATGGAATTCCAATTTATCGATGCCCGATTTTCTTAAAGGTTTTGAGTCGTGGGCCCGTGAGAAAGAAGACCTGGCTGCGGAACTTACCACTTACCTGACACAGTTCGATACTTTTGGTCATTTCGTACTTGGATTTTTTGTCATCGCCATATTACCTGGGATTGGAGAAGAGTTGGTGTTTCGCGGAATGCTCCAGCCGGAACTGCAAAGGGCAACAGGGAATATTCATGCTGCCATCTGGATTTCAGCAATTATGTTTAGTGCGATACATATGCAATTTTTTGGATTCGTTCCCCGGATGTTACTTGGCGTACTGTTCGGATACCTGTATTATTGGTCTGGCAATATTATAATTCCTATGTTGGCTCATTTTGTAAACAACGGCTTTTCAGTACTCATGGTGTATTTGTATCAGCTAGGTATTATTTCCATTGATCTTGAGTCAGGAGAATCAGCTTCCCTATTTCTTGTAGCCATTTTTACTATTATCACGTTTGGATTGCTTCTTTATCTAAAAAAATTTCACAGGGAAAATAATAGCTTCGTTCCGTGACCTCAGCATTAAAAAAGTATAACAATCTTACGCAGCGACTCATCACTGCCTTTTTGGGGGCGGCTGTTGTCATCTTTGGAGTTGTTTTCAGCGAGTGGACTTACTTCGCTGTTTTTTTCATCCTTTGCCTTTGCACGCTCATTGAGTTTTATGACTTGTCGGGCTTGGATGGCATGCTGCCACAAAAAACCTTTGGGACGATTTGCGGAATGCTCATTTTTTCGCTCTCCTACTTTATTGAAAAAGGAGACATTTCCTATCGCTATTACTTCCTGATATTCCCTATCGTTTCGTTTGTATACCTGATTAAGCTGTACAAAAAATTTGAACGCAAACCCTTTACAAATATCGCCTACATGATACTGGGCCTATTTTATGTGGCCATGCCGTTTGCATTGCTCAATATTGCCGCTTACGAAAACGGTTTTTACAATTATGAAATCATTTTTGGCTGTCTTTTTATCCTCTGGGCCAGTGATACCGGTGCCTACTTTGCCGGCACACTGTTCGGAAAAAGAAAATTATTTGAGCGTATATCGCCCAAAAAATCGTGGGAGGGTGCCTTGGGTGGCGCATTACTGGCGATCATCTTTACCCTAGGCATTGCGCACTATTTTCACTCTATCGAAAGGTGGCAATGGGTCACTATCTGCGTTATCATTATCATTGGAGGTATCTATGGTGATCTCATTGAATCACTTCTTAAAAGAAGTATAGAAATTAAAGATTCAGGTGCCAGTTTGCCCGGCCATGGTGGGTTTCTTGATAGATTCGATGGATTGTTAATTTCCGCACCATTTATTGTGGCGTTCTTAGAGATTTTTTAATCATCATAAAGAGTTTTTTTAACTTAGTTTGACTAAACTCTAAATTCACTACTGTTACTTTCCTGAGCGTATTTTGAGTGGTAAAATGCTTAGGTTACTGTGTTATTTTTAAAAAAAATAGCATGCTTGAAATGTTGACCTTTTACCCACCATTACCCATGATTTCTGCTATTCTATAGACTTATATACTGCACAAATCATTTGATACTCTTTTCAATTCTTGCATGTATTTATTTCTATATCTTTGCATCCGTTTTAAGACTTGAACTTATAAAAACGAAAATTTCTCATGGCATACATTGAACCCGCTCCATTAATGGACAAGGAGAACCCGTTTGAGGCGATGATGTCCCGCTTTCAAACCGCATCACAAATTTTGGGACTGGATGAAGAAGTGTATAATGTTCTCAAATCACCTGCGCGTCAGGCGATCGTTTCGCTGCCTATCACTATGGATGATGGGCGTATTAAGGTTTTTGAGGGCTATAGGGTGATTCACTCTACCATTTTGGGGCCTTCCAAGGGTGGTATTCGTTTTGACCCACATGTGAATTTGGATGAAGTAAAAGCATTGGCTGCCTGGATGACCTGGAAATGTGCGGTCGTTGACATCCCTTACGGGGGTGCCAAAGGAGGCGTTTGCTGCAATCCCAGAGAAATGTCAGCGGGTGAGATCGAGCGCCTAATGAGGTCTTATACGCTTTCTATGATCGACATTTTTGGTCCGGATAAAGATATTCCTGCCCCTGATATGGGTACCGGCCCCAGAGAAATGGCCTGGCTAATGGATGAATATTCTCGTACACAGGGAATGACTGTGAATGCTGTTGTAACGGGCAAACCAATCGTTCTTGGGGGGTCTTTGGGAAGAACAGAGGCCACAGGCCGCGGGGTAATGGTGAGTGCTATGTCAGCCATGCAAAAATTGAAGATTAATCCTTATAACGCTACTTGTGCCGTTCAGGGTTTTGGTAACGTGGGTTCATGGGCAGCTCGATTATTGGCAGAACGTGGCCTTAAAGTTATTGCCATCAGCGACTTAAATGGTGCCTATCACAATGAGAATGGAGTTGATATTGAAGCCGCAGTAAAACACAGAGACGAAAATAAAGGCGCATTGGATGGGTTTAAAGGGGCTGAAAGGATATCTCGTGAAGAAATTCTTACGTTACCGGTAGATTTACTGGTACCAGCAGCTACTGAAGATGTCATTACCAGCAGTAATGCAGATAAAATTCAGGCTAAATTGATTGTGGAGGGTGCCAATGGTCCAACATCATCAAAAGCAGATGGCATCATTAACTCAAAGGGAATCACAGTAGCTCCTGATATCCTGTGCAATGCAGGGGGTGTTACGGTTTCTTACTTTGAATGGGTTCAAAACCGATTGGGCTACAAATGGACTGCCGAACGTGTAAACAGAAGATCAGACCGTATCATGAAAGATGCGTTTGATCATGTCTTTAAAACCTCGCAAGAATACAAAGTGTCTTTGCGTATAGCAGCCTATATGGTGGCTATCGATAAAGTGGCCAAAACCTATAAGTACCGCGGGGGGTTTTAAATAAAAACTACTCTCATTGAATACTCAAGCCATTCTCTTTGTTTTGAGAATGGGCTAAGTTGATCTTTGAAAAACGTAGCACAATTATCATGACAATTCACAAAGAAGGGCGCACGCTCCTTTTCTTTCTTCTTGTATTCTTTGGACTGATCAACATTGCAGCCTCAAACTATTTGCCTACCTATGAAACAGCCCGGCTGTTGATATTAATAGGAAGTGGAGTTCTCTTTCTGCTTGTATTGCAATTCTTTCGCAACCCAAGTTTTGAGGTTGTGAAAAACGATAACAAAGTCCTGGCTCCTGCTGATGGGAAAGTAGTGGTGATTGAGGAAACAGAAGAGACGGAATACCTGAAGGAACGAAGAGTACAAATTTCAATCTTCATGTCGCCTGTAAATGTGCATGTGAATCGAATGCCGGTTGAGGGCGTAATTAGTTATTATAAGTACCATCCGGGTAAATATTTAGTAGCATGGCATCCTAAGTCCAGCACCGAAAACGAAAGAACTACCATAGTTGCCAAAATGAAAAATGACACTGAAGTGTTATTCAGGCAAATAGCAGGAGCCGTAGCCAGAAGAATTAAGTGCTACGTGACTGAAGGGCAGCACATGGAGCAAGGGCAAGAATTTGGGTTTATCAAATTCGGCTCCAGAGTGGATGTATTTCTTCCCCTTGGCACTAAAATCAACGTTAAGGCAGGTGACACCACAAGAGGCGGGAGAACCGTTTTGGCTGAATTACAGTAGAAATTGTTATAATCACCTCTAATACTCATGTTGATTAATAGACCAGACTCTTGTTATTAGGCTTTAAAGTCACTATCTTTATACATTACAAATAATTGTGCGCCAAAACGTTATCATTACAACGTTAACATTACCATTTTATTGTAAAGCACAGTTTCCAAAATATTAATAACCCCCAATGAGCCAGGCCGTCAGATTCGTTTCAAAGCAACATGATTTTTTTACTACACTCAATCAAAGAGTAAACGAGTATTTTAAATCAAAGGGCATCAGCCGTAATGCAAATTTTTCAATGATATTGAAAACAATTGCAATGTTTGCGCTGTACTTTGTCCCCTATGCATTAATTATTAGCAGTAACTACTACAATACTTTAGGGTTTTATTTGCTCAATGCCGTTATGGGTATCGGGCTGGCGGGAATTGGCATGTCAGTGATGCACGATGCCAACCATGGTGCTTATGCAAAAAAACCCTGGCTCAATAACTTTCTTGGATATTCACTGAACCTGGTTGGCGGAAACGCTTTTAACTGGAAAGTACAACACAACGTATTGCACCATACCTTTACCAATATTGAGGGAGTGGATGAAGACATTACACCCAGGGGTGTACTTCGCTTTTCGCCACACACCAAGTGGAAACCTTTCCATCGCTTTCAGTTTATTTATGCCTGGTTCTTTTATGGACTTCTTTCATTCGTTTGGATTGTATTTAAGGACTACGGCCGCTTAGCTGGGTACAATAGAGATGGAATGGTAAAAAAACAAAAAACCAATGTATGGAAGGAGTGGGCTATCCTTATCTTCTCTAAGGTATTTTACTACGCCTATATTATTGGAATCCCGATGTTGGTGTTGCCTTTGGCGTGGTGGCAAATACTTTTAGGATTTTTTACTATGCATTATATAGCAGGATTTATTCTGGCTGTCATATTTCAGCCTGCCCATGTGGTGGACGGCACGGAGTATCCACTGCCTGATGAAAGTGGAAATATTTACAATACATGGGCCATTCACCAGTTGCATACTACCACTAACTTTGCGCAAAACAATCGTATTCTATCATGGTATGTGGGAGGACTAAATTATCAGGTTGAGCATCACTTATTTTCAAATGTGTGCCATGTTCACTACAAAAAATTGTCTAAAATAGTGAAGCAGACCGCTGAAGAATTTGGACACCCCTACAAATCCAACAGAAGATTTAGAGATGCCATGATTGGTCATTATAAAATCCTCAAGGAGCTTGGTAAAAAGGACTCTATCTATAGTCAGTTGCAAGCTTCACCCGTTAATGGGTAGCTTTTGCAGCAGCAATAGCAGAAACAGATATTGACTTTCGGCAAGTAAAAGTGAGTTGTACTACGATTGATCTGTACTACGATTAAATATCTATTCAGCATTTAAGTACTCATCTGCCAGGCACCTCACTACAAGCCAGGCACAAATCCTGGTCAGTACCAGGTAAGCCCATTTCAAATTTCCCTTTTTACAAGGCGGAACCTGGCTTTGAGGAATGTCTTGCCCAAAGCTTGAGTTAACACTTCAAAAAATCCGGCTCGACCATCATACATAGTTTTTCATGCATTCCAATTTGCATGATTGTTATTTTTCTTGTAGTATCTTTACTGGCTTCAATTTAAGAACAGGCGTTTCCATTTATTAATTAATTATTCCGCAATGAAATATTTTATTTTATTACTCCTGATTTCTCTGTGTATACCCTCTTTCGCACAATGGCCAATCGAATTGATGACCAAGCCCGAGCGGACTGCCTATCGTGAAACATCTACATATGCCGAGGTGATGGACTTTATATCCGAAGTCAAAAAGGGCTCTGATAATGTCACGCAAATTTCGATGGGCAAAAGTCTGGAAGGAAAAGAAATTCCGGTATTGATTTTGACCAATCCAAAAGTCTCCACTCCGGCAGAAGCAAAGGCAAGCGGTAAGCCTGTCATTTATATTCAGGGAAATATCCACTCCGGTGAAGTGGAAGGAAAGGAAACGATACAAATTTTGTTGCGTGAGATTCTTCACGGAGATAAAGCATATCTATTACAAAATCAAATCATCTTATTTGTCCCAATTTACAATACCGATTCAAACGACAAATTTGGAACAGACAACCGGCCATCACAGGAAGGAAGTCCGATTGAAACGGGTCTCCGTCAAAATAGCCAGGGTTTGGATTTGAATCGTGATGGAATTAAAATGGAAGCTATGGAAACCAACGGGCTCATTCAAAATATAATCGTTCCCTGGGATCCTACTTTGTTTGTCGACTTACATACCACCAATGGCACGTGGCATGGATATTCATTAACCTGGGCGCCAAGCTATCATTATGCCGGAGAAAAAGCTCCCTATGATTTTACATGGGACAAACTGTTGCCCGAAGTTACAGACATGGTGTTAGAAAAAAATCAAATATATCTTGGGCCGTACGGGTATTATTTTACCAATCAGGGTTGGCCGGCCAAATCCATTGCAACATACAACCATCATCCACGGTATTTGGTCAATCAATTTGGTCTGCGCAATCGTATGGCGATTTTAAGTGAAGCGTTTTCGCATGAGCGATTGTATCAACGCATCAATTCTACTCATGCTTTTGTTACAGAAATATTGGAGTTCACCAATCAGCATGGAAAGGACATGATGGCCATCAATGCAAAAGCAGAAGCAAATGCCATTGCCCTGGTGAAAGAACAAGGAGGAAAAGTGAAGAAAGGTGTTCAATTTAAAATGGCGCCATTAGAAAAACCGATTGAAAAATATAGAACCTATGATTACTATACAGTAAAAGACAACGATGGGAAAACTTCTTATTTGAGAGCGCCCAACATCGTTGAACTTGAGAATGTTGTGAACTACAGTGCATTCGAGGCTACCATTGAGAGCACATTACCAAAAGGCTATATTATACCAGCTGAATTTGAATTCATTGCAAAACATTTGGAGAAGCAGGGCGCTACTGTTAAGAAGTTAACCAAGCCAGTCCTGGCAACCGGTGAAACCTTTTTGGTAAATAAGTACACCCTTGCAACGCAGGAATTTGAAAAACATAAGATGGCCACTGCGGAAGGTGACTTTGTTGCAGAAACTTATCGTGCGAAGAAGGGAGATTATCTTGTGGACCTTGCACAACCATTGGCAAATCTGATCTTTTATATGCTCGAACCACAATCTGATGATGGGCTCGTAACCTGGAATTTCTTTGATGACTACTTTAAAAAGAGCGGAGTTGATCAAGGGCCGGTAAAGTATCCTGTCTTTAAGTATTTTGAAATAAAATAGTTAAAGCTTAAATTTTAAAAAGCCATGGAATCCCATGGCCTTTTAGCTGAAGTATTAAAAATAAGTCATTGTTTTTGAAAGGGGGCGTTCCGTGCTTAAAGGCGGCAGGCAGGCACTACTTAATTATATAAGAATTGCAAAACACAAAAAGTGGGTGGCACTGTGATAAAATTAATTATTGAAACCCTAACTGAATAACTACATGAACCCTGCCATTGCACAAGCATTTTGTTGGCAACAGTAGGGTCCTTCTCCTTACTTCATTTGTAGCCATGTCTTTTGTCAACCTATAATTACACCGCTTTATAATTCAAGTTCTGTTTTTGAAAGAGCTGCAATTGTCGAATGCCAATTTTCGTAGGCATTCCATACCGAAGTGCACCATTCACTAATCATTCTGTCCCTTTCTTGTCCAGGTTCTGATTTTAAAACACTGGACACAGTAATCGTCCCTCTTCGTGTCGGCAAGGGGAGTTGAGGCCAAATCTTTTTGTTTTGTGCCAATTTCATGTGCGCTTTTTGTACCTGTCTACCTGAGTAACCTTTCTCTATGAATAAGTAAAGCCCAATCAATGAGAATACTAACCCAATTGGCTTAGTATCTTTGTCTGCAGATTGGGCTTGAAAGGCATCCACACAATGCTGGTGTATAAAATATATCATATCAGGGTGCCCCAAGGTGTAAAATGACAACTCGTTGAACTCTTCTCTCTGTGATGTCATAATAACTCATTAATTTATTTAGTTATTGTCTGGGAGTCCATGTTGCCCCGGGAGTCGCGCATATTTTAGAGTGGTGAGTGTCATTTAGTGTCTTCTCTGTCGAATTCCATTTTTGTCTAATACAGTCAGGGCATTATCAAAATCAAATTTCTTTTATTTAATCAATCCCTCAATTATTTTTCCTGGTTCATCTGCTTTGTATTTATCCAGCCTCAAATAAATAATTCCTCTCGGTGGTTTATAATTGTATTTGAAAATTAACTCTCCATAGTCCCTATCAAAAGTCAGAATAGTGCGGTCCTCTTCAATGGCAATTGCCATTACAGCATGATCTTTAATACTTGGATTATCTGTTCCAATTGAGATAATGCCAAACCCTTTACCTCTCAAATACAGAATGCTCTTTGCTGGGAAGTTTTCGTTGGCGAGTAATCTCATCAATCAATCACCCGGTCTTTCTTGTAGGTGTAAATAAAAGTCCATCATTGATACAATCCTGTATGTATGCAAAAACAGCTTGAAGTGACTCCCTGGTCAAACGCGGGAAATTCTCCGGAATTTCCTTTTCATTCCATCCTTGAGCCAATAGTCCAACGATATGCTCAACAGAAATTCTTGTTCCCTTGATTGTCGGTTTGCCCAACAAAACTTCTTTGTCTGATACTATATATTCCTGCCAGTTCATATTTCAAATTTAATCCTTTTTCTTGAACTTTTTCAGGGCGAGTCAGCATGGCCTCTAATCTCTGTATGTATGTGAGGAGCCTACCTACTGCGAGACGGACGACAATTGGCCTGCGTGGGGGAAGAAAGAATATCCTCCGACAAATACGTTTAACTTTCCAAGAATTGCAAAACACAAAAAGCAGCGGACACGTAGCACGCTCTTTCAGGTACGCAGTGAAGCACATGACAAATACATGATAATGTTGCGGCTTCGGGACCACTAGTCGGTCACCCAATTCTCAAGGTCAATTCCTTCAAGTCTCTCAAAATCTGAGATATTTCTGGTCACAAGAGTTAAGCTATTTGAAATTGCGGTAGCTCCGATCAATAAATCAAAGTCGTCTAAAGGTCGCCCCTCCTTTCTCAGTCTCGCTTTTTCTTTTGCATAAACATCAAGGGAGTTGAAGATTGGAATGATCGTGAACTTACTTACAAATTCGTTAACTGTTTTTCTGTTCTTTTCCTTCTTTTCGCTATTCTCTGCTCCGAATTTTAATTCGGCAATAGTAATCTCTGAAACAAATCAGTTTTCGGTTTCCGCCTTTTCAATTCTCTTATCAAGTTCAAATTGTCCCTTTAAGAAATAAACACAGATGTTCGTGTCGAGAAGATATTTTTTCAAAATCCTTCGGTCTTTCTGTTAAAATACCTGCTGTCCTTGAGGGAGGTAATGATTTCGTCAGCAGATTCCTTTGAAATGAAAGCACCATATAGGTCGCTAATTGATTTGTTGGTGGGCTTCTTTGAGCCTTTTAAGGAGTCAGAAAGCCTGGAAATTAACTCAAGCTTGCTATCTGGACTTAAATTCTTCAAAAGTCCCAAATAACTGTCAATCAGGTTAAATTTTAGGTCTGCTGCTTTCATTTTGATTAAGTATCAACCAAAAATACACAATTTTTTTCTGAAACTTTATCGTCCCAGGCATGACGCCTAACCTAAGCATGTGTGGTGCCTGCTTGCCATGCCTTAGGCAGGTACCACCTCCATAAGTCACTACCAAAATAGCGCTTTTAGTGTTTCCTTTCAAGTTCATGGAGATTGAGCAGAAGGACTTGTTGCATTTATTGATACATAGCTTGCGCGAAACCGAAGGTGAAAGTACATCTAATGAGTACTTCTAGCCTATCCAAGACAGAGAAACAAAAAAAACGCGGGCAAGTATCACAGACTTTCAGATGCGCAGTGAAGCACATGGCGTATCATGTTAGGCTTATATCTTTTTTAATATTAAGTTCTAAGTTCGTACGTTACCTTCCTTATCGAAATGTTTTTTAAGATGTACTTCTGTTATAGGGATTATCGCGACTAAAAGAATCAGAAGAAGTGTAATTGGTAAAAGTATTTTGAGGTGTCCGTCTATGATGAAAAATAAAATCAACTGTATTATGGAAACAAAAATGCCCGCTCCAATCATTAGGTTCGCACTAAATTTATTTGCCTCATCCCAGGCTGCCTGTGATTTCATTGAATGAGTAGTACGATATCCATGAATTCAATTAATATTTTTTGGTGGAAAGATTTTGAATATTATTGCCATACACAGAATCAAGGGGCCAATTGCCAGTTGAAGTAAAATGCTTTTGTCCCTGAGTTGGAAAGATTAAGCCTAACGACTAAGCATGCCCTATGTACCGCCCTACATAAGTCACTACCAAATTAGCACTTTTAACGTTTTCTTTCAAGTTCAGGAAATTGAGCTGAAGAACTTATTGCAATCTCAGATGCCGAGTCTGCCCGAGGCCAGATGAAAGAACCTCTGGCAAGTCATTCATCGATAAGCTATCATGAGAAAACACAAAAAGCGGGGGACACGTAGCACGCTCTTTCAGGTACGCAGTGAAGCACTTGGCACATATATCATGTTAGTTTCCGCCCAGTTCCTTATCTTTGTATTATGAGTTCAATAGTTGTAAATCCTAAAAGTCAGCAAGAATTGCAATTTCTTTCTGAGCTTCTTAAAAAACTAGGGGTAGAGGCCAAAGTTCTTTCCGATGAGGATACTGAGGATTTGGGGCTAGCCGTCCTTATGAAGGGTGTAGATCGTTCTCAAATTGTTTCAGAGAATGACATTATGAAAAAATTGCAAGGCTAATGCAAGTAGTCTTTCTCAAGAAGTTTAGCAAAGACCTTGATAAGATTACCCAGCCTAAAGATCGCAAGGCACTTATTGACGTAATTCAATTGGTTAAACAGGTGGATAAGCTCGAAGAAGTGCCAGGGGTCAAAAAGTTAAGCGGCTTCAATGATGCATTTAGAATCCGTTCCGGCAATTATCGAATTGGAGTTTTTGTTGCTGGCAAAGTAGTTTCTTTCGCAAGAGTTGCACATCGAAAGGACATTTATCAAATATTTCCATAAATAGTGATCGAATATAATTTCAGGATGGAAACCAACAACCGAATATCCAACGTATGTACTTATTGGTTATGCAATTTCTCCTAAAAAGGTACTCTTAAAGGCACAAAGTAATTATCAGCATACGATTTGAATCATCTACTATTAAAACCAAATCACTTCATCCTTAGCCTTTAAGCAATCACTTCATCGAATGCCCGGGTGAATTGCTTCATCTCATCCAATGTACCTATGCTTACGCGGCACCATTCCTTGTCTTGATAATCCCAAATCCGCATCAGAATATTTTTCTGCTGCATTCCGGCAAGAATAGCCTTACCATCCTTTGGCGCAGGGAAAAACATAAAGTTGGTATGGGATTTTCCATAGCTAAAACCCTTCTTCGTCAGGTAACTCTCCAGATGGCCTCTTGCTTCCCTGTTTTTGGTTCTGCTCAAATTCATAAATTCCGTATCGCCCAAACTGGCCTTCGCTGCAGCAATGGCATGCTGGCTAATTGGGATACCCATTTGATATTGAGATATTTTTTTGATTAAATCCGGTTTGGCTACAATGTACCCTATGCGAAGTCCGGCAAGACCATATATTTTTGAAAAAGTGCGAGACACTACGACATTCATTCCCTTCTTTACCAAATCAACATTGGTCACTTTCTTTTGCACCTCAGGTTCCAAAAATTCAAGGTAGGCCTCATCGGAATACACAAGTGCTTTCTTTGAGATGTCCTGACAGAATGGGGAAACAATGGAAGGGTCAACCAGGGTTCCGGTTGGGTTGTTGGGGTTGCATATAAACACAAGTTGGGTCTTTGAGTTGACCCGGGAGGCCATGGCTTCATAATCAAATTCCAGTTGATCATTCAGGTTCACTTTATCCCACTTCGCATTAAACACCCTGGCGTAATCCATCATTTCTGTGAACGTAGGAAAGCCTGAGAGGATCTCTCCATCATTCAGTCCAAAGGCTACACCAGCTTCGCATAAAATTTCACCAGACCCCGCTCCCAGATGAATATGATCCGTATCAACCCCCTCTTTGTCTGCAATCATTTTTCTCAATTCAGACTGGGCCTGAAAGGGATACCGATTGCTCTCATGCATATTCTGGATAATGGCTTGCTTTGCTTTCTCAGAAGGACCATAAGGATTTTCATTGGCATTCAACCGGATGTTTCCATTGGGTGAATAAGGATTGATTCCCCATTGATATCTTTCTGCCGCACTTACAGGGCCGGCAAAAAGTCTATCGATAAACATCGGGCTTAAGGTAAGGCCTGCAGTCAATGCGAGGGATGATTTGAACCAATCTCTACGAGATAGTTGGGCTTTCATGGGGTTTTTGATTTTGTGGTAACTAAAGTTAATAAAATTCATTGTCCCTCAAAATTGCCACAGCTGCTACTTATGGTAAACAAGGATTGAGCGCCCAATAGGCCATTAATCCCAAAATTGTCATTAGGAATGACAATTTTGTCCTTCGGATGATGATTCCTGTCGAAACCGCCAGGAATGTCAGGATTAACTCCTGATGCTACGATCAGGATCATGATCGTAGCGTCATTGACCTGACATTGAAAATGAAAGCAAAACTTACTTCAATAATTCAGCTGCAAGTATTTCATTTTCAATCGTCAGCACCTTGTGCAAAAAAGTCTAATGACTTTTTTGGGTTAATCTGATGTTCCAGGAAGTATCCCCATCTGCTGCATAAGAAAGGTAGCATTGGCTTTATGTGCAATGCCTTTATGCAGGGTGTAATCAAAGGTAAGTTCGTTATTATCAATCTCACTTTCAAAACAATAATTGCGAATAGCCTCAGGGAAGGTTTTCTCTAACTCACCCAGTGCCACATCATGGGATGCCAGCATCAAAAGCACATCATGCGAAACAAATTGCTTCAACAAACCAATGGATCCCTCATGCTTGTCTTTAGAATTGGTACCACGTAATATCTCATCCAGTAACACCAACATGGGTTTATCCCTTCTCACCTCTTCCATAATTCCTTTCAGCCTGCTCAGCTCAGCATAAAAATAGGATTGATGATCCACCAGGGAATCTGTAGCACGCATGCTGGTATATAATGAGATAAGGGGACATACAAAATATTTGGCGCACACGGAAGATCCTGAAAGTGCTAAAACCAGATTCACCCCAGTGGTTCGCAAAAATGTACTTTTCCCTGCCATGTTAGCACCTGTAATGAGCATTATATTCTCAGGGCCAATTTTAAATGAGTTGTTCACCCTGCTGGTGGATGCGATCAATGGATGCCCCAATGCTTCTGATTGAATGGTAAGCCGATCGTGAAACTCCGGAAAAGAATTGTCAGGGTTATTAAAATGAAAGGTGCCCAATGAATTCAGGGCATCTACCTCTGCAATTTTGTCCAACCAACCGCTTACCATCAGTTTGTTCACTGACCTCCACTTTTCGAGGCGGTAGAGACATTGTAAATCATAGAGGTAAAGACTATTGCCAAACAAAGAAGCTATACCATTTTTTCTTGCTTCAAACGCATTCACCAATTGCGAAAACTTCTTCATACGAACAGATGCGTCTTTGGCCTCCTCTTGAATTTCCAGTAAATGCTTTCCTGAAAATTCAGCTTCAGCAATTTTGCTCATGAGCTGAGCATACTTATCGAAAAGTATTTTGTGGTGAAATAAGGCAAGTTCTGCCTTTGTAGCCTCCTTTGATTTAAATGAAACTACAACATTTTGTACTCCCCCAAAAAGTAAAAGAACAGGAAAGTAAGACCAAAAATCATAAATGGTGAATCCAATAAGAACCAATGATATCGTTGGAAAAAGTATAAGCAATATTTTGTACAATGTCTTTCCGAGTACCACATCCGGCTCTTCAAGCCATCTGAACAGGCCTTCGTTCTCGACACTACTGTCGTGCAGCAAGTGCCCCTGTGCCCAAAACCACTGACGGAATTCCACATTTTGAGACAACTCCTTTACCGCTTCCTGTCTTTTTTTGATGGCACCAATTGTTGGCTGGGCCTTCAATAAATTCTCTGCGAGTTTATTCTCACCAATGGCAGTACCACACCGGTTTAAAAATTGAAATAATGAACCTGGCCCAAACAAATCCAGGTCATAGCTGTAGGCATGGTGAGGGTTGACAAACGCTTTCCCGTCATTAAATTCGGAATAGTTGTTTTCGAGAACGCCCAATTCCAATCGGTTTAGCTTTTCGAGATTGCGATACAGGTCATATCGCCCCTGAATTTTCCCATGCCATGAGACTAGGAAAACAAACAGAACAATAACAGGAAGCAATGCATACCAGGAAATGGTATTTGAAAATGCCAGATAGATGACATAAAAAAACAATAAAGCCACTCCAGTCCTCAACCAGCCAAACTTTTGGATTGTTTTTTTTAGTGCTTCACATGTTTCATTAAATTCACTTTTACGGGTAGTGTAAAAATGATGCAGTTCCGCCATGTATTCTTATCTTATAAAGTTTTACAGCGTACGTTCTATGATTTGAATAAGCTGGCCCAGATACAGTTTGTCAACTTCATTAAAATCATTCAGCTTATCGCTATCCACATCCAATACCATCACCACCTCGTTGTTATTAAATACAGGTAGTACAATTTCTGATTTAGAACCAGTGCTGCATGCAATGTGACCTGGGAATTCATTTACATCAGGCACAATCCTCATTTTCTTTTCTTGCCAAACCGTTCCACAAACTCCTTTTCCCATTCGAATTCTTGTACAGGCAATGGGTCCCTGAAACGGGCCCAACACCAACTCATTTCCTTTCACCAAATAAAAACCTACCCAAAAAAAACCCATCGCCTCCCGGAGGGCAGCGGAAATGTTTGCCAGATTGGCAATTAAATCGGACTCACTGCCCACCAATGCTTCCAGTTGTGGTAGTAGCTCCTTATACTTTTCTTCTTTGCTTACACCAGTTATTATTAATTGCTCAGCCATATTTCGTTATAATGCGTTGGTGGATGAGTTGATATCTTTTGGTGTTTCTTCTTCAATTTTTTCAGTTGACGGAACAACAGTCTCATTAGTCTCCTTGATCAAGGGGTTTTCTTTGCTGTTAGTTTCACCCAACTTATTGCTTTCTTCCTGGAGTGCATTTTCTTTAAAAAATCTTTTTTGAAAAATAAGAATAGTAGCCACACCAATAAATATCGATGAGTCGGCAATGTTGAATACCGGACTAAAGAACAAAAAGTATTCACCTCCCACCATTGGCATCCATTGCGGCCAGGTAAAATCAAAAATTGGGAAGAATAACATGTCGATCACCTGTCCATGAAACCAGGGCGTATACGATTCCATGAGTTGATTACCTAAAACCACACCATAAAATGTACTATCAATAACATTTCCTACTGCCCCACCCAATATCAAGGCCAGGCTCACCAAAAATCCGGGATGTGCTTTTTTGAGGGTCATCTGATAGAGGTAATAGCCTATGCCAATCATTGCTCCTATTCGAAAAATAGTAAGCGCGAACTTTCCGAATTCATTGTTCCAACGTAGGCCGAAAGCCATTCCGGGATTTAGCAAATAATGCAGCTTGAACCATTCCCCAATTACATTCACCTCTTCATGCAAATACATGTAGTTGTAAACCAATAACTTGCTGGTCTGATCAATCAAGATTACTGCTAAGGCTATTAAAAAATACTTACGTGTACTCATTTCACACTTATCCTCACTTTAATCATATATTCATCCATGTCCACTTCCCTTGCGCCACCCACTCTATCTTTCAACTCCAGACTCAACGCCTGGGTTTCAGTGCTAATGTATTCTTTGAATTGCAAAAGCGCTTCTGTAACTGACTCTGCCTGTCCATTTTGAGATGTCCCCTTTTCCACTTCTATTTCAATTTTATCCAAAACTTCCAAGCCCATTTCTTTCCGTAGATTTTGTATCCGGTTTATAAAGTCCCGGGCAATTCCCTCTCGTTTCAACTCATCAGTAATAGTAATATCAAGTGCTACCGTAATCCCACCTTCAGAAGCAACGGACCATCCCGGAATATCTTCCGAACTAATAATTACATCTTCAACCACAAAATCAAAACCATTCTTTGATAGTGTACCCTTTTCCACTTTAGCAATATCATCCTTCGTGAAGGTATCTATCAGGGCAGCTACCTCTTTCATCTTTGGCCCATATTGTTTCCCTAGTTTAGCAAAATTGGGCTTTACTTTTTTAACCAGGATGCCGGAAGCATCATCTATATACTCTATTGATTTTACGTTTACCTCCGCCTTAATGATTTCCTCCACATTTTTTACTCTGGCAGCAAACTGATCATCTAATACCGGAAGCATTACTTTTTGAAGTGGCGTGCGCACTTTGATTTTGCTGGTCTTTCGAATAGAGTGAACCAACGAACTCACACGCTGTGCATAATCCATGGAGAGTTCCAACTCACGATCAATCTTGTCCGTTTCTGGTTTTACCAAATCGGTTAAATGAATGGATGGATGTCGCAGGGGTGAATTATTGGCCCTGGCCTCTTCTCTCATGTTATCCGTCAGGTTTTTGTACAGCCATTCTGAAAAGAAAGGTGCAATGGGCGCCATGAGTTGTCCTGTCACCATGATACACTCATACAATGTCTCATAAGCTGCCTTCTTATTTTCATTCATTGCCAGCTTATCCCCAGCTGTTGGTTGCCAGAATCTTTTTCTGTTTAACCTCACATACCAGTTGGACAAATGGTCATTCACGAACTCCTGAATGGCTCTTGCAGCCTTAGTAGGTTCGTAATCATTGTATGCTGCTGTAACCTCCTCCACCAAAGATTGTAGTTTAGAAATAACCCACCTGTCAAGTGGGGTCAGTTTCCTGTAAGCCACGTTTCCTTTTTCTTCCTTTACAAACCCATCAATATTTGCATACATGGCAAAGAAAGAATAAGTGTTCAGCAGCGTACCAAAGAACCTGCGCTTCACCTCTACGATTCCTTCCTCATCAAATTTCAGGTTGTCCCATGGAGGTGCATTCTCAATCATGTACCAACGCACTACGTCCGGTCCGTATTTCTCAATGACTTCAAAAGGGTCAACTACATTCCCTTTGCTCTTCGACATTTTATTTCCACTCTTGTCGAGCACAAGACCGTTAGAGATTACATTTTTAAAAGCCACACTATCGAATAGCATAGCAGCGATGGCGTGAAGTGTAAAAAACCATCCTCGGGTTTGATCTACACCTTCTGCAATAAAGTCTGCTGGAAAACTTTTTTCAAATACGTCTTTGTTTTCAAATGGATAGTGCCACTGGGCATAAGGCATCGCCCCGGAATCAAACCACACATCAATGAGATCGGCTTCGCGATACATTGCCTCACCCGATGCACTTGCTAATACAATCTCATCTACATAAGGCCGATGCAAATCAAAGGACGGATCTTTGAAAACAGGATTTTTTATGTCAAATTTTTCTGCATGAAGAATCTCGGAGTTCAACTCCTCCAGTGACCCAATACATTTCTCTTCTTTCCCATCCTTTGTTCTCCAAATGGGCAACGGAGTTCCCCAAAAGCGTGAACGCGATAAGTTCCAATCCACCAAATTCTCCAGCCAATTTCCAAAACGGCCCGTTCCCGTAGAGGCAGGTTTCCAGTTGATGGTCTTGTTGAGCTCAACCATCCGTTCCTTAACGGCCGTTGTTCTTATAAACCAGGAATCCAGCGGATAATATAAGATAGGTTTATCCGTGCGCCAGCAATGTGGGTAAGTGTGTTCGTATTTCTCTACTTTAAAAGCTTTGTTCTCCTCCTTTAAAATAATTGAGATAACGACATCCGTACTTTTATAATCAGGATGAGATTCATCTTCATTGGTATAATTTTTAACGTAGAAATCGTTTTCTGTCAGCGGCTTGTGTGTTTTGATGTGGTACTTATTCACACCCTCCAACAACCGGACTCCTATTTCCTTCACAAACTTTCCCTTACGGTCTACAGTAGGTAATTCACTCCCATCAATATCTTTTAAAGTTAGTGCAGGGATTCCATTTTGTTTGGCTACCTTAAAGTCGTCTGCACCAAAGGTGGGTGAAGTATGCACAACTCCTGTTCCATCCTCTGTGGTTACGAAATCACCTGACACTACCTGAAAAGCTTTGTCTACATCATAAAAGGGTTGTAGGTAAGGCATGAGTTGCTCATACTGAATGCCTACTAAGTCTGATCCTTTGAATTCTTCTATGACTTCGAACGGTATGGCTTTGTTTCCGGCTTTGTAATCATACAGGTTAAGATCTTTATTCTTTTTAGAAAAATATCGACTAACCAAATCCTTTGCCAGAATAACACTTATTGGTTGATGGGTATATTGATTGTAGGTGTTGACTTGAACGTAGTTGATCTTTTCGCCTACTGCGAGTGCAGTATTAGAAGGCAAAGTCCAGGGTGTTGTTGTCCATGCAAGGATAAATACTTCACCCTTGTTCTTTTTGAAAAGAAAATCAGACTGTCTATTCTTACTCACCCTAAACTGCGCCACAACGGAAGTGTCCTTTACATCTTTGTAGCAACCTGGCAAATTCAACTCATGTGAACTTAGTCCTGTTCCTGCCGCTGGAGAAAAGGGTTGAATGCTGTAACCTTTATACAATAAATCTTTCTCGTACAATTGTTTTAACAACCACCATAGGGATTCGATATAGTTCTTTTCATAAGTAACATAGGGGTTATCAAGATCTACCCAATAGCCCATCTTCAGGGTAAGGTCATCCCATTGGCCCTTAAACTTCATTACCGTCTCACGACACTTCCTATTGTAGTCTTCTACAGATATCTTAGTACCAATGTCGTCTTTGGTAATCCCCAATTCTTTCTCCACCTGCAATTCTACAGGAAGGCCATGCGTATCCCATCCTCCTTTACGTTTTACCTGATATCCTTCAATGGTTTTAAAGCGACAAAAAATATCTTTAACCGTACGGGCCATCACATGGTGAATCCCTGGCGTACCATTGGCGGAAGGTGGCCCTTCATAAAAAGTGAATGCAGGCTTCCCTTCTCGATTACTTACTGTTTCTTCAAATATTTTATTTGCCTCCCAAAACTCCAGTACTGCTGAAGCTATCTTCGCAAAATCCAGTTCTTTGTATTCTTTATACCGCACCGACATGGTTACTTTAATAATATTAAGCTTTTCAATTTACACCTACTCTTTATTCGGCTGCACTATGCTTGTTGTGAATTTCAATCTTACTTAGATCCACCTGGTCATCTTCAGTCTTTGGAAATGAGTCAGGATCAAAATCGTCAATCAAAGCGCGGCCTCCCTTCTTATAACTACTACGATCGAAAGTCATAATCAAAGAGGGTAACAAAATTAAATTGGTTATCATTGAGATGAGCAATGTGGTAGAAGTGAGGACACCCAGAGCAATTGTTCCTCCAAAAGAAGAGAATGTAAAAATGATGAACCCGGAAAATAAAACAATAGAGGTGTAAATCATACTCTTTCCTACTTCAAGTATAGAATTGCTAATGGCAACAGGCACAAAAAAGCTTGTAGAAAGCAACTCCTGCCTGTACTTGGCCAAAAAATGAATCGAATAATCTACCGAAATTCCAAAAGTAATACTAAAAATAAGTACCGTACTGGGCTTCAGTGGAATGCCAAAATATCCCATAATAGCAGCAGTAATCATCATAGGAATAAAATTGGGAATTAATGAAATAATTATCATTCGCAAATTGGCAAACAATAGCCCCATCGTTATAGCAATAAGTGCAAAGGCCAGCAGCAGGCTACCACGCAAATTCGCAATCAGAAATTTATTTCCCTTTATAAACAATGGAGTGGTACCGGTAATGGTTGCCGTCATTCCTGAATCCGCAAACACCCTGTCGATCTCAGGTTGAATGACCTGATTCACCAGAGAGTCCATTTTATCGGAACCTACATCTGCTACCTGCATCGAAATGCGCATGGTTTGCATGTCTTCGTCAACAAATGATTTGAATAATCCCGAACTGTCGGATTGCCCCTTCATATACCTGAGTATAAACCCGCGCTCACGATTGTCGGGCAGTGAATACCGGTCAGGGTTATTGTTATAAAAAGCCTGCTTGGCGGCTTTAACAAAACTTACCAGGGATACCGGTTTGGAAATATCTTTTTGTGCAGCAAGGAACTGTTCAAATTCATCAATCGTTCTGAGGTTTTTTACATCTATCACTCCCCTTTTTTTGCCCGTGTTTACCACAATCTCCAGAGGCATCACACCACTAAAATTTTCTTCAAAAAAAGCGAGGTCTTTTTTTACCACACTTTCAGCGGGAAGATCGTCCACCATAAATGAAACAGAATGGAGTCGGGACATTCCAATGATTGCAAAGATTACAACTGTAATCGTGATCGAATAAATAACAGTCCTGTGTCTGTGCACTACCAGATCTACTGCAGTAAGGACTTTGTCAAAAATTTTGACATCAAGATGTTTCAAATGTTTGGCAGAGGGAGGCGGCATCCATGAAAAAACACCAGGGATCAAAATCAGACTTACTACAAAAGTAGCCATCACATTAAGACCGGCTACGATTCCAAACTCTCTTAAAATCGTAATGTCAGCCGTCAGCAACACAAGAAATCCTATTGCTGTGGTTAGGTTAGTCATAAAAGTCGCCAACCCCACTTTGCGCACCACCCGGCTTATTGCCAGCATCTTATTACCATGCGAGGCAAACTCGGTATGGTATTTATTCATCAGATAAATCGCATTGGGGATTCCAATCACCACAATAATGGGTGGAATCATTCCGCTGAGCAATGAAATTTTAAATCCAAACAAAGCAATGCTTCCCAACACCCATATTACGATAATCCCTATTACAATAAGAGGGAAAATGACTGCCCTCAAGGAGCGAAAGAATACCAGAAGGATAATTCCTGTAATGATTACAGAAATCATCAAAAATATTTTTAGTTCCTGACCTACCTTGCTGGCAATTACGGAGCGTACAAACGGTAGTCCTGCATAATGTAGCTTGATGGCTGTCTCTTCAGAAAAAGCTTTTCCCGCTTCAGTAATCTGGTCGGTGAGTCCTATCCTTTTGGGTGAATTGAGTACCTCCTTTTTTATTGAAATGAGAATGGCAATCGCCCCATTCTTTTCGTTTACGATCTGGCCGATATAAAATTTTTGTTTCTTGGCTTCTTTAAGCAAACTATCCAACTGAGCCTGGCTGCTTATCTTACCCGGAAAAACATCAGTAAGTATAAATCGGGTTTGAGCGGTGTCTTTTTCAATTTGTTTGATCAGTGGAAGTGAGATCACATCATTCACTCCCGGCATGCCTTTTACTTCAGCACAAAACTGGCGCAATCGCTCAAAGTTTTCATATTTATAAATAGCGCTGTCCTTCAGCCCGACAGCCACAATATTTCCGTCTTCACCAAATTGTTTACGAAACTTTGAAAAAAAGATTTGTTCGGGGTCATTGGCTGGCACCGTGCCTCTGAAATCATAGCTCATTTCAGCATCCTTGGCATGATAACCCATAAAAATGGTGATCAGCCCGATAAGTATGACTAGCGGGAGGCGATATTTAATTATGAAGTGTGCGAGACGAGTCCACATTGAATCGAGCGCAAAATTTTATGAAACGGCAAAGCTAAGGATTTTTGCTTTGAACTCGGGCCAGGAAACGGATAAATGGAAGTCAAAAGTCCTGAATTTCAGGGCTTTTAGGTCAACCTAGTTCAATGAGATTCCTTTGATTTTACGATAAAGCGAAATTGCATGCCTATCCGTCATTCCTGACACAAAATCGATGATATTCCTCAACATCAAATAATGAGAATCGGGAGCCTCTTCTATTGCTACTCTTATTTCCGGAGGAAGCAATCGGTAGAGATTTTCATATTTTTTTGGAAGTTGGCCTTCAATCTTGAATTTTCCGGCCTTTGAGAACTCCTCCAGCAAGCCCGGGAGCACTTCATATCCAGCAGATTCGATTTCCACCACATGGCGGGCACGATATATTTTTTCAATAGAAATATGGGCAATGGCATCAAGGGCTTTGGCAGATTGGCAATGATCGGCCAGCGCCTGATCAAAAGTATTATTCAAGATACCAGCCTCATTGTCAAGAAAAACGGAGGCACACTCATCTATCAACCGCCCTATGGCCAGCGCACGTAACACTCCTATTTTTTCGTCCTGACTTGGAATTTGATCCAACTTATTCCTGTCAAAACTTTCCTTCAGGATTCCGGCAAGGAGCTCTACAGTTTCTTCAAAACTGATAAGCCCCAATCGGCAACCATCCTCCAGGTCAATGATATTATAGCAAATGTCATCTGCCGCCTCCACTAAAAAGGCTAACGGATGCCGACACCAGGCCTGCTTTCCACTCTGATGCAACTCCAAATGCGAGGCTACTTCTTCAAAAAGTTCTTTTTCTGTCTGGAAGAAACCATATTTCTTTTGGCTCTTTTTCTTCTTATCCCGGCCTTCCATTTTTGATGGGCATGGATACTTTGTAAACGCCCCCAGCGTGGCGTAGGTGAGCTGAAGTCCCTGGTATTGATTCTTGTTAAGTATACGAAAACCTTGTGCGTTGCCTTCAAACTGAATAAGGTCTGCCCACTCCGCCTCCGACACCAATGATTTGAAGGCTTGTCCTACTTGTTGATGAACAAAAAATTCAGAAATTCCATCCTCGCCTGAATGCCCAAAAGGTGGATTGCCCAGGTCATGTGCCAAAGAAGCTGCGGCTACAATGGCCCCAAAATCAAAAGCTGAATATTCAGATAAAGCAGGATGACGCTGCAGAACTGTTTCTCCCACCTTTTTACCCAATGACCTACCGACACTGGAGACTTCGAGACTGTGGGTGAGCCGGGTATGAACGAAATCATGCTCAGGGAGTGGATGTACTTGTGTCTTGTCTTGTAACCTGCGAAACGGGTGAGAGAAGATAATCCTGTCGTAGTCCTGCTCAAATGCACTCCGAAATACACCAGTGATTGACTTTTTTGAATCAATACGCTGCGAAGACAGAAGAGCGTGCCATTGCATCTTTAAATTTTTCAGTTGTAGAATTTGTTCGTTAAATTTTATGCAGCAATGCTTTTATTGAGACGACTTCTCCTATTATTGATCTTAGTGATAAAATTTCAACACGCTCTTGTTGCATCGTGTCTCTATCGCGAAGCGTCACTGTGTTGTCTTCCATTGTTTGATGATCTACAGTAACACAAAATGGTGTTCCTATGGCATCCATTCTACGGTATCGTTTACCAATCGTATCCTTGTCTTCATAGTAGCAATTGAAATCCAACTTCAAGTCGTTCATGATTTCCATTGACTTTTCCGGTAATCCATCTTTTTTAATCAATGGCAGAACAGCCACCTTATTGGGAGCCAGTGCGGCTGGTATTTTTAATACTGTTCTTTCACTACCATCCTCTAATTTTTCCTCTGTGTATGCACTCGACAACACCGCCAGGAACATTCTATCCAATCCAATGGAAGTTTCTACTACATAAGGAATGTAACTCTTGTTTTCCTCCACATCAAAGTACTGCAACTTCTTGCCAGAAAATTCTTCATGGCTTTTTAAATCAAAATCTGTTCTTGAATGAATTCCTTCCAGTTCTTTAAAGCCCATGGGGAAATTGAACTGAATGTCGCATGCTGCATTGGCATAGTGTGCCAAATTGAGGTGGTCGTGAAAACGATAATTCTCTTCTCCCAATCCAAGCGCCTGATGCCACTTCATTCTCTTTTCCTTCCAGAACTCATACCACTTCATTTCTTCACCAGGCTTCACAAAAAATTGCATCTCCATCTGCTCAAACTCACGCATCCTGAAAATAAACTGGCGCGCTATTATTTCGTTGCGGAAAGCTTTTCCTATTTGAGCTATACCAAAAGGTATTTTCATTCTGCCTGTTTTTTGCACGTTAAGAAAATTTACAAAAATTCCTTGTGCAGTCTCAGGACGCAAATAAATTTTGCTGGCATCACCGGCTACAGAACCGAGCTCTGTTGAAAACATCAAATTAAACTGGCGCACCTCTGTCCAGTTGCGTGAACCGGAAATAGGATCAGCAATATCCAGATCAATGATCAATTGACGAAGAGCATCCAGATCTGGCTTCTCTATGGCATCCTTCATGCGGGCATTGATGTCATCAATTTTCTTCTGATACTCCACCACCCTTGGGTTGGTAGTCAAATACATTTCCGGATCAAATGACTCCCCAAAACGTTTGGCCGCTTTATCTACTTCTTTTTTTATTTTATCCTCAATTTTTGCTACCGCCTCCTCGATCAATACATCAGCACGGTATCTTTTTTTCGAATCCTTATTGTCAATAAGCGGATCATTAAAGGCCTCAACGTGACCAGAAGCTTTCCAGGTAGTGGGGTGCATAAAAATAGAAGCATCAATCCCAACTATATTATCCTGAAATCTTGTCATGAATTTCCACCAATATTCCTTGATGTTATTCTTCAACTCCACACCATTTTGCCCATAATCATAGGCAGCAGCAAGTCCATCGTAGATTTCACTGGAAGGAAACACAAACCCATACTCCTTGGCATGGGCTATCACTTTTTTCAAAATACTATCGTCCGTATTCGCCATAAGATGCAAAGATAGCTTTACGAATGGAAGTATTAAAGATTGTTTATAAAGAAACTAACTTACACCCTCGGATGCAGGTAGTTCAAGATGGAAGGTTGTTCCTTCGCCAAGAACGGAACTTACACTTATGCTGCCTTTGAGTTTTTCTACGGTTTCTCTGACGATATAGAGCCCAAGTCCTGATCCACGAGAAGTCTCAGAAGCCCTGTAAAACATATCAAATATCCTTTCAAGATGAATTCCCCCTATGCCAATGCCATTGTCTTTAATTTTAATACAATGTTTTGTTCCATTTTTCGCATAATGAATACTCACCGTTGAGCCATTCAATTTTGAATTTCTGTACTTAATGGAGTTTGAGATAATGTTATTTAGTATCACCCTAAGCCTTGCTCCATCAGTTAATAAATAATCATCATCCGAAATATTATAGATAAATTTTATATCTACTCCACCAGCAAATGATAAATCTCCAATAATTTCATCAATAACAGGCTTCAATGCTATTTTTTCCAGCTGAACTTCGGTTCGTGAATTTCTATAGTGATCAGTTATACTTAATGTGAATTTTTCAAGGTTATTAATACTTCCTTTCATCATGCGGACATAATCCTTTATTTCCGAAACATCGGCTGTCATTTCAGAGAGTTTGATCAAACCTGTGAGTGAACTCAAGGGAGCCCTCATATCGTGAGAGGTACTGTACATAAATCGATCAAGCTCAGCATTTATTTTAATCAGTTCATCATTCTGTTTTACAGCTGCTTTGTTACTCTCAATCAGCATTTGTTCTGAATCGAAATTCAGTTTAAGAAAAATGAAAATGATATAGGCTGACACGTAAGTGAAAACAGATACATTTATAATGAATATCATTTGCACCTGCCTTTCGGTAAAATTGCGATAGGGTAAGAATGCGAAATCTGTAAAATTCGTAAAAATGTAAAGCAATGCTGACAAGAGCACAAACACAAACGCTTTCCATTTGTCTTCATAACCAAATACAACCAGTGAAGTAAGCCCGGTGGACCCAAAAAATAAAAATATATTTGTGTGCTCACTTTCGCTGGTGGCGGCTGCAAATACAACAAGATCTATTATAAGCAAGCCAAGTACCTTTGCCATTGTATAGTGTTTAAAATGCACTAACAAATAGGCCCCAAGGCCTGCCAGAAAGGTTCCAATCAATAGGACCGAAGGCACATTTGTTTCAAAAATAAAATCAAGTAAAGTATAAAACATTGCCACCGCCATAATGACAAAGGACAAATGGCGCACCATGCCATTTCGCTTTTTCTCATATAAATCAGAGGAACTGATAGAGCGTGGTTTGATTTGATTCACCCGTTATAAACTTAATACCCAAGCAACTTAATTTAATTTTCCGACAAAAGTTGCAGCTTCAATTAAATTCAATCAGGCCAGGGCGTGGTTGATATAATCATTTAATGGCTTCACGATTTTACACCCTTCTACCACTCTTTTAAGAAAATTTTTGTCTTGTACCTCTTTGTCAGTAAAGTAGTGCGACACGATAAAACTCTTGTGCTTCAACAACTCCAAATGAGGATGGTCTTTTGGGTAGCCTTTGGGAGCAGTCTTTAGCTTATCAAAGTCGTCAAGTTTGCCAAACCAAGCTTTGAATTTTCCATTTTTAAGCACCTTTTCAAATGCATTGAAATTATAATCTATCTCCTGCCTGATCTTGGCAAGGTTGGATGCATCGGGCATATAAAGTCCACCTGCCACAAAACTTTTGTTCCCCGGCTGAATGTGCAAATAATAGCCTGGCTCCTGAATCATCTTTCCTCCCGGAGAAAAACCGGCTCCCATATTAATTTTGTAGGGACTCTTGTCTTTGCTAAAGCGCACATCCCGATAGATGCGAAACGATAATTTTTTAGGATTGAGTCCTGTAAGGCTTTTATCAAATTTCATCAGCTCACTGAGAAGTTTGCCGAGAAATTCATCAAAGTTTTCCTTAGCAGTAATGTATTTAGGCTTATTCTTTTCAAACCAGATACGATCATTATTCCTGGCAAGTGCTTTAAGAAATTTAAGAATATGAGAAAAATCCATGCCTTTAGTTTTATACTATAAAAAATCAACCACCTTTTCGAGGGCCATTCCACGGGAAGCTTTTACTAGAATAGTAGCCTCCTGAATTGGATGTGATTGGAGATACTCAATCAATTGTTCTTTTGTAGAAAAATATTTTGAAGTGTTACCTTCGGCCGCCACCTTGATCAACTCTCCACACAGTAAAGCTTCATCAATGCTATTTGATCTTAGCCATCCTGCAATTTTTCTGTGCTCTGCCTCGCTTTCACCCTCCAATTCATACATATCGCCAAGTATAGCCACCTTCCTATTTGCATTCATTCGTCCCAAACTTTCTATTGCCACTTCCATCGAACTGGGGTTGGCATTGTAAGCATCAAGAATAATTGTATTCGTTCCCTTTTTTACTACCTGCGAACGCATATTATCTGGTGCGTAATCTTCTATAGCCTGTTTGGCTTTATCAGTACTCACATCAAAAAATTTGCCAACACAAAGAGCAGCAGCAACATTTTCAAAATTGTATTCGCCAATTAAATGGGTTTGAATAAACTCACCGGCTTCCGTTTTTATTTTTAAGTAGGGATCTGCCGAAACCAGTTCGCAATGATAAAAGTCTCCGTTGGCCGAATAGAATAATGGGGACTTGAATCGCTTACCCAGGTTGGCGAGCACGTGGCTGTTGGAATTAATCCAGACGGTGCCGTTGGTACTGATTAAATGTTGGTACAGTTCTGACTTGCCACGGACAATATTGTCATACCCGCCAAACGTTCCAATATGGGCTTTCCCAATATTTGTAATCAACCCGTGTGTAGGGTTGGCAATCTCACAGAGGGTTGCAATTTCTCCAAGATGGTTGGCTCCCATTTCAACTATCGCCAGTTCAATTGTTTTATCTATCGATAAAATTGTAAGCGGCACTCCGATATAATTATTGAGATTACCAATTGTAGCAAGCACATTATATTTCTTACTCAAAACAGCCTTAAGCAATTCTTTTGTAGTTGTCTTTCCATTGGAGCCGGTCAATGCAATGATGGGGATGTCAAACTGATTGCGATGATAGCGGGCAAGCTGTTGAAGGGAACGCAATGCATCATCCACCAGAATGTATCTGTCATTCTTTACCCACTTGGCTTCGTCAACTACAGCATAGGCAGCTCCCTTTTCCAGTGCTTCAGCTGCAAATTCATTCGCATTAAACTTCTCACCCTTCAAAGAGAAGAATACCGAACCTCGGGTGATCTTTCTTGTATCTGTTGAAACCGTTCCCGCTTGAATGAACTTCTCGTAGAGAATTTTAATATCCGTTGCCATATATGATCTCTGTAATCATTAAATCACAGTATCTTGCAAGCTAAGATAACAGTGGGATACTGACCAACGTTATCTGAGTATAATTTACGAAATGACATTGCATTTTTTTAGGATCTATTAATGCGTTTAAGGCTTCTTTACTTTCTATTCGTTTTGCTTCCGTTACAGGCATTGGCTCAATTTACTTATGTAATAGATCAAAGTATTCCTGTAGAGGAAAATGGTAAAATACTGAAGATGCCCTGGGCCGGAGGGCTCAACTCAGCACAAATCAACACGATGGATCTCAATGGAGATGGCATTCAGGATCTCGTTGTTTTCGATCGGACTGCGAATAAAATAAACACTTTTCTCAATCAGGAAAACGAATACGCCTACCATCCAGAGTATGAATTTCTATTTCCACAGGAGATAAGCAAATGGATGTTGCTCCGCGACTACAACTGCGATGGTAAAAAAGATATTTTCTTTCCCGTAAGCAATGGTATAGCAGTTTATAAAAACACAACTCAACAGGGAGGAAACCTGACCTGGGAGAGATTAAAATTTTTCAGGCCTTCATCAGGCCTCTACTCAGAAATACTATTAACCCAGGGATTTTCATTAACCAACATCGCACTGGGAACAGACGACATTCCCAGCATTGTCGATATGGATGGGGATGGGGATTTGGATATTCTACACATGCGATTTGTAAATCCGTTTTCTGTTCAATATCATAAAAATATGAGCATGGAGAATTTCGGTACCTGCGATTCGCTGGCTTATGAACGGATAGATCAACGATGGGGAGATTTTGAAGAATGTGGCTGCGGAGAGTTTGCCTTTGGTGAGGCATGTTCATCGTCCGGAGGTAAGACAAACCATAATGTGGGCAAAGCGATTCTGGCTCTTGATGTCAACGGAGATGGAAATAAAGATCTTCTTTTTTCAGAAGAGGACTGTCCCACGCTTTATTTATTAGAAAATGAAGGCACCACGGAAAATGCAGATATTAATCAAGCTACTTTCTTTCCTCAATCAAAGCCGATATTTATGCCCCTTTTTCCCGCTCCCTATTTTGAAGACGTAGATTTTGATGGTGTACCCGACCTCTTGGCCTCACCTGCAGTCTTTGGACGCACCGGCCTCAACAATCCGTTCACCAACTCCGTTTGGTTTTATAAAAATACGGGCACTGTGCAAGCACCCAACTTTACATTTGTGCGCGACAATTTTCTACAGGATGAAATGATTGAAGTAGGTGATTACGCATATCCGGCATTTGTTGATGCCGATGGCGATGGTGATCAGGATCTTTTTATTGGTAATTATGGCAATGCACAATTCAGGGGTGTGATTGCATACTATGAAAACGTAGGGACTGCCTCCATGCCTTCATTCAAATTGGTCACCGATGATTATCTGGGGCTATCCGTTCTTTCCCGCTTCAGCATGAAGCTCCAGTTTGTTGATATTACCGGTGATGGCAACCTGGACCTTACTTTTTTGTTATCAGAGGCCCTCAACTTTACTACTGACTTATTCTATATCGCTGGCAATAAACCCAATGCTATTGGTTTTGATAATTTACAAGTAGAGCACGTAGATTTTCAGGTT
Organism: uncultured Ohtaekwangia sp.; assembly: GCA_964409415.1. Classification (GTDB taxonomy): domain Bacteria; phylum Bacteroidota; class Bacteroidia; order Cytophagales; family Cyclobacteriaceae; genus ELB16-189. The sequence goes on along the minus strand of CAYPDF010000001.1, from coordinate 398,512 downwards.
GGTAACAACGAAAACATACTTCTGGCGGACATTGATCAGGATGGATTGGTAGATATTCTTCTTGGCAAATCCACAGGGGCCCTTGAGTATTGGAGAAATACAGGACCAGCAGAGGCATTTAACTTCACTTTACAGAACAATGCTTTTATGGGTCTCACCTCCAGCCTTACCCGAACAAACGTTAATGCAAGCATCTCAGACCTGGACAATGATGGAAGGGAAGATTTATTAATTGGAGACCAAAGCGGAAATCTCATCATATATGGCGATTTCCGTAGCACCATGGACAATCCGCAGCCTTCTACAGAAATTATTTTTGACCCATTTAGCCAAACCTATACCGGCAAAAATCTGGGAGCCAGAATAAAACCTTCCATAGTCAACCTTTTCAACAGCAACAAGCCCTCGATAGCGGTAGGTACCATTGGAGGCGGCATGCTCATTTTAAAAAATGATGGCGGGCAGCAATTACCAGACGAGCCGGAGATCATTATATACCCCAACCCCCTTACTTCGAATGAAAATCTATCTGTCCTCACGGACAGGGGTCTCCTTATGCAATTATTTACCATAAGGGGTCAGAAATTAACAGAGCCGTTATTTATAGGTGGCAAACAGCCATATCCAATCTCAATAAGAGGAATGGCACCAGGAATGTACATCGCCAGATTCACCTACGGAGGGAAGATTTACGGGAGGAAGTTCGTTGTCTATTAAGCGGAAAGCCCAATAATAATTGCCCTCAGCCCCATATTTCAATAAGATGAAACTTACGTGCTTTATTTTTAAGTCATATTGGATAATTAGGGCTCTTTTAGCGATATTTGCAGTCCCTTTTGAAAAAGGGTATTAATTAACCAAGAAAGAGAGTTATGGCACGGGTTTGTCAAATTACAGGAAAAAGGACACAGACAGGAAATAACGTTTCGCACGCGAACAATAGGACGAAGCGTAAATTTTATCCAAACCTTCAAAAAAAGCGTTTTTTTATTCCTGAGGAGAATAAATGGATAACATTAAAAGTTTCTGCTAATGCTATCAAAACCATCAATAAGAAAGGCATCACAGCCGTGCTGAAGGACGCGAAGGCGAAAGGAACCCTTGCTATATAAATATTAAAAAAGTACCACAATGGCTAAGAAAGGAAATCGTATACAGGTGATTTTGGAGTGCACAGAGCACAAAACCAGCGGCTTGCCAGGGATGAGCCGATATATCACTACCAAAAACAGGAAAAATACTACGGAGCGCATCGAGCTGAAGAAGTACAATCCTATCATGAAAAAATATACCGTTCACAAAGAAATTAAGTAATCATGGCAAAGAAAGTTGTTGCTTCACTCAAGAAAATTGACGGAAAGAATTTCGCTAAAGTAATTCGTGCTGTTCGCTCTGAAAAAACAGGAGCTTATACCTTTAAAGAAGAGATTGTTCCTGCCGAATTGGTAAAAGATACTTTGGCTAAAAAATAGTATTTTTTTAAAATTATTTTAAAAGGTCCCTTTTAGGGACTTTTTTGTTTCCTTTAGAATTCAATAATCAAATCATGTTTGGCAATCTGTTTTCCAAAGAAAAAAAAGACTCCCTGGATCAGGGACTCAAGAAAACACAGGAGAGTTTTTTTGGTAAGTTGGGGAAAGCCATTGTCGGTAAATCAACTGTAGACGATGAGGTGCTTGACAACCTGGAAGAAGTGTTAATTGCTTCTGATGTGGGAGTTGGTACCACTTTAAAAATAGTGGAAAGAATTCAAGACAGAGTAGCTAAGGATAAATACCTGGGTACTGCTGAGCTTGATCGAATTCTAAAAGAAGAAATTGCCAACCTACTCTCAGAAAATAATACCCCTGACTTGGCAGATTTTGGTATCCCTGACAACATCAAGCCTTACGTGATCATGGTGGTGGGTGTAAATGGTGTGGGCAAGACGACAACTATTGGCAAGTTATCAGCCCAATTCAAGAAAAAGGGTATGAATGTATTGCTGGGAGCAGCCGATACTTTTCGTGCTGCTGCTGTGGATCAATTAAAACTATGGGGCGAACGTGTGGGCATACCTGTGGTGTCGAAAGGCATGAATACAGACCCGTCTGCCGTTGCCTTTGATGCCGTAAAACAAGGAGTAGAAACGGGAGTAGACATTGTAATCATCGATACAGCCGGACGACTTCACACCAAAGTAAACCTGATGAATGAGCTGTCGAAAATAAAGAGAGTCATTCAAAAGGTAATTCCAGAGGGACCCCACGAAGTGTTGTTGGTATTGGATGGAAGCACAGGACAAAATGCTGTTATTCAAGCACGGGAGTTCACCAAGGCTACAGAAGTCACTTCATTGGCGGTGACAAAACTGGATGGCACGGCCAAAGGCGGTGTGGTTATTGGTATCTCTGATGAATTTAAAATACCCGTGAAATATATTGGTGTAGGTGAACAGGTAGATGATCTACAGGTATTCAACAAAATGGAGTTTGTCGATTCCTTGTTTAAGAAAAATTAGTTCCTAACCGGAATTCTCCAGTACAACTGATAGTTGAAACCCCAATAGGTTCGCTTTGATGCCAATCCATAACCAGGAATATCATAAACGATAAATTCACCACCTTTATCTATTGAAGGAGACACCTTGAGGCGGGCGGTATAACCCATCCAAAGCTCCTTCCATAATTTCACTCGCAGGCCCATTGTCACCTCTCCCCACCCGGACACCATGCCTATGTTTGACTTCATTTGAGCCGCATTACCAAACACAGCATCAGTTACATTGTAAGTGAGCACCTCATCAAAGGAAGATCGACCATATCGAAGCCCAACGAAAAACATATTTTTATCAGGATCTTTCAATAGCAGATTTACATCTGCTCCTACCCTAAAGTAATTACCCGAATTGGAATAGCTTTGATCAGATGACGCTTTTGTTTTTTCCCAATTCCCATATTCAAAAGTGAGATAGTATTTATAAAAATCTACATCTGCACTTACCTCCCATCCATCGAACTGATCGGACAAAGGTATTTTTGCCAGTGCAATAAGGTCTGTGCCAAATCGAACTCCAGTGGGCATATATTTATTCTTCACTGTGTCTGCCTCCTGAGCCAGCACTCCCAAAGAGCAAAGTAAAAGTAATATGTTAGTCGTTAGTAATTTCAAAATTGACTACCGTTGGAAATTGAATAGAGTCGTTTTTAGTAACTGGTGGTGTTGTGAAATCAGAAGACAAAATTTTTACACCCGAAAATAGAGTTTGCACACATTGCCCATGAAATGTCTGGGTACTACGATCGTAGCCAAAACTTATTTGTCTTGTAAAATTTTCAAATTCAATTGAGAAATCAGTCTGAGCCTGTGCTTCATCTAAGGGAAGTATTAATTTGTTTGTAAGGCTGTCTTGATAAAATACTTCTGTGGAGTAGCCCGCAGTTACTTTGTTTATAAGAATCCCTTCCGCGGGCGCTCCTGTCAATTGTAGTTCAATAAGATTGGTTTGAGGGCAACGAAACAATGCCACATTGGTCGTGGGAGGATCATTGATTGAATCTTTTTGCACTTTTATAAAATCATAACCAGTGGAACCACTCGCCTCAATATTTTTAATAAAATTTTGACTACCACACACATCAAAAATATTGGCTGTCGCAAATTGATAGGTAATATCCAAACTGGACAAGCCACTGTGTTTTGAGTCTATTAAAACATTTGTTGAGGTATTGGAAGTGTTCAATGGTACAATCACCGAACTGACCTCTGCATCGGGATAGTAGAGAAATGGCAAGTAATCCAAACGGACACCATGCAGATTCTCTGTTAATGCTACTCCGTTGGCTTTGTCATCAGCATATAACTGCCGAAAAGACAATTTAAAATTATTGGTAATCGGGCAACGATAAATATCAATGTTGCTTCCTGCTTCACTGGTAACCGCTACATTATTTGTAACCCGTATTGAATCAAAATTGTGTTGAGATACATTCAAATTGATAAGCACAAACCGTGGACCGCAATCTACAGATTCAAACTGAGGTTGGGATTTATAGTCAACCACCATTGAATAAGTGCCATTCAGTAGTTCAAAAACAAAAGATTGCGATGTGCCCGTAACATTGAGAGGAACCCGTATTGGTCCCGCTGCATTAATAAATTTATAAAAAATACTGTCTGTCCCTGAGGTAGTAATACCCAACACCCCTACGGTATCAATCTGTCTGTCAAACAATCTTTTGAAGGTGAAGCCCACAAAATCATTACGCAGGTCTATACAGTCAGGATCCTCATAGCATGAGCCTGCCAGGAAGCCGGCAACACAAAAAACCAGTATTTGAGTAGAAATTCTCATTTAAGGCAGCAAAGATACGCCATCAACATTAACGCCAAATCTTTGTTCTACACTAATTTGGAGGTCGAAAATGGTATTTTGATGTCGAATACGATTCTTCACCGTTTCGCAAAAACAGTTTAGGATATCATTTCAATCGGGTGAAGCTTAACTGCCCCATCCTTTGTACTTTTGCATCCCTAATAGCTTATAGCGATTTTGAAAACAAAAGGAACTAAGAATACAAAAGTAAATATTGTGACATTGGGCTGCTCAAAGAACACCGTTGACAGTGAGGTGCTGCTCACTCAGCTCAAAGGCAATGGCATTGAGGCCACCCATGAATCTCAAAAGGATGATTCGAAAATTGTGGTAATCAATACCTGTGGATTTATAGACAATGCCAAGCAAGAGTCGATTGATACCATTTTACGTTATGTGGATGCCAAGCAGGAGGGCATTATTGAAAAGGTGTATGTAACAGGGTGTTTATCCCAACGATACAAAGACAGCCTCGAGCAGGAAATTCCAGAAGTAGATGCCTGGTTTGGCACACGTGATTTATCCCGATTGCTCAAACAACTCAACGCCAATTACAAACATGAACTTGTTGGGGAAAGGATTCTTACCAACCCCAGTCACTTTGCCTATCTGAAAATTTCTGAAGGTTGCGATCGGCCCTGTTCTTTTTGTGCCATTCCTCTAATGAGGGGAGGTCACATTTCAAGACCAATTGAAGAGTTGGTAAAAGAAGCCAAAAACCTGGCCAGAAACGGAACCAAAGAACTGCTTCTCATTGCTCAGGATTCTACTTACTACGGACTTGACATTTACAAGAAAAGAGTATTATCGGACTTATTGAAAAACCTCTCTGATGTTGAGGGCATTGAATGGATTCGCTTGCATTATGCCTTTCCTACCGGCTTTCCATTGGATGTGCTGGATGCAATGGCCGAAAGAGATAACATTTGTAATTATCTCGATATACCCCTTCAACATGGGTCAACAAAAATGCTGAAGATCATGAAAAGAGGGACTACCAGGAAAAAGCAAACAGAATTGATCCAGACCATTCGTGAAAAGGTACCAGATATTGCCATTCGCACTACTTTAATTGCGGGGCATCCAGGTGAGACCGAAAGCGAATTTGAGGAGATGTTGGAATTTGTGGAGCAGTCCAGATTTGACAGACTGGGTGTGTTTCCTTATTCACATGAGGAGAGCACCTTCGCTCACACGATGAATGATGATGTTCCGGCAAGGGTAAAGCAAGAACGAGTAGACGCTATTATGGATTTGCAACAGAGCATTTCGTTAGAAAATAATCAAAAGAAGATTGGTAATACCTACAAAGTATTGATTGACAGAAAAGAAGGAGGCCAATTTATTGGCCGAACAGAATACGATTCTCCCGAAGTTGATAATGAAGTACTGATAGATGCCAGGGAAAACTACCTTCGAATTGGGGATTTCGTGAAGGCGAAGGTGACAGGCGCCACTGAATTTGACCTCATGGCACAGCCCGTTTGAGTAACTCCAATAAAATAACAAACTTATGAACCCAAAAAGTCGTTAGTGGGGTTATGTTAATCCGAATCCAGAGCTATTGTTGACTATGCAGCACACAAAAATTCCTTTTAAGGACACTAAAATATTTTCTGCCTTTTTCCTCGATTATATTCATCAAAAGGATTCATTAAAGAAATTCTACAATCGCTCTCCATCTATCCCTGCATTTGAAGCTCAAATTCAGGACAAGCAAAAATCATTTTCTGATCAGTCCAGAAACATACTTCACACGTGCTTGGAGGAGCAATACAAAGATCTAGAGGTTTCGGAATCAGTAGATAAAAATCTTAACGCCCTAAAGGAGAACAATACCTTTACCGTCACCACTGGGCATCAGCTCAATATATTCACCGGCCCACTTTATTTTATTTATAAGATTGTTTCCGTAATCAATGCCTGCAAAGAATTAAAAAAAACTTACCCTTCATTTCATTTCATTCCGGTGTATTGGATGGCATCAGAAGACCACGATTTTGAAGAGATCAGTTATTTTAAGTTGTATGGGAAAAAATACGTCTGGGAAACCGACCAAAAAGGAGGCGTAGGTCGTTTTAATCCTAATAGTCTCAAAAGTATTCTTAGTGAGTTACCCGGGGATGTTTCGGTTTTTGAAAGTGCTTATCTGAAACACGACAATCTTAGCGATGCTGTTCGGTATTATGTAAATGAGCTATTTGGTAAAGAGGGTTTGGTAGTGGTGGATGCTGATCACCGGGATTTGAAGTCTCAATTAAGAGATGTAATTACCGATGATCTTTTTAAGCACACAGCCAAAACCGAAGTGGAAACCACTAACAAAGCCTTAAATGAAGAAGGTTATTCCACTCAGGTTTATGCACGCGACATCAATTTCTTTTATTTAGATGATAACTTGAGAAGCCGGCTTGAGAAAACCCCTGATGGCTTTAGTGTAGTAGACACTGATATCAAATTTACTGATGATCAGATTCGGGCTATGATTAAGGATGAACCTGAAAAATTTAGTCCCAATGTCGTCCTTCGTCCACTGTATCAGGAGTTTATATTACCCAACCTGGCTTACTTTGGCGGCCCAGCAGAAGTGATTTATTGGCTGCAACTAAAAGGTGTCTTCGATTACTTTAAAATTCCATTCCCTATACTTATGCCCAGGAATTTTGCCTTGGTGTTGGATGGACCAACGGCTCGCAAGTTTGAAAAGACCGGATTAAGTGTTGAAGAGTTGTTCGAAGAGAAGAATTATTTGTTTAACGCTTGGACTTCAAAAAATTCTCATCACCACCTTACTGTGACTGATGAAGTAAAAACAATCAGGAGCTTATATGAGAAGATAGAAAAACAAGCACGAGAAATAGATCCAACCTTGGTGCCAATGGTAAGTGCAGAAGCAATGAAGACCACAAAGAGTTTTGAGAAAATTGAACATAAATTATTAAGAGCGGAAAAAAGAAATCACTCTGATAAACTACGGCAAATTGAAGAGGTAAAAGATTATTTGTTTCCAAATGGAGGGTTACAAGAGCGAAGTGATAATTTTTTAAATTTCTATCAACAAGACCCTCAGTTCATCAAAAAAATTCTTAATGCATTTGATCCGTTTGATTTTCAATTCAACTTATTGCGTTATCCTCATAAATAATATAGATAATGAGTATGACCAAAGCCTTACTGAGAACTGCCTATATTGAAAAAAGAAAATCAATTAGCGAGCAGGACTATTTACAACTTAACCTTCGTATCTGTGAATTGTTTTTTTCGTTTGTTGATCTTTCCCCTGTCAATGTGGTTCACAGTTTTCTCCCGGTTACTGCTAGTAAAGAACCTGACATGTGGCTGATCATCAATCGATTAAGAAAGGAGTTTCCCAATATTAAATTATCAATACCCCGTATTAATAGAAAAGCAAATTCTTTAGAAAATTTTTATTTTGAGGGGCTTCAGCAACTAGCAGAAAACAATTGGGGCATTAAACAACCCATGTACGGAATCCCTACACCATCAGAAAAAATTGACCTGGTGTTGGTGCCGTTGCTAGTGTTTGATGAAATGGGCCATCGGGTAGGGTATGGAAAGGGTTATTACGATCGCTTTCTTTCTACCTGTAGAGATGATTGCCAAAAAATTGGGGTTTCATTGTTTCCTCCAATAGAAAAAATAGCAGACACAAACGAAAATGATTTCAGGCTTACTGCCTGTCTCACCCCTGAAAGGAGTTACATTTTTAAATAACCTACAGCGGTTTAATTGCTTACAGCATTATAATTCACACTCAATGTTTTTACAACATCAAAGGGAATTCCATCGGCTGTAATCCCCCGAACCCTTATTTTAATTGCTCCTGTATTGTCAGCCGTATAAAAAGTTTCGGATACCAAACCTCTCTCATTTAGCTCCGGCTGTGTATTCCAATACACTGATGATTTAAGATAGGGTGTTCTGTCTGCTTGTTGCCTGGGTGCTGCGTTGAATGGTAATGGCTTATTCAACCCACGAATATTCAATATATCATCCTTTGGCATTAGTGAACTCATATTGGCTACTTTAGTCTGAAAAAACACAACACCATTTTTGGTGATACTTCCCAGGTTCCTCAATTTTTTCACATTATTTATTACTTTGATAATGGCTATATCCCCCGGCTTCATACTCAAAATAAAATCAGTGTTTCTTGTGGCAATCCCATCTACCACAAACAACGGATCACCCATCATTGGATTGTTACTGTCTGTGGAAAGTACACGCAATGTCTGTTTGCCTCCCACCATTCTGTTCTGTACAAACCTTACTATCTCCCTGAACAAATCTTCCATGGTGGGGAATACCACATAATCATCAACCTTGATGCTAAAATCTGCTCCATTTAACTCATCTTCAATTGCTGCATTCGGATTTGGATTAACTATCTCCGGAGCCTCTCTATCCCACTGATAAGCGTATGCGGTGTTTGCTACCTTGGCAATAGCATTGAAAGTATAATATGGATCTTGCCTTTCAGTTTGTGTTACGAATGGCGCCTTAACACCTGGCAGCGAATCTTGAAGCAATCGGATTGAAGTGTTGGCCAAAGTCTTCCCTTTTGATTCCATGGAATACATCACATTTTCATCTCCGTAAAAATCAAAATATACCGGCCAAATCACCCTTCCTTTGTCGGTAGTACTGACCTCGTAACCAAAGATATTTTTTTGCAAGAAAAATAGCACTTGTGTGGAATCAGGAACAGCCTTCCCGCTATCCCTGAACGATGCTACACCTTCGTTTACAAGAATGTCTTGAGGTTTATATTTGGGATAACTCCTCTTGCTGTTCAACACATCCGTCCAATGAAACCGCTCCCATTCTTTTGTGATAAGATACGCATCAAGCAAAGCTAATCCTTTGGGAGTGCTCAAATCAATTTCAGTTAAAAAATAATTAGAGTCGGAAATATCACTTCCAACAAGTAATTGTTCTCGAAAATTAACAGTAGAAATCCCTGAAAATAAATCGCTATAAACGCACGAGATTGCAAAGTCAGAATTTTTATTCTCTCCACTTTGGCCTTTTACACTCACATCAAAAGAAACAACGCTACGTGTAGCCACACTTTCCCCATTCAACCGGATGCTCACATTAGGTTCGGCTTGATGATCCACATAAACCAAGCGATTTGCCAACTCATTGAGCTTAGAATCGAACAGAGTGATCTGCAGAACTCCTTCTGGAATATTTTTAAAAGGAATTAATATTGATGAGGGTTTATTTTCTGTCAAAGAAATCACAGAAGCATATCTGATTTTGCCTCTGCTTGTGGCTATCACATACAGGCCATCTTTGGAAGCCTTTCTCAATTGAGGTTGAACGAGAACATTTAGCAATTCACCATCCTGATTCACTCGTAGTGAATAGCCTTCCTCCATTACTTGTAATGGAGTTTTACTGCCTCCTGGGAGTACCTCCAGTGTGTATTTCATTTGACTGCTCAATACAATTTCAAAATTTGCAAGTCCAGTTTTGTCACATGTAAATCGAGTTAGTTCATTTCCCTGAGAATCCACAATTCTTCCTTCTGCCATAGCAGGCGCACCGCTTCTTGTGGCTGTCGCCACCATTCTTATGGGTAAGCCTGTAATCATACTCCCTCCTTCCGGGAATAACTCTATCCTAATTGGCAAGTCTTGTTTAGGCTCAAAATAATTTTTACTTGCCACATACAGCAATTGAGAGAAATACATTTTCGGTGAAAAATTTTTCATCCAGTTGGTGTAAGACACAAGTTTGTATACTCCACCTTTTAAATCTTCTGGCAGCACAGTTTGATTTCCTGCTGTTCCATTATTAATCATAAAAGACTCCCGAATAGCTTCATTTCCTTCTTCATCAACCAGTACAAGTGATGCCACCTGCCTTCCTTTGATCGGAATCAAATCTTCATTCAACAGATAGGCCTTAAAAAACACAGTATCACCCGGGGCATACTCTGGCTGGTTGAATGTTAATACCAATTTACTCTGAGGAAAAATTTCGTTATAGGAATTAAATTTTTCAGTGAGTTCTTTAATAGGTTCATCTTCTACAAATCCGACCAGGAAAAACAGAAGTATCAATATTCCAAAATATGCTTTCTTAGCCATATGTATTCTACCAGAAACCAGGTTTGACATTTGAGGAATTTTTAAAAAGGAATCTACAGTCGTCAGCTAACGAATCAATACGGGGTAATGCGTAAGGGATGTCACTTTTCGAAATAGTAATTGATTTTGTTTTTATTGATGAAACAGAAAATAAACCAAAAATTTCAGCAGTGGGATCATTAATGCATTTGAGGTTACCTTTGATTTTTGCGGACGTGGGTTGAAATAAACTACTCCCCCCTTCTTTTTGTATCTTTACCAATTTCCAATAATCATATACCTCTTTTGAAATACTGGATTGCTGTACTTGAATGTAGTACTTGCTGAGAAATAAATTTTTGGTAGCCGGTATATAGGCAATTTTATACCTCGAAACTTTACCCCCATAAAAATCCACATCTCCTACTTCCGGAGAACGACTATACTCAGAAACCCAGCACGAACAACAAATGCATGGTGAAGTTTGCCTAAGTGCACCGCCTATTATCTGATATCCACTGCAAGGCCTGGGATCTGGAACCCTCCCTGCGGGCCCTGCATTTATCATTCTTTTTTCAGGAAATGTAAGAACTTCGTAGATTCCGTTCCAATTCCATCTTACATAATCAACATCACTCTCAATAGTGGCATCCAAATAAACGTTAAAACCCGCATTATTCTCCACGCTATTGGGTTTATCTACTTTATCCTCAAATTCAAAATAAACACTGTCTATGTCATCAATTGGCCGAAGTAAATCTGGTTTAGATTCGTAAATCTTTCCATCAAAAGCTTCTATTCTCAAATAATAGCTTTTACCATACTCAGCTCTAAAATCTGGCTCTGAAACAAAAATACCAGGCTCATCATCTTTCAGTCTGTGTTTGACGCCATCTTCATCAATAATATAAACAAAAGCACCTGTTACGGCAGGCCTGTCTTCCAGATTACTATATACTCCTACTGATCTAAATAAATTCACCGTATAAGGTCCATCCAAATTGGTAACCCCACCGTCCACTACTATGGCACCCTCTTGCGAATTCACGTCAAGCTTAATGGGGTCAATGCATGAACCCACTATTAAAAAAAATATAAATCCTAAAGCCAAATTCTTCATTATGCTAACTCAAAATTTAAACGTGTATGAAACAGAGGGTATGGCAGCCCCAATAATTGCCATTCTATAAGGCCGCAAAACGCCTTTTCCATTATCGGCAAAAAATATGGTATAAGGGTTTTTTCTTCCATAAACATTGTAAACAGAAATAGTCCATGTGCCATCCCAGAACTTCTTCCTCTTATGGTTTCCTTCAATGATGAAAGCAAGATCCAATCGATGATAATCAGGAATTCGGTACTGATTGCGCAATGAGAAATTAGCAACAGGTACATTATCAATCAAATAGGCAGTAGTAGGCGCAGAGATGGGCCTACCTGTATGGTAGGTGAAATTGCTGGAGAAAAAATAACGCTTAGAAATATTGTACTTCCAATTAAAATTGAAAACGTGAGGTTGATCAAAATTAGAAGGGTATTGTGCTCCATCATTAACACTTTCAACGGAGGTGTTGCCCTTTGTTTCTCTAAAAGATCGCGAGTAAGTATAATTCAATGTTCCATTGAGGCGCCCTTTACTTTTTACAATAGAGATTTCAAATCCGTATGCAAGCCCATTTCCCCTAAGCAAGTCTGTTTCTAAATGATCGTTAAGAATAAGTTGGGCTCCATCTTTAAAATCCAGTAAATCGTAAATTTTTTTATAATAGAATTCTACAAAAGTCTCATAGGTCTTTTCTTCAAAGTCCTTGAAAAACCCAATGGAAATCTGATCGGCATATTGGGGTTGAAAATGATAATTACTGGGTTGCCAAATGTCGATAGGGGCGACCGCTGCAGAATTAGATATCAAATGAGTGTACTGGTATATTCTGTTGAACCCAGCCTTTATTGATGCTTCCGGTGTGAGAGAATAACGCACACTAAACCTTGGTTCCAGGCCTGAATAGCTCTTTACTTTATCCCCTTTTGAAAATGAAAGGGTATCGATAATCGAACTTACATCCTTTGGCAAATTGGGATCGTAAACGTAAACAGAGGTTTGACCATATGCGGTATTCATTGAATACCTTACCCCAAGGTCAATATTAAATCGTTCCTTCCACTGAAAATTTTCACTGAAGTAAATTGCATTCTCCAGCGTATTTTGCTTATTCATCTGTTGTGGCCGAACTAATGATTCATCAGAGGAAGGCCGTATTGAGCCAGGGTTGTATTGATAGTAAACTGCACTTCCACCGAAATTCATTTTGTGACTACCAAAATTATAATTGAAGTCCGCCTTAAGCGTTGGGTAGGTTACACCAAAACCCAATTCAAAGGCGTTACCTGGTTCTTGATCTTCCACTGTATAAGCATAGTTGCCAACACCTCCCGTAAGGGATACACCGAGTTTATCATTAAAATTATGATCCAACCGCAAAACCCCCATGCGGTTATGCCACCTGTAAACAGTGTCAGTGGGCAGCCCAAACTTATCCTGACTTACATAACCGGTGAATTGCAATTTTGTGTTGTTGCTGAATAGATGACTCAACTTTAATGATGCATCATAAAATGCCACAGAGCTATTTTGAATATCCTGATAATTGGTCTTTACTTTTTTTAGCAACCAATCTGAATAAGAGGAGCGCAGTGAAATAATTGCTGATGTTTTGTTTTTTATAATAGGGCCTCCTATTGTAAAGTTACTGGCTACTATTCCAATTCCGCCATTTCCTTCCCATTTCTCAAGATTTCCTTCTTTTGCACTTATATTGAGTACAGAGGATACACGACCACCAAATTCAGCGGGGATACCTCCTCTATAGAAACTAACTTCTTTAAGTGCGTCTGAATTGAAGGCTGAGAAAAACCCAAAAACATGCGAAATATTAAAGATGTTAATTCCATCATATAGTACAAGGTTTTGATCCACCCCACCACCTCTCACATTGAAACCTGTTGCTACTTCCCCAACTGATGTCACACCGGGTAAAGTTTGTACCTGCCTGATCAAATCAACCTGACCCATAAAAGAGGGCATCCGCTTTATCTCAGCAAGTTTTATTGTTGTTTGTCCACCACGATTGCCCATCACATTAGAAAATGCTTTATCAGTGACAACCACTTCTTCTAACAAGGTTGGGGTCTCGCTCAGCGGAACATTAAGGCTTCCATCCTGATAAATCTGAATATCATATATCTTATCCTCATAGTTGAAATACCTCACATTTAATATATGGTGGCCTGATGGCATCTTAATGGTAAATTTTCCGTCAACATTAGTGGTAACCCCCACATCAGTATCCTGCAAAATTACTGAAGCCCCTACTAGTGGATCCTGACTTTTTGTGTCCGATACCTTACCTTGAAGTGTTACTTCGCCTGCCTTACCCTGGGATGGATTGCCAATCACAATGGATTCAATTTTTTTTCTTTCTCTCGTAGCGGTGGTTAACAGACGATCCCTCAGAATAGATTGGGATGGGTCTTTTATTAAAATTATGGCATAATTGCTTACCACTTGAAACTCAATATCAGTACTTCTAAAAATATCTTCCAAAAAATACTCAAGGGTTTTTCCGTTGTAATCCTGCTCAATCTTTGTATTGGCAATCCAATCTGGTAGATAAAAGAATTTTACCGGATCGCTTTTCTCTAATTCTTCGAAGTAAACAGATAGCAATTTTCCCTGTTCGGAGCCATTCAGTTTTTTCTCCAGAATGCTTTGGCCTGAAACCACCAGGCCGCAAAAAATAAATAAAGAGAATAAAGCGCCTTTCAAGTATGTGGTGATAAAGAAATTCAAAAAATAAATACGCAAATTACGGTAATTTCGAAATATTCAAATGCCAAGTTTCCTATTTACACAATCGGTAAGCCCGCACCATCACCCGCTTACCGGGAGGCCCCGGCACCTCCTCCACTTGCATTTCAAGATCTTTTAAGTTTCTCTTAAATTGACCATTGGCACAATAGGTCACTATTACCCCCTTATTACCCATCGCCCCAATGACGTTAGCCAACACCGATTTTGACCAAATCTCAGGTTGAACCCTGGGCGCAAACGCATCAAAGTATACCACATCATAGAAATCTTCCCTCAACTCTAAAGAACAGATATCTGCATGCATTTTATGAATAGTAAAGTCAGCATTCAGTTTTACGTCTTTATTCCATGCTGCTTTGTGTAATTCTGAAAAACTTTGAGCGGCTTTCTGATGATGCAAATGATCCGGATAATTGAGTTGCTCTAAGATATCATCCGGTACGGGGTATACTTCTATGGCATGATAGGTCTTTTTGATATTGTCCGCTTTCTCATCAATCATGGTAAGCAAGGCATTGAGTCCTGTACCAAAACCCATTTCAAGAATTCGTAACGATCGAGGATGGAATTGATCAATAACATAATGAAGACCTTGTTGAATGTATATATGTCTCGACTCCTGGATTGCGCCATGGGTTGAATGATATGTCTCATTCAATCCGAGATGCTTGATGGTGTGGGAGCCATCGGAGGTGTTAATTAATTGTAGCATGAGTTAACGCTAGTCTTTTCGAAGCAAAACTACAGCATATGCATTCACCCCTTCCTCCCTGCCTACATAACCCATCCGTTCATTGGTAGTGGCTTTAATAGATATAAGCTCTTCCGAGATTTCCATCAATGGCGCAAGTATTTGTTTCATTGCCGGAATGTACGGGTTGATTTTTGGTTCTTCAAGGCAAAGTGAACAGTCTATATTTTCGATCTGCCAACCTTTTTCAGCAATCATTCTGGTTACCTCCTTAAGAAAGAATGCACTTTGCACCCCCCTCCACCTTGGGTTCGTATTTGAAAAATGAAATCCTATATCTCCCAGATTAGCAGCACCAAGTAAAGCATCGCAAATGGCATGGATAAGCACATCGGCATCTGAATGTCCCACAGCACCCTTTTCAGCTGCTAATTTTACACCCCCCAGCCAAAAGTCTTTACCTTCTTCCAGTTGATGCACATCAAAGCCCATTCCCACTCTCATTTTCATTGCCAAAGAATTTAATTGTTTGTATTGTAATAAAGCACTGAAGATTGTTCTTCCTTCAGGATTTGTCTTGCCAAACGATTGATCTTGCTACCATCTATTTCCTCGATGAGTGTGTGTTCCCTATTAACTAAATCTGCATCTCCCGACAACGTGCTAAAGGCAAGGCTCATCGCACGATTCAGTACCTCCACCTCTCCAAACTCCAAGGTTGACAATGCCTGATTTTTAACTTTTTCCAATTCAGCATCAGTAATACCCGTCTCTACAAAATTATACACGACCTCGTCCAATGCCTTTTCAGCCTCCTTTAAATTTATCCCCTCCCTAACATGCCCATTAATAACCAATAATCCCGGATCAATGGTCCCCATGGTAAAAGCTGATAAAGAATTAAAGATTGGATTTTCCTTCACCAACTTCTGATACAATCGACTGGAATTGCCGCGCCCAAGCACATCACTTACTAAATCTGCAGCATGAAAATCTTCATCAAACCTCCCAGGCATGTGGTACGCTTTGTACAAAGCTGCCGCTGGCACATCCATTTTTATCTCAAGGATTCTTTTATTCTTTTGAGCTGGCTCTATTATCAAATTTCTAATCTTCTTCCTTCCTGAGGGGATAGGCCCAAACCATTTTTCTGATAATTGTCTGATTTTTTTCGTCTTTACATTTCCCGCAACCACCATGATGGCATTGGAGGGTATATAGTGAGTGTAAAAGAATGATTTAACATCTTCCATTGTAGCCTCTTCTATGTGCTTTATCTCCTTTCCAATAGTTGCCCATTGATAAGGATGTGCCTGATAGGCCAAAGGCCTAAGCTTCAGCCATACATCACCATAAGGTTGATTGAGATAACGTTGTTTGAATTCTTCTATTACCACTTTCTGTTGCACTTCAAGTACCCTCGGATCAAAAGACAAACTCCACATCCTATCGCTCTCAAGCCAAAAACCGGTTTCTATATTGTCAGCAGGAAGTGTGAGGTAATAGTTGGTAATGTCTGTGTTGGTAAACGCATTATTCTCTCCCCCTACTCTTTGCAACGGCTCATCATAACTCGGAATATGGATAGATCCCCCAAACATCAAATGTTCAAAAAGGTGAGCGAACCCTGTTTTACCACTTTGTTCATCACGGGAACCAACGTCATATAAAATATTGATGGTCGCAATCTGAACAGTCGGGTCCTCATGAACCAAAACACGAAGGCCGTTTTCCAGAGTAAAAGATTCGAAATTGATCATTGCTCAAAAATAGTTGTACTTTTTGGATTGACCTATTCAACCCATTCACTCATCTTATCAAAATACCTCACGCAAGCCTTATTCTTATATCCAACCTTCACTAACTTGCCACGCAATTTATAAAGTGCTATGCATTTCGATCGTAAAAAATATTCAGACAAAATACTTAAAGATCTCTACGAAGGACTTTTAAGGCCACGGCTTATTGAAGAAAAGATGCTCATTCTGCTGCGACAGGGTAAAATCAGTAAATGGTTCAGCGGAATTGGACAGGAAGGCATTGCCGTTGGGCTAACCAAAGGCCTTGATAACAACGACTATATTCTGCCAATGCACCGAAACCTTGGCGTATTTACATCGAGAAACATGCCTTTCGATCGGTTGTTCTCACAATGGCAGGGGACTTCCTTAGGATATACCAAAGGAAGAGATCGTTCTTTTCATTTTGGTTCCAATGAGCATCACATCGTGGGAATGATTTCTCATCTGGGTCCGCAAAATGGTGTGGCTGACGGAATTGCTCTGGCCGGAAAATTATTAAAGGAAAAAAGGGTTACTGCGGTATTTAATGGAGACGGTGGAACCAGTGAAGGAGATTTTCACGAAGCCATCAACGTAGCTGCTGTATGGGACTTGCCAATTATTTTTCTTGTTGAAAATAATGGCTACGGACTCTCCACACCGAGCAGCGAACAATTCCGTTGCAAAAACTTTGTTGACAAAGCCATTGGGTATGGGATAGAGGGGGTGAAAATAGATGGCAATAACGTTCTTGAAGTCTACGACACAGTAAAAACGCTTGCCGAAAGTATCAGAAAAAATCCGAGACCAGTTTTATTGGAAGCCATCACCTTTAGAATGCGCGGCCATGAAGAAGCCTCAGGCACTAAATACGTACCCAAGAAGTTATTGGACGACTGGGCCAGGAAAGATCCTTTAATGAATTATGAAAAGTACCTCTTGAAAGAAAGAGTCATAGACAAAAAGTATGTAGACACCGTTATCAAAAAAATAAAGAAAGAAATTGAAGATGGGTTAGCCGTTGCTTTCGCAAGCCAGCCACCAGAGGTAAGCACAGCAATAGAAGTAGCAGATTTATTTCAACCCTTCGAACAAATTCAAATTAGACCCAAATCTGTAAAGACTTCTGAAAAAAGATTTATTGACGCCATATCAGATGGTCTGCGCCAAAGCATGGAAAAGTACCCTAATCTTGTTTTAATGGGGCAGGATATTGCCGAGTACGGTGGTGCATTTAAAATCACAGATGGTTTTGTGAAAGCCTTTGGCAAAGACCGTGTTCGCAACACACCCATTTGCGAATCAGCTATCGTAGGTGCCGGGCTTGGACTTTCTATAAAAGGAATGAAAGCCATGGTAGAGATGCAATTTGCTGATTTCGTTACAGAAGGCTTTAATCAGATTGTAAATAACCTGGCCAAAACGCATTGGCGATGGGGCCAAAACGCAGACGTGGTAGTGCGCATGCCCACAGGAGCAGGTACAGCTGCCGGGCCATTCCACAGCCAATCCAACGAAGCATGGTTTTTCCATACTCCGGGCCTTAAAATAGTATACCCTTCCAATCCTTATGATGCCAAAGGATTGCTCAACGCTGCTATTCAGGATCCCAATCCATATTTATATTTTGAGCATAAATTCTTGTACCGCTCTATTAAGGAAGAAATACCTGATGATTATTATACTGTTGAAGTGGGAAAAGCCAAAACAGTTGCAGAGGGCACAGACATGTCCATCATCACTTATGGAATGGGGGTTCACTGGGCCAAAGAAATTGTGGCAACCTTACCGAATATTAGTGCTGAGATTATTGACCTGCGCACATTATTACCCTGGGACAAGGAAGCGGTGGTGGCAACCGTGAAGAAAACAAATCGGGTACTGGTGCTCCATGAAGACACACTCACTGGTGGTATTGGCGCAGAAATTTCTGCCTGGATCAATGAACATCATTTTATTCATTTGGATGCGCCCGTCATGCGGGTAGCAAGTCTCGATACACCAATTCCTTTTGCCCCCGCTTTAGAGAGCAATTTCTTAGCAAAAGGAAGGTTGAAAGGAAAGATTGAAGAACTGGCCAATTATTAATGGCCTTTGGCGATAAGAAAGCAATATTTCCCACCAATCTGATCGTTTACTGTTCAGATTGGCTAAAAAAGGTCATTTGAATGGTTTTGGCTCTTTTTTCTTAATTTAGCCCGTTTCAGCTACAGCTTTTTTGACGACCAGGAAGGGAAATACCGCATTTTTTGGAAACACTTTGAAAACAATTGGGTTCTTAGCGGCACTTTTATTTTTTTCAGTTTCTGCGCAGGCACAAAACACAAAAGGGGACAGGCCCATCCCCAATCAAAAGCAGGTACGCGAAGCACGATTCAAAACTATAAAAAAGAGAAAGCGAGTAAAAACACGCGACATCTCTGGACGTAGGTTAAGAACGCTCAATAAATCCTCTGCTTCAAGGGCCAACAGAAGATGGCAACAAACAGATCCCTACAGAGGAAGGACACAAACCAAAACGGACAGAGCGGCAGGCCCAAGAGGGAGAATTTTTGACACCCCCCCATCAGATCGCTCCCGCGCCTGGAAAGGTGACATCTCTGGTCATAAAATTAGAATACAATCGCAAAAAGCCAGATCAGCCCGGACGAACGTATTCCCACAAAGGGGGCCGTTTGTTAACAACTCATCAAAGAAACCACGTAAACCGAAGGTTTATCAAAGAACTGCATCGGGAGCACTTCCTGTGAGACGTGTGCCTCAAGATCGTCAACGAGCATGGAAGGGGAATATTAAAGGAGGGCCAGTAGGCACACCTTCACGATCCGCACGATATAAAAAAGTATACCCGCAGAGTGGTCGATTTGTAAATCACTCCTCTAAATCGGGTAAGGATGTTGAACGCACGTATCCTAACGAATCAAAAATCAGAAAAGCTGCTAAAAGAGAATCATCAGGGCGTAATGTGAGAAGAGGTAGCGTTTATCCCAATACTCGTTCAGGACCATTTATTATGCGTGGAAAAAAGAATGTGTACTGGGGAAAATTCTCGAAGAGTGAAAAACCATTTAAAGGAGACATTACAGGGAGACCCATACGTATGCGCAACTTTCGGTCAACTCCGGCAGGGCTTGTAGGGCGCGACAGCCTCAAATTTTTTGGTAGAAAACCGGGAGGTGACAGAGCCTATAGCGGAAGAACTGGAGGGGGTTTTAGAACGGCCAAAAGAGGAGAACAAACCTTAAAGGGCACCGGGTTTCGATCCATCTCCGGCAAGAATAAAAACAGAGGCCCTCTTCCTCCCAGGGCACCGGGAATTGGAGCCGATGGCATTAATTATAGTGGAAGATTTAAAAGGGGAGAATTAACTCCGGGATTTTCAAGACAAGGGACGGGTTATTCCGGAAACATCAAATCCAGGAGACAAGCCAAAGGAGGGGGAAGTATTAGCGGTAAGCTTTGGAACAATAGGCAAAGCCCGATTCCTGTTCGAACACCCAAAGGTGGGGCTGCCGCAGCACGATATCAGGGCAATTTTAGAAGAGGAGAGCTTTCACCGGGATTCTCCCAACAAGGAATTGGCTTTGCAGGAAATATTAAAACAAAAAGATCTGCCAAAGGCGGTGGAAGTATTAGCGGTAAGCGATGGAATAATAACGGAACGCCCATTCCTGTACGCACACCCAAAGGGGGAACCGGTATTGGTGACTACTCGGGTACATTTAGAAGAGGAGAATTGGCACCAGGATTTAGCAAACAAGGCGCTGATTTTGCAGGAAACATCAAAACAAAAAGACCTGCCAAAGGAGGTGGAAGTATTAGCGGTAAGCGATGGAATAATAACGGAACGCCCATTCCTGTACGCACACCCAAAGGGGGAACCGGTATTGGTGACTACTCGGGTACATTTAGAAGAGGAGAATTGGCACCAGGATTTAGCAAACAAGGCGCTGATTTTGCAGGAAACATCAAAACAAAAAGACCTGCCAAAGGCGGTGGAAGTATTAGCGGTAAGCGATGGAATAATGATGGAACACCCATTCCGGTTCACACTCCAAAAAACACAGGAATAGCAGGGTATTCCGGCACTTTTAAAAGAGGAGAACTTTCACCAGGATTTAATAAGCAGGGAGCAGACTTTTCGGGAAACATTAAAACTAAAAGACCGGCCAAAGGAGGCGGAAGTGTCAGTGGAAAACTTTGGAATAACAATGGAACTCCTATCCCCGTGCGAACCCCGAAAGACACAGGTATAGCCGGCTTTTCTGGCACTTTCAAAAGAGGTGAGTTATCCCCTGGATTTAATAAACAAGGTGCAGACTTTGCAGGAAATATTAAGACAAAGAGACCAGCAAAAGGAGGTGGTAGCATAAGTGGCAAAGTCTGGAACAATAACGGAGAGCCAATTCCTGGCCGCACTCCACCTGCGAATGCAAGAAAAGCCGCTGGGTACCCTGGCAATTATAAATTGTTCGATCTGGCACCAAGTAGGGTTTATCAAGGGGAAGAGTTTACCGGCTATATCAAAGCTAAAAAACCGAAAAAAGGAGGCGGTAGTATTAGTGGCGACATGTGGAATAATAATGAGACTCCAATTGAAGTGAGAACTCCATCCAATGATGCAAAAGCCGCTGACTATGCAGGCAACATCAAGCTCGCAAGATTCCGCAGAAACTATATCCAAAATCCAAATGCCAGCAATGAATCCATTAAAAAACAACGACCCGACAAAACAACCTATGAAGTAGCCGGCCTTCAGGTAAAAGTGAGACAGGGCAAATATCAGAATAAACCACACGCTGCAAAAGGATCACTGCCAGGAGTAGCTCCTTCAAAATCTTCTGTTAAAGCATCCGAATATGCACGCGGTGTAAGAATGAATTGGAGTTATAAACACAATCCTAATAGTGCTTCAGAGGCACTCATGGGAAGGGCTCCCAATAAAGCCTATGCAAAAATCGGGGACTACCAGGGAAATATTAAAATGAAAAAAAATGGCGACAATCGCCTTCATCCTGATGCCCAGTTTGCACACAGCTACAGAAACAATGTGAAGGAAGAAAGAACCATTTTTATGAATATTAAGTTAATGTGGGCGAAGCTCTTTAAGAAAAGTGACACCCAGCCCGACCACCTGAAGGACAAGGAGAGAAGGCCAAGGTATGACAAGAGAGAGAAGGGACTGTGGTACGAATAATTTAATATTTATGAATTGGCATGAACTTACAGTGCTTGATCAACTCGACCAGGTGATTGAGGAATCAAAAATCAATCCCGTACTTATTTTTAAACACTCAAGAAGCTGCTCCATCAGCAGAGCAACTTTAGACAGGCTGGAGAGAAACTGGAATTTGGAGAAAGGAGTGACTACTTATTTTCTTGATTTGTTGACCTATCGTTCTATCTCCCATGCTATTGCGCAAAGGTTTGGGGTTCAGCACGAATCGCCTCAAGTATTAATTATTGATCAGGGGAAATCCGTCTACGACAAATCTCACTTTGATATAGATTACAAAGACATCAAGAGCAAGCTACTACAAGTAAGTACGGAATAGAATTACCAATTAAAAGCAATTGTCTGCTTCACTGAATCCGATAGGCTCAGTGCTACCGGACAGGTAAGGGCAGCGTTCTTAAGTTTCTTTCGTTGAGTTTCAGTAGCGACTAGGTTGGGATGAATAAATGTAATTTGAATTTCAGCTATCTTCCTGGGATTACTTGCCATGATTTTAACCACATCAGATCGCAAGCCTTCCAGATTGATGTTTTCTCTTTCTGCCAGTATTCCCATGAGTGTCATCATGCAACTGCTTAGCGATGCACAAACTAAATCAGTGGGGGAAAAGGCCTCTCCCTTCCCATTATTATCGAGAGGGGCATCGGTGATGATAGTGTTTTGAGATTTGAGGTGAGTGGCTTGTGTGCGCAGCGAACCTTGATATTGACCTGAAATAGTACTCATAGTGGGGTATATTGCAATATTGCTTTTTTGCGTTTATTAATTAAAGCATAAATTTAACCTGAAGATTCCCTGAAATGCATACCAGAATTAAAATAGCAGCAATTATTTCCCTTCTAATGATGGAAATGACCTCGTTTGCCCAAACGCAGGATAGCTATGATTATAATTCAGAATTTACATGGGGGGTTAACAAAAATACCTCCGGAGGCCTAATTGGCGGTTTTGTATTTAAAAAGGCAAGAAAGTTAAATGAGCGGACGCTGGAAACTTTCGGACTAGAAATCATGAATGTAAAACATCCACAAGAAAGTCGTCACAGCTCAGGCACCGGCAATTATTTTATATACGGAAAAAGTAATTACCTGTATTCATTTCGATTTCAATACGGTAGAGATTTAATCATCTTCAAAAAAGCTCCTCAGCAAGGTGTGGAGATCAAGGTGGTGGTGGCTGCCGGGCCAAGTATTGGCGTGGTTGCTCCATATTTTATTGAGCGCACTATCGACAACAGCTTCTTTGCCACAAAGCACGAACAGTATGATCCCAACAATCCGTTTCACTCTTACAACAAAATACTGGGCACTGGCTATTTGTTTGAAGGATTGGGTCAATCCAAACTTCAATTGGGCGGAAATATTAAAGCGGGATTTAACTTTGAATTAGGGACTGTAAAAAGCCAGGTTACAGGCTTTGAGGTTGGATTTTTACTGGATACCTATATTAACAAAATCATATTGGTCCCAACTGCCAGTAATTCCAATGTGTTTCCTACATTATATTTTACCTTGTTCTACGGAAGCAGAAAGTAACTATTTGAATTTTGGGGCAAAATGCCACCTAAAATTTTGAGGATTTTATGTGACGGGATGGCCAAAACAGGATTCTATTTATATATTTGATGTCCTAAACCTGAATTGTATGGAAGAGAAAAAGACCGCAAAAGCTGATTTAACGAAGAAAACGAGTTTTTTCTTTAGTATTGGCTTATTAATAACGATGAGTCTCGTTGTTATGGCCTTCGAATGGAAGGATACCGAAAAGCAGGAAATTGATCTGGTCGGTAAGAGTACTAACACCTTCGAGGAGATGTTAGAGATTCCACCCACAGAGCAACCACCGCCACCACCACCACAAGTACAACAGCCTCAGATTATAGAAGTGCCTGACGAAGAGGAAATTAAGGAAGAAATTCAGGTAAAATTTGACGTGGAGGTTACACAAGATACCAAAGTACAGCAGATTGTAATACAAGCTGAAGAACCCAAAGAAGAGGTAGAAGAAATTTTCACTATTGTGGAAGACCCCGCCTCACCGGTTGGTGGAATGACAGCCTTTTACCAATATGTAGGAGATAAAATTAAATATCCACCCCAGGCACGAAGAATGGGTGTTGAGGGAAGGGTATTCGTTGAGTTTGTGATCGATAAAGATGGCAGTATAACAGATGTAAAAGCTGTGAAAGGTATTGGCGCAGGTTGTGATGAAGAAGCAGTGCGAATTTTGCAAGGTGCTCCAAAATGGAAGCCTGGTAAGCAGCGTGGTAAACCTGTAAAGCAAAGAATGGTACTTCCGATTACCTTCAAACTAGGATAATCTCTTTAAAAAATAAAGATCAAAACCTTCTCAAGAAATTGGGAAGGTTTTTTTATGTCAACACAAATCCCAGAACCAAGCCCGTTCCAATTATAGACCAAGCTGGTAATTTAGTAAACGCCAATAGGCAAAAGGTGGCAATCATAAAACCAAAGTTCGTCATCGTATTTTGCAAAGGCTGAAAAAGCAGCACGGCAGCTGCAGCTACAAGACCTGCATTGGCAGCATTAATTCCTTCGAGTGATGCGCGTATAGGTCTGAATTTCTTTAGGCTCTCCCATATCCTGATCACAAAGAATATCAGGAAGGTTCCTGGGAGAAAAATGCCGGCAGCAGACATGAGTGCTCCTAAAATTTCACCCCCTGTTCCCCATTCTCTCATAGACAATGCTCCTATATAAGCACTGAAAGAAAACACGGGACCAGGAACAGCCTGCATAAATGCATAGCCCGAAAGAAATTCACTGGATGAAGTAGGGAAGTGAAGTGGCTTGGCATATTGAACAAACTCGGTATAAAGCATAGGTACCAATACCTGGCCGCCACCAAAAACCAAACTTCCATTGCGATAAAAATTTTCAAATAATTTTATGGGTAATGATTTGGTGATCCCACCCAGCGCTGCCGCAACAATAAATACGCCTGCCCATAAAAAGAAGTTGGCCCAGGGAACATCAAATTTCTTTTTTTCTTCCTTGGGATGGAGCTTATAATTAAAAGCGGTAATAGTGCCTGCTACTATCAAAATTACAGGGAAAACAAGGGGAGTTTTAATAAAATAAGATGCTACGGCAGAAGCTACCATAAGCACAAATCCAATTTTAGTATTTACAGTTCTCAAACTGATGGTGTATGCCGCATAACCTACAAATCCGACCGCCATAGGTTGGATGAATCGGGTGAATTCTAAAGACACCTCTTTTTCCTGGAAGCTTCCTATTAATATTCCCGCAAGTGTCATAACAGCCACAGAGGGAAGCATCCAAATGATCAATGTAAGATAGGCTAGGTTAGGGCCTCCAAGCCGGTATCCCACAGACGTCAATGTTTGTGTAGAAGTAGGGCCGGGCACAATTTGACAAAGCGCATACAACTCCATCAAATCTGGTCCGGTAAGATAATTCCTCTTCTCTACAAGAATTCGTTGATAATTAGCCAGATGAGCTTGTGGCCCGCCAAAACAACTTATGGATAACTGAAATACATCTTTAAGAAACTGAGGATATGGTACGCGTTCAGTCAAGGCACTATTTTTTCAATCCTATTTCTTTGAGTCTTTGGTTCAGAAATTCTCCTGCAGTAAATTTCATTAAATAACAACTCAGTCATCAACTAGAAATTTTGGCTATCGCAAGCTAGAAATTTTTAGCTAATTTTATGGTTTAGCAACTCCTGATAAAAAGCAATTCACATGAATATTCGACTCATTGTATTCTTTTGTCTATTTACTTGTTCCAGTGTTTCTTTCGGACAAAAGATCGAGATTTATAAAACATTTGGTGGGTATCGCTTCGAAAGAGACTCAGTTTCAATAAGTCCAAAAATGGTTCTTGAAACCATGAAGGACAATCAATTGGCCTATATGGAGTTTAAAAAAGCCAAAACCAATCTTGATGTAGCGAGTGTTTTAGGTTTTACAGGAGGGTTGTTAATTGGGTTTCCTTTAGGAACTGCTATTGTGGGCGGAGAACCAGAATGGGGTCTGGCTGCGGGTGGCCTGGGCTTAATATTAATATCCATTCCGTTTAATAATGCATTCAAACAACATGCACTGAGCGCGCTGGATAATTACAATGCCGACTTAAATGCCCGAAGAGTAAAAGTGAATTTCTATTTGGCTGGTGCGGGTGGGAGATTGATAATTAAATTTTAAGTATTGGAGTAGATATTCAATTCATCGTCTCCAATCATTTCAATCCTGCCTACTTCTTTGTTGATTATTGGTGCACTAATTCCAGACTCAAACTTTTGTCTCGAGATGAACACCCTGGCTTCATCCCATGCACCTTCAGACAAAAATGCCTTGATCGTTTGAGTTCCTCCTTCTACAATTAAAGATTGAATGTTTCGATCGAATAAGTCAGTTAGCATACCCTGTAATAAATGCTCCTTTTCTAGAAGATGATACTCCAAATTATCTCTAATATCCTGCTTCATTGTGTTGTAGCAAATGGAAGGAGTAGTTCCGTCAAACAGGTGGAGCGATGGGTCTAAATTTAACTTAGGATCTATAACTATTCTTACAGGGTTTCTGCCTGTCCAATCCCGAGCCGTTAATTTTGGGTTATCATGTGCCGCGGTGTTGTACCCCACTAAGATTGAATCCTCTTCTGAACGCCACTTATGCACCAATTTTCTTGAGTACTCATTACTAATCCATTTAGAATCATAATTTTCCCTGGCAATAAAACCATCCGAAGTTTGCGCCCACTTCAAAATAATAAACGGTCTCTTGTGCTTAAAAAAAGTAAAAAAACGTTTGTTCAGTTCGCGCCCTTCGTTCTCCAAAACTTCGGTGCTCACTTTAATTCCCGCATCATTTAATTTGTTGATACCCTTCCCTGCCACCAGAGGATTGGTGTCAACATTGGCAATAACAACACGTTTTACCTGATGCTTAATAAGCAAATCAACGCAAGGAGGCGTTTTTCCCGTATGTGCACAGGGCTCCAGATTGACGTAAACTACGGAGTCTTTAAGAATGGATTTATCCGTCACCGAATTTACAGCATTAACTTCAGCATGGGCTTCACCATACTTGCGGTGCCAGCCTTCTCCAATAATTTTATCATCATGTACAATTACACAACCTACCAAAGGATTCGGACTCACATGGCCTGTTCCATTTTTGGCCAACTCTATTGTACGAAGCATATAAAATTTGTCAGAGATCATTTCAATTATGTAACATTGCAAAGATCAAATAAGCTATGCCCAATTCCAAAGACGTCTTTAGTTGGACCGTTGACCAAATCACATTAGATGAACATCCTGATGAAATCAGGAGCATCGTCTATTTACTGCTGGAGAAGAAATTCAACATTACTAAATCAAATATTATTGCGGCAAGCGACATCCCTGACTTTACTCAAGGGGAGTTACATCCAATAATAAAGAGAATTAATAAAGGAGAACCTATCCAGTATATTATTGGAACACAAGAATTCTACGGAAGAACCTTTAAAGTAGACCCTTCTGTATTGATTCCGAGGCCGGAAACAGAAATACTTATTACCACAGTTATTGATCATTTAAATATGTCAATAATCGATTCTCCAAAAATTCTTGACATTGGCACAGGGAGTGGTTGTATCCCCATAACACTTCAATTGGAGTTAAATACTAAAGATGTAACTGGAATAGACATAAGCGAAAAAGCAATTGCAACCGCCAGGAGTAATAACCAGTTGCACAATACCCAGGTTAATTTTCAGCTGGCAGATGTATTGAACGATCCACTCTCTGACAAAAATTATGATATCATTGTCAGCAATCCTCCTTATGTAACCGAACGAGAAAAGTCAGGCATGAAAATTAATGTACTGAATTTCGAACCCCACAATGCATTGTTTGTGCCTGACAACGACCCCTTACTTTTCTACAAGGTCATTGCAGAGAAAAGCAAAGCATGTCTAAATTATGGAGGAGTGGTAGCGGTAGAAATAAATCAATTATTCGGTAATGACGTTGAGGTCATTTTTACCAAAAATTCCTTTCGCTTCGTAGAAATTATAAATGACCTATCAGGAAAGGATAGGATTGTAAAAGCTATTCTATAAAAACTTTAGCTATGAAATAATCTGGTCCAGATTTTATACCACTAAGTCACAAAATAATCTCCTAATTAAAATATTAATCTAAGTGCCTTAGTGGCTTCCTTTATTTCTTAAAATTAGTAACCACCTTTTCAATGATATCGCAGCATTCATGGATTTGCTCTTCCGTCATTACCAAAGGAGGTGCAAACCGAATAATATTTCCATGGGTCGGCTTAGCCAACAATCCATTTTCTTTGAGTGCCACACAGATGTTCCATGCAGTTTTGCTATCTGGTGTATCGTTTACCACTACCGCATTGAGTAGTCCTTTACCGCGCACAAGAGTTACCAAATCACATTTTTGAATCAATGCCTTCATTCTTTCCCTGAAAATTTTACCTAGTTTTTCAGCGTTTTCAGCAAGTTTCTCGTCTTTGACTACCTCAAGTGCCGCCATACACACCACAGCCGCAAGCGGGTTACCTCCAAAAGTGGAACCATGCTCTCCAGGCTTTATCCCCAACATAATTTCGTCATCAGCAAGTACGCAGGAAATCGGAAGCACACCTCCGGAGATTGCCTTGCCCAAAATCAAAAGATCAGGGTGAACGCCTTCGTGATCACTCGCCAACATCTTTCCCGTACGTGCAATTCCAGTTTGAATCTCATCCATCATCAACAGCACATTGTTCTTCTTGCACAACTCATAGGCTTTTTTCAGATACCCTTCCGAAGGGACATAGATACCGGCTTCACCCTGAATGGGCTCGATCAACAAAGCAGCTACATTTGGGTTTTTAAGCTCCCGCTCCAATACCTCCACATTATCATATTCCACTATCTTGAACCCCGGATTAAATGGTCCAAAACCAGTTCTTGCAGAAGGGTCGGATGAGGCTGAAATAATTGTGGTTGTTCTGCCATGAAAATTTTTCTGCGCAGTAATTATAATGGCTTCATTCTCCAGAATTCCCTTTACATTATATCCCCATTTCCTTACCAGCTTTATTCCTGTTTCAACGCCTTCAGCTCCACTATTCATAAATAGTACCTTATCATAGCCAAACATCTTGCATATAAATTTCTCTGCAACACCCAGCTTATCATTATAAAATGCTCTTGACGTGAGGGTCAACTCTTTTGCCTGATCGATCAACGCATTTATTATGCGTGGGTGACAGTGCCCCTGATTGACTGCACTATAAGCCGAAAGGAAATCATAGTACCGCTTTCCCTCCACGTCCCATAGGAATACGCCTTCTCCTTTATTCAGTACTACGTCAATTGGGCTGTAGTTGTGTGCTCCATATTTTTGTTCCAAAGCAATTGCCTCCTGGCTGGATGTGATAGCTGTTTCCATAATCAAAATATTTTTTTAATGTAAATCTTCAGAAATTGTGCGCTTGCCCCCCGATTGGTCTAGCCAGGAATTATCCTGCAAAATCACGAAAGTGTGCTTATTCTGACAATTACAAAGATAGTGATTTGGATTCAATCGCCTAAGAAGTTGAGGTTGGGCTTGCAGTTTTTTGCCCTAACTTTACCACGATGGAAATAGTGGTTTTTATTTCGGGAATTGTGATTGGTACTGTTGCCGGCTGGCTAATTGCAAAATATAAGTTTTCTGCTGATAACGCTTCCTTGGCTATTGAACAGGAAAAGGCCCGTGCTCTAGCGGTTCAGGTTTCCGACTTAAAAAAAGAACTGGAGCAGCTACGTAATATTAACCTGGAGCTCAATTCCAATTTGTCGTCTACAGAAGCTGACTATCGCAATCTTCAGGAGAAGTTGACCGAGCAAAAGAAAGAATTGGAAACGTTGCAAGAGCGGTTTACTGTTCAATTTGAAAATCTCGCCAATAAAATATTTGAAGAAAAGAGCAAAAAATTTACAGAGCAGAACAAAACCAATCTGGCCGATGTATTGAAACCATTGGGTGAAAAAATAACGGAGTTCGAAAAACGAATAGACATATCTCATAAAGATTCCATCGAAAAAAATGCCAGCCTTTTTAATGAACTCAAAAACTTAAAAGAGCTCAATCTTCAAATGGGCGAAGATGCCCGTAACCTGACACGCGCCCTTAAAAGTGATACCAAAACCCAGGGTTCGTGGGGAGAATTAATCCTAGAAACCATTCTCGAAAAATCCGGATTGGAAAAAGGGAGGGAATATACGGTGCAAGAAACGTTCTACACCGAGGATGGCAGAAGACAGAGACCCGATGTAATCATCAACTTACCAGAATCAAGACATATTATAATCGATTCAAAGGTGAGTTTAACCGCCTACAACAACTATGTGAATGCTGAAAAAGACGATGAGCGAGATGTACAGATAAAACTGCACATGCAATCGATCAAGCAGCACATGCGCATTCTCACCGACAAAAATTACCAGAAAAATTACAGTGAAAACGGGCTTGATTTTGTGATCATGTTTATTCCCATTGAAACGGCTTATCTACTGGCCATCCAAACCGATCCTAAGCTTTATGAAGAAGCTTTTGATAAAAGAATTGTTTTTGTGAGCCCCACATTGCTCCTCCCTTCATTACAATTGATTAAAAGTGTATGGCGGCAGGAGCACCAAAATAGAAACGTGATTGAGATCGCAAAGCGTGCCGGTGATCTATATGATAAATTTGTTGGTTTCACAGAAGATCTGTTGACATTGGGCAGGCATCTGAATTCCTCAAAAAAATTCTATGAAGAATCCATGAAAAAACTTTCCGTGGGGAGTGGCAACCTGGTAAGCAAGGTGGAGAATTTAAAAAAACTAGGCGCCAAGGCGGAGAAAACAATAGACCAGCAACTACTAGGTAGAGCCGAGGATCAAGGAGATCTCTTTGATGGCTGAGATGGAAGTAATATTCAGAAAAGGAAATACAAAAAAACACTCTGGTCTGCAAAAGAGAAGATGGATCATCAACGTGGACTACTGTAGATCAATTTATGGTTATGCACGACCTGGCTCACTTTTGTATGGAGAATGAATTATGTATTACTCCCGGATTCTACGGATTAATTGGAATTGATATTTTATACTTTGAAAGTAAAGAAAAAATATATTTCAAAGATTTACCTGATGAGGCTAAGGTAACAGGGCTTATCGGGGGTTGATCATGACTGAAAGAGTAGACCGCAATCTACCAGAAGATTTTAATACAACTCTTAGAGAAAGTGCTAACGCTTTAGGGATTGTTAACACCAACAATATTACCAATGAAAAACTGACAACCATACGGAATGATTTAGATCACTTACTCAGCAAGTGGTCGCTTCTACCGACTGAAAATACCTTAAGTTTGCATTTTAACGAAACATGAAAATAACGGCAGATAATAGACTCAAAAAAATTATAGTAGTTGGTGATAGAGTACTCATCAAGCCTAAAAAACAAAATGACAAAACCGCAAGCGGACTCTATCTACCCCCTGGTGTTCAGGAAAAGGAAAAAATTCAAAGTGGGTACATCATAAAAGTAGGGCCAGGCTACCCCATTCCAACACCGGCAGACGAAGAGGATTCGTGGAAAGGTAAAGAGGATATGGTAAAATACTTACCCCTACAGGCACATGAGGGAGACCTCGCAATTTTTTTGCAAAAAGGAGCGGTAGAGGTGATTTATGAAAATGAACGATACTTCATTGTTCCTCAGTCATCGATACTTATGCTCGAACGCGAAGAGGATCTGTAATGGCTGGCCTTTCATTTGATGTACTGCGGGTTGGGAAAAAATACCGACTTACTAATTATGGTGATAAATATGACTTTATCATTGAATCTATTTTGGCCAATGGGGATTTTAAGGTAAAGGACATTCACACTTTGGAAAGATACCTGTTGAAGGATACATTAAAATTTGGAAAAGGAGATGATTTTCATCTGGATGAATTAAGAATACCCTAGCACACCCCTTATTTTTACATACGCCTAGGAAAAGCATATACTTTGGATTACCAAATGAAGTATTCATTCAAAAATTTTACGTAAACAACCTTACTGTTGCTATTTTTTTGTTCACTATTTTCTTTTAAAAATTTAGGCAAACTCATTTTCAAATGTAGATTGCTATCTACAATCAGGATTTGAGTAAACCTCTTACTTTATGATAGCCATTCGAAGAATTTATGATCACAACAATCCAGCCAATCAAACAGCTTTAGCCCAATGTAAAGAAATACTGGTGGCGCAGTTTCCACACCTTTCTCCTGCCGAGGCCGATGAAATATTCATTGCAGCCAAAAATCCGTTGGCTACCCATTTCAGGTATGTGGTCTTGGTGGCAGAAGCCAGGAACAAGAAGGTTTTGGGCGTAGTAATCGCGTCTTATTTTCCAAAAGAAAAGTTTTATTTCCTGGATTACATCGCAGCACATCAACACCGAAGTGGTGGTGGCGTTGGAGGAGCCTTGTATGAAAGGTTGCGGGAAGAAGCCGCTGCCGTAAATGCCATAGGGATATTTTTCGACTGCCTGCCAGACGAGCCCGAACTTTGCCGGGATGAAAAAGAAAGAAAACAAAACATAGCAAGGCTTCGCTTTTACGAGCGCTACGGAGCACGCCCCATTGAAGGTACACTATACGAGCTTCCGCGAAGTGATCAGTCCGTTTTTCATCTTGTATTTGAGGGGCCTGGAGAAAAAGCAGAGCTCAAGTCTACTGATGGTAAAAAAATTATCAGGGCTATCCTTGAAAATAAACATAGTGGCAAATGCTCGCCTGAGTACACCAAAAAGGTAGTAGGCTCCATTAAAGGCACCACTTTGATGTTGCGGGAAAAAAAACACCTTCGGAAAGAGAAGTATATTGAAATAAAAAAAGTAATTCCTTCCGATAAAAAAATTGGTTTGGTGGTGAACGAAGGTCACATCATCCACCATGTGAAAGACAAAGGATACCTGGAATCTCCAGTAAGAGTGAAATCCATATTAAAAGAACTTGATAAAGTAAAGATTTTTGAACGTGCTGCTGCCAAAAACTATCCGGACAGTTGGGTAGAGGAGGTACATTACCCACAGTTTGTAACATTCCTCAAAAACGTTTGTGCCGAAGCAAAGAATGATGCAATATTTTATCCTGAAATTTTCCCAAAGCGTTTTTCAGAACGTATTCCTTTGCGTCCGGAACATCAGATTGGATACTATTGTATTGACAGCACCACACCTATTCATGCCAACGCATACAAGGCATCACGTGCTGCTGTCAATTGTGCGCTCACGGCAGCGGATCAGGTGCTGAACGGACGACAAATGGCCTATGCATTGGTGCGCCCTCCGGGACATCACGCGGAGCGAAAATATTTTGGAGGCTTTTGCTATCTCAATTCGAATGCAGTAGCTGCAAATTATTTAAGCAAAAAAGGGAAAGTTGTGATTCTTGATATTGATTATCATCATGGCAACGGGCAACAAAATATTTTTTATAAAAGAAAAGATGTATTTACCATATCCATCCATGGAGATCCACTGTACGCCTATCCCAACTTTACCGGTTTTGCCGATGAAAAAGGAAAAGATGAAGGGGAAGGATTTAATCTTAATATTCCCTTGAAAAAGGGAACAGATGGTAAGCATTATAGAAAAGCGCTGAACCTTGCGATTGATGTAATCAAAAAATACAATCCTACCTATCTGGTTATCGCCTTGGGGCTGGATACAGCACAGGGCGACCCTACTGGTACCTGGATGTTATCCTCTGGTGACTTTGTGGAGAATGGAAAATTATTGGCGAAACTTAATTTGCCAACATTAATCGTTCAAGAGGGTGGATATAAAAACAGAGATCTGGGAATTAATGCCAGACATTTTTTTGAAGGGTTGTGGGAGGGGTACTATATGTAATAAAACAATATTAAGACAAATGAACCTGGTAGAAAAGATTAAAAATGCCGAAAAAATAATTCGTCCCTTCGTTCGAGAAACTCCGTTGGAATACTCCTATCCCTTGTCTGCCGACACGGGTAGTGAGGTATATCTAAAATTGGAAAACTTACAAGTAACCGGATCATTTAAAGCCAGAGGCTCAATGAATAAAATCCTGTCACTAAAAAATGACAAAAGAAAAATCATAACTGCGTCAACAGGCAATCATGGACTGGGTGTGGCCAATGCGTTGAAAGCCACGCAAAAAGAAGGCACCATCTTTCTTCCTACCAAAGCATCTGTTGCCAAAGTGGAAGCCATTAAACAAAGAGGAGTGCCTGTAGAGTTTCATGGTGACAGCGGTGAAATCACGGAAGCCTACGCACGTCAATTGGCTGAAAAAAGCAATCAGGTATATGTGTCTCCTTATAATGATGAAGATGTAATCGCAGGACAAGGCACAATTGGCGTAGAGCTTTATCGGCAGTTACCCGACCTGGATGCTGTTTTTGTTTCCATTGGTGGCGGTGGTCTTGTTGCTGGAATTGCTGCCTATCTAAAATCCGTTAACCCCAACATCAAAATAATCGGATGCTTACCGGCCAACGCCCCTGTGATGTATGAATGCATCAAAGCGGGTAAAGTAATAGATGTACCAGAGCAGCCCACCCTATCTGACGGAACTGCCGGAGGAATCGATCATGACGCCATCACCTTCGAATTGTGCCGGGATTTAATTGATGAATATATTCTTACCTCTGAAGAGGAGATTTTGAGCGCTATGCGAATGGTTTTGAAGCAACATCACCAGGTTATTGAGGGCTCAGCAGGTGTGGCAGTGGCGGCCATCCTTCAGCAAAAGGAAAAATTCAAAGGAAAAAAAGTTGCAGCCGTAATATGTGGTGGCAATGTGAGTGAAATAGTATTAAAAAAAGTAGTGTGTGATGGCTAAAATTATTTTGCTTGACCAAATAAAATCATGCATGAACGCATGTTCCGATTCAGAATTAATTCAAATCATCGAAGACGGTTTTGTGAGCTACTCAAAAGGAGACGTGGTTGTGCCCCCGGTGGGCCACCTTCCATTTATTGATCCGCCTGGAGACCTGCACATTAAATATGGCTTCATAAAAGAGGATGATTTCTATGTTGTAAAATTAGCATCAGGATTTTATGATAACCCGAAAATAGGACTTAGTTCCAGCAATGGATTAATGCTGGTATTTAGTCAAAAGACGGGCGAATTACTTTCAATTTTACTCGATGAAGGTCACCTTACAGACATACGTACCGCACTGGCCGGAGCGGTTGTAGCCAAACACCTTGCACCAAAGCAACTAAATAAGATTGGAATTGTAGGAACAGGTATTCAGGCAAGGCTTCAATTGAGATATTTAAAATCCGTAATTGATTGCAGGGAAGTTATTGCATGGGGTCGTAGTGACGAAAAGCTTAACGATTATAAAAAAGACCCGATATTATCCGGCTTTACTATTAATACTACCCGGAATATTTCTGATTTAGCAAATCAATGCAATTATATTGTTACCACCACGCCATCCAAAGAACCACTTCTTTTCACAAAAGAAATCCAACCTGGAACACATATTACAGCAATAGGCGCAGATACGCCCGGCAAGCAAGAGCTTGAAGCAAGTCTGTTTGGTAAAGCGTCTCTTATCGTGGCCGATAGTAAATCACAATGTATAGATCATGGAGATATTTTTCATGCGATTCATCATAACACGATTAAGGAGAATCAAATTGTAGAACTGGGTGCGTTGATCTCGAGTGGCCTAAAAAGAAGTAATGATGCTGACATCACCATTGCCGACCTCACCGGTGTGGCCATTCAAGACATTCAGATTGCCAAATTCATTTACCAAAAAACAAAATGGTAACAACCTCTTTTCATATTCTGTAAAATAGTAACTTATCCATTCAACAAGTGTCTATGCTTAAATGGTTTAAGAATTCTGGGCCAGGAGCTTTAGTGGCTGCCGCTTTTATTGGTCCGGGTACGGTTACGGTCTGTACCATTGCAGGGGTACGTTTCGGATATGATCTCTTGTGGGCAATGGTATTGTCTACACTCGCTACCATAGTACTTCAGGAGATGGCAGCCCGATTAGGAATCATTACACGTAAAGGGTTGTCAGATGTTATTCGCCAGGAGATTCAAAATCCAATTATTAAATATATCATAGTTGCATTAATCTTATTTGCCATTGTGATTGGAAACGCAGTATACGAAGCAGGCAATATCAGTGGTGGCAGGTTAGGCCTTGAGACGCTATTTAATAATTCGAACCCGAATAATTTAAAATTCCTCAGCCTGATCATTGGCGCCTTTGCCTTCACATTGCTCTACCTGGGCAATTATAAAATACTGGAACGAGCACTCGTTTCGCTGGTTATCCTGATGAGTATTGCCTTCGTAGTCACTGCCATACTCACAAAACCCAATCTGGTTTCTATTGCGCAGGGGATGTTGGTTCCGTCTGTTAATGAAAACAATCTACTTACCATTGTAGGGCTTATTGGCACAACAGTAGTGCCGTACAATTTATTTCTCCACGCCTCATTGGTGAAAGAAAAGTGGAAGACACAAGATGATTTGCACTTTGCAAAAAAAGATACCATCGTATCAGTCGCATTTGGTGGATTGGTTTCTATGGCAATTATCATATCTGCTGCATCTGCTGGTATTGCTACCGTAACCAATGCCACCGATTTGGCAAAAGGGCTGGAGCCACTCTTCGGAAGTTTCGCTAAATACTTTCTCAGCATTGGATTATTTGCTGCTGGCATCACCTCAGCCATCACCGCACCGCTGGCCGCAGCGTACGTGACCCATGGTTGCCTTGGATGGGATGGCAATATGAAGAGCTTCAAATTCAGAATGGTATGGATGTTTGTTCTTTTCCTTGGTGTTCTTTTTTCGTCTCTCGGAATCAACCCCATTGAAATCATTAAGTTTGCCCAGGTGGCCAATGGCGCTGTCCTTCCTATAATAGTGGGTATTCTTTTGTGGATCATGAATAAAGAATCCGTTTTAGGTAAAAATCGCAATACCCGGTTTCAAAATTCTATTGGTATCATCATCTTTATCCTATCGATCGTACTTGGACTAAAGAGTATAATTCAGGTAATAAATAGAAATATGACTTACTCAATTGACATTAATTGCGATTTGGGCGAGGGTGTAGGCAACGATGCACAGCTAATGCCCTACCTCAGTTCTTGTAACATTGCTTGTGGCGGTCATGCTGGAAACGATAATACTATGAGGGAAACAATACGCCTTGCAATAGAAAACAATGTAAAAATAGGAGCACATCCCTCATTTCCTGATCGCAAAAACTTTGGTCGCATTGAAATGAATCTCCCCAACAATGAACTCACCACCGTAATTATTGATCAAATTCTACGACTGAAAATTTTGACGGAAGAGGCCGGTGGAAGACTAAACCATGTAAAGCCGCACGGAGCCCTCTATAATATGGCTGCGGTAAATGACAGCATCGCTGAAGCTGTATTGGATGCGATGACTCCATTTGATAAAAAATTGATTCTATACGTCCCCTATGGTTCCGTAATAGCAAGAAAAGCCATTGAGCGTAAACAGCCCATTAAGTACGAGGCTTTTGCGGACCGCAACTATAATGAAGATCTCACCCTGGTTTCACGAAAATTGGACAATGCCGTATTGGAAGATCCTGATCAGATAATCCATCATGTCATTCGAATGATTAAAGAAAAAAAAGTAAAGACAATTAATGGAAATTTTTCCGATATTGAGGCAGGCACCCTATGTATTCATGGCGACAATCCTCATGCCGTTGCAATTGTCTCTCAACTCAGTAAGAATCTAAAAAGCAATAATGTAAGTATTGAATAATTTAGGCATTGAATTGATTTACGCTTGCATTGTGAAACTTTATGTCTACTTAGAGTACTATGTGCAACAACTATCTGTGCTACCGTACAAGGAAAACAATGAATCATTAAGGTGAACGAGCTTCAATGAGCAACTTGAATTCATACCCACTTTCCTATAAAGCATTCGGCAAATCTGCGCTCCTTATTGAGTGGCCCAACCAAATTGATCAGCATATTTTAAATGACATTTTACAATTTCAATCTTGTATTGAAGTTGAACTGAGGGATTTACTGGTTGAAACGGTTAATGCTTATAATTCTCTAACTATCGTTTTTTATCCAGACATTATTTCATTGAATGAAATACAGCAAAAAATTCAAAGTCTATACCCATTAAAACCACCCATCATAAAACGAGAGGGTAACACCTGGGAAATTCCTGTGTGCTACGATAAGGAATTTGGAATTGATATGAAGGATGTCGCTAATCAAAATGAATTAACCGTTGATGAAATCATTGCTACCCACTGCAAGGCAGAATATACCATCTACTTTATCGGCTTTCTTCCCGGGTTCCTCTATTTGGGTGGTTTGCCAAAAGCTATCCACACACCGAGAAAATCAACACCACGACTGAGAATCAAAAAAGGAGCGGTCGCCATTGGCGGAG
Source organism: uncultured Ohtaekwangia sp. (assembly GCA_964409415.1). Lineage (GTDB taxonomy): Bacteria > Bacteroidota > Bacteroidia > Cytophagales > Cyclobacteriaceae > ELB16-189. The sequence goes on along the minus strand of CAYPDF010000001.1, from coordinate 359,987 downwards.
AGCAAACCGGAATTTACCCTTTTGAAAGTCCGGGTGGATGGAACATTATTGGCAATAGCCCATTGCAGTTCTTTGATCCAAAGCTCAACCCTCCATGCTTCGCTCATGCCGGAGACCTTTTGCGATTTTATCCGATTGGGAAAAAAGAACATCAGAAAATTTTGAATGAGGTAGAACGGGGGGTATTTACAATTGAATCCAAATCACCATGACGGGATTTGTTGAAGTAATATCTCCCGGGCTTTACTCTTCCATTCAGGATCAGGGAAGATTTGGTTTTCGAAAATACGGTGTGCCTGTTTCAGGAGTGATGGATGAACAAAGTGCTTTGTTGGCCAATCATTTATTAAACAATACCCTTGAGTCTGCGGTGATGGAAATAACCATGATGGGGCCAAAATTATTATTCTCTGTCTCCACACAAATTGTTATTTCGGGAGCCAATATTTCTCCTCAAATAAATGGAGTAACTATTCCACTTAATAAGGCAAGCATTATCAACAAAGGCGATATACTTTCCTTTGGCACACTCCGCTATGGACTGCGGTGTTATCTCGCTGTGAAAGAAGGATTCCAAACAGAAAGAGTGATGAACAGCCGTTCCTATTTTGCCCCGGTAACAACTCATGGCACCCTTCAAAAGGGAGACCAGCTTCAGATTAATAATTACAATAATCCTGATACTCATTTTTCCTATGCCCGGATAGATGAATCTTTTTTATCATCAATTAAACTTCCTTGCACTAAGGGACCGGAATTTGATTTACTTCACCATGAAGAAAAAGAATTCATTTTCAATACCACCTTATCCGTTAGCAAGGAGAACAACAGGATGGGTTATCGGTTAGAGGGCTATTCATTTCAATATCCTTCCGGCTATAATATGCTTACATCGTCTGTTCTGCCTGGAACGATCCAACTCACCCCATCCGGAAACCTAATCGCCTTAATGAAGGATTGTCAAACAACAGGTGGATACCCTAGAATTCTTCAATTATCGCAAGCTGGCGTCAATAAGCTGGCCCAGAAAAAAGCAACTGATAATATCTCGTTTGCCCTTAATTACGAGGGCTAAACTAAAAATACTCCGTTGATGGATTAAAGGAAAGCCAACTCCTATTGTTATGTTAATTTCAGATAAAGTCCATTTCTTTTTATGATAGCATTTATTAAGCGATTAAATAAGCTCATCCGCGTACCAAGGGGCGAAGAAACTTCCTATACCGTTTTTTGGTGGGGAGCTTTTTATGGATTGGCGACACTTAGCCTTGTGGTAATGTTGCTATCTGGTATTTTTTTTCGTACCGGCTTATCCGCCTGGCTCATGGGCAGTGCCACCCTGGCGATTGGGATTATTGCATTCTGGTTTTTCCGCATTTTGGGTACACTGATCCATAAATGGATTTCAAAGATTCCGGTTTTCATTTTCGCCCTTTTCTTTGGCACCATCGGCACTCTTATTCTGGTTCGTTATATACGGTTTGGATTTCCTCCACAGGTCTATTATATCGGATTTGCACTGGTCATCGTTGGCATCACCTTCCTGTTTGGTTCGAGTATGGTGCTTTTCAAGCGTGCATCAAAGGCAAAAGTGCTTCATATAATTTCCCTTTTCGCATCATTATCCCTATTTATTGTGGGTGGATATTATTTATTCAACAAAGGCTACAATCCTTACAAAATATCCTTTAAACAAACGCCTACAAGTTTACTTTCAGAAAAAGGATTGGCCAATCCTGGAGAAAAGGGATCCTACTCAACTACCTATTTTACCTATGGAAGTGGTACCGATAAGCAACGGGAAGAATTTAGAAGTGGCATAAAATACAAAAGCAAAACTGTGAATGCCTCCCTGCTTTTACCAGAATGGAAAGGATCTAAGGCGAAATGGAGAGAACGGTATTGGGGGTTTGGAGTGAAGAATTTTCCATTAAACGGAAGAGTATGGATGCCCAATGGAGAAGGTAAATTTCCAATCATCCTTATTGTGCATGGCAATCACGGTATGGAAGAATATTCAGATCCAGGCTACGCTTATTTAGGTGAGCTGCTTTCAAGCAAAGGATTTATTACCGTATCGGTGGACGAAAATTTTGTAAACGGCACCTGGTCTGGGGATTTTATGGGTAAGGAAATGCCAGCCCGGGGCTGGCTTTTGTTGAAACACCTTGAGCAGTGGAAGATTTGGGCGAACGACTCAACTCACGATTTATATCAAAAAGCCGATCTGGAAAATGTAATTCTTGCGGGGCACTCCAGAGGAGGTGAAGCGGCACCCATAGCCACCCTCTTCAATACGCTCACTTATTTCCCCGACAATGCAAACGAAAAATTTGATTTCCATTTCGGAATAAAAGGAGTACTAACCATTGCGCCTACAGACAAGCGATACGACCGAAGAATCAAATTGCAGAATGTTAACTACCTTTCTATTCAAGGGTCTTATGATAGCGATGAAGCCAGTTTTTTTGGCTTTCGCCAATACCAGCGAATAACCTATTCTGATAGCGCCTTCTATTTTAAGGCTGGCTTGTATTTGCATGGAGCCAACCATGGCCAATTCAATAGTGTGTGGGGAACATACGATGGCGGTGCTCCCGGCAAATACCTACTCAATATCGCACCTATGATGACCCTGGAAGAACAGCAGCAAATTGCAAAAGTTTATGTAGCCGCCTTTGCTGAATCCGTACTGCACAACAACAACAGTTACAATAATATATTTAAGAATGCCGCCTACATCAGGGATTGGCTCCCGGAGCGCATAGTCATCAATGCGTACAAGGACTCTAAAACGAAAGATCTTATTACCTATGAAGAAGATATTGACCTGACCACAGGAACAATTGCCGGAGCCACTACCATTGCAAAAAATTTGAAAGTTTGGAGAGAAGCCACATTGAAATTCAGGGACAAAGACACACAAGCCAACAATGCTGCCATACTCGGGTGGGAAAAAGATTCAACAGCGTTACCCGCTTCTTACCAAATCTCATTCAAATCTTCAATTCCCCTGGGCCCCTCAACCTCATTGTTTTTCTCAATGGCACAAGGAGATATTAATGAACTGAAAACTGGTGATAAGAAAAATGAAAAAGATTCTAATGAGCCTCAGGAATTAAATTTCCAAATCCAATTAATAGATAGCCTCGGCCATGATGCTGTTGTCGATATAAGTGATATTAAGAAATTAACACCCAGGTTAAAGGTGCGATACACAAAAATAAAAAGTCTGAGCGAAGAGGATTATGGCGATGCGTGGGAGCCCGCTCTGGAAACCTTTGAATTGCCGCTGTCACGTTTTAAGGTCACCGATACTCAATTGGATCGACTTAAGATCATTCGTATCAATTTTAACAAAACAGAAAAAGGTGTCTTAATTTTAGATGAAATAAGTCTACAACACAATTAGCCAGTATCCATTTAGACCTTTAGCAGACCACGGAACCCCCTGGAGGCATAGTAAGACTGCGCTCCGTTGTGATACACGAAGACTTTACCGTATCGAAAATCAGCAAAGATGGCGCCACCAAGTTTTCTGATTTCAGAAGGTGTTCTCAACCAGCTTGATGTTTTTGTATCGAAATTTTCTCCTGCCTTTTGACAAGATTGAAGTTCTCGATATTGATCTTCCGTTAAAAGTTCAATGCCCATGGCAGTTGCCATGTCAACAGCATTATCTTTTGGTTTATACTCTTTCCTGGACTCCAACCCTTCCCGGTCGTAGCACACACTTCTGCGGCCTTTGGGGCTTTCTGCTGAGCAATCATAAAAAATGTATTCGCCCGTCATTTCATCATCCCAAATAACATCAGGTTCACCGCCAGTTCTTTCCATTTCACTGAGCGACCACAGTTTTTTGCTTTCAGGATTAGCCTCCAGTTTTGCTTGTACTTTTATCCATTCCAGGCCTTTGTGCCGATGCCTGTTGTTTTCAAAACGAGTTTTCAATGTGTGAAGTAGTCCTTCACATTGCTTTGGAGATAATATCATTTTAGTTCTCTTTGCCATATAAATATGCTTTCAGATTTAACTTAGGATGTTTTGCAATCGGTTTGTATAGCGCTTTAGCATTGATCATCGTAAGGTCATCAGATGAGGATATCAAAAAGAGACCAAAATTAGGTCTTTTTATATTTCAGGACTTCAATAAATCTTTTCTATTATAGAATTTCAATTAAATTAGCCTTCATGAAACTCATTTTAATTACCCTATTCGGAGCCTTTTCCCTTATTGGATGTTCATCTTCTGAAAACAATCAGGTTACATCACCTTTAGATTCTCTATTCTCTAAAACATTACCCGCTGATGAGCCTGGTGGAGCCATTCTGATCATGAAAGGTAATCAGATTATATACAGTAAAGGTTACGGTCTAGCGGACATGAAAACAAAGACACCCATTACCACAAAAACTTTGTTCAACCTGGGCTCCATTTCAAAAACTTTTGTTGCCAACGCGATACTGATTTTACAATCAGAAGGCAAACTATCCGTGGAAGATTCTATGGATAAATACTTTCCTGATTTCAAAAACAAAGAAATTGCCTCAAAGGTAAAAATCAAACATTTACTAACACATACTTCAGGCCTTCCCGACAATCGCCAAACAAAATCTGACTCTATTTTTTACATTGCAGCCAAAGATGCTGAAAATTGGTACCCTGTCACCCAAACCGATACGCTCGTCTTTGAGCCCGGCACACACTATGAGTATTCCAATCCTGCCTATAACGGATTGGCGTTAATCGTGGAGCAGGTAAGTAAAATGAAATGGCAGGATTTTGTTAAGAAAAATATTTTTGATCCCTCTGGAATGGCAACCTCCACCATTACAGACGGGCCCTATCCTGAAACTGGAGTAGCTCATGCTTACTTAAACAGAGGAGGCAAATGGGTTGAGAAGGACTATGGTGAAGAACCAACCTTTGCCGCTGCCGGCAATGGCGGAGTATGGAGTTCTGTAGAAGAACTAAGCAAGTATGAACTTGCCCTGCGCAAGGGAACATTTTTAAGCGACTCCATTATTAAAAGATCGCAAACGATTACTCCATGGGAAAACTGGAGCGACAATACACCGCCCTTCATTGGATGGTCGTGGTTTATAGGTAAGACTGCCGATGGTTTAAAAACAGTAGGCCATACTGGAAGTCAGGGTGGGTTTCTTTGCAACTATGTCACCGTTCCAGAAAAGGAAATTCTATTTGTTATCCTGTGCAACACACCACGGGATGTGGATGGTTATACCGTATTCATCACCAATTGGTTAATTAAAAACAATTGGCTTGAGGAGTCTTCCTAAGCACTAAACCACTTTCTTGCGTATTACTTTGGCATAGGTGCGGCTCACGGGAAAACTTTTTCCATTTTGCATTTTTACAATCATTCCTCCATTAAAATGTCTTTCTATCTCCTTTAAAAAATTGAGGTTAATAATGGTGGAGCGGTGCACCCTGATAAACATATCTGGATTCATAATTTCTTCCAGCTTACCTATTCCTGAGCTACTTACAAACTGATCTGCTTTTGTGGTGATAACGGTGTAATCGCCAGAAGCCTCCAAATAAATAATTTCTTCCACCGACAGGTTGAATAGCTTCTCAGACTTTTGAACAAAGATATGCGAATCATAATTTTCCTTTTGTTCACCCCGAATCCCTTTCAATAATTCTTCAATGTTGTTTTGTTCCAATTTTTTACGGGTGAGTGCTCTGTTTACTGCAAGGGTAAATCGTTCTTCATCTAAAGGTTTCAACAAATAATCCACCGCATTCTTTTCAAATGCCTTAATGGCATATTGATCATAAGCGGTAGTAAATATCACATAAGGATCATGTTCAATTTTTTCCAACACCTCAAATCCATTCATGCCCGGCATTTGCACATCCAGGAATATCAAATCAGGCTTCATGGAATCGATGGCTTCCACCGCATCCTTTCCTTTTTCACATTCGGCAATAATTTCAATATTGAGAAATGACTCAAGAAACTCATGAAGTAATTCACGTGCTAACTTTTCGTCATCAATAATAATACAGGTTATATTCATACAGCTTGTTTTTCTAATTCAGGTTCCTTCTTTTCTTTATTTTCCTTTTCTTTTTCTTCAATAAAAAAGCTAACAGCATATCCCCTTTCATTAGCTCGTATTCGCAATCCAGACTGGCGCCCATAATAGCTTTTTAATCGCAGATCCGTATTGGCCATTCCCACTCCACTTGAGCTGCCATCCAATATTTTTTTTGCCTTCGTACCCAATCCATCATCCCTTACTTCAAAAAATATAATCTTGCCCGATCGTCTTACAGTCAAATAAATAGTGCCTCCCTCTTCCTTGGGCGCAATGCCGTACTTTACAGCATTTTCTACCAAAGGCTGGAGTATCATAGGAGGTATCTCTGTGCCCAGGCAATCAGGATCGATATCCGTTTTAAATTGTAAACGTTCTCCAAAACGCACCTGTTGTATTCTTACATAATTCTCTATGAAATTAATTTCATGAATTAATTTTACCATTTCATCACTGTGAGAATCGAGGGCATATCGAAATATATCTGACAGTTGTGTAATTACCCTTCGGGCCCTCTCCTTACTTGAATGCATCAGTGTGCTAATAGAATTAAGGGTGTTAAAAAGAAAATGCGGGTTGATCTGTGACTTCAATAGAGAGATTTGCATCTCTTTATTTTTAATTACCAACTCAGTCTTTTCCTGTTCCTGTTTTTGTAATCCTTGAAAATAACGAATCACATAATAAACCCCCACCGTAATGATGTATTGGTCGTAAAATCGCAAAGCATCCCAACTCATGAGCTCCAGCATATACTCCTTCCAATGATCAAAATATACCAACCCATCGAGATAGTCGGTGAAATAATAAGAGAGCGTGCCCATGACCATAAAGAACATGAGGATTCCAAAAATGTGGGCGGATATCTGAACGGAAGGTTTAAAGCGGGATAGCCAATGTGACCAGAGAAAAATAAGAATAATTGAAATACACAGTGCTTCATAGAGAAACAATGCATTCCAAAAAACATAAGACGCAGGATGGACAAATTTCCATTCAAATATGGCACTGATAAGAAAATTGATCGCATACCAGAGACAAATGAACAGATATGCCCGCCTCCATACCCTCGGTATGTTGTCAAATAGTTTCAAAGTGAGGAAATTTGTGTCATAAATTTAGCGATTTGGAAACAAAGACCGTCATGGCCGACTTTGTAAGGTTAAAATGACTGTACGGTCGATAAATGCACACTTTTAGCTGTCAGATTGTTTATATCTTTAAGTAGAATGACAAAAACGAAAAGTTACGGAAGCAGTCTCCTCTTTGCAGGATTGTATTTTCTGTCTGGCCTACTCTATGCACAAACAATAACCATTAGTGGTAAGGTGATAGACAGTGAAACAAAGGAGCCTCTGCCTTTTGCCTCTGTTGGGCTAAAAAACCGGCCCATCGGCACCATCACCAACCTGCATGGAGAATTTGATTTCCATATTCCCATCGAATTTAGGAATGATGTGTTGGTGATCAACATGCTTGGTTATGTGCCTTTTGAAGATCCCGCCTGGACGGTAACGGATAAGTTAAACACCATTGAAATGGTTAAGTCCACTCAATTTCTGGACGAAGTGGTCGTGTCTGATTCCTTGAGGGGCGGAGAAATTCTAAGCATTGCACTCGGTCGCATTACACAAAACTACCCTATGAAGCCATTCCTTCTCGATGGATTTTATCGGGACATTAAGGAGGTAGGGGGCACTTATGTTTCTCTCCTGGAAGCGGCAGTAAAAATATTTGATGAGGATTACGCGGCCCCAAGAAACAAGTTCAAACTTCGTGAGCGGGTAGCCCTGCAGGAGGTAAGGCGAAGTTTAGGCTATGAAAATAAATTCACGGCTTATTTTGATGAAGGCAATCTACTGGAAGACATTTTACTTCATAACAACATACGGTATCGCCAATTTCCGGAGGAAGAAATATTTTTCAAGGGAATGATCCGACAAAAAGATTCCTACTACAACGGGCATCCTGTGTATGTGCTTTCGCAAAAGTATGATTACGATCTCACCATTTATGTAGACAAAGTAAATTATGGCATTGTCAGGCTGGAGTATGAAAATGACGAGCAGGAAGTAATTCGAAAGCGAAGAGGTCTCGTGAGTAAATTTGTCAACTTAAAGAGAGTAATAGATTTTAAATCGTACAACGGTGTGCTCTTCCTCAACTACATCACACTTGACTCAAAAATCAACTGGTATGACCGTAAAACAGATGAGTTGAAGTTTGAAACGCAATTGCACCAGCAACTTTTAATCAACAAAGTATATCCCGACACGGATGAATACATCAGCACTACAGAAAAAATGAAAAACTACGGCCTTCAATACCAGGACCTTAAATACAATAAAGAATTTTGGGACAATTACAACGTAATTAAAGAAAGCCCGCTGGATAGAAAAATAATCAGCGACCTGGAAAAGAATATCTCTCTGGATAAACAATTTCGAAATAATAATAACTGAAAGTCAAGTCGGATTTAAACAGCAACACTTCTTTCCCCAATTGTAGCATCGACCGGTCTTCAAATAATTTTTTCAAAATTTCTCTCAATGGCTTCAGCCAGAAGTTCTGCTTTATCAATAGGCACAACCCCCGTGTACTCACATACCAAACCACCTCCAAGATTTGAAAGTGCCGCAATTAATCCGGGCTTAAGTCCAAGGGCTACACACAGCCCTGCTATACTTACTACGGTATCCCCAGCTCCCGATACATCTGCAATCTCTCGTTTATGCGCAGGATATCTTTTTTGCTCGGATTGGTAATCGATATAAACACCGTGCTCAGAAAGTGTCACTATCACACCTGCATTTAATTTCTGACTTAGAAGGCTCACTGCATTTTCAACTTGCTTCTGATCATTCGCATCTACATCTAGTTTTAAACCTTCCCGAAGTTCTTTCAAATTAGGTTTGAAAAGTGTCACATCTTTATATGACAAAAAATTTCTTTTTTTAGGATCTACGATTGTAGGTATACCATTCTTCCTGGCTAACGCAACGGATTTTTCTATCAGACTTGCATTGATCACGCCTTTATCATAATCTTCAAAAATGATAGCATCGCAATTAACAATCAATTCCTCAATTTGCTTCAACAATTGTATCTCCTCATCCTCCATTAACTCCTGATCCGATTCTTCGTCCACCCGCACCACATGTTGATGACTTGCGATTAGTCGGGTCTTAATGGTAGTGGGTCTGTTTTTACTTACTACAATCCCCTCTTTGCTCATCCCCTGCTCATCCATGCGGCTTAGTAGTTTTGTTCCTGCATCATCCTCACCAATCAGGGCACATAAAATTGGCTTCGCTCCAAGCGCCTGCACATTGAGTGCTACGTTGGCCGCACCTCCCAATCGAAAATCTTTTTTTCTAACACGAACAATGGGTACAGGTGCTTCCGGAGAAATCCGATCAACACTTCCCCAGATATAACTGTCCAGCATTATATCGCCAATCACCAGAACCGTTAGCCCATTAAAAGCCTCGAAAATTTCTTCCAGCGATTGATGCTTCATTACTTCAATTGGGATAACGCTTCTTTCACTCGTTTCAACGCTTCAATCAACTCTTTCTCTGATGCTGCATAAGAAAGACGTACACATTTCTCTTCACCAAAAGCACTTCCAGCGACCATCGAAACCTGGGCTTTATCAAGGAGATACATGCAAAAATCCTCCCCATTGTTAATAATATTGGTTCCATCCGATTTGCCATAATAATCACTTACATCAGGAAAGAAATAAAATGCTCCTTGTGGATAATTGGCTTTAATGCCCGGTATTTCCTTTAGAAGGTTATAGACAATGTCTCTCCTTCGCTTGTATTCTTCCACCATTTTTAGGGTAGGAGCCAAATCACTGGTAATGGCTGCCAATGCAGCGCGTTGCGAAATAGAGCTATTGGCAGAAGTAATTTGACCTTGCACTTTATTGCTGCCGTTGGCAATCCACTTTGGTGCGGCCAGATAGCCTACCCTCCAACCTGTCATGGCAAAGCCTTTGGCAAAACCATTTATCGTTATTGTTCTTTCAAACATGCCAGGTAAAGATGCAATGCTTGTATTCCCACCTGCATAATTGATGTGTTCATAAATTTCATCAGCGATTACCAATAAGTTCTCGTGCTTCAGTACTACCTGAGCGATGGCCTCCAGTTCACTTTTAGTGAATACAGATCCGGTAGGATTGCAGGGAGAAGAAAAAATAATGGCTCGTGTCTTTGGTGTAATCGCCTTTTCTACTTGCTGGGCAGTCACTTTAAAATCATTCTCGATGGTTCCTTTTACCATTACAGGGGTAGCTTCCACCAGGCGCACCAATGCATCATAACTTACCCAGTACGGAGAAAAAACAATTACCTCATCACCGGGATTGAGCAACGCAATCATCGCATTGGCAATGGATTGTTTAGCCCCATTTGAAACCACTATATTTTCTGCCTTATAAGGCACCTTGTTTTCTGATACATATTTTGCCGCAATCGCCTCTCTTAAATCCTGATACCCTGCCACAGGAGGATAAGCAAAATATTTACCGTCATCTATGGCTTTTTTGGCTGCATCGCACACATGTTGAGGCGTTTTAAAATCAGGCTCGCCCAAACTAAGGCTGATTACATTTATTCCTCGTGATTTGTATTCTCTGGCCTTGGCGGCCATAGCCAGCGTTGCAGACTCTTCAATGGCTTCAATACGGTCGGAAAGTGTTTCTTTCATGGTTTCTTTTTCAAAAATATTTCACGCAAAGAAAATCATATAAATCAAGAAGGGAAACAATGATTTGACTTATTGTAACAGTTCCCCATGCAAGGAGGTTAATTAAAGAGTGTTCGACCCAGAATACTCCTTCCCAATGTAATTTCATCCGCATATTCCAGATCTCCCCCAATGGGAATACCTCTGGCAATGGAGCTCAATTTTATCGAAAACTCCTTCAGTCTTTTGCTAACGTAAAAGGCAGTGGTATCACCCTCCATGGTAGGGCTCAGCGCAAGAATGATCTCCTTTACCTCCGACCCAGGATGGGAAACTCTTTGTATGAGGGTTTCAATCTTCAACTCTGATGGCCCTATCCCATTCATTGGAGATATTACGCCACCCAATACATGGTATAATCCGGAGTATTGAGATGTATTCTCAATAGCCAACACATCAACGGTCTCCTCTACGATACAAAGGATGCTTCTATCTCTCCGGTGACTGCGACATATCGCGCATTCCTCTTCATCGGAAATATTATGACAATGCTTACAAAAAACTATATTGGATCGAAGTTTATTGAGTGATTCAGTGAGTGCATAAGTACTTACTTCCCTTTCTTTGATAAGGTGAAGCACTAACCTAAGTGCAGTTTTCTTTCCGATTCCAGGTAGTTTAGACACTTCATTAACAGCTTCTTCAATAAGCTTGGAGGGATATTCCATGTTTAATAGCTGCTAAAGTATTTTTGCATCAATCCCTTTTTCACATATCGCCTGACGCATAGGCTGTAGCTCTTCAAAGGATCCATTCTTTACGGTACACTTTCCCCGGTAGTGTATGATCCACGTACACTGCTCGGCTTGTTCTGGCGTGTGCCTGCATACATGAATCAAAGTTTGAGTGACATGCTCAAAGGTGTTGAAGTCATCATTGAAAACCACAAGGTCCTTCGCGTCTGTAGTCTCAATAGATTCCAGAACTTCAACGAGTTGCTGTTCCTGATCTGACATTTTCATACCTCTCTGTTCAACTATCAACTAATCCGATTCATTTTAAAAACCGGTTTTTCAACTTCCAGTTTCAAAAGTAAAAAAAAATAACAAGTTTTAGCGTTTACAACCTCGCTATGAGCCCTTTATTGGTACTATTTATACTGCTTGCTTACTTTGCTGTTTTAATAACAATCTCAATAGTTACCTCCAAAGGAGCCACGTCAGACACCTTCTTTACCGCAAACAGGCAATCACCCTGGTATTTGGTGGCCTACGGCATGATTGGCGCATCACTCTCCGGGGTAACTTTTATTTCTGTTCCCGCCAGTGTTGGCACCACCGCCTTCTCTTACTTTCAGGTAGTGTTGGGTTATGTGTTGGGTTATTGGGCTATTATCGGAGTACTCCTCCCATTATACTATCGATTAAACCTTATTTCAATTTATTCTTTTTTTGAAGACAGGTTTGATCGCATTTCCTACAAAACAGGATCATTCTTTTTTCTCCTTTCAAGATCAGTAGGGTCTTCACTCAGACTTTTTCTGGCAGCATCCGTATTGCAATTGTTCCTTTTCGATGCTTGGGACATACCCTTTTTTGTTACCGTGGTTATTACCATTTTCTTTATTTGGATTTATACTTTTAAAGGTGGCATAAAAACAATTGTATGGACCGATACTTTTCAGACTACATTCCTGATCCTGGCGGTTGTCATTTCTGTAATATTAATCGCACAGCGCATGAATCTTAGTTTCGGTGGCCTGATGTCATTAGTATTTGACAGTGACTACTCCCGCATTTTCTTTTTTGACGATCCTAACAGTAAACTATTCTTTCCTAAACAATTTTTTGGAGGAGCGTTTATAGCCCTTACGATGACGGGGATGGATCAGGACTTGATGCAAAAAAATCTAACTTGTAAAAACCTGAAGGAGGCTCAAAAGAATATGTTTTGGCTGAGCAGCACCCTTGTAGTAGTGAATCTTCTCTTTTTAGTGCTGGGGGCTTTACTTTATCTTTACAGTACTGAATTCAACATTCAATTGCCTGCAGTTAGTGATGAACTCTTTCCTATGCTGGCCTTTCAGGAATTTGGATTATTGGCTGCAGTGCTCTTTTTATTAGGCATTACTGCTTCTACCTATGCCAGTTCCGATTCTGCTCTGGCAGCTTTAACCACTTCGTTTTGCATTGATTTTCTCGACTTCAAAAACAAACCCGAGGCTGTAAAACAAAAACAAAAGAACATTGTCCATGTGGCGTTTTCCATTCTCTTTCTCATTATCATTTTGATTTTTAAAGAAATCAACGAACGATCCTTAATTGATGCAGTGTTGATGGCTGCTACATATACCTATGGGCCACTTCTCGGACTGTTTGCATATGGTATCTTCAGCAAGAGGAAAGTGAGGGGGAGATTTGTTCCTGCAGTTTGTTTACTTGCCCCTCTTATATGTTACCTTTTGGTGGTAAACGCACCTGAGATGCTCAATGGTTATCAGGTGGGCTACGAAAATTTAATCATCAATGGGCTGCTTACTTACTTTGGATTGTTCTTAGTCAGTACCAAAGAAAAGGCCACTCAATGAGTGGCCTAATCCGATTAACCCAACTAACAACTATTAGCGAATGACATCGCTGATAATAAGCTCTTTGTTGTAACTAAATTCTGCTACGGCAGCACCTTCTTTTATCACTTTAATATTATAAAATCCAAATTTTACCTGGTCGAAGTCGATAATCATTTTTTTCCTTTTGATGGTCATATTTGATACCTCTTCACCCATTGAATCGGTTATAACTATCTGACCTCCTACCTGCTCTTTGTTCAACTTCAAAACCATAACATCCACTCGGTTTGACTTAACCGTTGCCACTGAATCCAGTTTAGGATTTGATGCAAATAAGTTTGCTGATAAAGAGAAGAAAGAGAGAGTAAGTATAATGCTAAGCGTTTTCATGATTTAATTATTCGATTATTTATTCAATTTTTGAATACACATATACGAATGACGTGCCATCCCAAAAAGAGGCCAAATCGTGCAATAAAGAGGGTTTGGATTAAAATTTTTTCCCAATCTGGGAAAGAGTATCCCAATTAGACTAGTTCAATTCCTGGTACGGATCCCAAAAGATGACTTTAAAATCGACAATAGTATCGTTTTTTACTTTTACTCCTTCTTTTTCAAGTCTACGCTGCATGGTTGTTGGCGTTTTGAAGTGAAATCTTCCCGTGAGTTGTCCGTATCTGTTCACCACCCGATGCGCTGGAATAGTTTTATCATTATGAGCGGCATTCATTGCCCAACCCACCATCCTCGCACTCATTTTAGTACCCAGGTAGGTGGCAATGGCTCCATAACTAGTGGCCCTTCCTTTTGGAATCAGCTTTACCACATCGTATACATTGTTAAAAAAATTATATTCTTTCTCCTTTTTACCCATATCTACCAGTAGTCAAATTGATAGCCTGAAATTAGCAGTTATTGGAGCATTAGAATACTTGAGGTCTTAAATTTGCTCAGATTCTAGACTATGAAGAGAGTTATTATTATAGCCTTTGTCTGTTTTACCAACTTAGCGCTATCCCAAAATCTGATCTTTCCTTACCAATATGGCTGGAACATATTGTCTGAGGGTGATGAATTGAAATTTAAACTGGAGGTAAGTGATTCGGTTGCCCCCAGAGTTTTTAGGTTGGAAGGCATTGAATCTACAGGGATTCAGTTTGATACTTTGGGCAACTTCTCATGGCAACCCGGTTTTGATTTAGTAGATCGACTGGAAAAGCAAAAAGACTTCAACGTAATTTTTGAAGTATCCATGGTGGAAGACGGGCGAAAAGCAAGAAAGCCAATTACATTTACCGTGCTCCATAAAAATCGGCCCCCTGTAATTGAAGAGTTGCCAATTGTTTACGTAAAAATGGCATCGAGCAACAGTTATCAAATACCTGCAGAATATGTAAAAGACTTGGATGGTGACCCCATTACTTTCAGACCAATACAAGAAAAAATGCCACAAGGCGCCCATCTGAGTTCACTTGGTCTGTTTACCTGGACGCCCTCAAAAAGTCAATTTTATGCACTAAGGGACAATCCCTTTGTAGTTGAATTTATTGTTGAGGATCAGCCCGCCAAGGCAACCACACTTGGTAAATTGAAGATTGCTCAAACTCAAATGGATTTGCCTCCTGAGTTATTTTTAGTCCCAGGTGATAGTGTTATAACCGTATCAGAAAACGATGTTGTGAATCTAAAAATATATGTTTCAGACCCTAATGGAGACGATAATATTGCTCAGGTGGGATTTGTTTGTTCAGACCCACAAGTGCCGAAGGAGAGTTTTAAAGAAAATACAAAAGCACAATCCGAATTTATTTGGAGGCCGGGATACGAATTTGTGGAGGAAGCAGATACTACAAAAGAAATTGATTTCACCTTTGTTGCAATTGATAACGCCAATAATCGAACACAGCGTAAAGTAAAGGTGATTGTTAAAGACGCTGAGAATATTGAGGAAAAGGACAAACTCTCCTTTATCAAATACCGAAACTCACTTGTACAGGCCAAGGGGCTCATTGACATTCTGGATGATAATCACGAAACACTTTCAAAAGCCTACAAAAAAGCTAAAAGAGGAAAGAAAAACAGGGCCCTCATTAATGCATCCTTAGGCGCTACCACCGGGCTGTCTCCTGTTATACTTCCCACGGATCCATCAAAAGTAGTCTCTGCGATAGGGGGTACTACTGTACTCACACTGGGAACACTAGAAGCCACAGAACTTTTAGGGAAGTCGAAAAATGACATTCTGGAAAAGATGAAGATAAATGTAGAAATAAGGAATCAGCTTCAGGTAGCAGGAGACAATTTTGCCAGAAAGTTTGCGCTGAAGACGAGCAGGCGGAGTCAGGAGTTTGATATTGACAGGGATAAACTCCTTCCTATTATCAACAATCAGAAATTAGTTGTTTTAGAGTTAGATGCCAGCAAGCCGGGTTATCGTGAGTACTCCAACAAAGAACTCAAGAAAACCTTTCCTGATTTTAGTGAGGAGTAGAGTCAAACTTTGTTGAAAGCGATTTATCAATTACTTTTGCCGTCCGATCTGCACTAAGGTCTAAAAACTGAGCTCAGAAACTCACAGAGGAGTGGCAGAGCGGTCGAATGCGGCGGTCTTGAAAACCGTTGAACCGCAAGGTTCCGGGGGTTCGAATCCCTCCTCCTCTGCCAGTAACTTAACAAGCAAAGTCAAAACCCCAAATTCGTAAAAGATTTGGGGTTTTTTGTTTGTCCTACCTAGTCAAATTATTCAATAGTAACCAATTCGGAGGTGCACTTTCGGTGCACTTGGTCAGATGTAAAAAATCAAGTGCACCGAATTGAAGCTTAACCACCTGTAAAGCAGCTAGTTCAGCGATTGAACATCTTGTTTGACGGTGAGAAAACGAAGTATTTTAAACCAAAACACAGTTACTATGAATGCCACAATTAGTGTTCTCTTCTTCGCCCGGAAGTCTAAAGCAAATAGCAGAGGCGAAGCTCCGATCTACATGCGCATAACGATCAATGGCGAACGATATGATTTGGGCACGAAGCGATTTGTCGGAATGGAAAATTGGCTGCCAGAAGCCGGGAAGGTCAATGGTCGTTCCGAGGCTGCCAAATCCATTAACTCGTTTCTGGACTCACTACGAGCAAAAGCCTTCGATCACCAAAAGCACATTCTCCTAGAAGGGAAACAACTCGCAATGGAGGAATTTAAAACTCGATGGCAAGGAGTTTCAATTGAACGACCAAGAATGCTGATGGAAATTTTTGAACAGCACAATGAACAAATGAAAGCATTGGTCAATCATGAATTTTCCCCACTCACTTTAGAACGTTACATGACCTCCAAGAAGCACACACAAGAATTCATGAGGTGGAAATACAAGAAGGATGATATCAATATCAAGAAACTAAAATACGAGTTCATAACAGATTACGAATTCTGGCTAAAGTCAGTTCGCAAATGCGATCACAATACATCGATGAAATACTTATCCAACTTCAAGAAAATCGTGAATATCTGTATTAAGAACGGATGGATTGATCGAGACCCCTTCTTTGGGTTTAAAATGGCAAAGCGTGAAATTGCAAGACCATTCTTGGTTGAAGAAGAGTTAAACACAATCATTAATAAAACCTTTCTTATACCACGACTCGCGCAGGTACGAGACATCTTTGTTTTTTGCTGCTACACCGGTCTTGCATATGCTGATGTTGAAAAGTTAACCCGAGATGAGATCACTACTGGAATAGACGGAGAGAAGTGGATATGGACGAATCGGCAGAAAACAGATTCGACTACCCGTGTTCCCCTACTTCCAGCCGCTCTCGAGATTCTTGACCGGTATAAGAATGATCCACAGTGCGAGAACAAGGGCAGGTTGCTGCCAGTCCTAAGCAATCAAAAGATGAATTCTTATTTAAAGGAGATTGCCGATGCCTGTGGGATCATCAAGAAAATGACTTTCCATACGGCCCGTCACACGTTCGCTACGACCGTGACACTGACTAATGGTGTGCCAATTGAAACAGTCAGTAAGATGCTTGGGCACAGGAATTTAAAGACAACACAGCATTATGCAAAAATTATAGACAAGAAGGTTAGTGAAGATATGAATGTTCTGAAAACAAAATTTATTAGTAAGGGAAAAGGAAATTTAAAAACACCAATTCAGAAGAATTGAACTTGGTTTATTTTGCAGTCAAAAAGTACATTTTAAGTTTTCAATTTCATCATAAAAAAGCTTTGATCATCAGGGATGTTGGGTTCAGAAGTGAATTCAAGGCATGGAAAAATGTGTTACTAACTTTCAGGCAAATTTTCTATATTTCTAAATAACTTAATTGAAAATAAGTATTCAGAATTTAAAGTAGTTACTCCAGAGATAACTTTCTGGAATTTTTAGAAAATCCATATTTAGAATGAATGTAGAATTACTAGAAAAAATAAAGAAGCTGACTATTTCCGCGTTATTGGCCGATGATCTACTCATGGGAGTGCTAGTATTAAAAGGGGGCAATGCATTGGGAATTGTTTATGACATTACTAACCGTGGCTCTTTGGACATTGATTTTTCTATGGAAAAGGATTTTACCGATACCGAAAAGAATAGAATCAGGAATCAGGCCTCTTACTTGCTCAATGATGAATTCAACAAGGAGGGCCTTCGCGCCATTGACGTGCAGTTCTTGGACCGACCTGGTAAGATTGATGAAAGCGTGAAGGGCTTCTGGGGTGGTTACAAGCTTTCGTTTAAAATCATTACTGAGGCAATTTATCAAAAGTATAAAGACGATGAGCAGGCACTTAGAGTGCATTCAGTTTCTCTAACTGCAGGCGATAAGAAGACATATACAGTTGACATAAGTAAATATGAGTACATTGGAAAAGTAAGACCACAAGAAATTGATGGTACAGTAATCCATGCCTATTCCCCGGAAATGCTTGCCCTTGAAAAAGTCCGCGCCATTTGCCAGCAGGACAAAGATTACCGAAACATCATTATTTCAATGACGCAAAGGCCAAGAGCTCGTGACTTTTACGATATTTACAATCTATACGCCACATTCAGTCTTGACTTCGCCTCGAAGGAAAATGTAGAACTGATCAAGCACGTCTTCGAAGCCAAACACGTTCCTTTAAATTTCATTTGCAGGATCCCATTGGAATATGATCTGCATTTCGGTGATTGGGAGAGTGTCCTTCAAACCATCGGACGAAGAGAAGAAGTCAAAGAGTTCAAATTTTACTTTGATTTTGTTGTGAACACGTTCAGCTTTCTATGCCAATAATCTCCATACCCCTTGGATAAAATAGTTTCCACCGTTTGTTGAATTGTGGATTTTTCATATTGTAAGTGAGGTAGAAATTAAGATTCATAGTCTGTTCAAACAGCTTCAATGTGCTTTCAGGATACCGGGTCTGCTCCAGGTAAAATCCAATGACCTGATGATAAGGATAAATGAATCCCATTTGGTTGAGATACGCCTTGAGCTTATTGGGATCAAGTTTATCCTTGATACTTTCGTAAGCCTTCAGCACTTCAAATACCCCTCCTGAGTATGCAGGTCTAATAGAAATATCAATGAGTGTACGAATGATATCTGTATAGATATACCGTACGTCTCCGTCAACGTGCTCAATCACCCCTAGTCGATTGGTGTATTGACCGTTTAACAATATGATTGTCGATTGACCGAATGAGAATTGTTCTCCTGCCTTCCTCTGTTCTTTGGAAAACGCTTTGTCGATATTTTCCTGTTTCAGGTTCGTGTCCCGGGTTGTTTGATACCCAGAGTGCTCACTATTTAAATAGTAAGTTTTCGGGATTTGCTCCGTCAGGCCATGGAGGAACATGGCAGTATAGTGTGTGTAGTAGGCATTATTCTTCAAACCTGTAAAAACGGTCAACTGATCAGTTGTTCGCCAAGTAAAAAGGCGGAGGTCATAATTGCTGCCCACCCTGTATAACACGGATGTATTCATATGGGATCGCGACTTCAAGAAGGTGATGAAATTTTCCGCAGTCTTGCTTTCAGGTATATTCCATAGAAGCCGATTTTGGTTTAATACCGACTCCAAAGCCTTTGCGGTAAACGATTTCTTGGCTGATTGATCAAAAAATCCTTCGATTTGAGCTTTCGATTTATCAAATGCATTTGTTCGCATAATCCATTTAAATACAAAGCATATATGCTTTGTATTTTCAAAGTTATAACCTTTCTATGAACAAATCAAGCTCCGAAAATGAAACCTTTTAGGTGTTATTCACGTATATATAGCATATATGCTATATATACAACATGGTTGCTAGAAAAATAAAAAAACGGAGACGTTATTCAAAAGCAGAATTGGAGCTTGCTAAAGAGACCGGAGACATACAAATTATCGGAGAATTGGCAGGACGGTTGATGGATGGCGAGTCGATGTCAGTTGCGGAAACAAACTTTGCAGCCTCCATTCTCCGAGCTACTAGGGCAGCGGGGTCGATCAGTTTCATTGACCTGGCCCCCATTCCCGCTGCCCAGGATTTTATATTCAAAAACCTATACATCCTATACCACGCAGATTTGGAAGGAAAATATGGAATCGATAAACCTTTTGGCCAAGCTAGTCGTGAGGAAAAACGTGAGGACGTAATTCGACTGAACGAATATTACCGTGATTGGAAAAAGGTTTACTCAAAAAACAATCACAAAGGAAACCCCCTATTAAACTTGGTGATTAACGAGAGCAACAACGAGGAGTACAAAGAGCTAAAGGAAATATTTAAAAGAGGTGAGATCAATCAAGAGGATTTCGACTACAAAGAAAAGTCAATTATCCTGCATTCTAAATATCTTTACCTGACAGCTAAGGCTTTCTTTGATGAGCATCAAAGTGATGAGGTGGTAGCAAAGTTTCACAGCAGGGAAATTGTCATCAATGAATATTCCCTCGTTCACATTCTTAACCGGCATCTGGCAGGGGTTGTAAAACAGTTCAATACGAATAAATCATTTCACATGGATCGTGAAATAAAGTGGTTTGAATTGCCTTATGACTTGAAGTCGATCATTGAAAGTTTAGGTACTCACCCTGATACCGATATCTCCAACTTGAAATTTCTCCCTTTCAAATTCAACGGCATCCTCTATACGATGTGGACTGAACAAAAGACCAAGCATCAGGCTGGGGAAGTCATTCCAATTATACGGCTCCAATCCTGCTATCCCGTTGAGGATTCCGTAGAGCTCAAGAAAATACAGCATCAGTATCGGGAAGTACCGATCAATGAGAAACTATCCGCTTTTGTGGCTGTTTAAGCCTCTCAATATCCCACCATGATAAGACACTTTATACTATCTTAAAACATTTATCCAGCTCCCCTTAAGTATTAGCTCTACTCATACTTCAATGCATTAACTGGATTTGACCTCGCTGCTATGATGAAATGATAGCTCATCGCAAACCCTCGATCTGTCCTACTCTCAGAGGCAAAAGCAATTTCAGGTTATAGAAAAAAGCGAAAAGGTGGGAGTCTCTAAATCGGAAAAAGAAATAAGTCCTTCGGCTATACACTCTCCTTGCAGGTTCTAATTCTCAAATCCGTTAGATACGATAATAAAATTGTCAATTATCCAATGATTTATAACGAACTATTCAAAAAGAAGATTGACGAGCCATTTTTCCGACAGGTATAGTTTGGGGACTATTTTTGTCTTCATAGCTCTCCGCATTTTTCCTATTAATCAAAAATAGGATGTAAAAATAAGCTGCTTTGCTCCGTTCTCTCTGAGGACAAGCAACGAATTTCCTTCTTAAACTCGCTAACTCTTTTTTGATTATAGCGCAAAGGCAAAATAAAAATATCAAGGACAGGGTAGGCACCAGTTAAAATGCTCCTAATAAGTTAAATTATTAGTAAATATCAAATGGTGACCTACCACTAAATGCGTTGCTTTTTACGATTCATGTAATCCTATAGAAAAACTTACATTAGACATTTCCTAGATAAAATTATCAAGTTAGGGAACATCCATTTGGCGAATATTAAATATCGTTAGGTTTGTAGAAAAGCGACTCTTTCTACAGATGAAGCAATGTAAAATACTTATTGTTGATGATCACAAGCTATTTCGAGAAGCCTATGCTCGCCTTATTAAATCACTAATAGACCCGCCCCCTTTTTGCGAGCAAGCCTCTGATGGATTTGAAGCCATTGATATGATCCACAAGTATTCCTATGACTTGATGTTCTTGGATATAAGCATGCCCAATTTAAATGCTATTGGTTTACACAAAATTATTGCAGGTGAAAAATTGGCCTTGCCAACAATAATATTATCGCAACATGATGATCTCTCGCTAGTAAACTATTTCATAACTCACGGAGTAAGTGGTTACTTAACCAAAAACGTTTCAACAGAGGAACTTTCTCAGGCGTTTAAGACAGTAGTAGAAGGTGGAACGTATATCCAAACGGAGATCGCAACGAGAATGGAAAGTAATTCTCATGTATGTTTGGCAGGGTCAGTTAATTTGACTTCTTCGGAACAGAAATTGATTCATTTCTTAAGTTTAGGCCTTACGAGTAAAGAAATTTCTATAAGAATGGGTTTAACTCCTAAGACAATTGATACTTATAGGGAGCGGCTCTTAGATAAAACGGGGACAAAAAATGTGGCGGAGCTCGTTTCTTTCTCCTTTAGGCTTGGTCTAAACTGCATCTATTCTCATCATTTGATTTAGGAAATATATTTTTTCATGACACATTCACCTCTTGTCGTAAAAATACGACATGTCTAATCTGTAAGGGATTCAATTATCTAGCGTGACTTAAGAAGAATCCTATGACTATCGGTAAAATACGACATTGATACTTACATAAAAGAAGTTCTATTTTGATACATAAAGGCGTTTCCGAAAAGCCTGTAACAGAGTAGGATTATCAAATTTTGTAACAATGAAGCAATCAGTGAAAAGTCTATGTAGTGTGCTTTTGTTTCTAATTATTGTTATTAGCTGTAATCAGGAAGAACAGGGAATTAAACCGAACTCAGATTCGGAGTTGGGTGAAATTGCCAAGCTTGAAAAATCAGAAGGAGTAGCTTTTTTTAAGAAGGAATTTACCTACACAAGCAATGGAAATGACGCTGTACTAACCATCGCCACGCGCAACGAGGAAATCTTTCGAAATGTCATCGAAACTATGGATGTTCACTTTACACCCATTTATGAAATCGTCAAGCAGACGCCTAATCCAGATTCTCAAAACGTACTTTCTACTGCCAACATTGGTCTTCAGGGAGAAGAAATTATGATTGAATTCACCAAATTGATTAGAGCAAAAGGGGTTATTGGAATCAAGACGGATTATATAACCAAGGCCGATGAGCATATTTCGGGGGGCAGAACAGAAACTCACGGATATGATTTTTATGTGAATCATTATAGCAACCACTGGCCAAGCTATTATACTCTTGTGGTCAATTATGGTGCCGATAGAACCGGGGCGCATTTTTATGCCCGGTGGAAGTGGTATCAAGGCTATGGTTCCAGAACCGTGTGTGTAACATCGTCTCCTTGTAGTTATGTGGGAGCATGTGCTCAAGACTGGGATTTGCCTTATAGCAACTGCTCGTGGACCTGGAATGTGGACGGCCCTTATCAAATGGAAGCTACAATTGGCTATTTTTCTGGCGCCAGCTGGTCGGATTATTGGACTTACTAAAAACTAAATATCATAACCCCCGAATCTGATTTCGGGGGTTTTAACTTTACATCTTCCTTGCTGCTTGGTAATTTCTTGGCTTGAGGTATTATTCCAACTAGTTTTGTCGTTTCCTATTCATGGCAAAATCCCTAAGCTTAGTTGTTTGTTTTTTTATCAGCCAGCTACTATTTGCTCAATCTACTACCGTTTCCGGGGTCATCAGGGAAAAGAAGTCAGGTGAGAATATCCCCTATGTAACCGTTGTTGATTCGGCTTCACAAAAAGTCATTGCCATATCAAATTTATATGGGTTTTATTCCTACGTTAACCAAACCGAAGGAATTTCAACCATCATTTTCAGGCATCTTGAGTATGGCAATTTTTCATTAAGGGTAAAGCCAACAAGTGACACTACCATTAACATTGTGTTAGACCCACTTATTCTGCAGTTAAATGAAATAATCGTTGAAGATGGAATTTCAGGATTTAAGTCATTAAACTCAACGCTTATCCCTACCACTTTAATCAAACAGGCTCCTGCTCTGCTTGGCGAAAAAGATGTTTTAAAGACAATACAGCTACAGCCTGGTGTTCAACGAGGCATTGAAGGATCAACAAACTTTTATGTAAGAGGGGGAGGGGCTGACCAGAACCTAATCATTGCTGACGATGCAACAATATACAATGCAAATCACCTGTTTGGTTTTGTGTCCGTCTTTAATAGTGATGCTATCAAGAATGTCAATTTTTATAAAGGATCATTCCCTGCTAGGTATGGTGGGAGGGTCGCTTCTGTTACAGATATTCAGGTTAGGGATGGCAATAAAAATGAAAGTAGGGTAGAAGGTGGCATCGGATTACTGTCTGGAAGATTAACGCTGGAGGGCCCCATCCAAAAAAATAAATCGTCTTATCTGATTTCTGCGCGAAGGAGCTTCATTGATTTATTGACTAGGCCTTTTATGTCAACCAACAATAAAACTGGATATAGTCTCTTTGATGTCAATGCTAAGCTGAATTTCATCCTTAATAACCAGAACCGGATTCTTTTTACAGTTTACACAGGAGGCGACAATTTGATAACTAAAGAAACTTCCAGCAGGGATCAATCTACTGTCAGGGCTAACACCAATTTTGGATGGATTAATAAAAATGCTTCGCTTCAGTGGAATCACCTGTTTACTGACAAGTTATTTAGTAATGTAAGCCTGATTTTCAGTCATTATAATTTCTATTTAGAAGACACCTATCAGCGCACCGGTACCAATGCGAATTACACCTATTCAAACTTCTCTTCGGGAATCAATGATTATTCCATTAAGCAGGATCTGGACTACTATCTTTCTAATAGTCACACACTAAAAACTGGATTTACTCTTACTGTCCACCAACTTCAACCAAGAATCTTCTATTCATACGATCAAGCATTGTCGCAGGAAAATTCAGTAAAACAAAATTTTCGTCTTAATGACTACTCATTTTATTTTGAAGATACCTGGCAGATTTCAAAAAATTTGGCTTCCAATGCTGGTGTCCGACTATCTCATGTTAATTCAAAAGATAACAGTTACACTAGGGTCGAACCCAGGGTACACTTGACCTATTCATTTAATAAGATGCTCAAGATAAATGCAGGATATACCAGGAGCAATCAGTTTTTGCATTTGCTTTCCAACACAGGAGTTGGACTTCCAACTGATTTATGGGTTCCGGTTACAACCAATGCTCCACCACAACAAGGTGATCTAATCTCAGCGGGTATTGAAAGAAGTTTTCAAAAATACAGGGTATCCATAGAGACCTATAGGAGGTTTATGAAAAATATAATAACCTACAGGCAAGATGCTGAATTCCTCGATCCCAATGAACTGTCTAAGGAAATCCGGTGGGAGGATAATATTGCAACCGGTCGAGGTGAAGCATATGGAACTGAATTCCTATTAGAAAAGCAAAACGGCAACTTTACCGGATCACTCGCTTATACCCTATCATGGGTTGTAAATCAGTTTGATGACATTAATAACGGGAAGATATTTTTCCCCAGATATGATAGTCGGCATAATGTCGTTCTATTTTGTAGTTACAAAATCTCTGAGAAAGTAAATTTATCGGCTAGTTGGTTCTATTCAACCGGTAATGCGTTGTCTGTACCTCAGGCATATTATTATGGTAATTTCGCAAACGGAACGGACACTAGAATTAGCCTGTCCGGGGATGGGGTGACCTTCCCGCTGAACAAAGAAGAAATTGTAGCCGTTCCCTATTTGGGGTCTAGGAACAGTTACCGGGGAGATGCTTATCATCGTCTTGACATAAGTATACAATTGCATAAGAAGAAAAAGAACTACGAACGATATTGGGAGTTTGGCTTATTTAATGCCTACAATAGAAAGAATCCATTCTACTACTACTTGGAAGCTTCAAATGATTTTGCCAATGGCGGTCAGAAATATGACTTAAAGAAAAAATCACTTTTCCCGATACTGCCATCCGTTACATATAATTTCAAATTTTAGAAATGAGAGTTGCAATTATTTTGAACTTATTGATTTCATTAACTGCTTGTGATCCACAGGTGGAGTTTGATCATGTAGATCCTAACCAACTAATATCTGTTACTTGCATAATCTCTCCTCAGGATTCTGTCTTTACGGCCTATGTTTATAAAGCAAGTCCACTCGGATCAACGATTAAGAGCGACTCAGCTACAGTTAAAGATGCATTGGTGACTATTTCAGATGGGGCCAATTACGATACACTTCGTCTCACCTTTGATTATGACCATCCATCCACAACCCGCAAAATTTACAAATATGTTGGAGTAAGAAATAGACTGAATATTAAGGCAAACGCGAGCTACTTGCTCTCCGTAAGTACTCCCCAGGGAACACATGCATCAGCCACTTGCAAAGTTCCACCTGATCCTGGAGTGCCTGATATCACTGGCACACGGGAGGGTGACGACTTCCTGTTTACCATTAAATGGCAAAACGTTGACCAATTCAAATATTTTTCAATAGTTCTTGGTGCATCTGGCAATTATGAGAATCCCTTTCCTGGTGGTACTGGTAAAATTGACTTGAAGCCAGAACTACTTGAACAGATTACTTTCCCAAGTGACAAACAAATTGTCACAAATGAGTATGGAGCAATTCTTAAATATGCTTTTATTGCTACTAATCCCTCCCTGAAAATTTCAATTAGAAACGTGGAAGAAGGTTTATATCAATATTTTAAAAACTATCGACAATTCCAACAGTGGGATAATGACAACAACTCAGGTAGCCTTTTCCCAAATTTCAAAGAGATTCCCGTAATTCAGGGTAATGTACAGGGCGGTGTAGGAATTTTTGGAGCATACAATTCTGCTATAACGATTAGTGAAGTGAGGTAGACACATACTGGAAATGTTATATTCCAAAGGTCCTGCAAAATCTAAACTCACCAATTTTAACAGTAGTTCGGTTTGTGTTCCAATGTATATTCTTAAGATTATTAACTTTCCCTCTTTAGTTTCTTATCTATTTCCTCAGCAATGATAGCTCCATAGCCTCTTGACCTAATGCCGCAACAAGGATTAGTATTAGTTCATCGAATTCTTCAATGTTGTCTTTACCCATTTGCTTATATTATGTTAAGGAAACAAAGTTATGAATTACAATTTTCCATATCCGACCAAATTGTATGATTGAGGAAAATATTTATCCAAACAGGCACAAACAATTCCAGAACAAATTGGACATCCACCTTTGACAGTATGTAGTCGTATCAAATCATTAAAAGCAACAAATAAATAGGAATATTTTATACCCAAGATGGGGACAACTTGTGAAAACCATTTGAGTTTTTAATTCAGATTGCTGTTCATAATTGATTTTGATATGAGTGGCATAAATTCAAGAGAGGAAAATGAACTAGGGTCAAGTTTCAACCGAGACCAACTACTAACCATTGGTGATCTTCATGATTTCAAGAGCGAACTATTTTCTGAAATCAAAGATCTAATTCAAGAAAGGAATGGACAACCTGCTAAACAATGGTTGAGATCTTCGGAGGTTCGCAAGATGTTGGGAATATCCCCCGGTACTTTGCAAAATTTAAGAGTCAACCACACTTTGAATTACACCAAAGTGGGTGGCATTGTATTTTATAAATACGAAGAAATAATCAAGCTTCTGGAGAGCAATTCAAAATAGAAGTATTGATGGATAAGCTTCAACAACTTACCCAATATATCAGCAAGGTGGTAGCGGACGACAGGCTGAAACCAATTCATATTGCTATGGCTTTCGCTTTATGCGATGTATGGATAATCGAGCAATTTCAACAACCCTACCGGGTGTCTAGAAGAGTATTAATGCAAGCTTCAAGAATTCGTTCAAAGGCTACTTATCATAAAGTAATCAAGGAACTTCAAACATTTGGTTATCTAAAATACAACCCTTCCTATCATCCCATAAACGCAAGCCAGGTAGTACTTGTGATGAAAGATCAATCACCAATGGACTGCAACAAATGAAACCTAAGCACCTTTCATTCAATGAAGCTAAAAGAATCCCTATCACGGAGTATTTATTCAGGTTAGGGTTTGAACCAGCTAAAATCAGAGGCGATGATAGCTGGTACCATTCCCCTTTTCGTGAAGAACGAACGCCTTCCTTTAAGGTCAACACAAAATCCAATGTGTGGTTTGATCATGGTACTGGCGAAGGGGGAACCATCCTAGATTTAGGAGCTAAACTTCACCAATGTACACTTTATGAATTCCTGGAAAAGTTATCAAATGGTAACTATGGCAATGTTTCCATTCGCCAGCATCCACCTCCAATAGACAGGCCGGAAAACAAATTAGTGGTTGTTTCAGCAAAAGACTTGACCAATGCAGACCTGATTAACTATCTGGACAGTCGCGGAATTGATCTGGAACTAGCTAACCAATTCTGTAAGGAAATTGAATTCAGAATTGG
Organism: uncultured Ohtaekwangia sp.; assembly: GCA_964409415.1. Lineage (GTDB taxonomy): Bacteria > Bacteroidota > Bacteroidia > Cytophagales > Cyclobacteriaceae > ELB16-189. The sequence goes on along the minus strand of CAYPDF010000001.1, from coordinate 332,007 downwards.
GCCGAAGTCATATAAAGCAATTGGTTTCCCTAACCGGTCGGGCGCTTATGAACTTCGCAATCGTTGGTTCAAGGGTTCTTCTTCACCGAAAGATATTTCACTAATAGAAAATGGAGCTTCCAGAGTTTCTGTTTTGGAAGGTTTTATAGATTTTCTCTCTGTATTAAAAATTGATAACAGTGAAATAAAACAACTGACCCTTAACTCAGATTTCCTGATCCTTAACTCTTTGAGGCTACTCAATCGAAATTTAACGCTTCTTCAATCCTACAAGGAGACTCGCCTCTTTCTTGATAATGACACTCCTGCCAGAGAGGCAAAGGAGGGATTGAAAGAGAAAGGTATTGCATACAAGGATGCTTCACACCTCTACAAGAATAACAAAGATGTCAACGAATACTTGATAGCAATGCTAAAGGTGAACCAAGGTCAAGCCTTACCTCGCAAAAGGTCGAAAGGGATAAGACGGTAATTGACAGTGTCCATAGAGTTACCTTAAATAAGGTCATATGAAAAATATAGTCACATACCTCCAAAGCAAAGAAGCAGTTTTTCATGGGTCGCTGTGTTTAATTATCCTTTATGTTCCTCATGCTGGACATCTTTTCAAAGAACTGGAACATTTGGACATGACGCTTTCCGGCTTTACGTTCCTGAATTGGATATATGGGATAGCACTGGCAGCCGTTATTGAATTCCTCATCCTGGTATTCATTATCAATGGTTACCGAAATACGGGTAAATTTTATGCTATAGTCAGCTTCTTTCTGAACGCATTCTATTACAACTACTGGTTTGTAGCGCTTCAAAACCCAAATCATGAAAATATCAAAACAACCCTGATTAGCCTTTGCATTTGCCTGATTCATTCTCTTGCAGTATGGCAGCTAAGCGAGTTGTTCTATCGAAGACTAAATGATGAAAAGGACAAAATGACAGAATGGTGCGCTGAATGTGGAGCAGGTCCATTTCCAAATAAGCGCTCACTGGATGGACACATTTCCAAAAAACATAAGACGAGAAAGAAACAAACAGTTCAGAATTCGAAGATCACACATAAAGTTGAAGCAACTGAAATCACAACCTGATTAGCTTTCATTATGATTTTAAAAACTATGGCGAGAACCAAGCATTTGGATAATAAGATACCTGAAGTTAGAAGGAGCAAGCCATGTTTCCGCTACGCTCCAACGGCTTGTAACCCGACCACTTCGTTCGATTTTTTTATGTAATGGCAAGACAAAGAATAAACGATAAGGACAAAAGGGTAGTACAGGTAAACATCCGGTTGACTGTGGAGGAGAATAATAAACTCAACCAGTATGCCGCTGGGAGTGGATTGAGTCCTGCCAATTGGATAAGACACAAAGTGTTTGTGGGCAGGTTCCCACCTGTTAAAATGTCACCTCTGGATACTTCGCTATATCTGGAATTGAAAAGGATTGGTGTCAATCTCAATCAGGTGACACATCGGATCAACGCAGGAGAATTTCCAAAGGAGTATCTGGTACGACAACTTGAATTGACTATGATCTTAAGCAAGATTATCAAAGCACTCATCAATGACCGGCAATCAGATCAAGGGTAAAGGATTCAGGGGAGCGCTTCGGTATAACCTCGAAAAAGTAGAGAAGGGAATAGCCGAAGTGTTGGCCCATTCCTTTGTAAGTATTTCCGAGAGGTCAATACTGAAAGAAATACAAATGGTCAGGGCTCAACGACCCAACCTTCAGAAGTATTTTTACCATACCTCCATCAACTTCCCACCTTGCGAAGACCTTGCCAATGAAAAGATGAAACAGATCGGACATGATTACATGGTCGCCAATGGATTTACCCAGCACCAGTTCATCATGTTTCGCCACCATGACACGGATCATCCACACCTTCACATTCTTGTCAATCGAATTGGTTATGATGGCAAGGTACTTAGTGATAGTAATGACTTTGCAAGAAGTGAAAAGGTCTTGCGTGAACTGGAGATAATATATGACTTAACAAAGGTTAACTCCAGCAGCCAGGCACGTGAACGTGCCATGACCAAGAATGAATTGGAGATGATGAAAAGAACAAACGAACCTTCTCAAAAGATGAAGTTACAAGTTCTCATTCGGGGTATACTTCAGGGAAAACAGGGGATTGCAACAAGGGAATTTATCAAGGCACTGGAGGACAAAGGAATTAATGTCCTGTTCAACCAGGCTTCTACAGGGTATGTCAGTGGGATATCCTATGGATATGAGGGCATCATTATTAAAGGAGCCAAACTTGGAAATGATTTCAAATGGGGTACTATAAAAGACAGCATCAACTATGAACAAGAAAGAGATCGCACAACAATTCACCAGGCAAATGATAGAACAAAGTCCATCAACCCTGACGCAGGAACAAGTGATGGCCATTCTGCAAGAGATTCAAAGTACCTACAGCAGAGCCGGACAAAGCAGCAGCCAGTATTCAAACAATCTGAGAATTCTGAGCTCCACAATAGAAGACCTTCGAACCAAGTCCCAGAAACTAAACAGCGATTTCGATCAACTAAACGAAAAGATGGAAGTAGCATCAACCTTATTCCAGAAAAGTCAATTGATCTCGGTCTGGCAGCGTTATTGGATGGTAATTCTAATGGGCATAATGTCAACTCTGATTACCAACCTGATCTGGTTAATCCTCACCTGAACCCTAAACAGAAGAAAAAGAAACGAAGAAGGATTTAGCTACGGCTCATTTGTATTTTCAATAAGTGGTGCCCGGCAATGTATGGGGCTATCCCTGATCTTTTGAAACAAAATCCCTGATCTCCTCCAATATCCAATCTGTAGAGGGAGGTGACACAAATTCCACATGGCAATCAATCCATTCGTAAATGTTGGGGTTTGCTGATAAAGCATTGAATTCGACTTTTAGGTAATCTCTTAGCGTTTGATTTGCCATACGCATCTCCTTCCATATACTCTTCCTATTCTCAAGAATATATACGATGTCCTCAAAATCCTGACTCTGCCGCGGATCGCTAGCTCCTCTGCTTTTGAATGCTTCAAGTTTGGTAGCAATAAAATGGGCCGGTGTTAATACTTTAATGGTGGTGGTTTCATCTAACTGGAAGTCCATTGCATGTTTGAACCCATCAGGATACCACCTGTTTTCAAATCCAATGGCAATATTCTTGGTCGGCATGATGTCGACAGTAATACCCTTAATTTTATACCTACAACGAACTTTGGACATCACGTCATTTACAAATCCAATCATTCTCAAGCGTTCTTCAAAATCTGTATGCGCGCGAAAGTTCAGCACTTCTACAATCACATCGACATCGTCTGTTTCACGAATTTCAAAAGCTTGTTGATCAGCATAAAACGATACCGTGGCTCCCCCCACGAAAACAACATCATCTTTCAGGTCGTTTAATGAATCGTAAACCGTCTTGATTCTGTAAATATTATTTTGATGGTTCATACAGAAGTATTCGTTTTAATTCATCAATGGCTACTTTAACCTCTCTTACTTTGCCCACTCGTATCACATCAACGAGAGCAAGTAATTTATGAAATTCGGGATCTCTTTTAGCTGCCTTTGGTTGCTTTTCATAAAATGGCTCGATCACCTGGCCAATCAAGTCTCCTTCTTGATCAGCCCAGACGTAGTTTTCTGCACTGTTAAAAAATCGCTTCATGAAGGGGTGGGAATGGGCAGTGACCATACCCCTTGACATTGCACCGGGCTGTTGAGGGAATACATACTTGACTCCATGCTCCAGAAATTCCAGAATACTTTGTTTATTAGGTCGCTTCTTATGATAATCAATTAAACCTGCAAGTCTGCTCCTGTTCAGAGATTCGGATATCTCCGATATACTAATCAGAAGTTCGTTAGAAAGAGGCACTAATTGCCAATCCTTGCTATTCAAGGCAATTATTTTTAATAAAATTGCAACATCTTGGGGTCGCATACCATTGTGTTTCCTCATAATAAGGCAAATTTACAACGAATTTCGCATTTCGCAAAATGCGAAATAGAGAATATGCACCTACATATTGTACATCTTAAACACCGCCAGGATAGACTAAGCCAGGTCTTAAGGGAACTGGAAATCCAGAATTTTGACAATTACGTGCTTTGGGAAGGATTTCTAGATACAGAAAAACCCTCAAGGGGAATAGCCGAAGCTCACAACCAGATTGTGTCCTGGGCATCAGAGCAAGGGCTGCAAGAGGTAATGATTGCGGAAGATGATGTTCAGTTCTCAGCAAAAGGCGCACTGGAATATTTTATTAACAACGAGCCAGATGATTATGATCTTTATCTTGGTGGAATTTCATACAGCAAAGTGCAGGATGACAATTCCGTAAAAGATTTTGCCGGTACTCACTTGTACAAAATAAGGCAGAGGTTTTACAAAACGTTTCTTTCATTATCGGGCAATAAAGACATTGATCGGGCACTAGCAAGACAAGGAAAGTTCTTAGTGTGTAACCCAATGGTTGCTAGACAGAGGAATGGGTTTAGTGACAATAGACAAGAATACATAAATAACGATTTGTATTTTAATAAGAGAAATTTATGGAAAGGGTATAAGTAATGAAAGGCATATCAGGTCTTTGATAATAAAATCTAACGGGAAATTTCAAGATGCAGTATCATTTCCTTCATGTTAGAATCCATATTTCTCGCAAATAAGCTTTAACTCCTGATTGAAAAGAGGGAGATCTTTGTTGACCATCATGTATCCTTTTTCTTTGATTTCCTTAATCAGAGAAGAATAGTGAACCAGATCCAGGGAGGAATTTTTTAATTCTACTAGCTCGCGTTTTAAGAACTCTTGCTTAACTGGGCTTATCGCAATCGTATCGAAATGTTCCTCCAGAAAAGCCATCAGGGCATCATCATTTTTTAGTAGACTGATAACAGTAGTATCCCTAATGGATTTAAGATGTTCAATAATCAACTCAGTGGAGATGACTGAAATTGTTTTGTCGGGCTGTGAATTTTCCATTTCTATTTGACGTCCCAAATATAACAATTCTAATGCGCCATGATCAGAAATACTGTTTCGCTTAATTCTGTGGCAAGATAGGTTGTGGAAGGTGTACGCTGACAAAAAATTCCGGCATAAACCCGCATCCGTCTCGCATTCCATTTATTCCGTTGCTTTTTGCGCTTACCCCTTCCAAAACCTGGTGTGGCTCCATAATTAAACAATACGATTATGGAAAACATCAATTCTCAATTCAAACAGTTTCAGGTAACAGAAATCCAACTTACCTACAAATCAAATGTGAAAGCTTCATCTCGTCCTATGATCACCAGTTCTCGGGAGGCTTACAAAATTCTTCTGGAATGCTGGGATCAGGACAGGATTGATTTCATCGAGCAATTCAAAGTCCTACTACTCAGCAGAGCGAATAAAGTACTCGGAATTTTTAAAGTTTCTTCTGGTTCATCTACCGCCACCGTGGCAGATCCCAAACTTATCTTCGCTGCAGCCATAAAAGCCAATGCCTGCTCCATTATTGTGTCTCACAATCACCCTTCCGGAAATCCCTCTCCCAGTGAGGCTGACAAAAGACTGACAACGAAGTTAAAAGATGGTGGAAAAATTCTTGAGACCCCCTTATTGGATCATATAATAGTTACTCGGGAGGGGTACTATTCATTTGCTGATGAAGGGTTGTTATAGGTTCAGTTAACATATGTTAAGTGGATTCTTAACATATGTGCCCTACTCAATTATAGTTTCTAAATCTTTAAGGCCTTGTCTACGCGCTGAATGAGTTCGTGTGGCTTAATCTTTAGTATTTCGGCTAGTAATTCAAGATCATAGGTACGGCCCAAGCATTTCAAAGACAGTTGCTAAGACAATGCCATGGCCCAAATTCAGGAATCTGAAACCAGATACGATTGCGCTTAATTAATCCTTTTTCTGTCTCGCTTCTGGTGTAAGTTCCACCTTAATAGAACTATCCTTTTCAAACTTTAGTGGCGCTCCCACTTTAATAATGATCAATGCTAGAATAATTACACCTAACATGATGTAAAACCCTTTAATCAAAAACTTGGCTACCGATTCAGTAACATTAAAAGTAATGTTCAATCCATCTGATTGTTTCATGATTTAAAAACGCTTGAATACCACTGCCACGTCAATAGCATAGTTTTTAAATATTAGAAACTAGACTACTTCAGGTAATTAGTGAATCATTACGTGGAACAACTCACCGTCACGTTATTGCAGGAGGTTTGCCCTCTTTCTACAATTGGTAGGAGGTTTCCCTCTTTCTACCATGTGTTGCTGAAATCTTAGATAATTCGCAAAGGTAAAACACTGATTTTGATATTTCCAAGTAAAAGGTCAATATTTCAAAATTCATTAACAGTCCTTCATTTATGGGTAATAAAAACTGCCTATCTCGCCACTGATTTACTTATGACATACTCATGAATATACTTCGTGACTAGCTTATGTGGCGTGGATCAACCAGAAAATAGCCCTATGGTCACCGTCTTCTCGGGATTGAGTTAGTTGGATCTGTGTGAAATCTTTTGTGAGAATCTTTTAATGATTTCCCCTAAGTTGTTAGATTGGTCTCATAATGAACTGACAAGGTAACTCACACCTTGTTAAGATAAACTAGAACAAAATTCATTGGCTATTCAAAATAGCCTCTACCTTTTGAAAAGGTGCTTACATGGTACCCAAACTTTTAACTGAATTACATCTTGATTCCCACCACCAAAGAACAAGGTTATAAGTATATCTCCAATTCGAAAGTATTTTGATTTGTTTTTCGGACAACATTACTTCATCCCTTGGGCACTCAGAAACTACCGAATATATAAGAGGGTCAGAAATCCAATAGATCACTAAGCGACATTTTTAAAGCAATGCAAAGGGCATTCAAAGTGCTCAAAGTAGCATTGATCTCCCCTCTCTCGATTCTTCCAATTTGGCTTATTGGGACCTCAGCTTCATTAGCCAAATCTTCTTGAGATAGATTATTCTCAATCCTAAGTTCCCTCAATCGTTTCCCAAATCGCTTTAAGAGTTTGATGTTCCTTATTCTAGTCACACCGAAAACTCCGTAAACATTGAAAATTTTATCAACGCATATATGCGTTATTGACAATGTTTTTATTATATTCGAATTGGCTTTGTTGGCATAACCATTTGACCTATGCTAGGAATAGATTGCACAGACGAAGAAAAATTAGAGTTACTTAAATCTGGAGACAGCGAAGCATTCAGCTTCTTCTATTCTAAATACGCTTCTCCTCTCTACCAATTTACACGTAGGAACATATATCTAAGAGAAGACTGCGAAGAAATCATTCAGAATATATTTCTTGACCTCTGGAGCCGAAGGAAGCGGTTAGACCATTTAACGTCCCTACAGGGCTATCTCTATAAAATGGTGCGGTATAAGGTCATTCGATACTTTCAGCACAAAGGCGTGGTTAAGAAATTTGAAGAGCATTACAAATTATTTGAAGTTTTCTATGAGAATCCGAGTTTCGAAGAGCACAAAAAAGATTCCCTTCAGGATCAAATTGAGGAGTGCTTGACCGGCTTACCCAAGCGCTGCTGTGAGGCAATAAGGCTGCGAGTATTTGAAAATCTATCTAATACTGAAATAGCTGATCGCATGAGTATAACTAAAGGAACAGTAGAAAATTATATGGTTACTGCATTTGACCATATTCGCTCTTGCAGCCACAAGCTTTTTAAGTCTGCTTAATTGTGTTTAGTAGAACACTTACCATTTGTCAATTGATTTCTTAATTAATGTTAATTGAAATCTGAACATATGTTCATTGGAAAAGGGCAAATCAATACATCAATTGACCTGCCCGGTTTGGTAGGTGTGTCAGAATCGAATTTTGTTCAAGTAATTTTGTAATTAATATTTGATTTTATTGAATTCAAATTTGTTATCTTAGCATCAATACGAATTGATTTTTATTGACTTTATTCTGACTAGTGGAGAATCGGTGCACTTGTTCTTCCTAAGTCGCTAAAAAGTTATAAAACAGCGGAATATTGAGGGTTACAAACTCCCTCCTCCTCTGCAAAGCATAAGCGACCCCGACAATTGTCGGGGTTTTTTTATTGGTGCGCGAGCGCGAAACCGTAGGTTTTGAAAGCAAGTGACGCCAATAAAAAAGAGTGAGCTCAGCGAGCGGTAGCTTATGCTTTGACCCTCCCCCCTAAAAGGGATCATCCCGAATTTATCGGGATAATCCCTCCTCACCGCCTGCAGCAGGCAGGCTCTGCAAATAAATCAAAGTCCCGCGAGCGGGATTTTTTTGTTGGTAGTGAAGCCGGAAAACGAAGTTTTCTAAGGCGGCACCTACAAAGCTTTGCAATAAGCCAACAGACGGAGAGGGCTCCACAGGCCTGGGTTTGGCTATCGTTCTTCTATTTTTTTATTTGTCTGCAGATTTGGCAAACTCGGAAAACCAGCCTCTTTTGTTTATCAATTCAGCAACCGTTCCTTGTTCTATTATTCCTCCATGATCAAGGACGATAACGTGATCCGCATCCAACACCATTGAGTAGCGGTGCGCAATAATTATAACCGTATTTTCCTTCCTTATCTTTTCAATTGTCTTTTTTATTTCCGCTTCGGTGGCAAAATCCAAATTGGCCGTTGCCTCATCAAGAATCAGTATTCTCGGATTACTTATCAGAACTCGGGCGATTTGAATACGTTGCCTCTCACCTACGGAAAGACCCAAGCCACTTTCTCCAACATGTGTTTGCAATCCTTCCGGAAACCGTTGTATCGTTCCTTCCAGACCTGCCGCGATGGCGGCATCCATTACTTGATTGTCTGTGGCATCAGGAGCCTTGTACCGAATGTTATCTGCAAGTGTACCCCGAAAAATCGCGCCATCTGCCGATACAATTCCAATTTGCGAACGAACAGATGCGGCATCCAGTTTGAGCAAATCCTGTCCATCAACCCGAATCGTTCCGTCTTTTAGGCTAAATAACTTCAATAGTAAATCAACTGTTGTTGTTTTTCCTGCGCCCGAAGGGCCAACAATGGCGGTCACTTTTCCCGGCTTTGCTACAAAAGAAATGCCTTTAAGCACTTCTCGCTTTGCGGAATAGCCAAAAACTATATTTTCATATTCAACACTGCCTTTTTTCAGTTCAAGTTTTTCTCCAGGCCTTTCTTCTTTCCCACCATGAAGTAATTTAAAGGCACGCGAAACAGATGCTACATTTTGTTGCAAGTTCACCCATAAACTTGCCAGGGAATCAATTGGATCATAAAGTCTGTCAAGGTAGGCAACAAACATGACCACATCCCCGGGAGTGAGTTGGTTCTTTAGGGTTAAATAGCCTCCATACCCCAACACAAGCGCGGTAGAAATTTGTGTAAGCATTGTTTCCCAAAATACATATTTGTTAGCCATTCGTGTTCGATCCACATAGTCATTGTATGCCTCATCTGAAATTTCTTTCAACCTATTTACTTCGCGCTCTTCAGCTCCTGATAGTTTCACTGTTTTTATCCCTGTAAGTGCATCCTGAATGCGTGCAGCCACCTCCTCCCATCGGTCATAAAAAACTGAAAGACCGGAATCCAACTTATTCGCGGAACGCCATGCGATTAGCAAATAAAAAGGAATAATTGCCAGGGATATCAATGTCAGGATGACATTTTGTGAGAACATAATTATCAGAATCCCCATCAAGCTGATAAGCTCAGGTAAAATTTCCTGTGAAAATCCGTTGACAACAGCGGACACTTCCTCCGACTGATTTATCTGCTTCGCCAGAGAAGCACTGGATCGCTTGCTAAAGAAACTGAGCGGTTGTTTGAGGACATGCGAAAACGTTCTTTGTATAAAGGATTGCTCGATGTTACATGAAAGTTTCACGTTGAGGTTTTCTCCTAAGAGAGAGAATAGCTCACCCACCAAATTGACTACAAACAAAATAAGCACGGCCCATATTAAAGTCTCCATGGCTTGATGAGGAGTACGCGGTGCAACATGGTCTTGTTTATGCGGTTCTTTTTTTTCCAATGCAGTAACTTGCTTTTCAATAAATGCCGTGACCGCATCATCATCCGTCTCATCGCTGGTTTTATTATATGCTTCTACCTTGGCTTTATGAACGAATAAGCCCGCCACATCATTGATTGCTTCGCGATATACCAATGGCTCCACAAGGCTTGCACTAGTACTTAATAAGCTGATAAAGACTACAATAAAAAATCTTTTTTTATACGAGCTGATTAGTTCAAACAAGCTGCTCCAAACTGTTGCTGATGCATTTGATTTTTCCATCACTAAGGTCTCTGTTGATTAATTAATTCATCCCTTTTCGATTTATATAAATCAATTGCATCCATAACGACTTTATAGGCCTGCTTTTCGTCAAAAATTCTATCCACAACCACCTCCTTGTTTTCCAGAATCTTGTAGTCCTGAAAAAATCGTTGAATCTCCTGAGTTACATGGATGGGAAGATCATTAATATGATGAACATGACTAAACCCGACATCATCTACAGCAACAGCAATAATCTTGTCATCAGCCTGTCCTGAATCAGTCATTCGCATCACTCCGATTACCTTCGCCTTCACCAGGCACATCACAGGCAGATCAATTGAAGTCAGTACAAGGATATCCAATGGGTCATTATCTTCACCATATGTTTGAGGGATAAATCCATAGTTCGCAGGATAATGTACAGCAGAAAATAATACTCGATCTAGCCGAATGAGCCCCGAAACCTTATCCATTTCAAATTTTCCTTTGCTTCCTTTGGGGATCTCAATGATGGCGTTAACAATTGATGGAGCCAGTTCTCCGTATGAAATGGAATGCCATGGATTCATATTCTTGCAGCGATATAAATTTAAAAATATAATGAAAAAGGCCAGCATTTGAGTGAGGCCCCTTCAAAAAAAACTATTGGTTAACTTACCCTGGTGGATATCGCTTAAATAATTTTGATATTTCCTTTTGAGCAAATTTAGCCTCATTAAAATTATTAATCGGGGCAACTGTATTCGTTCTCCCTATTAAGTTATCTGGTTAAGCTTCGTGCATATCAATTATAAGAGTTCCTTTTCATTGTTATTTACCCAAAAGTTATTCCGTTAAGGTTTCCGCCACATACCAAAGGCCATAGTATCTATAATAAGAATAATAAAAATCCGGGGTTATTCATATATTTAATTACCTCTTGCTTTTCTCTGGTCTCACCAGATAAGTAATTCCTATGGCTACCCAGAGAATAAAAACAAAGAATGAGAATATTTTTTTTATAAACTGGTATACTAAGGGGTTGAAGTGATTCCAACTATTCTATTTCCTTTTCCAATTATTTCAATTTCAAGAATGTCGTCACGAACGGTGTTTATTAATTTTACCATACCACCTTGAATGAACATATCAAAATTGAATTCCAAATTATTATCACCTATTTTAATTCCATTAAACTGAATTTCATTAAACTGAAGATCGTCTTCCTTAATGAATGAACCCAGGAATAGCTGTGCATTCATTGTCATTGGAGTATTGCCCTTGAACTCAGAAAAATCAATTTGATCATCTGGCAACTCTGCAACCAGGATTATGGTTGGTTCGGTTCCTATTATTTCATTTAGCATGGCCAAATCAGATGAATCTCTTACGGGCTTAAGAGTCTCAACAGGTATAATGAACTCAAATCTTTTTTGGAAAGTATTTAGTCTTGCCTCCATATGATTTGATTCGAAAACATATTCCTTGTGGATCCCTTGCATTCGAATCTCGCAATTGTTGATTCCGGTATATATTTGAGGCTGACTCATCAAATTACCGGATAGCAATACCAAAATTAGTATCAGAAATCGCATTCTACTTGGATAAAACTGGTACAACAAATTCATCATTCCATTTATTTGAGGTCTAATTTCATCTCACTGACCAATTTCCTGTACTCCCTAACTGCCACCGAATCACTTTCATCGCATTTAAGTGCTTGCTCCATTTCGGTTATAGCTTCACGCGTTTTACCAGATTCCCAAAGAAGTAGACTAAGGTTATAGTGGGCCCTCCCATTTTCGTTATCAATCTTGATTGCTTTAAGATAATACTCCTTCGCCTTACTTCTCGCTCCTTTTCCGTCAAACAAATTTCCAAGATTGATGTAGGCTAAGACATCGGCAGAATCCAAAGCCATCGCTAACTCATAATTTTGAATTGCTTCAGCATAGCGCTGGTTGGCTACCAGAAAATTTCCGTAGCTATTCAAGGTGGCAATACGCTCGTATTTCTGATTTTTTTCTTTTTGGAGGTGAAGAAGCAGCTGAAAATCTACTTCTTCCAAATCATCAGGGATTTTACTGTTCCATTCCTCAGCCTCATTAATTCTATTAACATTTGCCTTAAGCCTCATCAGTTCAATATCTAGCCGCTGCTCACCCGAGAGTTCAAATGCCTTTTGGTAAGCGTTCTCTGCCATAGTAAATTTTCCTTCATCGCAAAGGTCATCTCCAATCTGAACATACTGTTCAATAACACCCCGGGACTGATACCTGTCCCATTGATCTTGAATGGAAGGGACAAAAAATGCCAATAGCATAACCATGCCTCCTCCAAGGCTTACCAAAAAAGGCCAAACCTTCTCTTTGATGTATTGCTTTCGAATCATTTATCAAAAAATTTTGACCTAATTTCAGATAGCGTGTAGATGCATCATTATCAAAAAGTCACATTTTTGGGGTCCTGGCCTAATCGGAAATTTTGCCCATGTACATAGAAGGGCGCCCTTGTTAATATAAATTTTTACCCATTTGTCTTATTTTAATACAATATTTTGCTCAACATGTAGTTAATCAATCTGAAAAATTACCCAATTTGAGGAAAAATAAATGAATTAGTGGGAAAAACTACCCCTTCAAAGGTTCAGGAAATCATTTTTGCCTCATCTGAAAAGAAAGAGTCAAGACGTATTACCAGGTTATTAAAAGAGAAGTTAATTCGAAAAATTGCTCCTCGCATTTATACCTCCAACTTAGAGGAGGAACCTGCATTTATTATAAAAAGAAATTGGTATCGCATTCTAGCTAACCATTTTCCAGAAGCTTTATTAAGTCATCGAAGCGCGCTGGAGTTTAAACCAACATCAGGAGGGCATATTTTTCTAACCTATTCCTATACCTCGAACGTTTCAATCCCGGGGCTTAAGATCCACCTGTTGAAAGGTCCCAAACCAATTGATGGTGATGCTCCTTTTTTTGAAAATCTTTTTGCTTCACAAGAAGCAAGAGCATTTTTAGAAAATCTTCAGGAGACACGAAAACAAGGTGAGGAATCTAAAACCTTGCCCATGTCAGTAATTGAAGAAAAGTTAGAGGCTATTATAAGAGCCAGAGGTGAGCAAGGTTTGAATGCACTGCGAGACAAGGCCAAAGAAATTTCCCAGGACTTAGAGATGCAGAAGGAATTCAAAAAACTGAATCAGTTGATCAGCGATTTATTGGCTACCGGAAAATCAAAGAATTTAACATCTCCTAGTGCAGTAGCACGCTCACTTGGTGAACCAGTTGATCCAATCAGAATCAAATTATTTGAGTGTCTATATGAAGAACTGGCCGGAAAAGTATTTTCTGAGCATAAAGTGTCCAGTTCACCCAACAACTATAAGGCATTTGCATTCTTCGAAAGCTATTTCTCAAACTACATTGAAGGCACCGAGTTTACGGTCGTTGAGGCAAAGGAGATCGTACGAACAGAAACACCATTGCCAGCAAGGGAAGAAGACTCGCATGACATACTTGGTACCTACAGAATAGTTTCAGATAAAAAAGAAATGGGCTTATGTCCATCCTCTGCAGATGTATTTCTCGACTTGATGCGTAATCGCCATGCTGTATTGTTGCAATCCCGCAAATCAAAAAAACCAGGTGAGTTCAAAGACAGGAACAACAGAGCAGGTAATACGGAATTTTCGGACTGGAGCCTGGTCAATGGAACTTTAAAAAAAGGATTTGATTGGTATTCTTTATTGAAGACTCCTTTTGCAAAAGCGGTGTACATGATGTTTTTGGTCAGCGAAGTGCACCCTTTCCTGGATGGGAATGGCAGGATAGCAAGAGTGATGATGAATGCAGAACTCTCCTCAAAAGGCTTCGACAAAATTATTATTCCAACCGCATTCCGTGAAGATTACATGGGAGCATTGCGAAAGTTAACACGTCAGCAAATTGCTGATCCCTTCATCAGAATGATGTTGAAAGCGTATGACTTTAGCTCAACCTTAAAACAAGAAAGTCTTGATGAAATGGAACAGTATTTAATATCCTGTGATGCCTTCAAAGAACCAAAAGAAGGAAAGTTAAAATTTGAAATGGAGTAGTCCATCACACATCCCTCCGCAGGTTATAAGTGTTCACGAAAAATCAACCTCCCAAATCCTGAGTGCTGTCTTTTTTAACGTCTGCTAAATTCACCCGCAGAAGCGCAAAGAAATTACATATTCCTAACAGAAAAAAATAAGAAGGATGAGATGATAACTCTCATGGGTAGCTGTGAACTATATCATTGTAATTGGTATCAATTAATGTCTTCTTGTAGGTGGCCATTAAATGGGCTCTAGAGAATATTTAATACGATATACATTAACATTAAAGATTTACTCTCTTATGAAAAAACTATTTCAACAGCGATACCTTTTAAATCTGACCACGCATCTGTTTCATGTGTAATACTCTTATCCGTAAGAGAAACAGCTTTACAACAAAGAAAATAAAGTTTCATATTAAATTATAAAGATTATGTCAGCAACAACTGTTAAAACAACCATGAAAGGCCTTGTCTATAACGGACCTGGTAAGATTGAATGGAAAGATGTACCTAAGCCAGGTATTGATAAACCAACGGATGCCCTCGTTAAAATAATTAAAACAACAATCTGTGGAACAGATTTAGGTATTCTGCATGGCAAAACTCCCTCGGTAAAACCCGGAACTACACTCGGACATGAAGGCATCGGTGTGATTGAAGAGGTGGGTGCTTCAGTCAGGAAATTTAAGAAGGGTGACCAGGTTATTATTTCTTGTATCACGTCAGACGGTTCTTGTGAGTATTGCAAAAAGCAACTGTATTCGCACTGTGAAGATGGTGGCTGGATATTAGGCCATCTTATTAACGGCACGCAGGCGGAGTATGTACGCATACCTCATGCTGACAATAGCCTGCATGCGGTTCCTAAAGGAATGGATCAAGAAGCCCTGGTCATGTTAAGTGATATTCTGCCAACCGGTCATGAGATCGGTGTGATCAACGGCCGTGTAAAGCCAGGGGATACCATCGCTATTGCTGGTGCGGGACCCATTGGTATGTCTGCCCTGCTTACTGCGCAATTCTATTCTCCTGCAAAAATCTATATGATTGACCTGGATGAAAACCGTTTAAAGCTGGCCAGGAAATTGGGAGCAACCCATACCATTAACTCAAGCGAGGAAGATGCGGTCAAAAGAATCATGTCAGAAACAAAAGATGGTGTAGATGTGGCCATGGAGGCCGTAGGTGTTCCAGCTACGTTTGATATCTGTCAGCATATCGTTCGCCCGGGTGGACATGTCGCCAATATTGGAGTATTCGGTCATAGTGTAGACCTGCAAATTCAGGATTTATGGATTCGAAATATTACCATCACTACAGGGCTTGTAAATACTAACACTACCCCTATGCTACTAAAAACTGTGGAGTCTGGAAGAATCAAACCAGAAGAATTAATCACTCACCGTTTTAAGTTGGATGAAATACTTAAGGCCTATGAAGTGTTTGGCAATGCGGCCAAAGAAAAGGCTATGAAGGTGATATTGACAAACTAATAAACTAACACAATAACTGTTTCCTTTAAAAGGGAACAGTTATTAAAAAAATAAGACCTTGAAAATTCAATTAAACACAGATAAAAATATAACAGGAGGCGAAAGGCTTGAAAGCTATTTAAGCTCCTTAATAGAGAATGAGCTATCCCATTTCAGCAACCACATAACAAGAATTGAAGTGCATCTATCGGATGAAAATGGTCAGAAAAAAGGCGCGAATGACAAACGTTGCTTGAAGCCCGACTTGAGGGCAGGCAACGCATTGCTGTTACCAGCCATGCAAATACGGTGGAGAAAGCCGTGAACGATGCGCTGGACAAATTAAAGGCTTCAATAGAAACAATACATGATCGCTTAAAGAATCATTAAGCATACAATAAAGAAAAGCATATAATAATCCTGGCCAAGTAAGGTCTGGTTGTTATTTAAATCGAAAGAAACATTTTGCTTGAGCGCTATTTAAGCGTACAAATTGATTTTTTATTTTAGATCTTGTTCGTTTAAGCTGGGTTTACTAGCCGATCAAACCATTAAGGTGGATTACAAACACTGACCCTGAAGTACCAATTGTCTGACCAGTCTTTACTTAGGCATTCACTGGTCTGACGACTCACACTCTGAAATGGCTTTTTAAGCGTTGCCCTCGCCATTATTATTTCTCTTGCTATTCTTTTTCAAGGCTTCGAAGATAATTCCTTTTGTCAACCATAAAGCGGGAGGGTATCCTGGCCCTCATCAAACTGTTTTGATGAAACACTCCTTCTTTTCGACCCTCATGCCTATCATACCATACGCATAGTACCCTCACATTGCTTACAAATACACCAAAAAGCATATGCTTCTCCTCAGCGTACTTCATCACTTCCATCACAGGGCCACCAGAGCGAAGCTGTACCCTGTCTCCTGGCTTAAAGTATCTTTGCATTTGCTCCTCCTTTCTTTGTACTATACACATAAAAAAAGGGGCCGGATAGTTTAACCTTTTCCCACCCCTTTAAACCTTTAGAAACCAGACTTATGAAATGGCTATCGTTTTAACAGGTTTTTTCTTAGCCTCTTCCTTTTTAGGGATTGCCAGTCGAAGCAAACCATCTTTGTAAGTAGCCTTAATTTTGTCTGCCTCTACCGTGTTGGGAAGATAGAAAGACCTCTTAAAAGCCTGATAGCTAAATTCCCTGCGCAAGTAGTTTTGTTCTTCGTTAGACTCCTCATTTTGAATTTCTGATGAGATGGTCAACATGCCGTTATCCAACGATATATGGAAGTCATCCTTTCTCATTCCTGGTGCAGCTACTTCCACACGGAAGTCATCGCCTGATTCAACAATATTGACACGAGGAACTGTACTACTGTTTTCAGTCCAGCCTGACCAATCGAAAAGGTCCCTGGTCAGGAAATCATCAAAAAATGATGTAGTGGGTAATAGCCCGCTTCTTCTAACTAGTGCGTTCATCTTCGTTAAATTTTAATAGTTAAACAATTCAACAATTTTGGTTAAATCGTAATCCCGGTGTCGTGACCAGGACCATCAAAACCCAAATTCAATAAACATTAGAATCGCGATTCAGTCATTCCAAATGCAACTCAAATGCCAATTGGATTTATAATAAATTTTGTCAGTTTTTTACTGAAAAAATTTCAGATTCATGTCATAATGAACTGTTTTTAGCAAGTGGAGAAGTGAAATTCCATGAACGTCCTATGACCGGGTAAGTATAAACAGATAGGTGAGGGGCAACAATTTACTTTCAATTCCTGTTGTCACCTTACCAGCCGGGTATAAAGTTGAACCCCCAAACGCCTGACTTCACGTCATCTCTTTGCCAGGGTATGGCATAATAGGGCTCAATGATGAGTTGTCCAAACAAGTTGACTCGCATGGATAAACCGGTGCTTGCGATAATCCTTCCAGACCGTCCTTTTACAAAATTAGTATTCTCACGGGTCTCAAATATTGGGGGGCTCCACACTGTGCCCACATCAGTAAATAAACTAAGCTCTGTAAAAAAATATTTTGAATGAATAAGGGCAAGCCTCCTGGGTCCTGAGAAGGGCAATCGCACTTCAAAATTGGCTACCAGTATCCTGTTTCCATACAGATCATTAATAGTCAGCCGATCGGATACCTCTCCAAAATTATCACTCAAATAAGCATCATCATACCCGTGTATAAGAGTGGGAAATCCTAAGAACAAGGGGGAGATGCGGCCCTGATCCACATCCTTGCCATACCTTCCGTAATAATAGGCACGGGCAGCTAAACTTACGGGCTTCAAATAAATGTATTTTCTAAAATCAGCCAGTAGGGTATAAAAATTAAACCCTCCCCCAACTTTGCCCACTTCGTACCGGTACCGGTGACCTTTCATGGGGGACGCTATTCCGAAAAATGAGTTATCCTCTACAAAAGCAGTATTGATATTCCAAAGGTCATAGCCATCTGGTGCGGGTAGTTTTTCGCGTTTCTCTGCAATTTTAAATCCTTGAAAATAATAGTTGTTAAACCGATCGACACGAAAACTGTAACGGGCATAGGACCCTGACAACTCAACTCTCCGTGTTTGAGATATGGGCAGAAAAGAAAACAATCTTACCTGATCTTCAAATGTTCGAAGAATGTCAAGCGCATAATTATCTACCTGAACAGTAGTGTCACCCAGATTTAACGAATCTAACCCGAAACCTACGCCCCCAGAGCGGTATGGGATATGCGAAAGGGATGCCCCCCAACCTACACGTCTTTTTTGGTTGAAGTACGCTACCTGTCCTCCAAAGTCATATATTTCTCCATTAAGGGCTATCCCGGCAAACAATTGATTGTTGCCCAGGATATCGCTGAATAGGGTATTCACTCCTCCCACCAGACCGGTACCCACGTTGCTCACTGAAACCCCTACGGTGGTATTCCCTATATAATCCAACTGGAATTTTGGTTTGTAGGGAACGGTTTTTAATGAAGCTTTAGCCACCGGGGTGTAAGCATTCAACGTATCGATATAGTGTTGAACAAAAATCCGCTTAATCGGCTCATAAGGCGGCAGGGTGGCCGCTTTAAAATTGATCGAATCTCTGTTAACGCCTAAGCCGGGCAATGAATCCAGAGGTGTTGCATAAATGGTATAGCCACTTTTTTGATAATAGGAATAAGCCAGGTCCTTGCTTTTCCATGAATAGCTAATGGCAGGCGAGAAGGCGGTGATGCCACTAATGCCTATATAATAATTGGTGTGCTGATACACTGAATCGGCCGACAGATTGTAGCTGTACAGGTTTCTGAACCCGTCCCTGTTGGAGAGAAACCAGAAACTATTGTCATCTTTAAACACGGGATTCAGGTTATCAGCCCCAGGGAATACTTCTATATTTCGAATACCGCCATCGGATAGATTCAATATGGCCAGATTGAGATGCCTTGGAGATTCATTTTCGTTTTGCCAGCTTACGCGATCGGTTGCAAATACTATACTTTGTCCATCGGGAGACCATGAAGGCTGAATGTCCGAATACCAATCATCGGTTAATTTTTGAATCGTTTGTTTATCAAGGTCATATATGTAAAGGTCACTTTGGCCATCCACCAGTCCTGTAAATGCAATGCGATTATCCAAAGGGCTCCAGGCTGGGTTGCTGATGGCAGGTACACCAGGAATAGCTACCTCCCTGACTACCCGGTTATTGACTACATCAATAATCACAAGTTCATTCCGCCCTTTACTAAACACAACGTAAGCAAACAATCGACTATCATGTGACCAGGTGCCTGCAGATTCAATAAAGCTGATGGCATCAATGTGGTTATTCATTTCACTACTGCTGAGTTTGCGAATGGTCCTGCCCGTGTGTGCATCAGCCAGAAACAGATCCATAGAAAATAAATCACGCTGGGATAAAAAAATCATGTGCTTACCATCGGGGCTGAGTGCGGGGGAAATATTCATTTCCCCTTCATTTTTTTCATCAAGTAGTTTCCTGCCAATGATTTTCTGTTCACTGCTATCTTTCATCAGAGGCTTAAAGTGTGTGTTTAGTGCAGCTTTCCACATGTTGGAAAGCGCTTTCGTATTCAACTTTAGCACTACATCAACGGCTGCCTCCAATCCATACCTTGCTGTATTGTTATATAGATTTATAACCGTACTGTCACCCCAATAGCTGCCCACAAATGCCCAAAATGCCTGCCCATAGCGGTAGGGAAAATATTTTGGGTTGGTGTCAAGGCCCTTAATGGAAGGAATATCATTATTCAAAACAGCATCTCTCATCCACATGGCGGTGTGTTCATCTACCCTACCTATTGACAGATACTCCGCAAGTCCTTCCACCATCCAAAGCGGTAAATTCCGGATGTCTTGGAGAGACAGTGAGTCCGCACCCTTCAGCATATTGTACTGAAAGGCATGAACCAATTCGTGTCCAAGCACATGGTCTGTCTGTGCCCAGGTTTCCATCATAGGCATCACTACCCGATTCTTCAGAGCCTCTGTAACGCCCCCAGTGCCTACACCAATAGCCCCGCTAATGGCCGCAGTCTGCTGGAACTCAGCATGGTTGTCGTAGAGAATTATCGGATTCCTGAACCTTATGGTATCCTGAAAAGATTTTTGATGCAGTGTGTACCAGCGCTCACTTAGTTCAGCGATATAACGGGCAGTAGAGTCATTGAGGTAGTGATATATTTCAAAGTGCGGGGATTGAAGCACTTTAAAATCAAAAGAACGGTACCGCGGCTTATTTCTACCAAAATATTGTCCATAAACCACAGGGCAAGAGGCAGTAAGCGCAATGAGTAATATCAAAATTTTTTGCAAAACTTTAGACATTATTTTCTCATTCTAACCTGTCATTGGTCTTCTCAGAAATTGTACCAATTTGGAAAACGACCATTTACAATGAAAAAGTGTCAGGGTGGATTAAAAAAGAGTAAGCTTAGGCCTGTCCTTTTAGGGTGAGTGTTAATTGTCCATGACAATCTTTTTGTATTTTATAAAGGTTTCTTCAGTTAGCCTCTGACTGATTGGCTATCCGCATTTGCCTTTTGTGCAATTCTATTGCTTCCAGTTTAATTCCGTGATGAAGGCTCGCATTGATCTCGTAACCAAACAAAAGCACCACTGTTATCAACTGAACCCAAATCATCAATGCAATTAATACTCCGATGGAACCGTATACCTTGTTGTAAGTGCCAAAGTTGGTAATGTAGAAAGAGAAAGCATACGAAATCCCGAGGCAACCAAGCGTGGCTACAAAAGAACCTATTGAAAAAAATTTCCAGTTGTAATGAATAGCAGGACCAAAATAATAGATAAATGAAATGGCAAAAAAGAACACAACAAATATCACTAAAAAACGCAACCCCAGCAGCAAGTAAATGGTATAGGCATTAAAATCAAAGTTGCTGAACTCTGACAAGTTTTCTGTTACATAATCAATAACAAACTGGCCCACTACCAAAAATGCTACCGCCAATATTACTACAATAGCCAACATAAAAGTGAGCCCGGTGGCCGTAATTCTCATTCTTATAGCGCTTCTCCGTTCTACCGTTTGGTAGCATGCATTAAACGCGCGCATCAAAGCCATCATTCCATTGGTAGATAAATACAGTGCGAACAAAAATCCAAACGTCAGCAGGCCTCCCCTTTGATTGCTAATGATATCAAACACCGTTGATGATATTACTTCATACATGCTGGGTGGAAGCATCTCACCCATAAATTCCATAATACTGTTCCTGTTTACTTTAGGAAAATACCGGGCGATATAAGGCGTAAGCGTAAACAAGAAAATGACGGCAGGGAAAATGGCCAATATAAAGTTATAGGCTACCCCATTAGCTCTATTGATCAGATCATCTTTCTGAATATTTGAAATAAAAACTTTAATAAATCGATAAAGCGATAAGTTTTGGTGCTTTTTGAATTTTATTTTCTTCATCCAGCTTCGAATAAGAATGAGGGAAGGAAAACGCAAAATCCATTTTCTTATCGTAAAATTCATTTAAAGAATGGTTCAAGTACTTTGTTAAAAGCTTCAGGCGGTTTACATGGGCGACCCGTTGTCTTATTCACGAAAGCAAGTAATGTTTCTCCCTGATGTAATATTTTACCTGCTTCATTAAAGATTTCATATTCAAAACGAATTCGTACGCCTGGTTTTTCCTTTATTGTTGTTACAATTCTCAAATTGTCATCATACAATGCAGGAGAAAGATACTTTGATTTGTTCTCCAAAACCGGCATCATTACACCCATTTCTTCGAGTTCTCTATAAGTCATTCCCAGTTGTCTCAGGCTTTCTACTCTTGCCACCTCAAAATAGGAGGCATAATGACCATAATAGACATATCCCATTTGATCTGTCTCGCTATATCTTACACGAATTGATGTTTCTGATGAATACATTTTTATTTCGACAGGCACTGAACATTATCGGTGATACTCACTTGCAACAAAATTAAGAGATTATTTGGAGAGATTAGGAATGACCGGGAGTTAACCTAATCCGGGCAATTGGAAGCCACTGATGTACCAATAGCCCCATTGGTAAGAGAATTGAAAAATGCATTCCCCTGAGTAGCCCTTTTCTCCCCTGACAAAATAGCCTCATACTCAACAGTAGCTTGCACCGTGGCGTTACCTTCTTCCTCATTAAAATCTACCCGGCCTGTTTCAAAGGAGTTTAATTTTAATTCAGAGTGGGCTTGCTGAAATGTTTCAATGATCGTAGAGATTTCATCGCTTCCTAATCTTTTATTTTGGAATGAAATCTCATCGCAAAGAGTGGCGGTATTAAATTTCCTACTCCACTCTTTCTCAATTACATTCTCAATAAACTCCTCGGCATACCTACGTAAATCATAATCATGGTTGGGGTGAAACTCTTCATAGGAAAAATGATGTGTCATTCCCTCTAAAGAGATATTCTCCATCTCATGGTTAAAAAATTCTTCAGTAATGAACCTATAAATCACAGCTTCATCATATGCCACAGCAAAGTCAATGCAGATTCCTTTTTCTTCCATCACTGCAAAAAGCTTTTCCAGCTCTTTTGACATTTGTCCTGCGTCCAGGGTATCCATTATTTTAAACCCAGGCCGACCAATAAAATCATAAATTTTAACAGTACCGGCATCCTTGTACATTTTTTCATAGTTGTAGATGTAGTTGAGCCACTGGTTTTCGGCTTCGGGATTTAGGGCAGTGGTGTCGCTGTGTTGCATACCTTGTTCCAACTCCAGTTTGAGCTTAAGCAATTCGTTTTCAGCTTTAAGCTCATCTTCCGGATCTAAAGAATCTTCACTCATGATTTCGTACAATGGTAGGCAAAACAAAACGAGGTGAGCACTCCACAATAGAGGCAGGCACTCCTGCAAACAGGATTTACACTCTTTACGAGCAACTTCTGATGCCCCGGCAAAATGCCTCAAACCGGTACTCGAAGTCAGTGGTAGTTGCTCACCCTTATGTGAACTTAATAAAAATTTCGGATTTGGTAAGTGGGTGTATACAAAAATAAACCCAAAAAAGTCATTAGTCTTTTTTGAACTCAATGCTGTCGATTGAAAATGAATACTAACCGCAGCTTTACCAGAAAGACAAAATTTTTATTCTAATGACAATTTTTAAGATTAATTCTTTTGCCTCTCTCTTCCCTTTCTCTGTTCAATGGTAAGTGCCCGTTGATAGTTTCTCGCATTGATCAGATGTTGATTCAGATTGGAACTAAAATTGTGATAGCCTGAAAAATCCTCTTTGGCGCACATGTAAATGTAATTGTGGGATTGTGCATTCAATACGGCATCAATCATTGCAATCCTTGGCATATTGATCGGCCCTGGGGTGAGTCCGGCATGCTTATACGTATTGTAAGGAGAGTCTACCTCCTTGTGCTCATTGAGAACACGCTTTAAGGTAAAGTCTCCAACCGCATAAACTAAGGTTGGATCTGCTTGTAGTGGAATATCCCGCTTTAGTCTATTAAGGTAAAGTCCTGCGATGGCTGGCGCCTCATCATCTTTCACTGCTTCGGCCTGAACAATAGACGCAAGAATTGATACTTCAATGGGTGATAGCCCTAAAGAATCCGCTTTTTTTGTTCGCTCTTCATTCCAAAATTTTTTGTATTCCACATTCATCCGGGCAATCAAGTCTTCTGCGGAAGTATTAAAATAAACCTCATAGGTATTGGGAATGAACATACAAAGAATGTTGTCCACATTGAACCCTTCATCATTAGTGACTATAAATTCATTAAGTGCATCGTAAAATTGCTCCGGTGTTATGCTTAAGTTTTTAGTAATCCTTTCCCCTAACTCACTGATCAGGCGCACATGAGTAAACGTTACATTTACTGGCTCCTGAATGCCGGCCCGAAGTATCTTTATAGCCTGAAGGTTAGTCATATTCCTTCGCAGATGATAGCGGCCTGGCTTTATTGATTTATCGTAGCCATATAGTCTCGCCAGAAAACTAAATGACACCATATCGTTTACAAACCTTCCTCTCCCCAGGTTTTCCTGCACTTGCCGATAGGTGGCGCCTGGTGCTACAATAAACAATTGGTCGCCCCGATCGACCAGGATATTAGGGGTATAAAATATCTGATAGGTATAAAAGGTAAACGTGATTAAAAGGGTCGACCCAACCAAAAACAGTATCAGCTTTTTCTTTGGCACTTCCTTCATAAGATAGAGTTCTAATTAATGTCAATACAAAAGGCCAATAATGCCTTGCAATTAAATTCTGACTAAGAATGCAAAATTACAAAATTGAGTTGGAGCCAGTTCCCTTAACCCAAAAAAGTCATTAGTCTTTTTTGCACTCCGTGCCGACTATTGAAAATGAATAAGGTACATGGTCATTTTAAAGTAAGTGTTTAATTCATTTTCAATGTCGGGGTTAAACCCTGACAAAGCATTTATTTTCAAAATGCTTTCGTCAATTGGCTAGAGCAAATGCCATTCCTAATGACAATTCCGTGTTTAATTTTTTAGAATTTAATAATAAGGTCAGATTGGATATATTGAGCTCATTACTATGGCTGCCCTTTTTCTTTCCATCCATCCTCAAAACCCTGAACCGAGAAAAATTGCTCAGGTTACTGAATTGCTTCGTAAAGGGGGCGTTATCGTTTACCCCACCGACACTATTTATGGCGTGGGCTGTGACCTTACCAACAGAAAATCCATTGAGCGGCTTTGCCAAATCATGGACGTAAAGCCGCATAAGCTTGATCTTTCATTTATTTGCAATGACCTTAGCCATATTGCTGAATATGTAAAAAGAGTAGATACACCTGTTTTTAAGATATTAAAGAAATCCCTGCCCGGACCCTTTACTTATCTTTTCGAATCCAGCACCAAGGTTCCAAAAATTTTGGGTGTAAATAAAAAAACTGTAGGAATACGAATCCCAGATCACCCTATTCCGAGGGCATTGGTTGCGCAACTGGGCAATCCGCTGATTACATCTTCCATTAAAGATGACGACACAATAAAAGCATATACCACCGATCCCGAGGAAATCTATGAAGATTTTAAAAATAAAGTTGATCTGGTAATTGACGGAGGCACTGGTGGTAATATTCCATCTACTGTGGTTGACTTTACTGGCGCTATGCCCACAATTATTAGAAACGGACTGGGTGATTTTGAATCCTACTTATGAAGGCACTGATTGACCTTCATTATCTCCCTTGCCTGGAGTATTTTACTGCTATACTTCATGCCGAAAAAATAACTATTGAAAAGCATGAACAATATGTAAAACAAAGCTATCGCAACAGATGCTACATCAATACCGCCAACGGGGTGCTAAAGCTCGTGGTGCCTGTGACCGCAAAGCATGGCAAGGCCCTGGTTAAAGATGTACAGGTTGATAAAAATGACAAATGGCGAAACAATCATTGGCGGGCCATTGCTTCTGCTTATGGCAAAGCTCCCTTCTTTGATCATTATGCTGATGAACTGCACAACATTTTGTTCAAGGGTCATCATTTTCTGTATGAACTCAATATGGATTTGCTGTCATTCTGTCTGCAAACCTTGCAGCTTTCAATAACGCTGACAGAAAGTACCTCATATCAAAAAATGCCCGAAAAAGGCATAACCGACCTACGATCAACTATAAGCCCCAAAAACCTACATTCCGACAGTGAGTATTACTTTCCCTCACCCTACGTGCAGGTTTTTGGCAATAAGTTTGCATCTAACCTCAGCGTTATAGACTTGTTGTTCTGCGAAGGACCCAATGCGATTCAAATAGTTAACTCCTCCATCAAGGGTGATTTGAACAAATAAAAATCGATTGTTGTTTTTAGTTGTATACATCAAGAAATGGCTTGAAAATCAGGGGGTAACCAAAAGGCCTGCACTTTGATTAATCAACCCTAAAACTTTACATTTACACAAACGGAATTGTTCAAATATGGAAGCTAAATTTTCTAACCGGGTAAAAGAAGTCATCTCGTTGAGCCGGGAAGAAGCACTTAGACTAGGTCACGACTATATCGGCACAGAGCATTTGCTCTTAGGAATGGTGCGTGAAGGGGAAGGAGTGGCGGTGGGCGTACTCAAAAAATTGGGTGTGCCGCTAGAGGAGCTGAGAGGAGAAATCGAAAAAGTTTCCAAGAGCACTGCCACACATGATGTTAAAAATTTAGCCAACATACCTTTGACCAGGGCTTCGGAAAAAGTGCTCAAAATCACCTATCTGGAAGCCAAGATTTTCAAAGCACAATTAATAGGGACAGAACATCTGTTGCTTTCTATCCTTCGCGACCCTGACAATCTTGCTACACAAATTCTAAACAAATTTGATGTAGCCTATGATGTTGTTAAAGAAATGTTGGAGTATCAAAGTGATCAACCACTTGCTGCTTCTGATACGGATGATCCAGATGAAGACTCGTCAAAAATGTTTGGAGGCGGATCAGGTTCAACAGGATCGGCCAAGGAGAAAAAGGGTACAGAAAAATCACGCACTCCGGTACTCGATAATTTTGGCAGGGACCTTACAAAATTGGCTGAGGATAATAAGTTGGATCCAATAGTGGGGCGCGAGAAGGAAATAGAACGCGTTGCTCAGATTCTAAGCCGAAGAAAGAAAAACAATCCAATACTAATTGGGGAACCAGGGGTAGGAAAGACCGCCATTGCTGAAGGTCTTGCGCTTCGCATCATTCAGAAAAAAGTATCACGCGTTCTTTTTGGTAAGCGTGTGGTGACATTAGACCTGGCATCATTGGTTGCCGGCACCAAATACCGTGGTCAGTTCGAAGAGCGGATGAAAGCAGTTATGAATGAATTGGAGAAATCTGCGGATGTTATTCTATTCATTGATGAGTTACATACTATCGTGGGAGCAGGTGGCGCATCTGGTTCTCTTGATGCTTCCAATATGTTTAAGCCAGCACTCGCCCGCGGAGAAATTCAATGTATTGGCGCAACCACATTGGATGAATACAGACAGTACATTGAAAAGGATGGCGCTTTGGCGAGAAGATTTCAAATGGTAATGGTGGATTCTACCACCGTAGAGGAAACCATTGAGATCCTTGACAACATCAAGGACAAGTATGAGGACCATCATCATGTAAACTATACCAAAGAGGCAATTGATGCCTGTGTAAAGCTATCTGATCGTTATATCAGTGATCGCTTTCTTCCCGATAAGGCCATTGACGTACTGGACGAGGCAGGCGCCAGGGTTCACATGAATAATATTCATGTGCCAGAAGAAATTCTTAAGCTTGAAAACGCTATTGAGGACGTGAAGAAAGAAAAGAATCGTGTGGTGAAAAGCCAGAAATACGAAGAGGCCGCACAACTGCGAGACAAGGAAAAGAAATTGATCGAGCAGATGGATATTGCAAAAGCCAGGTGGGAAGAAACAACTAGAACTGAAAAGTATACCGTTACGGAGGATAATGTAGCGGATGTCATTGGCATGATGACTGGTATCCCTACCAATCGAATAGCTCAGAAGGAAAGCAACAAGTTGCTGGGAATGTCAGAGGAGTTGAGTGGAAAGGTAATTGGGCAGGAGGAAGCAATTCAAAAATTGACAAGGGCAATCCAGCGAACACGCGTAGGGTTAAAAGACCCAAGAAAGCCGATTGGCTCTTTTATATTCCTTGGGCCAACTGGTGTAGGTAAAACAGAATTGGCAAAAGTGCTGGCCATGTATCTTTTTGATAAAGAAGATGCACTGGTAAGAATAGATATGAGTGAATACATGGAGAAATTCTCTGTATCACGACTGGTTGGAGCGCCTCCCGGATATGTGGGTTATGAAGAGGGCGGACAGCTTACGGAGAAAGTGAGAAGGAAACCTTACAGTGTAGTGTTGTTGGATGAAATAGAAAAGGCACATCCGGATGTTTTTAATATTCTACTGCAAGTATTGGATGATGGAATTCTTACGGACGGGCTAGGCCGTAGAGTAGACTTTAGAAACACAATCATCATCATGACATCCAATATTGGAGTACGTGACCTAAAAGATTTTGGATCGGGAATTGGTTTTGCCACTAAAGCAAACCAATCCAATCAAGAGGAAAACATGAAGAGCACCATTCACAATGCTTTGAAGCGTGTTTTCAGTCCTGAGTTTTTAAATCGGTTGGATGATGTGATTGTATTCAATTCATTACATCGTGAACAAATCCACAAGATCATTGAAATTACCCTAAGCAAGCTATTTGCGAGAATAAGTACACTTGGCTATAATGTTGAATTAACGGACAAGGCCAAAGATTTTCTGGCTGAAAAAGGATATGATCCACAGTTTGGTGCCAGGCCACTTAATCGGGCCATTCAAAAGTACCTTGAGGATCCTATTGCAGAAGAAATACTAAAAGGAGAGATAGAAGAGGGCGCGACATTAGTGGCTGACCACGATGGAAAAAGTGAAAATGTGGTTATTAAGGTGAAGAAACCCAAGGCTTCTTCCAAAGAAAAAAAGAGCGAGTAGAAACAGGTTTTCAACTCATAGTACTTAATGGCAGGATAATACCTGCCATTTTCTTTTCTTATACCTGGAGCCAGCATAAACTCAATAAAAAGGAGGGCTAAAGGATTATTTATAAAATTGTCTGGTCTAATCTTACCAGGATGATTTCCTGCCATTAACTCAATATGTTTTGGGTAGCCTCAAGTTAAAATTGACAGCTTAAAAAGTCATTTCCAAAAAGTTAAAACTAAATTAGTTTCTATGTATTCAATGTTTCTATGTGATTAAAATTAGGAGAATCCATAGAAACATAGGACACATAAACTATTTAAACCCCCAAAGCGCTCTAATATCCTCCCATATACTTTCTGGTAAACCACTCCACAGTGATCAATGCAAGTAAAAAGAAAAAAACCAGTTTAAGATTGATCAGTGGATTGAATGATTCTTCAGAGTGAATCAAACTTTGTGCCTTCACTTTAGAAAAATCCTCTTCAAGTTTTTGCAAATTATCAGCTGGATAGAAGTTGCCTCCTGTATTGCCGGCCCATTTGCGCAACAGATTAAAATCCGCTGTAAGGTTTTGAGATTCAATATTCTGTTCTGAAACCAAAAACTCTCCTTTCACATATTGCTTTACTCCATTAAGATCGGTTGAAGAGGTATAGGCATAAACACCCTCATCCAATCCCCCAATTCGATACTTTGAATTACCAGGGCTTGTGATGTAGCTATATTGAAACTTATCTCCTTTCTCATTTATCAACTCGATTTCAATTTTCTGACCAAATACCTGCTCAAACAATTCGTTATATACCTGACTCTCAAAAACTACGGGCTCGCTGGCCGTAAATTCATTCTGAAGAGGAAAGCTTCTGAATTTACTCTTGTCTTCTCGTGTGCTCAGATATTGAATTAGTTTTGAGAATACATCGTCAAATCCTTCTGTTTTTTGAGTTTCCGCAAATTCATCGAGCCTCCATTTCCACACACCGTCCCCTAAAAGCACGGCCATCTTTTGGTCATTAGAAGTAGCCGTAAACAACAATGACCGATCAGTAGTTACTCTTCCAATCCTTTGATAAAGTAGAATATTAGCATTAGGCGGATACGTAAATTTCCCAAAAGGGACACGGGCTGGTGGGTATCGGGAAAAAATGCTGTTTAACTTATCGCTAAAGCCGAAATCCTTAAAATCTGCATTGATAACAGGTGTTACCTCGTCCCATTGCCCTGGATTCTCAAATGTAAGAGGTATGCCATTGGCAGCCAGTTGTCTTAAGTTCGATCTATCACCCAACATAATAAACAAAGAAGTTCCACCCTCTAGTAGCTTCTTGAATAGGGATGTGGTTTTACCTGAGTAATCAATTGCTTGTTGAAATATTGCCAGATCGATATTTTCAGGTTGAAGTGCTTCTGGCAAAGCATCACTTATCCCTGGTATGTAAACTCCAAATTCATAATTGGCATTTTCCTCTACCACCGTGCGGATCGCTTTGATGTCTGGATGTGGAGCGGGAGCAACCATCAATATCTTTTTCTTCCCTTCAACAACCTCGACAAAAGCGGTTGCATAGTTGTTTTTTTTATTTCGTTCCTGAGCAATGGGTGTAACTGAGATGTCTATTCGCTGAAGCCCCTTTTCATTGGCATCCAATTGAAAGTCGAAATCCAAAATTGATTTGTTTCCAGAGTTTTTACTATCCCGGGCAATCAGTTTGCCTTTTTGGTATGCAGAAACAATAATATTTTGTGAACTGACACCACCTATCAAAACCTCAGCACGAAGCGGAAACTGATTCCCCTGATAGGCTATCTTATTGTATAGCACGTTTCTCAATACAATATCTATCCTTTCTGTGGTGTCACCTACTCCGACAGTATACACTGGTACTCTTGATGGTGAATAAAGTGGAGAGCTTCCGGAGTTGTAAATACCATCAGATAGCACCACCAATCCGGCCAGGTTTTTCCCTTCGTATTGTCCCATCAAATTGCGAACAACTCCATTCAAATCTGAAGTAGGATGATCAAATACAATATTCGGGTTTCTATTTTCATCCAAAGTTGTCATTTCCACATCAAATCCATGTGATGCCAATTCATCCATTGTCGACTCCAACTGTTTGTCAATGTTGCTCCATTGCAGTGAGTCCATCCCTTCTTTAACTGACACTGAATTGTCTACCAAGAAAACTATTGATGGTTTCTCATACTTATTGAGGGTAAGCTTCAAAATGGGGCCAATTAGCAAGAAGGCCAAAAATGAAACGAGTATCGCTCTGAATATAAATAGAATCTGATTGGTTCTTTTCGCCCAGGTATATTTCGATTTGTAAAGCAGATAAGCATACAATAGCCCCAATGCCAAACAGAGTAAAATAAATACCGGGGAATACTCGAAGAGTAAGCGTTGTTGATTCACTTAGTAGTCATATTTCTTGCCCCACAATTTCTTTAAAAAATTTCTTAATTCGGCTTCACGAGGATTTTGTCCCGGATCATAAAACCTGGTGCCTTTAATTTCCTCAGGAAGGAATTCCATGTTTGTAAAATTACCCTCATGATCATGAGCATATTTATAACCTTTACCATAATCAAGGTCTTTCATTAGTTTGGTTGGTGAGTTTCTTATGGCTAACGGTACAGACAGGTCACCGGTTTCACTTACTTTCTGCTGCGCCTGATTGATCGCCATGTAACTTGCGTTACTTTTTGGTGAGGAAGCAAGATATACTGCACATTGAGATAGAATTATTCTTGATTCCGGATAACCGATAAGATTGACAGCCTGAAAAGTATTGGTTGCCAATACCAGCGCAGTCGGGTTAGCATTTCCAATATCTTCAGAAGCCAGTATCACCATTCGTCTGGCAATAAATTTAACATCTTCGCCTCCCTCAATCATTCGGGCAAGGTAATAGACTGCTGCGTTGGGATCGCTACCACGTATGGATTTTATGAAGGCAGATATAATATCATAGTGCTGTTCGCCACTTTTATCATAAATAGCAATTCTCTTTTGTGCTACGTTCACCACCAGTTCATCCATGATCACCACATCTCCCTCGATGGAATCAGCGATTAGCTCTACCAGATTGAGTAACTTTCTGGCATCTCCACCAGATATATTCAGTAGTGCCTTATGCTCCCTAATCTCTATCTTTCTCTTAATAAGTTCCTTATCCTTTTTCAGAACATCCTGAACCAATTGAATCAAATTTTCTTCTGTAAGAGGTTTCAGTGTGTATACCTGACACCTGGAAAGAAGCGCACTATTTACCTCAAAAGACGGATTCTCAGTGGTTGCCCCAATGAGCGTAATCGTACCTTTTTCAACAGCACCTAGCAAAGCATCTTGTTGAGATTTATTAAAACGATGAATTTCATCTATAAACAAAATACTCTTACCTGATCGTTTTGCCTTATCGATTACATCTCTTACATCCTTCACACCGGCATTTACCGCACTTAAGGTATGAAAGGATTTCCTTACCTCATTGGCTATAATATTGGCAATTGTAGTTTTACCTACACCTGGAGGTCCCCAAAGAATCATAGAGGGTATGTTCCCTGAGGCGATAGCGTTTCGAATGACCCCTCCCTCACCCACAAGATGCTCTTGCCCAACTAACTCGCTCAGTTTGGTTGGGCGCATGCGTTCCGCAAGAGGTATTTGACTATTTATATGCACGTCATATGAGCATTAGTATTCCTATAAGGTTTCAAAGTTAGAATGAAAGCTTCTTGAATGTTTTGTTGGTTTGCTCCAACATATCATCGTTAAAATCCAGGTGCGTAACCATTCGAATTTCCTGCGGTCCAAACTTCAATGCTTTAATATTATCCTCTGATAATTTTTGTAATATCCGTTCAGGCGTAAATTTCTTTTCTACTACAAAAATTACAATGTTGGTGTCTACCGGTTTTACCTTTTCAACCCAACCTAGTGATGCCAACACTTTTCCCATTTCTCTGGCTCTCTTGTGGTCATCACCAAGGCGTTTGATGTGATGATCCAGCGCATAAACTCCAGCCGCAGCCAGGTAACCTGCCTGCCTCATTCCTCCACCAAACACTTTTCTTATTCTTCGCACTTGATGTTCAAATTCCTTTTTACATACCAGCACCGAACCAACAGGAGCCCCTAATCCTTTCGATAAGCATATAGAAATGGTGTCGAAATACTTTCCATAAGTCTTAGCATCTTCTTTCGTTTCGGTTAGTGCATTAAAAAGACGGGCACCATCCAGATGCATTTTCAATTCTTTTGATCGGCTGAACTCGCTAACTGCTTTGACCTGATCTAATGTGTAATAGCTACCCCCTTCACGCACCACAGTATTTTCCAGCGCCACTGTAGAGGTTCTCGGTTGATGTGGATCACTATAATTATTGATACTTTCTTCTACATCTTTAATGGAAATGCGCCCACGGTCTCCATCAATCAACTTTGCACTTGCGAGGCAATTTCCCGCCAGCCCCCCTCCTTCATATTTATAAATATGCGACCCTTTGTAGCATATCACCTCATCATAAGGTTGAGTCAGCACCTTCATGCCAATTTGATTTGTCATGGTGCCCGATGGGCAAAACACCCCTGCATCCATTCCCAATAAGGCCGCACATTTTTCTTCCAGTTTTTTTACTGAAGGATCTTCGCCAAATACATCATCTCCCACTTCTGCGCTCATCATTGCTTCATGCATTTCCTTTGTGGGTTTCGTCACTGTGTCACTACGCAAGTCTATTAGCATATAAGTTTTAGTTATGGACGTGAAAATTACAAAAAATAGACACGGGGGTTGAAGATAAATGACGAACATGGTCAACAAAAAAATTACAGAAGCAAACCATCGTACACCTGATGGGGAAAATTGTATAATCAGTGGCCAATTTGGTTTTTAGCCCTTATGGCTCTATTTTTGTGTCCTCATTTGAAGGGTAGCACCTCCATTTGAGTGGAATCGAAGAAATTGACTGAAAAGTCGATAAAAAATATATCGCGGGGTGGAGCAGTTGGTAGCTCGTTGGGCTCATAACCCAAAGGTCGCAAGTTCGAGTCTTGCCCCCGCTACTAAAACCCCGAGCATAAGTTCGGGGTTTCTTTTTTTACCATGCCTCAATCACACAAAGCCGGATTCGTAAGTATTATAGGTAAGCCCAATGTGGGCAAGTCTACCCTTATGAATAAACTGGTAGGAGAAAATCTCTCCATTATTACTTTCAAGGCGCAGACTACCCGGCATCGTATCATGGGCATTCTGTCAGGGGATGACTTCCAAATCGTTTATTCAGACACCCCTGGCCTACTGGAGCCAAAATATGAGCTGCACAAGAAAATGATGACGTATGTCCAGGTTTCTCTGGAAGATGCAGACTTAATTCTTTTGGTTGTTGAGCTTGGCGAAAAATATGACCCTTCACTATTTGAACGGTTAAAACACGTCAAGTCTCCCATTTTTTTGGTCATTAACAAAATTGATTTAGCTAAAGGGTCACAACTGGAAGACAAAATTACTTATTGGAAAACACAGTTAGATCCGAAATTCATCATTCCGGTCTCCGCTATTTCAGGTGAAAATGTTGATGCCCTATTACAGGAGATCATCAAACACCTGCCAGAACACCCGCCTTACTATCCGAAGGACGATTTGACGGATAAGAATGAAAGGTTTTTTGCCTCGGAGATAATCCGCGAAAAAATATTTTTAAACTATGAGCAAGAGATACCTTATAGTACCGAGGTTAGCATTGAAGAGTTTAAGGATACTGAAAAAATTATTCGAATCAGGGCCACCATATACGTAGAAAGAGATTCACAAAAAGGCATTATCATTGGCAAAGGTGGAGCTTCGTTGAAAAAAGTGGGAACCGAGGCAAGAAAAGATTTAGAAGATTTTTTCAGTAAAAAGGTTTTTCTTGAAACGCACGTAAAAGTGGCTGATAACTGGCGAAAGCAGAAGCAACGCCTTAAGCAATTTGGTTATTCAGACTAAGTAATGACAAACATTGTAGCAATAGTAGGCAGGCCCAACGTAGGCAAATCAACCTTCTTCAACCGATTGGTAGAGAAGAGAGAAGCAATTATGGACGATATTTCAGGGGTAACCAGAGACCGTCACTATGGCTATGCAGAATGGTCAGGAAAGTTTTTTACCGTAATCGATACGGGCGGCTATGTGACCGGATCAGATGATAAGTTCGAATCGCAAATAAGGAAACAGGTGGAGGTGGCCATTAAAGATTGTACTGCCATCATCTTTATGGTAGACGGCAGGGCCGGGCTAACGGGTTATGACACCGAATTTGCCAACCTCATACGCAGATCAAAAAGACCTGTTTTTGTAGCTGTAAATAAAGTCGATACCCCTGATAAGACTACTCTGGCTACAGAATTTTATGAATTAGGACTAGGGGAAGTATATCCCATTTCAGCAGAAAACGGGGGTGGCACAGGTGAACTGCTGGACGAGGTAATCAAAACTTTTGAAACGGAAGGAGTAGAAGATCCTGACGAGGGCATACCAAAAATAGCGATTGTGGGAAGACCCAACGTAGGGAAGTCTTCATTTTTGAATGTGCTGTTAGGAGAGGAAAGAAGCATTGTAACCGATGAAGCTGGCACCACGCGAGATGCAGTGCACTCGCGATATAAAATGTATGGCAACGATTTCATTTTAATTGATACTGCCGGCATCAGAAAGAAAAGTAAGGTTAAAGAAGATATTGAATTCTATTCTGTACTTCGGTCGTTAAAGGCCCTGGAGGAAAGCGATGTCTGTATCGTTCTTGTGGATGCGGAAAGAGGGCTTGAACATCAGGATATTACCATTATTAGTCTTGCGCAAAAGCAAGGCAAAGGAATTGTGATCATGGTAAACAAATGGGATCTTATTGATAAGGACACCAAGACTTCGGATGAGATAAAGAAAAGCATGATGGAAAAACTTGCCCCTTCCACTTATATCCCAATCTTATTTGCCTCTGTTTTAACCAAACAGCGCATTTTTCAGGTAATAGAGAAAGCAGTTAATGTCTATCACAACAAAACCAAGAAGATTCCTACCTCGAAGCTGAACGATGCTTTACTCCCAGAAATAGCCAGATACCCTCCTCCAGCATTAAAAGGGAAGATGATTCAAATCAAATATATAACCCAGGTAAAGGCCAAAACACCCTCTTTTGCTTTTTTTTGTAACCTCCCTCAGTACATCCAAACGCCCTATATGCGTTTTTTAGAAAACAAGCTGAGGGATAATTTTGACTTTGAAGGCACTCCAATTCGGCTATTTTTCCGGAAAAAATAAATTTTTCTTACTTCTTCTCCATATAGTAGGCCTATCATGGTATATTTGCCCCCGAATTTAAAACCTGTAAACTATGAAAAAATTAATCGCATTATTAATGGTGTGCGGTTTCGCTTTTGCCTTTGTCGCTTGCGGAGGTGGAAAAACAGAATCCACTGAAAACACAGAAGTGACCGATGGCACTGGAAGTACTGATCAGCCCGCAGTGGAGGAGCCAGCTATGGACAGTGTAGCGTCTGACACAACCAGCATGCAGTAAAATGTGCATTCAATCTAAACGATTGGATAAAGGCTTTAGGTAAAACTAAAGCCTTTTATTTTTTCTATGAACACCACCACAGTTTCCCGAATTCTTTCTGATCACGTACCCCAAGCCTCCTACGGTTATTGTTTTCATCTGTGGAAAAAATTTCAATTTGAGTTTAGACTAAGAAAAAGCCGTCTCACTAAAGTGGGTGATTTTACTTGTTATCCGGGTAAGGTGGCGCGTATTACAGTAAATCACGATCTTGACCCCTACCTTTTTTTAATCACCTATGTCCATGAGGTAGCTCACCTTGAAGTTCATGTCAACTACGGCAACCGGGTAGAGTCCCATGGAAAAGAATGGAAAAAGTCTTTCCAGCAGATGATGGAACCAATTATGAGTGAATTAATTTTTCCGCAAAAACTACTTATTGGTCTAAAGAAGCACATGAAAAATCCAAAAGCTTCAACTTTTTCAGATAGCAAGTTTACTCAGCTTTTGCGCACCTTTGATGAACGTCAAAAGCATGTGGTGTTGCTTTCACATATTCCCGAAGGTACTGTTTTTGGATTTCAGGGACGATGGTTTAAAAAAGGGAAACTGAGAAGGACCAGGGTAGAGTGTAAAGAATTAAAAACGAGACTGAGCTACCTGGTGCCGGCTGACGTACCCATCAACATGGCTCAATTAAGCCTTCTTTGAATTAAGGCTTTAATCAGTTCGAAAAAACGAATGGGGTGTAATGTTCTCCATTGGGCAATTTGCAAAGTCCCCCCCATATTGATATATACATCCAATTTGTAACGTTCAAATTCCTGCTTAATAAAATCGGGAAAATTAACGGCCGCAATCCAGCCATCTTCTACCTCCTCAAACCACTCTTCATAGTACAGGTCATCAGAACCATGAAAATTGAAAATATTTTCACCAATCAAAATAAATTTATTAATCCCTTCCGATAACAAGTGTTCAATAAGATTTCTCTTAAGAAACATAATATCATTATGCAATGTGTCGTTCCATTCACCAATGAATTCGAGCACAGCAAATCCCTGATCATAGTCAGCAAAAAGAATTTTTACGTAAAGTGTTTCCGAACCAAAAGAGTCCCAGGCAGGGTCTATATAGTAACCATAGATGGTCTCACTGTATTGATCGTAATTATATTCTTTCTCGTAATAGGGTGACCGATCATCCTGAGAAGCATCATAATATTGCAACCAGTTGTAGTGGGGTTCAATTTCATGCATTTATTTTGTGCTTTCAATGGCCGCACGCACACTTCCGTATTTTTTCAAAAGAGACACTGCCATTTCCTCACTCACTCCTAACTCATTCATAATCATTTTTGTTCCCCTATCAATAAGCTTATTATTGCTTAGCTGCATATCCACCATTTTATTTCCTTTGATTCTTCCCAATTGGATCATGGTAGATGTAGAAATCATATTAAGTACTAGTTTTTGCGCGGTGCCCGCTTTCATTCTTGTACTTCCTGTTACAAATTCGGCACCCACAATTACCTCTATTGGATGGTCCACCGATTTCGCCAACAGACTTCCCTCATTGCACGTAACACATCCGGTAATCACACCATTGATCTTTGCGTCTCGAACACCTCCAATCACATAGGGGGTTCTCCCGGATGCAGCAATACCTATTAATACATCATTCTTCGTAATCTCATGAGCAAGCAAATCCTTCCATGCCTGATCTATATCATCCTCCGCATGTTCTACTGACTTTCGAATGGCCTGATCACCACCTGCAATCAATCCAATTACCTTGCCCTGCGACATGCCATAGGTTGGAGGTATTTCTGACGCATCTAAAATTCCAAGCCTTCCACTGGTACCCGCTCCAATGTAAAAAAGCCTTCCTCCTTTTCGCATTTTCTCCACTATTGCCTTCACCAGGCTTTCAATTTTGGGGATTACTTTTCGCACTGCCAATGGTACAGACTGGTCTTCATTATTCATATTTATCAGCAAATCGTGAAGGCTCATCCTTTCCAGGTCATTGTAATTTGATGAAGATTCTGTGGTTGACACTGATTAAATGTTTAGGTTTTTTTTATGAAACAAGGTAAGTCCGGCAATGGGAGTCTCTACTATATTTTTTACAATAATTCCTCTATCATTTGCTACTTGTCGTAAAATGTTGCTAAAGTAAAATGCCACTCCTCCCGTAAAGTGAACTTTAACATTCTTATAATTATCGTATTGCGCTATGTTCTTTTCAAAGAATGCATCAAATCCGGAATAGACCAACTGATAACAGTAAGGGTCTTTCAGATGTTGGAAAACAAACCTAGAAAAGCTTCCCAGAAAAGCTGCCGGTTTGTTTTGCTGATATATTTTGCTCAATAGTTCTTCTCGATTAAAAGGAAACCTCGCCTGAAATTGTTCTGCCAATTTTTCAGGCATTTCCTTACGGATATAATCTACAATCAATCGTTTGCCCATATAAGCTCCCGATCCTTCATCTCCAAGAATCCATCCGAGGCTTGCGATGTTTCTTTCAATCTTATTTCCATTGTAGCTGCATGAGTTTGACCCGGTTCCCAATATACAGGCAATTCCTTCTTCATCTCCGCAGAGCGAGCGGGCAGCCCCAAGCAAGTCCAAGTTAATTTCCACATTTGCGTGAACAAAGTATTTCGTTAAAATTCCCTTTACTATTTCTTGATTATCCTGAGATGATACGCCTGCACCATAAAAAAAAACTTCATTTACCTGTCCTGACAATTGCGGCAGTAGGTTTTCTTCAATAGCCCTTTGAAGGTCGGAAGGAGGCTGATAGTACGGGTTAAATCCGGGGCCGCTTGCCTGGTCAATTTTACCATCGTCATGTAAAATTCTCCAATCAATTTTAGATCCTCCACTGTCTGCAATCAATATCATCTCTTTACCAGGTTAGCTATGGGTTCAAATTTACTAAAAACCTCATCGGTGTGAGGAGCATCAACAAGTTCGTCTGTCAGATCTTGTCCGGCCCAATGTTCATAATGTGTGCCCGTTTTCCATAATCTTGAATGGGTCACATTATAGACCACTCCCTTATAGGCGATCCATACTTCAGGTTTATCCTGACCGTTTCTCAAGGCCAACTGCTGTAAAGTAACTAAGGGGAGATTAAGATTCACTTTGAAGTAATATGATTGAAGTCCTTTATAATGGTGTAAAGGAATTCAACAGGAGGAAGGTCAGTTTGAATTCTCAACAACGATTTTATTCTTTCTGTAACCACAAGCATCGGCTGCGCGTTGCCTTGATCTCTATTTACTTCAAGTGCTCTTTGAATAAGCGCAATATCGTTTTCTGTTAGTTGTATCACTTGCCCAAATGTGGGCACATAAGTTTCTTCAGGCGATACAAAGATTTCACTGGACGCTATCTCTTTTTGTTCAATCAGTTTGACCACCGATGTGCGCGCCACCAGATCTCCTAATCGCTGACCCATACCACCTATTACTATGATCAGTATGGCAATTACGCCCCCCAAAACATAGTAATCAATAAAACTGAAAACCCATCTCATAAGGTAATTCCCTATAGTGGGAGGTGTGCCATCCAACCGAACCACCTTTATTTTCATCACCCTTTTCCCCGGGCTTTGGCCATTCATGAAAACTTCGAACAATAAGTGATAGAATAGCCAGGGAAGCCCCAGCATCAATATCCATATCCATGCAACCTCCATTTTCGCATTTATAAAAAGCGCCAGAATAAAAATAGTATAAGCAACCAGGATTAGCCGGTCGAGTAAAAACGCAAGGATACGATCTCCTACACTTCCTATAGGATACTCTATAAATACATTTTGTGTGGTTCTGACCTTTATCGTATGCATCGGTACCCTTTACAGACTTTAGCGCTTGTGATTGACTTATTTTGTCTTTAGTTATCCGGGTCAAAAATCAATCGAAATTGAAATAATCAACTTCCGACAAAGTTAATTCAATCAATGAAATGCCAGCTTTCTAATGCTTATTTCATTGCAATAAAGTAGATTGGGCATTCAAAATCTGCCAATCATCATAAGGGTAGTTTATTGAACCATTTAAAACAACATATGAAATCTCCATGCACTCAATTCGTCCAAAGGCATGACAATCTGTTTGGGGTCTCTATGTGACAACTAAAAAATTATTAACACATGAAATTAATCTATTCCTTACTATGCATTTTTGCTCTGGTCTTAAGTGGATGTGAGCAAAAAAAAACAGTTAAAAACATGACTGATGAAGAATTGCACGCCTACGCTGATGAGTTAGCACACCGCTTTATCATAACGGATAGCCATATTGACGTGCCCGAAAGGCTAAAAGAGCAGCACATTAATATCAATGCAGAAAACGTCAATGTATTGGTGAGCACTGCTAAAGGTGATTTTGATTTTGAAAGAGCCAAAAAAGGTGGGTTGGATGCTCCATTCATGTCTATCTATATTCCCTCATCTTATCAACAACAGGCCGACATGGGAAAAGGATTGGCCGATTCACTCATTAATAATGTCATTGCAATTACAGAAAATCTTCCCGATAAATTTGCCCTTGCCAATTCACCCCAGGAAGTAGAGGCAAACTTCAAAGCGGGAAAAATTTCATTACCTATGGGAATGGAAAATGGCGCACCTTTTGGAAACGATCTCGCCAATGTAAAATACTTTTATGATCGTGGAATTCGCTATACCACTTTAACACACGGTAAAGACAATCAGATTTGCGATTCCTCCTATGATACTACGGGCACCAATGGTGGCCTGAGTGATTTTGGGCGCCAAGTAGTTGCCGAAATGAACAAAGTAGGGATCATGGTAGACATCTCGCACGTGGATGACGATACTTTCTTCCAGGTAATGGAGTTGTCCAAAGCCCCAGCTATTGCGTCTCACTCTTCTTGCCGCTTTTTCACACCCGGCTTTGAAAGAAACATGAGTGATGAAATGATTAAAGAACTGGGTGCAAAAGGAGGAGTGATTCAGATT
This sequence comes from uncultured Ohtaekwangia sp., assembly GCA_964409415.1. GTDB lineage: Bacteria > Bacteroidota > Bacteroidia > Cytophagales > Cyclobacteriaceae > ELB16-189. Next base: position 290,663 of record CAYPDF010000001.1, on the reverse strand, counting down.
AATTATGGCTCATCCTTTCTAGATTCAGCTGTTGTACAAGCCAACAAAGCAGATACAGAAAAATTAAATGCCTTGTTAAAAGAAGCGGGCCTAACTGAAAATGATGATGCTGCCAAGCCCATCATTGAAAATTTCAGAAAAGATAACCCGAAGCACTATGCCACCTTAGAAAAAGTAGTGGATCACATAGACCATGCAGTAGCATTGGCAGGGATAGACCATGTAGGAATTGGAACGGACTATGACGGAGTGGGCGATAGCTTGCCTACAGGCCTTAAAGATGTTTCTTCTTATCCCAATCTTATCTTCGAATTATTAAAAAGAGGATACTCTGAGGAGGACATAGAAAAAATTTGTTCCAAAAACTTATTTAGGGTTTGGAATAAAGTAGCGGAAGTCGCTCAACAGCTTCAAACAAAAGGATAATAGCGTCTTTTAATAGTTTTCCAAAAGGCTGGAAGTTGGAGGTAAAAATCTTTCCCTCTAACTTCCAGCCTTAATTGTTTCTGAAAATGAGAGAAGCAAGTTTTATCAAACAAAATAAACCGAGATGGGAAGAGTTTGAAAAAATTGTTTCCCAACAAAAGCAGGCGCCTCCTGATAAGCTGGCAGAACTTTTCATTCAAATTACAGACGACCTCTCGTTCTCTCACACCCAATACCCCAATAGCAGAACCACACAATATCTCAATGCGCTGGCCGGTAAAGTCCATCTGGAAATCTATAAGAACAAAAGAGAGGATAAGAATCGGCTGATTACTTTCTGGAAGGCAGAATTACCCCACATTATGCACGAAGTACAAAAGCCTCTTTTTTATGCTTTTTTGATTTTTATGATAGCCGGAATTATTGGTGCCGTCTCTACCGCCTACGATGATACTTTTGTCAGGCTGATTCTTGGAGATGGGTATGTGAACATGACTTTAGAGAATATAAAGAATGGCAATCCAACTCAGGTATATTCGGGGGCGAGCCCACTGGAAATGTTCTTTCAAATCACCCTAAATAATATACTGGTTTCATTTAAGGTTTTTGTATACGGTTTTTTTGCTTCCATTGGCACTGGTTTTTATTTGTTCTACAATGGGCTTATGGTGGGCACATTTCTAATGTTTTTTTCTCAGGAAAGCGAGCTGACACAAGCTTTACCTGTCATTATGCTTCATGGTACTGTCGAATTATCTTCTATTGTAATTGCGGCCGCTGCCGGGTTTACAATGGGAAACAGTTTATTATTTCCAGGAACATACTCTCGACTTGCTTCTTTCAAAATGGGGGCTCTAAAAGGACTTAAGATTGTTATTGGACTTGTTCCGTTCTTTATCCTTGCAGGATTTATCGAGTCTTTTATTACCCGCTTTGCCTTTATGCACTGGGGCCTCAAAGCAATAATTATTGGTGCATCGGCATTTCTTATGATTTACTATTTCGTCATTTATCCCATCCAACTACAACGCAATGAAAGTTTTTACACCGATAGAGTTTCATAAAGCCAGGGACTTCAGCCAAAAGATCAATGACACTTTTGAGTTTCTCAAACAAAACTTTGTGCCACTTACCAAAAGCGTACTATTTATCGCAGGGCCTCCTGTACTGATGGGCAGCTTGATGATGGGTTCATTTATAAGTGACTTCCTCAATTTCTCACAAGATTCTTTTACCAATCCCGGAAGCAGCGAGATGGCTGAAAAATACTTTTTATCGTTAAATTTTTGGCTTCAAATTGTATTGGCCATGCTTTTTCTAATTATCAGCGGTGTGGCTTCATTATCATCTATCAATAATTACATTCTCCTATATGGGGAGAAAAAGTCAAATCAAATAGAGGTTGGAGAAGTATGGGCACGTGTAAAAGAAACTTTTTGGATGTACCTGGGAACAATGATTTTCTTCGGGCTACTTCTTGTCGTTGCCTATATTATCATGCTGGTGCCGATAGTAATTCTTAGTGCCGTCTCTCCCATTCTTGTTTTCTTTGGTGTAATGGGTGTGATTGCGGGTATTTTCTATCTCCTTTTTGGTGCCTCTCTCACCTTTTTCATTCGTGCATATGAAAAGACAGGTTTTTTTGAGGCCTTAAAGCGTTCGTTCTACTTAGTGCGCGGAAAGTGGTGGAGTACATTTGGATTGATCATTATACTAAGCCTAATAGTCTCCACAATGTCATACCTCCTTATTATGCCGTGGTATATAGCCACCATTATATCCAGCCTTCATGACGTATCCACAAATACCTTTCAGGAGCCTTCATTCAACTGGAGATTACTTACCATCGTTTCTTTTACGTTATATTATCTGGCACAAATGGTACTTTATTCTATACCCAATGTGGGCATAGCTTTTCAATATTTTAATCTTGTAGAACTAAAGGAAGCAAAGGGACTTATTGATGAAATTCAAACCCTGGGTAATGCTCCAGACCCTACATCGCGAGAAGAAGAATACTAAATGAGGATCAACATCATTTCAATAAAAATATGGATGCTGGTGCTGTTACAGCCGGTCATTATCCGTGCACAAGAGGTGCACAATCACTATGACTCTACAGGGTATAATGCCCTTGAGAAGGAAGAGGATGTTGTCTATCATGCCTCAAACGACACCACCAGGGTTGTGACAAAGGAATTTGCAATAGAAAAGATTATAAGGTTAAAGTCAGACAAGGATTTTGATTATAAGGAACCCCCTACTATGGCCGAAAGTATCTGGGATCGGTTTTGGCAATCGATCGGACGATTTATTAATACCCTATTTGAAGGAGCTACCAGTACGAATTGGGGGCGTCTGTTTGTGTATGCGGCTGCCTTCTTTGGTTTTATGATCATTCTGCTTATGATCTTGCGGGTGAATGCATTTCGTATTTTATATTCCGGAGCAGACCGTGGTACCATTACCACCAATGTCTTTAATGAAAACATTCATGAAATGGATTTTGATAAACTCATCCAGAAGGCTCTTGCACAACAAAAGTACCGAGAGGGCATTCGATTAATTTTTCTTCATTCGCTAAAAGTTCTTACTGACAAACAATTTATACACTGGCAAGCAGGCAAAACCAACCACGATTATGTAAATGAACTGAATTCAGGTGAATTGAAGACCTATTTCAACGAACTCAGTTTTTACTTCGACTATGTCTGGTATGGAAATTTTCCTATTAAGAAAGATGCGTTCATTAAAACACAGCAACTCTTTCAATCATTGCAACAAAAAACTTCTCACCAATGAAAAAGGACTGGAAGTACATCCTCTACCTATCCGCTTTTATTGGCATCTACGTGGTTGTGCAACTTATAAGCCCAAAAAATCATAATTGGTCTATTTCACTTTCACATACCGACAAAGACCCATACGGCACTTATGTGTTAAATGAATTGCTACCTGACTTATTTGATTCCGTAGAAAACACCAATAAAACATTATATGAACTATTTGAGAACAAAGTAGAAAATACTTCGCTATTGAGTTTTTCTACTTCTTTGAATATGGCAAAAGAGGACACCGAGTCATTGCTTCAATTCGTGTCCAATGGAAATACCGTTTTTCTATCCTCGCATTACTTTAATGGGAAACTGGCCGATACCCTTAATATTGACACAAACGATTATCTTTTTGTTGGCAACGGAACTATAGATCAACGCGATTCAGTCACTTTGCACTTCTCCAATCCTTCTTTGGATACAATGGTGTCTTACAAATATAGAAGAGATAATGCACACAACTATTTCAAGGCATACGATTCACTCAGAACAACTATTATTGGAAGAAATGATTTAGGCAAACCCGTTACGCTTCTTATGACTATAGGAAAAGGATCGCTGATCGTGAACAGCACTCCGCTTGCTTTCACAAATATCAATATCCTACATGGCAAAAACCATAACTTCGTATCGAACTCACTGTCGTATTTAAACAAGCAAAAACTGGTTTGGACAGAGTTTTACCACCTTGGTCGCATGGAAGCCGGAACTCCATTGCGATTTATTCTTACCCAGGAGCCACTTACATGGGCTTACTATATTACCATTATCGCCATTCTATTTTTTATCCTATTTGAGTCAAAAAGAAAGCAACGCATCATTCCCATTATTGCGCCTCTCAAAAACACCACGCTGGAGTTTGTATCCACCATTGGCAACCTATACTATCAGCAAGGCGATCATAAAAATATTGCCGAGAAAAAGATTGTGTTTTTCTATGACACCCTAAGAAGTCGCTACCACCTGGATATGGCATTAGTTGATGACATCAAGTATGTGGCCAGAAAAACAGGAAATCATGAGGCATTAACCTTAATGCTATTTAATCACATTAAAAATATTCAGAAGAAACAGGAGATCTCTTCCGAGGAACTCATTGCTCTAAATAAACAAATTGAAGCCTTTATAAGAAAATAATATGGACGAATCCGTTTTTCAGAACCGTGTCGACTTTACGAAGCTCAGCGAGCACGTAAGCAAAATAAAAGAGGAGATAGGTAAAGTAATCGTGGGTCAGGAGGAGATGATTGACTTGCTGGTCACTGCCCTATTGGCCGATGGCCACGTGCTGATAGAAGGGGTGCCCGGTGTAGCCAAAACATTGACAGCCAAATTATTTTCAAGAATAATTTCTGTAGACTTTTCGCGCATTCAGTTTACTCCCGACCTGATGCCCTCCGATGTGGTAGGCACCTCGGTGTTTAATATGAAAAATTCAGATTTTGAGTTTCATCCCGGCCCCATATTTTCCAATATCGTGTTGATTGATGAAATCAACAGGGCCCCCGCTAAAACACAGGCCGCTCTTTTCGAAGTGATGGAGGAAAGGCAAGTGACAGTTGATGGCGCAACCCATATCATGAAAAAACCCTACATGGTATTGGCTACGCAAAATCCAATTGAGCATGAAGGAACTTATCGTTTGCCAGAAGCACAGCTGGATCGTTTCTTATTTAAAATTGTAGTCAACTATCCCAACCTTGACGAAGAGATAAGTATCATTTCTAAGCAACACCAACGTGAAGGTACACTGGCGGTGGAGGAAGTAAATCCAATTATTTCTGCTGAAGATATAGCAATCATGAAAACCTTTACACGGAAAGTGCACGTAGAAGAACATCTCATTAGCTACATCGCTCAAATTGTTCAGGAGACACGTAACAACCCCATGTTGTTTCTTGGTGCTTCTCCAAGGGCATCTGTTGCTATTCTAAGTGGTGCCAAGGCTTTTGCGCTAATTCAAGGTCGTGATTTTATAAATCCCGAAGACATTAAAAAAATTGCGCTCCCTGTTTTAAGGCACCGCATTGCCTTAAGCCCTGAAAAAGAAATGGAAGGAATATCACCAGATGTGATTGTACAGCAAATCATAGATAAGATTGAAGTTCCGAGATGAAACTCGTTAGAAGTCTTTTTCTGGCACAACGATTCTTCCAGGCGGCCATCGCACTGGTTATTCTTTTTATTATCAGCTTTGTGTTGCCAGATGTATTGTGGGTACCCAAAGTGTTATTCTTTTTCTTCCTGGTGCTTGTTGCTACCGATTTTGTATTACTCTACCGTGTGAAGAAAGGGATTTATGGCATACGGTTTACACCCGACAAACTTTCAAATGGCGATGAAAATGAAATAAGAATCTATTTAGAAAATTTTTACCTCTTCAGGGTCAGGCTGAAAATCTTTGATGAAATACCCCACCAGTTTCAGCGCAGAAATCTTGAGTTCCAAATAATATTAATGCACGGTGATAAAAAAACATTTTCTTATTTCCTCAGGCCTGTAAAACGAGGGGCTTATTCATTTGGGGCAGTAAATGTATTCGTGAGTTCACCATTTGGATTTCTTTCCAGAAGATTCTCCTTTTCTCAAAACAAGTTGGTGCCGGTGTATCCCTCCTTTATCCAAATGAGAAAGTTTGAACTCTTGGCCATTAGCAACCGATTAACAGAAACAGGAATAAAAAAAATCAGGAGAATAGGCCACAATCAGGAGTTTGAACTGATCAAGGATTATGTATCGGGTGACGATTTTCGAACCATCAACTGGAAAGCCACCAGTAGAAGATCCCGGCTTATGGTGAATCATTTTCAGGACGAACGCTCCCAACAAGTATACTCTATCATTGACAAAGGAAGGGTGATGCAGATGCCCTTCAACGGACTCAGCCTGCTCGACTATGCTATTAATGCAAGTTTGGTGATCTCTAATATTGCCATACGAAAAAGTGACAAAGCTGGCATTATTACTTTTCAGGACAAAGTAAACACTATCCTGCCTGCCAATCGACTTAGCAATCAGATGAATAACATTCTTGAAAGTTTATACAATCAAAAAACAGCCTTTGTTGAATCTGACTACTCCAGCCTCCATACAATCATTAAAAGAAAAATTTCGCAACGAAGCCTGCTTTTACTTTATACTAATTTCGAAACAGTTTTTGCTTTACAGCGCCAACTCCCTTACCTCATCAGTCTTGCCAGACAGCATTTGGTAGTTGTTATCTTTTTTGAAAATACAGAATTGAGTAAAATAACATCTCAAGATGCTCAAGGACTAAAAGCGATCTACCATAAAACCATTGCCGAACGGCTTTATCTTGAAAAAAAGCTCATTGTAAAAGAATTGTTGAAACATGGTATCCAGGCATTGCTTACCCCACCCGAAAATCTCACCGTCAACACCATCAACAAATACCTGGAACTAAAAGCAAGGAACCTCATTTGATCAAAATGAAGGAAGCAGCAATTAGTTTTTAAAAATTATGAGATTTTATTCAGATTGACCCTCATATCCTGTAAATCATCATTATTTTTGCATCCGATTTATCTAATCCTCCCTCGATGCCAAGAGATAGAAGTATTCGGTCCGTACTCATAATTGGGAGCGGCCCCATTATTATCGGTCAAGCTTGTGAATTTGATTATGCGGGCTCCCAGGCAGCCAGATCGCTAAGAGAAGAGGGCATTGAAGTGATTCTCATTAACTCCAATCCGGCCACCATTATGACAGATAAGGTGACGGCAGATCACGTGTACCTGAAGCCCCTGGAGAAAAAGTATATAAAAGAGATTCTTGAAAAGCATCACATTGATGCGGTACTGCCTACTATGGGTGGCCAAACTGCTCTCAATCTTTGCATTGATTGTCAGAATGCAGGAATCTGGGAGCACTATGGCGTTCGTATTATCGGTGTAGACATCAACGCCATTGAAACTACCGAAGACAGAGAGAAATTTCGGCTGAAAATGAAGGAGTTGGGTGTTGGTGTTTGTGAAGGGGCTACAGCTACTTCATTTCTTGAGGGAAAAGAGATTGCGCAAGAAATTGGGTTTCCATTGGTTATCCGCCCTTCCTATACCCTGGGAGGCTCTGGAGGGGGTTTTGTAAAAAAGGCGGAGGACTTTGATGCCGCACTGAACCGTGGACTTCATGCTTCTCCGATTCACGAAGTATTGGTTGAGCAAAGCATAATGGGTTGGAAAGAATATGAGTTGGAATTGCTCCGGGATGGGGCAGGCAATATTATTATTATATGCTCCATTGAAAATTTTGACCCGATGGGTATCCATACCGGGGATAGCATTACTGTAGCCCCGGCCATGACACTTCCCGATACCGTATATCAAAACATGCGCGATCTGGCCATAAAAATGATGAATGGCATCGGAAAATTTGCCGGAGGATGTAATGTACAATTCTCTGTCAACCCTGATACAGACGAAATTATCGGTATTGAAATTAACCCCAGGGTTTCGCGGTCCTCCGCATTGGCCTCCAAGGCAACCGGATATCCCATTGCTAAAATTGCAGCCAAACTCGCCATTGGCTACAACCTGGACGAGCTCAGCAATGCCATCACCGGAAACACCACTGCTTATTTCGAACCCACACTTGATTATGTAATCGTAAAAATACCACGCTGGAATTTTGACAAGTTCGTGGGCACAGACCGCAAATTGGGCTTGCAGATGAAATCGGTGGGAGAAGTAATGGGTATTGGGCGCAACTTCCAGGAAGCCCTTCAAAAAGCTTGTCAATCACTGGAAATCAGAAGAAACGGACTTGGGGCAGATGGCAAAGAACTAACCAAGCAGGAGGAATTACTTCATAGCCTTGAAAATCCAAGCTGGAACAGACTGTTTCATATTTATGATGCCATGAAACTTGGTATCTCGATGAAAACCATTTTGTCACTTACTAAAATTGACAAATGGTTTTTGCTACAAATCGAGGAGTTGATAGAGCTGGAAAAGAAAATTGAAAAGTATAAGATCAGTACCCTACCTGCTTCGCTTATGCGTACTGCCAAAGAAAAAGGATATGCCGACAGGCAGATTGCCCATTTGCTTAAATGTTTAGAAAGTGAAGTGCATAAGAAGCGCAAGGAGATGAACATCAACAGGGTGTATAAACTTGTTGACACCTGCGCGGCTGAATTTGAAGCACAAACTCCCTACTACTACTCCTCCTTTGATATGGAGAATGAGTCTATTCCTTCTAACAGAAAAAAAGTGATTGTATTAGGTTCAGGGCCGAATCGCATTGGTCAGGGCATAGAGTTTGATTACTCATGCGTACATGGTGTATTGGCTGCCAAAGAATGCGGGTACGAAACCATCATGATCAATTGTAATCCGGAAACCGTTTCAACAGACTTTGACATTGCCGATAAGCTGTACTTCGAGCCTGTTTTCTGGGAGCACATATACGATATCATTCAACACGAAAAGCCAGAGGGTGTAATTGTACAGTTGGGTGGACAAACTGCCTTAAAGCTTGCAGAGAAACTCAGCAAATACGAAATCAAGATAATGGGTACTTCCTATGAGGCTTTGGATTTGGCCGAGGACCGTGGAAGTTTTTCTACTTTACTTAAAGAAATGAATATTCCCTACCCTCCATTTGGTGTCGCAACAGATGCAGATGAAGCATTGGAGGTCTCCAAAGGAATCGGCTTTCCTCTTTTGGTAAGGCCATCTTATGTGCTGGGGGGCCAAAGTATGAAGATTGTGATCAATGAAAAAGAATTGGAAAATCACATCCTTGATATTTGGAAGCATCTTCCTGAAAACAAGGTATTGCTCGATCATTTTCTTGATGGCGCAATAGAAGCAGAGGCGGATGCCCTGTGTGACGGGAAAAATGTATACATCATAGGCATCATGCAGCATATAGAGCCTGCCGGAATTCATTCTGGTGATTCCTATGCCGTCTTGCCTCCGTATAACCTGGGTGACTTTGTGATTAAACAAATTGAAAACTACACTCACAAAATCGCTGTAGCCTTAAAAACTGTTGGCCTCATCAATATACAATACGCCATCAAAGACGACAAAGTATATGTCATTGAAGCTAACCCCAGAGCATCTCGTACGGTTCCATTTATCTGTAAAGCCTATGATGAACCTTATGTGAACTACGCCACGAAAATTATGCTTGGTGAAAAGAAAGTGACCGATTTTGAGTTCAATCCAACCAGAAAAGGTTATGCTATTAAAGTTCCGGTATTTTCTTTCAACAAATTTCCTGATGTAAACAAGGAACTCGGCCCCGAAATGAAATCAACCGGGGAGGCCATTTACTTTATAGATGATTTGATGGACGACTATTTCATGAGCATATATGCTGAAAGAAATCTATACTTAAGTAGATGATGGGATTGAGATGATGAATGAGGACCCCTTCCCCAGCACTGAGCTCATTTGGATTGTGCCATTTAGTTTTTCAACAGCTTCTTTTGAAATATAGAGCCCAAGACCAGAGCCCGTTGAGGTACTGGACCCCCTGTAAAACATTTCAAATATTTTTCCCTGAGACTGAGGCGGAATCCCTTCGCCATTATCCTCTATTTTAATTTTAGTCAAGCCCCCTTCTTCTTTGCATGAAATACTAATAAAAGGTTTGTGCGCCCTATCCACTTTTTGGTATTTAATAGCATTCGAAATCAAATTGCTCAAAATTACTTTTAAAAGAAATTTGTCGGATAATATGTATTCAGTCCCAAAATCAAATTTGAATTTTATTTTATCAAAATTTTCAAGGTATGTAAAATCCTCAATTAACTCTCTCACAACTGTCTCAAGGTGAATTTTCTCAGAAAGCAATTCTTTTCGGTTGGTTCTGGAGTAATCAAGTACATCTTCAATGAAAAATTCAAGCCTGTTAATACTCGTATCAATCTTTGACAAATAAAGTGCGCTATGCTCAGGTGAGTTTTCAATACGGCTAAGGTTTACAAGGCCTTTTATTGATTTCAAAGGAGCACTGATGTCATGAGACAAACTGTAAACAAAACGGTCAAGCTCTGAATTGGTTTTGATCAACTGACTATTGGCATTCTCCAATTCTTTTTTTTGTTGCGTCAGTTTATACTCTATATTCCACAAATCTGATATTACCCTGCCAATTAATGAAGATGAAATGATCATGGCCAGCATTCCCAAATGCACACTTATCGATTGCGTTGAACCTTTTGAAGCAAGAAAAATATCTGCGAAATCGAGCACTGGAAGGATGTAGTTGAGAATAAAAATTATGGCATTTATTAAAATGACAGTGGCAAACCCTCTTTGAATCGCAACAATAATAGAAATCACTCCATATATATACCAGTAGGCATCAAAGTCTACGAACAAAGTCATGACCACAAAACCAATTATAATTAACCAAAATTGAATAGCCTTAGGATTGTGTTGTGCTAATGCAAGTGTGGTAAATGGCTTGGCAATAGTAACTCCAAAACTGTTTTCCTGAGGTGCAAGAAAATAAAGGATAGGGGTAGCAATAGTAAGAATGGTGATAAAATCGGCCAGTAAAATAAGCGCAACAATATGGGGGTCGTGATTAACAAATGTATATTGATTGGTAAATAATGAATTGATCAATACCGGTATGAAGATTCCCAGGAGTACAAATCGAATAAAAGAATCCGTTGAACTTAACAGGTCTTTAACGCCTTCACTATTGGTTCTCCTATATAAGAACCATGAGGCATAAGTCATTATCGGGGCATGAGAAGCAATCAAAGCAATTCTCATCCAGCCTCCCGGAGCTCCCCATATCAACAACGTGGCAATCTCATTAAGATAAATGATGGGAAGCATCCTTGGCCCATACCAATACAACAAAACAATGGCAAAAGGCGTGGGAAGATAAAGCAGGATTGAATCCGTAAAATTTCTTAGAAAATAAGAATTATAGGAAATGGAAACCAGAAATAGGAGTAACACCGGCCATGCCCACCAAACCCATTTAGCAGGAGCTACAGATTTCTGAGTTTGAATTAAACTTATCTGCACAATTCCAATTTTTAAGACTTAGCCAAATTATAAGGTTTTATCTAAAAAACACCTTTTTCAACTGAAACCATTACCTTTGATTTTCAGTTATTACACCATACAGAAGAAGAGAAATGCTGAAATTCTTATTAATTATTGCGATTTCCACTTATGTGCTGTCAAAATTTGGACGATTTTTCTTTGGCATGGGGATGTCCTCTTCCCAAAACAGATCTTATCAAAAACCTTCAGATGGCAATGTAAATGTGAACGCCACATCCTCAAAAAACAAGAATAAAACCCACATTAAAGGTGGCGAGTATATTGATTACGAAGAGGTGAAGTAAGTCATTTATGGCAATCCCCTTTCATAAATATCAGGCTACAGGCAATGATTTTGTTTTAATTGATAACCGCATAGCAAAAAGATCCTTTTCAAATGATGAAATCAAAAAGATATGTGATCGCAGGTTTGGCATCGGGGCTGATGGACTTATTTTGATTGAAGATGCTGAAGAAGCCGATTTTAATATGGTCTACTACAACAGCGATGGTTCTCAAAGCTTGTGTGGTAATGGTTGCCGCTCTGCCGTAGACTTTGCATCTGCGCTAGGTCTCATCAACAAAAGTGCTTCTTTTCTTGCTTTTGATGGTTTGCACCAGGCATCCATTCTGGAAGACGATACCATTCGGTTAAAAATGAATGATGTCATTGGTATCAAGAAATTGAATGATGCCTATTTTATAGATACCGGCTCTCCCCATTATGTCAGGTTTGTAAAACAGCTTAATGTGCTGGATGTGGTAGAAAATGGACGAAAAGTCAGAAATAGCGATATGTTTAAGCCAAAAGGCACCAATGCCAATTTTGTAGAACTCCTCACCAATAATACCATAGCTGTGAGAACATATGAAAGAGGCGTGGAGGACGAAACCCTCTCTTGTGGAACTGGTGTGACAGCTGCGGCTCTTGCTGCCTCCCTTATGGGATATACTTCACCTATCGCTGTAAAAGTACAAGGAGGAAATCTGGAAGTAGAATTCAAGAACGGGCCACCTGATACCGGTTTGGCAGCGAGTGGCAATATCTCGGCCACATTTGTAGATATTTTCCTTATAGGACCTGCCAAAATGGTATTCGAAGGCAATTTGGAACTATAATTGCAATTCTGAAATCCTTAACTTTGCACTCCTTTTGATGGCAATTTGGCTCATCTAATGCCCCAGCCATCCGGGAATGTTACTTATCATTTTTTTTCTATGTTGAAATTTATTGCAAAGATCCTGGGCTCAAAGTCACAAAAAGACATCAAAAGCATGATGCCTTTGGTAGAAAAAACAAAGGCTGAAGGCGAAAAATTACTTTCTATCTCAAATGATGAGCTACGAGCGAAGACCAACGAGATTCAAGCTTATATTAATCAGAGGCTAAAGCACATAGATGATAATCTTGCTGAATTGCATCAGCGAATAGTGGACCAGCCTGAACTCGATCTCAACGAAAAAGAGTCCATTTTCGCGGATATTGACAGAATTGAAAAAGAAAGGAATACGGAGTTGGAAGTCATATTGATGGAGGTATTGCCACAAGCCTTTGCTGTTGTAAAAGAAACAGCAAGACGGTTTAAAGAAAATGAGGTGCTGGAGGTGACGGCCCAGGATTTTGACAGGGTGATGGCCGCAACCCATGAAAACGTAATAATAGAAGGAGAGAAGGCATTGTGGAAAAACCAATGGATGGCGGCTGGCAATCTCATCAAATGGGATATGGTACATTATGACGTGCAAATCATCGGTGGAATAGTACTGCACCAGGGAAAAATTGCTGAGATGGCAACCGGTGAAGGAAAAACTTTAGTCGCCACCTTTCCCACCTACTTAAATGCTTTGGCCAAAAGAGGAGTACATATTGTAACAGTCAATACCTACCTGGCACAACGAGACAGCGAATGGATGGCTCCCATTTTTCAGTTCCATGGGCTGACCGTGGACTGCATTGATAAACACCAACCCAACTCACCTGAAAGGAGAAAGGCCTATGAGGCGGATATTACTTATGGCACCAATAACGAATTTGGTTTCGACTACCTCCGGGACAATATGGCACGTGATCCGGAAGAACTTGTGCAGCGCAGGGGACATCACTACACTATGGTGGATGAGGTAGACAGTGTTTTGGTGGACGAGGCAAGAACACCACTTATTATTTCTGGCCCGATCCCCAAAGGAGATGAACATGAATTTTATGATTTAAAGCCTCGTGTTCAAAAAATTGTAGATGCCCAGAAAAAGTTAATCACCCAGCTTTTGAATGAAGCCAAAAAATTAATTGCTGAAGGGAATGACAAAGAGGGTGGCCTGGCATTGTTCCGTGCGCATCGAGGCATGCCTAAACACAAGCCTGTGATAAAATTTCTCAGTGAAACCGGTACCAGAAACATTCTTCAAAAAACAGAGAACTACTATCTTCAGGACAATAAGAAAATGATGCCAGAGGCCGACATGCCGCTCTTCTTTACTATTGATGAAAAAGATAACACCATTGATCTTACCGACAAAGGACTTGACTTAATTACAGGTGAAGGTGAGGATCCGAAATTTTTCATACTCCCGGAGATAGGAGTTGAACTGGATAAGATTGAAAAGAATAATACCATCAGCAGTGAAGAAAGATTTCAGAAAAAAGAAGAATTAATCAGAGACTACACCGCAAAATCCCAACGTATCCATAGCATCAACCAGTTGTTAAAAGCTTACACCCTGTTTGAGCGCGACACCGAATACATTATAGTGGACGGCAAAGTAAAAATTGTAGATGAGCAAACTGGCCGGGTGTTGGATGGAAGAAGGTATTCGGACGGTCTCCATCAAGCCATTGAAGCAAAAGAAAATGTGAAGGTGGAAGATGCCACTCAAACATATGCTACTATTACACTGCAAAACTATTTTAGAATGTACCATAAGCTTGCGGGCATGACAGGTACAGCTGAAACAGAAGCAGGAGAGCTTTGGGATATCTACAAATTAGATGTAGTGGTTATCCCAACCAACAAACCCATCATTAGGGATGACATGGACGATTTAGTTTTTAAAACCGTACGCGAAAAGTTTAATGCGGTGGTGGAAGAGATTGTGCGTCTTACCGAAGAAGGAAGACCTGTTCTTGTAGGTACAACATCAGTTGAAATATCTGAATTGATCAGCAGAATGCTTCAGTTGAAGAAGATCAAGCATCAGGTACTTAACGCCAAGCAACACCAGAAAGAGGCAGAAATAGTGGCTGAAGCTGGAAAACCGGGAAGTGTAACGATAGCCACCAATATGGCCGGTAGGGGAACTGATATAAAGCTGGCTCCGGAATCCAGGGCAGCAGGCGGTTTGGCTATTCTGGGCACTGAACGTCATGAATCGAGAAGGGTAGACAGACAGCTTAGAGGTAGGGCCGGCCGGCAGGGAGATCCCGGGTCATCCAAATTTTATGTCTCGTTGGAGGATAACCTGATGCGTATGTTTATGCCAGAGCGTATTGCACGAATCATGGACCGGCTTGGGCTTAAAGAGGGAGAAGTAATTTCGCACTCGATGGTGACCAATTCAATAGAAAGAGCACAGAAAAAAGTAGAAGAGAACAACTTTGGAATACGAAAACGTTTGCTTGAATATGATGACGTAATGAATTCCCAACGCGAGGTAATTTATAAGCGAAGAAAGAATGCGCTGTTTGGCGAGCGGCTAAAGCTTGATATTCTTACCATGCTTTTTGACACTTGCGAAGACATTGTAGTGAATGGAAAAGCGGGTAATAACGTAGAGGATTTCAAACTCAATGTGGTCAGCTTGCTGGGATTTGATTTTACCATCAACGAGGAAGAGTTTAAAGGATCAGATATAAGCCAATTGGCCGAAAAGCTTTATGACGAAGCCCTAAAACACTACCAACAAAAAAACAAAAGTGTTGCTGAAAAAGCCCTTCCCGTAATTACTGAAATAAATAAAACCAGAGGAGCTACTATTGAAAATATCTTGGTGCCCTTTACGGACGGTATTAAGCAAATTGGTGTGGCAGCGGATTTAAAAAAATGCGTGGAGACCAAAAATTCAGAATTGATTCATGCCATGGAAAAAATGATCACCCTGGCAATTATTGATCAACAATGGAAAGAGCACCTTCGTGACATGGATGATTTGAAGCAGTCTGTTCAAAATGCAGTCTACGAACAAAAAGACCCTCTTTTAATCTATAAGTTTGAAGGATTTGAGGCTTTCAAGCGTTTTATAGCTAAGGTGAATGAAGAGACAATTTCATTCTTAATAAAGGCGGATATTCCAGTGCGTGAACCAGAGCAAGTGCAGGAAGCCCGATCACAGAGAAGAGAAAGACTTAAAGAACAAAAAGAAGAATCCAGATCACTTCTTCAGGGGGGACAGCAACCACCACAAGGTGGACAACGCGCGGTTGAAGAAAAAGTGCAGCCTATAAAATCTGAAAAAATTGCCGGCAGAAACGATAGGGTGAGTGTTCAATACACAGACGGAAAAGTGCTGAAAGACGTGAAGTTTAAAAAAGTGGAAGAGGACGTGAAAAACGGAAAATGTATAGTGATTGAACAATAGTGATGACACTGCGCAAGTTATTTATTGATATGAAAAGATATTCTATGAATCTCAGCCTTGCCCTGTTGATCCTTCAGGCTTCCTGTGTGGCTCAGCAATCAGGTAGTGCATCATTAAATGATGCGTATACCGAAGACCTCACTGTAGCTCGTCCTTCTTATGAATCAGATAATATTGATTCAATAGAGGCGCCATCAACTAATGTTAAGCCGACTCAGATGATTGCCGCCACTAATACAGTCAACGCCAAAGTAGATATGGTAATGGACAGCCTTGACAAGTTAAATCAGTTGAGAAAATACGTTGATGGCTTCACTATTCAAATATACTCAGGACCTAAAAGAGAAGATGCATTAGGAGCGAAAGCAAAAATGGTAAAAACTATCGGAGACGACCTCGAAGCTGACATTCAGTATACACAACCAAAATTCAGAGTTACAGTAGGTCAATACTTTTCAAAATTAGAAGCTCAAAAAGATCTGATGCGATTAAAGGATTACTTTCCCAATGCCATTCTTGTCCCTGAAAAAATTCTCATCAGGTAGAACATCAGTTACCTTTTCTCCAGTTTAATAATTTGGCGTAATTTGGTGCATGCCTTTACTCAGCTCCATAAAGCAACTATCCGAAACTTATTTTGATGACACCAGAAAAACCAGAAGACATTTGCATGCCAATCCAGAGTTGTCATACAAAGAATTCAATACGGCTAAGTTCGTTGCTAAGAAGCTAATTGAATATGGACTGACTCCTACGGAAGGTGTCGCTGGTACAGGAGTCGTGGCATTGATAGAAGGAAAAAATCCTTCAAAAAAAACGATCGCTCTTCGAGCTGATATGGATGCTTTGCCCATTCAAGAAGCAAATGAGGTGCTTTACAAATCTACTACATCAGGTGTCATGCATGCCTGCGGGCATGACGTACACACTGCATCCCTATTGACTGTATCGAGGATTTTGTTTGAACTAAAAGATCAATTTGAGGGAACAATAAAATTCATTTTTCAGCCTGGAGAAGAAAAAATTCCGGGAGGAGCTTCATTGATGATTAAAGAGGGTGTCTTGGGAAACCCAACACCATCCCAAATTATTGGACAACATGTAATGCCCCTTATACCTGTCGGAAAGATTGGGTTTAGAGAAGGGATGTATATGGCCAGTTGTGACGAAATTTACTTAACTGTTGTTGGAAAAGGAGGCCATGGGGCTGCACCGGAATTGGCCATTGACCCCATCTTAATTGCCTCTCATATTATTATCGCTTTGCAGCAAATCATCAGCCGAAATGCCAGCCCAAAACAGCCCACTGTACTTACTTTTGGAAATATTGTTGGTCGGGGTGCCACCAATATTATTCCCAATGAGGTAAAGATCGCGGGCACTTTCAGGGCTATGAATGAGGAATGGCGCGCATCCGCTTTGTCCAAAATAAAGAAAATGGCAGAAAGCATTGCGGATGGAATGGGGGGCAAATGTGAAGTAAAGATATGTAAAGGATATCCCTATCTGGAAAATAATCCTGAACTTACCCGAAGAATTAAAGCAGCAGCAGCACAGTATGTAGGGGAAGAAAATGTGGTGGATATTGATATCACCCTGGGAGCTGAGGATTTCTCTTATTACTCGCAGCTAATACCTGCTTCTTTCTATCGGTTGGGCACACGAAACGAAGCCAAAGGCATAACTTCCTATGTGCATACTCCTACTTTTAATATCGATGAGAATGCGTTAAAAATAGCGCCTGGATTAATGGCCTGGATGGCGGTAAAGGAACTGACACACCCAAATTATTAGCCCAGTTTACGTGTTGAATTAACTATTTCATTATCTCACTTACCGGGTCCATAAATGTAAAATACAAACCAAATGCCGGTCAGTTAAAAACTCCATACTTGTAAAGGGATAAAAATATCAACCTCTGCAAACAAATACTTTGCGGGATATCTAATTTATAAAGTTACTAAATTGCTATATTGCCATTTGAATGATGGACAGAATCAAAGACACCCTATTAAAATTTTTAAGAATCGACAACCTCGCCAATAATGTAACGGGGTATGTGGAAACGCGTATTAAACTTCTTAAGATTGAAATAAAAGAAGATGCTGTTAAAGTGCTTTCTAAAAGCTTAGCCCAAGGAACCATAATTTTTTTAGCGTTTCTTTTCCTGATATTTTTCAGCATTGGAATAGCAGAATACCTTAATACTCTCTTCACCAACTCCTTTGAAGGATACTTAATTATTTCAGGCATCTACTTTCTTTTATTTCTGGCTTTCCTGATTTTTAGAAAATCCCTTAGCAAAGTGTTTCAAAACCATTTTTCTGATTTAATCAATAAGAACGAGGAGTAAGAATTATGAAATCTCTGGAGAAATATGATCTTGAGAAACAAAAACTGAAGAAAGCCTCAGCCATGTACAAAAAGGAGCTTGAGGATGAAATCAAAACCATTTCGAAAACTACCGAGAGATTTGTTACCAACGCACTTTTTATTGGTGGGGCGCTGGCACTGACTTATCTGGCAGTCACCCAATTCACCGGATCAAAGTCGAAGAAAAGGAAATCCAAACGACAAAAAGATGAAAATGACGAAGTGACTGATGCCAATGATGAATCTTCTTCTCCAAACGTGCTTTCTCAGGTTGGGGAGATATTAATTACCCAGGGTACAATGGTTTTGCTTGAATTTGCCAAAGAAAAACTTTCGGAATATTTACAAAGCAGAAGGGCAACCGATGAAGATTCTTGATTTACTGACCGAAAAAAGCAAGCTTGGAAAAAAGTCTATTGCTGTATTAATTGATCCAGATAAAATAGAGGATAGCAACAAACTCTGGCACCTTATCAATTTAGCCAATGAAAATTGTGTCGATTATTTTTTGGTTGGGGGCAGCCTTGTTACCTCTACCAATCTGTCTGAGGTCATAACCCAAATAAAAGAATCCGTTACCATACCTGTACTCATTTTTCCGGGCAGTTCAATTCAAATTGACACAGGTGCCGATGCCATTTTATTTTTGTCACTCATTTCTGGTCGAAATCCCGATCTATTAATCGGTCAGCATGTAATAGCTGCACCCATTTTAAAAAATACAAATCTTGAGATTATTCCTACCGGATATTTATTGATCAACTCAGGAAAGATCACTTCAGTAGCTTACATCAGTAATACCACGCCTATACCTGATGATAAGTATTCACTTGCCGCTTGTACGGCCCTTGCGGGTGAAATGTTGGGCCTAAAACTTATGTATCTTGACGCGGGAAGTGGTGCGGAAAAAGAAATTAGCGCAAGAATGATTTCCACCATTCGAAAATCAATAAATACTCCCCTGGTTGTGGGGGGCGGGATTGACACTCCCAGAAAAGCCCTCAACGCATTGGAGGCCGGAGCAGATATGATTGTAGTTGGCAACGCACTTGAGAAAGACCCCAATCTGCTCATCGAAATTTCTGAACGGATCTACGATTGGAATCAGTCCATTGAGGCCAACCAATAATTATCTCAAAATTTCTCTGGAAATTACCATGCGCTGAATCTCAGAAGTACCCTCATAGATTTGGGTAATTTTGGCATCGCGCATCAATCGCTCCACGTGAAATTCCTTTACGTAACCGTATCCGCCATGTACCTGCACCGCTTCGCTGGTTACCTCCTGGGCAATAGACGAGGCATACAATTTTGCCATAGCGGCCGCTTTTACAAAATTCTTTTTCTGATCTTTTAAAAAAGCTGCCTGCCAAATTAACAGTCTTGCTGCATCAATTTTGGTGGCCATGTCTGCCAGTTTAAATTGTATGGCCTGATGTTCAGAAAGATGTTTATTAAATGCCTTGCGCTCTTTGGAATACTTTAACGCCAGCTCGTAAGCCCCGGAAGCAATCCCTAAGGCCTGTGAGGCAATCCCTATCCTGCCACCATTTAGTGTGGTCATTGCAAATGTAAACCCAAATCCATCTTCTCCTATTCGGTTGGCCTTGGGTACCTTTACATCTGTGAACATAAGCGAGTGGGTATCCGATCCGCGAATTCCCATCTTGTCTTCTTTCTTACCCACCACAAAGCCATCACTATCGCGTTCTACAATCAGTGCGTTGATTCCTTTGTGCTTTTTTGATGCATCGGTTTGAGCAATCACAATATAAATGCTAGCGCTATTTCCGTTGGTAATCCAGTTTTTTGTTCCGTTCAACAAATAGTAATCGCCTTTGTCTTCGGCAGTCGTTCGTTGGCTAGTGGCATCAGAACCCGCCTCCGGTTCTGATAAACAAAAGGCGCCTATCTTTTCTCCTATTGCCAGCTTTTTAAGATATTTTTCTTTTTGCTCTTCCGATCCGAATTGTTCCAGGCCCCAGCAGACCAGAGAATTATTAACAGACATACAAACGGAAGATGAGGCATCTATTTTGGAAATTTCCTCCATCGCCAGCACATAAGAAATGGTGTCCATGCCACCCCCATTATATTTTGGATCTACCATCATTCCCATAAACCCAAGCTCACTCATTTTCCTAATTTGCTCAGTAGGGAATTTTGCCTGTGAGTCTCTGTCAATTACTCCAGGGAGTAGTTCGGTGACAGCAAATTCACGAGCGGCATCCCGTACAGCAATTTGCTCTTCGGTCAATTCAAAATTCATAGGATCGGTTTTAAAAGCCTTAATAAAAAAAACAGGCCTGAGATCAACCTCAGGCCTGCAATTTATAACTTCTTGTCTTGAAATCTAATCTCTTCTTCCCATGAAGATCATCACATAGTAAAGAAGCATGGTAACCGCACCGATGGCCGCAACCACATAGGTCATGGCTGCCGAATTGAGTGCATCTTTCGCCATATCATGCTCCTGGGGGGTCACAATACTGCGATCTTCAATCCAGGCCAAAGCCCGTTTACTGGCATCTAGCTCCACAGGCAGGGTAATCAGTGCGAATAGGGCAAACACTCCATAACAGCCAATGATGACCAATAGGGCAGTATCAAAAGAAAATAATCCCTTTACCGCGAAAGCCCCAAACATCATCGCCAAAAAGACAAAGTTGATCACTTTGGCGCTAATGTTTTGTATGGGTACCATAGCCGAGCGAAACTCAAGCATACTGTACGCTTTTGCATGTTGTACTGCGTGCCCGCACTCATGAGCGGCTACAGCAGTTGCCGCAGCATTTCTCCCATTGTACACATCAGGACTAAGGTTTACCGTTTTATTGGCAGGATTATAATGATCCGTAAGTTGACCCTCGACAGAAATTACTTTTACATCATGAATACCATTATCGGCAAGCATAAGTCTTGCAATGTCGGCACCGGTAAGATCCTTAGTAAGCCTGATTTCAGAATACTTTTTGAATTTATTCTTCAGCCTGGAGCTTACTATCCAGCCTACCAGCATGAAGAAAACCGTAATCAAAATTGCTCCTAATCCCATATATTATATTTATGTTTTTTTAATCTTTTCAATTATACGTGTAGTAGAGTATCCAGGCACAAAATCAATAGTTTCCACCACACCTCCGTGCTTCAGAACAACTTCCGCGCCAACGATATTTTCTGCCAAATAGTCACTGCCCTTTACGAGTATATCCGGAAGTAGCTCAGAAATCAATTCGAGCGGAGTGTCTTCGTCAAATAACACCACTAAATCTACAAATTGAAGTGAGGCTAAAATTCTTGCACGGGAATCTTGATCCTGGATGGGTCTCCCCTCACCTTTAAAACGACTTACCGAAGCATCCGTATTCACACCTACCACCAGCCGATCCCCTAATCGGGCGGCCTTTTCAAGATAGTCAACATGACCCAGATGCAGAATATCAAAACATCCGTTGGTAAAAACTACTTTTTGATTATGAAGCCGCCACTCCTCTACCTGGGCCTTGCCTTGAGCTAAACTCTTGATTTTATTGACTATTTTCTCCATCGTACTATCCAGTAGCTGATAATCAAAGATACTACTCCTCCCACAATCATGATAAAGGTCTGCCAGGCATGAAAAATAAATACAAAGGCAATGGCCTCTCCTTTGGGCAGGTTATACAACATCACTAAGCCAAGAGGTACAATTGTATGGTAAGAACCAGCACCACCCGGCAGAGGCGCGGCCATGGCAATAGCGCCCATGGCAAACAAGGTCAACACTGCACTAAATCCCAACCCCCGCGTTTCTGGAAATGCTATGATCACCAAGTAACTCATCACAAAATAGAGCAACCATATGAAAATAGAAATAACTACAAAGGCAAAGCTATGATCAAGTTTAAATACAGCCAACAGTCCTTCCTTAAAGCCGATCACTATCTTCTTTAGTTTTTCGTTTCTTCTAAAGAAATAGATAGAAATGGCCAGTGCTCCGAACAAAATTCCTCCAACAATCATCCATTTATAGATACCTCCACCCCCAGAGGAAAAGGGTAAGGAATTAATAAAAGTCATCAGCTTATCCCATTCCACAATAAAGGAAATGCCAATGAGAGCAATTAAGCAGAGCACGTCCACCACTCGTTCTGCCACTACTGTACCAAAGGAAACCTCGACCGGTGTCTTCTCCAGCTTTAGTAAATTATAACAACGGGAAATTTCTCCGCCTCTCGGAACAGCAAGGTTAACAAGGTATCCAATCATTAATGAAAGAAAGCTGTTGCCAAGACTTACCCGATTTCCCGTGGGCACCAGTAGCATTTTCCAACGATAGGCGCGCAACACATGACTTAGCATAGCCACCACGCCCATTACAATCAAATACCACTTATTAGAACGTTCCCACGTTTGCCAAAGAAACTCTGCTTTGCTTTCTCCTTCTACATCGGGAATGCTTTTAAGGGAAAGCCATAGCAAACTAGCCGCCAATGCAAACATACCTAAGTACTGAAGGGTGCTTTTTAATTTTGAAGTCACCGGATTAATTGAGTCTATTCTCTATATCTGGAAATACAACGAATGGCTTAAATGATTTTGCCTCGTCCCAATCCATGGAGGCATAGGATATGATCACAACCAAGTCGCCCACCATCGCCTTGCGAGCCGCGGGTCCGTTTAAACAAATGATTCCACTATCTCTATTCCCTTTAATTACATAGGTCTCCAACCGCTCTCCGTTATTCACATTTACCACCTGCACCTTCTCTCCTTCTATCAAATTAGCCGCTTCTATCAATCTTTCATCAATGGTTATGCTGCCCACATAATGCAATTCGGCCTGCGTAACCTTGGCCCTGTGGATTTTTGATTTTAGTACTTCTACTCTCATCACTGTATTACTAATAACATATTGTCAATCAGTCGCACATCATTTACAAATGCAGCGATCAAAATAATTCCATTCTTAATATCCTTTACCTTGTCCAACGGTTGCAGTGTGTTCTTATTGGCCAGTTCAAAATACTCTAACTGCACACCCTTGTTCTGTTTTGCCCTTCGCTCCACTTCACTCTTTATTTCGGAAAATGGGACCCCTTTCAAAATTTGATCTTTGGCATAACTTAAGCTGTGATACAGAAATACCGCTTTGTTTTTATCTTCATCGGTCAATCGTTGATTTCTTGAAGACATTGCAAGTCCTGATTTTTCTCTTACGATAGGTACACTATGAAGTTCGATGGGAAATTTTAATTCTTCTGTTAGTCGATTAATAATTTGAAACTGCTGATAGTCTTTTTGACCAAAATACGCCCGATCGGGTTGTACAATATTGAAAAGCTTGGAAACTACCAATGCCACTCCACTAAAATGACCAGGCCTGAATTTTCCTTCCAATACCTTATCCAGCGCTCCAAAATCAAAAGTCATCGACTGCCCTGAATACATTTCAGCATCTTGTGGAACAAATAATACCTCACACCCTTCCGCTTTCAACATCTCTATATCTGCCTCTAAGGGGCGGGGGTATTTATCCAGGTCTGTCTGATTATTGAATTGGGTTGGGTTAACATAAATAGAACTGACAGTCACCCCATTTTCTTCCTTGCATGCACGTATAAGTGCCAAATGGCCACTATGCAGTGCCCCCATTGTAGGAACCAGTCCAATGGAATTTAGTGCTATCCGCTTACCCTTTAGAAAGGCCCTTAAAGGCTCAATTTCTTCGAAAATTTCCATTTAGGGCCATTATAATGGGGCGCAAAGATAGACCTTTGATTTTATTAAAGTTGAATAAGGGCCAAAATTTGCGTACTTTTGTGGCTCGATTTTCCATTCTGTTGTAAAAACTCAAAAATATGTCAAAACTCCGTATTCTATATGTAGCCAGTGAGATCAATCCCTTTCTCCAAACCAGTGAAGTTTCCGATTTTGTAAGAAAACTGCCGCAGGCCATGCAGGAAAAAGGAATGGAGATAAGGATATTGGTGCCAAGATTTGGCCTTATCAACGAAAGAAAAAACCGGTTGCATGAAGTGGTGAGGTTATCTGGTATTAATATCGCTGTAGGAGACGAGGAAAAGCCTTTAGTGATAAAAGTGGCTTCTATACCCAATGCGAAGCTTCAAGTGTATTTTATAGATAATGAAGACTACTTCCACCGGAAATCTGTCTTCCACGATAAAGAGAACAATTTCTATGAGGACAATGATGAAAGAGCAATTTTCTTTTGTAAAGGGGTAATTGAAACTGTTCGCAAGCTGGGATGGGCTCCCGACATTGTTCATTGTAATGACTGGATTACCAGTTTTATTCCATTATATCTTAAAACAACTTACAAAAACGATCCGTTATTTAAGCTTACCAAAACCGTATTCACGATATATAATAACAGCTTCAACCACAAGTTTAAAGGTGATCTTTTAGGCAAAGTGAAGATGATGGATATTGAGGACAACATGCTTGGTCATCTAAAGACAGGAGACTACGAAGGGTTCATTAAGTTAGGTGCTCAATTCTCGGACATTGTATCAGTAGGTGGTGACAACAAGAAGCTGGAGGGGTTAATGAAAAAGATTAAAGAGAAGAAGTTTGAAGCCACTGAAAAAGACGATAACTACACTGAATCGTATTATAACTTATACAATGAACTTGTGGGGTAGGGTTGCGAGGTTAACATTCCTTGCTTTTCTTTTTTTGATCGCATGCAAGGAAGACGAAAACAGTCTTCTTGGGTTTAAAACCAATTCCGAAAAGTTTAAAGTAACCTATCAGGAAGTGCCTGTAACATCTTCAGTCATGCTGATTGATTCGGTGCTGACTTATAACAACCTGAGCCATGCTGCAAACGGAAGACTGCTTGTAGGGAAATATCATGACAACATCTTTGGTGAGATTACAGCAGAGGCGTATACTCAATTTGGGCCAATTAAACCTAAAGTTGATATTTCTTCGTCAGCTACTTTGGTGTCAGGTTATTTGGTGCTAAGCCCCGACTTTTATCAATATGGAGATGGTGTAACTTCTACCAATTCTTTTACAGTATATGAGTTACTGGATAGTATTCCGCCTGTAACTTCTCCTTTGAGCGAACTCCCCAAGCGTATCCAAGGCGTGCCCGGATACCAGCCATTCTATTTCAACTCTAGTCTTCCTTATGATCCTAATCCGATAGGAACAACCCTGTTCACAATTGATCCATCGGGTTTTGATCAAAAATTTGATGACTTAAAAAATAACCCCAGCACGCTCGATCATAAAACAATCGATACTTTGAAAATCCAATTGCACTCAACATTTGCAAACAAACTATTTGCGATGGCAAGAAATCAAACTGCCGACTACACCACCCTAAGCAGATTCAGAAGAATTTTTAAGGGGCTGGTCATTCGTCCAGGGTCAGCTGACACCAAAGTCCTTGGTTTTAATCCGGATAATGACTCGACCACCTTTTCCAAATCAAGAATCATTCTCACTTATGATGAACCCGATGCTACCTCAAGTGGAACCATTCGTAAAACCCTGGAGTATTCAATATTCAATACCGGGTTAATTGGCTTTAGTCACATTACAGCAGACAGGTCCGCAACTCCCCTGGCCGTATTGCCCGCACCTGGAGTTGATGTTGAACTGGACGGAACGCGCTATTATCAATCCGGAAATCCAGTAACAACAAAAATAAATTTTGACAACTTTCTTACGTTTGCAGACACCATCCCCAATCTGGTTTTTAACTCAGTACAACTTTCTATTGATGTGGATGATACAGCGCCATACACACCTCCTCCAGCTTTAAGGTTACGATACCTCAATACCTCTAATGAATTTGTAAATTTCTACAGTGGAGTGGACACAGAAGCAACCTTTCCCCTCTATCCTTCTATGACTTATGATGAGGATGGTTGGTATGTTATCGGGCAAAAGATAAATGCTCAAATAACAGGCTCATTTTTTGATTTGATTTATAGTGCTGAGAACAAAAGGTATACTGCAGATCTTACCGATTTCTTTCAAACCATGCATGATGTGAAAGGTGCAGAGTTTAAGTACACTAACTTCGCCCTTGTGGCGTCATCCCCTCAAATCGGAAAGTCTGTTAACAGGACTGTTTTCAATAAGGACAATGTCAAATTGAAGATTTTTTACACCATACCGGTGGTAACCAAATAATTTATAAAAGCATGTGTGGAATTGTAGCATACCTCGGCCCGAGACAAGCTCAGGAAGTGATCATAAAAGGACTAAAAAGACTTGAATATCGCGGTTACGATAGCGCTGGAATTGCCCTGATGAATGGCGGCCTTAATGTATACAAAAAGAAAGGAAAAGTATCTGAGTTAGAGGCCACACTCAAAGGTTTAAACCTAGAAAGCCACATTGGAATGGGGCACACCCGTTGGGCAACCCATGGAGAGCCTAATGATGGTAATGCACATCCGCACTATTCTGCTACCAAAAAACTGGCAATAATACACAACGGAATAATTGAAAATTACAGTGCCCTCAAGCAAGATTTGATGAATAGAGGACACTCCTTTCAAAGTGATACCGACACAGAAGTATTTATTCATTTTATTGAAGACATCAAGGAAAACGAAAAATGCTCTCTTGATGAGGCGGTTCGGTTAGCACTAACAAAAGTAGTGGGTGCCTATGCGATCGTAGTAATGTCTCTGGAGGATCCCAATCTACTTATCGCAGCAAGAAAGGGCAGCCCACTTGTTATAGGTGTTGGTAAGAATGAATTCTTTCTGGCTTCAGATGCTACACCAATTATCGAGTATACTAACGAGGTAATCTATCTCAACGATCAGGAAATCGCGATCATTAAAGATGGTGAACTTACCATTAAAGACACATCTAATCTTCCACTCACTCCTTACGTGCAAATAGTTGACATGGAGTTGGAGGCCATAGAGAAAGGTGGCTTTGAGCACTTTATGCTCAAAGAAATTTTCGAGCAACCTCGTTCTATCATGGACTGTATGAGAGGAAGGCTTGATTCATCCACAGGGCGGCTTGTACTTGGTGGATTAAGGGAGTATGTGAATGCTTTAGTAAATGCCGACAGAATAGTAATTATAGCCTGTGGCACTTCATGGCACGCAGGACTGGTAGCCGAATATTTCTTTGAAGAAACTTGCCGCATTCCTGTTGAGGTAGAATACGCATCAGAATTTCGCTACAGGAATCCGGTGATTCACGAGGGAGATGTGGTTATTGCCATTTCTCAATCAGGTGAAACTGCAGATACTTTGGCTGCCATTGAATTGGCCAAGTCAAAAGGAGCTATCATTTTTGGAGTTTGTAATGTAGTGGGGTCTTCCATACCGCGTGCAACCCATGCTGGTGCGTATACCCATGCCGGCCCTGAAATTGGGGTCGCCAGCACAAAAGCTTTTACTGCGCAACTCACCGTTTTGTATATGATTGCCATGATTGTAGCTCACAAAAAAGGCACTATTCCTGAAAAAAAATATCGGGAACTGATGGTTGAGCTGGAGAATATTCCGGGCAAAGTCGAGAAGGTTTTGGCACACGACCCACAAATTCTGAAAATCGCAGAAACATTTAAAGACGCATCCAATTTTTTATACCTGGGAAGAGGGTACAATTTTCCGGTAGCCCTTGAAGGCGCTTTGAAACTAAAGGAAATTTCATACATCCACGCAGAGGGATATCCCGCAGCAGAAATGAAACACGGGCCTATTGCATTAATTGACGAAGAAATGCCTGTGGTCTTTATTGCTACAAAAGACAGTTCTTACGAGAAAATCGTATCCAATATTCAAGAAGTAAAGGCGCGCAAGGGAAAAATCATTTCCGTCATTACAGAGGGGGATACTTTAATTCCGGAAATGTCGGAGTATGTAATCGAAATTCCTGCTACACTTGAGCCTTTAATGCCATTGATTTCAGTTATTCCTTTACAGTTATTGTCCTACCACATGGCCGTATTGAGAGGATGCAACGTGGATCAGCCAAGAAATCTCGCCAAGTCGGTTACCGTGGAGTAAAATTCAGCAAGTACTCTTTTTCCATTTGAATTGACCCAAAAATCTTTAACCAGTTTTGGGTATGCCTTAAACTTGCCGGAATGGCCTAAACCGGAAGAGATTCCTAATCAAACATTATTTTTTGCAGTCTTATAAGAATTAGTAAAATCTCTTTACCTGTGTGATCCGTTGCTAAGAATTGATTTCAATCACTGACAATGCTGATAAAGATCATTGTCGATAGGGTTTTTTGTGTAATAATTTTATATAAAATTAAACACATTGCCATTATGAAAAGCAAGGATAGTTTATCAGGCTAATCTTATTAAGAGCATTATTATTAATGACGACTCCAAGTAAGTGCCGCTCAGGATTGCTGGAGGCCGGAAGGGTCCTCCGTAGTATTCGCAATTCACGACAGATTAACTGTCCGCGATTTATTCCTTCCTGAGATCGATAAAATAGTTTAATAATAATCTTCATGGAAACCATCGACAATAAAATCAGCGACCTAAAAGCCCTTAATGTTACCATGCATAAAATCGGATTCCGGTCAGGGGTTCTTGCCTTTTTGGCAACAGCGGGATTTACCATTGTTCAAATATTACAACTTCTCGGCTGGTTCAGTTACCCAACAGATGAAATTTTAATTTATAGCTTTTCTCTTTGCATCGTTATCCCATTTTTGATTGAGATGCTCGCACTTCATTATACGGTCCCTGATCACAAAAAATTTTGGAGCCACGCGGCACTGATCTTTACTGTTTTGTACGCTGCCTTTGTTACTACCAATTATGTTGTTCAACTGGCTACGGTGATTCCAGCAACCTTGAGAGGGAATACTAAAGAGATTGAAATTCTTATTCAAACCCCGCATTCGCTCTTTTGGGACTTTGATGCTATAGGTTATATTTTTATGGGATTCGCCACTTTGTTTGCTATTCCGGTATTTGAAAAGCAGGGGTTCCAAAAGTGGGTCAGGTATTCATTTATTGCCCATAGCCTTACTACACCCTTGATAGCATTTGTGTACTTCTATCCTGATTTTTCAGAAACATTACTCCTTATCGGAATTCCCTGGGGGATCACTGCTCCACTTTTCATGCTACTGCTTGCCATGCTATTCAAAAAAGATTTAGATCATTAAATGATAAAAAACTTATAAACAGTGAGTACAACTCCATTGACTGATAACCCGCAACGATGAATTCTTTCGGGAACTATGTTGCTTCTTTCTTATTACCAGCTTTACGAACAATACTATTCATTGCAGCAGGCTTCACTTTAATCTTACTGCCTTCATTTCATGGCATGACTTTAAGCGAAGTTTCCAAATGGTGGGTTTTACTTTGCATTGGTGTCAACCTAATTACCATTGCGCTTATTTTCATTTTACTTAAGAAAGAGGGAAGAACCTTTCACTGGTTAATCAATTATAATCCAGATGCAAAATGGAATAACAAAACAAATTTTCTGATACCGATGAGCATGCTCCTTCTTGGAATTGGTGGAATGGTAGGCGCGTCATTACTGATTTATGGGCATGTACCACTCACCAACCTACAACCCCTGCCGCTCTGGGCAGCTATAATCGTTTTGCTGTTTTTCCCCATAACAACAGCCTTGGCAGAGATTCCCTTCTATCTTGGCTATTGTAGTCCAAAATTAAAAAGTAAAACCAAGAGTAAGATGCTCTCTATAGCATACCCCCTATTCTTCTTTGCCTTACAACATAGTTTCATGCCACTGCTCCCGGATCCCAAATATATGCTACTAAGATTTTTACAGTTTTCTCCATTGCTCGTCATGATGGGAATCTGGTATAAACAGAGAGGCGATCTATTCCCACTCATAATTGGACATGGTATACTAGACACAGTCTTTGCAATTCAGTTGCTAATCGTTTCGCTTAGCTCTTAAAGCATGAGAATGACTAAGTTGCCAACTAATTTTTATAAATATTTCGAACTGATGGTAGCAATGCTACAAACAAAATAATCAGTGCAAAAAAAATGTAAAATGTGTGTAAAAAATGAACACCCCTTATAATTACCATTTGGATCTGAATCCAAATAATGAGCGCAAATGCAATATAAATCGTGTACGACCATGCCCAATGCATATCCCTAAAAAAATTAAATCCTTGTGCAAGTTTTGATATAGGTTTTGTGCGCAATGGTATTATAAGCAAAAGTGGAGCAACTCCAAGTGCTAGAAATAAGATAATCCCAGGCAGTAAAAAATTATTGAAAGGGGAATTGTTTAACGCTGATATTGGCATTCCAAGTAATTCTCCAGAGGGGGATACAATAAACAATACTCCCCCACCCACTGCTCCCAATCCCAAAAAAGCTAACAAAAAAATGAGGACATTTCTAGCTGTATTCATTTTCATAAAGTTTTTACCGATTCCGTTTTATTAACTATCATATATTTTCATTCCTTCACCAAATACAGATGTATCTATCAGATGAAAGAGATACCAAACACAGCCAGGAGTACTTCACTTGAAGTCTACAATAGTATAGACTATATCATTCTCCCTGAAATTCCTTTACATTGTATTCAATGTTTTTAAGGTAAAATTTTCCATAGGTAAACTCCCCATCCGGATAATGCCAAATGCCTTCTCCATAGGTCGATAGGTTTCTTCCACCGATTAATTTGTAATTACTAAGCGGTGTAGAGAAACGATATTGCTTCATTTCGTTCACATCATATCGATCATCTGATATGAAGTTGATCAGTTGCCCCTCTTGATTAAAATAGAGGATTGCCGAAATAGCAATACCTCCGTTTGTAAAAGTAGCTTTGGCCGAGTTTGCATCAATTGGCTCCCACCCTATCCTTTTGTCAATTAATGCAGCCGGAATAAACATGCACATGTCGTTAAAAAAAGTGACAGTTTCAGCTTTATTCATTTCAAGACCAGAGGCCTGAGAAACCGGAATCAATCCAAGCAACTTAATGTTCATGCTTGCCCTTTCATTCTGGTACTTATGATAGCCCAGAACAGTGACGCCAAACATTCGTGCTTTCATAAAAAATAGTCTGGATGGATCTGTGAAGAAATTGTACTGCAAAGAAGTAAAGTCAAACCAATCATTTCCCTTTCCCCGCATTTCACCATCAAATACAATTCTCACATTTTTTACCTTGGGTTGATTAAGTGAGCCAGAATATCTGATGTATTTTTTCACGGGAGCAGGCAATGGCTCAATATCTTCTTCAGTTAGTAAATTAGTTTGTGCTTCCAGTAAATTATCAAGATGCACCTTTACATCACTTTGAAATTTTGATTCAAACACTTGGCTGGACCACCCAAAAATAGCAATTACCAAGAGCAGACCATTAAGAATTGTTCCGAATTTTGCATCGTGCCAAACCATGATAATAAGTACCTGAGAAATGACAACTGTAATAAATACCACGATTGGCCAGTAGTCCTTTTGCAACAGAAACATTAGAGCCGCAACTATAAATAAAATACTAGTAGCCAGCCATAAAATTCCTACAGGCCTGGCAATTTCTTTTGTTATCTGTGTAATATTCCCCAGACCAAAAGCCTTCATAAGGCCCATGAGATGAATAAGCCCATGAATAAGAATTATAAGTGATAAAACGTATTTCATATTGCCACTGAAAAAACTTTCGAAGCCTACTCGTTCTTATTACTAATTGCTATTCAAACTCAACTACATCAGCCACAACCACTACAGTCAATTTTGTATATAAAAATATGTTGAGGCTTTCTGAATCGTATCTAAGATTTACCAGCGCCAACGTGCGATTGCTTGCACTTCCATTTTTTTTCTCAAAGCTTTCCCAGAGATTCTCCATCGCGATTTTATACATGGTGCGTTCTGGGGTGAGAGGGATCAATGCCCACTGCGAGGCCCCTAGTCCCACTCCCAGACTAACACCAAAGACACCTTCTGTAGTTGCGCTACCCTGCACGTTTGTAGCCAATATCTTGTAGTTGGCATTTGACAAACCCACGTTGGTAAGATGGGTTGATGTGGTTACTCCCGTTGAAGCGCAACCCGCTAAAAAAATAGCCGCACAAAAAGAAAGTAATATTTGTTTTAATTTTTTCATGATGTTTTGTTTTTGATCAATCAAAATTTAAACCTATCTCTGAAAACTTTAATGAGGTGGGTCAACCGGATGGATGATTTTAGTCATAATTGAAACAGGCATCAATCAGACGAGTCGGCAATTCAATAAACAGAGAAGCAATCAAAGATACTTGTCAACAAAAGGGGAAACATTGAAAGTGACAAAAGAGCAATTAATTAATAGTACTTTAATCTAATCGAGTGTTTTGTTACGCCTTCGCTGATCTCAACCAGCGTTTTATCGAAAGATGGTGGCCCAAAAGTACCCTGCGCATTATTACCAAAGGCAAATCCTTCGTTTGGAATTCCCATAAAGTTAGTGTCCAATTCTCCGTTTTCATTCTCATCGTGAATAACGCTCAATGCATAATCTCCTTTTGGCAAGTTCTCAAACAAAATGGTCATCACTTGCCCAGTGACCTTCACAACCTGTCCACGATATTCTTCTTTAAGAAACATCGATTCATTGGTAAATAAACTCGCCCGTAAGGAACCCTTAATTTCTTTAATATTGGTAACCACTACTTCAAGAGTAGCGGGTTGAGCCAGGATCGCTGAAGATGAAATCGTCAGCAACAATAAAATTGCAAATGGTAGTATTCTTGTCTTCATCATGGTGGTTTTAAATTTTCAGTAAACCTGACACACTTAGGTTCAGTTTTAAAAAATTACTTACTGAATTGTGGATTGACCGGGATGAAACGTATGGGAAGGGCAATCATCTAAGGCATTATACTGTCCCTATCGAGTTAAAATACTCTTTTTTTAACAATGGGCAGATTTTATAACGCTCATCTTTGGTGTCTTCATAAACCGCTTCTAGCAGTTCAAATACATGCCGAATTCCAATTCGCTCACACCACTCAAAAGGACCATAAGGGTAGTTGGTGCCTAATTTCATACCCATGTCAATGTCTTCCCTGGTAGCAGTTCCTTCCTGAAAAGTGAAATAAGCTTCATTGATGATCATACAAATAATTCTTGGGGTCACCATCCCCACCCGATCATCAATTACCAAATACTTGGTTTGAAGTTCATTACACACTCTCTCAAGTTCTTCTGAGTTTTTACCATTCAATAATGCTACCTCGAGGATATCCCGATTCAGAAATGTTGGCAGGCCATTGAAACCATACAATGTACATGGTATAGCACCTGCAAACACGGTAACCAATTCCAATAGACTTATCTTGGTGGTATTAAGAAAAGCGATAACACCGGGGTGATCACGATAGACCTCCATCTGCTCTGGCGACTCGTCTATAACAAAGTCAAAAACGACATCATTCTTAGAAAAAGAACTTTCTGCCTCCTGATGCCCGCGAGCCTGATGGTATGTGTGCTTTTCTCCAAACTTCGCTTTGCACTCATCCCAGTGTTGAGCTTCTCCAATTACAAGAATATTCATAGTAAGCTAAGGCCGTTGGGTCAAAAATTGAGATATTTGTCAAAAGTAATAAACCTTAATTAGTTATGACAAAAGAAGTAGTCTATTCATCCAATGCTCCCGAACCTATTGGGCCTTATAGCCAGGCCATCATGGCTGGTAATACTCTTTTTGTTTCAGGACAAATCCCCATGGATGCAGCCAGTGGCAAAATGATTTCAGATGACATCATTGCTGAAACAAATCAGGTAATGAAAAACATTAAAGCCATATTAAAAGAGGCTGGAATGGACTTCTCAAATGTGGTGAAATGTTCAATCTTTCTCAGTGATATGAATACTTTTCCAAAAGTAAATGAGACTTATGGGCAGTATTTTAAATCAAATCCTCCGGCAAGAGAAACGGTAGAAGTACGCAGGCTTCCAAAAGATGTAAATGTGGAAATTTCCTGCATAGCGGTGAAGTGACCTTTCTGCCTTACCATTATGAAACCTTTGTGCTGACTCAGCCATCGCTGGAGGCAATACAGAAGATCCATAAAGTCACCACTACTAAAGTACTACTACAGAATCAGGAAGGCGTGCAATATCGGTTTTCAGGTTGGGTACAAGAAAATAGATTTCGGATTTCACTCAAAATTTCAAAGCCAAATAATTACATCCCTCTTGTAGTAGGAAAAATTGAAACTACCTCATCCGGCTGCATCGTCTTTGTCTCCTACAAATTGTTTCCGGTCACCAGGATGTTTCTGATTTTCTGGAGTTTATTCATTGCCCTTGCCGGTATTTTAGCGAGTTATCAATATCAGTCCTTCTTATATGCGGTAAGTTCTATGCTCATTTTAGGAATAATTCATTGGGTCACCTGGTCCAATTTTAAGATTCAACTAAAGCTTACCCGGCAAACCCTTTTAGAAGTTCTCACTTAATCACCCATAGGATTTCTTACCTTTGAAGTTCAGAAACTAAGTTTTTAATGAGAGAAGTAAGAGTTCGATTTGCGCCAAGCCCCACAGGTGCCCTACA
This sequence comes from uncultured Ohtaekwangia sp., assembly GCA_964409415.1. Taxonomy (GTDB): domain Bacteria; phylum Bacteroidota; class Bacteroidia; order Cytophagales; family Cyclobacteriaceae; genus ELB16-189. Next base: position 255,912 of record CAYPDF010000001.1, on the reverse strand, counting down.
CATAGGAGGGGTGCGCACCGCCCTATATAATTACTTACTTGCGCGTAAGCACAATGGCAAAATGATTCTTCGAATAGAAGATACAGATCAAAACAGGTATGTCCCCGGAGCAGAGGAATACATTAAAGATGCCCTAAAGTGGGTTGGGATTGAGATTGATGAGGGGCCGGATACAGGAGGTCCTTTTGCTCCTTACAGACAATCTGAACGCAAAGATATTTACGCAAAATATGTCCAGCAATTACTGAACGATGGCCATGCCTATTACGCTTTTGATAGTATTGAGGAGCTGGAAGCCATGCGCAATCGCTTAAAAACGCAAAAAGGAGCCAACCCTCAATACGATAGTGCCACAAGGATGGAGATGACAAACTCACTCACGCTTTCAGAAGATGTGGTAAACGAAAAAATTAAAAGCGGAGTGCCTTATGTGATCAGGTTAAAAGTACCCGCTTCTGAAGAGGTGGAGCTCAATGATTTAATCAGAGGAAAAGTTAAAGTCAGCACTTCACAAATCGATGATAAAGTACTGATGAAATCAGATGGTATGCCTACGTATCATTTGGCCAATGTGGTAGACGACTATTTGATGAAAATATCACACGTCATTCGGGGAGAGGAGTGGCTTCCCTCCGCTCCGCTGCATGTACTTACTTACAAATTTCTGGGATGGGAAAATGAAATGCCAGCTTTTGCTCACCTCCCATTACTGTTGAAACCGGATGGAAAAGGAAAGCTCAGCAAGAGAGATGCAGATCAGATGGGATTTCCCATTTTTCCATTGAATTGGGCAGACCCCAAGACAAATGAATTGGCTGAAGGCTTTAGGGAAAGAGGTTATCTACCGGAAGCATTAATCAACTTCCTGGCCCTTTTAGGTTGGAATCCAGGAACTGAACAAGAATTATTTACAATGGAAGAATTGGCCGCGGCTTTTGAGCTTGAAAGAATCGGAAAGGCTGGAGCAAAATTTGATATTCAAAAGGCCAATTGGTTTAATCAACAGTACCTGCGCGCCAAAACCAATGAGGAGCTGGGTCAAATTCTAATTGCTGACTTAAAAACGGATGGAATTGATTGTGAAACAGGTAAAGCCAATGCGATTGCCAGTGCTCTTCGCGAGCGCATTACCTTTCCAAAAGACATTGCTGAACTCGGAAAGATTTTTTTCATCGCACCAAAATCTTTTGATGAAAAAATCGCTTCCAAAAAATGGAACGAAGAGGCAATTGCTGTCATTTCTGCCTTGAAAGACGAGATAAAGAAGTCAGATGGACTAACCAATGAAGCGGCTACCTCTGCACTTGAGAAGGCTACCCACCGATTGGGTATTCCACAAGGAAAAATAATGCAGGCGTTGAGGCTGGCATTAACTGGAGGTGCCTCCGGACCAGATTTAATGGTTACCATGGCCTTACTCGGGGCAAGCGAAGTAACTTCACGATTAACTTATGCGCTTAACACTTTAGGAGAAAAAGCGAGTTAAAATCTTTATACTTACCATGATGGCCAAAAAGAGTGATAAATCCAGTAAAAAACAAGGTAAACCAAGGGTTCACAAGGATCTAACCGGTTTAGAAATTTCGATTAATCAGTTCGGTGAAATTAAATCGAATATGAATATCGAAAAAGTGAATGAATTCCTGAATAGAAACGTGGAAGACAAAAAGTTGGTAGAGCGAGAGGAGACCTTAAAAAAGAAGGGAAAAAAGAAATAATATCAAAAGAGCCTAGGGATTAAGGCCGGAACGACACGCTTGTACTGGATATACCTTTCTCCAAATTGCTTTATTAGTTTCTTTTCTTCTAAGTATATCCCAACCGGTAGATAAACCAAAATACAAATAACGGAAACCAGTGTGGGTATGTTAGGAATAAACAACCAATACCCAATTACGATAAGGACCGTACCTGAATAAATGGGGTGCCGAATGCTGTTTAATATTCCATGAGTTGTAAATGATTCTCCCTTTACGCTCAATCCAAAAAATTCTGAAAAACTATACGCTCTGAACGCGATCTTTATTAAAATCACACCAAAGGCGGCAAACATCAGGCTCAAATAGCGAACAATACCTCCAGGGTCAATTAAGTACTCAGCATAAATATTCGCATTCAAAAAAAGTAAGAACAAAAGGCCTATTGATGAAAACAGAACATAACCCAACCGATAAAATTTGAAATACTTTCCAATCAGTTTTTTTGAAAAATCCTTTGTGCGATCAGCCGCCAGTAAACTGTGCAAAAAGAAATAAACAAACCAACCCAATATCAGTAATACCATTTGCACTAAAAAAATAAGATTTGACACGCTAAGTTATAATATGTTCTTCTTAAATACTGAAAGATCAATTTTTATTCATTCCAATAATAGAATATAGTAAATTTCAAAAAGGTGTTTACATTTGAAATCTTACAAAGAATATGGAAATCATTCGTCTTGGCATCATCAAGGAAGGCAAAATACCACCCGATAAGCGTGTCCCCTTTAGTCCCCTTCAAGTGGTAGAGATAGAACAGCGCTATCCGCACGTAAAAGTAGTGGTACAGGAAAGTGCTGTCAGGGCATTTACAGATGACGAATACAGAGAAAAAGGTATTGAAGTAAGATCAGATGTGAGTGATTGCGAAATACTCATGGGCATTAAAGAAGTTCCCATAACGGACTTGATTCCCAAAAAGACTTATCTGTTTTTCTCACACACCATTAAAAAGCAGCCCTATAACAAGAAACTAATTCAGGCAATATTAAATGCAAAAATCAGATTAGTGGATTATGAAGCACTAAAGGATAAGCTTAACAACCGACTGGTGGCTTTTGGCAGGTTTGCAGGAATAGTGGGTGCATATAACGGTCTTCTCACTTATGGAAAGCGCTATGGCCTGTTCTCCATGCGAAAAGCAAGTGAATGCTTTGACCTCAATGACCTTAAGATCGAACTAAGAAAAGTTAAGCTCCCTCCAATTAAAATAATTCTGACGGGTGGGGGGCGCGTGGCTCGCGGGGCCATGGAGACATTGGATACTGCCGGAATAAGAAAAGTTAATCCCAAAGATTTCCTTGCCAATACCTACGATGAAGCGGTATATGTACAACTGAGCAGTGCCGATTATCATGTGCGAAAGGAGGGCGGTTTGTTCAACAGGGACGAGTTTCACCAAAATCCACAGCATTATAAGTCCACCTTCATCCAGTTTGCACAGGCAGCAGACTTGCTCATAGCCGGTGCCTTCTGGAATCCCAAAGCACCCGTTTTGTTCACCAAGGAACAAATGGCAAAACCAGACTTTAAGATTAAAATAATTGCTGATGTAACCTGCGATATTGAAGGGTCTATTCCCTCTACAAAAAGGCCAAGTACAATTGTTGACCCCATTTACGACTACAATCCGGCAACAGATACGGTAGAGCCTCCATTGAGTAACCCTGATTTTGTTACCGTAATGGCGGTGGATAACCTTCCTTGCGAATTGCCACGAAGTGCTTCTGAAGAATTCGGGCGGGACTTAATCGATAAAATAATCCCTGCCCTTGTAATTGCCGATAAAGAGGGTGTGCTTAAAAGAGGAAGCATAACCAAAACAGGAAAGCTCACTGAAAATTTCCTCTACCTATCTGATTATGCTTATGATTAAATATTGTGGCTATTTGGTTGAAGCCCAGCTGGCAACTTGCCCACGAAACCACTCGTCAGCGCTTTCAGTCCATTTGAAATTATCACGGATATATTCCATTGTTACTTTTTCAACGTCTGTGTAAACTCCGCCATCTTTCACAGCATCAAACAATTTTTTTGCATCATCATGGGATATTCGGCCATCTCCCTGACCAGCAACTACTGCTTGCGCCATCTCAACAAGACGCTTGTCCAGTTTCTTTCCGTTAATTGTAATATAATAGCTCATCTTTATAAATTTTATGATCTTAATTTATTCATTAAACCATTATTAACCAATAGAGAGCTATTAGTTATTTGCTAAGATTGACAGGACTACTATTTTTAACTATGATTTTATACAATGTAACAATTGGAATAGACAAGGATATTGAAATTGAATGGGTGGAGTGGATGAAAACTACCCATATTCCTGAGGTACTCAAGACAGGAATTTTTGTAAAGCATAGATTTTACAAGGTACTCTCCCATGATGATGAGGGAACTGTATCATATTGTATACAGTACTACGCGCCAACCATTGAACAATTTAACCTTTATCTCAAAGACCACGCACCAAGCCTGATAGAGAAACATCGCTCAAAATTTGACGGTAAGCATGTTGCTTTTCGTACGTTACTGGAGGAGGTTTAATTCCAATGTACGGACCCTGTTTTATGTTTCTTTAAGGATTTTCTTTATGCTCCCGGTGTCAAGACTGCAATTAATAAATGATCGGTCAAAGACGGTATTATACCTTTTATAAAAGGCTATTGCATTTCTATTTTCATCCAATACCTGCCACATTATCCCGGAGCACCTTTCAGTTAGCACCTTTTTCAACATGGCTTCAAATAATAATTTCCCAATCCCTTTGCTCCTCTCTGCCTCCTTTACCACCAAATCTTCCAGGTAAAGCTTTTTTCCTTTCCAGGTTGAATAGCGATAGTAGTAAATCGAAGTGCCCAGGATAATTCCATCTTGCTCGGCTACCAACAACCCATAAATTGGATTTGGTCCAAACCCATCCACTTTCATTCGTTCTACCGTGTTTTCTACCTGGTCTGAAAAACCAGTATATACTGCCAACTCATGTATTAATTCTAATACTGCCGGGAGATCTTCTTCTCGACCTCTTCTAATTATCACATCGGCCATGTTAGGATTTTTGGTTTTGGTATTAGCCTTCTAAAAATTGATGGTATTTAGTCAATGATTTTGAATCCGGTATAATTCCATAGCGCTTTTGGAATATTAATACCGCTTTCAGTCTGATTGTTTTCCAGTATGGCAGCAACAATCCTTGGCAAAGCAAGTGCACTTCCATTCAGAGTATGAAGCAACTGTGGTTTACCTTCTTTGTTTTTATACCTCAACTTAAGCCGATTGGCCTGAAAGGTTTCGAAGTTGCTAATGGAGCTTACTTCAAGCCATCTCTTCTGTGCAGCAGCATATACTTCCATATCGTAAGTCAAAGCTGAATTAAATCCTATATCTCCCCCGCATAACAGAAGTTTTCTGTAAGGCAGCTCAAGGTCTTCAAGAAGTCCCTGAACGTAATTGCACATTTCTTCCAACGTAGCGTATGAATCTTCGGGCATACTTATGCGAACAATCTCCACCTTGTCAAATTGGTGAAGTCTGTTTAGCCCCCTTACATGGGCCCCCCAGCTTCCGGCTTCCCTTCGGAAGCAAGGAGTATATCCCACGTTTTTGATGGGAAGATCCTGCTCAGTAAGAATGACATCGCGGTACAAATTTGTAATAGGCACCTCAGCTGTAGGAATCATATAAAGATTGTCGGCTTGAATATAGTACATCTGCCCTTCCTTATCCGGAAGTTGGCCTGTTCCATATCCCGAGGCTTCATTTACAACAATGGGAGGTTGTATTTCAAGATACCCCTGCTCTACTGCTTTGTCTAAAAAGAAATTTATTAAAGCCCGCTGAAGCCGGGCTCCTTTTCCTTTATACACAGGAAAGCCGGCTCCACTAATTTTGTTGCCTAAATCAAAATCGATAATGTCATATTTTTTAATGAGCTCCCAATGAGGCACTGCCTCTGGCGGTAGTGTGGGTAAGTTCCCATTTTCAAAAACTGTAATATTGTCGTCTGCGCCTTTACCGGCAGGCACACTCTGGTGCGGCACATTGGGTATAAGGTATAAGGTGTTCTTCAACTCCTCCTCAACGGCCTCCAACTCAGCAGAAAGCGTGGCGGATGATTTTTTAAGCTCAGCTGACTTTGCTTTTATTGCCTCAACCTCTGCCTTTTTACCTGACTGCATCAGGTTGCCAATCTCCCTGGCAAGTTTGTTTGCTTCTGCGAGCAGTTCATCGTTTTTAAGCTGCTTCTCCCTACGGCTTTTATCCAGGGTGATCACCTTATCAATAAGTTTGGCTCCTTCGCTAAAGTTGCGTTTTAGGAGGCCAGCGATAACCTTTTCTCTTTCGTCACGAATGACATTTATCTGCAACATGGGCGTGTTTTTATAGCTCAAAATTAGTCATCCTTTGGCGAAATTTTTGGGTCTGAATTTGATTATATTCAATTTTAGGGTATACTTGCAATGTCATCACAGCCTAACCGGGCTATTTGATTTTTATAGATAACTCAATTCCTGCAAGCTATACCTTATTCTAACAACTGAATGATTCAGAATTTTAGTTCTGATTTTGCAAGCATAAGAACACATTACCTATACCATTAATTTTTTAAACCCTTCATTTTTTATCCCGCATGTACACAATTGACGATTTAAATGTCAGATTACTTTCCGAACTCAAAGAAATTGCAGAGCAATTAGGCGTGAAAAATGCCAAAAAATTAGCCAAGCAAGAGCTTGTTTACAAAATATTAGATCAGCAGGCTGTAACAGATCCGGAACCTGCTCCAAAGAAAGCATCTTCCAATGGTGGCAATGGCGACAAAGCCAAACCCCGTCCCAGGAGAAGAGAGAATGTGGCGCCAGCACCCCAAACTGAGAAGTCCGAAAAAGAACTTTCCTCTGATGAACTTTTAGAATCGATTGACCTGGAGCTGGATAGTACGGTTACCTCATTTGATAAAAAGACAGAGGAACCTGAAAAACAGAACACTCAAAATAGATCTGAAAACAATAAAGGCCCTAGAGACTCACGAGAACAACGGGAGCACAGGGAACCAAGGGAGCATAAAGAAGACAGACACCAGATCGCGAAAAAGGAAAACTCTATTAAAGACTTTGATGGAGTAATTGCCAATGAAGGCGTTCTTGAGATCATGCAAGATGGTTACGGATTTCTTCGTTCATCTGATTACAACTATTTGGCAAGCCCAGACGACATTTACGTGTCACCCTCTCAAATCAAATTATTTGGACTAAAAACCGGTGACACCACCAAAGGTTTAATCCGCCCTCCAAAGGAAGGAGAGAAATATTTTGCACTGCTTAAAGTAGAAAGTGTAAATGGCAAAACAACAGACGAGATTCGCGACCGCATTGCCTTCGAATACCTTACACCACTTTTCCCTGAAGAGAAGTTAAGGTTGAGCACAAAGCCGGACAACATGTCGACTCGTATACTGGATTTGTTTGCTCCAATAGGAAAGGGTCAGCGCGGTATGATTGTAGCCCAACCCAAGACAGGTAAAACGGTGTTATTACAACAGATTGCAAATGCCATCGCTGAAAATCATCCTGAAGTATACCTCCTTGTATTGCTCATTGACGAGCGCCCGGAAGAGGTAACCGATATGGCGCGTAGTGTAAAGGCAGAAGTAATTGCCTCCACTTTTGATGAACAGGCTGAGCGTCATGTTAAAGTAGCAAGTATTGTGCTGGAAAAGGCCAAAAGAATGGTTGAGTGTGGCCATGATGTAGTCATCCTGCTGGATTCCATCACACGTTTGGCACGCGCTTATAATACGGTGGTTCCTTCCTCAGGAAAGATACTTTCGGGAGGTGTGGATGCCAATGCCCTACACAAACCAAAGCGATTTTTTGGAGCAGCACGTAATGTTGAAAACGGTGGATCTTTAACCATCATTGCCACTGCCCTCATTGATACCGGCTCCAAAATGGATGAAGTGATCTTTGAAGAATTTAAAGGTACCGGTAATATGGAATTGGTTCTTGATCGCAAGCTCTCAAACAAGCGAGTTTACCCTGCTATCGATGTACCTGCTTCCGGTACCAGAAGGGAAGACTTGCTGATGAAGGAGGAAGAGCTTCAGCGTGTGTGGATATTGCGCAAGTTTATGAGCGATATGAACTCTAACGAAGCGATGGACTTCCTACTTCAAAAGATGAAAGGAACCCGAAACAACGAAGAGTTTTTGGTTTCGATGAACGGGTAAGTGTTCGTAATCAAATTAAAATCTAAGGCGTATTACTTACGCCTTTTTTTATTGCTTTTTTTTATTTCTTTCCTCTCATGAAAAGCTCCCTTAAATGAAGGATCAGCTCTTCTCCTTTGATTGTCAAGTGTTCGGGCAACTAATTGCGCTTCATCAAATGAAGTTTCCTCCACTTTTACCTGAGGTGGTAATTTTTTTATAGGTATTTTCTCCCTGATGAGCTCTTGAATTTTTTCAATATGAAATTGCTCGGCCTCAGTAACCATAGTAATTGCTTTTCCTTTTTCAGCAGCCCGCCCCGTCCTTCCAATCCGATGCACATAGTCTTCATATCGGCTCGGTACTTCAAAATTTATAACATGCGAAACTTTCGTGATATCAATTCCTCTGGAGCTGACATCCGTTGCCACCAACACCCGGGCTTTGCCTTCTCCAAATTCCTTTAGTGCATTCAGTCGACTGTTTTGCCCCTTATTGGAATGGATAACCCGTGCTGGCCCCATGCCTTTTCGTTCAATGAATTTGAAAACATTATTGGCTGACTCCTTTGTTCGGGTAAAAATGATTACGCGTTTAAACTCATCTGATTTTGATAATAAATATTCCAGAAAATTGATCTTGGTTTTAAGGTTGGGTACCGAAAAATATTGCTGCGCTACCTGTTTGGCTGGCGTAGCCTGAGGGGTTACCTCTACCCTATGTGGGAACTCCAGAAAATCCTCAGAAAGTCTCTCCACTTTATCAGGAAAAGTGGCGGAGAATAAGAGACTTTGCTTCTTGGTTGGCAATACTTCAAAAATCTTTCGGAGCTGGTGAATAAAGCCCATATCCATCATTCGGTCGGCCTCATCAATCACTAATGTCTTAATTTTCTTTACGGGAATTTCATTTTTTAGATAAAGATCCATAAACCTGCCTGGTGTGGCCACCAGTATGTCTGCACCGGCTTTTAAGGCATTTATTTGGCTTGTTGGCCCAATACCTCCATAAAGCGAAACAATGCGTAAATCCATCCATTTTGACAGTGTCTGTGCGTTCTGCGTTACCTGCACAACCAATTCTTTTGTCGGAGCCAGTATAAGCACTCGTGGTCCGTCTTCCTGCGCAAATTTCACTTTCATTAAAATAGGCAACAAATAGGCCGCTGTCTTGCCAGTACCTGTTTGCGCAATACCAATTACTGGCTGGCCCCCAAGAATAAGAGGGATACATTTCTTTTGGATTTCGGTAGGATGCGTATAGCCTGCCTCATCAACCGCCTTCAATAATTGCTTGTTGAGTTTAAAGTTTAACCACTCACTTGATTGATCCGATGATTCCACCATTCTATCTTATCTTTGCAAGGTATGAATTCGACCCTTATTCTTAATGCCAAAATTGTAAACGAAGGAGCGGTAATAGAAAATGATGTTCTTATAAAAGGACAGCATATTGAAAAAATTGATTCCAACCTTCAATCTATACCTGCCAACAAAGTGGTAGATGCAAAAGGAAAATTCCTTTTCCCAGGCGCCATTGATGACCAGGTTCATTTCCGCGAACCAGGGCTTACCCACAAAGCGACAATCTATTCAGAATCTCGTGCGGCTGTGGCGGGTGGTGTCACTTCATTTATGGAAATGCCCAATACCATTCCTCCAGCCTTCACGCAACAACTTCTGGAAGATAAGTATCTGATTGCCTCCAGAACTTCCCTTGGAAATTATTCTTTTTACATGGGCGCTTCCAATGATAATTTGGAGGAGGTATTAAAGACAGACATTAATAATGTCTGTGGATTGAAAATTTTCATGGGTTCTTCAACGGGCAATCTTTTGGTAGACAATTCAAAAACACTGGAAGGCTTTTACTCAAAGTTTCCATCACTCATTGCTACACATTGCGAGGATGAACCAACTATTCTAAGAAATATTGAATTATATAAAGAGAAGTATGGCAATAAAGTCACTGCCAAAATGCACCCTGAAATCAGGAGTCGTGAGGCATGTTATCTTTCTTCTTCCTTTGCTGTCAACCTGGCGAAACAACACGGAACACATTTACATATCCTGCATATCTCTACAGAAAAAGAAACACATTTATTTGACAATTCAATTCCTCTAAAGGATAAAAAAATTACAGCTGAGGCCTGTATTCATCATTTGTGGTTCAATGATGCTGACTATGATCGGTTGGGGATGCTGATCAAATGGAACCCAGCTATAAAAACAAAAGCAGATCAGAAAGAAATATTAAAGGCGGTATTAGATGACAGGATTGATGTAATCGCCACAGATCATGCACCACACACCTGGGAGGAAAAGCAGAGAGATTATTTTAATGCGCCCGCAGGTGGCCCACTTATTCAACACAGTATGGTGGCAATGATGGAGTTTTATAAGCAAGGAAAAATATCAATTGAAAGGATGGTAGAGAAGATGTGTCACAACCCTGCCATCCTTTTCAGAATTGAAAACAGAGGTTACATTCGTGAGGGTTATTTTGCGGACCTGGTGCTTGTAGATCCGTCTTCAAATTGGGAAGTGAATAAACAAAACATTTTGGCCAAATGTGGTTGGTCTCCTTTCGAGGGTCAAACATTCTCATCTTCTATTCACTCCACCTGGGTATCCGGTCACCTGGCCTATCAGCAAGGAAAATTCGATGAAAGCCGGATGGGGCAAAGGATGACTTTTAACAGATAAGACGCGGATTCCCGTCACAAAGAAATCACCAGGTCGTGAATCTAAAAGGGCATGAAAAATGACTTCATAGTTTTTGTTTTGCTAATTGTATTTGCCGTGCCTACCTTTGCATTTCTAAAAACGGTGGATGTAGCTCAGTTGGTTAGAGCACCAGATTGTGATTCTGGGGGTCGCGGGTTCGAGCCCCGTCTTTCACCCGCATATTAGTCAAGAGCCCCTTTTTCAGGGGCTTTTTTCGTGGTCACTATGGCTATATAAAAATTCACCAGAGCCAAAAGCCATAGGAGGTATTTGTTCATACGCAGAACTTTCTACTGCTCCGGATTTAATAAATCTTTTGATCTAAAATTAAGCCAATGGATGTCATTGACCATAAGCTATTTTTTGAGTATGTTAGAATTATGATCTCGTGGAAGGAATTTAATAGCTATTCGTTTGATCGAAAAATCAATATGCTTTATGCAAAAGGAAATTTTGTGATGGCAATTCGTTATTACGGTTTCAAGGTAAATTTATACTTGCTGGATAGCTTCTATATAGAAGTTTTTATCAATCATAAAAAAGCAAAAATTGAAAAGATATCAAGACTGGACACTTCGCACAGCCGTATGAAGTTTTATTATGATCAAATAAAACTTCCAATATTGTGCCAATAAAAAAACCCCTTCCGGGGTTTTTTTATTTCTTATCTAATCTTGTGGGTCACAGCCCTATGCGGTTGCCGCGTGAGATTCCTCATGGTGTTTGGTTGATGCTCTCAAACCAACAATCTTTCTGGCTTTATTTCCACAATAACTGCACTGATAGTGTTTCAAAAGTTCACCTTCCTCAGTAGCCGTTGGCTCTCTCACAATCTCCTCACGCACTACTTTAAATGTCTGGTAGTTACACTCAGGACACTGAATAGCATGTAGGTGACCAGAATACTTTTCAATTTTAATATATCCCGTCTCATCATCTTTCCACACATCGTAGTCCATGGAAAACAAATTCTCTTCTGCCTGCATACCTTCGTCCAGATAAGCATCTTCTTCTTCCTCGCTAAGCAATTTCATTGGCTTACCGGTTTTGGGAGAGATCCGTGGCTTGTAACGCAATACCTTAAGTCTTTTCTCAATAAAGAACGGGTAGTAAAACTTAAGCAGGTTCTGGATAATTAAGGCTACAATCATACCCATTGATACGGTTGTAAACACCCTTACAAAAATCCAAAGTGCGTTAAGTTCAATAATGTTTGCATTTGCAAAGAAGCATGCCCCAATGACAATTATCAGACCAGCTATCCAAAGTGTTTTGATTTCATATTTATTGATGAAATCGTACTTGGTTTTGCTATCAGAAGTTGTGAGTAGTTTCAGAAAATAACCCAAAATTATGAGCAAACCTACTGCCCAGCACGCCATCGCAATGTTCGCAGCTAGACTATTCCACGCATCATAAGTGGGTAAAGGGTTTTGTTCCATAATGCTGTTTTTTTTTATCGTTTCTTTATACAGGATAACAAATATAATAATCTATACCTCACAACGGCCAACTGGTAACTCAAATATATGAGAAAACAATACAATTTAGCACAGTTTTAGAGTAAATTCAAGCGCCTTCTATTACTTCCCAAGGCCATTTTCAACTCTGGAAACGAAGTGGTGTACTATATCCACCAATTCCGGCTTGGCTTCAAACATGCCCATATGACCAACTCTTTGGAGTGCATAAATAGAAGCCCGACTATTTAGGGCCGCTTGTTCTACTAAACTACTGATAGGTATCAAAGGGTCATTCTGTCCCCCCACTATTAGGATTGGCTTAGTAAATTTGGCAATACAATCCTCCGTAGAAAGTCTATCTCGCATTGCCTCAGTGTATGTCAAAAAGGTCGATTTTGAGGTTTTAAGAGCTATTTTATGCACAAATTCAATAGAGGGATGGTTCTTTTGATGGTAGAGTCCAGGCACAAAGGAATCAACAAAAGCCTTGACGCCATGCTTTTTTACGAAGGCCATTATTTTGGTTCTATTCAGTCTTTTTTCATCTGTATCAGCCCTGGCTGTAGAATGTATTAGTCCAAATGCAGCATATAGTGATGGCATTTGGCTCACCATGGCCAGACAAACATAGCCACCTAATGAATGTCCTAATACAATAGGATTTTTAAGCTTTTTACTTAACACCCATTCATTTAGGTCTCTGCCTATTCCCTCCAGGGTGGTGCCTGTTTTAGCCAATTTACTGGAACCAAATCCGGGTAAGTCAAGGGTAATGACCTGGTAGTTGTTGGAAATCCCTGTTACAAATGAATCCCAGATTTCGCCAGTTTCACAAAAACCATGTATAAAAATTAGGGGGAGGCCCTCTCCTTTAATCTTATAATTGATGAATGACATTCAAAGATTAGGAAGACTTTGATACGGGCTCCAGCATTTGCATCACTACCTTTTTAATTCCTTCAGGATCGAACCCACATTCCCGATGCAAATCGATTTGTTCTCCGTGTTCTACAATGCGGTCAGGAATCCCTAACCTTATTACGCTTGCCTGATAATTATTATCTGCCATAAACTCTAATATCGCGCTTCCAATTCCTCCCTGAATGCAACCGTCCTCCACCGTAATTATTTTTTTAAAATTAGAAAACACATCATGAAGCAATTCTTCATCCAATGGTTTTGCAAACCTCATGTCATAGTGGGCTATCTCAATTCCCTGCCCAGATAACTCCTCACATACTTCTACAGCATAATTACCAATATGCCCAATGGTAAGAATGGCCAGCTCTTCACCCTCTTTAATCAGCCTGCCCGTTCCAATCTCAATTTCCTCCATTGGAGTTTCCCAATTTGGCATCACGCCCTCACCCCTAGGATAACGGATTGAAAACGCCTGTCCTTTCCTGGGGAGGGAAGCCGTATACATAAGGTTACGAAGCTCGCTCTCATTCATTGGGCTGGATACAATCATGTTGGGCAAACATCTGAAATAGGCGAGGTCGTAGGCACCATGATGTGTAGGGCCATCGGCACCGGCAAAACCTGCTCTATCCAGACAGAAGTTGACAGGAAGATTTTGGACACAAACATCATGCACCACCTGATCGTAGGCACGTTGCATAAACGAGCTATAAATATTACAAAACGGAATCAATCCCTGTGTGGCAAGCCCCGCAGAGAATGTTACTGCATGTTGCTCGGCAATACCTACATCAAATGCGCGATTTGGCATTTCCTTCATCATAATGTTCATGGAAGAGCCCGATGGCATTGCGGGTGTAATTCCCATTATCTTGTCATTATCTCTGGCCAATTCCACCAGGGTATTTCCAAATACGTCCTGGTATTTGGGCGGTTGTGGTTTATCATAAACCCTTTTGAATATTTCTCCTGTGATCTTATCAAAAGTTCCTGGTGCGTGCCAGGTGGTCTTATTTCCACTTTCAGCAGGACCATACCCTTTCCCTTTGACTGTTACGCAATGAAGAATCTTAGGACCTTTAATTTGTTTGAGGTCATTAAGCACTGCTACCAGGTGATTAACGTCATGGCCATCCACCGGCCCAAAGTAGCGCAGGTTCAGTGACTCAAAAAAATTGCTTTGACTAAGCAAAGTAGATTTGATACCATTTTCAACTTTTGATACTATCTCCTGGGCATTCTTACCAAAATGCGAAAGTTTGCCCAACAAATTCCATACCTCATCTTTAATCTTATTATAGGTTTTGGATGTGGTGATATCAGTCAAATAATCTTTAAGTGCCCCTACATTAGGATCAATAGACATGCAATTATCGTTGAGGATAATTAGGATGTTTGAGTCAGAGACTCCTGCATGATTTAATCCCTCAAATGCAATGCCTCCCGTAAGCGCGCCATCGCCAATCACCGCAATGTGTTGCTTCTCCTGATCACCCTTATACTTGGAAGCCATCGCCATACCCAATGCAGCCGAAATAGAAGTAGAGGAATGACCTACTCCAAAAGTATCGTACTGGCTTTCATTTCTTTTGGGAAACCCGGAAATGCCTCCGTACATACGGTTGGTATGAAAAACTTCCTTGCGCCCGGTTAGAATCTTATGCCCATAGGCCTGATGCCCTACGTCCCATACAAGCTGATCCTTGGGCGTATTAAATACATAGTGCAAGGCTACAGTAAGCTCAATAACGCCCAAACTGGCCCCAAAATGGCCACCGTAGACAGATACATTATCAACAATAAATTGCCTTAGTTCTTCGCAAAGTCTAACCAGTTGTGCCTGATCGAGCTTTTTGATGTCCTCAGGGCTCTCAATGCGGCTTAAAAGTTTTCCGGGTTTAATTAGCATTCTTTTAGAATGGGTATTTATCCTCTAACAGATACTCAAGGTAAGTGTTTTGTCGAATTTGATAAGTTTGCTCGACAAATTTAAGCATAAGTTCGTAAAAGGTTTTCTGGGCACTTTTGAATACTTTTGCACCCCATGACGACCAAAGATATTTTTGAAGTAAGATTACCTCTTTTTGAAGGTCCATTTGACCTTCTCCTGTTCTTTATTGAACGGGATGAACTGGATATATACGATATCCCAATTGCCACTATTACCAACGATTTCCTTGATTATATGCATCATTTGGAGTCGTTTAATGTGGAGGTAGCCAGTGAGTTTATACTGGTGGCTGCTACCCTGATGAGGATAAAATCAAAGATGCTTCTTCCCCGTCCACAGATTGATGAGCAGGGCAATGAGATAGATCCCAGGGAAGAACTTATAAAGCACTTACTGGAGTATAAGAAATACAAGTCCGTAATAGACGACTTCCATAAAATGGAGGAGTCTGAACTGATGAAGGAGAAGCGAGGCAATATTATGAAGGAACTCCGCTCGCTGGCAGAAAGTACCAATGTGGAGGCTGAACTTCAGGATGTTGACTTGTTTAAATTGCTTACCGTATTTGAAAAAGTATTAAAAAGGGAAGAAGAGGAAAAGAATAAGCCAGTTCATCAGGTTATCCAATATCCTTTTACCATAGATGGTCAAAAACAATTCATTACTTCCGAGTTAGCTACTAAATCCAGAATTGCTTTCACGGATTTATTTCAAGGTGAAGTCACTAGAATTTCATTGATATTTAATTTTCTGGCTATCCTTGAAATGTTGGCCAACGGTCAGCTTGGCATTCAGATCGGTGAAGGGTACAACAATTTTTGGATCAAAAAGCCGGAGGAAGAAACTGTTTCGGGATAAGTTATTCCTTAGGTGCCCTATCAATCAGGCCACCTGTGATTCTGATTAATCCAATCTTAGACGATATGCTATTGAAAATGGCAAGATAGGCTTCTAATGCAGCATTGCGGGCATTCTCCTGTACAATTCTTAAATCAATAGCACTTAAGGCCCCATTTCTGTAGCGCTCGTTGGCCAGGTCCAGATTCAAATCTGCAGCCTCCAACTTTGTTAAGGCAATCGTTACTAGTTGATTGCGCAGGTTATACATATCATAGTTTGCCAAAAGGTCATTTTCCAATGAAAGCTTCAGTTGGTCTGTATTCAAATCAGCAATTTTTTCCTGCACTTTGGCGTTTTCTATTGCTCGTTTAATTTGACCACCGTTGAAAACATTAAACCTCAGAGACAGGTTCGCATAGCCTCCATATGAATTACCATTTTGTGTTTGTGGTGCCAATGCAGTTTCGTTTACGGTATTTATTACCGGCTGGGTAGGATCATTATTTAAATAGCCCACCGTATTATCAATTGTATTTCCTGTAGGAGTTCTAAAGTTTGCATTCAACTGATCTAAACTGCCATTTCCCCCAAAATTTAATGCAAGGGTAGGGGACATATTGGCTTGCTGAAGTTTTGTATTACTTCTGAGTATTTCCTGATTTAAATATTGATTTTTAAGATTGGTATTGGAGCTCACCATTTTCGCTCTCAGGTTTTCATACTCATACGTTTCGTGCTGGTACTCTAGGGAGTCCACCAGCTCAAAATTGGTTTGCATATCTTCGTTGAGTAAAAGATTGAGCTGCCTCAAAGAGTTTTTATAAACAATACCTTGTAACAACACATTAGCGGAGTCGGTGAGGTAGTTGTTTTGCTCTTGCAATACATCAAAAGAAATGGCACCGCCCAGTTCCTTTCTCAGCTTCACATAGTCGTAACGCTCTTTGGAAAACGACATATTATTTTCCAAAATGTGAAGCCTTTCCTTTTCCAGAAGTGCCTGATAATAGGACAAAATGATAGATTGAAGTGTGGTTTCCATCACAAACGCAGAATTCCCATAGCTTAATTGCTCCAGTTGAGACAGTCGTTGTTTGTTGATTTTAACGGCAAAACCATCAAATAGCACAAATTGTACATCCAATTGGCCATTCAGGTTATTAGAAATATTCCTTCCTGCTACTGCAAAAGGATTGGCGGGTTTCCTTTGAACCATGCTATTGTTTTGATTACCTGAGAAGGAAATTGTAGGCAATCTGCCTGCCTGCCCCCAGGTATTATTATTTTTGGCCACCTCCACATTGAGTTGTTCAATCTGCACGTCAAAATTATTCCTCAATCCGATAGAAATAGCCCGCGCAAGACTTAGGGTGTCCTGGGCCTGAAGTGAAGTAGTAATAAATATTGTGGCAAATAAAATCCCAAGAAGTCGGTTCATAAGAAATTAGTCGATAGATACGCGGGCTTCTTTGCCGCTGAAATAACTGTATATAGCCGGTATTACAAATAGCGTTAACAAAGTTGCAAACAGCATGCCTCCGATAATTGCAATACCCATAGACACCCGGCTTTCTGAGCCAGCGCCCAGGGCAAGGGCAATTGGCAAAATCCCCAAAATAGTTGAAAGACTGGTCATAATGATAGGACGAAAACGAGACTCGGCAGCGCCAATCACCGCATCTATTACTTTCAAGCCCTGCTCCTTGCGCTGGTTGGCAAACTCCACAATCAAAATTCCGTTCTTCGTGACTAAACCAATCAACATGATGATACCAATCTGACTAAAAATATTCATCGTCTGATTGGTGTACCACAAGGACACAAGTGCGCCAGCCAAAGCCAACGGCACAGTAAACATGATTATCAATGGGTCTTTAAAGCTTTCAAACTGCCCTGCCAAAACCAGGTAAATGATAGCCAGCGCCATTAAAAATGCCAGGTAAATACTGGATGAGCTCTCAGCAAATTCACGGGAAGCACCCGACAAACTCGTACTGTAGGTTTCATCCAATACCTCGTTTGCGATGCGCTCCATCTCTGCAATGCCATCAGCCAAGGCAACTCCTGGTGCGGGTTGTGCGCTTACTTTAGCAGACGAATACCTGTTGAACCTATACAACTGTGGTGGACTGCTCTGCTCTTCTACTGTTACCAGGTTATCCAATTGAATAATTTCTCCTCTTCTGTTTCTCACATACAAAGTTTTCAGATCGAGTGGTTCGTTTCGGTTTTTCTTTTCCACCTGACCTATGATTTGGTATTGTTTACCATCCATAATGAAGTTGCCAAATCGAGAACCACTCAACCCTAGCTGTAGGGTTTGAGAAATATCAATAACGTTAACCCCAAGGTTTCTCGCTTTATCACGATTGATAATAATGTTGATCTCAGGTTTGTTAAATTTTAAATCAAGATCTACAAAAGTAAATTTCGGGCTCTCGTTGGCCTTCTCTATAAATTGAGGAAGCACCGCTTTTAGTTTATCAATATCCGCTGCCTGCACTACTATCTGAACTGGGAAGCCACCCCTTCTGTCTCCAATTGTTTGAGATTGAGATATAAAAGTCCTTACTCCGGTAAATTTTCTTGCTTTCGGAGTTATATCATCAACTATTTCCTGTTGGGTACGGTCTCTTTCAGATCGGTCTTTCAACATTACCTTCAAAAAGCCGCTGTTAGCTCCACCTCCTCCAAAACTTGGAGATGTAATACTTAAAACGCCAAGCACTTCAGGCACCTCTTCTTCTATGAACTCATACATGGCGGTTACATAGCCATCCATATATTCAAAGGTGGCACCTTCAGGTGCTTGTGCCTGAAATCTAAACTCACCCCTATCCTCCATTGGAGCCAACTCAGAAGGAATGCTTATTGTCAAAAAATAAATTAAAACGCCCGCCACAAAAATAATTATAAATGCAAGCCACCTATGCTTCATAAACCCTTCGAGTGCGCGCGCGTAAGACGCAGACAGTTTATTAAAGAATGGCTCTGTCTTTCTGTATAACCAAGGCTGCACAGCTCTTCTTTTTAAGAGCTTTGAGCTCATCATGGGAGTAAGTGTAAGGGACACGAATGAAGAAATGGCAACTGCGCTAGCAACCACCAAACCAAACTCCCTAAACAATCTACCCGTTAACCCTTCAAGAAAAACCACCGGCAAAAACACTGCTACTACCGCAATAGTGGTAGAGATAACAGCAAAATAAATCTCTGTAGATCCCTTTTTTGCCGCCTCTTTGGGGTCAAGCCCTTCCTCTACTTTAGTGTATATATTTTCCAATACCACAATGGCATCATCAACCACCAAACCGATTGCCAAAACTATACCCAACATGGTCAGTACGTTGATCGTAAAACCCAACAAGTACATGACAAAGAAACATCCTATCAAAGAGATGGGAATGGTAACCACCGGAATAAGTGTAGTTCGCCAATCTCTTAGAAACATAAAGATGATAAACAGTACAAGAATGAATGCGATAAAAACGGTCTCCTGCACTTCGCTAATAGAGGCACGAATATAATTCGTAGAGTCATCGCTTACCACCCAAGTCACATCTTCAGGTAAGTCTTTCTCAATTTGAGCCAGTTTCTTATATAAATTATCCGCAATTTCAATATTGTTGGCTCCAGGCTGTGCTACCACGGCAATGGCAACTCCCGGAACCCCATCACGCCTCATCAATGTTCTGTCATTCTCAGCATAGAGTTGGGCATATCCAATGTCTTGGAAACGCACTACCAAATCCCCATCCTCTTTTACAATAAGTTTGTTGAAATCCTCCACTGAATTCAATCGGCCCATCGTACGCACCGTTAACTCAGTATTTTGACCTTCAATTCGACCACTGGGTAACTCTACATTTTCCCGATTAACCGCCTGATATACATCTGATGGAGTCAATTTAAGGCCTGCCAGTTTAATAGGATCCATCCATAGTCGCATGGAATATTTCTGCTCTCCCCACACATTTACAGTGCTCACACCGGGAATAGTTTGAAGTCTTTCTTTAAAATAAATGTTGGCTATCCTGGAGAGCTCCAGTAAGTTTCGCTTGTTGCTCATCACCGTCAGATAAATAATCGGTTGAGAGTCAGCATCTGCTTTTGATACTACCGGTGGATCAACATCAGGAGGAAGATTTCTCACCGCTCCAGACACTTTATCCCTTACATCATTCGCTGCAGCTTCAAGGTCAACGCCCAATTCAAATTCGATAGAAATACTGCTACGGCCTTCCCTGCTGGATGAACTGATGGTGCGGATACCCGCAATTCCATTGATGGCATCTTCTAAAGGCTCAGTAATTTGTGATTCAACCACATTGGAGTTGGCACCAACGTATGAGGTGGACACAGAAATAACAGGTGGATCAACACTCGGAAATTCCCTTACTCCCAGATAACTAAACCCAATAAGACCAAACAGGATAATCACCAGCGAAAATACCATCGCCAGCACTGGTCGATTTATACTAATACTCGATAAGCTAGCCATAACTAATTCATTTTAGTAATCTGTATATTCAACCCATTCCTTAACTGCAAAATGCCAGTTGTAATCAAGGTGTCATTCGCATGTAGCCCTGAAATTATCTCTAACATTATATTTTTCCGTAAACCCGTCTGCACCGTCACTTCCTGAGCCTTTCCATTCTTGCTAATAAAGACTTTATGTCCGTTGAGTTCAGGAATAACAGCCTCCGTAGGAACCATTATAGCATTGTTCGTAGTGCCAAGAATCAATTCTACCCTTACGAATTGTCCGGGCAATAGTAGGCCTTTTGTGTTTTCTGCCAGTGCCCGGATTTTTAGTGTTCTTGTATTGGCGTCTATTTGGGGTTCAATGGCATACACTTCTCCAACATAAACAGTGGTATCACTTTCCACTGTGAAATTGATTTTTTGCTTTGGCTTCACCTGCATGCTATACCTACCAGGTATGGCAAACTCTATTTTTGCGGGGCTAATGTTGTAAAGGTTTGCAATGGGTGTGCTTGTGGCAATCAAAGCTCCTTCACTAACATACCGCAATCCGATAATTCCATCAAAAGGGGCTCTGATTTTAGTTTTTTCCTCCTGTACCTCCAGCACAGTAATGTCTGCCCGTGTTGTGTTTAGTTTATTCAAAGCATTGTCATACTCTTCCTGGCTAATGGCATCCTTTTCCAAAAGTTTGCGTTGTCTGAATTCAATACCCTCATTCAACTTCCTGTTAAACCTTTGCTTTGTTAACTCCGCCTTAATTTCTTCATCATTTACCTGCACCAACAGATCTCCTTTCTTCACTTTCCTACCCTCTTCAAAGTATATTTTGGTGATTTTGCCTGGTGCTTCACTTTTTAATTCCAATGATTCATTTGCCTGAACTGACCCAGTAACTACCACTACATTATCCAATTTCGAAGTGGTAATGCGCATGGCCTCCACAGGAAGAGTACTTGGTGCTTTAGCCCCACTTTGATCATTTTTGGCAGATGGTCCTTCATCACTGTCCCACAAATGGAGCTTTGGAAGCAATAAAAGAACAGCTATACCTAAAAAAGTTAATACAGAAAAAATCCATTTTTTCATCAACAGTAGAATAAGGGAATCTAAAAATTAGTTCATTGAATTAAGCCGCTTATGTAATTCCAGTACCTGGGGGATTACCAGCTGTGTTTCGTCATTTACAATTACATCATCGGCTATTGCCATTTTCTCATCTTCACTCATCTGATTTTCTATAATTTGCTCAACTTCAAGCAAGCTTCGATGAGGATCACGCTTTAGTACTCTTTGAATTCGGAGATGCTCGGGAGCAGATACCACGATCAAATGATCCAATTCTTTGGCTGATCCTGACTCAATAAGCAAAGCTGCCTCCTTCATAACATATTTGCTCCCTTTTTGTTGGTCCACCCACATTTTATAATCATGGGCCACACGGGGATGCACCATTGCGTTTAATTTCTTCAGCTCCGTAGGGTTGCCAAAGGCCTTCCTTAGGTGATCTTTATTTAAAATACCATTCGCATGGTAAGACAAGTTTCCGAATTCTTTTTTGATTTGATCGACTAGTATTCTGTCAGTGGTCATTAGTATTTTCGCTCGGCTGTCAGCATCATATAAAGGAATTCCGAGGCAACCGAATATCCTGGAAATCAAGCTTTTACCCGATCCGATACCTCCTGTAATACCTACCTGGAATGGCCTGCTCATAACCCTTAGGCTATTAATATAATTTTATTGATACAGAATCTATATGCACCAGTCGCGCATTGCTTGGCAGGCCTTGAATTCTGGGCAACAGCTTCCTGTCACCTCTTTTGACTCCATTCAAATCCAGTACTGCCACCCACTCATTTACGCTTTCGTCCGGGCCTTGCATTTGGCTTTTAGGTATCTGCACACTGCATTGAACACTGTCTTTTACAAGGTTTACCCTGGTGCTACCGGGGGCGTTTTCGGCAATAAGTTTTATCTTCTTGTTTACTTCTACCCACTCTACTACCTCAAAAATAACTTCCACTGACTCAGGAGTTCGTTTCAATAAATCGTCTTTTGGAAGTTTTACCTCCACTTTTTCCCTGAAATCGCTTTTGATTCCCTCCTCTTTAATACCTAGTAGAATCGAATCGGGTAGTTGGTCAAGAACACTCTGGGGTCCCTCAAGCGAAATCGAATCAGGAAGCACAACAATGGGGCTAAGTCTGCCAAAATCTTCGGCAAAGGTGAAATTATCCGGATCCACAGCAACCTTTATTTTTCTTTTGCCTTTTGGATCCAAAGCCAGGTATAAGGTATCTGTAACCACATGGTTGATCCGAAGGTTGCCAAGCTGCCCGGCCAAGAGCGCAGGCAGCGTGCTTCCTACTATTTTCCTTACCTCAGTGGGCCTTTCCAGAGATATGTTCATGTCAGGTAGGTTTACACCCAAACTTTTCCTCAGCAAATCCCAACCATTGCCACTCACATTCATAAACACCCCTTTAGGCAACGGCTCTACCGGAATGTACCTGTCCTGATCATACTGGAAGTTTACCGGAAATCGAAGGTTGGTAGAGTAATCCTTATTGAGGGCGTTGAAAAACCAAAACACCAAAGCGGTGAGCAAGCACAAGGTAACTGCCTTCCAATTGGTACGATTGAAATGAAAAAGATTAATAATGACGCGAAAAAAATTCACATCTGGATTGTTACTTTTTGTTTGCTAATGCCCTGGTTGATTCCATGGAAATGGATGACCTATTAAATTTGATCCGACCTCCCTTTTCCACTTCTAGTATAAAGGTATCTCCTTCTATTTCTGCTATTCTTCCATGCATACCACCAATGGTAACGATATAGTCCCCTTTAGCTACCTCTTCAGTAAACTTCTTCTGATCTTTTGCTTTTTTCTGTTGCGGGCGGATCATGAAAAAGTAAAAAACAACCACAATGGCTAGCATAAACACCATGGAGGTCCAGCCGCTTCCACCTTGTGCTTGTAATAAAATTGTGTACATCATCTTGCTTAAAAATTTAGTCGGCAAAGTTATCCTATTATAAGCAAACATCCCAAACCTGTACAGGTCTGGGATGTTTGTTCATTTTAATTGATTATATCTTTAGCGAGTGGGTCCGTTTGCTCCTGTGGCCTTTGGCGTAACCATTGCTTTGAATCTTAGTGTTGTTACCTTAGGCCAGGTGTTGGCAGTAACTGTAATCGTCTTGTTTTGAATGTTAGGCTTTCCATTGCTGTCAAATTCTGCCTTAACGAATCCGGTTCCTCCCACTGGGATTGGTTCTTTGGACCATTCAGGTACTGTGCATCCACAAGATGGCTGCGCATTTTGAATGATAAGTGGAGCCTCTCCTGTATTTTTGAATGAATAGGTGTACTCTACTTTATCCCCTTCCTTAATGGTACCAAAATCATGATCTGTCGTGGCAAATTCAAACGAAGGAAGAGGTCCCTCTGGTTTTGAATCTGCAACAGGTGTTGCCGCAGGTGAAGCTACTGCACCTGATGCTGCTCCATTATTACCCTCCAGTTGAACCAGTCTGCTCTCCAGTTCTGCAATTCTTTTCTCTGCAGCACGATCTTTACAACTAGCAAAAGCCGCACTTACCAATAGAACCAGGATTACGCGATTTAAGATTTTCATACTTTTTCTTTTAATATTATAATTTAACAAAAATAAATTCTTATTCCAGCGAAAGCCAACCAGACAGTTTGATTAACAATTCTTTAACCTTTTTCAGTTCCTCTTATTTGCGACAATAGGTCATCCACATCCTCCAGAAGCCGTTCTGCCTTATTTTTAGCTTCGGAAACAACCTTTGCTCCCTGAGACTTTGCCTCGGTGGTTAATGGGGTTTCTTTTCCTTTTACCAAATCATCCAAAAACTGCTCCAGTACTCCTTTATACTTATCAAGCTTATAGGTAAGTTTTTCTCGTGTGTTGGTACCCTTGTCGGGGGCGTATAATATGCCCAATATACCCCCTAGGGCTGCACCAGATAAAAACGCCATTAATGCGCCACTTTTTTTACTCATATCAAATTCAAATTTGGGACTGTAAAGATACAACGAAATCGTAAGAAGTCCAGTTTTGAAGCATTTTAAGACATATTTGCTTTATTTGTTGTCGATTAGCCCTCTCCCGCTTTTTTTCACCACCCCTGAAGCCACAAGCTCTTTGGCTATCACATCTAGAATGCCATTAACAAACTTGGCGCTTTTCGGTGTACTGTAGTGTTTGGTTAATTCTATGTATTCATTAATGGTCACTTTTACAGGAATCGCAGGAAAATTGATCAACTCCGTAATGGCCATTTCAAGAATCACTCTATCGGTAAGGGGCAACCTGTCTACTTCCCAATTTTTTGTGTTGTTGGCAATCAAATCTTTGTTTGACTTCTCAATTTGTGTGGTCTTTTCAAAAAGCGTATTCATAAATACAAGATCATCCTCCCAGTCCATGGATAACTTTTGCAATTGAATGGTGCCCTGATCAGGGTCTAATGATTTGAGCGTTTTATCCGCAAGACTCTTTACTATATCGTGGTCTTCAGCCCATCGAATGTCCCTCTCTGCAAAAAAATCATTGATCACGGTCTCGCCCAGAATGAGCTTACGAACGATGTGCTTTATTATTTTCTTCTGCTCACTGTTATTGGGAGAAGCCTCTTTAATGTATTCCAAATAAACTTTATCCGGCTTTATCACATTGCGAAACCAACCCTGAACCAACGTCCTGTTGTTGTCCCATGTTGCATTTGTTTTTAACAATAAGCTTTGCAAAGATTCATCTTTTTTTAGTGCCGTGATAAATCGGTTTTTTGAAAAATTAGAGTGATCTGTTTTATTATCTGATTTACCTGTATCGGCAAGGGCCAGAAGCAAGCCCAATACTTCATAGTATCGATGATTGATTTTTTCCACTTCAACCACCAGATTCTTTTTCAAGAAACCATAATCCTTTTTGTTATAGCTATAACAAAGCTTAAGTGCCTCCTTAACCACACTGTTCACGTGGGGGTCTTCACTTTCTTTGGCCTTTTGAGAGGCAAAGAGCTGCTTGAATATTGAAAGTGCTTCTTTGTTTTTTTCTTTAAGAAGGGGTTTGTCCTGAACTTCCATGGAGTTGAGGTCAGGGGCAAAGCGCTCGTTAATTAAATCCTGTGCCAGTGTATGATTTGCTTCCCTACATTGTTCATACGCAAACAAGGTTTGCATAATCTTTATCCGAAGCGTACGTCTGTTTAGCATGATTCAATGAACGTTGTATGCGCACAAAATTACAACGAATGTGTCAATAAAAGAAAATCTGCGACAATGATGAGTCCTATCTTGGTATTCTTACCTTACCGACCTCCAATATTCTTTTTTCTGCCAATTGAATGGCTGCTTCCTGGCTAGTGATTTTTTCTTTTTCTGCAAGATTTAGAATATTAAGGCAAGTATCATAAATTTTTTCGGTGTGATGATAAACCCTTTCTCTGTTGTAGTTACCATAGAATTCGTTACCCACGTTGATCACACCACCGGCATTGATAAGAAAATCAGGAGCATAGGCTATGCCCTTATCTAAAAGCATATAACCGTGCTTTATTTCATCTTTCAATTGGTTATTTGCAGCCCCCGCTATAACAGCACACTTTAATCGGGGTATGGTTTCATCATTTAATGAAGCGCCCAGGGCGCATGGCGCATAAATATCCATGTCCAAATCGTAGATTTTGTCCTGGTCAATAGTATCCACTCCAAAACGCTTGGCTACCTCTTTCGTTTTTTCTTCAGAAATATCTGTAATGGTAACCTTAGCATTTTCTTTTACCAGCCGCTCTACCAGATAAGTTCCTACCTGGCCTACGCCTTGCACTCCAATTTTTTTCCCTCCTAAATCATCACTCCCAAAAACCTTTTTAGCGGTGGCCTTCATACCCATGTATACACCATATGCTGTCATTGGTGATGGATCGCCTCCTCCTCCCATAGACTCCGGAAGGCCGGTAACATATTTTGTTTCCATGCCGATATACTCCATGTCCCTGGTATTCATATTAACATCTTCTGCTGTAATGTATTTTCCACTTAGGCTTTGAATAAATTTTCCAAACCGTCTCAAGTACGCTTCGGTTTTCATGGTCTTAGCATCTCCTATTAATACCGCTTTTCCTCCTCCGAGATTTAAACCACTTATAGCCGCTTTAAAGGTCATTCCCCTGGATAGGCGAAGTACATCCGTAAGGGCTTCCTGTTCCGAAGTGTAGTTCCACATTCGTGTGCCACCCAATGAAGGGCCCAACGCGGTGTTGTGGATGGCGATTAAAGCCTTAAGCCCAGTGGCTTCATCGTAGCAATATACTACCTGCTCATGACCAAGCTCGGCTACTCTGGCGAACAGGCCTTCTGACTTCTCCTTTTGAATTTCTTTAATCTCCATCGTCTTGTTATTTAAATTATTGAATGGCTACTTTTGCCCCGCCTGCATTACGCAAATTGTAAGTGGGTAGGCAAAACTATCTTTTTTCTTGTTTTATATCAATGACTGGTCCTTTGCCAAATTGAACTAATGCAATATTCTTTCGTTTTTAGGAGATCAAGCTAATTTTATTTCATGAAGGAACTCCGATATCTCAATAAATACCTGATAAAATATAAATGGCACATTGCCTGGGGAACTGTTTTTGTAATCATTTCTAATATTTTTCAGATTCTACCGGCACAAATGGTACGCCATGCCATTGATCTGGTAATAGATAATATCAGAATTTATGAGGCTTTTGATCAATTGAGTGTGCAAAATGATTTTTTTGAAGTTTTTGCTTTTGGTATACTCGTATACGCTGCACTCATTCTTATCATGGCTTTGCTGCGAGGTATCTTTCTTTATTTTGTGAGGCAAACCCTTATTGTAATGAGTCGCCTCATTGAATTTGATCTCAAGAATGAAATTTTTGAGCACTATCAAACCCTTCCATTAAGCTTTTACAGAAGGAATAACACCGGTGACATGATGAATAGAATCTCTGAAGATGTGGGCCGCGTACGCATGTACGTGGGGCCATCCCTCATGTATGGATTACAGCTCATCACTCTATTTGCCATGCTTATTCCCATCATGTTTAGCATTAGTCCTATGCTTACGGGGTATGCCTTATTACCCTTGCCGCTCTTGTCGTTCTCTATTTATTTTGTTAACAATATTATTGAAAGAAGGTCCGAAGAAATTCAAAGAAGCCAATCTCGATTAAGCACTTTCGTTCAGGAGGCATTCTCCGGTATTAGGGTACTAAAGTCCTTTACGCGGGAAAATGAATCTATCAATAATTTTTCCAGGGAAAGTGATGAGTACAAACGTCAATCGCTGCGTCTCACACGTGTGCAGGCCTTATTCTTTCCATTGATCACCGGCCTCATCGGGCTGAGTACCATATTAGCCGTATATGCAGGCGGTGTGCAGGTAATTAGTGGATCGCTCACGTTTGGCAACATTGCGGAGTTCATCATTTACGTAAACTTGCTCACCTGGCCGGTAGCCTCCCTGGGGTGGACCAGTAGTCTCATTCAAAGGGCTGAAGCTTCACAAAAGAGAATCAACGAATTTTTAAAAACTAAGACTGATATTGTCTCCGAAGAAAACCTGGAGCGTGAGATTCAGGGGAAAATTGAATTTAAGAACGTAAGCTTTGAATATCCTGATACGGGAATTGTAGCTCTCAAGAACATTTCCTTTAGTATCAACCCGGGGGAGTCGCTGGCCATCATTGGCACTACAGGATCGGGGAAAAGCACCATCGCCAATCTCATTGGCAGACTTTACGATGCTACAAAAGGGGATATATTTATTGACGATATCTCCATTAAAAGGTATGATCTTACATCCCTTAGAAGCAAAATGGGATTTGTACCTCAGGATGTTTTTCTTTTTAGCGATACTATTTACAATAATATCAGCTTTGGTATTTCCGACTCGAATAAAGAAAGGGTGGAAAAAGCCGCAATTGACGCAGATGTGTACGACAACATTATGGGTTTTCCACTTGGGTTTCAAACAAGGGTAGGTGAGCGCGGAATCACATTGTCGGGGGGGCAAAAGCAACGTGTGTCCATAGCGCGGGCCATAGTTCGCTCACCCAAAATTTTAGTGCTGGACGATGCGCTGTCTGCCGTGGATACCAAAACAGAGAACACCATCCTCAATAGCATGAAAAAAATTATGAAGAACAGGACTAGCATTATTATTTCACACCGCGTATCATCGGCAAAACTTGCCAACAAAATTATTGTACTGGACGATGGTGAAATTATAGAAGAAGGTACCCACGAAAGTTTATTTGATAAAGGCGGTACTTACAGAGAATTGTATGAAAAACAAATGCAGTCGAACGAAGTAGAGTCTTAAAACACATACCTAAGGCCTACGCCTCCTTGAAAGCGCTGATAGCCAGGGTCCAACAAAGTATCTGTGAACCACTCTATCTCTATAAATGCGGATATTGGTAATGTGAAATAGGAATATTCAAATCCGGTAACCGCTACAGGGCCGTAAGTAAAGCGATTTCTTCTAAATTTATCAAATCTACTTTCAACGTTTACAATCAATCCATCTTCATATAAATAATCATATTCCAATGTGGTGCTCCTCCACTGCCATCCCAAACCGGCATAAAATTGCAATCCTTCCGACAATTTATCCAGGTTCCATTGGTATAGAAATTTTGCCTGTAGAAACCAGTCGGTAGTCGCCTTATGTGCAAGGTAGGTGAT
Source organism: uncultured Ohtaekwangia sp. (assembly GCA_964409415.1). Lineage (GTDB taxonomy): Bacteria > Bacteroidota > Bacteroidia > Cytophagales > Cyclobacteriaceae > ELB16-189. The sequence goes on along the minus strand of CAYPDF010000001.1, from coordinate 226,794 downwards.
ACGCTTATCATCACCCAAAGTATCAGGCAAATAGGTATTGTAGAGTTCGCGATAATACTTGTTGTATAATCCACTGGCAGCCTTTCCTGCATCCAGGGTAAAAGACCAGTTTTTATTAGGATAAAACTTATAGGTGAGCGCAAAAGGATCTCCCATCTTCACGCCAATTCCCTGATAGGGGTAGGCACTGGTCTCAAAAATAGGGCACATGATGCGCATTTTACTGCGCGAAACAGTTGGCACCCTAAACTTGGCACTTTTCACGCTTTTTCTGACCTGCGCGTGCGCGTACCCCGTAGCAAGTACCAGGATCAAAAGCATTATTAATGTCTTTTTAAAGGGCATTAGGACAAATATAACTCTTTTGGAATTATGGCAGGAAGAGTAGTCGATTTTGTGGTTGAGTGCTAAACCACCTCTTTGTATTGCATTTTGTGGAGATGAGCATAATGCCCATCGCGGGTTAATAAGGTTTCGTGACGTCCCACTTCCTTGATCTCTCCCTTGTCCAACACGATGATTGTATTTGCTTTTTGAATAGTAGAAAGGCGGTGTGCGATTACAATTGAAGTTCTATTACTCATCATCTTTTCAATGGCCTCCTTAATCATCCCCTCGGTTTCATGATCTACCGAGCTCGTGGCCTCGTCCAGCACCAGGATTTTCGGATCATAAACCATGGCCCTGATGAACGACAATAACTGTCTTTGTCCTACTGAAAGTGTGGCTCCTCTTTCCATCACATTGTAATCTAATCCCCCTGGCAATCGCTCGATAAATTTTCGCGCTCCCACAAGGTCCGCTGCATGCATAATCATGTCCTCTGTAACTTCAGGTGCTCCAAGTGTGATATTGTACCTGATGGTGTCGCTGAAAAGGAAAACGTCCTGTAATACCACGCCAATGCCTTTGCGCAATGAGGATAGCTCAATATCAGTAACGTCAATATCATCTACTTTAATGGTGCCTCTATTAATTTCATAAAACCGATTGAGTAAGTTTATAATAGAGGATTTTCCTGCGCCTGTCGCTCCCACAATTGCCACTGTTTCCCCTGGATTTATCTTCAGGCTAATATCTTTTAATACATATTCAGATTCGTTGTAGGCAAACCACACATGCTCAAATTCTACTTTACCTTTAATCTCTGTCAAAGATTTTGCTCCATCATCTACCAGATGTTCATTGCTGTCCAACAAATTCATTATCCTGGATGAGCTTACAATTCCCATTTGAAGGGTATTATAACGATCAGCAATCATTCGGATGGGCCTGAAAAACATCTGTATATACATAATAAAAGCGGTGAGTGTGCCTATGGTTATGCCTGTCCCACCACTGATCACTCCCCTTGCCCCATACCACACCAATAAGCCCACACCCATTGCAGCAATGATCTCTGCTACCGGAAAATAAACAGAGTAATATAATACTGACTTAAGATGAGCCGCTTTGTGTTCTTTATTAATCTCTTTGAATTTCTCAAACTCCCTCTTCTCACTTCCAAAAATCTGCACAATGTTTATGCCCGTTAAGTGTTCCTGCACAAAAGAATTAAGGTTTGCAACAGCATTGCGTACATCATTAAAAGTGACCTTAATCTTTTCTTTGAAAATATAAGTGGACAAAAGCATTAGAGGAATGGTGGATAGGCTAACCAGCGCCAATCTCCAATCTGTGTAAAACATAAATATCAAGATGAAAACAATTTGCAAAAGGTCTCCTGCTAATGCTGCCAATCCCTCGCTAAACACATCAGCCAGTGCTTCTACGTCAGAGATGGTGCGTGTTACCAACCTTCCAATAGGTGTACGATCAAAAAACTTTAACCTAAATCCTACAAGATGTTTGTATAGTTTTATCCTTATATCACGGATTACATATTGACCAATTCTACCAGATATATAGGTATGAACATACTGAAAAACAGACTGAATAATAAGTAGACCAAAAATGAGCACCATGATCTGCACCATACCATAATAATCACTATTGGCCACATCATGATCCAGTGTATATTGGATAAGCAATGGTCTGATAGGCGTGAGCACTCCAAGCACCACTGTTAAAACGATTAGAATATAAAATCTACCACGGTAAGGTTTTACAAACTCGAGAATTCGCTTTAATACATTAAAGTCGATGATATTGCCGCTGCTGATTTTTTCTTTCTCCACGTACTAGTCTAAAAAAATTCTCTTTGGATATTTAACTTTGAAAAGATAAAGTCCGCCAGGGGGTACATTCATTCCCGCCTTTTTTCTATCCTTACTATCAATTATTCGTTGGAACTCTTTAATCGAGGTTTTGCCACTTCCTACATCCAGCAAACTTCCCACAATAGACCTCACCATCCCTCTTAGGAATCGATTGGCCACAATTGTAAAAACCAATAAATCTCCTTTTTGATTCCAGCGCGCTTTTTTCAGATCGCAAATAAAATGATTTACATCCGTTTTTACCTTACTAAAACACTGAAAGTCCTGCTCCCCGACCAATAATGCTGCGGCTTCATTCATGGATTGAGTATTCAATTCTTTGAAGAAATGATAGGCATAATCCTGATAAAATGGATTTTTTACACGGGTAATTTTATACTCATAGGATCGTTCAATAGCGCTATAGCGTGCGTGGGCATCGGGTTTTACTTTGCGTATGGCATTGATGGAAATGGATTTCGGTAAGAAAGAATTCAGTTTCTGGATGGTAATAGGATAGTTCAATTCTTGTGAAAAGTCAGCATGAAAAAATTGTTTTATGCAATGAACTCCTGTGTCCGTTCTGCCGCTTGCCACGATTTCAATTTTTCTTCTAAACAATTTTTTAAAAACATCTTCAACTACCTGCTGCACACTAATAGCATTGGTTTGAGATTGCCATCCATGATAGTGAGTGCCATTGTAGCTGATTTCGAAGAAGTAGCGCATCATCCTGATCTCTACATCCTTACATTCTCATAAATCACTGCGGCTCCCTGCCCTACACCGATACACATGGTGGCCAGACCATACTTCACCTTTCTTTTTTGCATTTCATGAATTAGTGTAGCACTAATGCGAGTGCCACTACATCCTAAAGGATGGCCTATAGCAATTGCACCACCATTCACATTTACGATCTCGGGATCAAAGCCCAACTCACGCATACACACAATGGATTGCGAGGCAAAAGCTTCATTAAGTTCTACCAATCCAATATCATTTGATGAAAGACCCGCACGCTTCATCGCCTTTTGGGAAGCGGCAATGGGACCTACTCCCATAATAGCCGGATTTACTCCAGCTACACCCATCGACACCACGCGAGCGAGTGGTTTTAAATTGAGTTTTTCCATCAGGTCTTCACTTACAAGTAAGGCTGCCGCTGCGCCATCGTTTATACCGGAAGAATTTCCTGCCGTTACTGTTCCTCCTTCCTTAAAAGCCGGCCTTAACGCAGCCAATTTTTCCATAGAAGTTTCCCGCGGGTATTCATCGTTGCTGAACTCAATCGGTTTGCCTTTCCTTTGGGGTATCTGAATAGGCACTATCTCCTCCTTGAATTTTCCGGCTTGGGCTGCCTTAAAATATCTTTGTTGAGATTGAAGCCCAAAGGCATCCTGCTCCTCTCTGGTTACTTTCCATTTCTCTGCCACATTTTCTGCTGTTTCTCCCATGCTGTAGGGGTGATATGGTTTAGCAAGCTTAGGATTTGTAAACCGCCATCCAATGGTGGTATCGTAAATCTCAGCCTTTCTGGAGTAAGCATCGCCTGCTTTTGGCATCACAAACGGTGCCCGGCTCATGCTCTCAACACCTCCCGCTATGTAAACTTCACCGTCACCATGGGCGATCGCCCGCGAAGCATCCATGATCGCCTGCAGCCCTGAGGCGCACAATCTATTTACTGTAGTGCCGGCCACTTCAACGGGAAGGCCAGCTAAAAGTAATGCCATCCGCGCCACATTTCGGTTGTCCTCACCTGCCTGATTGGCTGCACCAAAAATTACATCCTCCACCAGTTTTTGATCCACCTGCGGATTCCTCTCCATTAATTTCTTAATCACATGAGCGGCCATATCATCCGGTCTTACCGAAGCCAAAGTCCCTCCATATCTTCCTACAGGAGTACGCAATATATCTACAATGTATGTGCTGTTCATTATGAATAACGGTTTGGGAATTAGGCTAAAAAAGCTTGAAATTAATTACTTTTGCTGCAAGTTAAGTCCAGATTGGGTAATTGAAAATTACCCATTTAATTTATTGACGAATCCTGACGAAATCAACCCCCTATGTGGCAAAGAAAACAAACTGTATTTCTCGTAATTGTAGGCACCTGTATGCTGATCAGTATTTTCTTTCCTATATGGCAATCCAATAGCGATGGGGTGCAGAAAGTCTTATTTCCACTACATTATTCAGTTACCGAAGGAGATGTAAAAACAACCATCTACTTTCCATTTAGCCTTACTGCAATTTGTGCGATTGCTGCGGCAACCATCGCCTTTTTTGAAATTGGTAAATTTCAAAATCGATTGCTGCAAATAAAATTAGGCGCCTTTAACTCTCTTTTTATGGCTGCAAATATTGGGGCGGCTGTTTACTTTGCCACTGATCTTATAAAAACGAATCAGCAAGCCGGGGAATATGGTTTAGCATTGTTTTTGCCAATAGTGGCGATGGTCAGCAATATGGTCGCCAACCGGTTTATCAGGAAAGATGAAAAGCTGGTAAGAGATTCTGACCGACTTCGATAAACTTTATTCAACAGAAATTGTTTTAACTATTTAATCCATAAACCAATTGACAAATGGCTCAAACTAAATTAGGCGAAAACACAGTGAACACAATGGGCGATTTGCCCGCAATTGGTTCAACCGCACCCAACTTTACCCTGGTGGATAACACATTGAAAGAGGTAAGCCTTTCGGATTTTAAGGGCAAAAAGGTTGTCCTAAACATCCATCCAAGCATTGACACTGGCGTTTGTGCCACATCAGTAAGAGAATTCAATAAGAGAGCCACTGCACTTAACAATACGGTAGTTATATCTATATCAAAAGATTTACCGTTCGCATTCAAACGCTTTTGTGGCGCTGAAGGAATCGACAAAGTAATCACCCTTTCCGATTTCAGAAACTCAGGTTTTTCAAAGGCTTATGGCATGGAAATGACAGATGGAGGAATGAAAGGATTTTTTGCCCGGTCCATTGTTGTTTTGGATGAAACCGGGAAAGTAAAACACACAGAGTTAGTTCCAATAGTGGGACAGGAGCCCAACTATGATGCGGCTTTGGCTGCGCTATAAAGAATTTGATTTATTCTGTTAGGATAATACTTTATAAAATGGCCATCTTTGATGGTCATTTTCATTTTACAGATATTGGAAAAGTCAAAAAAATCAATCATTGTAACTGCACTCATCCTTGGATTTTTCGAGTGCTTCAGTCAAGGCATAATCATAAGAGACATTAATATTGAAGGGTCCTATTTTGTTGAAAATTTTGACAAAAATGATTTTAGGATTGTCTACAAGATTTTTTCAAAAGATCAGAGGGTTTCAGATTTCAATGTAGTCGAGTTTGATTCACTCCTTGTTGTTAGTGATACCAGCAAAATAAGCATGTTTGGTGACTATATTATCCTTGGCAATGCATCTACTGGGGCCAACTCCGCTTATCTTTTGGCATCTGCTTCCAATTCAAGTTTAGTACTTCATATCATCGACAACAAAACCGGAAAAGGAATTGGACACCAAATAAAACCTCAATTCGGTTGGGTAGTTGGCTCACGTTGCTATCTCACGGTTCTTGAAAATAATTTCTATTTGCTGGTAGAGGGTAAAATTTCTGAAATAATTGCTATAGCTCCGGATGGGGAGTCACTTTGGCAAAGGTTATTTACTGGAGCTAGCTCAACACTTGAGATCAATTTCATGAAGGCAATTAACAATCAACTTTTCTTATCCTTCACTTATGATCCCAGGACGAATAAATCAAAAAACGAATTAAGGGCGATTGATCCCGCAACCGGCAACGGGTCATTTACCTTTCCAATGATTTATGGCACGAAAAAATTAACAATTGACAACATCATCCCATACTCAGATGAGGAGATAATATTAACAGGGAGGTCATTCAAAAACTTGAAGAAAAATGAAACAAGTTCAGGGATTCCATACTTCGCTAAAGTAAACCAAGTAGCTAATTCTATCCATTTTACAGAAATTAAAGCAAAGGAGAGTAATATTTATTGGATGAGTTTACTGAAGTCACCAGACAATCAAAGTGGCTATCTCATAGGAGAAACCTTTACAAGTGACCCGCCAATTTACATTCCGCTCGGTGGGGTTGCAGGCATCATAGCCAATAGCATTGCGACATCAGCATATTCTTGCACTTTAAGGTTTAACAAGTTAGTTTTTGTGAAACTCAACAACATTGTGGATCATGAATTCCAATCTTATAGCGTTACCACAAGGACCTTTTCGGTAAATACATATTTATATCCTTACCGATTTGCACGCTATGCTTACGGCAAAGGGAGAGCACATTATTTTGGAAGTAGCGGCAAAGGAGATATCTATTGCGTAAGCGGTGGAAATATTAAAAAATACAACCCATCGGATAAGTTGGAGCAGACAATTGGAATGATTCCAAATGCAAACACACCTGTAGTGATTTTTTTAAATAACGAATATGCCATGTATGCAGATCAAAATCTACCTAAAAGAGAATTGGTTTTTAATCTTATAAAACTCCCATAAGTTGAAAGTGGGGTTTTTTATATCTGTTTCGCTTTTCCTTTTAAACACTCTCTATGCTCAAGTTATTTTTGATTTGCCCCCGGAGAACAAAGCCAAACCGAGCCGATTTGGAGCTTCATTCCAAATTGGAATTATGTTTATCGATCCTGTTGAAGTAAATACGCACATCCAAAAGTATGTCAAGGCTCAAATTGGAAATGGAATCGTATTTTTACACACTGGGGATGAAACCATAAACCGGGCAGTAAATCTAAATTTTTCTCCTTCAATCAAATTCAACAATTATATCTTGAGGTGCATGGCTGATTTTGGAATTGCCAGTAAGTCCGTAACTATTAATTCAAAAGAAAACAGATTTTCTATCATGAGATTTTCCCCTGGATTATTGCTTGATCGATTCTTTCATATTGACGACCAAAAAAAGTTTTTTGTTGGGGCTGGCATCCAATATCATTTTATGTCATTTGAAAACACCCCAGCCAATGGTGTTGGTGGAAGGATTGAAACTGGAATTAGGTTTCGAGCTTTAGAAGAAACTAACTATAGTTTTTTTTTAATGTTTGATCTTGCTAATCAAAATACGCCCACAACAATTGCTTCCAAAATTAAAAGTATTGATTTCTCGGGGCCAGGTATCGGAGCAAGAATAGAATTCTAATTAACTCTATCAGATTCCTTAATATCCCTTTACGTAATTTAGCAATTCAAATTATTTAATAAATAAGAAATGAAATCACTAACATCCAGATTCCTCTTTGTATTGATTTTTATTGGAGAAACGCTATATGCACAAACTCAAACCTATTATCTCCAACCCGATCGTGTGTTTGATGGAAACGAAATGCATGAGGGTTGGGTAGTTTTGGTTGCTGGAAATAAAATCACGGAAGTTGGGCCTGCCAATAAAATAATCAAACCGAGAGGAGCCACTGCACTTACGCTCACCGGCACCACCCTTATGCCAGGCATGATTGAGGGGCATTCTCATTTACTGCTATATCCTTACAACCAAACATCCTGGAATGACCAGGTGATGAAAGAATCAGATGCTTACAGAGTAGCCAGGGGAACCGTACACGCCAGAAACACTTTGATGGCAGGGTTTACCACCGTAAGAGATCTTGGCACAGAGGGGGCAGGCTATGCCGATGTGGGGTTGAAAAAATCAATAGAAGATGGGGTAATCCCGGGCCCCCGAATGATTGTAGCCGGCAGAGCCATAGTGGCTACCGGAAGTTATGGCCCAAAAGGATTTGATACTGATTTTGAGGTGATGCTGGGCGCAGAACCAGCTGATGGAAATGATTTGATCCGAGTTACCCGCGACCAGATCGGAAAGGGCGCAGATGTAATAAAAGTATATGCCGACTATCGCTGGGGTGTACACGGAGAAGCCGCCCCCACCTTCTCCATAGAGGAATTGAAGCTGATTGTGGAAACCGCAAAAAGTAGTGGAAGGCCTACTGTAGTACACGCTTCTACAAAAGAAGGGATGCGCAGGGCCATATTGGCAGGAGTAGAAACCATTGAACATGGCGATCAGGGCGATGATGAGATTTTCAAACTAATGAAAGAGAAAGGTATAGCCTTTTGTCCAACGCTGGCCGCAGGTGACGCCATTTTGCAATACAATGGTTGGAAAAAAGGAATTGATCCCGAGCCAAAAAGAATCTTGGAGAAAAAGGCAAGCTTTAAAAGTGCATTGAATGCCGGAGTAACGATTGTAGCCGGTGGAGATGTGGGTGTGTTTCCACATGGAGAAAACGCAAGGGAGCTGGAGATGATGAAGGATTATGGAATGAACATCATGGATGTTTTGAAATCAGTGACTTCAATAAGCGCAAAAACTTTTCATCTGGCGAACCTGGGTGAGATAAAAGCGGGATTCCTTGCTGACCTTGTTGCTGTAAAAGGAGATCCATCCAAAAATATATCTGATCTAAGAAAGGTATCGTTTGTGATGAAGGATGGTCACATTTATAAACAAGAGTAATCAAGTGAAGGGCGGCCTTATTGTTATTTTAACACTCGTATTTTTCCTGAGTAAGGCACAGGATTCATTCCACAAAAAACTATCAGATGCAGCTATTGAACTTACTACACAACAGGTTCGATACGATCCATCATACTTCAGCATCCCTTACCCCAATGGCGATGTACCTTCTGATAAAGGTGTATGCACTGATGTAGTCATTCGTGCATATCGAAAATTAGGCATTGATCTTCAGAAAGAAGTTCATGAAGACATGGTTAAGAATTTTAGTTTGTATCCTAAAATTTGGGGACTCTCTAAAACGGATCAAAGCATTGATCACCGAAGAGTACCTAACCTGATGACTTACTTCAGTCGGCATGGTGTGGTAAAAAAGAAAACACTAAATCCAGCGGACTATGCTGCCGGTGATATTGTTACATGGGATTTAGGTAGTGGCACCACACACATCGGCATTCTCATTGATCAAAAATCAGTAGATGGAAAACGCCCGCTGGTTGTTCACAACATAGCCAACGGACAAGAGATTTCGGATTGTTTATTTGACTATAAAATCATCGGGCATTATTCGTATCCAAGGTCAATTGAGTAATTCATTGCTTGGCTACAAATACAAAATCACTGGCCGGATCATCATCCCCAAAACTTCCAAATCTTGGCTCTGTCGAAAGTTTTAAGAAATACGTCCTTAGTTCCAAAAGAGACAGTATACGACCTGTGCCTCCTCCTATTTCTTTTAACCCAAGAATAAACTTCTCCGCAAATGGCGAATGCTTACCTACTATCCCATCCGAAACATATTCTTTGCTGCCACTGGTTAAATATTTACGGGTGCGTTTTGTTAGTTTTTTTACGAGATATTGAACATCAGCACTTTCATCAACCGCTTCGCCTGCTCTGGCTTTTGCCAACACGGGGTCAAAAGTTCCCCCAAAGCACACATCCATCGCTAAGAATATGTGCTCGCATTTAATGTTGTTAAGCCGTTCTCTCAGCAGTAAATGTGGGAGATAAGAAGATTTTCCCTTGTCATTTAATTGAGAGTTACTGGCAACGAGGTAGCCTTCTCCTAAAGTCTCATCAAAAAATCCATGACCCGCGATAAATACAAAAAGCTGATCCTGGGGATTAAATTTTTTCGTGTTGTATTCATAAAGGGTATTATTGATCTCCTCCAGTGTAGGGTTTTCAATCACTTCCGTCTGAAAACCATACTTCTCTTTTAGAATCGATTCTATGGTGCGTGCATCATTAATCGGGTTCACAAGGTCGGACCAGTTGTCATAATTATCTGTAGCAATAATTAATGCGTAATCTTTACGGTTGATATCAACTGCGTCCGCAATAGCATCTCTGCCCGTGAGCACAGACCTCACACTGCTCACCATGCCACCCTGATTATTCTCCACAATGACTTTAACTGTGTTGTCTCCCGGCAAAAGATTGATAGGCTGCTTAATGGTTTTGAACAATTCATTCTCCCCTACGGGGATTTCCTTGTTTCTTAATTCACCCCCACTGGAAACCTCAAAGCGAACTGTTTTTAGTGGAATGTCAGATTTGATCTCTAATTCAAAGGTGGCGGATTCTTCTACACTGTTGCTCCTTTCTACTTTGGGCGTAATCCACTCGATTAACGGCAAAGTGGTGGCCACAACCGGTTGATTGTAGTTCAATCGAATAGCATTCGTTTTGTTCGTGAAATTCTGAGCATGTGTAACGATGCTGATCAATGTTAAAAAAGGCAGAATTAAATTCTTCATATCTTTCTTAGTTTTGAGAAGTTGGAGGATCGGGTGGCAATCCCAACTCCGAAGGTCCGCCTGAACCACCTCCTAATGATGGGGTAATGATACCCAACGCTACAACAGGTAGAACTTTTACCAACAAGGGCACCTTCCGCTTTACCCTAAACGTATTCGTCTTCATTACCTGGTCTTTATTTTTTGAATCAGAAACCATAAAATAATATCCTTTGCCCGGCTTGACTGAGGTAGGCAATACAATATCATAACTTCCGGAGTTGCCCACGTTGGGGATCACATCCACATAGGTATCATCTTTGTACAATGCAAAGTTCAATATGTTTTGACGCGTGCCTCCAGACCAGGTAATAGTTTTTGCTTTTCCTCTTTTAATCACCTGCTCCTCCTGAAATCCATCAAATCGGATAAATGGTATGTACAGCCTGCCTCTTACTTCCAGCTCTATATCTCCCTGAAATGTAGTTCCTAATTCCTCTTTTGAACTCCACGTAATTTTTTTATTCTCTCCAGGTCTCACCTCAAGCCCAACATCACCTTTTACTTTTTGCAATGGGGTAATATAGTTATCACGCGAGCTGTAAACATTAATGGTATAAGTCCGAGCCTTTACTGTATCTATCAGGCTGTAATACAGGATCACACTCTCTCCCGTAAGCTCAACTTTATGGATGGTAAACTCCTGTGCCTGACAGCAAAGAGAAACCATCAATACGATTTGGGTCAAAAATAATTTCATGGATCTGTCCTTTGATCTCTTTATTGTTTTATCATTCTTCTTGTCTTTGACAACACTCCTTTTGTTCCCCTCAATTGGTAAAAATATAATCCGCCCTCCACTGGAAATCCTTGCTCGTTATTACCATCCCATTCTGCACTATGAATTCCCGCTTTCACATTTTGCTGATGAATGGATTTTACTTTTCTACCCAACACATCAAAGACACCCACCTCTATGTCACTTTCATCTTGTTGCAACAAAAATGGAATGGTGACTCGCATAGTAAATGGGTTGGGATAAGCATTTCCCATCATGGTAACGTCAGGCAGCAGTTCTCCATCCCGACTGTAGAGCACCTTAAATTGCATACCCTCATGCCATACAAATTCGTAAGTGCTGGTTGACCTCATATCCACTAACGTTTGATCATACAAATCCAGCAAAGCAATTTTAGACTGGCTTTCACTGATTGCCGCCTGATCCCATGTTAAGGTGGCCCTACCCGGGCCAAGATTGGATGACAAAGTAAACTGCCAATTGTAGTTGTTGGAGGTGGGCACCACATCCGTAGCGAAATGGGGAGCAAAGAATTCCGGATGGTGGGTATCCATTTCCAGGTAATCGATGAAACGGGGAATGGTAATTTCATCAAATCCATCCTTCGAGGCTTTTGCTTCCGGGTGCATACCAATTCCGCTCACCTGCACCCTTTCACCCAATTGAAGCGTGAGTGAAAGTTGCCAGGCAGCTTCATCAAGTGTTGGTGAAAGTTCGCTTTCCTTTATTCTCCCGGGAGCGGTTGTCTTTGAAAGTACTGGAAAACTGATCGCTCCTCCATTGTCACTGAATACAAATGCCCCTTTCCAGGGCGCTAAAACATCTCTTTTATTATACTGCCCATTCTCAAAAAACCACAGTGAGTTCAATCCAGCACCTGGGTTGGCTGTTTTAATCTGATTCCAATCAATATTAAATGGATAAGGATTTCCTATTTGATTCCAACCTGCTGTGAGGGTAATGGAAAAATCCTTTACCTGATTGGCTTCTGCTACCTTGCCTGTTCCTGGAATTACATCAAATTTGGTTTTGGCATTGAACCAGTAGCCTTTCCCAAGTTCAACACTGTTAAATCCATTGAGGTATTCCACGGTCCGTTCATTTTGATAATGGAAAAGTCGCCATATTGCTTTATCATATTCCGTTTTAAAAACTGATGGCACATCGTCTTTATCTAACTTATAGGGAATTGAAAATATTTCATAGGTAGAGGATTTTCCATCCAATTTTGTGGAAAAAGGAATGGTAGCAGTGTTGCTGGCGTCAATCAATTTGTAAATAAATGCCATAGGGGTTTCAATAGGAGCGTTGGTAGTGGCATCACTCGCTACGAAATAAAAGGCAAGGCCAAGTTCATCAAGTGCCGAGGCTTCAACGGTGGTTTCATAAATATCCGTAGCAGATGCAATGGCCTCGGATTCAAAGCCCGTTGTTGCAAGAATACCTCGCTTAAAAAAATTAACCACCCTTGTTCCCGACCCTCCTGAGAGCGTGGCACCAATTTTATAATTGGCCCCATTCAACGTTACTGTGGGTATTGAAATTAAAAGTGAAGATGCATTCTCCGCCAAAGTGGTAACCGATTTTTCCAATGAATTCTCAGATTCCCCGGAAGAATTCTCAGCACGAACACGGTACTTATAGGAAGTTGCTGCGGCTAAACCAGTCACTGCATCATCAAGCGCCCCCACAATACTCTTACCATTATAACCGGCAATAAACGTTACAAAATTATCTACTGAAACATCCAACTTATAAGATGTAGCACTAACAGAGGCATTCCAACGCGCCACAAAGCTGCTCTTGGCCACTTGATTGGCATCCAACACTTCTGGAGCCAGCGGCAAGGTAAAGGCACTGTTCAGCAATGCGTTTGGCGTGAGATAATTGGTAGACGCGCCAGAGCCATTAAATGCAAATACTTTATAAAAGTATTCTGTCCCAGCATTTAGGCCTGTAGGGTTAAATGTTATGGAGGTTCCTGAACTCAAAACTTCACTCGATCCTAATGATGATCCCTCTGTGTAAGTAACTCCATCGGTTGGAATTTCAAGTGGAGTACTTCCTGCTTTACCTAACACCAAATATCCTGTCGGATTCCCTATGGCTGCAACGAAAGTGCCCTCCATAGAAGTGGTAGAAAAATTATTCAGAACAAGGGATTGGGGTTGACTGGCGGGTTCTGTCTCAAGAGTTGTTCTGCTTCCTTCAAGTGGTGATACAAGGAGATAGTTCAAAGTGGGGCCAACTCCGTTATAAGAAAATACATCGTAGTGATAGATAATATTTGGAGCAAGTCCTGAGTCATTAAATGAAGGAGAAGCCCCCACATAAGCCACCACGCTCGATCCAATTACATTCCCAACACTATAGGATGTGGCATTAACAGGCACATCGGTTGGTGATGTCCCAATTTTGCGAAGCGCAATATATCCCGTGGGACTTCCGGTTGCTGCCGCAAAACTAATATCAAGTGTTGTGGAGGATGGATTTGAAAACTGCATGGTGGTTGGCTGTCCACCTGGAGGTGTGGCCAATGTAATTTGATTTCCTGCCAACGGAGTGGTTTGCAAGTAGTTAATGTTGGCCCCTGATCCGTTGTAAGAAAGTATAAGAAAATGATAATCGGTAGCTGCGTTTAAGCTTGAGAGAGGAAATAAGGTAGCACTTCCTACAAACGCCACACTACTTCCACCAATCATATTGCCTACACTGTAGGTTGTGCCATCCAGAGGTAAGTCTGTAGGGTTACCCGGAGCCGAACCGACTTTACCTATGCCGATATATCCTGATGGTGGGCCAGTGGCAGGGGAAAAGCCAACAGTCATGGACATGTCAGCGATAGATGTAAAATTAATTGACCCAGGTTGAGCCCCGGGTTCGCCAGTCAGTGTTGTTCGGGAAGAGGGATTACCCGTTGAGGTGGTAACATTGTAATTGGACTGAACTCCAGAACCATTAAACTCAAATAGACGAAAGTGGTAAACCGTAGCGGCAGACAAACCCGTAACAGTAATTGGCCCGGCACCCTGACCCACTACATAATTTGAGGAACCCAGGTTCGATCCCGATCCAAAAATATTATTTGCAGTATAGCTGTTGCCATCGCTGGGGAACACATTGATGGCCGACCCTGCTTTGGCCACAAGCAATCGGGAACTCCCATTTCCGTTGGAGAAGTTTACGGTAAGCGAACTGGTTCCCAATGATGTAAAAGAGATATTTGATGCCTGGCTACTGGGTTCAGTTGCCCAAGTCGCAACACTGCCTTCCAGGGGCAATGTGGTCAAATAGTTTGCTGATGAGTTCAATCCATTGAGGGAAAAGAAATCATAGAAGTAAGTAGTATTGGGTGTTAGGCCAGATTCATTAAACGTGATTGCGGTTCCAATATAGGCCACGGTGCTGGTACCAATGGTATTTCCTACATCATATCCTGTTCCATCTACAGGAACGTCAGTAGGGGAACTTCCGGTCTTGCGCAACGCAATATATCGCTGAGGTATGCCCGATGCTGCAGTAAACGAAACTGTAAATGAAGTAGTAGAAATTGCCGAGAAAAGTGGAGCAGTGGGTTGGGCTGTTGGTTCAGGAGAGAGCTCGGCATAAGTGGCCCCATACACCTCCGCTTCACCATTGACGTACGGAGGATTGTCATCATCCATGTGCCAAACTATGATATGCTCCCGCATTCCTGAATTGTATATTGTTGCTGGGAATTCAGCATCAAAGCTAGGGTCTCCATCCAAAGTGCCTGCATGGCTCAACCTTGTGTCCGTCCCCACATCGGTAAGCCCTGATCCGTTAAGCACCTGGCTGTACACTTCAAATGCATCGTCAGTAGTATCATCCCCATACCACGTGATTAGAAGTTGATCCAAATTTGGATCGTAAGACACGTCCGGGGAAAAGGCATCAAAGCTTGCATTTCCATCCACACCCATATCACTTATTCTTACCTTCGATCCTTGCGGGACCCCAGCACTACTGAGGTACTGACCAAAAATCTCGCTTTCATCATTAATCAAAGGCGCTGTATCATCGTCCCCATCCCATGCGAGGAAATACTGGCTGCTATTAAATGTGATGGCGGGATTAAAGGCACCATATAGCGTACTTCCATTGGGGCCCATGAAAGTCACTCTTCTGTCGTTGGGGCTGATAGCAGTGCCGGTTGTTGTCAATAACTGACAAAAGATTTCGAATTCACCTGCTACTAAGGGAACTATATTGTCTATCCCTGACCATACTACCATATACTGGCCGGCAGGATTGAAGGCCACCCGTGGCGTAAAGGCACCGTATGAAGGATCAGCGGCAGGCCCCATGTCTGAAATTTGAAAATCAGTCCCATCTTCTGTTCCGTCCCCATTCAGTAACTGGCCAAATATTTCAAACTTTCCTGGGGTCACCGGACTACCGCTCCAAACTACTAAATAATCATCGGAAGCTCCCGTGCAGACCACATCTGGCGACTGTGCCACCAGCAGGAATGTCCCTACCGCCCCAGTGGTACTAATCTTGATCTCCCCCAGTTGTATGTCAAGGTCAGAGGCCCTCAGCCTGGCACCATATATTTCAAAATCATCATCGCTACCATCATCACCTGCCCAGACGACAAAGAATTCCTGCCTTGCAGTATTATAGACAATGCTCGGTTCTTTTGCATCGAAATTTGCGTTGCTTGGCGATCCTGTCATAAAGCTCACTTGAACAGGAGAACCCAAGTTGACGCCAGTTGGAGAAACCCGTTGCGCAAAAATTTCAACGTCTCCTGCATCATTGCCTTCCCAGACTATTACATAATTATTGTTTACCGGATCGTAAGCAACATCAGGATTCTTAGCCTGGTAGCTGGTTGAGCCTGGAATTCCCTGGTTGCTGACCCTAAAGGTTGTGCTTATCTTTGGGTCAATCGTGATGGGGTATTCCACATGTACGAGGTCCCTAGCCCGTATGGTGATTACCGTACCCTCTGTGTCCACCTCCATGTCTGCCAGAATGGGCTTTCCATTTGCATCGTAGGCATAAACATCACCAAGCGTAACCTCACCTAGGGTATTCTTCCAACTCCATCCGTATTTGACACGGGAAAAAGTTCCTTTCGTTTCTACCCTTCCCCGGATAACGATATCGCCCACCTGCGGACGCTCAACAACAAATTGCTGTTCAATGAAAGACCCTTCGAGGAGGTACTCTTCACGGTAGCTGGGCCGGTCATACACTATTTTGTTATCCGAAACCTTGAATGGCACTTCATGGGAAGCCCCTGCAAGTGCCCAATTCCATTGTGGGCCACCATTAAGAGGATTAAACCCGACACCTTTTGGGGTAAATCGAGCCGTGAACGTATGGCCACTAACGGTCAATTCTTCTTGCCCCTTTTCAATCACGAAACCATGATGTGATGTCAACTCCTTGCTGCCGTATAGAAATGCCATTGTATCAAAAAAGGACAGTAGGACTAAACCATAAAGGACAGTACGTGCCATAATTATTGTTTAGGCTAAGGAGCAACACTACCCAGATCGACACATCGCGGGTTTCCCGCAGGCGGAAAAAAGCAGTTAACACAACTCTTTACGCCATACTTATAAGTTGTTCCACCATCCGTGGAGAACAGAACACGGAAATACACAACTGGTGAAAGCCCGGAAATAGTAACTGAATGTGGCCCCTCTATATAATTTGAACTTGTTACTACAGGATTCGTACCCCCAAATAGCACCTCCAGGGGCGAGGCGAAATTGATATCCGTTGAATACTCTATTTTGTAGTCAACAGATCCATTGGTGATAACACCGCCCACTATGGCTCCAATGTATAGCCAGGAAAAAGTAAAGTCATCTCCAGTCCCACCACCTGATCTGGTAACTGCGAGAAGCGGACCCCCCATCGTGCCATCATAATTACCACTCCCATCCGTGTTTTCCCAGCACTGTGGACTGTCGGTAATCTTAAATGGTCCTCCACAGTCATTCCAATTGCATTTCTGATAATCATCTGGCGAAGCGAAGCCGGTCGGTTGAGGCCCGGAATTCACCACATAGGAGGCGACTGGCGAGCCACCATTGATGACATCGATATTGATCATTACATTATTCTCAATGTTCATCACCCCCGATGTATTTGCCAATGTGATTTCATACGCTGAACAGTCAGTGACCGTGGAGGGATTGGCTGGATCAGGACAGTCTAGAACACCGGTGTTAAGCCATGTCATATCAGCCAAGCCAGATGCCGGATCGGGAAATATATGCAAGCTGGATCCTGTCGTCAGTTCGGTGCACAACTGGAGGCAGGACGGTGTCACTTTCTCCAAGTCCATGTTATAAGTACTAAAGTGGCTGATCGTTGCCTCATAAGCATCCTTCGAAGCATTGAGGGTTGCACTGCCAGACTCATTCCAGTAGCCTGTCGTGATGTTATAAACTAGCAGTGGAATGGTGGTTGGCAATGTTCTTTTGCTTATGATGGAAAGCGTGTCGATTGGAATGGTCAAGCTTGCCGTCTTGCCTGTACCCAATTGCAGTGGCTGACCCTTGTAATATGCTTCGATGTTCGCAGCCCCATATGTTTGCATGTAGGCACGCTGATCGTTGCCTAGGTCCACTGTATAATTGCCAGGCATTGCACCCGGAGCATAAACATCAATGGTATTCACCGAAACCTGGACGCTGCCTTCTGGTTTTCTTTCCTCTTCCCCTTTTCTCCCCTCTTTTCTTTCAATTACTAAAGACCCTGCAGGTATCTCTATTTTTGCCCCAAGCACTGGTGGCTGAAAGTTGGCAATGGCGTTCCGTGAGTCAATCAACGATTGTGGCTTTTTAAAACCGATTAAGTTTCCTTGAGCATTGTACACAAATGGGATGGTGTCCAATGGGTTCGCAACAGGGCTTGTTCCGAATGTGGGGCCAGTTATATCCGGGTTGGTGTCCTGCACGGAAATATCTCGGTTGGGATCGACCTCTACCACTGTTGCCTTGGACAGCGTAATGACCAGATGTGTGGAGGTATCTGCATACACTTTTGAAAAGAAGCCGAATTCAAGTTTTGACGCGGTCAGGACGTATTTATTCAATTTGTCCGCACGGTCAACGCATATTTTGAATTCACCGCTTTTATCAGCCTTTTCCTCTTTCCCGTCCACTTTGACAATAGCACCGGGTATGCCACTGCCTTTTTTATCCACTACCTTGCCGGAAAAATAAAGGTTGGAGTTGCAGCAGCCTTGCCAAATAAATACTGAGGCTAGAATAATCAAAGCGATCGGTATCCTTTTCATATAGTTTAGATGTTAAGTTCGAGTGAATAAGCCACAAGGCTAATTGGCTTCTCAACCTCCATCACAACCAAAAGAAACTACGAGGCGCAGACACGACTCCTAATTCTCGTTCTAAATATCTCCTATCTTCAATGACATCACCTAATAAATTTACTGATAAAAGAAATCGGATAAATACTCATGTAAGGATTTATTTTTATCTCACTAACATTAGGGTTTTTAGACGGATTGTGCCACACTAAGAAATGGTTCTGACAATAAGAAATGCCATAAAATGGATAAAAACTAATCAATTTGGCATTCAAAAATATGCCATTCAAATTTTCCTGAGAGAACAGTCATGTAAGTAGTTAACGATTTGATGCCATATATTGCAGCCTTATACGCGCATCATCTGCCCTGATATCCACCTTGGCTGTGCCGTTTGGTAATTTTAAACTGGTAAAGGTTTCTGATTGCTCATACACCTCAAAGGCACCCTCTGCAATTACCCTCGCATCGTCATGGTGCACATCAAATTGACCGCCTCCATTGGTTACAATCATCGACACTGTTCCATCCTCTGCTCTAATTTTATACTCGCCTGTATTGGACAGCGAAGTTTCTATCATAAAATCTCCGTCATCAATATCAGCTATGACAGATGAAAAATTTGCATTATTAATTCTCACATCTCCATCATCAATATTAATTTCAATGGCTCCCCTTCCATGATCCATGGTTAAATTACCATCGTCCAATTGAAAGCGGAATCTACTCCCCTTACATCCCACCAATTCAATATCACCATCATCTGCACGCATTGAAATAGATCCATTAATATTTTTGATTAAATAATCTCCGTCATCGCCTTTTACCAATAGACTAGCACCTTCCGATGCCTCTATTCTGATTTCATAGTCTTCATTATAATATCCAATAATTCCGTGACTAGAGGAATTTGCTCTTTCTCTGATCTTAAGGTTGCCATTCGAGTTGTCTATCTCAATTGCAAAATCATCGCT
The DNA here is from genome assembly GCA_964409415.1 of uncultured Ohtaekwangia sp. Classification (GTDB taxonomy): domain Bacteria; phylum Bacteroidota; class Bacteroidia; order Cytophagales; family Cyclobacteriaceae; genus ELB16-189. The sequence goes on along the minus strand of CAYPDF010000001.1, from coordinate 207,224 downwards.
TCCAAAAGAAAATCCCTTAGTGACTACTGTTCTGTCAATTTTTAAATGCACATTTTTTCTGTCTGAGCCGGTAATAAATACCTTTGCATCCGAGGAAGACAAATCAATACTCCCCATAGGGTTCAAATCAAACTCTTTATCCAGATGATAGTCCCCATCTTTTTGGGCCCAAAGTGTAATGCTGAACAGAAAGGCGATAATGGCAGGTAATATTTTCATTTTTTATATGGTGGTTTTTCTCCCATTTATGACGCGGAATTATGGACAGAGGTTGCACCACTATAATAAATCAATCAAATTAACATAAAGATCAGTGAGGGCGATCTCTGCTTTTCCCGCTATTTCAATGATTCCATCAATGTTTGCTGGCTTTAAATTATCAGGATCGCATTCATCCGTAAGTACAGAAATGGCACAACATGGAAGCCCCACATGGTTGGCTACAATTACCTCAGGAACAGTGGACATGCCAACAGCATCCGCACCAATTAACTTTAGGAATCGATATTCGGCCCGTGTTTCAAGATTGGGGCCTGTTACGCAAACATAAACTCCCTCATTAAGCGTTATCCCTTTTTTCCTTGCTATCCTTTTTAAGGTATTATTTAGTTTTTTATCATAAGGTTGGCTCATGTCTGGGAAGCGAGGACCTTGTGAGTCTATATTCTGGCCTCGCAAGGGATTGTCAGGTAGTAAATTGATATGATCGTCAATGAGCATCAATTCGCCTTTGCGCCAACTTAGATTCATGTTGCCGGATGCATTCGATATCAACAAATACTTTACACCCAATTCCTTCATCACCCGAACAGGCAAAGTGATTTGATTGGCAGAGTAGCCCTCATAATAGTGAAATCGGCCATACATAGCCAGTACCTGCTTACCGTTAATGCTTCCGCTGATCAATTTGCCTTTGTGGAACTCTACCGTTGACACCGGAAAATGTGGAATTGAACCATATTCAATCTCAATAGGGTTTTCAATTTTTTTTGTAAAAAGATCTCCCAGGCCTGTTCCAAGTATTATCCCAATCTCTGGATTTTGTACGCCTTGAGATTTTATGTATTCAACTGCTTCGTTTATTTTTTTTATCATCTATTCGATGTTATCATTTAACCACAAAGGGCACAAAGAGTTTCACAAAGAACACAAAGCGCTCTGTGCTCTTAGTGGCTAAAAGAAATTACTCATAAAAATCATCTCTATCTGTTTTAGCCACCTCAATAAAAAATTTAGCAACTTTCTCAGTAACTGCTTTAAAGTATTTTTCTCCTTTTTCTGCTGTTGCTTTTCGCGGATCGCCTACGCCAGTATTCTTAGTCACTCTTGTCCACTGCCGTTCAGCCCACGCCCATCCCTCTTGAATGGCTTTGAACTTAAACCTCTTTGAATTTCCATCACCGGCTTCATGCAATGGCAATACCAGGTCCGGTTTTAGATAAAGCATTAAACTCGTCTCCATTTCTCCTGCATGGTCATCTTTATTTTCAAAAAATAATTTCTGATCCAATGATCTAAACCAATCACAACTACTTATAAACATTTTTGGGAAAAGGAGTCCCAATTCTCTAATCATAGGTTTAAAGTCATTGCCACCATGGCTGTTTAGAATGATCAACTTAAAAATTCCCTGACGGTTTAGCACTTCAATCACATCCTTCAGTACTACAAACTGAGTACTTGGATTCATATTCATGTCAAGCATTACATCATGTTGGCCTGTGTTGACCCCAAAAGGAATGGCTGGCAGTACAATAATTTTGGAACCCTGCTCCCAGGCTATTCGGGCAGCTTCCCCAGCAATCGCTTCTGCCTCAAAAATGTCTGTGCCATAGGGAAGGTGATAGTTGTGTGCTTCTGTGGCACCCCACGGCAATATGGCCAGATTAAATGAAGCTTCTTTGATATACTTCCAGTTGTTTTCTATCAGCAGGTAGGGTTTCATCTTAAATAGCAGGAAGCGCGATTGTGTATTTTTCGTTTCTTTTTACAGTCAGCCTATCATCGCGCAACCAGGGGTTGTAGCGCTTGAGCAATTTATAATTCGATCCTTGTTCCAAGGCAAAGTCAACCAAATCAGGAATGGTTTCGCTTACCTCCACATACCGTATTGAATCTTGTTGATAGAGATGCTTAGGGTTTATTTTAAATCCATAGCGCTCAGGATTTTCAATAATTTCTTTAATCGCTAAAATCCTAAAAATATAACGGGAGGTTTCTTCATTTAAGAATAAGTCATAATAGGAGTCTACCTTTTGCTTTTTTATTGCCTTATCCAGACCCGTCATCCCTCTGTTATAGGAAGCGGCCACCAGTGTCCAGTTACCAAATTTTTCGTATGCTTTCTTAAAATATTTGCATGCTGCTTCTGCGGCCTTTATCGGGTCGTATCGCTGGTCCACTTCTCTTGATATTTCAAGACCATTTTCTTTGCCTGCACTTCTCACAATTTGCCAAAACCCTACGGCATTGGCGGGGGAAACTGCATTAAGCAAACCACTTTCAATGAGTGGCAGATATTTAAAATCATCAGGTATGCCGTTTCGTTCTAGAATAGGTTCAAATTGTGGCAACCATTTGTTGGCTCTTTTAATTAAAAAAATAGTATTGCTGTGAAAATAAATATTGATTTGAAGCTCCTGGTCGATTTGTTCCCGCAAATCGGATCGATCCAATGTCAGCTCCTCACCTGCAAAACTTAATCGTTGAGGGAGATCGTATGAAATTGCTGTTAATGGGCCATCTTCCTGAGGTATGCTTTCGAATCCTACTTCAGGAGCATTTTCAAAATCCACAATTTCTTCCAAGTGCTCAACCCGATTGTTTATAAAAATGACCAGAAACAAAAGCACCGTTAACCCAATAATAACTAATAATTCAATACGGTATTTTTTCAAAAAGTATTCCATCACACTTTGAATTAAAAATTGGGTACAAGTAAATATTTAGAGTAAAATTCATCTATCACTTTAACCGCCTCGTCAGGCGTATCTACCAAATTAATTAAATCAAGATCTTCTATATCAATCATCTTTTCATTCACCAGGGTGTTTCTAAACCAATCAAGCACTCCTCCCCAAAATTCTTTGCCCACCAGAACAATTGGAAAACGACCAATTTTTTGAGTTTGAATCAATGTAATTGCTTCCGTTAATTCATCCAGCGTACCAAATCCCCCTGGCATTACGATATAACCTTGCGAATATTTTACAAACATTACTTTTCGGACAAAGAAATAATCAAATGATATTAGTTTCTCAGGATCAATATAAATATTGCCTTTTTGTTCGTGAGGTAAAAATATATTCAATCCCACACTTTTACCCCCTGCGCGATGTGCTCCCTTATTGCCCGCCTCCATTATCCCAGGCCCTCCTCCTGTTATCACTCCATATCCTTGATGAACCAGCTTATAGGCTATATCTTCTGCAATTTTATAGTAAGGATGACTCGGTTGAGTGCGTGCAGAACCAAAAATTGTAACACACGGACCAATTTTGGATAGTTTTTCAAATCCTTGCACAAACTCGGACATCACTTTGAAAATCACCCAGGAGTCTGAGCTTTTGATCTCTGTCCAATCCTTGTCCTTAAATGCCTTTCTGATCTTGTGCTCTTCCTCCGTTGACGGTACTTTTTCGTTATCGTTTTCCATACTCATTCTCATTTTGATCTGCTAATATAATGCGAATACAACCCAGGCGATAGTATAAAGCTGGCAATAAGACATTTGATCTATGATTACTCTCTAATAAACTCATTTGAGGCATGCTATTTTCAGTTATTTTTTATGAAAAATTCAACTTGATACATTTTTTAAACTGGCCTATGGAATAGAAAATTCTATCCTATAATGACACAGAAAACCAGTTATAATTTTCTCCTTGTAAACAATAAATCCCTGAGAGCATTATCTAAATGAGTATACTCAAACTCAAAGCCCAGATCTTGAATTTTTTTGGAGGAGACGTGACTTCCTTTTAAAACCAATTCCGACATTTCACCCAGCATCAATTTTAAAACAAAGCCGGGAACATTTGGCGCCCAGAGTGGTTTATCCAGTGCCTTGGCAATGGCCACCGTCAATTCTTTATTGCTCACAGGATGAGGAGCTACTGCATTGTAAACCCCATCCATCGCTACATCTTCTATGGCCTTAATAAACATTCTGCACACATCGTCTATGTGGACCCAACTCAAAATTTGTTTTCCTGAACCAAGGGGCGAACCCACACACCACTTGATAGGTTTTACCATTTCTGCCAAGGCCCCTCCCCTTTCGCTTAACAAAATACCAATACGAATTTTTACTACACGAATGCCAAGGGTAGCAATCTTATCCACTGACTCCTCCCACTGCTTTACAACATCAGCCAGGAAATCATCTGCCGGCTTATCCTTTTCTGTAAATATTCTTTCAAGTCCGCCTTCACCATAGATGCCAATAGCAGAAGCTGACACAAAGGTTTTAACGTGGTGGGCATTTTGCTTTAGGGTTTGATAAAGCAACTCACTTGATTTGGTTCTGCTCTCCAGGATTTCCATTTTTCTGGTTGCTGTCCATCGTTTGTCTGCGATGCCCGCTCCTGCCAAATGCACAACAGTATCAACTCCTATGATAGAACGACTATCTATCTTTCCATCATTTACACTCCATTCATAAGTAGGGATTGTACCGTGACCACTGCTGCGGGTCAAATGAGAAATTTGGTAGCCTTTTTGCATCAGTAAGGTGGTAAGCCTTGTGCCAAGGAGGCCTGAACCGCCTGTTATCAGGACATTTTTATGCATATGGATAATTACTAGCTTTGATTAATAATACTAACAGCATGAGCCGAAATAAGTTTGAATTGATTACTATCTCCCTTTTGATCAGCATTGCTGCATTGGGACAAAAGGTAACAACAGAAAGACAATCGCAAAAAGTAAATGGGGAGGAAAGTGATGGTTTCTCTACTACTCTGGAGGGCAAAAAAGAAGAAGTAATCATTTCATGGAACAAATTCCTCAAAGATTTTGGCAAGTTAAAGCAAGGTAATCGCTTCATCAGTATCAGCGAACCGGCATTGGGAGGAACAGTTTATAAAACAGGAGTCTTATATGCTGACATTAAAGGTAAAGGAGAAAGTGTAGAAGTATGGCTTGGTATTAAGGAGGGGGAATGGCAAGTGAATGACATTGACATTGTAAAAAAAGATTTAGAAAAGGAGGTGTACCAGTTTGGTATTAAATATTATAAAGACAAAATACAGGCACAGATCGATGAAGCACAGCGTGCTTTTGATGCCACAACAAGACAATCACAACGACTTGTCAATCAGAACAAGGACCTCAACATTCAACTTGGAAATAATGAACAGGAAAAGGTAAAATTGGAAGAACGGCTTCAGGCCAATGCGCTGGAACATGCTGTGCTATTACAAAAACTTGAAAACAACAAGCTCGCACAGGATTCTGTGGTACAAGCGAGTGAGCAGATTAAAAAAGTAATTGAGTTCCATAAAGAACGACAGCGAAAGGTAAATTGATACTTGTTAAATTAGGGTTTTGGTTACACAGGATTAAACTATGTTTTCTATGTGCCTATGTGGTGAAAAGAGCATCCTCCCCCGCGCCCCTTAATCCCTAAAGGGGCCAGCCCACAATGCCATCAATCCACCCT
>CAYPDF010000001.1:0-201462 GCA_964409415.1 uncultured Ohtaekwangia sp. | reverse complement strand
GTTAGCGAACAAAGTCATTAACTTATCCAAATTGGTCAAAGCCACTTTCGCTAAATCCATCAGAGCATAAATTTACTAACCCCATAGTAACATGGGTAGGATTTTAATCTAACCAAACTATGTTTTCTATGTGCCTATGTGGTGAAAAGAGCATCCTTCCCCGCGCCCCTTAATCCCTAAAGGGGCCAGCCCACAATGCCATCAATCCACCCTATATCTCTGATAAGGTTAGCGAACAAAGTCATTAACTTATCCAAATTGGTCAAAGCCACTTTCGCTAAAATCTTCTAAGGGACCCTCTATGGTTGAAATCCTAAAAGGCTATTTATTGATAGGAACTTTCGTTAGCAGTACTTTGATAATATCAGCGGTACGCACATTGTCAGCTTCTGCTTCGTAATTTAAGATGATTCGGTGATTGAGTACATCCAATGCTATCTCTTTAATGTCCTCAGGCAATACATAATCACGACCTTCGAGATAAGCCATTGCCCTTGAAGCAAGATTCAGGTTAATACTTGCCCTGGGTGAGGCGCCATATTGTATGTACTGTGCCTCATGATCGAGTTTGTATCCTTTTGGATTTCGGGTGGCAGACACCAATTCGATGATATATTTTTCTAATGATTCAGAAATTTTAACGTTGTTTACTTCTTTGCGAATTGCAAAGATATCTTCTTTAGTAAGAATGGGATTTACAGTAAAATCAAACTGCATATTTGAAATGCGCCTCATGATTTCAAGTTCATCTTGCTTAGAAGGATAATTAACAAATACCTTCATCATGAATCGGTCAATCTGTGCTTCAGGCAACGGATAGGTTCCTTCATTCTCGACCGGGTTTTGTGTGGCCATTACCAAAAAAGGACGATCGAGATTAAATGAGGTTTCCCCAATGGTAACTTGCTTTTCCTGCATGGCCTCCAGCAATGCCGACTGAACTTTTGCCGGAGATCGATTAATCTCATCAGCCAAAATAATGTTAGCGAATATGGGTCCTTTTTTTACCTCAAACTTTCCTTCCTTTTGGTTGTAAATCATAGTACCTACCAGGTCAGCAGGCAACAAGTCAGGGGTAAATTGGATACGGGCAAAATGCAGGTGCAATACCTGAGCCAGGGTACTTATGGTAAGTGTCTTGGCTAGTCCCGGGACTCCCTCTAATAAGATATGACCATTGGTAAACAAACCTATCATCAGACGATTGACCATATACTCTTGGCCTACCACCACTTTTGCTACTTCAGCATAAACCTGTTTTACCTTTTCAGTATGCTCTTGCTGTACTTCTGTTGCCATCTCAAACGCCATATTTCTATGCTTTTACCCTTAATTTTAGCGCAATAATAAAGAATTAGGTTCAAATTAGTTACAAATGGAGTGAATCGGATTTAAAGGCCATTTCTTTCAGTTGTCATTCCATCATTCATTGGTAAAACCCAATCTATGTCTAAAACATTCGTTATAGGTGATATTCACGGTTCTTATCGCGCATTGTTGCAATGTTTGGGTATTTCTGGGTTTAATTTTCAAAAAGATACCCTCATCTGCCTGGGGGATGTGGTGGATGGGTGGCCCGAAACACGTCAGGCAATAGAGCAACTGCTTCAAATCGAAAATCTAATCTATATATTGGGCAATCATGACTTCTGGGCACTTGATTGGATGGAAACTGGGTATGCCAATGAAATCTGGCTCAACCAGGGTGGGCAGGCGACCATTAATTCCTATGGTGACAATGTACCCGCCAGTCACCTACACTTATTAAAAAATGCACTGCCCTATTATCTCTACCACAATCAGTTATTTGTTCATGCAGGAATTGATATAAATAAGCCTCTTGGCAAACAGGATGTAGATACCCTTTTTTGGGGCAGGGACTTTGCCCAACTTGCAAAAGCACAGCACGGCCATTCTAAACAGCTCACTCTTTATGACTCGGTCTACATAGGGCATACACCGATAAAGGAAGAAATGCCAATTCAATACTGTGAAGTATGGATGATGGATACCGGTGCGGGTTGGTCTGGCCGACTTTCAATGATGAATGTTGAAACGCAGGAATGTTTTGTAAGCGATCCAGTCCCTGAATTATATCCAGGTATAGAGGGGAGAAAAAAAATCTAAAACTCAATTACCTTAGCACCTCTCGGGTTTACTAAGTAAGAATTGACCAGATTTTGGGCTATTTTATTTTCCTTACCTATCTTAATGAGGTCTTTGGCCGATTCAAAATTGGCCAGTGTTTCATGCCTATTAATAAATCCGAATCCGAGGTATGCACCATTTTCCACAAGTACCAATGAGCGTTCACTATTTTTTCTTCCCTTCCCAATGATGGCCAAAGAATTTCCCTCCTCAAGAAATGAGCCAATCGCAGCGTGAATTCTTTTATTGTACTTCTTAACCGTCTCCACCCCCATGCACCCTCCTTTGCATTCACCTGTTTGATAGCTAAAACATAAGCCTTTGGCTTTTTGTAATCCTGACAATTTTGGACATAATTCAAACTCTTTTACTTTTTCCCACATAAAATTCCAGGCATCACCTTTTGAACTAAAGCTTATTAGTGGTCTCGTGCCTCGTCTTACTACGTTAATACTAAACCTCAAATAACCCGCTCTATCTTCATAATTAAAGATTCCCCATTCTTCCGTTCTATGTTTTTGTGCCAGGTTATACTTTGGCCACAACCTTCTTATTTCTTGAGATTCTAAAATCAGCGCAATCAACTCACTTCCTGTAAGCTCGTAAGTAATGTGGTGAATTTCATTTCTAATGTTAGACCGATTCCACTCACGGGCTGTTCCTGTAAAATGTCCGACAATTCTTTTTTTTATATTGACTGCTTTACCCACATAAATAACATTGCCACGTGCATCCATAAAATAATACACGCCAACTTTTGCCGGAAGCCTGTCAAAGTCTTCCTTAGGAAGATTAGGTGGAAGAATTGTTTCGCCAGAATTTTTCTTAAGTGCCTTTACAATCACCCCTTCTGTATCCCTCTTTAATAAGAGATCAAAAATTCTCGAGGTGGCCTCAGCATCGCCACCAGCCCTATGCCTATCACGAATTTCTACACCAAGACTTTTAGCCAATCTGCCAAGGCTGTAAGAACTTAATCCCGGGATTATCTTTCTACTTAATCTAACCGTACATAATTTTTTTGCGTTCCAGTTGATTCCCACCTCTTCAAATTCCTTTTTTAAAAATCCATAATCAAAGTGGGCGTTATGAGCCACAAAAATCCTATCCTTGAGCTGTTCATGAATTTCATTGGCCACTTCAGCAAAAGAGGGCGACTCTTTCACCATTTCATAATTGATGCCGGTGAGGCCCGTAATAAAATGGGGTATACTTCTTCCTGGATTGATTAATGTGTGGTAATGATTGGTGATCTGTATACCATCGTGATGATAGATAGCAACCTCTGTTACCCGGTGTTTATCCGCATACCCCCCTGTAGTCTCAATGTCAACGATTGCGTACATACTCTCCATCCAAAATTAGAGTTTGACTTTTGGACTTAAAAGCGGAACTTGAATCAAATTTTCTCTTATGAATGGAATTGTTCGTTTTCTTTTATCCGGCTTGGCCGTATTACTCACTGCCTACCTGTTGCCGGGTGTCCATGTGGAACATTATGGCTATGCCCTGTTGGTGGCGGCCGTGTTGTCATTTGCCAATGCCATTGTAAGACCTATATTGGTGGTGCTCACTATACCTATTACAATCTTTACTCTTGGCTTATTTCTATTGGTTATCAACGCCCTGATCATTCTAATGGTGGATTATTTTGTGCCAAAATTCGATGTGGATGGGTTTTGGTGGGCTCTTGCCTTCAGTCTCATTTTGTCCATTTTTAATAGTATGTTTTCCGAAATGTTTAAACCTAGAAACCGCTGATCTTCCACGAAGAAAGTGCTTCTCCCTCAAAAATTAAATGATCGATAATCTTACACTTCCGTTTATTACCTAATGCCCAAGAATTTCTTATGAAGAATGTAATCCTATTATTATTTGTAACCTCTCCGGTATGGGGACAACAATTGAATGACCTAACTGTAGAAAAAATTATGCGTGACCCAAAATGGATGGGGGTATCGCCCTCTGATGTTTTTTGGTCGGAAGACAGCAAAACGATTTATTTTAATTGGAATCCCACAAATGCAACTGGTGATTCGTTGTATGCCATTTCAATTGCAAATAAAGTGCCCCAAAAAGTAAGCCCAGAAGCGAGAAGAAGTTTACCTTTTGTCAATGGGTCTTATAGCAAATCGTTCACTAAAAAGGTGTATGAAAAATATGGAGATATTTTTTTGTTGGACATCCCAACCAACAAGACCATAAAAATCACTAATACCATCGATAGAGAGTTTGCTCCTCGCTTTTCCCAGGATGAATCCAAAATCTTTTTTACTTCAGGAAATAACATATACTCCTGGACTATTAGCAGCGGGGGATTCAGTCAGTTAACTGACTTTAGAAAAGACAAGAAAAAAGGAGAGTCTAAAACCAACGCTCAAGAAGAATGGTTGAAGCAAGATCAGCTTGCCCATATGCAAATACTTAAGGAAAGAAGCGAAAATAAAAAGGCGGCCGAAAAAATTAACAAAGCCAACCGTCCTGACCGCCCTCACATTATCTATTTGAATGAACAAAGTGTAGACCATCTACTGGTAAGTCCAAATGAAAATTTTATTACTTACCGAATTACCAAAGAGGCGAAGGACGCGAAATCTACCATTGTACCCAATTATGTAACAGAATCTGGGTTTACAGAAGACATCCCTGGTCGCACTAAAGTGGGTGTAAATCTTGATACATATGAATTTTGGATTTATGATATAAAAGGAGACACTACTTATAGGGTAAATACGGATGCCATTCCCGGCATTACCGATAAGCCTGATTATGCAAAAGACTATCCAAACAAGTCATCAAAAGAAAACACAACAAGGCCTGTGGTAATCAATGGTCCTTACTGGTCAGATGACGGGAAAAATAATTTTGTGGTGGTCCGGGCTGCGGACAACAAAGATCGTTGGATTATGTCGCTTGATCTCCAAATCCGCCAACTCAAGAATTTAGATAGGCAAAGGGATGAAGCCTGGATCGGAGGCCCTGGAATTGGGTATTCCTTAAGTGCTGGCAACTCCGGATGGCTTGGCGACAATAAACGCATTTGGTTTCAATCTGAAGAAACAGGGTATTCGCATTTATATACAATAGATATTACCAACGGCAAAAAGCAAAGTGTAACATCGGGAAGTTACGAGGTGCAAACCGCGCAGCTTTCTAAGGATAAAAAGCATTTTTACATCACAACCAATGAAGTTCATCCCGGTGAAAAACATTTTTACAAAATTTCTGTTGATGGAGGGAAAGCTGAACAACTCACTACTACTACCGGAGCGCATCAGGTGGTTTTATCTCCAGATGAAAAATGGATGGCAGATCTGTATTCATACAGCAACAAGCCCTGGGAATTATTTCTCACCGAGAACAAAATAAAAGGAAAATCTGACCAAATCACAAAGTCTACATCTACAGAGTTCAATTCCTATCCCTGGAAAGATCCTGAAGTAATCACATTTAAAGCGAGGGACGGAGCAGAGGTATATGCAAGGTTATACCAACCGAAAGCTCCTGTTAACAAAGGTCCAGCAGTTATTTTTGTTCATGGTGCCGGCTACTTGCAAAATGCCCACAAGTGGTGGAGCAGCTATTTTCGCGAATATATGTTCCACAATATGCTTGTTGATAAGGGATATACTGTAATTGATGTAGACTACCGCGGAAGTGCGGGGTATGGACGAGACTGGCGTACTGGAATTTATAGATTCATGGGCGGAAAGGATTTAACGGATCAGGTAGATGCCGCAAAACTGTTGGTAGACAAGTACAATGTAGACCCGAAGCATATAGGCATTTACGGAGGGTCATATGGAGGCTTTATTACTTTGATGGGTCTGTTCACCACGCCTGACGTATTTGCAGCAGGGGCTGCGCTAAGACCCGTTACTGATTGGGCGCATTACAACCAGGGCTACACTTCCAATATCCTTAATGTACCCTATGCCGATAGTATCGCCTACGAAAAAAGTTCGCCAATATACCACGCAGAAGGCCTGAAGGGAGCCTTGTTGATGTGCCATGGAATGGTGGACACCAACGTTCATTTTCAAGATGTGGTGAGGCTGTCGCAACGCTTAATAGAATTGGGTAAGGACAACTGGGAGCTGGCCGTTTATCCTATGGAAAATCATGGTTTTGTAGAGCCCAGTAGCTGGACAGATGAGTATAAACGTATTTTCAAACTCTTTGAAGACAACCTTAAGCCATAATACAATTTGAACGACACCAATACTTGAGAGATTTTTATAAGTAAATGGTGTTCAAAACATTTTGTAAAGAGTAGTATAACATATGGGAAAGACCTCATTTCATTCAATCTAAACATTTTAGAGTTTGTCAATAGATGCCGCACATCTCAATTTTAGTCCAGGCTCCCTATGGGTGCTTAACTTATGTCTTGCCATTATCATGTTTGGCATTGCACTTGACATCCGATTGAAAGATTTTAAAAAAGTTTTCATAGCTCCCAAAGCCACCTTTGTAGGATTACTTCTGCAATTCATACTTCTCCCTGCAACCACATTCTTACTGGTTTGGGTGATTCAGCCATCACCAAGTATCGCGTTGGGTATGATGCTCGTAGCAGCATGTCCCGGTGGAAACATTTCTAATTTCATGACCCATCTTTCAAAAGGCAACACGGCTCTCTCCGTTAGCCTAACTTCTATTGGCACGTTACTCGCCATAGTAATGACACCCTTAAACCTACAGGTATGGGCAAGCATGTATCCACCTACGGCCAACATCTTACATGAGGTGAGTTTAGATCTATGGGATGTGTTCATAACCATTGCTATGCTTATAGGTATACCTTTGTTATTAGGAATGACCATTAGCAATAAGTACCCCATTATTGCAGCGAAGATCTCAAAACGAGTTAAGCCTTTCTCTATTTTCATTTTTGCAATATTTGTAATTGTAGCTTTTTTAAAGAACGTGGGCGCCTTTCTTGAATTCATTCACCTGGTTATTGTCATTGTTTTCATTCATAATTTGACGGCCCTTCTACTTGGCTATAATGTGGCAAGGCTTTTTGGGTTGAGTCCTGAGAACAGAAAAACACTGGCACTTGAAACCGGAATTCAAAATTCAGGGCTTGGGCTTATCCTCATTTTTGGTTTTTTCCAGGGGCTTGGCGGGATGGCCATTGTTGCTGCCTGGTGGGGAATTTGGCATATTATATCCGGGCTAGCGATCTCTACTTATTGGTCGCGCAATACAGCCACTCAAACCACTTAATAAACCCTACTTCCAAAGCGCCCACACCTTCTACATAATATTCTATGAGGGCCATAGTTTCTTTGATATCTTGCAAACCAAATTTTTAAATAACACCATGAAAAGATTTCTTAACAATTACGCGCTACTGTTAGTTGGCCTTTTCTTATTTTCCTGTGGGCCGGAAAAGAAAGAAACGCTTTCCGAAACATTCCAGCGAATAAATAACGAAGTGCTGCAAAACTCTAAAGCCTATGCTACCTTGGGAGAGGCAACTTCTACCATTGGTCATCGCCTTACCGGATCGGAAAATGGTCATAAAGCAGAAGAGTATACGTATAACAAATTCAAAGAATACGGATTTGATGATGTAAAATACCTGGAGTTCGAGGTGAAGGCGTGGTCCAGAGGCGACATTGCCGTAGAAATAGATGGCGCTTCCGTTCCTGCAGTCACGCTTGCCCATTCCCCTGTGGAATCAGATGTAACCGGTCAACTCGTTGATATGGGTAACGGGTTAGAGGCTGATTACAGCGCTAAACCGAATGCTGTTAAAGACAAAATTGCAGTCGTTTACATTGGTATTCTGGATGGAAGCCCTGAAGGATTACATAATCTACATAGAAGTGAGAAGACAGCAATTGCAATTAAATATGGAGCCAAAGGAATTGTGATTATCAATCAGGTTCCTAATGGCGTATTGCTTACCGGAACGGCTTCCGTTACGGGAGAATTAATTCCAATTCCGGCAGTATGTATTGGAAAAGAAAACGGAATGGCGCTAAAAGAAAAGTTAAAAACCAAGTCCGTTTCAGCACACATCAAAATGACAAACCATAGTAATCTGATAAAAGCACGTGATGTGGTGGCCACCTTAAAAGGATCAGAATTACCTGATGAGCGTATTGTCATTGGTGGACATCTTGACTCTTGGGATTTGGCTACAGGCGCAATCGACAATGGAATTGGTTCGTTTTCCGTATTGGATATTGCAAGAGCCTTTAAAGCAAATAGGCTTAAGCCCAGGCGTACTGTACAGTTTGTGATGTTTATGGGTGAGGAGCAAGGGCTACTGGGTTCTCGCTACATGGTAGAGCAGGAAATCAAAAACGGTACTATTGATAATATCAAGTACATGATGAATTTGGATATGGCCGGAAACCCAATTGGTATCAATGCTGGCGGCAAACTAGATGATCCAAATTTCTTTACTACACTTGGCGCAGAAATCAATAAGATTGATACCATTTTCCAAAATAAGTCTTCCAATCGCTCAGGGTTGCACAGCGATCACCAACCATTTATGCTTGAAGGTGTACCTATCGTAGGGGTGATTAGTAATCTGGATCGTTCTATTTACGGATGTTATCATTCAGATTGTGACGATTTCAATTTGGTAAACGAAGCGCATATGATAAATACTGCTCGTTTCGGAACCATGATATTATACGGACTCGCCAATGCGGAAACTCTTCCTGCCAAAAAAATGGACAGTGAGACCACTAAACAATTTATGATTGATAATAACCTGAGAGAGCCTCTAACGATCGCTGGAGATTGGAAATGGGGTGATGAATAACCTTAATCCCAAAATTGTCATTAGGAATGACAATTTTGCCCTCCGGGTGACGATTCCTGACGATTTTCGTCAGGAATATCAGGATCATGACCGAAGCGTCATTGACCTGATATTGAAAATGAAACCAAAACTTACTTTAATAAAATATCTCTATGTGTTTCATTTTCAATCATCAGCACGTAGTGCAAAAAAGTCTAATGACTTTTTTGGGTTAATAAGTTCTAAACAAAATAAAAAAAACCTGCATGAGCGGGTTTTTTTATTTTGCTTTAATTTCAATTCTAAATTACAATTGTTCAGTCAGGCTTTTGACCTTGCCTCACTAGACCATGTAAATAATTACAAGCATAATTTACATTTTGGTTGGTTCTTTTTTAATCATTATTATTTCAATGCCTTTCTCTTTAATCATTTCGTTGATGGCGGGCACGTTGTTGTCGATTAATGTATTTAGCTTGTTCAATTCGTCATCAATCTGTTTTGAAAGCTCTACACGAACCTGCTCAGCTTGCTGGGTAGGAGGATAATCTCCCGTTCCCTCTTCATACATCAAAAAAGCCAGTCTGTTATTGAGTTTGATTCCAAAGTTCAAAGGATCCTGTTGTGCCTGGTTCTTGGTTTGATGGATATTGTTCTCAATTACTGTCAGATCGTCCTGAAACTTTTTCATTGCATCTAGTAAATTCTGGTTTTCAGGCTTTTCATCCACTTTGGTTTTCACATAGTTAAGATCAGTTTTGATTTTTCTAATATCCAGGATGCCCTGATGGGCCTCGCTCACTTTATCCCTAACTTTAGAAAGGAAATCAAATTGATCCTGAAATTCTTGCTGGGTAGTGGGAACGCGTGGATCTTTTACTATTTCAAATTCCTGCTCAGTGACCTGTCCATTAGCAGTTAACCGCGCTTTGTACTTTCCGGGCACCGCCTTGGGTCCAATATTTGGCGATGAATAAAACACCAAACCAGGAAATGTTTTATAGCCCGAGTAACGCATATTCCATACAAACCTGTTTCCCCCCTTGCTTACTTTCAATTGCGTTGCGCGATCTTTCGATTTATTGGAGAAAGTTTGAATAATATCTCCGTTCATTTCCATTATCTCAATGGACACTTCCTCATTTTCAGGAGTTGTTGACACAAAATAGTGCATCATCACACCACCTGGATGATTCTCTCCTTCCAGTCTTGCATCGCGTCTTCCCCATCCCGATCCACCAGCCATTCTATAAGAAGGCATGGGTTTGAAGAGATACGACTTCTTGGCTTCTATCTCCTTTGACATCTGATGAAGAGGGGTAAGATCATCAATCATCCAGAAGCTTCTCCCGTGCGTGGCTGCTATCAGGTTATCATTTTTTACTGCAAGATCATGAATAGGCACGGGTGGCAGATTCAATTGGAACTTCGACCAACTGGCTCCGTCATCAAATGAAATCCACATTCCCTTCTCCGTCCCAGCATACAACAAACCCTTTCGCTTAGGATCTGCCCTTACAACTCTTACATATTCTTCCGATGGTATACCTCGTGTAATCAGTGACCACGTTTTCCCATAGTCCTCCGTTTTATAAATGTACGGTGTGTTATCACCAAACTTATAGGAAGTACCGACTGCGTATGCACCCCCTTTCACAAAGGGACTTACGTCAATGCTGTTCATCATGTTATTCTTAGGCGCCATAGACGGTGTCACATTTTCCCATGTTTTTCCTCCATCCCTGGTAAGGTAAATCAGTCCATCATCAGAACCTGTCCAAATTTCATTTTCAGTGTAAGGCGACTCCGTGATTACAAAAATGTTGGCATAGTACTCCGCTCCGGTGTTGTCTTGTGTAATTGGACCTCCAGAAGATTTGATGGTTTCAGGATCATTGCGTGTAAGGTCAGGGCTGATTACCTCCCAGCTTTGACCTCCGTTGGTCGTGGCGTGGAGGTGATTTGATCCGGCATATAATTTTTTCGAATTATGAGTACTGAACACGACTGGGTAGTTCCAGTTGAACCGGTACTTCATTACGTCAGCCCCGGAGCCTGCCGGCAGGTCGGGCCACACGTTAGTAGAACGCTCTTGTCCGGTTTCAAGGTTTTCCATATTCATATATCCTTTGTAACCCCCTCCATAAATTATATTGTTGTTCAGCGGATCGGGGGCCACATGTGCACTTTCTCCCAGTGCCAGTGCAACCCAATCGCTTTCGGTAATCGCCACTCCTGTACCACGATGGTTGATTCGAACGCTTGAGTTATCTTGTTGGGCTCCATAAATTCGATATGGAAAATGATTATCAGTAGACACCCTATAGAATTGTGCTGTAGGTTGATTATGGTAAGTAGTCCAGTTTTCACCTCCGTCATTGGATACTTGCGCGCCTCCATCATCAGCAATAATCATTCGCTGGTTATTATTGGGATCTATCCATAAATCATGATGATCACCGTGGGGTGCGTTCTTTAATTCAAATGAAACACCGCCATCTTTAGAAACACCATAGCTCACGTTCATCACCCACACCTTATCTTCGTTTTGTGTGTCTGCTGTAATCCGGGTATAGTACCATGCGCGCTGACGGAGTTCCCTGTCTTCATTTACTTTTTTCCAGGTAGCCCCGGCATCGTCCGACCTAAATACTCCACCACTCGCATTCTCAATAATGGCCCAAACACGATTTGAATTCATTGGCGATACAGCCACTCCAATAATTCCATTCGGCCCCTTAGGCATCCCGGAGTTATCGGTTAACTCATCCCAGGTATCTCCACCATCAATACTTTTCCATAATTTAGAATCTGGCCCACCGCTGTCCATTCTGTATCCATTCCGTTTAATATTCCAGGTGCTGGCGTAAAGAATGCGTGCATTGTTGGGATCGAAAGTCAAATCCACTGCACCTGCTTTGTCATTGATAAACAAAATCCTCTCCCAGGTTGCCCCGCCATCTTTACTTCTGTAAACTCCACGCATGTCATTGGGCTTCCATAAATTTCCCATGGCCGCAACATATACCAGGTCAGGATTCTTCGGATGAATCCTGATCCTTCCAATGTGTTTAGAATCAGTAAGTCCTATATGTTTCCATGTAACCCCTGCATCCGTAGATTTCCACACACCCCATCCGGATGACACGTTACTCCGCACACCTTGTTCTCCTTCTCCTACATAAATTACATTCGGATCGCTTTCTGAAACTGCGACTGCACCTATTGTTCCTCCAAAATATTTATCTGTTATGTTAAACCAGGTTTGGCCTGCATCCACACTTTTCCAAACACCTCCACCTACACTACCAAAATAATAGGTATTGGGGTCTCCCACTACACCGGTGACAGTCACGGATCTTCCGCCCCGAAAAGGACCTAGCTCACGCCACTTTATCCCCTCATAGTACTGCTGATTGAATGTTAACGTGGCGTTGGAATTATTTGAAGTGACTGCGCCTTTTCTGCGTTGTGCCGAAGTGCTACCGACTATAAGTATCGCGAACACGAATAGGATCAAAAATTTAACTCGCATGGTCTAAGTATTTAGGTTAGAATTTTTATAAAAAGAGGCCACCTTACCCAGCAGCCTCTTTCAAATTAATATATAAATAAAATAATCACGTTCATGACATTACATTTTCTCCGAGTCCTTCACCTTCACCACAACAGCAGGAATGTTCTCTGATTTAAACATTTCATTGTAAGCCGCAATGTCCTTATCAATTAATGTGTGCATCTCTTGCTTCAACCTGGACCACTGATTATCAATTTCTTGTTTTCTGTCCTTCACGCCTTTTGTTAATGCAGGGTCATGCGTGTCAGCTACTCCCAATAACTGGAAAAACTCCGCGTTCAATTTACTAGGCCAATTGATTATATCCTGCCCATTCTTTTGCCTTGTTTCAATAACATTAGATTCCCAGGAATTAATCTTTTCCAATAACTTTTCACCCGCCTTCACCACTTCATCGGCATCCTCTTTAGGTTTCAATACTTCATTATGCAGTTCTATCTGTTTCTTCACGTCTCTCATTGAATTAATCGAACCGTGAATGTCTTCAATAGTGAACTCTACCTCGGTAAGGAATTCTTGCTGGGCAGCCCACTCTGCCGGTGTTGCCTTTACTCTTGGGTCGGGAATTATTTCAAATTCGGTTGAAGATATTTCTCCACCATACTCAATTACTGCCTTGTACCTTCCAGGCCCTACGCGATGGCCATTATAGCTTCCAAGCACAAATGCGTTGGGTACATCCTTGATATTTTCATGGCGGAAGTCCCATGCAAATCGGTTAACTCCTGCTTCTGCAGGAATAACCTGAGGTGCGGGAGGGCCTCCGGGGTAAGGTTTGAAATTTTCGTCTTTAATATTGGTAAAAGATCGGATGGGGTTGCCATTCAAATCCTGAATTACTAAGGTAACTTTATTTGAGTCTGCCTTTTCTTTCAGGTAATAATCAAGGATAACACCATTTTGTGGGTTCTGGCCTACATTGGGTGGTAAGGACTGCCAGGGTGGAGAAAAGCTAGTTAAACGATAAGTGGGCTTTGGTGCAAATATCTTTACTTTCTCACTTCCAAATTTTCCTTTGGACTGCTGTATGGCTCCCAAATCATCCAATATCCAGAATGCACGACCTTGTGTGGCCGCTATCAAATCATTTTCATGGATTACCAAATCGGTAATGGGAACAATCGGCAAATTAAGCTGAAACCTGTTCCATGAATTTCCTCCATTATAAGAAATGTAGAATCCTCTTTCGGCTCCTGCATAAAGCATGTCTTTTACTTTTTTGTCTTCTCTGATCACCTTGATAAAGTCATCCTGATCTACTCCCCCTCCAAGCTTAGTCCAGGTTTTACCATAATCAGTAGTCTTGTAGGCCATATTACTGAAGTCATTAAATTTATAACGCGTTATGGCAACGTATGCAGTGGCTTTATCAAAAGGCGAGACCTCAATAGAACTGACCAGTGATTCGGGTACTCCGGGTGGAGTTATATTTTCCCAATTGCTACCGCCATCTCTGGTCACATAAACCAACCCGCAATCACTGCCTGTATAAATCACATCTTTCTCGTGGGGTGATACCGCCAGGTAACTAATGGTATTATAGTTTTCTCCTCCGGCACCTTCATTTGTAAATGGTCCTCCCCCAGCTCCTTGCTTTTCCTTTTCGTTTCTTGTTAAATCAGGACTAATCTCTTTCCAGCTTTGACCCCAGTCGGTTGACTTAAAAACCACATTGCCAGCATGGTATATGGTGTTCTTATCCTGGATGGATGAAACAATAGGCGCATTCCAATTGAACCTGTACTTCATGTCCTTTGCTTCATACGCAAGGTAAGTAGCTGGATCTTCCCTCACATCTTTTGATTCACGCGTATTTACATCCAGCACCTCAATATTGCCCTGGTAGCATCCACCCATAAGTTTTATCGGGTTGGCAGGATCAAATACGATGAATGCACTTTCGCAACCAGGTCCATTAAACCAGTCTCTTTCTGTTATGCCTGCTGAATTGGTGCGACTTGCAATTACTACTGAAGAGTTATCTTGTTGCCCTCCATAAAGATGGTAAGGAAAAACATTATCAACGGCTACCCTATAAAATTGAGCCGTGGGCTGGTTGCCCTGTGTGCTCCATGTCTTTCCGCGGTTAAAAGTAATTTCTCCCCCACCATCGTCACCCAATATCATGTTGTTGTTATCCTTCGGATTGATCCACAGGTCATGTGTATCGCCATGTCCTACAGATACGTTTGTGAAATTCTTGCCTCCGTCAATGGATTGCATCACAGGCGCATTCAGCACATATACAATGTCCTCATTGATGGGATCAGGAAATACCTCCATATAGTACCACGAGCGAGAGCTGATATCCTGGTTGTTGCTCAACAAAGTCCACTTTTTACCTCCATCATCGGAACGGTATAAACCAGATTTTGATTTTTCAGTTTCTACAATGGCATATACTCTGTTAGAATTTGCCCTTGACACTGCAACCCCCATCTTACCCAAATCTTTTGGAAGGCCTTCAATAATTTTCTCCCAGGTTTCTCCTTCATCGGTAGATTTCCATAACGCTGATCCAGGACCACCACTTATTACTTTCCAGGGGAGACGCCTGTGATCCCAGGTGGCTGCATATAATATCCTGGGGTTATTCATATCCATATTGAGGCTTGATACCCCTGTGTTTTCATCTACATACAAAGTGCGTTTCCAGGTTTTTCCGCCATCAATAGATTTATATACCCCTCTATCCGAACTTGGCCCATGCACGGCACCTTGCGCTCCCACCAGTACGATATCCGGGTTGGTAGGATGAACCGCTATTTCAGAAATGTGTCTTGTTTTCTCCAGGCCCATATTCTTCCAGGTAGCTCCGGCATCAGTAGACTTGTACACACCGTCTCCAAAGGTGGTCATCACACCACGTACGGCATGTTCACCCATTCCTACATAGATTACATTAGGATCTGATTCAGAAATGGCGATCTCACCCACTGATCCAGATTTAAAAAAGCCATCCGATATGTTTTTCCAGGAGGCCCCGGCATCTTCTGTCTTCCAAACTCCTCCTCCGGTATAGCCTGTATAGTAGACCATATTATTGTTGACAACACCGGAAATTGCATTTGATCTGCCCCCGCGAAAAGGGCCGACATTGCGCCACTTCAGGCCACTATATAAATCCGCATCAAGAGCGCTTTGAGAAGGCTGAGAAGGAGCCTTTTTAGTCCTTTTTTGGGCTAAAACAAAACTTACAGATAGCAAGACGATACCTGTGAGTAGATAAAATTTTCTCATAATAGTTTTAGGTTTGGAATCAGCTAAGTACTACAAACCAGCGCAAGATTCCTAAAAGAATTATTTAATTGGCTTAGGCTAACCTCAATTATCTGCAAGTGTTTAATTCCCCAGGGTGACAGAAAGTACTAATTTGAAAAGATACCTTTGAGTCACTTTGTGATTCTTTGTGGAGTAGTTTTTGTGAATTTTAATTTTATCGCTTAGGCGCTGGGGCGCAAAGTTTTGATTTTGTCTAACGTAAAATAACGTAAAAAGATTATCTTGTCTTTGATTCTCCTTGAATAGTAGCTATTGCACAAAGCGTCCTAAAGATAAATCTGCTGGTAGGCGTATACTAATCTCTCCTCTGAAGTTAATGTTCGATGCTCTTTGCGGTATGTTGTATTAACCCTCTGCGTCTTCGCGCCTTGGCGGTAAATGTTTGTAGTATTACAATTTTGCAGTTAATATTTCTGCATTGTTTTAAAAGTACAGGGATTGAGTAGGTGAATTTTACAGCAAAGACGAGGCGCAAAGTTTTGATTTTGTCTAATATTAAAAGATCATCTTGTCTTTGATTCTCCTTGAATAGTAGCTATTGCACAAAGGATTTGCTGCTACCTTTGAGTCGCTTTGTGATTCTTTGTGATCCTTTGTGGAATAGTTTTTAGTGCGGGAAAGTAACTAGCGATTCTTCATTTGCTGAAGTGCAATTGTAAAACCATTTCTAATTTCTTTCTCTGCAATGTGCCTGCTGTTTTTAACAATCCACTTGCCATTGACAAGAGTGCCTAACGCATAGTTAGCATCCGCAGAATAGACGATTGTAGGGGTTATATTTTTAAGGGATGTGGTTGCCAGCAGTGGTGATTTTGCATCCAGTACTAAGGCATCAAGAGGTCTGCCGATTTCAAAATTGTCATGTGAATCAATTCCCATCGCTTTACGTCCGGAAACAATCTCTTCGTTAATCATATAGTGGGCTGCATCACCTTCAAAAGTATTTCGTTCGTTGGTCACCAGCCTTTGGCGGTAATCGATCATCCTGAATTCCTCCAAAGGATTAATGCCAATGTGACTATCCGTTCCTATTGACCACCTTCCTCCCTGCTTCACAAATTCCTTCATTCTGAAAATACCATCACCAAGGTTTCCCTCAGTAGACGGACACAACACCACCCTCGCCCCGGACTTTGCCAATCGCGAAAGTTCATCATCGTCTAAATGAGTTGAATGAACCAGGTGAAATCTTTCATTCACTGGAAGGTTATCCAGTACCCATTGCATGGGTCGTTTACCACAATACTCAATACAATCCTTTACTTCCTTCTTCTGCTCCGCCACGTGAATATGAAAAGGTAAGTCCGATGGCATAGACTCAACGGTTTTAACAATGTCATCAAAATCTACTGCTCTTAAGGAGTGAATACTAAACCCAAGAGAAGCTCCACCATAATTTTTAATCACTTTTTTGGAAGATTCAAAGAGGCTAAAGTATTCATCCACTGATTTTGAAATGAACCTGCGTTGACGAGCTTGTGGCGCTTGTCCAAACGTTCCTTTTTGATAAAAAACAGGGACCAAAGTAATTTTTATTCCAGCTCTTTTGGCGGCAGACACCATGCGTTCACCCAACTCTGCCAGATTATTATAATGATTACCCTCCTTATCATGATGCAGGTAATGAAATTCAGCTACATGAGTATAACCGTGTCGTACCATTTCAGCATACAGCATGGCGGCAATTGCCTCTGCCTGATCGGGGTCTACAGACAAGGCACATTGGTACATGGCTTCACGCCACGACCAGAAGTCATCGTTCGTTCCTTTCGGATGGTTTTCTGCAAGCCCCGCCATCGCATACTGAAAGGCATGGGAATGAGAGTTTTGAAATCCGGGCACAGCGTATCCATCTACTGAATCCATAGCAAAAGCATTGGAAGGAGGGGTGCTGGATAAATAACTGATAATTCCAGCATTGTCTATACCTACATACGCAGGACTTACCCAATTATCACGCTGGAGTAATGCCTTGAACTTAAAGTAGATTAGGCCCTCACCCCTCTCCCCTGGGAGAGGGGTGACCGAGGAACGAGGTCGGGGCGAGGGGCTTTCCTCAACTCTCCTCTTTGCAGTTTTCCTTATCTTCCCCAAAACACTTTTCATTGATTTAATAACTTCTTCATTTGAAAATCGAATTATCTCAATCCCAAATTCATTCAAATACAATGTCCGAAGTTCATCATATTTCTTTTGTTCTGTTTTATCGTGGTCAGGTCCATCTACTTCAACCCCTAATCTTGCCTCATGACAATAAAAATCAAGGATAAACCCTTCCATAGGTTGTTGTCTTCGAAACTTGAGTCCTCCCTGTTTTCTGTTTCGAAGGTTTTCCCATAACAAACTTTCGACTTCTGTCGGATTCCTTCGCATCTCTCTGGCAAACCCAAGTATTGGATCAGGAATCTTGTCTCTTGACCAACTTCTGCGATGTGAACTACCATTTGGTTTACCCCAGTGCATCAATTAATCTTTCAAAAGTATTTTTCAAAACCCCGCGTACTTCTCCAGCCCTTTCCGAATCATACTGAAGCTCATCATCCTTCATATATTTCACCTTACTCATTTCCAGTTGCAGGGCATGTTGGTTTTCGGATGGCTTACCAAAATAACGTGTGATATATCCTCCTTTAAACGGAAAGTTATGAGTTACTTCATAACCAGAACTTTCCAGTCCCTTTAGTGCAGTTTCTATTAACCCAGGTGAAGCGGATGTACCATCGGCATCACCCAAAATAAGATCGGGAAATTTTTCTTTGCGAATGGTTGGTACAAATTGCCTTATGGAATGACAATCCCACAAAAGCACTTTACCAAATTCATTCTTTAAATCAGTGAGCAATTCCTGAGTTTTTAAATTATAAGGATTATAGTATTGTACCACCCTTCTTCTTTCCTCACTTTGAGTCACTTCCTTTCTCTCATCCCTATAAATTGTGTTTCCAAAAAAGTCAGTTGTTGGGCAGAGCGCTGTAATAATTCTTCCATCACTATATAGTGGCTTGCTTTCAGGATCGCGGTTCAAATCAACAACCCATCTGCTGTATACCGCAGCAATTGTTGTGATTCCCATGGAGGGGGCAAAATCATACAACTTGTCAACAAACCAATCCGTATCATCAGGTTGGCTTATCTTTTCCATTTTATATTCTTCCTTGAGCACATCAGGAAAGGCAATGCCACTGTGCGGTGAACTCAATAAAATGGGAACTCTCTGTACGTTGGGGATACTTATTTTAAATGGCTCCAATTAATTTTTCCTTTTTTTCTTTTTTGACTTCTCTTCCGACTCTTTATCAACCTTATTCTTCAACACCTCTAATTCCAATTCAGTTTGTTTGAGCCTGGTTTTATATTGGTCAAGTTCTTGTTGTGCTTTTAGCCATTCTATTCGGTACTGCTCAGCTTGAGTTGACCCCAGTTTTTTCTTTAAATCAATAATCCTGTGGTACGACTCATCAATTCTACTCACCGGTATCGTGCCGTCCATTACAAACTTTTTGATGATCGAATGAACCTTGTCTACGGTGCGATCTTCGCTATTCTGAATGTTATTTGAAAAAGTGAGAATATCCACCCCGGCATTCACCGCCAATTTAATAGCTTCTTCAAATCCATAATGCTGAGTAATAGCGTGCATTTGCATGTCATCTGAAAACACCACACCATCAAATTTCAAAGACTTTCTTAATAAGGAATCCAGAATTCTTTTCGATAGTGTTCCTGGCAACCCCTTGTTATCCAAATTTCTATTTACAATGTGAGCTGTCATGATGGCATCCACATATCCGGAGTCAATCAACGTTTGATAGGGTTTAAGTTCTTTGGTTTCCCAGGTTTTTGTAACATCCGCTATCCCAAAATGAGTGTCATCTTTTGAACTGCCATGCCCGGGAAAATGCTTAAGCACTGTAATCACTCCCAATTTTCTATGAGTTTTAATAAATTCTTTGGCATACAATATTACGGAGTCTTCATTGGCTGAAAAGGATCGTTCCACTTTTGCAATTACAGGATTATCCGGGTTGGTGGCCAAATCCACCACCGGAGCAAAATTGACGTTGATACCAAGCCCAATAAGTGTTGCAGCCGTGGTTTCTCCATAATAACGGACAGAATCAATGGAAGCACTCATACTGGCCGCTGACAGTGATTTCGGAAATCCGTACTTTTCTTTGAGCCGATTCACTTTTCCTCCTTCCTGATCGATAGAAATAAATAAAGGTATAGGTGCCGCCTTCTGATAGGTCCAGGCCATCTCCTTAAGTCGTGAATAGGAATTCTTAGCCGAGACATTCTTTTCAAAAAAAATAATAGATCCTGCTTTTCCCTCTTGTATTTCCTTTAGCACCGTTGAATCAACTCCGGTTCCCGGAACGCCTATCAAAATCATCTGGCCAATCTTAATGTCCAGGCTGTCCCGACTTTGAGCGTGGGCAACATAGGTCAACGTGCTGATGAATAATACAATTAATTTAAAATTTCTAGTAGCGATCATGTATATCCAATAATACAGATTCCATATTTTTCTTTATGTTATCTGTTGATGTAGTGTAATTGTTATTCATAAAACTGAATATCAACAACTTCCCTTTTTTAGTGATGAGGCACCCACTCAGGCAATGATTATTACTCAGTGTTCCTGTTTTTCCATAAATATAGGGTGGAATAGTCTTATAATAATCTTTAATAGTCCCAGCTTCGCCTCCAATGGCAAGTATTTGAAACAGTCTTTCTTTTGGAACTATTGTCAGTATTTTCTCCCATAATTTTACAATTGATCGGGGCGTAAACAAATTATATCTCGACAATCCAGATCCATCCACCCATTGAGGTTCATCAATCAAGTCAAAAAGAAAATTTTCTTTTGCATAATCAATGGCTATGTCAGATTTTAACGAATCGCTGATCACCCCAGCACACATCTGCAACAATTGTTCCGCAATGAAATTATCGCTCTCCTGCATCATTACCTTATAAAGACTATCGGAAGGAATGCTAAACAATGTTTGTGCATCACCCGGCAAAGCTTTCTCAATCCAGGTAACATTCCGCTGTAGTGTGTCTTTCAGCAGAGATGCAATTAACTGGGGTGTTGTATGGAAGGGGACTTCTCTGGAAAATACTTCCTCCTCACCTTTATAGAATTTTATGGAATTGTTGTTAATGTCCCGATGCACTCGGCTTCGAGTGCCTTTAACCTGGGTTATTTTCACTGAGTCTTGAAAAAGAGGAGGGTATACTTTTATGCTTTGATCAGTACTATCGGTGATCAACATATTATTACCATAAATAGGAAATGGTGATCGCTCTGGCGAATAGCTGTAATTATAATCATCCCATGCCCAACCCGGACCAAAATGATCCTGATAAAAGTTGGAGGCAGAAAAATAAAGTGGTGATGATTGATTTTTTAAAAAATCATAAACCTTATCATTCTGGTAAACCTTTGAATACAAAAATGATGGGTCGCCCGTTCCCCAAAAGATCAAAGAATCTCCTCTTTCCACATATCGGAGTGCTGGTATAGAGTCTCCAATTATATGCAAACTGCTTAACAGTGTAAATATTTTGGTATTTGATGCGGGTGTAAAATACTTCTCAGCATTATAATCAACAATTGTTCTTCTTGTTTCGGGGTCATAAACCAACAAACCAATATGATCTTGAAATTTTACTTCAGCGTTACCAAGTTCTTTTTGAAGCTTAACTTGAGGAGCACATGAAAGCAATAAAAGAAATGAAAAATAGATACTAATCCGCCCCATCAATCCCAGACACTGAAGTATCTCTCCTTCAAAATTTTCAAATGATGGGTTTCATGTCCGGCAATTATAAAACCCTGGGACGCAACTGAAAACTCCTTCCCATTGGCCACTCCTTTTCTCGACAGCATTTCTGTGGTAAAGCTTGCGAAAAGATCAATAGTTGAAGTCCTCAAATGGGCCATTTCGGTAATAATACTCCTGAGTTCCCGGCCGTGTGCATTTGATTCAGGTGCGTACGCCTTCTCATCAAAACCCAACAAGGATGTTTTATCATTTCTGGCGAAACG
Organism: uncultured Ohtaekwangia sp.; assembly: GCA_964409415.1. Taxonomy (GTDB): domain Bacteria; phylum Bacteroidota; class Bacteroidia; order Cytophagales; family Cyclobacteriaceae; genus ELB16-189. Next base: position 179,631 of record CAYPDF010000001.1, on the reverse strand, counting down.
CAATGCCCTGTACACAAAAATTCTTTCGGTGTCAATCATATGACAGAGCAATTCTCTGATGGTCCATTTATCATCCGCATATCTAAAGTCCTGCTTGTCTGCCGGAATGGTATTCACCAATTCTTGTAAACGATTGCCTGAAATTCTGAGTGCCTGAATAGGGTCCGTTTCTTCAACAAGTTTTACATAACCTTTATAAAAAGGAGGTACAGAATCTAGGTTTAAAAGCATATACGCAAGTCTAATTAAAATTTTGTAAACAGATCATCAGGTAATTCCTCGTCTACCTTTACATTTCCTGGGCCCCCATTATCGGAGCGATCCGCAGAGAGTAAAATATTACCATACTTTTTGTAATTGTCCCAGGGCCGTGTCCAATTCGCGGAATCCCTTGATGCCTCACTGTAGTAAGACCAATACCTAATCAACTTGTCATGGACATCGACATAAAGATGATATTTATTCTGAGGCGTGACACCCACATTTTCAAAGGTCAACTGCAACACATTATAATGGTTTTTATTGACCACTGTATCAGACCCCAGGTACTTAAGGGTGACTCCTGTATCCTTTAGTTTGAATGGCATTACCAGCCAATACGAGTCGTTAATCCAGATGCGCTTAGCGCGATCCAGCATCTTAGCCAATGAATCGGCCTCCGTAAGCTCTTGCCCCTTAATTTCCACTCTCCCTTTCATTGTGTTAAGGTCAAGCAGATAAATGGTGCTGTCGCGATGGCTTTCTATTCTTACGCGGCCGTCTCTTTTATCCCAAACCAGGTCTCTTCCTCCAAAAAAATTCCACGAGATAAAGCGTGTTGCATCCCAGTTTTTTCTGCCTCCCACAGCCACCATAATGCTGTCGGCCAGTTCAATGGCAGCCGGATCAGAGTCGGCTGCATTAAACCCTTCAGCCGGTGGGTTATAATACATATTGTCGGCCTGCTCTGTATTGGATTGGCAGGCACACCCTATTAAAGCCACTATAACGGATGCGTAAATGTTTTTCATAATTATGAAATTTAATTAAAGTGAAGTTAATCCCAAAATTGTCATTCCTAATGATAATTTAGCCCCCGGGTGACGTTTCCTGTCGATTTCGTCAGGGATGTCAGGATAAATTCCTGTCATTGACCTGATATTGTGAAACCCAAGCTGGTTTAATGAAATATCTGCATGTGTTTCATTTTTTGATCATCAGCACGGAGTGTAAAAAAGTTTAATGACTTTTTTGGGTTAATTAAAAATTTCCGGATTTAGGGTATGCCTAGGGTTTAACTTCCTTTAAACGCTTCAGGTCATATCGTCCTTCCGATGCCTGTGTCATAAACCCTCTCATTTTAGATTCCAAAGGTAGAATGAGCAAGGCGATGAAAACCTGGATAAAAAAATCTGTTACCGGAGTAGTCTGAACGCTTATAAACGATTCGGCTGTATTTTGAACGAGTTGTATTAGCATAAGCACTGTAAGTATGGACAGCAATTGGCTTATATGCCGATATTTTCTATTGGCTGCACTCAACTTCAAAGACAGAAATACCAACACGGCAAAGAATACAAATTCAAGTCCGTAAAACCATGTTTGTTTCCAGTAAGGAGGAATTACCCTAAAATCAACAGGTGCCAATTCTGACTCCTTACCAAATAAATCACGAGATTTTATCCGTAGCTTATAATGGCCGGGGTTGAGAAAGGGGAAATTTACTATGTTGTTGGAGGTCGACCACTCTGACCACGATTTGTTAATTCCCTCAATCATATACTGATATTCTATCGCAAACGCATTGGTGTATTCTGGTTGGATAAACTCAAAAGACAGCGCGCTTTCCCGTTGGTCAATGCTATAAAGAGCACCTTGCAAGAGTTTGTTTCCTGGCCCTCTCACCTGCTTCAAAAACAATGGATAGTTTTTTGCAATTTCATTAAAATCTGTTTTCGTAAACTTATAAAGTTCATTATTGGATGTAATGAGCCACAGTCCATTCCCGTTGTCTGCCATCGTAAGCATGCGGATGTCAGGAAAAAGCCCAAGCCAATGAAGATTCAACCTATTTTGTAGTTTGGCATCTACTGTTCCCCATTTGTGTCCATCATTATACCAGAAGGTGCCCATTGAAGTGAAATACTTTCTGGGTCCGGGCAGGGAATCATATTTTACAAACTTGTGATTAATTACATCATATCGATGAAAGGCTCCCGATGCAGCCACAAAGACTTCAGTCCCTTGTGCGAAACCCATTGTTTCGTCCAAAACAGTGGATGCAAATGGCACGGAAGAGATAGTGCTAACATTGCCCTCTAACAATTCTACTTTAACTACATCGGCCCTTCCGCAAAGCCAAATATTTTGCACGTGATCTTCAAAGATGTTGCCTACGTAGGCCCGAAGTGTATCCAGCAAAAATGTTTCTTCCCATCCTTTCGAGTCGTTTCGAAGTGTCCTTACCCTATCATTATAAGTGCTTACCAATAATTGTTTTAAGGTGGGTGAATAAAAAATAGTGCGTACCGGTGTGCTTAACACCGGAGTTGCTGTCATCCCATGGATTTCAGAAACGCCACCCACACCAGCCGCTAGCAGTTTGCCTTCCACATTCATCAGGTGGGTGACCTTACCTTCTATTCCGTCTACTTTCTTATATACGTAATCAAGCGCCTCAAGTACTTTTCTTGTCCGCTTCTCTACTACTTTTTTTACACCCTTTTCTTGTTCTGACTTCTCATCCGTATTGTTCGCTTCTTTATCTTTATTTTTCTTTAAGAATCCAAAGAGTCCTCTTCTGCTTTTTTTCCGCTCCGTCTTCTCTTCTTCTGCTGTCGTTTTTTTCAAACGTGTAACATAGTAAGTTTCTTCGCTATAAGTTTCTTCTTTGTTTAGTTTGAATAGCCCAACAGAAGTGCCTATATACACCTGGTCATTATCCGAATAGGCAGTCAACAAATTTCCAGACAAGCCCTGATAATGATTAAATGTTCTGAAAGGCAAATAAGGAGCGATCCGGGTAAATCCGTAATCATGACCTACCCAAACACCCTGGTTGAGGTCTGTCATCAAGGCAAACACTTCATTATCAGGTAAGCCTGTATAGTAATTAATAATCTGTTCTGTGACCCCTGTTCCGGGATTAATAAAAACTACACCTCCACTTAAAGTGCCAATAGCAATTAATTTATCGTTCACCCATCTTCCGCCCACCACCACATTGTCCTGTAGATATCCTGCATCTTCACTTTTAATTTCGTAGGTCTTCGATGAGGAATAACTAAATAATTTATTGGATGAAGTCCCAATCATATATTGAGATGAATTCGCCAGCTTGTCTACAAACAACAATTCATCACTCTCTAAAAATGAAAGGGAAGCCTGTACTAGTTTACCGTTGTCAAGTTTCAATAGTTCGGAATCAGCCTCTGTCACATAAAGCACTCCATCCAATTCATACATCCCCGTAAAACTGCGCTCCGACTTAGTGTCAATTGTCAGGTCGACAGATTGTGTTTTAATGTTAAAGGCATAGAGATGGCGCTCGCTTAAAAAGTAGACCTTCTCATTTATGGTCTTACACTTAAAAATATTTCTGGCCTTGATATTGGATGAAAGTTGTTGAAGCTCCATTATCCCTTTGTCTGATAATGCCAGCTTACCAAAACCCGTCAACCCTCCATAATAAAGTTCGTTTCCATTGGCCACAGCCAACGAATAAATGGCACCTGGTGATTCGATGACATCCCAGTTTCTTCCGTCAAACTCTACTACTCCGTTTTTATTGGCAAAATAGATTACGCCCCGGTCGGTTTGTACGATATCAAAACTTAAATAGTCAATATTTTCATCCCTGGGGGCATAGTGCGATAGAAAGTAGTTGCCCGACTGGCCAAACGCGCAGTGACCTATTAGCGCAGTCACATAAAAAATTAAATAAGCTCTCCTCATCCTGTCAAATAGGGACTCAATTTACCAATTATGCACAAAAAAAGGAGAGTTTTATTGCTAAGGGTACAGGGACGATGACTTTGCGGGTCGGCCCCTTCAGGGATAAAGGGCGCAGGTGGGTAGTTAAAGCAGAACTGTGTCCTACCATAAATAAAAAGATGAATATCCACCCTTGCCCCTCGCTCACCCTGCACCCTAAAGGGACCTTCGCACCACGTCTTATAACATTCATGCGATCAGATCATAGTTATTGTGAGGGGGATGTTTGGTATCAATTTAGCAATTATGCACAAAAAAAGGTGAGTTTTACTGCTCACCTTTTTTCTCGACTTTGTAAATAATTTACCGCGCAATAAAGATAAAGTCACTTCCAGGGGCATTATCACCGAATTCGCCCATGCGAGGCTGGGGTTTTAGTACCTCAACAAATGTATTGATTTCACCTGTCGTCAGTATTAAATCTGCACCACCACGAGTCCTCAATGCCTCCAAAAATTTTCGGGCAAATGGAGAATTCATACCAGGTCTGCCATCTGGCACATATTCTTTGCCTCCAGAAGTAAGGTATTTCCTGGTCTTGTAGGTCAATTTTCTATTCACCATCTCTGATTGGGACGCTTCTCTCTCTTTATAGAAGTCTTCCTCTATACCACGATGCGCTATTGCGGCATCAAATGTACCGCCAAAACAAACATCCATACCTAAAAAAATATGTTCACACGGTATATTATTAATAATGGAACGTAACCTGTTATGAGATAAATAGGATGTCTTGGCTACATCATTGGCCAGTGATTCTTTAGTCACCACAAACCCTTCTCCAAAGGTTTCGTCATACTGTCCATGACCCGCAAAGAAAATAAACAATTGGTCCAGGGGTTTGTATTTTTTTTCAGAGTAGTCCCTGATCTTAGTCAATATCTCATTCTGAGAACCATTCTCCATGATCTCCACCTTAAAGCCGTAGTTTTTTCTTAACTCTTCTGCAATCATGCGTCCGTCATTGATTGGGTTGACCAGATCAGGCCAATTATCATAGTCGTTTGTCGTAAACAGAATAGCATAATCTGTACGGTCCAATTTGGACGCATCGGCTAGGGCGGCTGCACCTACCCGAATAATTCGATGGCTAATGGTTTTAACACCGTCAACATTTTCAATCCCTATTTCGATGTAATGATTACCATCCAATAAGGTGAGGGTTCGCTCCACCGTAGTTTTTAATTCTTCTCCTGGTGGCGGGATGATCTGTGACGCACCCCTTACCTCCGCTTCTTCATTTTCGCGAGCAGACAATGTGATTACTTTAATGGGCTTCTTTGAGATAACCTCAAATTTGATTTTGATTTTCTGAGTTTCCGAATAAAGATTTTCAGCAACAGGTTCAATCCAGTTGATGGTTGGCACAAAGGAGGACGCAACAAGTTTGGACGGATCGGAGAAGTCTACCATGAATTCATTGCTGCGGCTATTCACGTTTTGGGCAAAAATAAAACTGCCAGAAGCTGCCAAGAAGAGAGTAAATAATAGGGGTTTTTTCATGACCGTGTTGGTTAATTTCCTCGCCTTATTTATTAACAATTATCTTTCTTGTTTGAATGTCTTGTTTTCCACGTACCGAAACTGCTAATCGATAAGTGTACAAACCATTAGCTACATCATTCACATTCCATTGATAATTATAAAATCCGGGCTCAAATAATCCATCAGCCAGGCTCTTGATTCTCTTACCCATCATATCATAAACTTCCAATTTCACCTGATAATTGGACTGTTGTTCAGATAACGTAAAAGAAACTGAAGAAACTGAATAAGTTGGGTTAGGTGTTGGATGTCCCAAAACCACACCACTTGGCTTAATCTTTTCGCCTAGCCCTTCGCCATAATATAATTTGAAAATATTTGAAATCTTGGGATCAAAAGTGTGGTGGCTTATTTCTCTCATATCAATAATTCTTTGCATCCCCAAATCATACAGCATTAACTCTTTAGCATTGTCACCAAAAGTTGATGGATCCCATGATAATGTTGCTAATCCTTTTTTGTCGGAAACTACCTCAAACTCCCATTCAAAATAATTGGTAGTAGGAACCATGTCACGACTAAACGCCTTCATAAAATGTTCCGGATGTTCAAAGGCTAGTTCGAGACGCTCATCAATAGCGGGGGGTGTAAGATCATCGAAATCATCATAAGAAATTTTTGATTCTGGATGCATTCCAATCCCCCCTAGTAAAAATTTGGCACCGGCTTGTTCAAGCTCAAATGGAACCAACCATTTAGGTTTACTAAGATCTGAAGTAATTTCTTCAGTGCGCGTTCGTCCTCCTGTCAGCGATGTTTTTAATTTTACAGGAATTGTCTGTGCAATGTCTGCAAACACAAAGCCACCACTAAAAATAGCCATTTCGTTACCGTCCACATAAGTGCCATTCTGATAAATCTTTAATGCACCAACACCCGTAAGGCCTGTTATCGACTCATTCCAGCTTGCCGCTACCGTATAAGGATTTCCTATTAGGTTCCAGCCCGCAACTAGCGCAAGGCTAAATAAATTGTCTTGGGAGTTAGCAGGCGAGGTGGCACTTCCAAACTTGATATTGGCTCCATTTCTGGCGAGCATAAAATATCCCTCACCCCTGGCCACCGCGTTAAACCCGTTAGGGTATTCTATCCACGACTCAGGTGAGTTCTTATATTTTAGGATTCTATATTTTGTTCCGTCCGGTTGACCCAACTCATCAAACAACACACTAATCTGATTAGATGGCATGTTTTCGAAGGGCACACTTCTTATTTGATAGTTATTGACAGAAGCCCCGCTTGCAATGGAAAGCGTAGTGTTGTCATCACTAAATTCTAAATTTATTCGATGATATCCTGTAGCAGGTTCCAATGTAGTATTACCTGCAGCATCTTTTGCTTCCAGGTAAAACTCCATTCCCATTTCATCAAAGAAAGTCTCCAGTATTGGAAATTCATATGACGGGGCCGAAGTGACCGTACCAAACACCTGGGAAAATTGTGTTGCCGTAACTTTGCGATAATGCATAATAAATGAAGTGACTGCTTTATTATCACTTGCGATGGCTATTAGTTTTTGAGTAGCCGGAAATCCTTTTGGTAAGGATATGTAATCATTGGGATCAAAAGTGATTACAGGGAATGTAAGATCGGGTGGTTCCGTTGTTGTAAAGGTCCAGTCGGTAGGCGCAACCGCCAATGATCCGTTTTGAAATTGATCTACAAAAGCTCCTGCGTCAATGCTTATAAAGTAGGTAGTGGAGTATTCAGTACTTGCTGCCAGGGTATACGTGTAAGTGTTTGAAGATACCGTTCCTGCTGTAACATCAAAAACTTTGAGAGGCGTGGCAGTTGCTGAACCTTTACGAACTGTTATAAACTTCCCTGCAACTAAGGTGGCGTTTTCATTTATTGTCACAGATATCGTTGTTCCTATTGGTGCGGCCGTACTATTTGTAGCTGGATTGAAAACAAAGGTTGGTCCTTCAACATCCTCAGTAATGGTCAGCATTTGATCTATCGTAGTGATATTGTTAAGGGTTTGCACTATCCCGGAAGGCCACTTAATTTCTATCTGGCTTATTGTTGTAGCTGTACCCAGCCCGAAATGAGCAATGAGACTATTGGCACTACCGTAACCAGTGCGAGCACTAATCTCTCTAATTTGAGACCTAGCGGGTGAAGTGGTGACTACCTTGATCCGCGCACCAATGGCAGCCTTGTTCGATGTGGTGCCTATTAATTTCAGTTTTATAAAGTGCCTTGACCCATTTTGATTCAATGTGTTTCTAAACAATAAATTGGGCAAGTCAGTATTTGTAGTACTTCCCTTAGATGGGTAAATATCCAGAAACCCATCGTTGTCAAAGTCTCCCAGGGCCAAGCCAATATTTACGATATTTGGGTGGTTTATCATCTCAGCCCCAGGATATTTAGTAAAATTTCCTGCTCCATCATTAAAAAAGATCGTGTTTGAACCTGATGCCGCAACAACCAAATCAACATCTCCATCATTGTCCAGATCACCAAATGAAGAACCATATGACAAACTCACCTGGTTAACTGGGCTTGCTGACAAGTAAGTAAAAACATTATTTCCATCATTCCGATATAATCGGTCAGTTCCACCGCCTGATTGAGTTCCTATAAAGAGATCAAGATCCCCATCATTGTCTATGTCTCCCCAGCTACATGTTCTCACCGCCCGTATAAAGTCCGTGTCAAATAACGCTACTCCAGATGCCTTAGTGAAAGTTCCGTCATTGTTATTCTTATATAATCTTGAAACGGGTGGACCAGATGCTGCACTAATATAATCTTGAATAAGGATATCTACATCTCCATCATTATCAGTATCAGCGGCACTGATGTTTCTCTCAAGCCCTATATTATCCAAGGCTGTGCCTGTGACCTGGCTTAGTGTTGTACCGTTTATATTTCTGTAAAGCAAACCTTTAAGGTTAGCGTCTTGCCCAACAAAAATGTCAGCGAATCCATCTTTATCATAATCCAAAACCACGCTTGATCTAAATCCAGTTTCATAATTTTCCGAGCCAGGGACTACAATTTTGGTAAAAGTCCAGTCGTTATTGTTATTAATAAGCAGGAGGTCTGAGGTAAACGAACCGCTTCGAGTGATGTACATATCCAGTTTACCGTCATTATTAAAGTCAAATAAATTAATACCCCTGCTGATACTCAAATCCACACCAGCAAATATGGCCAAATCTTTTCGTTCAAATTGTCCAGGATTGGTTGCCCCAAGGTTTTTGTAAAATACAGGGGGTACCGCTTGACCCTGGCTATTTTGAAAGGACGGTGAGGCAATATCTTCCCAACCATCACCGTCCAGATCGCCCCAAGAAACGCCTTGTTGATTTTCAAAATTTGATGCAATTGCATTCTCCACGGGGCGAAAAAGTACCGGCATAAGTTGAGTTGAGACTTCACTTGATGGCCCTGAAGTACCTGTTGCATTTTTTGCCTTAACCCTATAGTAGTAAGTCTGTCCGGTAGTCAGATCTTTTTCCAAATAAAAGGTGGTTGGATATGTTATTACAGGCAATGGCACGTACGGTCCACCTGAAGTTGTGCTTTTTTCAATGATATATTCGGTTTCAAAACCAACATTATTCCAATTTAGTAATACCTCTGTTCCTGAGTACGTATATACTGCAAGGGATGGGGCGGTAGGAATTGGATCGATGGCATTTAGTGTATAGGTGGTTGTCCCTTGAAAAGGGGCATAATTAGTATCATGCTGCCACTTCAGCGTCAAGGTTTTTGTGGTGCTGTTCCAATTTCCATTTCCGTTGGCCATGCTGAGTCCGTCCCAACTAAGGTAGGTGGAGTTGCAAGACTCGTCAAAGTAGACTTCATAGGAGGAGCCATTGATTCCCATCCACATGTCTGAGGCAACAAGAAAATTTGCTGTTCCCGTATAGTTTCGTATCCAAACATTGTTGTTGATCCACGGCCCCGAGCCGCCTGTCGGTGTGCTTCCAGGGTCTGCGGTGGCAACTCCAGTCCAACTTCGATTATTTGGTATTGCAGTCGGGCATTGATCAAGCGTAGTTGTACTGACTTCATTTGAGTATGCTGACTTTCCTGCACTATTTACAGCCCGCACCCTGAAAAAGTACAATGTATTAATATCTGTTCCTATTTCTCTTACGATCTTATTCTGAAAAGTAGTTTCCCCAGGAATGGCTATTTGCAAAGAATACGAAAGATTATCTGACTTAGAATATTCTATTTCATAACTCGCCTCATTATTTGAATTATCATCCCATAATAGTGTTACTCCATTAAATGATTTGCCTTTTAAAACCAAATTTGTTGGTGCTGCAGGTGGTATTACTCCTGTAGTGCTCCTATGAACTACCGACCTCTGAGCCGCAGCATATAAGAAAACATCATTTCCACTTACCCTCCAAGTTAAAGCAGGTATATAGGCATCCGCATCTAGCAATGTTTGATTTGTCCAGGTAGCTCCACCATCATTCGTTATAGCCATCCTGCCATTTTGATTGCCCATGGTGAAAATGTCCTTTTCAGAATAAGCCCATATTTTTGTCGCACCAAAAGTTGAGCTCCATGTCACATTGTTAAAATTTGTCCCACCATCGATTGACTTTGCAAGCGTTGTTGCATTTGATAGAATAAGTATGGTATTCCCAACTAAAGTAAAATCAATTGCTTGTGGACTAAGTTGTGTGGCAATGGTTGCTCCTGAAGCAATCTTCATTACCCGCTGTAAGATGTAATCCCTTATGTATGCATTTCCTGCATTGTCAACTAAAATCTTATCCAGTGTGGTGCCAAGACCAGTAATAGGCGTTGTTGTCCAGTTGACACCTAAATTGGTGGACTTCATTAAACTGCTTCCTGTAAATGTGTATAAATCTGTCCCGTTAACAGCCATTGGGTTGTTATAGCTTCCGGTTTTTTGCACGTTCCACGAATTACCCTCGGTGGTCGTTCTTATTACTCCATCCCCATGTGCTACTATTGAGTTGTCCGACAATTTAAGCATGCCAGCTATATATCTATCTGATGTACCGTTGCTAACCAAATCCCAACTCAATCCATCATCAAATGAAACCTGATACCCTTTGTCATTGGTCGGAACCATCAATCTGTTTTGGCTTGCTCCAATAAGGATTGAGCGTGGGTTAGTGACCTTGATACCCGAATTTACAGGGGACCAGAATGCTCCACTATCTGTTGATCTATAAACTCCGAAAGTGCTCACAACTTTAAAATATTCGGTTGCCGACTGTCGGATAAAGGCTAGAATTTGAGTATTTGCCAAATAATAATTCTGCCCAGTATCCCAACTTGTTCCACCATTTGTTGAAACAAACATCTTGCTCACATCATTGTTGAAAAGAAAAAGATCAGTTCCTACTGTGAACAAGTTTCCGTAATAATTAGCCTCTGCAAGGTTTGACTTAACAGATGTCCAAGCACTCCCGCTCGTTGATATTTTATATGGGCCCACATTTGTAAGGGCGTAAAGATTATTTGGAGTGGCATTATCAAGTGCTATCTTATAGCTATGATTTGTGTCAATCGCTGGAAATCCACTTGACCCAATATTCGCCCAACTCGTTCCGTTATTTGAAGAAAATAGTGGCGCTTGACCAACCCTGGCCACATACACTACACTGGAAGAATTTATTTGTAATCCTGTTATTAAATTAGCAGGGCTATATCCAGTCGTATTAAATGAAGCACCGCTATTTGTTGACCTAAGGATATTGTTGTCGGTTGCAAGATAGATATTGCCATTTGGAGCAACCTTTATCATTTTTCCATCCGTAAATAAGGTAGTCGAAACATTAGTCCATGTTAACCCTTCATCAATAGAAGTATACAACCGACCGTAAGTAATACCATAGAGTTTACCCGTTGCGTCAATATCTAAATCCCTGAAATCGAAATCACCGGCAACTATACCTGTGGTTATTCTAGTCCAGTTTGCGCCATCATCCGTTGATCGAAACAAGCCTCCATAACCAACAGTTATAAGTGTGCCGGATGTATGTCTGATAATATCTTTTACCTCTCCGCCAAAAGGTCCATTCGACCCAGTCCAAAAACTCTGTCCGTTTGCTGTGAAAATCCCACAGACACTAATTAGAACTATTAGAGAAACTCGTTTCATGCTTAATATCTAAAAAAAAATATTAATTGCCACTTGGAAATGCCGGGTATGGTAATTCAGTATTTGGGGCGATTCCACCCTCTCCTCTACTTCCACCAAGCCCAACCACAGCACCTCCCACGATTGCCAATGGCACGATCACTTTAATGAGCATGGGAATTTTGGGCACGACTGAAAAACTGGGAGAGTAAACAATCCCCGATGGGTTCTTCGTATCCGTTATCTTAATTCTATAATCGTCTCCTTTATCTGCATCCGCGGGAATAGACAGCGAAGAAGATCCTGAATTAGGGTGATTCACTTCGCCTGCGATGCGCTGTGTCCCTTTAAACAATTCAATATTAATTGGGTTGGTGTTGCCGGGCCTCCAGTTGATGGGGTAAGATTTCCCTCTGCGGTATTTTTTGTCTACTCGAAATTCCTGAAGTTTTACAATGGGGGTAAAAACCTTACCCCGAAGTTCAACAGCCACCTTCCCCTTATAATCCCCTAATTCATCACTCAGGTTCCATTTTACTTTTTTGTCCTTCCCCGGTTTTACCTCATTACCAATGTCACCTTTTACGCGCAAAAGAGCTGTGGAGAAATTATCCCGGTTAGAGTAAAGATCTAATATGTATTCGTTGTTAGGATTGGAATCTTCCAGGTCATAATGAACAATTATGTCCTTCCCAGCTAATTCAATGTCCGTTATCTGTATATTCTGAGATAAAACCATTACTGGTAAAAAGACCCCAAAAAGCAAAATTATCCTCATAGACAGGTAATTTGTATATTAAATATATGGATATAATCTGAATTGTGTTATTTATAAAATAAATAATAATCATCCGTAGCGGCTGCTTTAACTAATTCTGCTCCAATTCACCGCAGTCTTTCGCATTGCCGCCACTTGGGTCTTTATGGCTCCATTTTCAGGTTTTTTGAGGTCAGGATCGGATTCAAGCACAGATATAGCCACATCCCGGGCCTGCTGGAGCAATAGTCCATCTTTGCCCAGGTCGGCTATCAATAAGTCCAGTGCCCCACTCTGTTGTGTACCCATCAGATCGCCCGGGCCGCGGAGTTTCAGGTCGGTTTCTGCAATCTCAAATCCATTGTTGGTCTTCACCATGGTATTTAAGCGAATTTTAGAGTCTTCACTGAGCTTGTAATCGGTCACCAAAATACAATAGGACTGCTCCGCTCCGCGCCCTACCCGCCCCCGCAACTGATGTAATTGAGACAACCCAAATCGTTCGGCACTTTCAATGATCATCACTGAGGCATTGGGTACATCCACACCTACTTCTATCACCGTAGTAGCCACCATAATTTTCGTTTCTCCCTTTACAAAACGATTCATCTCATATTCTTTGGCATCGGGTTTCATCTTACCGTGCAATATGCTGATAGGTACATCAGGAAATGCGCGCGCCACGCTCTCATACCCATCCATTAAATGTTTGAGGTCCAGTTTTTCTGATTCTTCAATCAACGGGTACACGATGTAAATCTGTCGGCCGGCTGCCATCTGCTGTCGCATGAATTCATTGATTTGCAACCGATGTGAATCGTATTGATGCGTGGTTTTGATCGGCTTTCTGCCTTTCGGCAATTCATCAATGGTAGAAATCTCCAGATCACCGTACAATGTCATGGCCAACGTGCGGGGAATAGGAGTGGCCGTCATCACCAGCACATGTGGGTAAACATTTTTGTTTTTCTGCCACAGTTTGGATCGCTGCGCCACACCAAAACGATGCTGCTCATCGATCACTGCCAAACCCAACTTGTTAAACTTTACACCGTCTTCAATGAGGGCATGGGTGCCTATCAAAATTTTCAACTCGCCCGTTTCCAGGCGGTAGTGCAATTCAGTTCTCGCTTTCTTTTTTGTTGATCCCGTCAACAATGAGATAGACAAGCCCATCAGGTCTGCGTACTTTTTCAAATTGGCATAATGTTGCTGTGCGAGAATTTCAGTAGGAGCCATCAAGGCGGCTTGTGCATCACCCCCTATCACCATAAGCATGCATATAAAAGCCACGATAGTTTTACCGCTGCCTACGTCCCCCTGCAACAAACGATTCATCTGCTTGCCGGATTTCATGTCAGCGTAAATCTCTCTTATAACTCTTTTCTGTGCGCCAGTAAGCGGAAAAGGTAAATGCTCTTCATAAAACTTTGTGAGAATGGTGGCATCATTAAACACGATCCCTTTAAATTTCTCCTGCCGCACCAATTTCATTTTGATGAGCCGCAACTGTATGTAAAACAACTCTTCAAATTTTAACCGCTGCTGTGCCGCGGATAACAGTTGATGGGATTGTGGGAAATGAATGTTAACCAGTGCTTCTTTTTTTGAAATCAGATGTTGTTTCTGAAGTAAACCCTCTGGAAGCGTTTCGCGAATATGATTCACAGCAATGGTCAGCAGCTCCCTTTGCAACTTCACCAAAAACCTATTGTCAACATATTTTGATCGGAGCTTTTCGGTAAGGGGGTAAACAGGCTGTAGAAATCCTTTCTTCTCTTTATTGATAGTAACCGGTTCTACTTCCGGATGAGCAATAGATATTGTCCTTCCGTATCGGTTGGGTTTTCCAAATATGATGTACTCTATGCCAGGTTTAATTTTGCTCAACACCCAATTAATTCCCTGAAACCATACCAATTCCAACTCTCCTGTCGGATCTTTAAAATAAGCTACCAATCTCTTTTTCCTGCCCCCACCTATCATCTCAAAACGAAGGATCTTTCCTTTGATTTGCACATGGGGCATTGTTTCATTAACCTCTTTGATAGTATAGAATTGAGTTCTGTCCTCGTAGCGAAACGGGTATTGTTGTATTAAATCGCCATAGGTAAAAATCTTGAGCTCTTTCTGCAGGAGTGCAGCTCGTTGAGGGCCAACGCCTTTTAAGAATTCTATCGAAGTGTCGAAAAAATTAGCCAAGGTTCAAATTTACTATAACTCAGCATTATCGCTCTGCGAACTTAGCGTCTTCCTTCGCGACCTTTGCGTGAAATGGTTTCCCGCAAAAAGCGCAAGGGTTTCGCATAGTAATTCAAAGCTTAATTATCCCTCCATTCCAGTGTATTGACTATCTCCATCATGTCCTTCTTTACATACTCAATAGCAGGGCGAAGGGAGTCATTTTGAACTTTCACATTGAAATACAAAGCAGCCCTAAAAAAGTTTCTTGATGAGTCTGTCATGGTAAACTGAAACTGGCTGGGAACCTCTCCATCTATTTCGGCAATTACAGCTACCTTCCCGCTTTCCGTTTTGGTTATGCTTTCGTCTATCGCATACGCCTTGATCTGATGCTTGGCGGTAAGAACATAGGCGTCATTTAAATATTCCTTTAATAATTTCTTACTGCCTCCCAATTGTTTGTAGGTAATGTGGATAGTGGCTTTTAGTTCCGGATAGGTTATTTCCACCCAATGCTTTTCCCTCACCCATGAGGTGTCATTTTTTAATAAGGCATGGGTCGAATATTTAAAAAAATAAGGCAAGGAATCCGGTGTAGATTGGTAAGCCGGTGGTGGCAAAACCAATCTGTTGTACCCCTTTGGTTTTGGCGTATATTCTGTTTGGCAAGCGCTAAAAGTCAAAACAGAAATTATCAACAACGATAAACTTCGGGTTATGATCATGGTTTTGGAGGTGGTTGTTGATTAATCAATACCCTCACTCTTTTAATACGCCTTTTGTCTACTGAAACGATTGTGAACACAAATCGATCAAACGTAATCTGATCAGCTGCCATAGGCATTGCAGAGTTGATTTCCAAAATCAGCCCTCCCAATGATTCACTTTCTCCTTTTACAGAATCAAATATATTTGACTCTACACCAATGGTTTTACAAAAATCGTGAAGGGAGGTTTTTCCTTCAAACACAAAAGTATTCTCATCTATTTTAACAAACGATTCTTCCTCTTCATCAAACTCATCATTAATGTCCCCAATGATTTCTTCAATCAAATCTTCCAATGTAATAAGCCCAGAGGTGCCCCCATATTCATTTACCACTACGGCCATGTGAACACGCTTGCTTTGAAAGTCCTTTAATAATGAATCCAGTTTTTTTGTTTCAGGCACGAAGAACCCTGGTCGAATCAACTTTTGCCACTTAAATGTTTCCTCCTCATCCAAAAAAGGAAGAAGGTCTTTAATGTATAACACTCCCTCAATCTTATCAACTGTTTCCCTGTAAACGGGTACCCGGGAAAAGCCGGAGGCATCCAGCAGGTTCCTCAGTTCCTTATAATTCAAGTCATAATCAACAACAGAAATATCCATGCGCGATTGCATAACTTGTTTCACGGTAAGTGTACCAAAGTTCACAATCCCTCTTAAAATATCCTTTTCCTCTTCGGTAGTTTCATTGTTTTCTGTTGTAATCTCGAGTGCCTGATTCAACTCCTCCACAGTAGTGCTGTACCCTTTCTTTTTAAATCTTCTTTCCACCACGTTTCCCATTTTCAATAACATCCAGGATATTGGAGCACAAATGCGTTGGAGTACTTTCCATGTCGGGCTCATCAACCGGGAATAAAATAGGTTGCGCTGAGCTGCATACACTTTAGGTATAATTTCACCAAAAAAGGTAATGGCAAATGTGACGCTAAATGTAACGGCTCCTACAATAATTTCAGTAGGATTACGAGTAGCCGCCAACTCCCACATAAGGAAAGTAGACAGCGTGACCAGGGCCACGTTCACGAAATTGTTCATGATCAAAATCGTGGCCAAAAGGAGTCGCGGGTTTTTGAGAAGGTAAACAATGTTCTTATCCTTTGGGTCTTCTGATTCCCTGCACCGATCCAAATCGTCTGCCTTCAACGAAAAGAAGGCAACCTCTGAAGCCGATACCATTGCCGAGAGAAAAAGTAATATAGCAATAGTAATAAAACCAAATAGTAAAAATGAATCGGGAGTTCCTGATAATAAATCTGCCAGTAGGGTGCTACTCGGAGGTTCGTCTAAAGAAGTGGGTGTTTCCAAAATCAGCAAATAGGTGATACTTCAAAACGGCAAATCATCAGACGAGTCAGATGCTTTGTAGTCAGTATTTCCGCCCTGCTCGCTATTTGCCGAAGAGGGGGAATAATCGGAAGTGCCTCCTCCTGACCCTCCTGACGATTTAGAACCCAGCATGGTCATGTTGTCCCCAATTACTTCGGTAGTGTAACGGGTCACGTTATCTTTTTCCCAGGATCGTGTGCGCAACTTACCTTCTATGTATACCAGATCTCCTTTGTGAAGATACTTTGAAGCAATATCGGCAAGGCCTCTCCATAATACAATGTTGTGCCACTCCGTAATCTCCTTGCGCTCTCCGGTTGTCTTATCCTTATAGGTTTCTGATGTTGCCATACTGAAGTTGGCCACTGTAGCCCCACTTTCAAGATGACGCACCTCCGGATCCTTTCCAAGGCGTCCTACCAAAATCACTTTATTTACTCCTGACATATCTTTTAAATGAATTAATCCTGCATCCGCCAAGTACAGCACTGCCCATAAACTCCTGAAACAGGTTGAGCAAGGCCGGATTGCAAAAATACCAAATTTCTCCGGCTACTCTAATATGCCATTTTTTGACAAAAACCGGGAAACTAAAGCAGGCTTGGGCAAGGAAGCCACTTTACTGAGGGAATAAAACCTTACTCCTAAACTCGCAGAAACATCTTTTGCTAAAATACCCTGCGATAAAGACAATATTACAAATCGCGCTTTGATATGCTGATGAGTAAGTATGTGCCTATAGGGTTCACTCATAAATTCAATATTGACATTGGGTTGAATGCCGCCTAAGTCCTTTTCGTTTTCTATTATTTTTTCAGGACGCAACAACCTTTTGCCCTCTACCAAATAGAAATCATAAAGACCACTCCATATGTCTTTTGCCATTCTTTTTTTCATGGCCAGTTTTTTTCCTTTGACGAATATGAAATAGGTAAAATACCTCGTTTTTATTTTTGTCTGCTTACTTTTCACGGGTAATAAATCCTGCATTTTCCTATTCCTGGCGAAGCAGTTCAATGAAAATATGCAATCAGTACAATTAGGTGATTTGGGGGTACACTGAAGCGCCCCAAATTCCATCACCGCCTGATTAAAAACACCCGGTTGATCCACATCCAAAAGCTCTTTTGCTTTTTCGCTAAAAGCTTTCTTCCCAGCCGAGGTAGAAATGTCTTCTTCCATACCAAATACCCTTGATAGCACTCTGAAAACATTCCCATCAACCACTGCTTCGGGCTGATCAAATGCCATTGAGGCAATGGCTGCAGCTGTATATTCTCCAATTCCCGGAAGGGCCAACAATTCATGGTACGTTTTAGGGAATTTTCCATTGTATTGAGCGGCTATTACCTTCGCACAGGCATGCAAATTGCGCGCCCTGCTATAGTAACCCAATCCCTGCCAGGTGCGCATCACCTTATCTTCTCCGGCTGCCGCCAATGATTTTATATTAGGAAAATTCCTAATGAATTCAAGGTAATAGGGAAGCCCTTGTGCCACACGTGTTTGTTGAAGAATTACTTCGGACATCCAGATGCGATAGGGGTCTCTTGTTTTTCGCCAGGGCAAGTCTCGGGGATTTATGAGATACCAGTCAACAATCTTTTTAGAAAAATCTCCTTTGCCCATCCCTATAACTATTCGCCCTGCGAAGGTCTTAAAACCAACTTTAATACCAGAATATTTCTAAAAATACCTGGGTTTTAATTTATATCTTGGTGATTATCAAAGATTTCATTTTGGGATTGATGTTTCTGGATTAAATTTGCCGTCCTGAATTTAGAGAATCTTAAACGTTATCAACGTGACCAAAGCAGATGTTATTACACAAATCGCTGAAAAGACCGGAATAGACAAAGCCGATGTGTCTCATACCATAGAGGCTTTCTTCAACATCGTAAAATCTTCCATGGCCTCCGGTGAAAACATTTATATACGTGGCTTTGGTAGTTTTGTAAACAAAAAGAGGAAGAAAAAAATTGCGCGTAATATCTCCCGCAACACCGCTATAGTAATAGACGAGCACTATGTGCCAAGTTTCAAGCCGGCAAAGATTTTTGTCAACAGAATTAAAAGCAGCGAAAAAGTAAAACAGCTTGCCGAGAAATAAATCTGCCATTAGTCATTTGCCCCATAAGGCTACCCATGACAATGACCAGTTACCAATAAGGAAATGTTAAAAACCCGTATTATCTTAATAGTAGCAAGTGTAGCCATCGTTTGGTTGTTGTTTTTATTGCCAAAAGTGGTAGTTGAAAACAATGAGCAAATGAGCACAGAAGGTGGGCAGGCAGGGGCAGAGGACCCTCACACCACTACACCTGCAGCTTTAAGAGCATCTATCAATTCCCTGAATGCCCAGTACTTAAAGGCCTCGGGAAATGAAAAAAGTGCTATCTTTGCCGACTCTTTGGCGAGTATGTACAATAAGGCTGGCCAATTTGACAGTGCTGCGTGGTTTGCTGAGAAAGCCGCATCGTTCTTTAAAAGCAAGGAAAGCCTCATAAAAGCAGGAAATAGCTATTATGATGCCTATACGTTTGCTCTGGATCCCAAAAAACAAAACGAGATGGCCGAAAAGACCAGAAGTTTTCTTGGACAAGTGCTGGAAGCAGACCCGTCAAACCTGGATGTGAAGAGCAAAATCGCAATGACTTACCTGAGTTCACAAAACCCCATGCAGGGGATAACGATGCTCAGGGAGGTACTGGAACAGGATCCTACCAATGAACAGGCCCTATTTAATATGGGAATGCTGGCCATCCAATCGGGTCAGTATGACCGCGCAGTAGAGCGGTTATCCAATTTGGTTTCTATTTATCCAAATCATGTTCAGGGTCAGTTGTTGTTGGGGGTAGCTTACCTAAATACCAACAAAAAGGAGAAGGCCCGGGAGCAATTTGAGCTTGTAAAAAAACTAGATAAGGATCCGGCAGTACAAGCTGCTGCCGATTCGTATCTGCAGGATTTAAAATAATGTTAAACCGTCCCGACTTGTCGGGACTAAAAGAAATTTGTATGCCAAGCGGTAAAAAAAGAAAAAAGCACAAAATGGCTACTCATAAACGCAAGAAGCGTTTGAGAAAGAACAGACACAAGAACAAGAAGTAGTAATACATCTCCTAATCGATGTAAATTTTTAACACATCCAATTTAAAGTTTTGAGTAACGAACTAATTATTAGCGCAACTCAGAACGGATGTCGCATAGCACTTCTCAAGGATAAGAATCTTGCCGAGTTTCATCAAGAAGAAGAAGGAAGCAAGTTTTTAGTTGGTGATATTTATCTGGGCACTGTAAAAAAAGTGGTTCAGGGACTTAACGCAGCGTTTATTGATATTGGGTATGAAAAGGATGCATTCCTTCATTACCTGGATCTTGGCGCACAGTTCGGTTCACTTCAAAAGTTCACCAAACTAGTCCGGGCAAAGAAGATTACCGGTGGCCGGTTGGACAAACTCCGACTGGAAAAAGACATTGACAAGCATGGGAAAGTATCCCAGCAACTTTCCAAAGGTCAGGTCATTCCGGTACAGGTGGTTAAAGAACCCATATCCACCAAAGGGCCGCGACTTTCGTGCGAGTTATCCATACCAGGTCGCTACCTGGTTCTGGTTCCTTTTGGCAACACAGTAAATGTTTCTAAAAAGATCACCAGCAGTGACGAGCGCAAGCGCTTGCTGCGCCTCATCCAATCCATCAAACCTGAAAACTTTGGGGTCATCATCCGCACCGTTGCCGAAGGCAAGGAAGTGGCTGAACTGGACAAAGACCTGCGCAACCTGACCAAAACCTGGGACGAAGGCATCAAGCGAATGGTCACTGCCAACCCACGAGATAAAATCATTGGGGAGATAAGCAAAACATCCTCTATTCTGCGAGACGTCCTCAACGAATCCTTTGATAACATCCATGTTGATGACAAAAAGATTTTTGAAGAGACACGGGACTACATCAGAACCATTGCGCCCGACAAAGAGAAGATCGTCAAGTTCTATAATGGCAAGGCCAAAATATTTGAGCACTACAATGTAGAGAAGCAAATCAAATCTGCTTTCGGATCAACAGTAAGCCTTAAAGGCGGGGGTTATCTGATCATAGAGCACACTGAAGCACTCCATGTTGTAGATGTAAACAGTGGAAACAAATCCAATCGCGAGGAGAATCAGGAAACTACAGCATTGTCTGTAAATCTAGAAGCCGCCAAAGAAGTAGCCCGTCAGCTGCGCTTGCGCGATATGGGCGGAATCATTGTGGTTGACTTTATTGACATGAGAAGTGCTGAAAACAAGCGTCTCATTCACAAAACTATGAAGGACGAAATGGCTAAAGCCGATCGTGCCAAGCATACGGTTCTTCCGCTCTCCAAGTTTGGTTTAATGCAAATTACCCGTGAGCGCGTTCGTCCACAGATGGACATTGCCACGAAGGAGGTTTGCCCGACCTGTAATGGCACTGGAAGCATAACCGCCAGTATCCTGATCACCGACCAGATTGAGCAACACCTGGATCATTTGTTGGTAAAACAAAATGAAAGTGACATTGCACTAGCACTTCACCCATTTTTGTTCGCCTACTATACGAAAGGAATTATCTCGAAGCGTGTTAAACTGTTTTTTAAATACAAAAAGTGGTTAACCCTGGTAAGGGACTCTTCCATGGCCATCACGGAATTCAAATTCCTAACCAAAGATGGAGATGAAATTGATACTGGTGTGCATGGACAGCCAGCTACTCCAGCAGCAACGGAGGAAGCCTAATATCACCAACTAAAAATTAAGGCCGCAGTATTAAAGTACTGCGGCATTTTTGATTTATGGGCACTGAAACGCTGAGGCAAGCCTGCCCATCCCCTGTTTCGTGTCCTCACTAAGCCCAATCCCTGTTTCGTGTCCTCACGAAACAGTTTATAACCATCTCATAACCTCTTTCCCTGCCATCCTGTCACCTTTTGTTTGATGGAACGGCTTTTGAAAGGTTTCGCCTTGTAAAATATTAATCAAATCAAACCAAATCAACGAATATGGCTACTGTTGCTGAAAAAGGTTCTATCTCCATCCATACCGAAAATATCTTCCCCATCATAAAGAAATTTCTCTATTCCGATCACGAGATATTTCTAAGAGAGCTTGTAAGTAATGCGGTAGATGCCACCCAAAAAATCAAAAAACTGGCGGCAATGGGCGAGTTCAAAGATGAACTTGGAGATACCCGTATAGAGGTAAGTTTCGACAAAAAGAAAAAGACCATCACCGTAAGTGACCGCGGAATCGGAATGACCGCAGAAGAAATAAAAAAATATATCAATCAGATTGCGTTTTCGGGTGCCGCAGAATTTGTTGAAAAATTCAAAGACAAAGGAGACGCAAAAGACATCATTGGAAAATTTGGTCTTGGTTTCTACTCTTCCTTCATGGTTGCCGACAATGTGGAGATCATCACCCGGTCATACACTGTAGGGGAAAAAGCAGCTGCTAAATGGACATGCGATGGTTCCACTGAATTTTCGATAGAACCGACTACAAAGAAAGAAAGAGGTACTGATGTAATTCTTCATATCAATAAAGATTCTTCAGAGTTTTTGGATGAGTACAGATTAAAAGGAATTCTTGAAAAGTATTGTAAGTTTTTACCCGTAGAAATAAAATTTGGAACTAAGGAAGAAAGCGTCCCAGATGGAGAAGACAAAGATGGAAAGCCAAAAACCAAATCAATAAAGGTTGACCGTATCATCAACAATCCTGATCCTCTCTGGACCAAATCACCGAAAGATTTAAAAGACGAGGATTATCTTAAGTTTTATAAGGAGCTATACCCATTTTCAGAAGATCCACTTTTTTGGATTCATCTGAATGTGGACTTTCCATTTAGCCTTACAGGTGTACTCTACTTCCCTAAGGTGAAAAACGATTTCGAATTACAGAAAAATAAAATTCAATTGTATTCTCGCCAGGTATTCATTACCGATGAGGTAAAAGATGTCGTGCCTGACTTTTTGATGTTACTCCATGGTGTGTTGGATTCTCCAGATATCCCACTCAATGTTTCCCGTAGTTACTTACAATCAGACTCCAGCGTAAAGAAGATCAGCCAGCACATTACCAAAAAAGTGGCCGATAGGCTAGGGGATATGTTCAAGAAGGATCGCCCGGCATTTGAAAAGAAATGGAATGATATCAATATCTTCGTAAAGTATGGAATGATCAGCGATGAGAAATTCTATGAAAAGGCAAAAGATTTCGCACTACTGAAAAATGTAGATGGAGCTTACTTCACCTTTAGTGAATACAAAGAGAAAGTAAAGACCAACCAAACCGACAAAGACAAGCAAACCATTTATCTGTATGCTTCCGATGCCGGCAAGCAGGACACTTACATTCAAATGGCGAAAGATAAGTCTTATGATGTGCTCTTGATGGATGGTGTATTGGATAGTCATTTCATCAGCAACCTGGAACAAAAGCTTGAAAACACTCAATTAAAAAGGGTAGACAGCGACACGATCGATAAACTCATTGCTAAAGATGAGAAAATTGATAGTGTGCTGAGTAAAGTAGAGGAAGAACAAGTAAAAGGCATTTTTGAAAAGGCCATCAACAATAAAGCCATGACATTGGCGGTAGAATCAATGTCTCCTGCTGATCTGCCGGTAACTGTAACCATGAGCGAGTGGATGAGAAGGATGAAAGACATGGCGAAAACCGGAGGTGGAGGTATGCCTTTTATGGGAGGTATGCCGGATAGCTACAATGTAGCTGTCAATGCCAATCACAATGTGATCCAAAAAGTATTGAAAGCAGAAACTGAAGAGCAAAAAATAAAACTCGCCAAGCAAGCGTATGACCTGGCATTGCTTTCGCAAAATATGCTCACCGGTGCTGACCTCACAAGCTTTATTAAAAGAAGTGTAGAGTTGGTGTCGTAAATTACGATATAGCCATTAAATATCTCGTTCTTTCAAATTATTGTCATAGAATTGATATCATATCCATACCAAATAAATGGTGTCTAATGTTAAACAAACAGATATTTCTGATTGTGGTGTTGCATGTGTTAAATCTATTCTTCACCACTACAATATTGAGGTAGGTTTATCTGAATTAAAATTATTCAATCCGCTAAAGGTCGGTTTCTATAGTTTTGCGGATTTGTCTTTGCTATTTGAAAAATTCAATATAGAAGCTATTGGTTATACATCAGATTTTAAGTCATTAAATAAATTGAGATCTCCATTTATTGCCCACGTACGAATCAAAGGGCTTTTCCCTCATTTTGTTGTAGTAAAAAGTATCAATGGAAATAATGTTTGTTGTATGAATCCATCAACTGGCGGAACTGAAGTATTCAACAAATCAAATTTTTTGAGAATCTGGTCAGGTAAAATCTTAATCCCCTCAACTTTGGAAGGTTACAAAAAAATTCCAGAAAGTTACAATATATCTGCTGTCGTTTCATTCATTGTTAATAAGAGAGCTAGTATCGTTTCAGTTTTAATTGCTGTAGTTATCTATTTAATTGCTAAAGTGTTTATTTGATCAAACCAACCCTTAATCCAATTTCAATTATGGGGCTAAATTTTCTAATCTTTATTGGAGATTCCGTTTGAAGATTGGCGTTGTGTGTTAATGTAACTTTGTCAAGATTCATTTTAGCTGATCTTCCGATTAGTGATTTTGAAACTTCATCAATCAGGACCCTGGCATTTCCTTTTGAAGCTAGCGAAGAAGTTGCTTTTGTCATAAGTGCCAATTTAGAATTAAACTTATAGACAAATTCTATAGATCCAAGTATCCCAAATCTATCTTCCCCAACTCCAACATTAATACAATTTGAGAAATTTTTTCTGCCAATTTTGAAATCAGAATTGACAATTGCTTCGCCCAGATTCAGATATAAATTTTGATAATAGACTCCAATTGAAGGTTGGAAATATATGGGCTTTTTACGGCCAATGAGTCTTATGTCTACCTCATACATTAAATTTACTAAAGAAAATTTTACTTTATTTGTTATGTTCCCATAATATTTCAAGACAATCCCATTATTAAGTTTTGGATAATATTTGAAGTCGAATCCAATTCCCCCTACATTTCTTCTTTGTTCGATATTCTTACTTATTGAAAAGTAATTTGAGTAAGCAAGTTGGTAATTGCCATTGCTAATATTCACTGGAGTCTCTGCGATTGAAACACTAGTAGAAAGTTTGGTTACAAATCTCAATAGACGGTTTTCCCAGACTTGATTAGAACCATGATTGACATTTTTTGCGTTATTTTTAACTATAATGGAATCTTTACCATACAAATCAACAGCTTCTTGTAGTTTATTTGTCCTCGCAAAAGCTTCTGCTTTATCCCAAAAATCATTATTAAACTTATCTTCCTGGGTTGAATAGAATGATTGAAATGGTAATGCCTCCTTATCAGAGATCGGATTACTATCAACCTGTACATTACTTGTTGAGACAAATTCGTTTGTATATCTGATTCTGTTATTAAATTTTTTATTGTAGATTAAAGCATTCTGCACAACATAATCCAGATACCATGTACCCTTTTGCGCTTTATAGTGAACTATATAATTTCTATTTTGAAAGGTTAAACCATTTGAATTTAAAAGATTTTCCTTCTTCAGGCCAAACGCAGTGAGTTTGTACTCAGCCTTAACATATGCCTTAGAATCTAAGTCAATAAAAAGCTTACCCTCGAACAATGCATTCTTTCTTTCAGGCTTAAAACTTATAATAATTGTACGGATCTCTTTGGCCTGAATTTCGGCTTCGACTGCATAGGTGTAATTCTCAAAATACTTTGGGTTAATAAACTCCATTCGTTCCTTTACTATATCGAACCTTTGGGGAGAATAGATACCAGCATAAAAGTACACGTTTGAATATTTGTCTCTATTTTTAAGCTCAGTTTTAGCCCCTTCAATAATTCTTGCAGGGCCAAATTTTCTTAAATAATAAGGAGGTTTATAAAATTCAATTATAGACTCTGAAAAATATATAAATTCCTTTTCAGCTTCAAGCCAATTGGTTTCCCTATAGAAACCCTTTGTTAATGTCCCTACTTGTGGATAATTACTACTAATTTTATTAAAAGCCTTTCTTAAAAAATTCATCAACGTATCCTCAGAATGAATTACCACATTGTCAAGGATCCTTCTGTCTTCACGCAAAATAATCTTTCCATTAAATTTAGCCTGAAGGTCAGTAATGGCTATCGTTCGGGTACTGTATCCAACGTAGCTAACAACAATCGAATCCAAATCAGATATCTTAGGAACTATAAGTAAAAATCTACCCTCTAAATTGCTTATAGTGCCAACACTCTTGTTTGATTTTAGGTATACATTGGCATAAGCAAGAGGTTTTCCATTTTCACCTTCACTGATAATGCCTTGAATAGAGGATTGCGAATTCGCCTTAAAATTTGGCAAAATTAATATTCCTAAAAAAAACAGGAGAATAACTATTGATTTAGAATAGGGAATCTGTATATTCATAGGTATAATCCAACGAACAAAACTAATGAAAAAAATATCAGAAAAACTCATGAGAGCCACCAAGGGTGGTTTTTGGGCACTTTTAGGAATAGCAATTATTTTAGCGGGTCTTTGGATTGGAATTCAGATTGGTGTTATGTTATAACTTTTACTAAAAATTAGCATTATGGAAAAAATGAATGAAATCGAAATGAAAGCAACTATGGGAGGAATCGTTGGTTGGCTCGCACTTTTTCTGTTCTCAGTTGCAATTGGTGTTGTCTTAGGATATGTGGGTGTTCACTAGCCACGCTCTAGTTCTGAAAAAAGGTCTGTCGTAACCCGGCAGGCCTTTTTTATTATTTAGTTGTTCCTAATTAACTCATTTCAGGAAAATTGACACCTCAGAGTGATCCCTATGTTTTCTATGTGTCTATGTGGTTTTCTTGTTTTTACCATCCCAAAACTTTAAAGAAATATTTTTTCACTAACTTCGTTATATCAGTCTAAACCTTCATTTCACAATGAAATCATGGCTTTTTACATCGGCTTTCTTTCTCCCCGTCCTGCTGTTGGCTCAGCCTGACAAGGAAGCCCGCATTGTTGAAGGTCAGTTCACTTTTGATACCGATAAGCCGTTTAAGCTGTTGGAGTTGGATGAGGAAATTGATGAACCCATCGTAACCAAAAAGAAAAAGCCCAGGAAAAAAGTTTTCTATGGCATAAAAACCAAAAAAGGGTTCACCCGCAAAGGGTATGGTGATAGGGTGACCGTTGAATTGTTTTATTACCTCAAAAAACCCGACAAGCCCAACCGTTTTGTGAGAGACATCTACTGGTATGATTTTACAAGAAGGGAAATAAGAAAAACCAACACATTTGATCCAAGCAAAGGCGTGCTGCTGCACGGTCCTTATCGGAAAATGCAGGGTGATATCCTTCTGGAAGAAGGTATTTTCTACAAAGGAACCAAGCATGGCCGATGGATGCAGTACAACAGAGAAAATCTTTTGGTAGACAAAGAGAAATATTATAAAGGTTGGCCTAAAGAATCTTTAATTGTTTACTACGACCCCGTTGAACGCACCAAAATAAAAGAAATCATACCTGTAGAATTTGGAGAACGGGAAGGATACTATTACCAATTTCATGAAAACGGAACCATTGCGGTAATGGGAGAATATCACTGGAACAATAAAGTAGGCGAGTGGATAGAAAATTATCCTTCAGGAAAAAGAAAGAAGATAATTGTCTTTCCGCAAGACCCCTTTGATCATGAGCTTACTCCATTCGTGCGCAGTGAGTGGAATGATAAGGGAAAAGAAGTTTACTCAAACCGCAAAGGTCAGTAAAAAGCATCTTCAAAATGAATAATCTCTTGTTCATCCTTCAGTAAGGTTATCGCCACAACGTCATAGCGTACATTCCCTTTCCAGTCGTTTTCAATAATATAATTTTCAGCTCCCTCCATTATTTTGTTTGCCTTTTTTTCATCTACAAATTCTTCAGGATAACCAAACGCAACTGAGCTTCTGGTTTTCACCTCTACAAAAATGAGCCAGTTATCCTTCTCCACAATCAAATCAATTTCCGAGCGTTTGTGCCTGTAGTTTCTTTCGCGCAAACAGTATCCTTTGTTTTCCAGGAAAGCAACCGCTAAGTCTTCTCCTTCAAATCCTCTTTTGATTTTATCCGCCATGCTCCTACATTTACGCCCATAAGTTAGGAAGAGAAATGAAAAAATTAATTGAAGGTTTTACCCGTCAACTTACCGATGCCCTTCGAATAGGTGAAGCAGTAGATTTAGTAAGGCCGGGAAGCGACATTCGGAATGTCCTTGTCACTGGCATGGGCGGATCAGGAATTGGCGCAAACCTTATAGAATCCCTGACCTATGGTCGAATCCCCATCCCAATGTCGGTGAATAAAGGGTACAATATTCCCCAATTTGTTGGGCCTCATACGCTCTTTATCGCCTGCTCCTACAGTGGCAACACAGAAGAAACACTCTCTGCTATTCAAAAGGCGCTACTGAAAAGAGCACACATTATTTGTATTACTTCAGGGGGCAAAATGCTGGAAGTAGCCAAAGAATACAACCTTCATTATATTCAAATGCCTGCCGGTTCGAATAGCCCGCGTGCTATGCTGGGTTATGCAATGATTTCTCTTCTCTATGCCCTTTACCATACCAACTTGATCGGAGGGGCCTTTATCAAAGAAACTGAAAACGCGGTAGAGTATCTGGATCGTGGTGAAAAGGCCATTCAGGCACAAGCCGAACTGATCGCCAAAAAAATAAATGGGAAATTGCCTATTATTTATTGCGATGGAAGACTCAAAGCCATGGCCGTGAGGTTTCAAAATCAATTGAATGAAAACTCAAAGCATCTGGCGCATGTGAATACTTTTCCGGAAATGAATCACAATGAAATTGTAGGTTGGGAAAATCCAGCGCAGGTGTTATCACAGTGTCAGGTAATTTATCTCTATACCGATCATGATCACGTAAGGGTGGAAAAACGAATGGAACTTTGCAGGAATATTTTTGAGAAAAAATCTAACCCTATTATTGACATTGTAGCAGAGGGAGCCTCTTTACTAGAGCAGTACTATCACCTCATCCATCTTACCGATTGGATATCCTATTATCTGGCCATAGAAAATAAAGTGGATCCCGACCCTGTAGAAGTAATCACCTATCTCAAGGGTGAGTTAGAAAAAATAAAGTGAATTCAAGAATCAATCGTATAACCAGGGTCATTGATTTAGGCTTAAAAGAATATTCAGAAGCATGGAGTGATCAGACAAAATTGTATGAACAAATACTCGAGCTTAAGAAAAAAAACAGAAGCCTGCAGGCACCAGAACAAGAACTGACTCCTAATTATCTTATTTTTTGTGAACACCCACACGTATATACCCTTGGAAAAAGTGGTAACGAAAAAAATCTTTTAATTCCTAAAGAGAAACTAAGCGACATTAATGCTACGTATTTCCATATCAACCGAGGGGGAGACATCACCTATCATGGCCCCGGACAAATCGTAGTGTATCCGGTTATCGACATGGAGAATTTTTTTACCGACATTCACAAATACATGAGATTACTGGAAGAAGCAGTAATCAAAACGTTGGAGGAATTCGATATTGTGGCAGGGAGAATCAAAGGTCTCACTGGCGTATGGCTTGATTCAGAAAACCCGGTAAAAAGCAGAAAAATATGTGCCTTAGGGGTGAAAACCAGCAGGTGGGTAACATTGCACGGATTGGCGTTTAATGTAAATACTGACCTAAATTACTTTAAGCACATTGTTCCCTGTGGGATTAATGACAAGGCCGTTACCTCTATGGCAATTGAATTAGGAACATCTCAGGATTTGAGCCAGATAAAAAAATCACTTCTAAAGAATATTGTATCGCTTTTTGAAATGGAGATTGTAAATTAAATCAGTGAAAATAAGACTGCTTCTTATTATCCTCGCCATTCTATTATTTGGCATGCTGGCCAGGTTTGTCGTGCCCCTTGCCGAGGATGACCCTACTTCGATCAGCGCAAAACAACAAGGTGTCTGTTGGGTAGGCGGAAGACAAATAGTGACCGAAGAGGAAATTGAACCCCTCGTTCGCAATAACATCAACTGGATATCTCAAACCCCTTTTGCCTGGCAAAGTAGTGCTACAAAGCCAGCTATTCGTATGAATACCAACAGTGATCATTCTTGGTGGGGAGAATCAGATGAAGGAATTGTAGCAACCACACTGTTGGCACGAAAGTCCAACATTAAAACGTTGCTTAAGCCGCATCTTTGGGTTCGGAATGGCTGGTCGGGTGAAATAAAAATGACCGATACCAAAAATTGGCACGAATGGTTCTCCAACTACCAAGAGTTTATCCTTCACTATGCGCAGCTTGCACAAACAAATAAAATAGAAATACTCTGCATTGGTACTGAACTTGTGATAGCATCCTCACATGAGGTTGAGTGGCGGAAGCTTATCCGTGAAATCCGAAAAGTGTATTCAGGCAAGCTAACTTACGCAGCCAATTTTAACGAAGAATACGAAAGGATAAAATTTTGGGACGCACTCGACTTCATTGGTATACAAGCCTATTTTTCCTTGTCCAAAACCAGCCATCCAACCACGGAAGAACTGGTCAACAACTGGTCTACGCATTTACAATCCGTTGAAAAGGTTTATGAAAAATATAAGAAGCCTGTAGTTTTTACCGAGATCGGATATAGAAGCACAGAAGATGCAGCCATTGAGCCCTGGAAATGGCCACAGGAAAATAAAGATGCCACCGCCTCCGCAGAAACACAGGCCAGATGCTATGAAGCCTTCTTTAAGTCGGCATGGAAAAAGGAATGGTTAGCGGGTGCCTATTTTTGGAAGTGGTATCCGCAGGGAGGACATTCTTTACAAGAGATAGATTTTACACCGCAGGGCAAATTGGCAGAAAAAATAATTTTAAAGAATTTTAGCAAGAATTATGATTAACGATATAGAGTTTCCAGAAGTAAAAAATGTAACACTGGCTGTTGTAAAGGAAGAAGAGGAGGAAAGTCCCTGGAAAGTTTATCTGATCAACAAAAATCAGTTCCCTATTGAAAATACTTTGGTCACCAGCAAAGGTTATGGAGAGGCCGAAGGTGAAAAGCAAAAGACTTCCACCTTGCGCCACTTTTTAGAAACAGTACCTGCCAATAATTCAGCACTGGTAGAGTCTATCGACCCTGCCGTGTTTCACCTGAACAATGAATATTGGGTAAGCTACTATGTGGGCAGTGCTATCTATGACAAACGTTTCCTATTCGTGTCGGACGTAATCCGTGAGGAAAACATGACCTTTATAAAAGAGCTGGACAAAGAGGGTGTGCTGCACTCATAAATACTTATACGCTGACCCCGTATTGAGCATCAACACAGACTCACTGCTTTCTATCTCTCCACGGTCAAGTAAGGATTTTAGAGCAGGAAGTAATGCCGCTCCTTCCGGGCATACGAGCAATCCTTCCAGTGAAGCAATTTCCTTCATTGCAATTTTAATTGCATCATCCGAAATGGCAATGGCCGTTCCTTTTGATTCTCGAAGCACATTTAAAATCATCTTTTCTGCAAATGGAGTAGGCACCGCCAACCCATTGGCAAAAGTTGGGCTGCCTTTGTAGTTTTTTACTGTATCCAATCTTCCTTCCAATACCTGAACAATCGGGTCGCAATTTGCCGATTGCACGGCAATCATACGTGGAAAGGGGCCTGTTATCCAACCTAATTCTTTCATCTCATGGAATGCCTTCCACATTCCGATCAGTCCTGTACCTCCACCCGTTGGATAAAGAATTACATCAGGAAGTTTCCAGTTGAGTTGTTCCGCAATTTCATACCCCATGGTCTTCTTTCCCTCAAGGCGATACGGCTCTTTCATAGTGGAAACATCAAAACAAGACGTTGTCAATTTTATTTCAGCCACTTTTTTTGCACAATCGCTGATGAGTCCATCTACTTCAATCAATTCTGCTCCGAAGTATCGGCACTCCTTTTTAAAAGCATCCGGTGTATGACTGGGCATCACCACAATTGCCTTCATTCCAGCTTTGGCGCAATAGGCACTCAGCGCTCCTCCGGCATTGCCAGCGGTTGGTACTATGCAGCACGCTACTCCCAGCTCTTTGGCCTTGGAAACAGCCATGCTTAGGCCCCTGGCTTTGAAAGAACCCGTTGGGTTGGCAGATTCATCCTTTATTAACAATTCTCGCATGCCATACTTTTCCGACAACCGATCTGCATGAAGCATGGGGGTCCAACCTTCACCTAAGGTTACAATATTTGCTTCATCCAACACGGGCAACATTCCCTGATACCTCCACATGGATCGTTCTTTTTGGTTAATTTCATCCTTGCCAAATCCTTCAGAAAGATCATAGTGAGCCACCAGGGGGCTCTTCCCGCATTGATCGCAGTCCGCAAATGTTTGCAACTCATTCACTGAATAACTTTTGTTACAACCAGAGCATTGTAAAAATGAAACAAGCGATTTTTTTTCTTTTACTACCATATTGATTTCTGATTTTGAGGATTTGGCCTTCAAGATAGTGGAGGGCCTATACTTAAACCAATACAGTTTATTTATCGCCTATAACTTAATGTTATAGTGATTTTTAGCAAATTTAATAAAGGAAGTATTTAACCCCCTATTTTCGTCCCCATGCCGTTGTACGAAATAGAATTGTCGGGTAATGGTGAGGTCATCAATGTATATTCGTACCAGCTCCCCTGAAGCCAGCTCGCGGGCTACCGCTCTTGCGGGTAAAAACCCGAGGCTATCGTCTGCCAAAAGGAAATTTTTTAGAGCTTCTGTCCCCCCCAGGCGCATACTAATATTCAGGTCAGATATTTTGATCCCCTTTCCACTCAGCGAATGCTTCACAGTAGCCAGGGTTCCAGAACCTCTTTCCCGAAGTGCAATCGGTATACCCGAAAGCTCCTTAATTCCTATTCTTGGATTTTTTGTCAGAGCACTGCGCGCTGAACACACAGGCAAAACCTCATCCGTAAGAAAATACTCGCTCTTTACCTGGCCAATCTTACCTCTCCCTTCCACTATACCCAGGTCTATTTCACGATCTTCAAGCGCCACCAATACATTTTCGCTGTTTCTATTGAACAAACTAATCCTGACATCAGGATATTTTTTTCTAAACCCCGACAATACGGGGGGCACAATATATAAGGTTACGGTTGTGCTCGTGCCCAATTTAAGATCTCCCTTAATCTCCGAAGGATCACGATGGGTGTTGAGCTCAAACTCTAATTGTTTTTCCAACTCCTGACCGCGAAGAAGAAAATTATAAAGTATCGTGCCTTCTTCTGTGAGCGAAATAGAATTCCCCTTTCTCTCAAAGAGACTGGTTTTATACTCTTCTTCCAATAAACGGATATGTTTACTAATGGCAGGCTGACTAATAAATAACGTCTGACTTGCTTTCGTAAAGCTAAGTTGCTGTGCCACTTCAAAAAATACCTTATGTTTAAAGGAAATCATCCAGATGGGATATATCCATACCTACTTCAAAAGCACAAATTAAAGTATAATAATTTCAGAATACACAAATACAGTATGATAACAAGGATTAGCGTAATTTGCCATTATGAATGCCGAGTTAAAAGATATTCTTTTCCTGGATATAGAAACGGTAGCCATTGCTGAAAATTATGGCCAACTCGATGAGCGATTGAAAGCACAGTGGGTGCGAAAAGCCGGTTTTTTTAAACGAGAAAAAGAACAAACAGATGAAGACTTGTTTAACACAAGAGCAGGAATTTATGCTGAATTTGGAAAGATCGTCTCCATTGCAGTGGGCATGCTTACCGAAAATGATGCTGGAGAACTTGGGTTAAGAACAAAATATTTTACCTCGCA
The DNA here is from genome assembly GCA_964409415.1 of uncultured Ohtaekwangia sp. Lineage (GTDB taxonomy): Bacteria > Bacteroidota > Bacteroidia > Cytophagales > Cyclobacteriaceae > ELB16-189. The sequence continues at coordinate 146,075 of CAYPDF010000001.1, read as the reverse complement.
TGATGAAGCACAGTTGCTCACCGAATTCAAGCAACTTTTGGAAAAACTGGGGCCGTCCACCAGAATGTGCGCCCATAATGGTAAAGAATTTGACTTCCCCTATATAAGCAGGAGAATGTTAGTAAATAACATTGCGTTGCCGGAAGCCCTCAACATGAGCGGTAAAAAGCCCTGGGAAATTCAGCACCTTGATACTCTGGAGCTTTGGAAATTCGGAGATTACAAACACTATACCTCTCTGGATTTATTGGCCGCCATTTTTAACATTCCCACCAGTAAAGGCGTTATGGATGGGAGCCAGGTAAATGGGGTCTACTACAAAGAAAAAGATTTAAAAAAAATATCGGTGTATTGTGTAGGCGATGTAATTGCTGTCGCTCAACTCTACCTTAGACTAAAAGGACTTCCATTGATGCCTGAAAGAAATATCACACACGCACAGAATGAGTAAGAAAATATTTAAAAAAATCAAAGACAAAAAGAACAAACAGGAAAGGAGCAGTGTCTACTCCTCTATTCTTTCATTATTGGAGGAGATGGTAGGCAAAGCCTATAGCACCAAACAGATTGCCAAAAAGCTGGGGATAAAAAAGAAAACGCTAATAACCGATTTATACAGGATTCTTGATCAGTTAGAAGAGGAGGGAAAAATCCAACAACTGGGGAATGGAACCTATCGCAGCATCAAGGAATCGGTTGCGCTCACAGGCAGAGTGGACCATGTAAATCCCCGATTTGCCTATGTAATTGTTGAGGGCCAGGACAAAGACATTTATGTGAAGTCGCGCGATTTGGGGTCCGCGGTTCATGGGGATATTGTGGAGCTAAGCATCTTTTCTTCGCGAAAGGGGGCAAGTCCTGAAGGAAAAGTAACTAAAGTTATTGAGAGAGCTCGCACGCGTTATGTAGGTCGGATAGAAGTCTCACCCAATTATTCTTTTATCGTTCCGGATTACAAAAAACTTTATCAGGACTTCTTTGTCTATCAGGAAAACATTAACAAGGCAGAGACCAATGATAAAGTTGTCTTTGAAGTAACAAAATGGGCTACACCTGATCGCAATCCAGAAGCAAAAGTAATTGAGATATTGGGTAAAACTGGAGAGAATGAGGCTGAGATACACTCTATCATGGCTGAATTTGATTTGCCCTTTCGCTTTGATCCCAATGTGTTAAAAGAATCGGAAAATATCAAGGAAGAAATTTCAGCGACAGAACTTAAAAAAAGAAAGGATTTTAGGGATGTGCTCACCTTTACCATCGATCCCGAAGATGCGAAAGATTTTGATGATGCCATTTCCTTTCGCGCACTTGACAATGGACATTACGAGGTTGGCGTTCATATTGCGGATGTAAGCCATTATGTACTGCCTGGTAGCATTCTGGATAAAGATGCTCTTGACAGGGGCACATCGGTTTATTTAGTGGATAGAACAGTCCCTATGCTTCCTGAAAGATTGTCTAACCAACTTTGCTCTCTGCGCCCCAATGAAGATAAACTCACCTTTTGTGCTTTGTTTGAGATAGATAATAAAGCCAAAGTCTATAGTGAATGGTTTGGCAGAACCGTAATTCATTCTGATTATCGATTGGCTTACGAACAAGCACAAGAGCAAATAGAGAGTGGTACGGGGGGCTTGGCAAAGGAACTCCAATTGCTCAATCAAATTGCTCTAAAATTAAGAACAGATCGGTTTGCTAAGGGAGCTGTAAATTTTGAAACTACTGAAGTGAAATTTCGACTTGACGAAAATGGTAAACCGCTGGAGGTAGTTCCGAAAGTAAGAAAAGATGCTCACAAACTAATTGAAGAGTTCATGTTGTTGGCCAATAGAGCAGTGGCCACCTATGTCTTCAAAATGAAAAAAGGAGAAGATAGAAACACCTTTGTCTATCGTACACACGATCATCCCAATCCGGAGAAGGTGATGGATTTCGCTCAATTTGCAAAACAATTTGGGCACAAATTAAACATCGAAGAGACTGCCATCTCCCAGTCACTCAATAAATTAATGGCCGAAATAGAGGGCAAGCCAGAACAAAACGTACTCCAACAGCTTGCAGTAAGGGCGATGTCAAAAGCCAAGTATACCACGGATGCTAAAGGTCATTTCGGCCTGGCTTTCCCTCATTACACGCACTTTACTTCTCCCATCAGAAGGTACCCAGATATGATGGTGCATCGATTATTACAACATTATTTGGATGGTGGTAAATCGGTGAACAAAAAAGATTACGAGGAAAAATGTGTACACTCATCTGAGCGGGAGAAAAGGGCAGCCGATGCAGAGCGTGCTTCCATCAAGTACAAGCAGGTGGAGTTCATGAGTATGGCTACCGACAAAGTTTATGAAGGTATTATTACCGGTGTCACTGACTTTGGTGTCTTCGTTGAAATCATAGAAACCAAGTGTGAAGGCATGGTTCGCCTCTCTGATATGACAGATGACTTTTATGAATTTGACGAACGAAATTTCAGAATCATTGGAAGAAGAAGAAAAAAAATATATCGTTTAGGTGATAATGTAAATGTTAGAATTAAAAAAACAGATATTGCCAGAAGATTAATTGATCTTGTAATAGAAATTTGATTCCTGCTATTTATAAATGAACGATACCTATTTGCGGTGGATTGAGGCTGAGATCAAAAATCAAAAATTTGGGTCCGCTCCATCATCACTTTACGATCCTATCAAATACATCATGAGCTTGGGTGGAAAGCGATTGCGCCCATTGTTAACATTGCTCTCGTATTCGCTTTATAAAAAAAATGCCAAACAAATTGTCCCACTGGCTACTGCCATTGAAGCCTTTCACAATTTTACTTTACTTCATGACGACATTATGGACAATGCCCCGCTCCGCAGAGGAAGTCGAACGGTACATGAAAAATGGAATATAAATACTGCTATACTAGCCGGTGATGTCATGCTGGTAAAGGTGTATGACCAGTTATTAAAAGTGGAGGGTAGCTTGCTAAAAGAGGTGCTCTCAAAATTTAATGGATGTGCTACAGATGTATGTGAAGGGCAGCAATGGGACATGGAGTTTGAAAGAATGAAGTCCGTGTCAGAAGAACAGTATATACAAATGATCAGGCTAAAAACTGCAGTATTGCTTGGTTTTAGTTTAGAATTTGGGGCAATCCTTGCTCATGCACCTGTTAAAGATCAAAAAGCCCTTCGCAGTCTTGGTATTGACATTGGTATAGGATTTCAATTAAAAGATGACTGGTTAGATGTATTCGGTGACAGAAAAAAATTTGGAAAGCAAGTAGGTGGAGATATCATCGCCAACAAAAAAACATTTTTATTGATTACTGCTTTGGACAGAGCTCGCGGTATGGACAAAAATGAACTCCACAAATTAATTGCCTCCACTCAATTTGATAAAGAAGAAAAAGTAAAAGCTGTCACCGCTATTTATGATCGGCTGGGAGTGAGTAATCATACCGAACAAAAAATAAACTTCTATTTTAAACGCGGACTATCGCACCTAAACAAATTGAATTTAAGCGAAAGAAAGAAAGAGGAACTGAAAAAATATACATTAAATTTGATCGATCGCACCTATTAATGAACCAGACTGAATCAAACCTGCCCATACCTGAAGAATTCTACAATTCAGAAACCAATCAACCTTTTCAAGCCTGCATGATGTGCAACCTGCCACTCGCAGATAAACAATATGTGGTGGAGAAAGCAATTAAAAACTATCCGTCACTGGGTACCAAAGAAATTATTTTTGAATATGCCATGTGTCTTGAATGTGCAAGCAAAATGCATATGGAGCTTTCGGAAGAATCGCGCAACCGTATTGAGAATTTCATGAAAGAGCATCTTAAAAATAAAGCCCACCCCCAGTCCGAAAGCCAACCGGATATAAACAAGCTCCTTAACCAGTGTATTGTTAACGAAACTGATGTAAATCAATCAGCTGAGTACTCCATTTATGCCATGTGCAATGGTGCAAACATGACAATTAACGAATTCCCCTATGCACTTAGTGGTGAAGTTCAGGATGAAATTATGCAGTTGTTATCCGCAAAAAGTCTTGGTATCCTGGATGATTTTATTGGCAATCATTTTACAGGCCCTCCCGAGGTAAGAGAAATTTTAAGAAGACGTCCGGTATTTATTTAGTTGACACCCCAGCGTCTGACCAGTTTTTACTTGTGCATTCACTGGTCTGACGACTCGCTCCTTTTCGGGAATGACTTTTAATTTAAGTGTCAACTATTTATTCTTTTTGTAGAAATACAGGGTGGCTTTTTTGTTGTCAACACTTTCACTCAGTGTGTAAAATCCGCTACCGTCCAGTGCCCACGCAATAGACTCACCTTGTGGCTCCCTTTTGTAGTTTAACTTTACCGGCTCCGTTAACAAAACTTGTTGGATCGAAAGGCTATCTGGTCTTTGCCAGTAGTAAATTTCATCATACGTCTTAATCAGGAGTTCTTTAGAATCAGAAACAAAATCTACTGCCACCACATTATGAAATGGCAATGTGCCAATTTTTTCAGGCACGAGTGTATCCCCGGGAATTAAGGCACTGGCAGACACCTTGTAAAGATTCACATGTTCCTCTCTCTTTGAAATCAAATACAAATCCCCGGTGTTTTGGTCAATAGTAATGGACTCCATGTCCCTTTTACCATCTGGAAGGCTAACCACGAGGGTATCGAATTCGCCAACTGATATTTTCTTATCACCATGAAAGATAGGCTCTACTACCCGATACAAATATTTGAAATCATATTTCGCATCGTTGTCTCCAATTTCACCAATGTAAAGGTATTTTGTGCTGTCATTTGGACCGGGACCTATGGCAATATCTTCCCAATCGCGGTTATTAACTTTATTTAGTTTACACGTCATTTCAATCTGTCCTTTATCATTTATCAGAAAAATTTCTGCAGAATTTCCACTGTCATTGAGTGTCCATAGCTTACCTGGATTACCATAACTGGCTACCAGTGTTGATGCCTCCTCCAAATCAGCTGATACCTCACCTCTGCCTTCAGCTTTTTCAAACAGGTCATTGCGCTCTTTACTTGTGCAAAATGTGAGAAGCAAAAAAAGGAGCCCTATCAAAGACTTTAAAAAACCCGAAGTCATAGTAAATATTATTTATAGCGAAAATACTAACGATTTATACAACTATCCCAGTCTAAACTCAGAGCAATGAAAGATATAAAACTCTCACTCGTAATCAATTCTCACTACCCTTTCCCATTTCAGTACGAGGGAATAGCAGTCCGGACATCGCTATTGTGTAATTTTGTCCATGGAACAAGTTGAGCAATATGATGATAATGAAGATGACGAATTATTTGAGCATTATCGGATTGTGGCTGATCCCAAGCAAGGACAGATTCGCATTGATAAGTTTTTAAATGCACGTCTTCCCAATGTTACCAGAAGCAAATTGCAGGATGGCATCCGCGGTGGCTTTGTGAAGGTGAATGACCAAACTATAAAACCGAATTACAAAGTTCGCCCTCATGATATAATCACCGTGTCACTTCCTGACCCCCCTCGGGACAAAGAAGTAAAGCCAGAGAACATTCCACTCAATATTATTTTTGAAGATGAGCATCTGTTGATAGTAAACAAGCCTGCAGGCATGGTGGTGCATCCCGCATTCCAAAACTGGAGCGGCACACTGGTAAACGCACTCACTTACCATTTTCAAAACCTGCCTGAGATGCCCGGCAACGAAGGGCGACCCGGGCTGGTACACCGTATTGATAAAGACACATCGGGCCTTTTGGTAATTGCAAAATCGGAAAAAGCCATAACCGGGTTAGCCCGACAGTTTTTTGATCATAGTATTGACAGAACTTATTGGGCCCTTGTGTGGGGCGAGCCCGATCCCGGGCAGGGTACTATAAATGTAAATGTGGGGAGAAGCCTGAAAGACAGAAGAATTACTTCGGCCTTTCCAAAAGGTGACAATGGCCGCACTGCCATTACCCATTATAAGACTTTGAAAACATTGAGGTATGTAAGTTTGATTGAATGCAAACTTGAAACAGGTAGGACACACCAGATTCGTGCCCATCTCAAATACCTGGGTCACCCGCTTTTTAATGATACTACCTATGGTGGAAATGAAATTGTAAAAGGAACAATCTTTTCAAAATACAAACAATTCGTTGACAATTGTTTTAAGATCATGCCTCGCCAGGCACTGCATGCCAAAACGCTAGGTTTTGAACACCCCATTACAAAGGAAAGAATGGAGTTCGACTCTGATCTACCTCAAGATTTTAAGGATGTGATAGAAAAGTGGGAGCACTACGTGAAATACCATTAACGAATCAATCAGTTAATTGCTCTTAATCTTTTTTAATCCCACTTGCCTTCGTCTCTTATTAAGCTCATTCTTATTTTCAACAGGAAGCAGTTGCCCCTGGTTGTTGGTTTGAGTTCCATAAATCTGTGGTCGGCCATTTTGAATTAGAATCCTGTCTTTCATGGTGGCCAAATCTGATTTCCTGGATTCCCCCTCTTTTACTGATTCTTCCAATAAAGGATAAAACTTTTCACGAATGCTATTATCCTGTGCGTGTTGAATAACTATGAACAAAGTAGAATTAGCGACTTCACCTATTTCCGATTTGCCTAGCCAACCATATCTTGAAACTATGTTTTCTACTTTGATCAGTGCCAAGGAATCAAAATTCTGAATTAATGAATTCAATGAATCCATTTGTGGAGAATTATATCCAAACTTCCTAATGGTTGGCATCACATTTTTCCGAAGGCTCAGAGATGACTCACTAATATCTTCTAATTTAAGCCTTAAGCTATCCATATTCTGAGCGTAGTTTATCCCAAGAGCAATACACCAGAAAAAAATAATTAACTTAATATTAATAAAAGGAAAATGTGGCTTCGTATTACTGCTGATCTACGATGTCAGAAATTTTATACTTCTGTATGATGTAGTAAAGGAAATTAAAAGACAGTGGGTCTTCTTCCTTCTTCTCATTGTAGGATTTTCTATTTGCCTTTGGTTTTGCGGAGTTGATAGACGTAGAATCCCGTTGTATGTTTTTTGGTGTTGACCTTAAAGGTTTGCCTTCGTTGACATCATATATCAATGACTTATCTTCATTAAGATTCAATTCCTGATAGCTAGGCTCCTGGAAATTATGCGGAAAATAGGCACCATCCTGAGCCAAAGTCTCTTGGGAAAACAAGATGACACAACCAACTGTACAGACTGCAAGGATATATGGAAATTTGCTATTCATATTCTCTCTACCTTCTTTTGTACCCACCTTATCTTCAATTGTACCTTTGGGCAAGATAACGTTTCGGGCCTCTAAATTAAGAAATTTTGATGATGATTACATGGGATGAGTTCAATAAAATTGATATAAGATCTGGCACAATTGTCCGTGCAGAGGTATTTTTAGGTGCAAAAAGGCCTGCTTTTAAGGTATGGGTTGATTTGGGGCCTGAATTGGGTATTAAGAAATCAAGCGCCCAAATAACGAAAGTTTATAATCCAGAGGTGCTTATTGGTAAACAGGTGGCCTGTGTGGTCAATTTTCCCCCCAAGCAAATTGCTTCCTTTATGTCTGAAGTGCTGATCACGGGATTCCCAGATAAGGACGGAAATGTAGTACTCACCACCATTGACAAACCCGTTCCAAACGGAGCCCGTTTGTATTAAGCAATGTTTTACTTATCACAGCTTCCAAGCCTCTTAAATGGCCAATTACTGCAACTGGTCAAAGATGAAATCGTTGAATATCTCATCATTGATAGTCGTAAGTTATTTGCTTCTCCTCGCAGTTTATTTTTTGCAATAAAAGGCGTGCGAAATGATGGTCACACACATATCACTACCGCATATGAACAGGGGATAAGATTATTCGTAGTAGAAAAGGATATTGAAGCTGAAAAATATCCTCTGGCAAGCTTCATAAAAGTTCCTTCTAGTATTAGGGCGCTTCAAAGTTTGGCAACCGCCCACAGAAGCCAGTTTAATTATCCGGTTATTGGCATCACAGGAAGCAATGGAAAAACAATTGTGAAAGAATGGCTGTTTCAAATGCTTTCACCAAAGTTTAAATGTGTTAAAAATCCAGGAAGTTATAATTCTCAAGTGGGTGTTCCTCTTTCTGTCTGGCAAATGAATTCAATGCATGAACTCGGAATATTTGAAGCGGGGATTTCCCTACCTGGCGAAATGGATGCGCTGCAAAAAATAATTCAGCCATCCATTGGTGTGTTTACTACGCTCGGCTCTGCCCATGATGAAGGCTTTTCATCCCCCCACGAAAAGCTACTTGAAAAACTCAAATTATTTCAGTCTTGTAAAACCATCATTTATTGTCATGATTATGCCACCATAAACGATGAAATCATCAGACAAAAGAAAACATTTCAGGAATTGATTAGTTGGGGGGAAAATAACGGGGCAAATGTTTTACTTGAGTTCAATAATGTCGATTCTGTCTCATTATCAGGTAAGTTTGGAAGTCTAAACTTTACCCTTCCATTTATAAATGCTGCCTCTCGCGAGAACGTACTACACTGTATAATGGTGCTTTTGCACTTGGGCTTTACAGCGTCTGAAATCCAGGAAAAAATCGATCAATTGCGCGCAATCCCCATGAGATTGGAATTGAAGCAGGGAATCAATCATTGCCAGGTTATTGATGATACTTACAATAACGACCTTGGTGGTTTGCGCATTAGTTTAGATTTTTTAGAAGGCATTAATATGCCAAAAAAAACACTGATACTCTCAGACATACTGCAATCCGGCCTTACCCTTGATGAATTGTCTCAAGAAGTGTTTCGTCTTCTTAAGGAAAAACATATTCAAAAATTTGTTGGAATAGGATTTGGATTTCATTCACATCAAAAACCATTTAATGATTTGCATGTTGATTGCCGATTCTATCTGACCACAGAAGATTTTCTTAAAGAAGTGGATTGGAATTCTTTTGTGCAAGAAGCCATTCTTGTAAAGGGGGCAAGAGTCTTTCAATTTGAAAGAATTATCAGGCCTCTTCAGAAAAAAATTCACGGCACCACCATGGAGATAGACCTGGGCGCCATGGTACACAATCTCAACTTTTTTCGGTCTTTGCTTCAACCCAACGTAAAATTAATGGTGATGGTAAAGGCCTTTGCTTATGGTAGCGGAAGCACGGAAATCGCAAGTCTCTTACAATACCACCAGGTGGATTATTTGGGGGTGGCTTACGCAGATGAAGGAGTCGAATTAAGAAACCATAATATCCATTTGCCCATCATGGCAATGAACCCTGGCAAGGACAGCTGGGATGTACTACTCGATCGCCAATTAGAGCCGGAAATATACAGCCTGTCTTTGCTTAATTCCCTAGTGGAGTACCTAAACGGACGACCTTGTACTATTCATTTAAAAATTGATTCAGGAATGCATCGACTGGGTTTTGAGATCAATGCGTTAGCAGATGCAGTAAAGATTCTTTCCAATCATAGAAATGTGAGTGTGGCCTCCGTTTTCTCCCACCTGGCCGCAGCCGATAATTCTGCACATGATCCTTTTTCTAAAGAGCAGGTCACCCGCTATAATGAGGCACTGGATTTGATCCAAAATGGACTGAAAATCTCACCAATTAGGCATCTTCTTAACTCCAGTGGGATTTTACGCCTTCCTGAGTATCAGCTTGATATGGTCAGGCTGGGTATAGGTCTTTATGGGATTGATCCAACGGGGGAATTTAAAGATAAACTCCTGACTGTAGCCACCCTTAAAACTGTAGTTTCACAGGTAAGAAAAGTAGCCGCAGGTGAGTCTATTGGCTACAGCAGAATGGGAACGGCAGAAACGGATATGACCATTGCCACAATAGCTATAGGATATGCAGACGGCTACTCCAGAAGTTTTGGAAATGGGGTAGGCCAAGTAAGTATAAGGGGCAAAAAAGCATCTGTCGTAGGTAATGTATGCATGGATATGACCATGGTAGATGTAACGCACATTGTTGAAGCAGTTGAGGGGGATGAGGTTATTATTTTTGGAAAGGACAATTCTATTTATGAAATAGCCGCACAAGCAAACACGATACCTTACGAAATTCTAACCAACACAAGTGAGAGGGTGCAGCGGGTGTTTTTTGCGGAGAGTATTTAGTCTTATCCGCAGCCCAAATTTTTCTTCAAATCCCTGCCTGGTAGCCCCACATACTCCTTTTCCTCCTCAGACTTTACATTTGGCATCTGTTCTTTCGATTTAGCTTCCTTTATCGGCTTTGCTCTCTTTTTTCCCATGATCAAAGAACAACCTTGGGCAAAACATGGTTTATCTCAGCCTCAACAATTATCTTCACGCAGTTTTAATTTAATCTAAATAAAAGTGGCAGACCTGGTCAAGAGTATTGCTCAGATGGCTCCTGGCGAAACTGGCGTAATTGCAGGGTTTATATCGCAAGAGCTTTCAAATAAGCTGCTTGAGATGGGTTTCTTACCAGGATCGGTGGTAAAATTCAATTTCAAGGCTCCTTTTGGCGATCCTATCTGCGTGACTATATCAGGTTATGATATAACGTTGCGCCTCGAAGAGGCGGCCATGATTTCTATACTTAATTAATTGCTTTTTGGTGAAACGGTTGAAGGTCGCATTAGCAGGGAAGCCCAATTCAGGAAAGTCATCCCTTTTTAATCAACTCACAGGGCTGAAACAAAAGACTGGAAACTTCCCGGGTGTCACCGTTGATAAAAAGACAGGGACGACTCGCCTTGATGAAAATACACAGGCCGAAATAATTGATTTACCTGGCATCTATAGTCTTTATCCCAGATCACTTGATGAAAAGATTGTAGCGGAGATATTTTCAGACAGGCGTAACAATTACTTTCCTAATAAGGTCGTGCTGGTGGCTGATGCTACCAATCTTCAAAGTTCATTATTGCTTCTTACACAGCTTATTGATTTAAGATTGCCTGTCGTTCTTGTTCTCAACATGGTGGATCTTGCCGCCAAGTCAGGACAAAACATTGACTTGATCAAACTTTCTATCAACCTTGATTTGCCGGTTGTACTGGTCAATGCACGCACCGGTCAGGGTATTGAAAAATTAAAAAAAGTATTGGCAGGCCACATTCCGGTTTCAAAGCAAAAAATTTATTCCTTTGATAAGGAAATACTTCCCGCTGTAGAGGAGGTTAAATGCCACTTCAAACTGGAGTCAAACTACGAGGCGTACCAATATCTTCAACAAGTAGAGAACCTTACCTTTTTAGATAAGAACGATAAGACCTTCATTGACGAACTGGCCAAACAATACGAATTTTTTCCCGGAAAATACCAGGGAGCCGAAACCATCATCCGTTATCAATACATTCAGGATTTGCTAAGTAAAGTGGTTTTAAAAATTGCAGATACAGAATGGAAGCGGTTCTCTTATCGCATTGATAAAGTCTTAACCCATAAAGTGTGGGGCTACCTTATTTTTTTTGGTATCCTTTTTTTAATCTTTCAGTCCATTTTTGCCTGGGCTCAGGCTCCAATGGATTTTATTGATTCTACATTCGCCAACCTCAGCAATCTCTTGAAGGATGTATTTCCCGGAGGCCCTTTCTTTGATCTGATTACCCAGGGAATTATTCCCGGCATAGGAGGCATACTGATTTTTGTGCCACAAATTGCCATTTTGTTTGCCTTTATCGCAGTTTTGGAAGAAACCGGATACATGTCACGAGTTGTCTTTTTAATGGACAAAATCATGCGCAAATTTGGTATGAGCGGAAAAAGTGTAGTGCCGTTAATTTCAGGGTGGGCCTGTGCAATCCCTGCGATAATGGCCACGCGCACCATAGAAAACTGGAAAGACAGACTGATTACTATTTTCGTAACACCACTCATGAGCTGCTCTGCCCGCTTACCTGTCTTCGCAATTTTGGTAGCACTCATCATACCTGACGACAAACTATTTGGTTTCTTTAACTATCAGGGGCTTGCATTGATGGGATTGTATGCGCTTGGATTTTCAGCAGCTATTCTTTCTGCGGTGGTGATGAAATGGATCGTCAAGTCTAATGAAAGAAGTTATTTGATTATGGAGTTGCCCACCTACCGGATGCCAAAATGGTCAAATGTAGGACTCACAATTGTGAGTAAAACAAAAACTTTTGTGTTTGAAGCCGGAAAGATAATCCTGGCCGTCTCTATTGTGCTATGGGTACTGGCCAGCTATGGCCCAGCCAAGCAAATGAACCAGGCCGAAAGTGTAATAGATAGGCAAATCCAAAACCATGCAGCCTCACCTGACGAACGTGAAAGCTTACTCATGGCCTATCGCCTCGAACATTCCTATGCCGGCATAATTGGGAAGGCAATTGAGCCAGCTATCGCTCCGCTAGGTTACGACTGGAAAATTGGAATTGCTCTAATTACCTCATTTGCCGCTCGGGAAGTTTTTGTTGGCACCATGGCCACTATTTACAGTGTGGGCAACACTGAAGATCAAACTACGATCAAAAGCAGGTTAAAGGCCGAGATAAATCCCGACACAGGGGGCCCCAGGTTTACAACTGCTACTGGCCTTTCGCTGCTTGTGTTTTACACTTTTGCTATGCAGTGTATGAGCACACTGGCCGTTGTAAAAAGAGAAACTAATGGGTGGAAATGGCCAATGATACAATTGGTATATATGACGGCACTCGCCTATTTTTCCGCTCTTATAGTATATCAACTCTTTTCATAATTCGTTATTTGTTTCTTAAGTCTCAATTCTCATTATATTTATGGGTTTAACTTACTTATGGGCCAAAATAAAAACTATCACCTGGGAATCTTGTACCTCATGCGTCTTCTTATCAATGCAGATGGCATTATAGATAGCAGTGAGAATGCTACACTGAATAAAGTAAAAAAGCACGAGGGCATTCCGGAAGACACCTTAATCGAATTTGAAAAAGACGTTATTAATAAAAAAGAAAAGGAGGTTTATCAATCTGGGATAGACTGTCTCAATCAATGCTCTGATGAGGAAAAGTTAAATGCCTTTGTTCATTTATACAAAATGTCTGAAGCGGATGGCAGAGTTCATGTAAAGGAAGTTCGCCTTTTACTCTACTCCATCAGGCAGGCAAAAATTGAATTTAATGATGTGGTGGCGAAGGCCAAACAAGTGAAATACAATTAGCCATTCTTGCTCCTGTCCAATAATTATTAATAGGTTTGAGGCTCCAATGAGGCCACTATATTATCAGAATAATTTTACGTTAGGGATTTTAGGGGGAGGTCAGCTCGGACGGATGCTCATTCAATCTGGAATTGACTTAAATATCTCGTTTTCGGTGCTGGATCCAGATGCCAATGCACCTTGCAGTCAACTCGCTCCATTTCAGGTAGGAAAACTTACAGACTATGACACAGTAATTCAATTTGGAAAAACCTGTGATCTAATTACAATCGAAATTGAAAACGTCAATACGAAGGCATTGGCCGAGCTGGAGAAAAGAGGAAAGAAAGTTTTTCCTCAACCATCTATTATAGAATTGATTCAGGACAAACGCTTGCAAAAGCAGTTTTACCTTGACAATGAAATACCAACAGCAGAGTTTATTCTAACAGAAAACAAAAGTGACGTTATGAAACTCCGTTCTTTTTTGCCTGCAGTGAATAAACTCGGCAAAGAAGGCTATGATGGGCGAGGTGTACAAATCCTCCGGAAGGATGAAGACCTTGAAAATGCTTTTGATGCCCCCGGATTGTTAGAGAAATTGATTCCATTCGATAAAGAAATAGCAATTATCGTAGCAAAAAACGAAAATGGCGATATCGTTTCATATCCTGCTGTAGAAATGGAATTTCATCCCGAGAAAAACCTGGTAGAGTATCTATTTGCCCCAGCCGACCTGAATGAAGCAATCCAACAGAAAGCAGACCAAATAGCTCGTAAGGTCATTGAACGTTTAGGTTTGATTGGCATCCTGGCCGTAGAGATGTTTGTAACTAAGGAGGGGGAGGTGCTGGTAAATGAAGTGGCACCAAGACCTCACAATAGTGGACATCACACCATTGAAGCCAACGAGACTTCACAATATGAACAGCATCTCAGAGCCATACTTAATCAACCCCTGGGGAGTACCAGGATGCACTCACCCAGCATCATGGTTAATTTATTGGGCGAAGACGGGTTTACAGGAGAAGCAAAATATAAAGGAATGGAGAAAGTATTGGCAATTGGCGGAGTACATGTTCACCTTTACGGCAAGAAAATTACAAAGCCATTTCGAAAAATGGGGCACGTAACAATTGTAGACAACGATATGGAAAGTTTAAGGAAGAAAGCCAACTTTGTAAAAGACAACCTTAAAGTAATAGCATGAGCAACCCTTTAGTAGGAATTATCATGGGTAGCCAATCTGACTTACCAGTCATGAGAAAGGCTGCCGACATTCTCTCAGAGATGAAAGTGCCCTACGAAATTACTATAGTATCTGCACATCGTACACCCGAGCGAATGATGGAATATGCCACCTCAGCCAGAAGCAGGGGGCTTAAAGTAATTGTAGCAGGAGCAGGAGGTGCTGCGCACTTGCCGGGTATGGTGGCTTCCATGACATCCTTGCCAGTAATAGGTGTGCCTATTAAGTCATCCAACTCAATAGACGGCTGGGACTCCATCCTTTCCATACTCCAAATGCCGGGAGGTGTACCTGTTGCTACTGTAGCGCTCAATGGTTCAAAAAATGCCGGAATTCTTGCCACTCAAATCATTGCTGTTGCGGATGGAGATGTGGCCAAAAGGCTCGACAAGTACAGAGAAAACATGAAAAAACGCGTTCTCGCAACAGCCGCTGACCTTGAAAAGTCAGGCCTGCCCAAACCTTAGCATAAGTGGGTGCAGGATATAAGTGGTTTTTTCAGTATCTTTTCAGATTAGTGCAAAACAGGTTCCTGGATGAAACCAAGTGAAAAGGGCTGGTTAAAAAAATATCTTGACTTCCGTAAAGATATTTTAGGAGAGTTGATTTCCGAAAAAAGAAAGTCATCACATCCTGAACATTCTTTGTATCGCCTTATTCAACCAACAGGACTTATGTATGGTCACGCTGTTGGTGTACTGGATAGCCCTGATAAAGAGCAACTGGGTGAAAAAGACAAAATGAAATTGCTACTGGCTGAAAGTTTGATTAGCAGCTCATTACTTTTTCATGATAAGCCTGTGAAAGACCCAGAGGAACTTTCTAAATTAATGGCAAAAACACTGGAAAGTATTGCCAGTTTTTATAATAACGTTTTCCCCGAACTGTCAACACCATCCCGGTCATTCTTTGGACGAAAAAAATCTCCCTTGGAACTGGCTGAGAAAATCCTTGACAAGCGAATCGAAAATACTGCAGAATACAGCGGCAACTTTTGGATGCAATTCTTTCATAACAGCCTGCTTTTCCTTGACATTTTCATTTTTGGCCAGTGGATTCATACCAATGCTGATCGAATTGTTTCTGACTTTTTCAAATATGAACGCGAAGAGTTGCGTTTTTCGGTAGTAAAAATCATAGCCGCAGCAGCACATGCCAATAAAAAAATTGAATTCGAAGAACGGAAATTACTTGATTTTTTCTTACAGAGTGCAGGGCTTTCACCAGATAAAAAAAGAGAAGCAGTAGAAATATTTGAGAGAGGTGTTGATGTAGAATCAATCAATTTACCAACCAACAACTCATGGCTCTTAAAAAAGTATTTTCTTGAAATGGCCATTCTCACGATTTGGGCGGATAAAAAAGTAGAGGACCAAGAGAGTGAATTTTTAGTGCATTTATGCAATTATCTGGATTTTAAAAACGATGACCTGGAAAATAGTATGATTGCTATTGAAGGTTTTGTACTGGAATATTGGGAGCAGTTGGGCTACCTGCAAAACAAGCAAGATTATAATGAGGTAAGTGAAAGATTTATCAAAAGGCTAACCAAACTCACGGAAAGCAATAAAAACAGGATTGTAGGTGGGGTGAAAGAAAGTAAGACATTGATGAATATGCTGCGCAAAGCAAAGACGGGTGAACTGACCGAAGAGGAAAAACAAAAGGTACAGGAATTAATGATTGCTATCCTTAAAACCGTTCCCACGTTTGTGCTTATCTCATTGCCACAGCGGTATCTTACCCTTCCTGTGCTTATGAAAATTCTTCCATCAAATATCTTTTCTGAAACGCTGGGCAACTAAGCCAACTCGTCCGATTTTTCCTTTCTGGGGACCAATACAGAGAACACGATAGACATTGTCAGCGTGAGCAATATTACTGTAAACGACAATGTTATCGGAATATGTATTTCAAATATCTCTAAAAGCATCTTGGCACCAATAAAGAACAGGATAATAGAAAGGCCCTTCTGTAATAAATAGAACTTGTCGATAATGCCGGCCAACAGGAAAAACATCGCCCTTAGACCCAGCACTGCAAAAATATTAGAAGTATAAATCAAAAATTCATTTTGTGTAATTGCAAACGCAGCAGGAATAGAGTCTACCGCAAAGATTAAGTCTGTGGTTTCAATAAGCACAATTACTAAAAACAATTCGGTGAACATAAGCGAGGGCTTGGTAATCACAAACTTTCCATCCGAATCACCTTTGGCCATTGGCAGGTATTTCCTACAAAGTTTTAGTATTGGATTCTTTTCCGGATCAATTTTCTCGTCACTGTCTTCAAAGTAAATTTTGATCCCGGAATAAATTAGAAATACGCCAAACACGTACAGTATCCAGTGAAACTTGGCAATAAACAGAGCGCCCACGAAAATGAAGATTCCCCTGAAAACTACCGCTCCTAATATTCCCCAAAAAAGAATTTTATGGTAATACTCTTCCTTTACACTGAAGTATTTTAATATTAAAAGGATAACAAAGATGTTATCCACCGATAAAGCATATTCTGTGAGGTAGGCGGAAAAATATTCTAATGCCGCATCAGCTCCCCTATCGTCATACTTGTATACCAGGTAACCAAAAGCAGTGCTTATTATTACCCAGAAAATAGATTGATACAGGGCTGATTTTGTGGAAATTTTATGGGCTTTCCTATTGAAAATACCCAAGTCTATAAGTAAGAAGAGGACGATCACAACACCAAATACAGCAAACAGAATAGTTTCAGCCTGATTGTTATTACCGAACAGGGAGAGTACAAACATTTGCTTTAATTGCGTTTTTGAGTAAAAAAGAGGTGATTAGCATCCAATCAAAGACATGTAATCACCTCTTTTAAAAGTTTTATGGCAACAAATATAAGCGAATCCACAAAACTTACACGTGTGTTGAATACTGCTATTTCTTAAAAAGAAACCTCCTAACGGCACCTTAAGCAGGTCCCTTGGATCAAAAGATTTACCTCATCTATCTTATAGCCTCCTGGTAAGTCAAATGTAGGGACTTCAACCTCATTCAGGCAGCTTGTTTGACCGCAGTGGGTGCATTTAAAATGTACATGGTCATGCTGATGCTTGACGTGAGGGCAACGATCGCTGCATAGTCCATATTTTAACCCTCCCGAATCGTCCAATATCTTATGAATTATTCCTTTGTCAAGAAATGATTTTAGGGTTCTGTAAACGGTCACTCTGTCGAATGAGGAAGCCACCTTTTTTTCGATATCAGAATAGGAAAGCGCATGTGGGTTGTTGAGAAATAATCCCAGAATTTTTGATCGGCTGGTGGTCGATCGCAGGTTAGATTCTTTTAGTATTTGTCTTTGAATTCGCATGTACTAACCTTCGTCAAACTGCAACTTCAGCAAGTTACTATAAATACCATTATTTCGATTGGTAAGTTCATTATGAGAACCTGATTCAGCGATAATCCCTTCTTTGATTACTAATATCCTGTCCACTTTTCGAATTGTGCTGAGTCGATGAGCGATGATAATAGTGGTTCGCCCTTCCATCAAATTTTCCAGTGCATCCTGAACCAGTTTTTCTGATTCCGCATCAAGAGAGGAGGTGGCCTCATCCAAAATTAAAATAGTTGGGTTTTTAAGAATTGCTCTGGCTATGGCCACTCTTTGTCGTTGTCCACCCGAAAGTTTTACTCCCCTGTCTCCCACCAGGGTATCCATCTGCTCTGGAAACGAAAGAATAAAGTCCAGTGCGTTTGCTTTTCTTGCGGCCTCCTCAATTTCTGCATCTGTTGCATTGGGCTTTCCATAAGCAATATTTTCTTTGATTGTACCGCCAAACAGGATTACTTCTTGTGGAACCACACCAATATTACTTCTATAAGCGGAAAGTTTATACTCATCAGCGGGTCTTTCGTCTATCAACACCTGGCCGTCTCCAGGCTGGTAATAGCGCAACAGCAAGCTGGTAATCGTGGATTTTCCTGATCCGCTCGGCCCTACCAATGCCACCTTTTGCCCTGCTTCAATTTCAAAATCTATTTTCTTTAAAACTGATAGATCTGCCCGGGTAGGATAGGAAAACGTTACCTTCCTAAATTGTATTTTTCCTTCCAGCTTTAGCGCACTTGTAGACTCATTTTTTTCGTCTGCCTCCGCCAAAATTTCCATAATGCGCTCCGAAGCCCCAATGGACTTTTGTAATTGACTGTAGATATCCCCAAGTCCCGCAATGGATCCTCCTATAAATGTGGTGTAGAGTACAAATGAAAACAATTCGCCCACCGTAACTTCATTGGCCTGAACCAGAAATGCACCATACCAACTCACGGCCACTATGCCTCCAAATAAGGCGATAATGGTAAAAGATATAAATACACCCCTGTATTTTGCGGCATGGAGTGCAATGCGAACAACCTCCTTTAAAGACTTTTTATAACGAGCCACTTCAAACAGTTCATTAGTAAAGGATTTGACCACAGTAATTGACTGTAAAGTCTCCTCCACTATCACGTTAGTTGATGCCAATTGATCCTGGGTTTTTTTTGAAAGTTTTCTTATAAACCTCCCAAAAAACAAAGCTGCAATTACCAAAACAGGAAAAGTCAACAACATGAACAGTGTGAGCTTTGGTGTCAACACAAAAATGACAATAGTGCCTGCAATAAGTACCATTACTTGTCGCAGCAACTCGGCTAAAGTAACGGTAAAGGCATCCTGTAAAATCCCTACATCCGAGGTGATTCGGCTGATCAGTTCTCCCACTCGTCTCTTGTCAAAGAAGGTAAGCGGAAGCCAGAGCATTTTCTGATAAATAGAAAGCCGAATATCTGCCAGCGTCCGTTCACTTACAATAGCAAACGTATAAACCCTTATAAAAGAGAATATGCCTTGCACGATTAAAATTACAAGTAGAGCAAATGCAATCTGATTAATGCTTGTAAGAATAAATCCACCCTTTCCTGATGCTACATCAAGTAATTTTCCCGCAAAGTAAGGAAACGAGAGCAACGTAATGCTTGATAGCATTAGGCATAGAACTCCAAGAAGCAACGTCCATTTATACGGTTTAACGAAATTAAAAATGCCTATCAGTTTTTGAAGCCCGGAGCGGGTTAGTTTTGGCTTTTCGTCTCCTTCTGTCAATCGCTCTTCCATGCCGTTTCTAAAAAAGTAATGTCTGTAACAATTTTATACTTTAATAAATAACCCTCGAAGTGATGGAAAACCTGACACTGTCGCTTAGAATCATTTTTTGGACCCCTCTTACATCATAACTGGCAATAACCATCTGCTTGTTAATATCTTCCAACTCAATAGAAAGCTTTCGGGCTGTATAGTACAGTGAATTTTGTTCACTTAATGTGGCTTCTAATTTCCTCAATTTTCTTGGGCTACCTTGATAATAAAGTTTTAAGCTCTTAACGGGAACCTCCCTTTTCGCAACAAAACTTCGCACCATCAAATTACTATTTACATCTTTTACACCATCTGTAACTTTATATGCATCTACATAGATGGGCTTATTGATAATGTCAAGGTGACGAAATACTTCCAGTTCTTTCGCCCAAGATGCACTGTCAGGTTTAAAGGTGGTCATGTCCGATGCGCTATCAATTGATGCTGCCTTGGACAATCTGGCGCCTTTCCCTTCCAAGTAAATCAATTGGTGGTCGAGAAGGCTGTCGATGTTGAAGTAGTTTTTAGAAACCTCATTGTTGTTCTCACAAGAGACAATTACCAATGCAGCAAGAATAGCAATCAGGCTATATTTCATGTTTGCGATTCTATTAACACATTCCCAGTCATTTCTGGAGGAACGGGAATTCCCATCAAGGTGAGAATAGTTGGGGCCAGATCCCCCAGCTTTCCATCTTTTACACTGCCTCTGTAGGTCGGTGATACAATTATGCATGGCACCAGATTGGTGGTATGGGCGGTATTTGGGGACCCATCATCATTGATCATGATGTCTGCATTTCCATGATCAGCTATAATTATCGTGGTAAATCCATTTTTAAGTGCAGTTTCTGTTACTGCCTCGTTACATTGATCCACTGTTTCGCAAGCAATTACCCCGGCACTAAAAACGCCAGTATGACCCACCATATCCGGATTGGCAAAATTAAGGCATATAAAGTCTGCAGATTTTTTCTCCAGTTCAGGAATAATTTTATCCCTGATATCTCTTGCGCTCATTTCTGGTTGCAAATCATAGGTCGCAACTTTAGGGGAGGGGCACATAATCCGCGATTCACCCTGAAAAGGAGCCTCACGGCCACCAGAAAAAAAGTAAGTAACGTGTGGGTATTTTTCGGTCTCAGCAATTCTAATTTGCTTTTTACCTGCCTTTGCAATTACCTCACCGAGTGTGTTATTCAGATTATCTTTTTCAAAGATTACCTTAACGTCTTTGAAAGAATCGTCATAACCAGTAAGGGTAATATAATAGAGGGGTAGGGTATGCATATTTTGTGCTGCAAAATTCTGCTGCGTGAGTGCCATTGTAATTTGTCTGCCACGATCAGTACGAAAATTAAAACAGATGACTACATCACCTTCCTGTATGGTTGCCAACGGCTTCCCTGAAGAATCCGTTGCAATAATAGGCTCTAAAAACTCGTCAGTAACTCCACTCTTATAAGACTCTTCTATTGCCGCAATTGGATTATTGGTCTTTTGACCAACGCCACCCACCATGGCATCATAAGCCAATTTTATCCGCTCCCATCGCTTGTCTCTGTCCATTGCATAGTACCTTCCCACCACACTCGCCAACTTGCCTATGGTTTTGTTCATATGGTCTTGCAAATCTGCTAAATATCCAACAGCACTTTTGGGGTCTGTGTCCCTGCCATCTGTAAAAGCATGAACATATAAATTTTCAACTCCGTTATTTTTTGCAATAGTACAAATGGCTTTAACATGGTTGAGATGAGAGTGAACACCCCCCTCAGAAACCAACCCCATCAAATGAACCTGCTTTTTATTCTCTTTCGCATACCTAAATGATTCCAGCAGAACAGGATTGTTATCCAGTTCCTTGTCTTCAATTGCCTTGTTTACCCTTACCAAGTCCTGATAAACAACACGTCCTGCCCCAATATTCATATGGCCAACCTCAGAATTTCCCATTTGTCCTTCGGGCAGGCCCACTGCAAGCCCAGAGGCATCAAGTTTACCATGTGGGTATTTATGGTATAAAGCTTTAATATAAGGTGTGTGGGCGTGATCTATTGCAGATACTTTTTTGTTTTTAGCAATACCCCACCCATCTAGAATCATGAGCAAAACCTTCGAATTCATAATTGCTATTGTTGGCGGCAAATATAACTCTCTGATGAGGAATATCCCTGTTATTCATTCCAATTACAGTTTTAACATGTGTTAGGTTCGGGAATATTAGATTTATATTTAGACGATGTCATTTAATGGCATAATTTTGGTCAGTAATCGTTTGAAAATGAAGTACAGGAGTATCAAAACTGTTGGATTGGTGGGGGTGCTTGCGTTTTGCTTAGCATTACAGCATTCATATGCCCAGGATGCGATTTTTGACCCCATCAGGGACGTTATTAAAACTGGAAGCGCCAAGGAAATGGCGAAACATTTGAACCAAAATGTAGAGATCAACATTGAAGGCAATGTGAACACGTATAGCAAAGCCCAGGCTGAATTTGTTTTCCGCGATTTCTTCAAAAAGCACCCCTCCACAAGTTTCACAATAGTACACAAGGGCGCATCAAAGGGCGGGCAGCAGTTTGCCATCGGCCGGTATGTAAGCAACAATGACAGTTACAATGTGCTCATGCTTGTAAAAGAAATTAACGCTACCTATCTGATTCACGAAATCAGTTTTGTGAAGGAATGATCAGACCAGCCTACCTCACAGACGAAGCACTCAAAAACTTTATTACTTCCGCACTCATTGAAGATATTGGAGAGGGTGACCATTCTTCATTGGCAGCCATTCCTACTCAGGCCACTAATAAGGCCAAACTCTTGGTTAAGGCAGATGGCATTATCGCTGGGGTAGAGCTGGCTGAAAAAATATTTCGGTTTTATGACCCTGATCTTTCTATTACCTTTCAAAAAAAAGATGGGGATCCGATAAAGAAGGGGGAAATTGCCTTTGTTGTAGAGGGCTCATCGCGATCGCTACTATCCACAGAACGCCTCGTGCTCAACTGTATGCAGCGCATGAGCGGCATTGCTACCTATACCCATCAGTTGTGCCAAATAATAAAGGGTACCTCTGCCCAATTGATGGACACCAGAAAAACCACTCCTAATTTCAGGTTGCCGGAGAAGTGGGCAGTACTCATTGGTGGTGGACTCAACCATCGATATGCGCTCTACGATATGATCATGTTGAAGGACAACCATATTGACATGGCTGGCGGAATTGAAAATGCTCTTAACAACACCAAAGCTTATCTGACAAAACAGAATAAAAAACTCAAGATCGAAGTAGAGACTCGCAATTTGGAAGAAGTGAAAGAAGTGCTTCGTGTAGGAGGTGCTGATATAATCATGCTGGATAACATGAGCCCCCAACTGATGAAAGAGGCGGTGGCTATTATTAATGGTCAGTGCAAAACGGAAGCCAGCGGTGGCATTACTGAACTAACCTTACGCGAGGTGGCCGAATGTGGGGTAGACTTCATTTCAGTAGGGGCGCTTACCCATTCTGTCAAAAGCCTTGATTTAAGCCTTAAAGTATCGGAATAAATTTTTACGCCTCGCGTAAACAGCCTAATTTTGCCCCTCATTTTCAGGAGCACACGATATCATGATTGTTAAAACAAAAAATTATAGATTAGAAAAGAAGAGTTACATAAAACTCGCTATGCGCAATATTTTAAAACAGCAATGGTGGGTAAGCCTAATCGTAATTGCAATTTGCCTGGGCTACGTCTGGATACCCAACATTTGGTGGTTCATTGGGGCTTTTATTGGCGCGGTACTTTATTTGCTTTTTTGGTGGATACAGTTTTATGGCGTCACTCAACTAGAGCAGGGGAAAATGCTCTTTGAAAGGTTGTCCTACGAAATCAACAGCCAGCAAGTATTGATCAAATTAAGTGCACGTGAAGGAATGCCCATGAAGTGGGACCAAATCAAGAAGGCCCATATCGGAAAGGATTATTTTTTACTTATGGTCAACAAAGCCCAATTGATTCACCTTCCATTTAAAATTTTCAACAGTGAAAATGAAAGGAAGTTTGTCACCAGCATTCTAAAAACCAAAGGTTACATCAAGCAATAGAGGAAGAATAGCTCATTCTTATTGATTTCTGTACACAAGCTTAGCAACTTTGGTTTGTGGAAAAGCGGAAGCAGAAACTAACACCCCAACAGGCTCTACAAAAAATATATCACTACTGTGCTTATCAGGAGCGCTCGCACAAGGAGGTGCGCAACAAACTCTACGAATATGGTTTGTGGGGAAGTGAGGTAGAAGACCTACTTACCCGGCTCATCACTGAAGACTTTTTGAACGAGGAACGCTTTGCAAAATCATACGCAGGGGGAAAATTTCGTGTGAAAAAATGGGGCAGGCGAAAGATAGAAAGGGAACTTGAAAGCCACGGCCTTACAAGCAGATGTATCAGTATCGGAATGAACGAAATCGATGATCAGGACTATAAAAATGTGCTGACAACATTAATTGAAAAAAAGTGGGCTGTTACTGAAGAAGATAATCTATTTAAAAAGAAAGATAAGGTAGCCCGTTATGCCATTATGAAGGGCTTTGAGCCTGACCTCGTTTGGGGTATTATTAAGGAAATACTCCACTAATCTGTTCTATGGAGGACAAATGGGCTAATTCAAAGAATCAAAAGCGGTTTCTATCTCGTTAGTTTACTAAAATTACCAAAGCAGAATTATTTCTTCTACAAACTATACACGATGAGACTATTAATAATTGCCCTATTGTTGAGTTTATGCTTTGCATCAACTTCCAATGCCCAAATTGAAGCTTCCAGGATAAAGAATTATAATGTTAAAAAATCTCTGGCGATAGAGGGTTATGATCCCGTCAGCTACTTTTCGAACAACCCACAGAAAGGCAAGCATGAGTTTAGTTATGTGTATAAACGTATTACCTATTGGTTTAGCAGCCAAGCCAATCTCAACAAATTCAAGGCCAGCCCAGACAAGTATGAGCCGACTTATGGTGGATGGTGCGCCTACGCCATGGGTGAAACTGGTGAAAAGGTTAAGATTGACCCCAAAACATATAAGATCCTCAACGGCCAGCTTTATCTGTTCTACAATTTTGGGGGGAACAATACACTCACAGATTGGAACAAGAACGAAAAGGATTTGAAATCAAAAGCGGATCAAAACTGGAAGAAAATAGTACAATAGCCTGATTACAAAGTACTTATTAAGGTATATTTGCCCTCTTGACCTAAATATTTATGCAACTAGTAAAGGCTTCCTATTCCATTTTATCTCAATTGACTTTTGTTGCGGAGCAAATTGAAGAAAGGGACTTTTCACTGCCGTGCCCATCGCTCGGAAACGCAAGCATTGGACAGCACCTCAGGCACACCCTCGAGTTTTTTCTTTGTCTTGAGTCCGGCTGTAGCAAAGGAGTAGTGAACTATGACAAAAGGTCGCACGACAAACTTATGGAAAGTGACAAGTCAGTTGCCTTGTTAACCATTCACCGAATCAAAGAATTTATTTCCGATAAAAAAGAAGATTTTGCGCTTATGCTTGAGGTAGGGTACAATCTTGATAGTGAAGAAAGCGTAAAGATGCAAACCAACTATTTACGAGAGCTTACTTATAACATTGAGCATGCAGTGCATCACATGGCCATTATGAAAATTGGCATCAGAGAAGTTGCTCCATACATTTCTTTACCTGCTGACTTTGGTGTTGCTGCCTCCACGATCCGGTACAATGAATCATCGGTTGCTCGTTAATATTTAGGATGGGTATTAGCAATCGAGTTCTAAGAAGTAATTTTTACATTAGATTAAAAAGTTGGGAATACTGGCCCTTTGTTATCGTTCAGGCACCATTGTTTATTTACTGGCTTTGGCTTTCTCTAAAGGCACGGTCTTTCCTTTTTTTCTCTGCATCCAACCCTGGTATTCTTGCCGGGGGCATGCTTGGTGAATCCAAATTCAATGTGCTCCAAAAAATCCCCGCAATCTACACACCCAATTCAATGCTCATCCACTATCCTATTACTGCTGAGGAGCTACTTCAAAAGTTTAAGCAAGAAGGTTTTTCTTTTCCTGTCATTTTTAAACCAGATCTTGGTGAAAGAGGGTGGATGGTTAAAAAAATCAGGTCTGAAGCAGATTTAAGGAGCTATGTCGCCAACGCCAAATGGGATTTTATTGTACAGGCATATGTCAGCCTACCCTTAGAGTTTAGTGTTTTCTATGCGAGATATCCAGAAAAAGAAAACGGAGAGGTCACGTCCATCACCAAAAAAGAAATGTTAAAAGTAAAAGGAGATGGCAAAAGCACATTGCAAGAACTTATTTTAAATAAAGATCGTGCTAAACTTCAATGGAGTATATTGAAAAACACTTATGCGAATCAATTGAAGACTGTGCCTGCTTGGGGTGAGGAAATAGAATTAGTTTCTATCGGAAACCATTGCCTTGGCACCACTTTTCTCAACCAAAATAATTTGATTTCAAATAAACTATCCGAATCCTTTGATAAAATCAGCAAACAGGTATCTGGATTCTATTTTGGGAGATATGACTTAAGGGTTGCTTCACTGCAAGATCTTGAAAATGGCAAAATCATGGTGATGGAATTAAACGGCTGTGGGGCAGAACCATCACACATTTACCATCCAGGAGCTTCATTTTTCAAGGCCATTAGCAATTTGGTTGCTCATTGGCGCATGATTTACAACATCAGCATTGCCAATCACAAGCGAGGTGTCCCCTATCTGTCATTGAAAGAGGGTAAACAGATTTATAATAAATTTAAGACAGTAACTACTTCCTGATGGAAATACTTCTTGCTTTCTTCCTGGGTACTTTTTTCAGTTTTATCGGATCCATACCCCCGGGCACCCTTAACCTCTCCGTACTGCAATTAGGCCTTGAGGGAAAAGTGAAAACCGCGCTTCGTTTTGCTCTGGCTGTTTCCATCATAGAATATCCTTATACATGGATTGGTGTTCAATTTGAGGCGTGGATTACCTCCTCTCCGGTTGTCATTGAAAATTTTCAATTGATCACTGCCATAGTGATGGTTGCTATCGGAGTGCTCAACTTATGGTCTGCCGAAAAACCGACTTCGTTTTCTCTAAAGTTTAATGAAAGTGGATTTCGCAGGGGGCTTATACTCAGCATACTCAATCCAATGGCAATTCCTTTTTGGATTGGTGTTACCGCCTATCTTAAAGCGCAAGGCTGGCTCAATCTTTCCTCTGTTTGGTTGCTTCACAGTTATATTCTGGGCACTTCGGTAGGTGCCATGCTCTTATTAACCCTGTTTGCATTGATGGCAAAAAAACTAGCTCGTTACGTTAAGAGTAGTAAAATGGTGAAGCGAGTCCCAGGGTTTACCTTACTGATACTGGGCATTTATGCCTTCATCAAATATCTATTTTAGCCTTTTTGTTTCCTCGTACCTAAAGCAATCAATAAGGTGATCGTTGATCAGTCCACAGGCCTGCATGTGTGCATAAATTACCGTGCTGCCCACAAACTTAAATCCACGTTTGATTAAATCTTTACTCAGCGCATCCGACTCTTTGGTGGTCGCAGGCACTTCTTTCATCGTTTTCCTTCTGTTCACAATGGGTTTTCCCCCTACAAACTGCCAAATGTATTTATCGAAAGAGCCAAACTCCTTTTGTACTTCAAGAAATCGCTTCGCATTGTTCACTGCTGCATATACTTTTAGTCTATTTCTGATTATTGCCGGGTTGAGCAACAATTTTTCTAGTTTCTTATCTGAAAATCGCGCAACTTTTGTCGGATCAAAGTCTTCAAATAATTTTCTATAGCCTTCTCTTTTTTTGAGAATGGTAGACCAGCTCAGGCCTGCTTGTGCCCCTTCCAAAATAAGAAATTCAAAATGTTTCCTGTCATCATGAACTGGAACACCCCATTCCGTGTCGTGATATTTAATGTATTGATCAAACCCCAGACTCCAGGCACAACGCTTTTTTTCCTTCATTGGTAAAATTCAATTAGAAGTATTTAGTAAAAGTCGTAACTTTCTTACAAAGCAACGCAAATGAAAGCATGGTTCTGTGTCCTTTTTTCAAGTTGTTTTCTTCTTTGTGCCGAAGCCCAATTCAGGTCTGCGTTACCTGCAACATGGGAAAGTAGATCGTTGAATATTGAAGAGTCCTCTTATTATTCCTTACAATCCTTCCATTACAAAACAGTAAAAAGCAAATCATCAGGTTTACGATTAGCACATACAAGCTCCTATTCCGGAGAGCATGATACCTCCACCTATTGGGCAGGCCAGGTTACTTCCCAATCGTATGGCAAAGGCAAGTGGGGCACTTTTTATTACTGGGATGTGCAGGGCAACCTCCGTGACATGAAGGGGTTCATTGATATCGCAGGCAAAAACAAAAGAGGGCTTAAATTGGTTTTCCCCTGGCGTTGACGCACGTTATATTTTATATTTTTCCTATCTTGAAACACCAAATAACTTTTAAATGCATGAAATACTTTCTTACAATTATTTGTCTTTTGCTTTTTACTGTTGGCGCATTCTCTCAAAAACCTGACTACGATAAAAGAGTTGAAGAGTTGGGCATTAAGTTAACTCCACCATCTGCGCCTTCGGCTAATTATGTAAAGGCAGTACGCACCGGCAATCTACTTTATCTTTCAGGGCATGGCCCCAGCAGGCCAGAGGGTGGAAGCATTACTGGTAAAGTAGGACAAGACCTGACCATTGAAGAAGGTTATGATGCAGCACGCCAGGCAGGCATCGCATTATTGTCCACCATGAAAGCCGAACTCGGAAGCCTCAACAAGGTGAAGCGTATGGTGAAAGTGCTGGGGATGGTAAACTGTACACCCGACTTTAAAGACCAACCTAAAGTAATCAACGGCTGCTCCGATTTGTTGGTAGAAGTATTTGGTGAGAATGGAAAACATGCCCGTTCAGCAGTGGGGATGAATGCATTGCCTAGTAATATTGCCGTTGAGATTGAGATTATTGTTGAGTTAAAATAACTCACTGTTTTACGGTATTGACTGCTATCCCGTCCAAATTTTATAACGCTTGCTTGATGTCGCTGATCAAATCCATAGGGTCTTCAATCCCTACGGAAAGCCGAACCAATTTATCGCTGATGCCTGCCGCTTTGCGTTCTTCAGGGGTAAGCTTGGCGTGAGACGTTTTCATTGGTGAGTTAATGGTGCTTTCTACGCCTCCCAGACTCACCGCTCGTTTGATGTACTTCAATTTTTTCATGAATTTATCCGGGCTGCCCTTTACCTCAAACGAAAGCATGCCGCCAAAGCCGCCCGGCATTTGCTTTTTGGCAATGGTATGAAGAGGATGTGTCTTTAGTCCTGGATAAAATACTTTACCCACTTTACTTTCCGACTCCAGAAAACGGGAAATAGTCATCGCGTTGCTATTCTGCTGATTCACCCGAAGTACTATGGTTTTCAGGCTACGCTCTACCAGGTAACAGGTTTGTGCATCAAGGCTGCCACCAAAGTGCATGGCGCTTGTCTTTATTTTATTGGTCAATTTCTTTGATGACACCATTAGTCCACAACACAAATCGCTGTGGCCACCAATGTATTTGGTGCCACTATGAGTTACAATGTCTATTCCCAAATCAATGGGGTTTTGATTGACGGGTGAGGCAAACGTATTGTCAATAATTGTAACCAACTTATGTTTTTTGGCAACGGTAGCCACTTTCTTAATGTCTGTTATTTTCAGAAGCGGGTTAGAGGGTGTTTCTATGTAAATTATTTTGGTCTCTTTGCGAATTGCTTTTTCAAAACTGGAGGGATCAGAGGCATCTACCATTGTATAACTTATTCCATAACGGTTGAGCTCATGCAAAGCCGCATGGTGAGTGCCCCCATAAAGATCGTTTTGAAAAATAATATGATCTCCTGATTTCATCAAAGCAAATATTGAGGTCATGATAGCAGCCATTCCAGAACTAAATACAAGCCCATCCTCACCATTCTCCAAAGCCGCAATTTTGTCAACCACTGCCATTTGATTGGGTGTATTATAATATCTTGGATACCTGACAGTTTCTTCATAATCGTAGGCGGATGATAGATAGATTGGATTAACAACACCTCCATAAAGGGGATCACCGGGAGATCCAGCATGTACACTTTGTGTTAGTTTCGAAGAAGATTTCATTTACAATGAGGTTTAGGAAAGTCAGATTGCACAAATATAGCGCAGTGCATGTTAGGAATAAACTCATTATTTAAGTCCTAAATTTTATAGATGATTGACGAAAATTTCCGGCAAGGCAGGTGAACCATTAGTGGCAAAACCGCAAAAAGGTAGGTTGCCAACCAGGCGGATTCAATTATTTCATCCGCTTTTGTTACACTCTTTCCAATTCATTATTTCAAAAATTCCACCTTATCTTGTGGCCGATAATTGTTTCATCCATGAATGGCGCTTCTCAAGAAATTCTTCTTTTTATTGCGGGCACAGCCATATTCCTATTGATGGCGGTGGTCGTAATCTTGTTTGTGGTATTCCATCAAAAAAAGATAGTGCAGGAGGAAGTCAATAGACAGAACCTGGTAATTGATTACCAGAAAAAGATGCTTAAGGCTGCCCTTGAGTCTCAGGAAAATGAGCGTAAGCGCATATCTAAAGGCCTGCATGATGATGTGGGAATGATGCTGATGACAATGCGTGTTAGCCTCAATAATCAATCCAAAGATGATTCTTCTGAACTCATGGAACTCATGGATAAAACACACGAATCAGTACGAAGAATATCATGGGATTTGATGCCCTCTACATTAGATAACTTTGGCCTTTTACAATCCACACAAGAAATGTGTGAGCGTCTTTCATCACGCGATGCGACAGTAGTTTCTTATAACGAAGAGGGCAAAAGACTCTCATTAGATAAAGACCAGGAATTGTTGATCTACCGAATAGTACAGGAGGCAACTGCCAATGCCCTTAAACATGCGCACGCATCACATATTAATGTCAATTTTCGGTGGACAGAAAATAGCCTTCTCTTTACCATCAGCGATGATGGCCTGGGATTTGATTTATCAAGTATAAAAAATAAGATTGCTGGAAGACATGGATTGGGTCTTTATAACCTGGAGAATAGGGTAGTCTTGCTGGGGGGTAAATTGATTTTTGAAAAAAATAATCCTTCTGGAACTGTTGTTTCAGTTACACTACCTTTAATTACTCATGAGTCGTATTAACATTTGCATAGCAGACGATCATAATCTTTTTAGAAAGGCCATGGTGCGCCTGCTCAAAACTTTCAGAAAGGTAGATCAGGTGTGGGAGGCACAGCATGGTAAAGAATTGATACAACTACTTACCAAACACAAGCCAGATGTGATATTACTCGATCTGGAGATGCCCATAATGAATGGGGTAGAGACAGCAGAATATGTTATTCCCAAATACCCCGACATTAAAATCATTGTGCTCACTCAACACGATAGTGAAAAGTATATGTTGCACATGTTGGAGATGGGAGTACATTCCTTTTTGTTAAAGAACGCCAACCCCGATGAATTGGAACGGGCTATACTTTCGGTATACGAAAAGGATTTCTATCATAACGATTTGATTTCCTCAGTAATGCGCAAGAGCATTTCTATCAGATCTGAAAAACCCCTCTTCTCTAAAATGGCGGAATTGAGTGAGCGTGAAAAAGAAATTTTCGGACTCATTTGCGAGGAGCACTCATTAAAGGAAATAAGTATAAGGCTCAACATTTCTGAAAAAACAATACATTCCCATAAAGCCCATATTCAACACAAATTGGGAGTTAAAAATACAGTGGGTATGATCAAATTCGCATACGAAAATGGGCTTTTGACCTGATGTCATATTAAAGATATCCTTAAATTTTTAAGGATATCCTCATAGCACAGCCATAAAAATCCTTCAATAAAGCCCAAAAACAATGTTTTCTAAAATTGGGAAAACGTCTCCTGTCTTATCCTGAAAAGCATATTTTAATTGGAACCATCTTGTGAACTAGGTTTAGGTAAAGATGAATGAATACTTGAGGGTACTTGTGGTCCACCGGCAAATTTCAGTGGCGAGTGATATTAAGAAGCAATTTGATTATGCGGGCTGGTTAGTCCATATGGCTCAAAGTGGACTTGACGGTTTACTGGCTGCGCGCAAAGAGAGTTTCAGTCTTATTCTCACAGCTATCGACTTGCCGGTGATCACAGGTATAGAAATGGTAAGGGGTATTCGCAATTTTTCTTTCAATGTCAATACGCCAGTAGTTTTTATGGATCAGGTTCCTGGTGTCTATAATCCGATTATCAAAAAGTTGAATGCCCACTTTCACCTGGGCGACCTCGATAATCTTTCAGAACTTATTCATTCCCATGAACGCATCCGGGCAATTCAGAATTTTATGAGAATTGACCCCCAGGTCGATCAATTAAACTGAATAGCATGTACGCAGACATTCATTGTTATCCGGGCAAAGTGGCTTACAATTCGTCTGTAATGGCTTTAGATGGTGTTGAAAATCTTTCGCTGAACCCGTGGCTAATTCCTCAATCAAACCTGGAGGAACAGAGAAAAGGCCGACTGGCCAGTGAGTACAGCCAATGCGACTTGGTAAAGAGCACACAGGCTCGCGTCAAACTTATGTTTGCATCATTATATCCCTATGAGAAAGGATTTTTGTATGGCAATAGCACAGGTCCCATTGGTAAACAAATAATTGGAGATTATTTCAACCGCATCCACTCCAAAGGAGAAGATGAAGCAATGGAATGGCTAATGAAGCTAATAAAGACGCAACCGGGAATGGAAAAAGTAAAAAAATCTGAACTGGAATTTATTCAAAACAGATTTGCGAGACTACCGCTGGAACGAATTAAATATCTGCAAAATGGATATTACGATTACTTTGAAGAATTAAAACGAGAGTATAAATTTTACCTGAGCAAATCGGGCGAAAAAGTAACTACACCACATAAACTTCAACTGGTTCCACATGGCCCTAATCGTACCTGGGAAGGCATTTACCAGCTTGCACAGAATGGAGGCGATGTGTTGTATCGCTTGCGCCCTGACAATGATGATGTGATCATAGTGCTAACCTTAGAGGGTATACACGCCTTGGGTGTAGGTAATCCGGAGGATGATTTTCAAGGGCCTGGTGACAAACCGAAAGATGTGAGTATAGGCAAGTTAAAGAGTCGTATCAGGCAATTAAAGGGCGAGGAAAGCTTAGACGATCCTACGCTTAAAAGCTGGATGCATACCCCCTTTTACATCACTTTTGCAAGCCATTTCAATAATACACTTTGCGGCCATGCACATAGCCTGCCTTTTGTGTCAAAGTATGTCTATGACCAGCATAAAAACATGGATAAGGGGGTGCTAAAGAATGCAACCTACAGCGTGATGAATGAACTTCTCGGTTTAGATGATGACCTGAAAGGCACCGGATCAAAACGCATACTTATTGATGTGAAACACATGAGTGCAGCCTCTCGCCAGAATTTCTATAAAACCATTATACGTCCATTCAATCGCAAGCCTGAAAATGCGATCTCAAAGATCCCCGTCATTGCCAGTCAAGTGGGCTACTCAGGAATTGATGGATTGGATACGTTAATTGAAAACGCAAAAAATGGTAAAGAAGACGATAACTTCCGTGTTCAGGGGTTTAAGGCATGGAACATTAATCTTTGTGATGAAGATGTAATTGAGATACATGATAGTGAGGGGCTAATTGGTATCTCCCTGGATCAACAACTTCTGGGCTTATATCAAAATTCCTGGTTGCTAAATCTGTCTCTTCCTCATGTACAAAGAAAACGCGCCAGAAATTTATTGGCACGCACACTGGAGCAATTTATCCACATCCCCTTTGATTATCATCTGCCGAATCCGATGCGTATATGGAATATCCTATGCATCGGCACCGGATTTGACGGAGCCAATAATCCGCTGACCGGATATTCTACAGTTCTTGATATGAATAGGCTGGAGGACGATCTGACCCAAATACTCTATAGCATGAAAAGAGAAAGACCAAAGTGGTTTGACAATCATTCTCCTGAAAATCTTGCAAGAAAAATTTGTTTTGAAAACGCCTACGATTTTGTGGTCGCACATTACAGGTAAGGTTGTTGTACCAATCAATTTGATTGGGGGCTGGATAATAGCCGCCTAAATTAAGGAGAAAGCACACTTATTATTCTGATTTGCACATTGTGCTTATCCAATGGGCCAAGCTAAAGAGTAGTTTTACTTGATTTGACAATGAAATCAAAACTTATTTCAATAAAGCTACTGCAAGTATTTCATTTTCAATCGTCAGCACTTAGTACGAAAAAGTCTAATGATTTTTTTTTGTTAATGTTTCTTTTTGGGTCAGTCTACCAAAAATGAAAAATATAAATCATCTTTGCTGCGTAATTGTGATTTATGAATAAGAGTGTGCTGTTGGTAGATGATGATAAAATCTGCAATTTTATAACAGAGTCTACTTTAACCCACCTGGGCATTGCCAAAGTGGTGCACTCAGCGCTAAATGGGCAGGAGGCCCTGGATTTATTTAACAGTTATTTCCAGGGAGATGTGGCTATTCCGGATATTATCTTTCTGGATCTCAACATGCCCATAATGGATGGCTTTCAATTTATTGACGCATTTAAAAAGCTGGACTTCCCAAAAAAGGAAAATATCCTTATTGTAGTACTCACCTCATCTATGAACCCAGATGATATACAGAAAGCCAAAAGCCTTGGCATTGACCATTACATGACTAAGCCCATTAATGAGGAAAAGATAATGACCCTGCTCAAGTCTAATTAAAGTCCTTACTCAAATCGGTTTTGCGTTAATGTGGAACTTTAAATACGCCACCCTTATTGGGTGATCATCCAAAAAATGTTATTTTTTGATTCTGCCCAAGTGTTTCTAAATTAATTAGCATTGAACACTTTGAACCACTATGCCTTGTTTTACGTTCATTGTAGAAGTAACCACTACGTAAATGAAAAGTTTACCCAAAATCGCCATTCAGGCATCCTTGGATGAGCTTAACGGACTTCAGGCAGAGCAGGTTTTGCTTTATATTAAAGGGCTTCTTAATAAGCCACGCAAAAGCCGAGACTACTACGAGCTAAGGCAAGAGGCCATGAAGGAAATCCGTAAGGCACTTAACGAGGACAAAGGCTTGAAAATGTTGGCGTAACTTTTAGTCACTAAAGAAGGCTATTTGGTATTCTCAGAATACCGACAGGATTCCTCTCCTCAAATTTTAATTACACTTTTTAGCTAATAACTGACCGTAACGCAAGCAAACTTGTCATCGCTCATTTCTTACCTGAAAATGCTCCAGGTCTTTGAGTTTCAAAATACCTTCGTAAAACGCCTTGCCAAAAATAACGGCATATAGACCGAGCTCCTCTAATCTTTTGATATCATCAATCCCTCTTACACCACCACTTGCAAGAATTTGCAGGTCGGGAAATTTCGATATAATTTCTTTATAGTACGAAAATGCGGGCCCTTCCAACACCCCATCTCTAGACACGTCTGTCGATTTCACATATTTGAGGCCATCCTCATAAAATTGCTGAATGTGGTCATAAAGGGTTATTTCAGATTTTTTTAGCCAACCTCTAAAAAGAATTTGTTTAGAATTAATGTCGGTAACGTCCGCTCCCAATGTAACCTTTTCCCTACCATAAGAAACCAGCCATGAGGTAAACAACTGAGGATTTGTAACGGCAATACTTGCCACTGTTACCTGAGATGCTCCATGTTCAAACGCCTTGCCAATATCCCCATCTGTTGACACACCTCCAGTAAAATTAACTTTCAAATCTGTATACGCACACATCGCCTCAAGAACGTGATAATTCTTTGGAGAGCCTTTCTCTGCCCCATCCAAATCTACAAGATGTACTTTTTCTATGCCGCAATCCTGAAATCTTTTAGCCAGATCAAGGGGATTCTCATCATATGCCTTCTCACTTGTCGGGTCACCTTTCCTCATTTTTACCACCTTACCCTTTCTTATGGCTATAGAAGGAATTACTTGAATCATTGTTTTTCTGGTTTTAAATTTTTTTAATGCAAAAACCTAAGATACAACCTAGTTCCCAAAGTTTCATT
The DNA here is from genome assembly GCA_964409415.1 of uncultured Ohtaekwangia sp. Taxonomy (GTDB): domain Bacteria; phylum Bacteroidota; class Bacteroidia; order Cytophagales; family Cyclobacteriaceae; genus ELB16-189. The sequence goes on along the minus strand of CAYPDF010000001.1, from coordinate 110,391 downwards.
AAAAGTTCAGAGATTTTGATCTTATGGCAATGAATTTGCTTTTAATTTTAAATGACCAAATTCACAGTATGAATAGAGCGCTCAATTCTCTTCTTCTTGTATTTACACTATCACATTGTTTTGGTCAGGCAAAGTTGAGAAAACTCCCTATAACCATAAACCATCCGGCTATTAATGTGAGTGCCCCATACATTAGCTTTGACGGTAATTCACTCATTTTTGTTTCAGATAATAATGATGAAAATCAATTGACTCTCTTTTATACCACTAAAAAAGATGCCGTGAATTGGAAAGATCCTGTGATAATGTCCAAAACAGTAAATAATCGGCTTACTTTTTTGGGTGGCTTTGCGCTTAGTGCAGATGGAAAGTCAATGTATCTTTCAAGTTTAAAATCTGGCGGACTGGGGGGATTTGATATTTTAGTCAGTCATTTGCGTGGGGCATTTTGGTCCGACCCAGTTAACCTGGGTCTTCCAATTAACAGCGCTGAGCAAGAGGCTTGTCCATCTTTGGCTCCGGATGAATCTGCACTTTATTTTATGCGTTGTGAAACCATGAATCAGAAAAGCGCTTCTGGTTGCAGAATACTGGTGGCTAAAAAATCCCGTCTTGGAAAGTGGGAAGAGCCGATAGCGCTGCCTGATTACATCAATACCGGAAATTCACAAACTCCAAGGATTCTGGGAGATGGTGAAACTTTAATTTTTTCGTCTGATCAACTTCCTCAAAACAAAGGGGGGATGGATCTCTATCTCACTAGACTTGAAGAATCAAATTGGTCTAAACCCGTGCCACTTTCATTTGCCAATACCGCAAAAGATGACCAATTTGTTAGTGCTTCGTTTCAGGGCAGATACCTCCTCAAAGACCAACCCGGTCCCAGGACATCTGAAATTGTGGAGTTGCTCTTTCCTTCAGAATTAAAGCCAAAAGCAACCGTAAAAATTGAAGGGATTGTTTCTGGATTAGAAAATCCTTCTTCTCCTTATATTGCGGTTTTCGATCAGAAAGATCAAAAAAGAATATCTAATGGTCGGCCAGAAAAAGACGGAACATTCACCCTTTATTTAAAGGAAGGCGCACGATACAATCTCTCCATTGAACCGGAGAAAGACAATTATACTTTTTATTCCAAAACCTATGACTTTACCGCTGACGTTCCTATGTCTGACAAAGTGGAAGCAGAAATAATACCACTCACTAAAGGCACCACCCTGGAACTAGAAATTGAATTTGAGACAAATTCATCCCATTTGTCTTCCAGCTCCACACAAAGTTTGCGCAGGCTAAGCAGGATGATAAAAGGAAATCCTGATCGAAAGTTTGTGTTGGACGTAACGCTTCAGGGTTACCTCACCGATTCTATTCCATCCGATCCAGATTTAACTGAGGTTATTATTGATACTATCCACTACTCTATACCAGAGCAGGTGGTGGATACTGTAAAACTGGATTCGTTACTTACAGTAATTAATGAGCGAGACACTTCGGAGGCACAACCAGACTCCAGCATGATTGCGATTAATACAATTTCTATGACTCAAATTGAGGCTATAAGAATGGCTGCATTTAAAATCATATCTGTGGATTCAATAGCCATTAAAAAGACCTATCATAATAATCGAACGGAAGCACAGGCAAAAAACATCATAGCCTTTCTTGTGAATGACGGGGCAACCACGCAAAATATCAGCTACACTTATAAGGCAATACCAGAAGCCATTGAAGAAAACAGAAAAACGAATGTAAAGGTAATTGTTGTTAAATAGCTTTTAGTGGTCAACACTAATAGGTACCACTACAATGGTTTTATCCCACAGTAAAATAAGTTCAACATCTTCACCCACCCGCTCAATCGAAATTGTAAACTGTTCAAATTCCTTGTTATGTGTTAATGAAGGTGCTTCTATGATAAGTGCGTCCTTCGCAGGGTCCCTGTTGGCCTCTCCATTGAAATCAATCCCCCACTGCCCACTCTCATTGTTGAAAATAACCTTCCAGACTTGCTCACCTGGTATCGTCCATAATGAGTAAGTGCCAGCCTTTAATTGTTGCCCTTTGATAACAAGGTTCTTATTGGTTTTAAATACTGTCGCTTCATTTGCTCCTGTTCGCCAGACGGCATTATAAGGAACAAGACCTCCAAATATCACCCTTCCCCTTTTGTAAGGCCGGTTATAGAAAACAGAAAGATGGGTTCCGTTTTGATTGTATTCGACAGAGGCCTCCGGGCTAAACGTTTTGGTATAATAAAGACGATTATAGGCATAAATGCCCAATATGATCAAAATCAGAACGCCAGTAACGATCAAAAATCTTTTCATTGCTTAATGCTAAATAATATTTTAAGGCCAAAGTCGCCTTATTGTTATAAACTCTCTATGATAAGAAATGGTTGCAGTCTCAACTTTTTCCCTTCAATTATATGGATTTCCAAGTATGTCATTAACTTTACTGTTCAAGTAAAATGTAAGAATAATATGCCAGTAATCTCAGTTGTGATAACTCTTTTTGTACTCGCCATCATTTCACCATGGATATTCCCCAACAAGATGGTAAGCAAAAATGAGCATGATGTAAAGCATTGAGGTGCTCTGAGGAGTTTTACTCCATATGAACATATGTGTCTTTTGCGGATCAAGCCAAGGCAATAGTCCTATCTATGAAGAAGCCGCTCGTAATTTAGCACAGGCATTTTTAGTGTCCAGCTGCAGTTTGGTATATGGAGGCGGAAATATCGGCCTTATGGGAATTATAGCAGATGAAGTATTGGCTGGAGGCGGCAAAGTTGTTGGTGTAATACCCGATTTTTTGATGGAAAAAGAATTCGGTCATCAGGGAGTAACCCAATTGGAGGTGGTGAAAAGTATGCACGAAAGGAAGAAAAGAATGGCCGACCTTTCAGATGCCTTTATTGCCCTACCAGGAGGGTGGGGTACCCTTGACGAACTCGCTGAAATTCTCACCTGGAAGCAGTTAGGACTTATTTCACAACCCGTAGGATTACTTAACACCAACTGCTTTTTTGATCACCTACATACTCAAATGAGCATCATGGTGGAGGAGGGATTTCTTCAGCAAAGCAACCTGGACACGCTCATCGTTGAAAAAATACCCCAAAATCTACTAGCCAAACTAGGCGCCCTCACCGTTTAAATCCTTAATTTTTCAATAGTTTAGAGTCTTGGGACGCCTATGCTAAAAAATATACTGTCTTATATTTTACTATTTATTACCACAATAAGCTTTTCGCAGTATTCTGGCTTTAAGGTCGAAGGCAATAGGAAAAAAGTTATCATTCCCGTTGAAATTATAAACAACATGGTGGTGATTCCAGTTGTTCTCAATAACCAGGCTCCTCTTAAATTTATATTGGATACGGGCGTGCGTACTACTGTGCTGACACAAAAGACATACAGTGATATTTTAGGTCTCACTTACTCAAAAGAAATTTTTATTTCAGGACCTGGAGGCGAAAAATTAGTGGATGCCTATGTCACGGATAATGTTACATTGGACTTGCCAGGCGTTCATGGTGAAGGTCACTCTATGTTGGTTCTTGAAAAAGATTATCTCGAATTAAGAAATTATCTAGGAACAGAAGTACATGGTATTTTAGGTTACGAGCTATTCAGTCGGTTCATAGTTCGCATGGACTATCATAAAAAAAGAATTGTGCTTTTCTCCCCGGAGTATTTCAAGAAAAAAAGAAGATACCAGACTTTGAAAATTAGGGTGGAAGACACCAAACCTTTTGTTATGGCAAAAACAAAACTCAATGACAGCACAGCACTTAATGTAAAGTTATTGATAGACACTGGGGCCAGTCATGGATTGGTCCTTGAGCCTGAGTCTGATCCAGCGATCAGGATACCTAAAAAAAACCTGGAAAGCATTATAGGGAGAGGCATTGGCGGTGAAATCAAAGGACGCATAGGAAGAATCAATGAATTGAAATTAGGTGAGTACAAAATTGAAGGCATTATCGCCAACTTTCCAGATCCCGAGAGTTATACGGATGCTCTTTTTCAGGATGACTCAATGCGCAGAAATGGAGCCCTTGGCGGGGAAATACTGAGTCGTTTCAGTGTTATTTTTAATTACCCGCGTGAGGAAGTTTATATTAGAAAGAATGCAGACTACAAGAAGAAATTCAACTATGACATGGGTGGGCTTATTGTAAAAGCAAAAGGGGCCCGATTGAGAACTTACGAAATAACCCATTTAAGAAGTGGGTCCCCTGGAGAGCAGGCCGGACTAAAAGAAGGTGATCTAATCATGTCGATTAATGGAACAGATGCCCAGAATATGGATCTTAATCACATCAATGGGTTTTTTAATTCGAAAGAAGGAAAACGTATAACGATGGAGGTGAATAGAGATGGAGCAATGGTAAAAGTTGAATTTCGACTTGTCAATCAAATCTAACTGTGCGTTAGTTTTTTCAATTGTTGCTTTCTTTTCTTCATCGCCTTATAAAGATAAATCTGCGTTCTCCTGAATTTCAGAGAATTTGTAAGTGCGGTATACAGCGATTGTCCATTGATGTTTTCTTTAAGGATATAATCCATCACACCCACACTAAACACTTCTTCGTAATTTGAATTCTTAAGTATGGCAATGGGAATATCCTTTGTTTTCTTATCCTTACCCAACATTTTCACAGCATTCTTCAGTGCCACTTTCCCAATGTTGTCATCGATAAGGATGTAGTTAGGATGAAAATTTACCAATCGCTCAAAAATGGTTTTTATGTCAAATGCAATCTCTGTTAAAATTCGGCTTCCGGCCATATTCCGAATGTTATCAAAAACTTTGCTCAACTCAATCGGATTATTACCAACAAGTAATACATTTAGTTCACTGTAAACTTTTTTGTTTCTAATCTCTGTTTGCATATCCAACTTTTCAGACTCCCTTTTATCTCTCTTTCAGTCTACCGGTAACCTAATATAGGTAACATTAAGACACTAATAAAGCGAAAAGGATTAGAGCAATATCAACAAATTTTCCACAACATTGTTTAAGCGCTGAAAATCGATATTTGATTTAAATAATTATTTTGGGGGTATACAGATTACTAACATCCATTCAATTTGTACCGGAAAATTTCTTGTTTAACTTCTATTGCAGAATCATCAGAAAATTTCTTTCTGACAGATTAAAACCCTGCTTTCATAGCCTGTATTACCTGACTAACATCAAGAAAAAAATAAATGAAAAATCCATTTAGGCAAATAGCGGAAATAAAGTTGAGCCACATCGTTCTTGAATAATTTACCCTCTCAATATTTTTTCCGGATTGAATAAACCATACTAAGAAATAAAGAAGAATTGGTGCAATTGAGACTGCAAAGATTATGGCGTATTTAATTTTAAAGTAAAAATTAAAATATAGCACAAACCCTAAAGTGGCCATAGCAAATACGATGGCAGTAAATATAAATGTCCCCTTAATACCTAACAGAATACTCAACGTTTTGTCTCCTCGTTTGCCGTCTTCCTCATGTTGATAAATCTGAGTCATAGGATAGTTTCCCCAAAGCATTAGACTCGTAAGTGCAGCGGGTATCAAAATGTTGGGTTTGAATAGTCCCGATATTCCAAAAGCATTAATGCCTTCATAACACATCAGGAAAGTAAAAAAACCCTGGAAAAACCCGGTAATAAGCCAGCCTAATATAGGGTATTTCTTAAGTCTAGTAGTGGGGTGGCTATAGGCTTTTGATGCAAGGCCATAAATGAGCAACATCGAAGCAAAGAGAATACTTATTTTTACCGCCAATACAATGGCCATAACATCCATTAGCAAAGAGACAAAATAAAGTCCTTTTTTTACGGGGGGTGGATTCTTAAGCCCGCCAATACTTTTTTCATCTTTATCGAAATAGCTGTTATACCCATTACTGGCAGGATAAAGTAACAGGTGAATAATTAGGAATGACCAGATAATTCTGGATTCCGTGAAATTAGGAGAGTGCCCTAAAGCAAAAAAATATACCGGCATTAAAAAAAACGAAAATGGAAAACGGAGGTGAAGCCAGGTGCTTAGAGAAAACATGTTCAGGAATTATCTCAACCAAGTTAGGTTATTTTGGCTAAATTGAACCAAACTTGCGTGGTACCAATTCAACGGAAACGGGTCTTAGATTGCAACTAATTGTATCCTCAAGTCTGGCATAATTTTTCGTATTTTTGAAGCAGCATCAAACACTCAAATTCATGAAATATATTCCTAATATCTTAATCGGTACGATTGCCTTACTTGCTGCGTGTTCTTCTGGTCCGTTTGGTAAAAAGGTAAAAGAACCCTTTAGGGGAAGCGCCTATGAATCTAACAACAGGTGGTTTAGAGGCACCGGTAAGGGCGAAAGTTCTCAAGACAATATTGCCCTGGGTAAAGCAGACATTGCCGCAAAGGCTCAGTTAGCGGGTCAGGTAAACACCACCATGAAGCAGGTAACCGACCAGTATCTGGGTCAAAGAGAAAATGAAAGAGGTGCCGATGTGGCTGACAAATTTCAAAGTTTGGTAAGGCAAACCATGAATACTCAAATTGCTGACCTTAGAAAAATGGGGCAGGAGAAATATTATAACGAAAAGACAAAATCTTATACTGTCTTTATTGCTTACGAAATTAAAAAGAACGCCATGTTTCGTTACATGAAGAAGCAGGCCAAGGTTGATCAAACCATAGATGAGCGACAGATGAAAATTATTGATGAAATACTGGACGAGCAGATCAAAAAGGCAGACGAGGCAGATAACGAAAACTAAGTTATTTTGCTTCTGTCATTCGCTCGGCAGTCTCGGCAATTTTTAGTTTCTCAACAAACTCATCTATTTCCCCATTCATAACAGCGGGTAAGTTGTGTTGGGTGTATCCTATACGATGATCCGTAACCCTGCTTTGAGGGTAGTTGTAAGTTCTTATTTTTTCGGAACGATCTCCACTTCGTACCTGTGATTTTCTGGCCGCCCCAATTTTAGTAGCCTGCTTTTCTACTTCCATCTCGTAGAGCTTAGTCCTCAGCATTTGCATGGCCCTCTCCCGGTTGCCCAATTGGGATCGCTCCACCTGGCAGGTAACAACGATACCGGTGGGCTTGTGTGTCATCTGCACTTTGGTTTCCACCTTGTTTACATTTTGACCTCCGGCACCACCTGAACGGGAAGTCTGTACTTCAATGTCGGCTGGGTTGATTTCCACATCTATTTCCTCTGCTTCGGGCAATACCACTACAGAAGCAGCTGAGGTATGCACTCGTCCCTGTGTTTCTGTATCCGGCACGCGTTGCACGCGATGCACGCCAGACTCATATTTTAGCAACCCATACGCACCCTCTCCCTCAACGGCACTAATTACTTCCTTATAACCTCCGGCTGTGCCTTCTGTTACATCAACTACTGAAAGCTTCAATTTATGTTCATCACAAAACCGTTCGTACATGCGATAAAGGTCGCCCGCAAAGATAGCCGCCTCGTCTCCTCCCGTACCGGCCCTAATCTCCAGTACTGCATTTCTTGAATCATTTGGGTCTTTGGGCATGAGTTGCTTTTTGAGTTCATCCTCAATTGCTTCCTTCTTGGGGGCAAGCTCTTCCAGTTCCATTTTTGCCATTTCTCTCAGCTCCTGATCTTTCTCCTTTTCCAATACTTCTTTAGCATAATTTAGGCTATTCAATATTGCCCGATAGGTATTATATTTCAAAACTACCTTCTCCAGATCACGGTATTCCTTACTCAGTTGCGTAAATCTCTTTTGGTCTTTTATCAAATCTGGCTGCATAAGCAACTGACCTACCTCCTCAAACCGACCCTTTATTTCTTCTAGTTTTTTAATCATATTTCAAAAAATGCAGGGCAAAGTTAGCAATTGACTTTGAGTCAGCCTATTTGCCCAAAAGGTTTGAGCGTGGACACTTTCAAAGCTACCTTTGTTAACTAAAGAACTTGCTTATGAAAAAGCTGTTGCCAATACTCCTATTGATTGTTTTTGCATGCCAGGGAAAACTAACAGAAGAGCAAAAAAAGAAAATGTGGGAGGGAAAGAAAGCACACGAAATCATAAAAATTTCTGATGCAGAAATAACAGAAGCTGCTTTTCAGTATGGTAGAAGTATTTCCAAAAAGATAAAAAAACAGGATTCGCCAACTCTTAATGCTCAGCTTACTAACGAACTTCAGCAACAGTACCACGTAAAGGTTCATGTGCTTTATCCCGGGGATCTGCACCTAATGGAAATTGAACAACAATTGATTGAGGCCTATGCAGCAGCCGCTGATTCTGAACTTACTGACAATGTTCAAAAAATAGGGAAAGACTCACTGCTGTATACTTTACCTATAACTGCGACCCAACCCGATGGGTCTGGTTCTTTTCAATATGCGTTGGGAATAACAATGTCAAAAAAAGATGTGATCCTTTCGATGGACAGAGACTGAGCTATTTAAAAGTAAGGTTTGAATTATTAATAGTAACAACTAGTCGGGAAGGAGAAGAATGACGCCAGGGTAAATTAGGGGGTTCATGCCCAATAGGAAAACCAAATCCCACTGGAAATTTATATTCTGAAACTTTGTCTAAAATCAGTTCCTCCACTGTTTGATTAAAGGGCAGCTCGGTATCTTTTAAACCTGTCATGTGGCCAATTATCAATCCTGCAAGTCGTGACAATTTTCCGGCTCGCTTCAATTGGGTAAGCATTTTATCTACTTTGTACAGATGCTCATCAATTTCTTCCAACACCAAAACTTTACCATCAGTATTCGGTTCTGTGGATGTGCCAAGCGAATCAACAACTAATGACAAATTTCCTCCAATAAGGATTCCTGTTGCTTCGCCAGCCCTATTGTGCTGATTTGAATTTGCAAAAATTTCTCCAGCCTGATCAGAAAATATAAGATGCTTTAGATTTTCAACGGAAATAGCATAATCAGGATTTGAAAACTGCGCGGGCATACAGCCGTGAATACTTGGCACATCCAACTGATGCAGCTTGAGGTGGAGTGCCGTAATATCACTAAAACCCAAAATCAATTTTGGATGCTTTATGAAGGCGCTAAAATCAAGTTGATCAACGATACGTGTAGTTCCGTAACCTCCTCTGGCACAAAAGATTGCGCTAACAGAAGGACTATCCAACATAAATTGTAAATCACTCAGCCGTTTAGCGTCTGTGGCTGCCAAATAAGCATTATCCTTTTCAAAACAGTACTTACCAATCTCTACCTTCAACCCCCAGGATTCAATTATCTTTATTCCTTCTAATAGTTTATGGCGGTCCACCTTCCGTGCTGGCGCAACAATTCCTATCGTTTGGCCCTTAATGATCGCTGGAATATGCATAGAAGGAAAATAACAAAAAACCCTGCCGATGACAGGGTTTAATATTTACTAACTTAATACATTTAGTTTGTTTTATCAGCAACAGGCTTAGGTTTTGGGGTTATACCCATTTTCTTTAGTACCAGATCTGAAATATCATATTTCTCATCGCTATAAAGTAAAATGTCTCCACCTCCTATAAGTTGAGGATTCAGAATAAATGAATATCCCTGTTCTTTGGCTACGTCTTCTATTGTCTTTCCTACTTTGCTAAAGACAGGCCCCATCAATTGGTCTTGCTTATTTTGGATTGAGGTTTGTGCATCTTGCTGAAACTTTTGAATATTTTCCTGCAGTTGGGTCAGCTCTGTTTCTTTGTCTTTTCTGATGGCATCTACCATGGTGGCTGCTCCCGCCTGATAGGCTTTTAATTTAGTTTCATAGTCTTTATATTTTGCCTGAAGCTGATTTTGAAGCTGATCTCCATGTGTTTTCATCTCAGTTTCAATCTGTTTATACTCTGGCAATTGGCTAAAAATATAGTCCCAATCAGCATACCCTATTTTCTGGGCGGGTGTTTGAGCTTGAGCTGCAAAACTCGTGCATCCAATAAGGAATAAAAATAAAAAGTTTCTCATCGTATTAATTGTATTTAGTTATTTGATCTGATCATTGGGATCTCCTAATCCGAGTTCCTCTAAAACAAAATCGGTATAGTCATGTCTCGGGTCAGTATAAATCATGACTAACTCACCTGCCTTGTCAAAAATAATTGCTAATCTGTTTGACTTGGCCACTTTCTCTACGGCATCAAAGACCTTGTCTTGCAAAGGTTTAATCAATTCTTGTTTTTTCAAAAAAAATAGCCCTCCAAATCCAAATACCTTTCTCTGATACTCTTTCAATTCCGCTTCCTTCTTCTCTATTTCCGCCTTACGTTCCTTTCTCATCTCCTCGGTAAGAAGCACCTGCTCGGCCTCAAAAGCATTATACATTCCTTCAATTCCTGTCTGCATCTCCTCAATTTCTTTCTGCCAGGATGCAGATAAGCGGTCTATCTCATCCTGAGCTTTTTTATAGTCCGGCATCTTGCTCAGGATAAAATCTGTATCTACATAGCCGAACTTCTGAGCATTTGCAAAATTCAGGCCGGAAACAATAAGTACTAAAATTAGCGGAAATGATCGCATTTCTATCTGATTTGCTGGCCAATGGTAAAGTGAAATTGGGGGCCGCTCTTTTGAGTGGCTCCGGGCAACGTATCAAAACCATATGCCCAGTTAATCCCAATAAGTCCAAAAGCGGGCATAAATATTTTAGCACCGACCCCGGCCGATTTATAGATTTGAAACGGATTGAAGTCGAGATAATTGTCCCAATTGTTGCCACCTTCACCAAACAAGAGTACATAAATGGTAGCGGCCTGACTTAATGAAATGGGGTATCTCAGCTCTACGCCAAATTTGTCATACACTATACCACCCTCAATTTTATTTGCTTGTCTGTTCGCCCCTTTCCTGGCATAAAAAGGAGGGGTAATCAGGTTGTTTTCATAGCCCCTCAAACCAATTATATCCTGACCGAGTACATACGAGTTAAATCCTCCCGCCAATCCATCACCTCCTAACAAGAATCTCTCAAACGGACTTGGTGTAAGTGATTTATTGTATTGCCCAATAAATCCAAAATGCGCTTTAGTCTCTAACACCAGGCTGCGACCCTCAGGTTTTGAACTGCCCAATAGCTTAAGGTAAAATTTGGAATCAAACATCCACTTGTGCATCTCTATCCACTGAAACTGTTTGTTGATATCCTGCAAATAACTATCGTTTCTTAATCGAGACCATGGAGGCGTAAGCGCTACACTTAACGATATAGTGGATCCCTGGGTAGGATACATAGGGCTGTCAATACTGTTTCTCGCAAGCACTGTTTCAAGTTTTAGGCTATACGTTGTTCCTTGGTCAGGAAGAACATTTGACTGAAAGTAGTTTCCTTTATACCTATACTCGAGAAAAGAAAGTGAATTGGTAAGCGAGAAGTAATTGTCAGGCCACTCCAATCTTCTTCCAAGACCCACAGTGACTCCGCGTTGTTTTAATGATACTTTATCGCTGATGCTGTAGTCAGAAGTAGCTAAACGAGAGATAGAATTGTTTAGCGCCACCGTGAATGAATTAGGCTTTTTGCCCCCAAGCCACGGTTCTGTAAATGAGAAACTGTAACTCTGATAAGATGCTCCGTTGGCTTGCGCACTTAGGGAAAGTCTTTGTCCGTCACCGGTAGGTAAGGGTCTCCATTTTTTAAGGTTGGGGACATTACGGATTGAAAAATTATTGAAAGTTAATCCCACCGTTCCCACAAAACCGAATGCACCCCCCCATCCACCGGAAAGTTGAATCTGATCATTGGATTGCTCTTCCAATTTCCATCCTATGTCCACCGTACCGTCTGCCGGGTTGGGCTGAATATCCTGCTGTATCTTCTGAGGGTTGAAAAACCCCATCTGAGACAATTGTTGTTGCGTTCGGATGATGTCGGACCTTCTGAACTTTTGCCCTGGCACTGTGCTGAGCTCTCTGCGGATTACATGCTCACTGGTTCTTTCATTTCCCGCTATCCAAACATTTTTTATGGTAGCCTGCTCACCCTCAAAAATTCTCATTTCAATATCAATGGAATCGCCCACTACAGCCACCTCAACGGGTGTAACACGGAAGAAAAGGTATCCATCATCCATGTAAAGGCCGCTAATATCCGGTCCTTTTGGATTGAAATTGGTCTTCTTATCGATGAGTTCCTTGTTGTACACATCGCCTTTCTTAATATCAAGAACCCTGTCTAACACGGCCGAACTATAAATGTAATTGCCGGTCCAGTTAATATTTCTGAAATAATACTTTCTTCCTTCCTTTACCTTGATTTTAACATCGATGCTATTATTTGAGTGTTTAACAATGGTATCGCTTATGATCTCAGCGTCTCTGTATCCTAGAGAATTATAGTAGCTGATAAGTTTTTTCTTGTCTTCTTCAAATTCAGATGCAATGAATTTAGAGGTAGCAAATACATTCAACTTAATGTTATCATTGATAAACTCTTTTACTTCTCTCCACGATTGGACCTGAGTAGAATCCGCCCTCAAGTTTAACTGATTAGGCTTAAAGCCCAGAACGCTTCCCAGAATAGTACGATGCAAAGTAATACGTGCATGTTCTTTGGTTTTCTTTAACTTCTTCTTCAGTTTGGCTGAAGGAATATCTTTGTTTCCGTCAAAAATTACATCGTGTATCCTCACCTTCGCATTTAAGTCTACATTGATTCTTATTTTAACGCCTCCCCTGTTAAGGGTGTCAGCTTCCTGAATGACCTTCACCTCTGTATTTAGAAATCCTTTCTTTGAAAAGAATTTTTTGACAGACAGTTCCGTATTGCGAATCATTGCATCGTTTACAATTTTACCTCTGATTAGGGTGAGCTCTTCCTTCAGAGAGGATTCACGTGACCTGCTTATTCCGGTAAAGTAAAAGTCAATTAATCTGGGGCGCTCCGCTAAAGCAATAGTAAGAAAAACATTTTCGCCTTCAATTTTATCTACCAGGATAGAGGCATCACCTACGAGGCCGTGCTTCCACAATTTTCGAATCGCACCCGCTATCTTTTCACCGGGAATTTTTATTTTATCTCCAATCTTGAGTCCCGTCAGAGAGATCATAGCACTTTTATCAAGGACATTTAACCCCGTTACTTCTATTCCTCCGATAGTGTACTCCACCGGATTGGCATAGTTGAGCGAGTTCTCAGTAAGGGGTACATTTTCCTGAGTTTTGTTTCTTCTAAACTGCCCCTTGGCCGTATGGATCACCAAAAGAAAAAATAAAAAAACAAGGGGTAAAATTCTTTTCATCAGCTTACACAGTTCTTTCTATTACCTTTCCAAATCTCCTATCCCTGGATTGGTATGCACAAATGGCCTCATATAAATCTTCTCTTCGGAAATCAGGCCACAATGTTTTAGTAATAAACAGTTCGGTATACGCTATTTGCCAAAGTAAAAAATTGCTCACTCTCATTTCTCCACTTGTTCTTATTAACAATTCCGGATCAGGTATGCCTTTCGTTTTCAGGTATCCTGAAATTAATTCTTCACTAATGGTATCCACATCTACTTTGTCGCTCTTTACGTCTTTAGCTATGGCCTTTATTGCTTCTACTATTTCCCATCTTCCGCTATAGCTAAGTGCCAAAATTAAGGTAAGTCCGGGGTTGTTTTTGGTGGCCTCTATCGCTTCACTTAAGTTATCCTGACATGCCCTGGGTAAATGACCAATGTCCCCGATCGTTTTCAGTCTCACCTGGTTTTCATGAAGCGAATTAATCTCTTTTTTTAATGTATTTACTAACAATTCCATTAAACCATCGACTTCTTCCTTGGGTCTCCCCCAATTTTCTGTACTAAAAGCATATAAAGTGAGGTACTTAATGCCCAACTCACCGCATCCCTCAGTCACGTCTTTTACCGCCTGGATCGCATTGCGATGCCCAAAAATGCGGGCTGCGCCCTTTCCTTTCGCCCATCTACCATTACCATCCATGATAACAGCGATATGGCGAGGCAAGTTATTAGGGTTTATATCTTCCTTAAAAGAGGCCACAGGGCAGCAAAAATAGCCTATTTTTCAAACTTTTCACAAGTAGCCGCCATCCCTCCAAAATTTTGCGCTGATGGCATTAATGCTCGATTCAGGGCTATCGGTAAGGATTTGTAGCACAAGGAATATCATAGAAAGTTCGAGTTATTGAAAAGCCAGTAAAAAAATAATTATCATAATCATACTTATTGCCATACTGATAATTTTTGAAAGCAGCGTTTTCTCCTGAAATATTATCCAGATAATCAAAAAATGTTTTCCTAACCCCCAGCTCAAAGGCAAGATACCATTTGGGGTTAAGGACATACTTCATTCCTCCACCAAAGGGGATGCTCACCTGCACATTACTGTATTCGGCTGGCTTAGTTTGTACACCAGAAATGCCAAACAATCCTATGCCTGCAAACAGATAAGGGGTAAATCTCAGCCTTCGTTTGTCATCTCTCCAATCAAGAAAATGATATTCAAAGGTTGCGGAGCCTTCTAATAAAAATATATTAAAAGAAGCGTCTCGTTGTCTGGCAAAGGCATCAATGGGCGTTCTTTTATCCGAGGCAGCTACCTTACCCCCGGTTAGCGCAGTTTTAAAGCTGATTACTTTACTAATATTGGCTCTATAAAAAGCGGTTGCGGCTGGTCGTGAGTTTGAAAAATTATAAGTGCGTGAAAGATCGCCTGTATAGGTAAAGGTGCCAATACCAAACCCCAACTCCGAACGCTGGGTAATTTGAGAAAACACAGCAGGAGAAAAACTTAATCCAGTGATAAGGACCACACCCATTGCGCTAACCCTTAGCATCAATTATCTGAATTTTGCTTTGTGGAAAGTGGCTCCAAGAATGACGGAAAGCCTAACGCTGGTAACCATGTATATGTCTCTGTCTGATTTGCTACCACGCATGTTGTCCGGATACTCACTTCCATAGCCAGCTTGTACTGTATATGTTTGGCCATCTCTTGCCACGTAGGGTTGAGGCTTTGTGGGTGCGCCCAATTCGTTGGTCCTATAAGACATGGCCCTGGCCAATTCATTATTTCCGAAAACTCCCAAATCCACATAGTTCTGACTTACATCATCTAAGTAATCGGTAAACGTATACCTGAACCCAATATCGGCCCACAAATCCATTACCTCATTGAGTCTAAAACGCGCCCCAACCCCAAATGGTATTGCCATCTGAATTTGTTTATAGGGTTTTATGCCTGCATTTACATCCGTATCGAGTAGAGTAGCATTTTGACCTTCCGTTCCCAATTTTCTCAAGTCTACCCATTGCCCTGCTTCTGGCAGCGGATTGCCATTTAAGTCTGTGGCGGGTGCTTGCGCCTGCGGATTGTGATGAAAAACGGCAACACCTAGAAATGCATAGGGAGTCCATTTCACACGGCTTATATATGTCGATTGATTCTCAAAGAGATCAAACACGGCAACAACTGACAATTCTTTGATTCTGTTTCTAAAAGATAAATTCCGCTGGTACCTGAAAATTCCGTTTTCCAAATCCCCTGGATCAGCAGAGTTTGCATCTGACCCCCTAAGGGTGGCATACATAAATTCTCCTTTTAGGCTGTATCGCGGTCCAAAACGATAAACATAAGAAAGCCCAAAGCCAGGGCGAGTAAATGATATGTCTGTGCTTACTCGCTGGGGGCGTGGCGCAAGATCACCATAATAATTTACTGCATTGACTGAGACTCCTATTGAGGTGTACCTTTTCTCTTTTCCAAAAGCGGATTTCCTTCCACGATAACTCGCAATGCGTTTGTTGTTCTTCTTGATCGACTTTCTGTTCATCTGGGCTTCTGCCTCAGGCACCACTCCAATTAAGAGCGACAAAGAAAGAACCACCAACCATAATTTTCCCATACTAAAGAGAATTTGCCAACCACAAATCTATTAAATTAATTTCTTATATCTAATCCCCAATGCAGCTTCTGACGCAGGGTCTTGAAATAGTGTTGACCCGGCATTTGAATAAGCTGTACCCTAAATTTTGCTTTTTTTACTTTTAAATTTACTGATTCGTCAATTGACTCAACCCTTGAATCGAGTGAAACGAGAAACTTCTTGCTGCGTCCTTCAATACGAAAACTTATTTCAGAATCATCTGAAATTACAATTGGCCTTGCCGTAAGGTTGTGCGGACTTACCGGGGTAATCACAAAACTTTCCGAACGCGGATACAAAAGTGGCCCCCCGCAGCTTAATGAATATCCGGTTGAACCAGTAGGTGTAGATAAGATAATTCCATCTGCCCAATAGGAGTTGAGCAATTCCTTATCTACAAATACATGAATGTTTATCATAGAAGAAGTGTCTTTCTTTATGATTGTAAAATCATTCAAGGCAAAATTCAACCCTTTAAAAAGCTTCTTGTCAGACTCTAAAGTAAGTACCGCACGCGAATCCGTTTGGAAAGTGCCGTTCAATAAATGCTCTACAGCCTTATTTGTTTCTTCTCTGCTTATGGTAGACAAAAACCCCATTCTCCCTGTATTAATACCCATTATCGGAGTCTCATTTTTTCCTAAATAAGTAATAGAATCCAGCAAAGTACCATCTCCTCCCAGTGATATAAATGCGTCAAGCTGCTTTAAGTTATCGCCAAGATCAAACGATTTTAACTTAAATTGTGTGAGGTGGGCGGATTTTAGGTACTTCAAAAATCTGGAAGACACACTTAAGTTGACTTTTCTTGAAACAATCGTTTCCAGAAAATTCTCAATGAATTTTACCTGTTGCCCTTTTACTTCTTTTCCGTGAATCCCAATTCGCATAGTAGTTGGATCAATATAAAAAGCTTTCTTTTTATACTAGATATTCAGATATCGCATCAACATATCAATTCTGTCCTTGTCTTCGAAGTCCTTTTTATCTTCCTGGTAGCGACCTATGATCTTATATTCGAAGCGTTCAAGAGTAGCTACAATCCGAGTAAGATCTATTTGATTTATTTTAATGGTAAGCTTGATTTTCCTGTTGTCCAATGGATCTTCAACCACAATACTGCTTAGAATTTTCGCATTGTTCTCTTCTATCAGCCTGCTTATTTCAGCTAGTGAATAATCAATAAGATCCAGTGAGATAATAAGGATGCCACCGGGAATCTGCACGGCTGCCGTTTGTGCAAATGAGGTCATAATGTCTTGTACCGTGATCACTCCTTCATATTCACCCACCTCATTGAGTACCGCCACTATCTGTAATTTGTGGTCGCCTGCAATTCTTAAAATATCGTAGAAGTGCGATTCCTTGCTGACCACACACTGTTTTCCTACCAATTTAAACTCAGAGAGTTTTTTCTCTATGTCGTTTTCTTCCAGAATGATCTCTTCCGAAATAAATCCAAGCAAATGATTGTTTTCTATAACCGGTAGATGATTGCATCTGAATTCCTCCATCCACATCATCGCTTTATGTGCATCATCCGAAGCCTTTAGTGGAGGGATCATTAAGTTTATTATATCAGATGCCTCCATTTCAATTCATTAAAAAATCCTGAACCAATTCATTAAATTCTTTAGGATGCTCCATCATGGGGGCATGACAACACTTGTCTATAAACTTTAATTCAGAATTGGGTATTAATCTGTTGAATTCATGCGCCACCATAGGTGGCGTAATGGTATCATTTAATCCCCAAACTAACAAAGTAGGAATCGTTAAGTTCGGTAAATCTGCCGCTAGGTTATTTCGTTGTGCTGACTTAGCAATGGCCACTATCCTCATGCACTTTGGAATACTTTTGGTTGTTTCAAAAACTTCATCCACCAACTCTTTAGAGGCTACATTTGGATCATAAAAAGTGTAGGCAACCCGTTCTCTGATATAATCATAACTACCCCTTCGTGGGTAAGACCCCCCCATCGTATTCTCAAATAATCCTGAACTCCCTGTAAGCACCAACTTATCAACTTTGTCTTTATTGTGAAGGGTATAAAGAATGCCCACATGGCCGCCCAGCGAATTACCCATAATAATCATGTTTTGAAGCTTCATCACCTCCACAAAATCTTCTACAAATTTGCGTAAACCCTCCAGCCCGGCCTCTTTTATAGGCATTTCGTAAATGGGTAGCATGGGGATTATTACCCGAAAATTTGATGAAAATCTTGTTATCACCTCTTCCCAGTTACTCAATGCCCCAAAAAGCCCGTGCAGAAGCATTAATACAGGCCCCTGACCTTCATCAACATACTTAAACCCACTTTTTTCTTTGACCACCAATGCCATTATTATCTAATTTCTTATAAGTAAACAAAAAAAATCGAACCTTAGAACTGCTTGAATGTTTCTTTGAAGAAAGGTAAAACCCCAGAGACCCATCCGGCAAGCTCAGTGGCGAATAATGTGGCATAGGGATACAAGATAGAGTTGTCAGTCCAATCAGGTCCGGGGCTCCATTCCAGGGAATCGAGTATCCACAAAATTACGCTCATCATGAACAACCATTTGAAAACACCTAATATGGCTCCCATTGCTTCATCAAGAGTGCCCAGAAAAGTTTTATCAATACTTGATTTCAATAATTTTCCAATAATATTTACCCCTATTACAATTAGAATAAAAATCAGAAGGAATGACAAATAAGGTAATACGGTTGTATCCGCATTAAATTCTCGTTGTAGCAACAGCATTCCCTCACCCATCAACTTGAATCCTCCAAAAACTCCCAACACAATGGCCACAAGAGAAATTAGCCCCATTAAAAATCCATTTTTATATCCGCGGTAAGCACCCCACAACAACACCACTGCAATAAAAATGTCGAGTTTGTTCAAGAAGCAAGAAGTTTTTTTACAATTTCAGCAATAACTTTTCCGTCTGCTTTTCCTGCCATCGCTTTTGTTGCGGCCCCCATCACTTTACCCATATCCTGCGGGCCGATTGCGCCTACATTTTCTATTACTTTCTTTATTTCGGCAGTTATTTCTTCCTCCGATAATTGTTTGGGAAGGTACCGGGAAATAATTTCCAGTTCGAACGCCTCCTTTTCATACAAATCTTCCCTGCCTTCCTTTTTGAAAATTTCAGCAGATTCTTTGCGTTGCTTTGCGGCTTTCATCAGCAATTTGTCTTCTGCTTCTTTATCTAGCTCCCCAGACTTACCCTTTTCCGTTTCTGCCAGAAGAATCATTGACTTCACTGCCCTTAGGGCCAACAGCTCTTCTTTTTGTTTGTTCAACATCGCTGTTTTGATGTCTTTATCAATTAGTTGTTTCAGGCTCATATCCTTTCCAATTTCATGGTGTAAATTTATACCTAGATAGTATACGTCAATAATTCAAAGAAAATTCATGACACGTCTTAGCGTCAATATTAATAAAATTGCCACACTACGAAATGCAAGGGGCGGAAATAATCCAAATGTTGTAAAGGTAGCGCAGGATTGTGAAGCCTTCGGAGCCCAGGGTATCACCGTGCACCCTCGCCCAGATGAAAGACACATTCGCTATGATGACGTACTGCATCTGAAAAAGGTAGTGAAAACAGAATTTAATATAGAGGGCTATCCGGACAAGCGTTACCTTCAGTTGATTAAAGATGTAAAGCCTGACCAGGCTACACTGGTGCCAGACCCACCTGATGTGCTCACTTCCAATGCCGGATGGGACACCCTCAAAAATCGGGAATTTCTTAAAGAAATAATTGCTGTATTGAAAAAATCGGCTGGCCGTGTGTCTTTATTTGTAGAAGCCTCGCCAAAAATGGTGGAGGCCGCTGCTGAAACAGGTGCCGATCGCATCGAACTCTATACAGAACCTTATGCCAAAGGATATTCAAAAGATAAAGAACTTGCTATCAAAAATTTTGTAGAAGCAGCCCGGGTAGCAAAAGCAGCCGGGCTAGGAGTAAATGCCGGCCACGATCTCGATCTTAATAACCTGAGATTTTTAAAAACCAGCATTCCCTGGTTGGATGAAGTATCAATAGGGCACGCACTGATCAGTGATGCCCTGTATTTTGGTTTAGAAAATACAATTCAGCTTTATTTAAGAGAGCTGAAGTAAGCTAATACCTCCAGCTTTTCAGGTCCGCTCCCGTAGGTGCGCTCTCCGAAATTCGTTTAAGAATTTTAGGAAGATACATGGTGTTGTACCGCAACCTCGAAATGTAGTTAGGGTTTACATGATCGCCATTCCAACAATGTTCAGCCCTGTCTCCGTAATCCACTTCTCCTTTATAAAACGGTGTATTGGTTTTCTTTAAAAATGCTTCCATCTGATACACTGCATTATTGAGGTAGTAATTATCCATATCACCACAATAAATATGAATTTTCCCTTCAAGTTTTGGCCCAAGGGTAGCCCAGTCTCTTTCTAAAATATAGCGCAAATCATAGTGCTCTTTCCAGTAGGCGGCAACTTCAGGATTAATATCACCGGTGAGTTTATCAAAAATTCTTTTTGGATATCCATCTTCTCCCTGTGGCGAGTATACGGCCTCCCAGATATCCCATTGTTGGCCTGACCGGGTTTTGGTGCCCAAAGCCAATTCAAGGTGGTTGGCCTCCTCCATGGTACTCTGAATCTGACCCAGGTGGTCCCGGTGTGCCGGTTTTGGAAGCTTTTTGAAATCGCTATCGTAGTAATAGGCATTCTTGTCTTTATAAATATCCACCAACGAAAATGACCTGAAGTCAATAGGGTCAGGACAAGCAGCAAAACACCCGTTGAAGTCATCGGGGTAAAACATTTGCACGGCAAGTGCCTCCCAGCCTCCGGTAGAACCACCATAGGTAAACCTTGCCCAACCTTCTCCTATGCCCCTGAATTTACTTTCTATTGCTGGTACCAATTCTTTCATAATGGCGTCCCCCCAAGGACCCATGCTGGCTGAGTTCACAGCATAAGAGTCGTCATAATAAGGAGTTGCATGTTGAATCTCGATAATAATAAACCGTGGAAATTTTTTGCTTATCCACTGCTGGTAAAAGTTATAGGCTTCCTGCTGTTCAATTTTTTTGTAGCCATAAATGCCAAATCGTGCACTGTAGTCTGTGGTATCCATATTAGGATCTGGCGGATCAGTTCTAAACCCGCCAAAGTCACTGGGAAAGTGACCGTGGTATATCATCAATGGGTACTTTGCCTCAGGATGTTCATCAAATCCTTCCGGCAAAAGTACATGCGCTCCCAGGTACATGGGTTTACCCCAAAATTCGGTGAGCAAATCACTTTGCATTTTTATATGCTTAATATACTTTGAGTCTATGGGCTCCTCCAGGGGAGGTATTTCCTGATCCATTTTAATATTGATGGTTTTCCCCTTCCCAGGATCAACTTCCACCTTCATGGGGGTGCTATAAAAATTACCTGGCTTTCTATTCCATTGTTGTCCTTCACCGCGATCTGGCGGAAGCTTCACCGTTTGGCCTGTTTTTAGATTAAATGTTTCATAACGATTTATTAAGGCCTGAGCATAATAAGTTCCGGCAGGGATGCCTGCCATGCTCTTGAAAGGAAATCCAAAAGCAGTTTCATCAATAAGAATTTCCTGGCCGGGTTGCATACTTTCTACATCTATTCCAAACACCAATTGACCATTAAGCCCATCATTTATTTGAAACCGCGGCTCAGCGGAATCATTATTTGATAGCATGATTAACAAACGGCCATCCTGTGCCTGATCCGACATCTCTTTTGTAAAAGATATGGCAAACTTCAGTTTGGATTTTTGATCCCCTGGGGTGCATTTGGCCATGACAAGTGCCATCATGACAAGTAGAAAACGTTGAAGTTTCATTATAATTTAAGTTAGGTTCAGGAATATAGAAGTAAAGTCCATTTATTCCAAGATGTAATCCGCTAAACGGCATGAATGGAAGAGGAAATACTTAAAATGCCTTTTATGACTAATTTTGGGTGCTGAGAATCGCACAAAGGTTATTATATTGCAAGACTCAAAATAAAAAGGCGCATGAAAATCTTTTTGATTGAAGACGATGAGATTTACGCTGAGTTTGTAAAAAAGGCTTTGGGTCAAAATTCTGAATATCAGATCAATACCTTTACCACTGCTGAAGAGGCGCTCAAGGCAGCTAATGGAAAGCTGCCTGATGTATTCATCATTGATTATAAATTGCCCGGCATGAGCGGCATTGACCTTTATGAAAAAATAAAGGATCGGATAAAAGACAATAATAAAGTAATCATGCTTAGCGCGCTAGATGATGGCAATATGGTATTGAGCTTTATTCAAAAAGGGGTAAGAGACTATGTAATCAAAGACGAAAATGTAATTGATTCTCTGGAGGCAATCCTTAGCGGGAAAGAAGATGATTACTACCTGTTTGATTAGGATGAGTCAGCTTTCTTCAGGGTAATTATAAATTCTGTACCTTCACCCAGCCTGCTCCTACAGGCGATACTTCCGCCCATTGACTCCACAAGTGCTTTTACAATTGACAGGCCAAGTCCTGTAGAGCTCTCACCTCCTGTTGGTTTTGCGCTAAGTTTCTGAAATTTCCCGTAAAGCTTTTCCTGCTCCTCCTCACTTATCCCAGGACCCTCATCTCTTACCATTAAGAAGACATTCTCCTGCGTATTCTCAATAGATACCGTTACCTCTTTTTCCTTTTGTGAAAACTTGATTGCATTAGACACTATGTTATCAAGAATACGATTGAGGTAAAGCCGATCCGCAAGAACCATAACATTGCCGGAACTTTTAAAAATGAGTTCAATCTTCTTCCTTTGAGCTACCGATTTATAATTTTTAATAAAAGAAGAAACAAAAGATTCAAGGTCTATCGGCTCAAGTGTTAGATCCAGAATCTCCTCTTCTATCTTTTTACTATCAAGGAGATTACGCACCATATTTAGTCCATCCACACTTATCTGATGGATTTTCCCCATATATTCCTTTTGATCATCTGTCAAATTACCTCCTGACAAACTCATCAGTTGTACTAAAGCAAAAATGCGATTGAATGGACCTTTTAAATCATGGGATACTACATCAACAATTTGTTGCTTCTCCACATTCAAATCATTGAGTTGCTGATTTTGTCTTGCCAGCTCTTCATTCTGATTTTGAATCATATTGCTTTGTTGCGTAATAATGCTGTTACGTCTTTTAAGAATTATATATGCTCTTACCTGCAAGATGATGACGAGCAGCAAAAGAAAGGCTAAGAAAAAAGCTACTGTTGAGATCATTAAAATATTATTGTCCTTAAATTAGCAATGGTTACTTTGTAAAAAAAGTTTTCTAGATTCTCAATCTAACTTCTTTGGTGTAGTCTACAGGAATTCTTAGCGGAAAGCCTTTTACGGTAACTTTAATATGACCTTTATAGTGGAGCTGGTATTTTTTCCCTCCAAACAATCCAAGCAGGGTATCTACTAAACCAATTTCTTTAATGGATAATTGTACCTCCAAAGGAAGTGTAAACTCCTCTTGAGCCTTTATTACAGATTTAAGCTTTTGATCTACCCGTGCTGTCTTTTTCCCATCAATAAAAACATCAAGTCGGATGGCCTTTACCTTCATTCTGGTCTTATTTGGGTTATAAAAGCGGGCATCTGCTTTTAAAATGGGGTCAGTTCCCTCACCAGGGGTCAGTTCTATATTTTCAATAGCCCTTAAGACAACCTGCTCTTTTGGAACACAGCCTGCCAATAAAACCAATACAAAGAGCCGGTATGATTTGGGCAACATAATCTTTTAAAGTCTACGTTATTAACGTCTAATCAGGAAACAGTGACTTGTCTATGCTCGGAATAAGCTTAATCGCATTTTTATAATAGATTTTTTTAAGCAAGTTGTCAGGTAGGCCAAGTCCATACATTCTCCAAAAGGCATGATAACGCTTGTGGTAAGGAAAATACTCATCCTCAGATTCCAATACCCTGAAATAGGTTTCATATTCATCAGGCACCCAACTGTCCTTTCCAAATAATACGCGATCTTGATACTTTTCAATAAATGCTTTTGCGGCACGGGGTTGCCTTCCAAGTTCAGCTATTATGGCACCTATCTCCGTGTACATGTTAGGATATAGATCCATCATCTCACCTAGTTTTTTTAGGTCATTGGCATACCAACCCATGTGTGCATTTATAAAATTCGTTTCTGGATGCTTTTTGAAAATGTTGTGTTGTTCGTTGATAATCGTTTCCCACGAAACAGGATCATTATCGTGTCGCCTGCCAGGATGGGTCTTTAATTCCAACCATCTTTCATTTTGATTGTCGATGGGCTGCCAGAATTGCCTTGGATCCGCAGAGTGAATTAAAACTGGAATCCCCAACTCGCCACATTTTGCCCATACCGGATCAATCCTTGGATCATCAATATGAATTCTATTTCCCTTGCTATCTTTATTGAACATTCCCAGGGATTTATAAATCTTCAGGCCTTTGGCTCCTTTCCTCACATCCTCCTCAAGCTGTTTTACCGTTCTTTTGGTCCAGTCTGCATCGTCAATTCCATCGAAGTCCACATTGGTAAAAACTAAAAACCGGTTGGGGTAATTTTCTTTTACATTCTTCAATGAATTCTCAAGGTGCTCGGTACTGCCACGTCCTCTACCGCTCAGGTTGGTCATTACCGCCATGTTCATCTTATCCATTTCAGTTATCAGATTCCCCAGATCCATGGTGGGCATTCCAAATTGATGATTGTGGATGTCTACAAATGGAAACCTGGCCCTGGTGATGTGATGTTCTGGCACTACCAATGATGATGGCGGATCATAATCCTCAAAATCCATTTTCATTTTGAGGGGCTGTTCCTGAGCATAAGCCAGCATTGAGGTAATCATTACCAAAAAGAAGAGAGTAGCGTTTTTAATCATTGAGTTAGGAGTTTGAAACAAATATATACGGCCTGATGAAGCACAAGTTGAGCAAAGTGGATAAATGGTAAAGGAGGATAAAAAAATCTTTACCGGAGTGGAGGATTGGGCATAATTTGTAATAATTGTAATAAGTAGATGCTTAAAAGTCGAATCCAGATTGATTTACAAGAAGATTCTAGTCGTCTGACCAGCTTTTGCATTGCTATTCACTGGTCTGACGACTCTTGCTTTTTTTAAGAGGTAACTAAGTTAGTCTTCCGTCCCACTTGAATAGTAAAATGAAGCACCCGCAAGCGCCAAATCCTTCAAGAGCTGCCCCATAGCCATTTGATCACCGCCTATTATCGTTGGTAAATGAATTGTAAATACAAACACCAACAATAATACTCCCAACAGCAGCGAGGCGATGCCACTTTTTTTTCTGATGATGATGCTAACCGATGCTGCAATCAGGGCCGTGCCGATCAGGTAAACCCAAAAAACGCCTCCGGGCACCGGCACCATTTGCGCCATTCCTTCTGCATTCATAAAATGAAAAAAGCCAAATACAGCAAAGGGAATGGCATAAAGTAGCCTTCCAATGGTTGATAGCGTTGATTTCATAGGAATTTGTTGTTTGTTTAAACATCAATTTAATGAATTTTAGTATGATTTTAAACTCTCGTTAAACCAGTGGTGCAACAAGAGGTCAAAAGAGTAAATCAAGAGAAATGAGAAAGCTCATATCATTTTTAATCTTTCTGACCCTGGTGATACTTTCGTTGTGGAGCGTTGATGCAGAAGCACAAGTCAGAAAACCCAGGGTCATAAAACCCACACCCTGTAACGAAACAGTTTGGGTCAAAAGTCATTGGGTCTGGAACAGGCGGCACCATCGCTATGTATGGGTAGAGGGCCATTGGGTCATTGGTAGATGCCGATATATAATAAGAGGGGTTAATCATTGGTAATCCATCACCTTCCAAGTGCGCTTTTCTTTTTAACTTGTCCCTTCAAATATTCTTGATTTGACAATGAGATTAATCGCAACTGCCCTGTTTTGTATCGGTTCATTTGTAAGTTTTTCGCAACCGAACGATGCCGTCCTTGAAAGTGCCAAAAAAAAACTCGATTCAAAAGACTTTAACGGTGCCAAAGTTGCTCTTTCAAAAATAATAGAAGCCAATTCCAAAAATATAGCTGCGTTGTCTTTACGCGGTCAGGCCAGGATGGGCCTGGAGGATTTTTATGGCGCCATAGCCGATTTCACCTTCGCATTGGAAATTGACTCCACTTATGCGGAAGCACTCAATTTCAGGGGAGAATCCAAAATAGCGTTGGGCGATGATTATGATGCCATTGAGGACCTGAATAAAGCCATCACCTACAATCCCAAATATGCAGATGCATACACCAACAGAGGATTTGCCAGGTACAACATTGATGAACTGCAAGACGCCTATTTCGATTTTTCCAAAGCGCTGGAACTGGGTCCTCCTGATGCAGATAAATACTTTAATCGTGGCGTAGTAAAGGCAGAACTGGGTGAATTTGTAAGTGCTATTGATGACTATAACAAAGCCATTGAATTGGATAAAGAGGATGCGTCTCTATACAACTATCGGGGTGTGGCCTATTACAATACGGACGTATTTGACAAGGCCATTAAAGACTACGATGCAGCTATTAAATTAGACCCCAACGATCCGTTAAAATATGAAAACAGAGCGTTAGCCAAAAGTGCAATAGAAGATGTAAAAGGCGCTCTGGAGGACTATAATAAAGCCATTGAATTGGATGGGGAAGATCCTGAAACTTACAATCTGCGGGGTGTGCTCAAGTATGCCACCGAAGATTACGATGGTGCCATCGCTGACTACACCAGCGCCATTGATTTGGACCCTACCAATCCTACTTATTACGACAACCGCGCGCTTAGCAGAACGGAAAAAGAAGAATATGCCGGAGCCGTGGACGATTACACTGCCTCTATAGAGTTATATCCCAGTGACCCTGAGACCTACTATCAACGGGGCATGATAAAACTTCTTATGAACAACAACTATGATGCCTGCCTGGATTTGAAACGCGCTGATGAACTGGGATCGCCTGATGCCAAGAGTGCCATCAGAAAAAACTGTAAGTAGTTACCTTAAAAACCTATGTGTACTATGTGGTTTAAAAACAGGAAAAACCACATAGAACTCATAGAATTTGCCTTTTTAATTCAAAGTAATCTAGGCGGCTGCCGGAGCTCCACTATACTTTGCACTTCCAAAACCCAAAACAGGGAGTGCCACGAACGGTAAGATGATGAGGAGGATAGTCATTCCCATTCCTTGTCCGAAAGACAACGACAACTGATGGCAAAGAATGATGGCAATAATGAAGTTGACAAAAGGAATCAACATCAGGATAATCCACCACGTGGGCTTCCCCACAATCTCCAAAAGAATAATGATATTATAAATAGGAATAATGGCAGCCCACCCCGGCTTGCCTGCCTTATCAAATACTTTCCACAGCCCCGCTACCATGACAACCAGAATGATAAAATAAACGAAAGCAAATGCCCCCATTGCGGCCATTATGCCTCCACTGTACGGATCATAATTTTCCATGAATTTGTTAGTTTAGGTTGGTTTAATGTGGAATGAAGATAAGGAAAGCTTTCCATCCTATCAAGTAGATTTTTTCAACTGTATGTTACCGGATTCAAGTATCTTGCCCTGTGAATCCACAACTCAATCAATTGTTTAGCTCCCTTGAAGCACAACGCCACCATTTATTGGAAAAGGCAAAAATTGCTTCTGCCAGGTTTAACACAAGCCCAGGGAATAACAAATGGTCGATACATCAGATATTGGCTCATCTTGTGGCCGCGGAAAAACTATCCGTACAATATGTAAGAAAGAAAATGCAGGGTATTGATCAGGCAAAAGACGCTGGCTTGATAGAAAGCCTGAAGATGATTGTTCTAAAAATTTCTCAACAGTTGCCATTTAAATTTAATGCTCCACAACCTGTTGTTGCATTGACAGCAACTTATTCGACCCTTGACGAACTAATAACAGACTGGAATAATACTCGGATAACATTAAAAAATTTACTAGAAGAAATAAGGGATGATCAAACAAAGCGATTGATTTTTAAGCATCCGGTTGTCGGAAAACTCGACATTACACAAGCACTGGAGTTTATGAAAGAGCATGTTGCCCACCACTTGCCACAGCTTAAGCGCCTTTCGAAATAGAAAATCTCAATCCGATACAGTGTAGCAATTAGATGTGAAAAGTCTTTGTTACATTTCCATTTCAAATAATTCTGTTTATGAAGAAAATATTTTCGATCATCCTACTCAATCTCCTATTTATTGGCGCTTTTGCGCAAACTCAACTCCAGACCCCGGAACAATTTCTCGGCTATGAGCTGGGAGATCGCTTTACCCGCCATCATAAAGTAGTGGAGTACTTTCAGCAAGTGGCAGCGGCAAGACCGAACAATATCAAATTCATTCAATACGGAGAAACCTATGAACATCGTCCCCTTATTGTAGCCATTATAGCCTCCGATGAAAACTTTAAAAACCTGGAGCAGATTCGCCTTGACAATCTGAAAAGAACAGGGTTTGAACAAGGAACCCCAACTACCAATGTAGCATTGGTTTGGTTAAGTTATAACGTGCATGGAAATGAGGCCAATTCCACCGAGGCATCAATGAAGACATTGTATGATTTGGCCAATCCCACCAACAGCAAAACGCAGGAATGGCTGAAAAACACCGTGGTAATTATAGACCCCTGCATTAATCCTGATGGACGCGACCGTTACGCCAATTATTATAATCAATATGGCAACTACCCTCCAGATCCAAGCCCTGACGCCAAAGAGCACCGTGAACCCTGGCCCGGTGGTAGGGCCAATCATTACTTGTTTGACCTGAACAGGGACTGGGCATGGGAATCGCAAACAGAATCACAAGCCAGAATAAAATTATACAACCAGTGGATGCCCCATGTGCATGTGGATTTTCACGAGCAAAGCTTTAACAGCCCCTATTACTTCAATCCGGCCGCTGAGCCGCTACACGATGTGATTTCCAAATGGCAGCGGGAATTTGAAACCATGGTTGGAAGAAACAACGCAAAGCATTTTGATGAACACGGTTGGCTTTACTTTACCAAAGAAAGGTTTGACCTCTTTTATCCAAGCTATGGCGATACTTATCCTACTTACAGTGGTGCCATCGGTATGACTTTCGAGCAAGGAGGAGGTGGCTTTGGTGGACTTACCATCACCACCAAAGAGGGAGATCCACTAACATTGAAAGACAGACTTACCCACCACTACACCAGCGGGCTTTCTACTGTAGAGATTACTTCACAAAATGCAGCAAAAGTAACGGAAGAGTTTGAAAAGTATTTTAAGGAAAACATGTCCAACCCTGCTTCTCCTTACAAAACTTATGTGATCAAGGCCGACAATAATGTTGATAAGGTCAACCGGATCACTGCCTGGATGGACACGCACCGCATTCAATACGGGTATCCTTCCGGGGGAAAATCTACCAAGGGATTTGACTTCCAATCCCAATCCAACAAAGCCGTCACTGTTAATACGGATGATGTGATCATAAACATTTATCAACCAAAAGGAAGGTTTGTTACAACCGTATTTGAGCCACAATCAAACCTTCACGATTCCATCACCTACGATGTCACTGCATGGAATTTAATGTACGCCTACGGGTTGAAGGGATACGCTCTGAACGAACGAATTAATGTAGCCAAGCCTTACGAACAAAAGAAAGCAGAAAATTCAAATGTGGCCTCTAGGCCCTATGCCTATATTTTTAAATACCAGAGCATGGAGGATGTGAAATTTCTTGCAGCGCTGCTCAAGAATGATTTTAAAGTGCGTTCTTCAGAAAAAGGATTTAGTGTGGGAGGAAATAGCTTTGACCCCGGTACACTCATTGTTACCCGGAGAAATAATGAATCGAAGGCCGACTTTGACAATGCTCTGCAAACCCTGGCTAAAAATAGCGGAAGAAAAATCTATACCACCACTACCGGTTTTGTGGACAGTGGGAAAGATTTTGGCTCAGGCGATGTAAAATACCTGAAAGCACCTAAAATAGCGCTTCTGGGTGGTGAGCAAACTTCTTCTTTAAGCTTTGGCGAAACATGGCACTTCTTCGAAAGACAATTGAATTATCCTGTCACCATTATTGGCACGGATTATTTTAAATCCATTTCATTGGAAAAATACGATGTGCTCATTGTTCCTCCAGGTAACTATAAAATGTTTGATGAAGAACTCCTTGGCAAAATTGGAGATTGGGTATCTGCCGGAGGAAGGTTAATTGTAACCGCACAGGCATTAAATTCATTTACCGATAAAAAGGGATTTGGCCTGCATAAGTATGCCAGCGAAGAAGCCAAAAAGGCCGCTGAAAAGGCTGAGGAGCAGTTAAAAAAGGACAATGAATTGGTGCAATATGATGAGGCGGAAAGAAAGCAACTCAACCATTCCATTTTTGGGGCCATTTATAAAGTGACGCTGGATCCATCACATCCCCTTAGTTTCGGCCTGGGCGATACCTACTACAGTTTGCGCACCACCCCGATGCGATACGATTATATGCTGGACGGCTGGAACGTAGGCACACTAAGGGGCAAGGTAAAGCCAGTGATGGGCTTTGCCGGATATAAGGCAAACGAGGCCCTCAGCAATACGATGGTCTTTGGTGTGGAAGACAAGGGAAGAGGTGAGGTGATCTACCTGGTCGACAACCCATTATTCCGTGCATTCTGGGAGAACGGCAAGATGTTGTTTTCAAATGCCGTGTTTGTCGTAGGGGGGCAATAAACCCAAAAAAGTCATTAGACTTTTTTGCACAAAGTGCTGACGATTGAAAATGAAATACTTGCAGCTGCATTATTGAAATAAGTTTTGCTTTCATTTTCAATGTCAGGTCAATGACGCTTTGGTCATGATCCTGATCGTAGCATCAAGGAGTTAATCCTGACATTCCTGGCGGTTTCGACAGGAATCGTCATCCGAAGGACAAAATTGTCATTCCTAATGACAATTTTGGGATAATTTTTTTGTATCATCAGGCTTAAGAGCGATCAGTATACTGATCGCTCTTTTTTTATGCCTCTGAAGCCCCCTTTGCACAGCTCAAAAATTAAAATTGTAAGTTACAGAAGGAAATATTGTGCCCAGGACAGATAATTTATAAGCCTTTACTTTATTAAGGCCCAAAGCATAATTATTGTTTTTTGTTTTAAAGAAAACTGAATAGGCGTTTTTCCTTGCATACACATTATATAGTGAAAACGTCCAGGAACTTTTAAAGCGGCTCTCTTTTTTGGGATTAGAATCAATTGAAACTGCAAGATCCAATCGGTGGTAATCGGGTATTTTGTTTTCATTTCTTCCTATATAATTAGGAATATAAAATCCATTAACTACATACTTGTCTTCAGGAACTGTGTAAGGCCTGCCGGTGCGATAAGTAAAGCTTGCTGAATAGGTTACCCTGTTATCACTTTTGTAGTTGATTGCCAGATTTATATTGTTCGGAGTGTTAAAGTTTGCGGCATACCACCGGCCCTGATTAATTTTTTCTTCTGCAAACAAGCCGTTAATTTTTAGGTGGGTTTGAGAGTACGTGTAACTCAACCAGCCAGTAACAAGTCCTTTGATTTTTTTTATATATAATTCCGCACCATAAGAGCGACCCTTACCTTGAAGCATGGCTGTTTCGGGCAATGGGTTGAGCAGTAAATTAACACCATCTTTATAATCGGTAGCATTACTTATGTCTTTATAGTAGAACTCAGCAGAAGTTTCAAATGCATTGTTCATAAAATTTCTGAAATACCCAAGCGAAACCTGGTTGACATATTGTGGTTTTATATAGTTATTGCTCAATTGCCACCGATCGGTGGGCATTGCGGATGTTGTGTTGGACACTTGTTGAATAAACTGGTAGACTTTATTATAATTCAACTTGATTGAGCTGTTTGCTCCCATTTTCATCTTAACCGAAACCCTGGGTTCTATTCCTCTGTACGTCTTAATTACCTCTCCATTTCTGAATGTTAGGGTATCTACAACCATTTCGCTGGTTTTAGGAACTCCTTCCATATAACTATATTGATTCCCCTTGCCTAAGGCATCCCATTGTACATAGCGAGCACCTAACTGAACAGAAAAAATATCATTGATTTCCCATTGATCACTTAGGTATATTCCAGATTCAATTCCTTGCTCACGCGGTATTTCAAAAAACTGAATACTTGACGCGCTGTTGTTTGGTTGTAATGTCCCTGGTCGAATATGATAAGGATTTACCGTAAAGCCAAAATCAACCTCATGCCCCGAAGTTGGATACCAATTCCAGTCTGTTTTCAAACTTTGATATAGAATATCCGAATTCAGCCTAAAGGCATTACTTGAATCCGGAGAAGATATTGTGGTTTCGTAAAGTCCGTAAATAGCACTGGTCTTTAAATAGAGTTTATCAGAAATCTGTTTTTGCCAGGCAATTGTTGCGTTGCTTGTTTGCCAGCTGTACTTAGACGATGTTGCATTAATCTCAATATTGGCTAATGAATCATTTGATAATTTGAAATTGTCTTTTGATAGATACCCGGTAAATGACAGTCTGCTTTTTTCAGAAAATTTATGTTCCAATTTTGTTGTCAAGTCATAAAAATTGGCTTTGGTGTTTTTAATATTCTTGTCTGAGGAAATCCTAAACAAATAATCAGGATATGAAATTCTGGCAGCCGTAAGCATTGATAATTTGTTTTCTATAATCGGGCCTTCAATTAATAGTCGGTGAGCCACCAATCCAATTCCACCACTGGCAGACCATTTCTCAGTTTCAGGATTTTTTAGCTTAATATCCAAAACTGATGAAACCCTTCCACCGTACTTTGCAGGTATCCCTCCTTTGTACAATGTCAAGTCCTTTACAACATCTGGATTAAAAACAGAAAAGAATCCCAGAAGATGTCCTGAGTTAAAAAATGGAGCATCGTCCATCAAAATGAGATTCTGATCTGTATTTCCTCCCCGCACATTGATGCCAGATGCACCCTCGCCCACATTCGTAACTCCTGGCAAGAGCATCACACTTTTTACAACATCCACTTCGCCCATAAATGTGGGTAGTTTCGAAATAGTACCGATGTTGATTTTGTTTACACCAATATCAGTGCTTATTATGTTCTTGTCTGGAGCTTCTGCACTCACCGAAACTTCATTTAAAACTCCTATATCTTCCGTTAAAGCTATTCTAATATCCCTATTCTGATCCATCTGTAGACTAATCGTCCTTGATTTGTAACCGACATAACTTACTGACAATACATAATTGCCTGGGTTAATGAACAGCTCAAACTGTCCGAGTGAGTCTGTGCTTATACCCAAATCAGTGTTTCTGATAACGAGGTTTGCGCCAACAAGCGGAACTTTTGATTCCCTGTCAATTACTTTTCCCGTTAATAATAAATTTTGAGATAGGGTGTTGTGCGAAACAGCAAGGAAAAGCATTAAATGAATAAAATATTTAATCCCGGTTACCATCCCTTGGGCATTTGATCTGTTCGATAGGGGCCTACTTCACACGGAAGACATTTATCATAAACTCGAAAATTAGATGGGGTACCAAATGGAGGTTTGTCAATCGTATTCCTGGGAATATAAACTGACTTTTCAACAATTGAAGACGCCCCGAAAAATCCAAGCACCTGTTCTTCTGGGTCGTTAATGTTGAAAATATTACCCTTAATCGTAATAGGTGGCTTGTCAAAAATTCCTCCAGTATTGGCAATCTGTTCTGATACCGATTGCCAGAATTTATAGGCAGATTCTGTCAGTGATTTCTGACGAATGATTATGAAGTAAGGATCTTTCGTATCATAGGGTATTGTTGTTATTGCTATTCGCTTTACTTTTTGCCCATTATAAAACTTATCTGATTGTATTTGAATACAGCCATAGCATCTATCAATCGACCAGCAAGGTCCACAGCAGTTTAACGCCATATTATACTTGACTGAAATAAGGCAATACGGTTCAAATTTGTAATGCACCCAATCCCATTGATAAAAATCTTTAGAACCTAATGGATCAGAAAAATCCAGATAAAGATTAAATATACCCCTAAGGTAAACTCCATGAAGTTCTTCATAGGCGGTGTATATACTATCAATGGCTGGGGTTTGTCTTAAATGTTCCGGCTGTGATTGATACGTCCTTCCATTCGGAAGTTTTATATTAAGGAAATAACTTCTGCCCACTTTCCCAATAAAATCCGGGAGCGTTTCATATATCCCATATTCCTTGTATGAAAGAATCTCAGAATTTCCTAAATCATCAACTATTGAGACTGAAGCATTGCCTTCATATCGGGAAAACACAGTTTCATCATTAACATAGGGAGCACTGTATCGGAGTGTAATTCTATAAGGTCCGGGTTGATCGGTAATCAAACCATCCACAGTAAGTTTGGGATTATCCCTAACAATGACAGGTTCAAAGGGTGATATGCAAGAAGCTACAAGAAGGCATTCTAGCCAAAATATAAATTTTTTCCCTGGACTAATCACTTTAGAGCCATTATTAATCACCCAAATTCAGTGATGAAAACACTTCGGCTATTTCGGTATCATTGACCGTCTGTGAATTTATACAGTTTCTGTCATCCATCAAAATTAAGAGTGGCTTTCTTAATCCAGTTTCATAGCTGTAAACTTTTTTAAGTGGATCATCCAGGGTTTTGAGATTTGATCTTGCTTCTACTTTAAGGGAAGTTTCAGCACTGAATATCCAATTAACCAAAACCTTATTCAAATTTAGTTTTCCACAAGAATCAGGTCGTTCTTTTATACCTCTAATACTACCTTCATGCAATTGTCTTTCTTGTTGGCAAAAATGTCATACCCATTCGATCCTGCACGTAATGGCATGCGATGGGTAAGGATAGAAGTGAGGTCATATTTCTTTTGCTGAACAATAGGAATTAACCTATTCATAAAGTGCCTTGCAGGGCACCTGCCTACTTTATAGGTAACATTCTTATTGTACGCCTCCACGGGAGAAAAAGCAAGATGTTGATCATTGCATACGCCCACGGTTGAGATTATCCCTCCCGAGCGCAGAATATCATAAGCCAGGCGGGCAGCACTGCCGTTGCCTACCACTTCCATTACGGCATCCGCACCACGACCCTGATTGTTCTCCTTAATCACCTCCAGAGGATTCTGCTTTTTGAAATTAATCGGAATAGCCCCGAAGCTTTCTGCCATTTTTAATCGCTCTTTTACAGAGTCAATCGCAAAAAGTTTTGTGGCTCCATATTCTTTGGCGCCTACTATTGTCATCATCCCCACAGGGCCACAGCCTATTACGGCCTGTACTCCTGTAGGATTTATTTCTGCCTGGTGCGCACAAAAAAAACCCGTGGATAGAATATCGCCCAATAGCAATCCCTCTTCCGGTGAAACACCCTCTGGAATTTTTTCTAAAGTAGCATCCGCCATAGGCACTCTAACGAACTCAGCCTGCCCGCCCTGCAAACCTTTACCCTGCTCTACCCAACCATACAATTGGCCCTTTTCACAGCGGCAGGTCAATCCAATTTTGCAATAAAAACACTGACCGCAATTGGTTGTAAATGGACTCATCACCAGGTCGCCTATGTGGAATAGCTTTACCTCACTTCCTGCCTCCACTATTTCACCCACAAATTCATGCCCCATGGCCGTTCCATGATCCAACCCCTTTTCATGTTCGTAATAAACGTGCAGGTCGGAACCACAAATACAGGTCAGTTTTACTTTTACAATCACATCCCCCGGCTGAAGTATTTCTGGGTCTGCAATGGATTCATAAACTATTTTTTCTTTCCCGTGAAAAGTAAGCGCTTTCAT
Organism: uncultured Ohtaekwangia sp.; assembly: GCA_964409415.1. Taxonomy (GTDB): domain Bacteria; phylum Bacteroidota; class Bacteroidia; order Cytophagales; family Cyclobacteriaceae; genus ELB16-189. Next base: position 74,672 of record CAYPDF010000001.1, on the reverse strand, counting down.
TTTCCAATGTTTAGTCCGTTAATGTATTGTAATCCTATCACACAATCAACCGCTTTACCTTTCGTTAACAATCTGATGGATTTAATCAGCTTGTCTCTTACTTTTGCGCCATGCGAATTTTATTGATTCTTCTTGCATTCGGAATATTTTTAGGTGGTTGCAAAAGCGGAGCTGAAGAAAAGTGTGCCTTCATTCCCAACACGTCAGGAATAAATGTAAATGTAAAAGTAGAGCAGTTGGAGGATTCTGTCACTCAATTTTCTTCAAAGAAAGAGTTGGTGAGTTTTTTTTCCAGAAATACAGCATTACGCGATGTGTTTTTTAACAGGACTGCCTATCCGGATGATTCTGTTTTCATTGATGAACTTTATAGCCGATTTAATAATCCTTACTTCGACTCACTGCTAATAGATACGCACCGTGTCTTTGGCGATTTAAGTGAATTGAAAAAAGAGCTCAAAGAAGCCTTTACAAATATTACCTATTATTATCCCAAATTTGAGCCGCCAAAAGTGCAGACTGTAATCACCGGTTTGGAAAGTGATATTTATGTATCTGACTCCCTCATTATTATCGGTTTGGACTATTACCTAGGCCCCGGAGCACGATACAAGCCCAACATGTATGACTATATGCTTAAAAGATATCAGAAAAATTTTATTGTTCCCTCCATTATGCTGCTCTACGGTATTGACGATCAATTCAACAAAACCAACCTGGAAGATCGCACGGTATTGGCCGACATGATCAGCTACGGCAAGACCTATTATTTTGCGAAACAAATGCTGCCTTGCGTGCCAGACAGCGTTTTTATTGGGTACACAGAGGAAGAATTAGAGGGCTCGAGGAAAAACAGTGATCTAATCTGGAAACGATTGGTTGAAGACGAAGTGTTTTATTCCACCAGTCATTTGATAAAACAAAAATATATAGCCGAACGTCCAAAGACGCTAGAAGTTGGTGAAAAGTGCCCTGGCAGAATTGCCACCTGGGTAGGATGGGAAGTGGTTAAAAAATATATGAAAGAAAATGAAGATGTAAGCCTTCCCCAGTTGATGGAAAACCCTAATGCAGGGGAAATTTTTAAAGCATCGAAATACAAGCCGATGTAGCTTTTCAATTCTGGATGGCTTCTGCGATTACCTTAGAAAATTCAGCGGATAAATCCTTACGGGAATACTTACTCTCTGCCAACGATCTGGCATTAAACTGATAGTTTTCGAGCAACAATCGATCTCCCATAAACGGTTTTATCTTTTTTACCAGGTCTGCCGGCTGATGCGGATCAACATAGATGCCACAATTGTTTTCTTCTATTTCTTTTTTAATCCACCCTCCAAAATTGATCACTATCAACTTGCCTGCGGCCAGGGCATCAAAGAATTTATTGGGTGAACCCGTTTCAAGAATAGGAACAGGTTTGTAGCTTATCAGTGCCGCATCGGTAATATTCAATACTTCTCTGACGCCATCACGGTTGGTAAAGTCGATAACAGTCAGGTTTTCCAACTCCAATCTTTTGACCTCATTCAATAACCTTTTCTTCAGTGCGCCCTCGCCACAAATCACAAACTGAATGGGTAGGCCTGCCATGCGTGAAGTATTTGCACATGCTATTGCATAATCCAACCCGTTGGCCACGCCAATTGCCCCCAAATAAGAGACTACAAATTTTCCGCTCACGCCATATTTTTTTTCCAGATGTGGATCCTTTGCGGTTTTTATAAAGAAATCCGTATCGGCCATATTGGGAATCATGTCCACTTTTTTGCCAGGAATTTTCTCTTCAAGAGTTGATTGAATTGCTGGTGAGAGCGCCACTATTGATTTCGCTGCCTGATAGATGCTGTGCTCAAGCGTATAAAGCAGTTTTTTGAGGAAGTGGTTTTTCACAAACCCCATTTGCACAGGGGCATCCGGCCACAAGTCACCCACCTCAAAAACAAAGGGAATCTTGTATCGCTTCTTTATCCACCTCGCTGCCAGGCCCACGGTCAAGGGCACAGAAATAGCGTAGCATAGTTTTATGTCACTGAATTCACCAATCTTCTTGACTGACTTTACAACAAATCTTAGAAAGGAGATGCTTCTCTTCAAAAACCCGAAACTGTTGTTGTAGGGCACTTTTAGAAAATGGACTTCAATCCCTTCCACATTTTCCTTTTTGTAGGATTGATCATGCCCGGTAACCACCACTACTTCCATCCCACTGCTTACCAGTGCTTTGGCCAGGTAATAAGACCGGATAGCGCCTCCACCTGTTGGGGTTTTAAAATGTTGATGCAGAATGAGAACCTTCACGCTGCAAAGAAAGGGCAATTGTTGATTTTGAAGTGAGCTTGGCCGTTAAATTTTAAGTTCCTTCAACTTAGAGACCTGGTGTCTTCGTGGCGCAATGGTTTTGCCACCAAGGCTCAAAGACACTAAAAATTCCTACCTTACAAAAGCCCACTGAGATAAATCGCAAAGTTCAAAGGGAATCCTACGTCTACTTTGTAATTAAATAATTCCACTCACAAAATGAATAAAAAAAGGGCAGTCTTTTTCCCCGTGCGGAATAACCATCCTTACATGTTATTATCGGAAATTTTCTGATTGCTTACAATGAAAGTGCTTAGTGTTTCTCCTGAAGTCCCCTGGCATAATTGAGTATTCCATTGATGCAGCCTTCAGAAGGCTCCATTCGGATTACATCCAATTGCTTTTTCGTTGCAACTAACTCTTTGTATTGCTTTTGCAATTCAGAGTCGCAGATCAAGGCTTTATCAATCTCCCGTGTCTCCCTCTCCGTAGTCTCGTGGTAGATATACCTGATCAGATCGTCTTGGGTAAAGGTTTGGGTCATAGGCAATATTATTTTTTGTCATTTTCTTTCTCAGATTGATGAGGGCATAACGCATACGCCCCAGCGCAGTATTGATGCTGACATCTGTTCGTTCAGCTATTTCCTGAAAACTCATTTGCAAATAGTGCCTCATAATCAGCACCTGTTTTTGTTCTGCGGGGAGTTCTTTGATAAAACTTCTCAGCCTGGTTTTGTTATCTTTCACCAACTGAGCCGACTCGAAGGACTCTTCGGCAAACTCCATGGTATCGAACAGTCGGCTTCCCTCCTCCAGTACAATTTCAGGGTGGCGCTTATTTTTTCTAAAATGATCGATGCCAAGGTTATGGGCAATTCTGCTAATCCAAGGCAGAAACTTGCCTTCCTCATTATACCGACCGCCTTTAATGGTGTTAATGGCTTTAATAAAGGTTTCCTGAAGCAGGTCTTCAGCCACATAACGATCCTTTACAATTAAGTAAATGGAGGTATAAATGCGCGATTTGTGTCTTAGAAGGAGCATTTCGAACGCATCTTCATTACCGTTTTGATAAAGCGTAACCAATTCCTGGTCGCTCACTCTTCTGTCTATCATTCTGTCTCACTTTTAGGTAACGTAGAAGTCTCGCTCGATAGTGTATGGGTTAGGTTTATTAATTTTTGAAATGAAAAGGTAGAAATATTATACGGGGCTGCAAAAAAAATCAAGAAAATATTGCCTGTTACCGAAATTCTTATGCTATTTGAGACCGATTTTTTGTGATATATACAACCACATGGGTGACAGTAAAAAACGCATTATTAAAAGTTTAGAGACCCTCACAGAGGAGCTTAAGGAAATGATCAAAAAGCAGCATCCCAATGGCTTTGAGGGCAGCATCTCTCGAATCATGAATGCCAAGAAGGAGCCTATTTTCGTTTTTCCGCTCGAAACCGGTGATTCAATCTATTTGGTAAAGGTGCCCGCAACAAAAAACAGCGCAGGTGGCTATGATGTAGATTCGGGCGAGCGCGATGACGAGGATGACGAAGACGGTTTTGATGGAGATGGCTATAGTGGAAAAGGTGAGGACTTCGATGACGAGAATGGGGCCAAAGACCCTAGCTACGAGCCGGATTTCGATAATTAGCCTCTGTTTAATTTTGATTATTACCACCATTCTCCTTTCAATGGAATGGTGTTTGTTTTTTAGGACCTGCATTGCCTACTAATTCTTTATTTTTGCAGGCTCATGGCCAAAGTCGCTCCCTTTTCTGAATCCCAACTCGATCAATTAGACCCCAGGGAGTATATCATCATCAAACGAGCCAGGGTCAACAACCTGAAGAACCTCAGTGTAGCCATTCCAAGAAATAAACTTGTGGTTATAACAGGGCTCTCCGGCTCCGGCAAGTCTTCTTTGGCGTTTGATACCCTATTTGCTGAAGGCCAGCGGATGTATGTAGAAAGTTTGAGCTCCTATGCACGACAGTTCTTGGGCAGAATGGAGAAACCCGATGTAGACTACATCAGAGGAGTATCACCCGCCATCGCCATTGAACAAAAAGTAAATACCCGCAACCCACGATCTACGGTAGGAACAACAACTGAAATTTATGACTATTTCAAGTTATTGTTTGCCCGGATAGGCAAGACCTATTCACCGGTAAGTGGCGAACTGGTAAAAAGAGATACAGTAACATCTGTGCTGGATGCCATTCACAAATTAAAAGACGGCACCAAAATTATGATTGCCTGTCCGCTTAAGATCGCTAAAGGCAGAAAGCTGGCAGATGAACTCAACCTTTTGTTGAGCAAAGGCTACACACGTGTTTTGGTAGACGGGGAGGGCCAGTTTATCGAAGAGATTTTAGAGGCCAAAAAGAAACCAAAAAAAACATCCCTGTTTGAGATACTGGTTGATAGAGCCGTCACAAAAGCAGATGATGAAGACTTAAGTTTTAGGCTTTCTGATTCTGTCCAGACTTCTTTTTTTGAAGGACATGGTGATTGCTCTGTGTATGCCGATGGTACCGACACAATGCACTTTTCTGACAGATTCGAACTCGATGGCATTTCATTTACTGAGCCTTCCGCCAATCTTTTCAGCTTTAACAATCCTTATGGTGCATGTCGCACTTGTGAAGGATTTGGTAAAGTGTTGGGCATAGATGAAGACCTTGTCATTCCCGACAAAAGCCTTTCCGTATTTGAAGGCGCTATTGCACCATGGAGGACTCCAACAATGAGTAAATGGCAAAAACCACTCATTAAAAATGGCATTAAGTTCGATTTCCCAATTCACCGCAGTTACTCAGACCTGACCGAGAAAGAGCGAGAGGTGTTGTGGACTGGCAATGAGTATTTTGATGGCATCGATCAGTTCTTTAAGTACCTGGGATCTAAAATGCACAAGATTCAATATCGGGTAATGCTTTCAAGGTACCGGGGTCGCACCACCTGCCCGGACTGCCGAGGAACCCGATTGAGAAAAGATGCAGCGTACGTAAAAATAGATGGCACCTCCATTACCGACCTGGTACTTATGCCGCTGGAAGAATTGGCTGTCTTTTTTGATCAAATTGAGTTGTCTGCTTATGACAAGAAAGTTTCGGATCGCATTCTAAAAGAAATCCGCTCTCGGGTAGACTACATGGTAAAGGTTGGGTTAGGTTATCTCACACTCAACAGGCTTACCTCCACACTTTCGGGTGGAGAATTTCAGCGCATCAAGCTGGCTACCGCATTGGGCAGTGCGTTGGTGGGCTCCATGTATATTATGGATGAGCCAAGTATTGGATTGCACCCAAGAGATACTGCCCGCATGATTGAGGTGTTAAAATCATTGCGCGATTTGGGCAATACAGTGATTGTGGTAGAGCATGAAGAGGAAATCATGAGGGCGGCTGACCAGATCATTGACATCGGCCCGGATGCCGGTGCACATGGCGGAGAATTGGTTTACCAGGGAACGCTTAAAGATCTTAACGGAAAAATACAATCACACACCACTAATTACCTGAGCAAGAAGGAAGAAATCAAAGTTCCTACGAAAAGACGCTCATGGAAAGACTCAATCGTTGTATCAGGTGCAAGGGAGAACAATCTTAAAAATTTAACAGTAGAGTTTCCCCTTGGCGTGCTTACTGTGGTAACGGGTGTGAGCGGAAGTGGCAAATCTACATTGATAAAGAAAATTTTATACCCAGCCATTGGCAGAGTAAGTGGATCTGTGGCCGACAGCCCTGGTAAGTATGACAAACTGGAAGGAGACATTGCCAGAATTTCTCAGGTAGAATTTGTAGATCAGAATCCAATAGGAAAATCCTCACGCTCCAATCCGATCAGTTATGTCAAAGCCTATGATGCCATTCGTCAGCTTTACGCTGATCAGCCTTTAAGCAAACAACGTGGATACAAACCTTCGCATTATTCATTCAATGTGGAGGGAGGTCGCTGCGAAACCTGCTCTGGTGAAGGAGAAACAAAAGTGGAGATGCAGTTTATGGCTGACATCTTTTTGAAATGCGAGAGTTGTCATGGAAAACGCTTTAAACAAGAAGTTCTTGAAGTAGAGTACAACGGCAAAAATATCGCTGACATCCTCGATATGACGGTAGAGGATGCGATGGTATTCTTTAAGGATAAGAAACCCGTTTACGATAAAGTACTCCCTCTATACGAAGTAGGGCTTGGCTATGTCAAGTTAGGTCAAAGTTCCAACTCATTGAGTGGCGGAGAGGCCCAACGTGTAAAGTTGGCTTCTTTCCTGGGGAAGAAAAGCACAGACAGTAAAGACCATGTTCTATTCATCTTCGATGAGCCCACCACAGGTCTGCACTTCCATGACACCAGCAAACTTCTGAAGGCGATCAATGCTTTAGTAGACGAAGGTCATACGGTAATTGTGATTGAACACAACATGGAGGTAATCAAATGTGCAGACTGGATAATTGACCTGGGGCCTGAAGGAGGTGAAAAGAAGGGCGGAAATTTACTCTTTGCCGGTACCCCCGAAGACATGGTGAAGAATGCAAAAGGTTATACCGCTGGCTTTCTCAAAGAAAAGCTTTAGCCCAACAAGGGGATCATTATTTTCTATGATAAGCGGGTCAAAATACCCCAATTTTGCCTTGGTTTCTCTTTACTTCTCTTAAATTGGTGCCGTTTTTATAATAAACCCCTCAAAAAACCAGCCCATGGCTCACACTGCAATTCTTGAAACTGTAAAAAAGAGAAACCCCAATGAGCCGGAATTTATCCAGGCTGCCCAGGAAGTAATTGAATCTTTAATTCCGGTCTTAGACAGGAATCCGGAACTGGTAAAATTGAAAATATTGGAACGTACCCTTGAGCCTGAAAGATTGATTTCCTTTCGTGTTACATGGCTGGATGACAAGGGCGATGTGCAAATCAACAGGGGCTATCGGGTGCAGATGAACAGTGCAATAGGGCCTTACAAAGGAGGGCTTCGTTTTCACCCTTCTGTTACACCAAGCATATTGAAATTCTTAGCGTACGAGCAAATTTTCAAAAACGCCCTTACAGGTATCCCGATGGGTGGAGGAAAAGGAGGCTCGGACTTTGATCCAAAAGGAAAAAGTGAAAATGAGATAATGAAATTCTGCCAGGCCTTTATGGGCGAATTGGCAAGGCACATCGATCATAGAACGGATGTGCCCGCGGGTGATATCGGAGTGGGTGGGCGCGAGATTGGTTATTTATTTGGTGCCTACAAAAAAATCAAAAATGAGTTTACGGGTGTTCTCACCGGCAAGGGAATTGAATGGGGAGGAAGTTTGATACGATCCGAAGCCACCGGCTATGGGCTGATCTATTTTGCTGAAAACATGTTTCAGAATGTAGGAAATACAATTAGAGGAAAAACCTGTTTGGTTTCCGGATCAGGAAATGTAGCGCAATATGCCATCGAAAAAATTAATCAAATGGGGGGCAAGGCAATTACTGCCTCAGATTCCAGTGGTTTTATTTATGATGAAGGCGGAATCACAGGCGATAAACTAGAGGTTTTGAAAGATCTCAAAAACAACAGAAGGGGAAGGATAAAAGAATATGCCGATCAATTTAAAAGTGCCACATATCATGCGGGAGATGCCAGTGCTGACCACAATGAAATGTGGACGATCAAGGCAGATTGTGCCTTCCCTTGTGCCACACAAAATGAAATTAATGATAAGGATGCCAACAATCTCGTAAAAGGCGGCATTCTGCTTTTAGGTGAAGGCGCCAACATGCCTACTACTATTGAGGGAATTAATGTGATTATGGACAATGGCGTGATGTACGCTCCGGGCAAGGCATCCAATGCCGGTGGAGTGGCTACCAGTGGTCTGGAGATGATGCAAAACTATATGGGGCAAAACTGGACAAGCGAAGATGTAGACTCCAAACTTCAGGGAATCATGAAAAATATTCACGATAATTGTCTGGCTGCAGCCAAAGAATATGGGAAACCCGGTAACTATATGGTAGGCGCTAATATTGCCGGATTTTTGAAAGTGGCTAATGCCATGAAAGCACAGGGGATAGTTTAAATCAATTTTAATCAGAACAAGAAGTTCTATTAACAAATTAAATCACATGCCAGCTTATATCATTGTAGACGTAAAAGTTACCGATCCTAAAGAATACGAAGAATACAAAAAGCACACACCCGGAAGCCTTGTTCCGTATGATGGAAAATTTCTTACCAGAGGTGGTGCAGTAGAAAATCTTGAAGGAGATTGGAAACCCAGCAGGTTAGTCATTTTAGAATTTCCTTCTATGGAAAAAGCAAAAGCCTGGTGGAACTCCCCCGGATATGCTCCGGCCAAACTCATTCGCCAAAGAGCTTCGCATACACAGATGATTGTGGCGGAGGGAATTTAAATAAGACTGGCAATAAAATAGTACGTCATCACCCCGCTGGCTATTAGTTTTAAAACAGTGCCCACCAGAAAACCAACAAAAGAACCAATCGCTGCTTTGAAGGCCTGATCAGAATTCCTATTTCCTAACCATTCTCCCAGTAGAGCACCGAGAAATGGCCCAGCTATAATACCTACTGGTCCAAACCAAAACCCCGCAATCAATCCAATGGTGCACCCCCACAATCCATACTTAGTACCCCCAAACCGTTTGGTGCCATATATTGGAACGAGGTAATCCAATGCTGTTATAACGATCACTATTACAGCCCATACGATGAGAAACTGCGTGGTAAACGGTGCCGTCTCCCTGAGTTGCAAGAGCAATAAACCCAGAAAGCTCAACGGAGGGCCGGGTATAAATGGAAGCAAGCATCCAATGATACCAGCCAACATGAGTATACCACCAATCACTGCCCATACTAAATCCATCTAAACAAGATAACATCTTTTGCAGGAATTGAGTAGTTTCCGATATGAAGCTCCGCGTATTGTCCATCTCTCTATTGCTCATCCTGTGCTGTATAGGATGCAACAACAATGTTGATTCTGAATACCAAAGTGCGATAGAAAAAAGCAGGCAACTGCTGGATTCAATTCGGGTGGCACAAAAAATACCCGGCATAGATGCTGCCATAGCGATTGATGGAAAAATCATTTGGTCTGAAGGCTTTGGATATGCCGATCTTGAAAATGATGTAAAAGTGATCCCGGGCGTTACTAAATTTAGAATTGGCAGTGTGTCCAAACCGCTTACTTCGGCAGCATTGGGAAAACTAATGGATGCAGGAAAGATTGATCTTAATGAATCCGTCTATACTTATCTTCCTGACTTTCCGCGTAAGAAATATCCGATTACCTTAAAACAGATTGGCGGGCACATTGCGGGAATTCGCCATTATCGTGGTAATGAGTTTTTAATGAATAAGCGATTCAACTCGGTTACCTCAAGCCTGTCGGTTTTCAAGGATGATTCATTACTCTTTGAGCCCGGTACCAATTACAGTTACTCCAGTTATGGTTTTAATTTGTTAAGTGCTGTAATCGAAAAAGCAAGTGGTGAAGCATTTCTGCCTTTCATACAAAGAGAGGTGTTTTCTGCACTTGATATGAATAGCACTTGTCCCGACTTCTATGACAGCATCATTGTACATCGTACTTCCTTTTATGAATTGGATAGTGCCCAAAAAGTGATCAATGCTCCTGCAGTCGACAACAGCTATAAGTGGGCAGGCGGAGGATTTCTTTCTACCACTATCGATTTGATAAAGTTTGGGAAGGCCCACATGACCCCGGGATTTCTTTCAGCAGCTACACTCAACACTTTTACCACTTCGCAGGTGTTGGCGAATGGAGATAGTACTTCGTATGGAGTAGGATGGAGAACCTATCATCATGACGGGTTACGCGGGTATGGTCATACCGGTGGATCCGTGGGGGGAATAACCGCCTTTAGGATTTATCCTAATGAAAAATTGGTTCTGGTGTTGCTCTCTAATTCTTCCGACACAAGTTATGGTGATGCCGGAAACAAAATTGTCAATTGGTTTCTTTCTTCCTCAAAAAAATAATGCCAACTAAAAGTATACACCATCGCGGCTGGCACTTTTTACAAATACCAGGCCCCAGCAACACTCCGGAAAGAGTGCTGCGTGCTATGGGCAAGCCTACACTCGACCATCGTGGCCCGGAGTTCGGTTTACTGAGCAAGCGTATTCTTGATGGATTAAAAAAACTCTTTCAAACTGATGGCCATGTAATTATTTATCCTTCATCCGGTACCGGTGCATGGGAAGCCGCAATGGTCAATTTGTTTTCTCCTGGCGACAAGGTATTGGCTTATGAAACAGGACACTTTGCAGTATTATGGAAAACCCTTGCAGAAAAAATTGGAATAAAGGTAGAATGGATTGAGGGTGATTGGAGGCACGGTGTCGATGCACAGCTGGTGGAAGATAAATTGCGGAACGATGGTAAGATCAAAGGCGTAATGATCGTACATAATGAAACTTCAAACGGAATTACAAGTGATGTGATGGCAGTGAGGAATGCCATAGACAATGCCAACCATCCCGCACTGTTGCTTGTAGACGTGGTGTCCTCCCTGGGAACAACACCCTTCCACCAAAAAGAATGGGGAGTAGATGTGGCCATTTGCGCTTCGCAAAAAGGATTAATGATGCCGCCCGGATTGGGGTTCAATTCCATAAGTAAAAAGGCATTCGAACAGGCAAAACAAATTACCAACCATCAATCTTATTGGCAGTGGGAGAAAATAATTGAAATGAACGCCACTGGTTATTTTCCCTATACCCCGGCAAGTGGGCTCTTTTTTGGTTTAGAAGAGTCTCTCACAATGATTTTCGAAGAAGGCCTGGAGACACTTACCCAACGGCATAGAAAGCTGGCCTCTGCCTGTCGAGTGGCCTGCGAATCGTGGGGTTTGGAAAACCAATGTCTGAATCCAAAAGAATATTCAGACTCAACGACTGCACTCATTATACCAGAAGGACACAATGCAGATGAATTACGCTCAACCATTCTAAAAGAATACAACCTGTCTCTGGGTTCGGGGCTTGGAAAGCTCAAGTCAAAAGTCTTTCGCATCGGTCATTTAGGAGATTTCAATGAATTGATGTTGATGGCCACATTGTCCGGAGTGGAAATGGGAATGGGGCTGGTCAAAATTCCATTCCATAAAGGGGGCGTGCAAGCCGCTATGAAACACTTAACTGATTTAAAAAAATGAACCTAGAGGTATCCACAAATCCCCTCCTCACACTCGTTGCATTCTTGTTACTTGTAATTGTTCTTTTTGTACTGATTGCAAAATGGAAGTGGCATGTATTCCTCGCATTACTCATTCCCATTATTATTTTCGGAATTATCCCCGGCATACAACAAGTCAGTTTCATCGAAGCTTTTGAAGAGGGGTTCGGGAAAACCCTTGGAAAGATTGGAGTCGTTATCGTGCTGGGCTCCGTAATTGCCGAGGCGCTCAAGCACACCGGTGCCATAAAAGTTATTACTCAATCCATTATTAATTTTGTCGGCTCAAATCGCATTCCACTGGCACTGACATTCACCGGCTTTATTTTGGGCATTGCTATCTTCTCGGACGTGGCTTTCGTGATTTTAAACCCATTGGTTCATGCCTCTGCAATAGCCACCAACACCGGCATTGCAGCAATGTCCACTGGATTGGTAGGATCCCTCCAACTTACACATGCGATCGTGCCTCCTACGCCTGGGCCATTGGCAGCAGCCGCATTGGTAGGTGCTGATATTGGTAAAACAATTGTCTATGGAGGGGTGTGTTGTTTTTTCGGTTCATTTGCCTGTTGGGCATGGGGAAAATGGGTTGCCGGACCAAGAATCAAAACTATGGGAAGCCCTGAATTTGCCATAGAAACAGATAAGGAATTGCCTCCTACAATAGGAGTGATCGCTTCTTACGCCCCTATTGTTGTGCCCATTGTGTTGATTTCTCTTCACAGTATCGCCAAACTGTATTTGGACGAAGGGAATTTCCTTCGCCCTGTAATCACCTACCTTGGTTGGCCTGTATGTGCGCTAACCGTTGGTGTTTGGCTTGCCTACCGCAACGTTCATAGCATTGATGATAAAAAGAAGGCAAAAAATGAATGGATTGAAAATGCATTAAGGGGTTCTGCCATGATACTGGTGGTAACCGGTCTGGGAGGCTCCCTGAGTGAGATACTGAAAGGAACCCCCGTAGTTAATTACATTGTTGACTTCTTCGTTCATTATCAATTGCCTGCAATTGTCCTCCCATTCCTTATTGGTGTGATTGGAAATATGATTACCGGCTCCACTACCGTAGGGGTTATTACTTCTGCATCCATAGTTGCTCCCATGCTCTCCAGTTTAAATTTATCGCCAGAAGCCGCCATGTTGTCCGGGGCATCAGGTTCGGTGATTATTAAATATGTTAACAGCAGTTATTTTTGGGTGTGTACTTCATTGAGCAAACTAAGTGTGAACGAAGGAATGCTCGCCTATGGTGGGGCAACTTTAGTGGGCGGATTGACCACCTTCTTTGTAGTTTGTATACTGTGGGGAAGTGGGCTGATTTAATTTTATGACCACTGACGCTGTTGAAGCAAAAAGAATTCTCCCGTTAATTGTCTTTGCGCAATTTGCCTGTACTTCTTTATGGTTTGCTGGTAATGCCATTCTACCCGAACTACAGTTGGCGTTTCACCTCCCAACAAGTTCGTTGGCCAATCTTACCTCTTCCGTACAGCTGGGTTTCATTTCAGGCACTTTGCTGTTTGCGCTTCTTACTATTTCTGATCGCTTTTCGCCATCAAAAGTTTTTTTCTTCTGTGCCGTGGCTGGTGCTATCGTCAATTTCTCCATTACCATGGTCACATCTTCGTTTGCGTTGTTTCTACTTCGCGCCCTGGTAGGGTTTTTTCTTGCAGGCATTTATCCCGTTGGTATGAAAATTTCTGCGGATTACCATGAAAAGGGACTAGGCAAAGCATTGGGTTATCTGGTGGGCGCATTAGTGGTGGGCACAGCATTACCTCATTTGATAAGAATGATGAGCACAACACTCCACTGGGAATTTGTAATTTATACCACCTCTCTTCTTGCGTTTACTGGTGGGTGCATTGTTTACTTTTTAGTGCCCGATGGGCCTTTCCGGAAGAAAGGGAGTAAACTAAAACTAAGTGCCTGTTTTACTGTATTCAAAGAAAAGAAATTTCGTGCAGCGGCATTAGGCTACTTTGGGCATATGTGGGAGCTCTATACTTTATGGGCCTTTATCCCCTTTATCATAGCAAGATATAATGCAATCAACTCCAACCAGCTTTCCGTAAGTCTGTGGTCTTTTATCATTATAGCCAGCGGTGGTATTGCTTGTGTTTTGGGTGGTTATGTTTCCGGTAAGAAGGGTAGCGGCAAAACCGCCTATGCCGCATTACTGATCTCAGGTCTTTGTTGTGCGCTATCTCCTTTTCTCTTTCAAGTACCCATCTTTATATTTCTGTTCTTCATGATCATTTGGGGAATGACTGTAGTGGCAGACTCGCCACAGTTTTCAACTTTGGTAGCAAATTATGCCCCTACGCAAACCAAAGGCACAGCACTCACCATTGTCAATTCAATAGGTTTTGCATTAACTATAGTTAGCCTACAGGTGATGACAATTTTAATCGAACATTTCAATCCCAATATTGTCTTTGCAAGTTTGGCTATCGGTCCTTTATTAGGTCTGATTGCTCTGGGTCGTTCTTCTACTGAGTAAAGTGGGTAGGGTAAGGAATTTGTGATTCCATCAAAAGATTAACTCCATCGCGTGTAAGCAGCGTCAGTACAATAATGATCGTTCCTACAATAAGGGCAACCCCTAAATTGTTATTCTTCACCTCCGCAAATTCATCGATGGGTGTGAGTCCGGTATAAATAGTAATGCCCACCAAACTGACCACTACTCCTGCTGTGTAAGAGGAGGCAATATAAAATGCACCATATCCTATAAATGAAAACAAGAGTTCAGAAGTAGAGCTTTCTGATGCTGCCATTATTCTAAACAAAGAAAGCAACGGCTGAATAACTCCGCTCACCATGTATCCTACTGAAAAAAGTACGCTGGCTATAAAGATGCTGTATGCCACATTGTTCTGATGGATGTCATATCTTTTACGACCAATCCACTTTAATATTTTGTAAGTGATTATCATGATGACAATCCCTATACTTAATCCGGAAAGGATTTCAACGATGGCGAGAAGCGATAGCTTGATATTCATGGTCAAGAGTTATGTTCCAGTAAGCAATGTTATTCGTATCAGGGGGCAACATACCAGGTAACCAGCCCGTATTTGTAGTTTCCCAAAAGTAGAATTTTTTTCCCTTGTAAATAATATGATCGCCATATGCGGGTAAGTCAATGGCAATCATGGCATGCCGGTATTCATTGCTTATCATGATCAGTGAATCATATCCAAAGTGTTTCAGAATTGCATACAGTAGAACGGATCGTGTGTCACAGTCGCCCGTAAGGGTATAAAGAAATTCTACCGGTGATAATATCCCAAATTTTTCATTCCCCCGGCATGGATGATCAACACGGTCACAAAGGCCTGGCATTACATAACTGTATGGAATGTCCTGTACAAAGGATACGATCAATTTGGCAAACTCATTTCTTGTCAGTTTGTTCTTAGTGGCAATTTGTTGTAGTGCATCCTGAAGAAAAAATATGTTTTCTTTGTCGGATCGATAAAGTTGGGAATACACATCACTCCAGTAGCTTTCGTAAATTCTCTCATCTGAATCAATGCTGTAGCGAAATTCCTTTGAAAGGTCGGCCGCACCTGAAGACAAGGTGTATGACAAACAATAAAGGGAATCAAACGTATATTTATTCCAGGAACGATGATGGGTAAACTGAATTTCATCTCGACCCAAACTGTCTGCCTGTGAATACTCCTCGCACTGTTCTGCTTTCCCATCTTCAGACACCCTTTCCTGCCCAGGCAAATTCATAAGACTGAGCACCCATGCCAACAGGGTGTAAATCACAAAGAGGACAGCTAAAAGCTTGAGAATACGCTTCATAGATGCGTGCAAATGTAATTGTTAGAAAACAATTGTGGTGTGACCGAAGGGCAACTCCTTTTCGTAAAATCATCGCCTCGGGACTCTGCGATTTAGTTCTTGTCCAACTTTAGCCTCTACTTCACAGGGTCAATCCTGAGCTTGCCTGCAAATTCACTCCTTTACATATGCCCGCCCTAAGTAATTTAAGTATTTAACTTTCCCTGAATTGTCATTATAAAAACCAATTTCAATAACAAATTTGTAATCGGGATCTCGAAACTTAAATCTGTTTTCTCCGAATTGAGTTAATTCATAGCTCTTTTTGTCCCTCGAATAGGTTATCTGAAGTTGTTTGTTGTCATTAAAACCAATCTCCAGCCATACATTTTTACTCTTATTAAAGTTAGATTGATAATACCTTCCAATCAATTGCTTTAAGTCTTGATTGAATTTTATGTCTTTCTTTTCTTCTTTCTTCACGGGCAGGAATATATCTACTGCTTTTTCTATTGAATTAATAAATGGGTAATATCCTGCATTACTAAAAACCATTATCGCAGTCTTATGTTCAGGCGCTACCACAAGTAAGGAGTTTTGATTTACAGCCTCGCCAGGATGCCCAACAAAATTTATCCCTTTATAGGTGTAGTTTATTAGTCCATATCCGTAATATGAATTTGGATATCCCAGATACTGATACATAGTCGCATCCAATTGGTATTTCCCAAACATCTTTTTTAGAACTTCTTGACTTATAATTTGTTTTGAATCATAAATACCGTTATTGGCAATACAAGCGGCAAATTTTGCCATGTCAGATACATTTGAAAACAGTCCACCCGCAGGTTGAGTGATTGGGTTAGTTATAAATGATAAAATCGGCACTGCCTTACCTTCCACGTGTCCTGTAGCAAAATGATTTACAGTTACTTCCCGCAGTTCAAATGTTGTGTTATTCATCCCAAGTGGTTTTAGCAATATATCATTAACAGCTTTTGGGTAAGAGCTATTATTCAATGTTGCTAAAAGTAAACCAGCTAATGCATATCCATTGTTAGAGTATGAGAAAACCTTATCAGGTTCTTCAAAAAAAACGTCATCACCACCGTTTAAAAAGTATTCGTGTAAGCTCTCTTTGCATTCGTTTTTATTGGGCCAAAAGTCCATAATTCCAGAGCTATGACTCAACAACTGATGAATTGTTACTTGTGATAACTTTGGTGACAAATCTTTGATGATGTTTCCAATTGGAGCATTAATATCAATGTCATTTTTTTCACAAAGCGTCAGTAATGCTGCGGCTGTAAACATTTTTGTAACCGAGGCCATTTCAAATACGGTGGAGTTGTTGACCGGTATTTGTGTGTTAACGTTGCTTAATCCAAATGCTTTTTGATAAACGATTTGTCCGTCTTTAACAACTCCAATTACAGCACCAGGTGCTCCCGATATTTTCATATCGTTTAATATTGCACTCTCTAATTCAACAAGTTTTGAATTGTCTGGGGTTTGTCCGAATAAAGTGTTTGAAAATCCAATGAAAAATCCCAGAATTAAAAAGGTATTAATGGTTTTCATAATCTTTGGGTCTTGATTGATAACTCTTTTTTTTTAAGTGGATTGTGTACAACAATTGAATGTCAACTATGGGTTTCTCCACTTAAATGTAATACGGTTTCCCTAAAAAAGGATTATCTGAGACCTGAAAGTTATAGTCGAATAATTTCAACTAATCCTGCACGCGTTGCAAACACAGCTGCCGATGTTGTGCGTTTGCCCTAATTCTGGGAAAAACATTAGAAGCATGCAAAGGTAATTGTCATTAGCATATTGAAATTCCCAGCCCCACAAACAACAAGGCCACAACTTTATGGGAAGTGGCCTTGCCGGAATTTAAAACCAAACCTTGCTTTACATCTCTTTTTGCTGGGGTTTCTTCACCACAATCTGTGGCATATCCTTCAGCTTGTTGTTGATTTTGTCTACTTCTTCTGAGATAATTCTCTCTAATTGACTGGAAGCATCCTGGGCTTCTCTATCCAGCTCTGTAGAACGATTGCTCTGCTGAGTAGAAGGTCTCGCTGTAGCTCCATCCACCGCATACATTAATGAGCCAATCTCTTCTCTTAATCTTGGTCTTTGTCTATAGTTCATATTAGGTGGAGGTCTTCTCAAAACGTCATCTGTAAAGTCTTCCAGCTTCTTGATCGCCTGATCAATCTCACCATTTAATGCTTTGTCCGATCCAATTTCCCGATCTGATTTTAGCCTTTCTTTCAATTCTTTTAGCTGTCTTACAACGGACTCACTGTTATTAATCATTTCATTGGTTTTAGAAAGCAGATCATTCAGCTTGCTGGTGGTTTCAAGCTTCATTTTATAGTCCTGGTCTGTTAGGTTAGCGCGCGGATCCGCCTTTACTAAGATAGTCGTTGTTAATTCTTGTCCGCTTACTTTGATTTTTGCTGTGTAACTACCCGGTATCACCAATGGGTTATAACTTCCTGAGCGCCATCCTCCTCTTGGTGGATTGTCCAGAGCTGTTGCCCCTTTGGACCGCAAATTCCAAACAATTCTGTTGATGCCCGCTTTTGAAAGTGTGTCCTTGATGATCTGAATTTGTTTGCCACTGTTATCCGATATGTTTATTTCTACAGGACCGTTAGGGTCTTTTTGCAAATAGAAATTGATATAAGCTCCGTATTCCGGATTTTTGGCAGTGTATGTTCTGTCTCCTAAGTTCTCCATTTGATCAGAGTAGTGCCAAAGAATGGCGTCTCTTACCGGAAATACGTGAGCTGCTTTTGAAGTAGCATTGCCCATCTCCTCCAACGGACGAATGTCATCCAGAATCCACGCACCGCGCCCATGCGTTCCAATTACCAAATCCCGGTCTCTTGCCTGAACCCGAAGGTCCCTTACCGATACCGGAGGCAGGTTTACATTTATTCTTGTCCACGATTTTCCTTTGTCCCAGGAAGCAAAGATACCATGCTCCATACCCACAAAGAGCAAGTCGGGGTTATGTGGATCCTGACGAACTACTATTACATAATCGTCTTGAGGCAGGCCAGCGCTTATATCCGTCCATGTCTTTCCAAAGTTAGTTGTCATATAGGCATGTGGCGTAAAGTCATCCAGGCGATGCTGATCTACCGCCACAAAAGCGGTGCCTGCATCATGTTCTGAAGCATGGATTTTACCTACCCATGCAAAAGCTGGCAACCCCTTAATGTTGTTTTTTACATTGGTCCAGTTTTTCCCTCCATCTGTTGTTACTTGTATATTACCGTCATCTGTTCCTGCCCAAATCACGTCTTTCTGCTTGGGCGACTCCGCAATAGTCAGAATCGTAGTATGAAATTCCGCAGCTGTGTTGTCTTGATAGATTTCTCCTCCTGATGAGGCCTGCTTTGATTTATCATTTGTAGTAAGATCAGGGCTGATTTCTTCCCAACTGTAGCCTTTGTCTCTGCTTCTGAAAATTACATTGCCACCAGTATAAACCGTATTGGGATCATTAGGAGAAACGAGAATGGGAGAATTCCAATTGAAGCGGTATTTATGCTTGTCAATGGCATCCCCTGCCGAGCCTGTTATTTTTGGATAAGGGTGAATGTTTCGCACATTACCCAATTTTGTGTCCACATGAAAAATAACCCCTCCCTGTAGGTTAGCATAAATTTCATTTTCGCTTCCAGGGATTGGAACTGCATAATATCCATCACCTCCAGCAAGTCCCGTCCAGTGCCTCTTCATAATACCCGCTCCCACCAATGAATTGCTCGGTCCTACCCAGGTTCCATTGTCCTGAAGCCCTCCGTACACATTGTAAGGAACTTTATTATCTACAAAAATCTGATAGAATTGAGACAACTCTACATTATTTATTACATCCCAGGTTTCCCCGGCATCATATGATACCTGAAAACCACCATCGCTTCCACTCAAAACGCGATTCCCATTTTTAGGATCAATCCAAAATGACTGGTGATCTCCATGAACATTTCCGGCTATTCTCTTAAAAGTCCTTCCCCCGTCAGTAGACTTGCTGAGGCTTCCTGAAAGCGTAAAAAGATGATCGGGGTTGCTTGGATCAACCCTTACATCACTGTAGTAAAATGGTCGGAAGTTTAGGTTGGGGTCGTCATTTATCATTTTCCAATTACTTCCTCTGTCATCAGACCTGAAAAGTGTTCCGCTCAGGTCCTTGAACTCGGTAATCATGTATACCGTGTTGGGCTGGCTTTGTGCCACAGACAAACCGATTCGGGCCATCGGCTTGTTGGGTAACCCTTTCATTATCTTTTCCCAGGTTTTACCTCCATCCAAAGATCTGTATACAGCCGTTTTGCCGCCCCCATCGTCAAACCTCCACGGCTTTCTGCTGAACGTCCACATGCCCGCATACAATACCTTAGGGTTAGAAAGCTCCATAGCAATATCAGAGCACCCTGTTGTTTCATCGATGTACAATACTTTCTCCCAATTTTTTCCAGCATCCTTAGTAAGGAATACTCCGCGTTCAGGGTTAGAACCCCACTCTTTACCTAAGGCACATACACAAGCCACATCCGGATCATTTGGATCTACCACAATGCGCTTTATGCGCTCGGTTTTATCCAAACCCAGGTGTTTCCAGGATTTTCCACCATCTACGGACCTGTAAACTCCATTACCATATCCCACACTGTTTCTTGGGTCTCCCTCTCCAGAACCCAGCCAAACTACTTCAGTATTGGAGGGTGCTAAAGCAAGGGCACCCACAGAATAAGCACGTTGGTCAGTAAACTGTGCTTCAAAGGTGACTCCACCATTGGTGGTTTTAAATACTCCTCCATCTGCACCTCCAAAATAGAATGTTGAAGGATCTCCAGGAACGCCCACAATATCCGTTACCCTTCCTCCCATATTGGCAGGCCCTATGGCTCGCCATTTATATTTTTTAATGGCTTGCTCCGCAGGAATACTTTGAGCGATGCCTCCAAGAGTTGACAGTACGATAAGGGCTGCAATGAAGCTGAAGAATCTTTTATTCATAACTGGTTTGGTTATATTCTGCATCATACTAGCAAATGACTGCTATTGTACAAACCACAACTTTATGGTATCCCTAAATAATTATCTGAAAGGTTTATTCATGAAAGAAATTTAACAAGTGAGCCGTATATTTGATAAATAACAACTACCGGCATGTCATTAAAACAACGATTCTCAGATAAAGACCTAGAGCGCATTAAAGCGGCAGTAAAAGAAGCTGAAAGCAAAGTGTCAGGGGAGATTGTCCCAGTATTTGTGGAAAGGAGCGGTTATTATACTATTGCCAATTATCGAGGAGCGATGATTTTAGCCTCGCTTGCATTTGCACTTATTGTGATCTTTGATCGTTATGTTCCTTCACTACCTGTCTATGATCCACTATTGATCTTCATCTTAGTGGCAGCCGCTGGAGTGCTTGGTGCTATTATCACTCATTATATTTTGCCTGTTAAATTCTGGCTCCTCAGTCAATTTCATTTGGATCAGTCCACTCGAAAGAGGGCAGAAAACGCATTTCTGGAAGAAGAAATATTCAACACACGCCACCGCACCGGTATTATGATTTTTATTTCCTTTTTTGAACATGAGGTAATGGTAATGGCAGATCGTGGAATAAGTAAAGTGGTTGACCAGAAGGAATGGGATAAGATTGTGAACAACATCATAGTACATATTAAAAAAGATAAAGTGGCTGATGGGATGGTAATGGCTATTGAAAGATGTGCTGACGTATTACTGGAAAACGGATTTACCAGAACAAAAGATGATGTAAATGAACTACGTGATGACTTACGCCTTGAGGACTAATCAAATGACCCGATTTCTTTCTCTTCTTCTTTTACTTTTCCTACCCATTGTAAGCCCTGCTCAGAAAACCGTGCCTGAGCTATGGGGCATGCGCGTACATGATGATGCAAAAGTTATGTCTGCCGGTGCGGTAGAGCAATTAGAGTCTCAACTAAAAGCCTATGAAGATTCTACCTCCAATCAAATTGCGGTGCTCATCATTTCATCCCTTGACGGTGATGGGTTGGAGGACTACTCATTGAGGGTGGCTGAGAAATGGAAATTGGGACAAAAAGATAAAGATAACGGAGTGTTGTTGTTGATCTCAATTGAAGATCGCAAAATGCGAATTGAGGTGGGTCAGGGATTGGAGGGTGTACTTACCGATGCGTTAAGTAACAGAATAATAAGAAACGAAATTGCCCCTGAATTTAGAAGGGGAAATTATGAGGCTGGCGTGGTAGCCGGTGTTAATGGGATTATCAAATCGATCGGTGGCGAGTACAATGCAAGTGATACAGATATCAACTCCATGGGCGACCAACTTAGTGGTAAAGAACTGATTCTGTTTGGATTATTTATTTATGGTATTTTGGGATTATTCACTTTCATCGGATTGGTGTCCGGAAAAACGGGGTGGTTCCTTTACTTCTTTCTCATTCCCTTCTGGGCGCTCTTTCCTACCTTGGTGTTAGGCGCAAGTATAAATACCTTATTTGCTTATTTGATTGGCTTCCCTGTGCTAAAACTATTTTTAGGAAAAACTGCATGGGGCAAACGCATGGCCAAGAGTATGGAGTCTTCGGGTAGCCGGTCCGGTGGAGGCTTTGGCGGTGGGGGATGGAGCAGTGGAGGAGGATGGTCCTCTGGGGGTGGTGGTGGTTTCTCCGGTGGAGGGGGAAGCTTTGGAGGGGGCGGAAGCAGCGGATCATGGTAGGCACGCCATTATCATTCAATTATCTTTCCTGATTGTAATATCTATAGATTAACCCCTATTTTTGGAGCCTTAAAAAAGCAGGGTTCATCCTGCTCAAGACTATACTAATCAAACCACTCCGATGAAACGCGACAAACTTGTCTTCGATCTTATCCAAAAAGAAAAAATTCGCCAGCAAGAAGGAATAGAACTTATTGCCTCCGAAAACTTTACCTCTGCCCAAGTGATGAAAGCAATGGGCACTGTGCTCACTAATAAATACGCAGAAGGACTACCAGGGAAAAGATACTACGGGGGTTGCGAAGTAGTGGACGAAATTGAGCAATTGGCCATTGACAGGGCAAAAGAATTGTTTGCCGCAGAATGGGCAAATGTGCAGCCGCACTCCGGGGCACAGGCCAATGCAGCGGTGATGCTGGCATGCTTAAATCCAGGGGACAAGATCTTAGGATTCGATCTTTCCCATGGAGGCCATCTCACCCATGGCTCACCGGTAAACTTTTCCGGGAAGTTATATAATCCTGTTTTCTACGGAGTAGAAAAGGAAACGGGTCTAATCAATTTTGATAATGTGATCAAAATCGCCAAAAAAGAAAAGCCCAAAATGATCATTTGTGGTGCTTCTGCCTATAGCCGTGACTGGGATTATAAAAAATTACGAGAGGCTGCCGATGCTGTTGGTGCAATTTTGCTTGCCGACATTGCACATCCTGCCGGCTTGATTGCCCGGGGCCTTCTCAATGATCCGATGCCTTATTGCCATGTAGTAACTACTACCACACACAAAACATTGCGAGGACCCCGAGGAGGTATGGTTATGATTGGCAAAAATTTTGATAACCCCTGGGGCAAAAAGACACCCAAAGGTGAAATCAGAAAAATGTCTTCTTTACTCGATTCAGGAGTATTTCCCGGAACACAGGGAGGCCCGTTGGAACACGTAATCGCTGCAAAAGCAATTTCATTTGCCGAGGCGCTCTCAGATGAATATTTGGAGTATGTTGTTCAGGTAACTAAAAACGCCCAGGCCATGGCCAATGAGTTTGTAAATCGGGGTTATCACATTATTTCAGGAGGAACTGATAATCATTTAATGCTTATTGATTTGCGTTCCAAAAAACTCACCGGCAAGCAGGCAGAAGAAGCCCTGGTAAGAGCCGATATTACCATCAACAAAAACATGGTTCCTTTCGATACGCAATCACCTTTTGTTACCTCTGGTATGCGAGTAGGCACACCCGCCATTACTACCCGCGGCATGAAAGAAAAAGATGTAGTAAAAGTAGTTGACCTTATCGATCAGACACTTGCAAAGCCAGATGATTCAAAGCATCTCTCCGCCATGAAAAGAAAGGTGAATCGTTTCGTACAAAAATTTCCATTGTATAGCTAAATAATCTGTGAAGCGGTGATGAACGAAGAGAAAGAAATGTCATTCCTCGATCATTTAGAGGAATTGAGATGGCACATTGTAAGAGCCGTTTCCGCAGTCTTTATTTTCATGATTGTCGTTTTCACCTTTGGTAAGTGGATCTTCGAAAACATTATCTTTGCTCCTGCACGGATAGATTTTGTTACATTCAGGTACTTGTGCAAAGTAGGGCATGCCCTTAATATGGTCGACTCACTTTGTGTTGAATTCATCCCTTTCAAAATTCAAAGCCGATTGATGACAGGGCAGTTCACCATGCACTTGACGGTCGCCTTTGTTTTAGGGTTTATTATCGCATTTCCCTACGTATTCTGGGAAATTTGGAAATTTATTGCCCCCGGTCTTCAACCCAGCGAAAGGAAAAATTCTCGCTGGGCAGTTACATCAGTAAGTTTCCTTTTTCTACTGGGAATTTCTTTTGGTTATTATATTATGAGTCCGCTTTCCGTTTGGTTTTTATCGTCCTATTCTGTCAGCGATATGGTCTCCAACGAATTTGATATCACTTCGTATGTATCAACCATTACTGCACTGGTTTTCGGAGGCGGGTTGTTGTTTCAATTGCCGGTTGTTGTTTATTTTCTTTCAAGAATTGGAATAGTAACACCACAACTAATGAGGCAGTATAGAAAGCATGCGGTGGTAGCTATTCTTATTTTGGGTGCCATTCTTACACCCCCGGATCCACTCAGCCAATTATTAATATCTCTACCTTTATTCTTGCTTTACGAAGTAAGCATCTCAATCTCAGCAATGGTTGTCAAAAGACAATTAAAACAGGACGAAAAAGCCCTCCAGGCAGATCAATCTGAAGTATGACAAAAAAAATTACCATCGGTAGTGACCACGCAGGTTACGAAATGAAAGAAGAGATAAAAACTCTCCTGCAAAACCAAGGACTTGAAATCATCGACTTTGGCACACACAGTACAGAATCAGCCGACTATCCGGACTTTGCACATCCGGTAGCCAATGCTGTAGAGAAAGGCGAAAGCGAATTAGGTATTTTGATTTGTGGTTCTGCCAATGGAGTGGCCATGACAGCCAATAAGCATCAGGGAATTCGCGCGGCCATATGCTGGAATGAAGAGTTGGCCTCCCTTGCCCGAAGGCACAACAATGCAAATATTCTCTGCCTGCCTGCACGCTTCATACCAATAGCATTAGCAGAAAAAATAGTTAAACAATTTTTACAAGCCCAATTCGAAGGAGGGCGTCATGAACGCAGGGTCGATAAGATCAATTGTTAATCCTTCTATAAAGCTCTCCCTCTTTTCTATACTTCAATGCAAGTGAGGGAATTCGCTTCATTACCCCACTCATCAAATTATCATTATCAAGAATAATATCCGGTGGATCTTGTTTAAAACAAGAAGAAACTATTTCAACGTGGTCATATTTTGACATGTCTCTAAAAATTGGTTCTGACAGTTCCCAATTTAAAAAATAGCCCCCCAATGAGTTGTTTTGATACAGGCTCAGGTTACTATTAAGAACCATTATTTTTTTTCCTTCGATGGAAGTAAGGGATGAGTCCTCCGCGGGAAACAAATTCGCAAAATCTACCGCATCAATTTTTCCCGATCTTGAAAGAAAATTAACACTAAGGATGCCAACCAGAAATAACCAAAGCATCAGCTCAGCCCTCCATTTTCTTCTGATCAACAACAAATAGTGACTTATAAAATAAGCAAGCGGAGGAACGAACAATATCAAGCTTGCCGGAGAAACCTGGCGCGCTACAAATACTTGTATCAATGAAATCAACAGCCAAAGAAACATTACCTGCATCAATTGCGATTGATATTTTGTAAAGCGCGCTTCCCTATTCATCATAAATACAGAGAACATGAAGTAGATCAGTGGTACTGCAGCCAGCATGAAAAGTCCCTTAGTACTTACAAGCGTCTCACCGGAGAAAGTGAGGTTACTGGCATAAAAGTTTTGCCATAGCAAACCTGTTTTGCCCCAATAAAAATAAAGTGTGAACAGTACAGCATGAGGCAAGAGAAATCCAAACACCATTAACGCGATCTTTCTGAATCCGGCCCGGGTCATTGCAATCAATATAAATATTGTCAGCAGTAAAAACACCCAATAGGAAAACACGAGGAATGTAGTCAGTCCCAAATACACCCCTAATTTTAATGTTATTTCATCTCGCTGAATCTTAAATTCAATCTCATGGAAAAGTTGATTGAGGGCAAATAGTAAAACAGTAGATGCGAGTAACTCAGCCGAAAAGGACAACAAATCAAAGGAGAAGAAGCAAAGTAGGCTAAAAATCAAAGCAGGCAAATATGTGTTTTCCGCATAAGCTTTATTGTTGATCAACAGCACCGCAAAGTAGCTCGCCTGAAAGAAGATGATTAAAATAGCTACTATGTGACCGGCCAATATTGATCGGCCAAATAGCATATCCATAAATCCAAACAAGGCACTTGCTAGTGGTGGTGTGTCATCAAATACCTGTATGTACATGAGTTTCCCCTCTGCAATGGCCTCGCCCAGCACCATGTTCTTTAGCTCACTTAACATTATCCCTGTAGGCATAATAAGAAAGGGAAGGCTTATTAAGAGGATAATAATAAATAATCCCACCAGCCGATAAGGGTCATTAATCCGAAAGAAGCGAAGGAACACAGGCAGTTTGTTTAGAAATTGCAATTAACCCAAAATATGCATTAGAAATGCATATTTTGCCTATAGGGTTAACCCTGATAATGAAAATCACCTACCGGCTGTATATCTCCCCAGGTAACTGATTGATTTTCATTCGTCAAATAAGGTCGTCTCATTTTGAGCCAAATGATAATTGAGCGAAAAAATGGAGGTTGGCCTCTCCCGTTCAGGCAATTTTTATTCTACTACCCACCACCGCACTTTTACTTATCTTTGTAGCATGAGTGGACCCGTGAGACAACAGAAATACAGCAGATTTGTACAAAAAGAAATTAGCGATATTTTTCAACGCGATCGGAGAGGCATACTCCAAAATGAGATGATTACTGTTGCGGAGGTAAAAATGAGCCCGGATCTGAGTGTCGCCAAAGTCTATATCAGTATGATGCTCGCCAAAAACAAAGAAGCTACACTTGACCGCTTAAATGCTCATAAGAGTGAGATTAGAAAAGAATTAGGAAATAAGATTGGAAAGCAGGTTCGGATAATTCCTGAGTTGATATTTTTTATGGATGAAGTTGAGGAAAATGCTTTCAAAATTGATTCATTGATTAACAGTTTACACATCCCTCCGGCTGACGAAGAGAATAAAGAAAGTTAAAAGGAATCCAATTTTCTGTGAACCTCTCCTTATTTATCGCCAAGCGCTATTTTTTCTCCAAGCGAAAGCAAAATTTTATTAACATTATTTCTATTCTGTCAATGGTTGGAGTCGCCTTTTCTACCGCGGCCCTAATAATTGTACTCTCTGTCTTTAATGGTTTGGAGGGCTTGCTCCGATCACTGTATGTTTCGTTTGATCCAGAACTTAAAATTGAGGCTGTTCAGGGAAAGTCGTTTGAAGTTAATGATGATCTCCTTTCCAAAATCAATTCCATAGAAGGGGTTGCGGTAGTCACTCAGGTGATTGAAGATTATGCCTACATCCGTTATCGCGATGCCGATGTGGTCGCCACCATCAAAGGGGTAAGCGACAATTTTATTGACCAGCATAGGCTAGACGACCGTATTGTACAAGGTGAACTAAAGTTAAAACAAGGAGGGATTGATTATGCCATTATAGGGCGTGGCATACAGTATGCGCTTTCTGTAGCAGTTGAAGATGAAATGTATGCGCTTCAGGTATTTTAT
The DNA here is from genome assembly GCA_964409415.1 of uncultured Ohtaekwangia sp. GTDB lineage: Bacteria > Bacteroidota > Bacteroidia > Cytophagales > Cyclobacteriaceae > ELB16-189. The sequence goes on along the minus strand of CAYPDF010000001.1, from coordinate 47,357 downwards.
ATAAAAGATCTTAAACAAACTTCATTGGACCCCTCAAAAATGTATTCCCGCAAAAGTATCAGGCCGGGTGGTGTTTTTTCTATTGAAAAGAATTACGATGAAAACTACGTTTTTCTTCCTCTCGATTTTGTTGTTGACTTGCTGGATTATGGAAACAAACGCACTGCACTGGAAATAAAAACAAAAGAAGGGGCAAATATCAATGATGTAAAACAAAAAGTATCAGAGGCATTGGGAAAATCTTTTAGGGTACTTACCAATGAAGAACAGCAGAAAGACCTCTATCGGTTACTAAAAATTGAAAAGCTTTTTACCTTTCTTGCATTGTCTCTATTAATAACAGTAGGCTCCATCAACATATTCTTTTCATTAATGATGCTTGCCATCGATAAAAAAAAGGACATTAGTATACTATCTGCCATTGGTGCTAATCAAAAACTTATCAGAAGAATTTTCTTTTCCGAGGGCGCTATTATTTCATTTATAGGTGCTGCCTCAGGATTAATTTTGGGTGGGTTTATTTGCTGGGCGCAAGATCAATTTGGCCTTGTGGGTATGGGCATGGAAAATGCGGTTGTCCCAAACTATCCTGTTAAATTGATTTGGAGTGATTTCGCACTTACCAGTCTGGTCATAGTGGCTATTACCTTTTTGGTTTCTTTTTATCCGGCCATTTTGGCCTCCAGATCGTATTCTACTCAAAATTTGTAAATATTCCCCATGTAAGGAAAGGGTCAAGATTGTCCGGTTTTTGTCAAACAGAATGTCTATTTTGCAATTCTGCTTATACAATAAAGTGCTCTATTTTACCAAAATGGGCTCTTTTTAGTGGCAGATATATTCAGCTTTCGAATCAAAGCATACTTACCCTATGAAAGTATCGGCAGCACAGCCCTTTCAGCTCATCTACTCGCTATATCAGCATGAGTACCTGGGGTACATGTTCGAATCTTTTATAGTACACCTTGATGACAATGGTAAGCTTACTTATCAGCATCAAAACATATCTTCAAAAAATGCGCGTGAGTTCTCAAAAGGATTGGACGACCGCGACTATCAACTCATTGAGATTATGGACAGTATGAGTCAGGATGCTGTTCTTAAATATTTCTCAAAAAAAATAATGAAGCCCAATGAGTTTTTCGCAAAGATTTACCATAAGGAGAAAGGTGATGAAATGCTTCAAGAGCAAATCGAAGCCTATATGGAAAAGCGAAGGGCCATGGTGATGGATAAATTGTCCGGCAAGATGGTCTTTGAAATGGGTAATGATGGTGAGCCTACTTGGAGCAAACTGGAAGTTCAGCCCAAGAAGGCTTCTATTCAATTCCACTTCATGCGTAACGAAGACAGTACCAACTATTACCCCACACTTTCTTATGAGGGTAAGAAAATTGAGCTGCCAAATCCTTCAGCCTATTTAGTTTGCAAGAGCCCAGCCTGGCTTGTACTCAATGGAAAATTGTACGGGTTTGATGTGCACGTAGATGGGAAAAAATTACTTCCATTTCTTGGGAAAAAATTTGTCGTTATTCCAAAAAACCTGGAGGAAACCTACTACAATAGATTTGTAGCCCCACTCATTGCTTCGTTTGACAATGTAAAGGTTAAGGGTTTTGAAATTACTAAACATGACTTCACTCCACATCCGTTGCTCACCCTTTCAGAGCTGCCTCCTGTGAGTAACAAAACCTCCCCTAAGCTTTTTGGTGATGATCACACTCCCTATCAAAAAGATGATGAATCCGGAAAAATTATTTTTGACCTGTCCTTTAAATATGGAAAGCACAAATTTAGGGGTGATTCTCCCGGGCCGGTAAGTGTAAAACTTGAGAAGCATGAAAATGACTATGTTTTTCATCGCATTGTAAGAAATCTGGAGGCTGAGAAAAATTTCGCTCAAACATTAACCAAGCTGGGCTTGCCATTGCGTGGAGGGTACAGAATTGCCGTAGAAAAAGCGCAGGCATTTTCATGGCTTAATGAGAATAGGATTAATCTTTTGGACCTTGGCTTTGAGGTAAGTCAACCTGACAATAGGGATAAGAAATACTTTGTGGGTAAAGCCGTAATTGAGCTTGATGTAAAAGAAACAATAGACTGGTTCGATATTCATGCCAAAATATTTTTTGGTGAGTATGAAATTTCCTTTAACGAATTGAGGAAGCTCATCATAAAAAAGAAGGTTGAATTCAAACTTCCCAATGGAGAAATCGCCATCATTCCCGAAGCCTGGCTAGTTAAGTTTGGAGATTTGTTCACATTGAGTGAAACAAAAGGGAAAACCGAGAAACCGGTATTAAAAAAGCATCATATCACTTTGCTTAGGGAGCTTCAGGAAAATAACCTGGCTAAGGTGCACATGAGCGAAAAGCTCCGCAACCTCGATTTATTCTCAGGCATAAAAGATTACTCCATGCCCGATAATTTTCAAGGTACACTTAGAAAATATCAAAAGGCAGGATACAATTGGCTGCGCTTCCTGAATGATTTCAGACTGGGCGGCTGCCTGGCCGATGATATGGGATTGGGAAAGACTGTTCAAACCCTGGCAATGCTACAGGCAGAAAAGGAAAAAGGAAACACTGGTCCCTCTTTGCTTATCATGCCCACTTCATTGGTTTACAACTGGGAAATGGAGGCCGCCAAGTTTACTCCAAATCTCAAAATTCTAAGCTACACCGGTACCCACCGAAATAAAGATGTATCAAAATTCAGCAATTATGACCTGGTGCTTACCTCCTATGGCATCACAAGGCTTGATATAGAAATCCTACAGAACTATATGTTTAATTATGTGATTCTGGATGAGTCACAGGTAATTAAAAATCCAACCTCCAATATTGCCAAGGCAGTCCTAAAATTAAGGTCAAAACACAGGCTTACTCTTACCGGTACGCCTCTGGAAAATACAACTCTGGACCTTTGGTCTCAAATGACTTTTATTAATCCAGGTCTACTTGGTGGGCAAAAGTTTTTTAAAGATGAATATTTGATTCCTATAGAAAAGAAAGGAGATGAAGGCAAAACAAAAAAACTCAATGCGATCATCAAACCTTTTATTCTAAGAAGACTTAAGTCACAGGTTGCAACAGATCTTCCTGAAAAAGTAGAAAATATCTACTACACAGATATGACCGCGGAACAGGAGGAGAGATATGAAGAAGTGAAAGCACACTACCGCCACAAAATATTAGACCTTATTGAAAAAGAGGGAATTAATAACTCGCGGTTTACTCTGTTAGAGGGCCTGACTAAGTTGCGACAACTTTCCAATCACCCTAAAATGATTGACCCTGAGTACAAAGGTGATTCAGGAAAACTGAATGACGTATCGCACATGATTGAAAACGCGATTATAGAAGGTCATAAATTACTTATCTTCAGCCAGTTTGTAAAACACCTTGCCATTATTAAACAACATCTGGAAAAAAGTAAGATTCCATTTGCGTACATGGATGGCTCAAGCACAGATAGAAAAGAGCAGGTAGCCATGTTTAACAAAGACAAAAAGGTTAAAGTCTTCTTAATTTCTATCAAGGCCGGAGGGTTAGGCCTCAATCTTACAGAAGCAGATTACGTTTTTATTCTCGACCCCTGGTGGAATCCGGCCGTAGAGGCACAGGCTGTGGACAGGGCACATCGCATCGGTCAGAAAAAGAAGGTATTTACTTATAAATTTATTACCCGAAATTCCGTAGAGGAAAAAATTCTTAAACTACAAAAGAACAAACTTCGATTGTCTGAAAACTTAATAACAACTGAAGAGAGCGTGATCAAAACCCTTACACGCGAGGATATTGAAATGTTGATGAACTGATTACAAGTCTGTTCTCTTCTTCTTCCATCTTTTGTGCGACCAAAGCCATCCTGCCGGATCGTTTTTAATTACTTCTTCAGTGGCTTTGATATAATTTTCTATCATGTCAAAATTATCTTTCTGATAGGGAGGATCTGCTATTTTTATCAATTCTGCTTCGTAGTATCCTCGCTTTGGATGTGTCATTTTTGCAAAAAACACAGGATATTGAGTCATGTACGACAACTGATTGACCCCTTGAAAAAAAGCAGTGTCCTGATTTAAGAAAGTGGTCCAATATCGTTTGTCATTATCATGTCCTGGAAATTGATCGGCTACAATGGCCACCCCCCGTACCATGCCTCTTCTTCTGATTATCTCTCTTGCCACATCGGCTCTTTTTATGGGATATCCGCCAAAACGGGTTCGAAGAAGTAGTGAAAGCCGGTCGAAAAACTCATTGCCCGGAGGCTGATAAACAAAATCAATAGGAATTGGTAAAGAAATGCTGCCGGCAGCTACAAGCCACTCCCAATTAAACTGATGAGAGGCAACATAAATAACCGATTGTCTCTTATCCCTATAAGGCTCAATAACTTCTGGATTAAGGTAAGTCATTCTTTTCTCCAGTTCTGATTTTGTGATGGTGAGTAGCTTAAGTGTCTCTACTGAGTAGTCGCACAGATTTCGATAAAATTTCTTCTCATAAGCTCTGATTGTTCTTTCATCTTGTTCAGGAAAGGAATTTCTCAGATTCACTATTACCACTTTTCTTCTATACTTGGTTACCCGGTAGGTTACGAAGAACAGAAAATCTGAGAAAAGGTAAAGAACTGGGAAGGGTAATCTTGACAGTATTCGTAAAAAAAACATTCTTACAAATTTATGTTAGAAAATTAAGTAAGTGTTGACAAATGCCTTATTCCTCATTTGAAACAGATTACTAAATCCTTATTCGAACCATTTTTTCATCACTATTACAGTATATTTCGGGAACGGTTAACATTTACTAAAGGTTTATAAGACCTACCCCAACGTTTTCATGAAGGACAAGGTTATTATTATCACCGGAGGATCATCAGGAATAGGTAAGGCCCTGGCATCACATTTTGGCCAAAAGGGTTCAAGGATATTGATTACGGGTAGGAAAAAGGAAGAACTGAATGCTGTAGTGGAAGAATTAAGTAACCGGGGGATTGATATCATTGGTTTTCAGGGAGACGTGAGTCTTAAAGCTGACAATGATAGAATGGTTGAACTGGCTATCAATAAATTTGGGCAGATTGATGTACTCATTAATAATGCCGGCATTTCTATGCGTGCATTGTTTCAGGATGTGGACCTTGAGGTCATTAGGAAAGTAATGGACATCAATTTCTTTGGTGCTGTTAGTGCCACCCATAGCTGCCTTCCCCATCTCATTAAAAGTAAAGGGTCTATCGTTGGCATTTCTTCCATTGCAGGATATCGTGGGCTTCCTGGCCGCACCGGTTACAGTTCCTCTAAGTTTGCTCTTAACGGCTTTCTTGAGGCGTTGCGGACAGAGCTGATCCATACAGGGGTACACGTACTAACGGCATGTCCCGGGTTTACTGCTTCTAATATAAGAAAGCGTTCACTACTTAAAGATGGATCGCCACAGGGAGACTCTCCAAGAGAAGAAGGAAAGATGATGACCGCTGACGAATGCGCGATGCATATTTACAACGCTACCCTAAAGCGCAAAAAGACGTTAATTCTAACCAGTCAGGGGAAACTCACTGTGTTTCTTAACAAATGGGTTCCTGGTCTGATGGATCGATTTGTTTATAACACTATGGCCAAGGAGGAAAATTCTCCTTTTAAGTGATGCCCAAATCAAAGACTGTCTTTTTTTGCCAAAACTGCGGTCACGAATCTGCCAAATGGGTAGGTAAGTGCCCCTCATGTAATGAATGGAATACATTTGTAGAAGAGGTGGTGGAGAAGCAAAGCAAGAACAAAGCAGAATGGCGTCAGGACTCATCTAAAAACAGACAAGCCAAACCAAAAACCTTAAAGGAAATTGAACCCACAGCGGGGTTCCGGATACTTACTCCGGATAACGAATTGAATCGCGTGTTGGGTGGCGGCATTATCCCTGGCTCACTAGTATTGATCGGAGGCGAACCCGGAATTGGAAAGTCTACCCTGATGCTTCAAATTGGATTGGCATTACAAAACCATAAAGTGTTATATGTATCGGGTGAAGAAAGCGAACAACAAATAAAAATGAGGGCCGAACGACTTTCTCCTGATGAAACCAAAGCCACAAATTTTTTTACCCTCACAGAAACCAGCACCAAGAATATTTTCGCAGCCATAGAATCCCTGCAACCACAGCTCGTCATTATCGATTCCATTCAAACACTGCACACACAAATGCTGGACTCTGCTGCGGGAAGCATTGGGCAAGTACGTCAGTGTACAGCCGAGCTGATGAAATTTGCCAAGGAAACAAATACCCCTGTATTTCTGGTGGGTCACATTACCAAAGATGGTATGTTGGCGGGACCAAAGGTATTGGAACACATGGTGGATACGGTACTTCAATTTGAAGGCGATCGTCATTTGGCCTATCGCATCTTGCGCACCACCAAAAACAGATTTGGCTCCACCTCCGAGTTGGGCATCTATGAAATGTTGGGAACAGGCTTGCGAGAAGTTTCGAATCCCTCTGAGATTTTAATCTCCCAAAAAGAAGGACAGGTGAGTGGTGCTACTATTGGTGCCACTATTGAAGGTAATAGGCCACTGCTTATTGAAATCCAATCGCTCGTAAGTCCGGCCTCCTATGGCACCCCTCAACGCACGCCCACAGGTTTCGATCATAAGAGATTGAACATGCTGTTGGCTGTATTGGAAAAACGCTGCGGTTTTAGAGTGGGCACCCAGGATGTCTTTGTAAACATGGCCGGAGGAATTAAAGTGGAGGATCCGGCTATCGATCTTGCAGTCTGTATTTCCATCATCAGCTCGATGGAAGAGATCCCGGTTTCTGACAAAATATGTTTTGCGGCAGAAATTGGTTTGGGTGGTGAGCTTCGTGCTGTAAACAGAATAGATCAACGCATTTCAGAAGCAGAAAAACTAGGCTTCAAAGAAATATATATTTCTAAGTACAATCAAAAATCAATTGATACCAAAAAGGTTAACATAGAGATAAAAGCATTTAGCAAACTTACTGATGTGATTCAGGATTTATTTGGGTAGTTTGTTTTGAAATCAAAAAAACCAAATATGAAATTGGTGGCAATAAAATTTTAATCTTATACATGGATCATTTCTTCATAGAAACACTTGGCTTTTCAAATGCAATATTCAGTTTCCTGATATTGCCCCTGCTAATTTTCATGGCTCGCATTTGCGATGTCTCCATCAACACAGTAAGAATTATCTATATGTTGGGAGGGCGGAGGATGACCGCCACTTTATTAGGCTTTTTCGAAGCATTTATTTGGTTGATGGCTATTCGCCAAATTTTTGCACACCTCGATAACTGGATGTCCTATATTGCCTATCCAGCCGGCTTTGCAGGGGGAATTTTTGTGGGTATGATCATTGAAGAACGGATTGCTTATGGTAAAGTAGTGGTAAGGGTTATCACTCGAAAAGACACTGTTGAGTTTCTCTCTTTTCTGAAACTTGAGAAAGTTCGTTACACATGTTTAGAAGCTTATGGCCCCGATGGTGACGAAAATGTAATTTTCTGTGTGTTGGATAGGGAAAGGATTGACTTACTTATTAATGGATTGAAAAAAACCGTTCCTACAGCCTTCTATACCATTGAGGGTGTGAAGGCTGCAATAGAAAGTGGGGCATTGCCAGAGCCCACAGCCAGGCTTTCATTTATTTCTAGACTCCGTAGCGTAATCAGAAGCTAAAACCCGCCCTACCTTGCAATCCGCCTGTGTGTAGTGCCAAAATTTTAGATTGTCGCTCAAACCTTCCTGCTTTAATAAGCCCAAAGACTCCATACATCATCTTGGCGGTATAAACAGGATCAAGTGGAATCTGATGTTCTTTTTCAAAGTCAACAATAAAATCCCGCAGATCGTTTTTCACTTTTGCATATCCACCAAAATGATATTCGGTTCTTATCTGCCAGTTATTAATATCATGGGTCAGCCACTGCTTCATTTTTTCCTTTAGAAAATCTCCTCCCTTGAGCGAAGAAAATCCGACAATGGATTTGTCTGTTAAAGCATTCACCATGCCCGCCATCGTTCCCGTGGTTCCTACAGGCAAACACAAATAATCAAAATCCTCAACCTCTCTGATTTGATGAGCCCACTCTTCACATCCTTTTATTGCCAGCGCGTTTGTTCCGCCCTCCGGTATCAAATAGAATTCACCAAATTTATCTCTCAAATACTGGACAAAAGCCTCACTGTCCTTCTCACGATATTGCCCTCGACTTATATAATGGAGATGCATGCCTTTGCTTTTACAGAATGCTAGCGTAGCATTCAACGGTAGCGCCTCTTCTCCTCGCACAATTCCTATACTCTTAAAACCCAACTCATGCGCTGCAGCAGCCGTTGCATACAAGTGATTGGAATAGGCTCCTCCAAAGGTGAGCAATTGCACATGTCCTTGTTTTCGGGCGGTTTCCAGATTGTATTTTAATTTCCACCACTTGTTTCCTGATATAAAGGGGTGATTTAAATCTTCCCTCCACATCCGCAAAGAAATGCCTGCATTGCTCAAAATAGGGCTCTCCAACGACTGTGCTGATGTTTGCAGATAAATCAATTGCTAAATTATATAATTAGTTATACTAAATTATTTAGTAATTTGCATGAATGAATTCGAGTTATTTTAAGGGTCGGGGAGCCCAAATCAAGAGTGATAATAAATACTTAAAAAACCAATACACTACCGATCATATAGAAGGATTGGACGAGGAATTGTTAGAAATACCCCAAACCCAAATCTTCCATGAAACACCCAAAAAGATCGTCAACAAAGTAAACAGCCCCGATCTGAATTTTGGGTATTCCATGAATCCCTACCAGGGATGCGAACACGGATGCATATACTGCTATGCCAGAAACACCCATGAGTATTATGGCTTCAGTGCAGGGTTAGATTTTGAAACCAAAATCATCATCAAACAAAACGCCCCTGCGTTACTGGAGAAACATTTACTTCAACCGAGCTGGCAGGCAGTCCCTATTATGCTTTCAGGAAATACAGATTGTTATCAGCCTCAGGAAAAGAAATTTGAAATAACACGAAAAATGCTTCAGGTACTTCTAAAGTACCGCCATCCTGTTGGCATTATTACTAAAAACGCCCTGATTCAACGAGACATTGATATTTTAAATGAACTTGCCAAAGACAGGCTCATTAACGTAATGATCTCCATTACTACACTTGACGAGGAGTTGAGAAGACAAATGGAACCCCGAACAGTGAGTACAATAAAACGCCTTCAAACAATTGAAACTCTGGCAAAAGAGAGTATTCCAGTGGGCGTGATGAATGCGCCTATAATACCTGGTCTCAACCACCACGAAATTCCTAACATTCTAAAAGCAGCTTCCGATCATGGGGCGACAGCATGTGGGATGTCTGTGGTGAGATTGAATGGGTCGATAAGCAAAATTTTTGAAGATTGGCTCCGAAAAAATTTTCCTGACCGATTTGATAAAGTTTGGAATCAAATCAGCGAATTACATGGAGGTAATGTAAATGATTCGGTTTTTGGAAGGCGAATGACGGGAGATGGAACTATTGCCAATGCTATTCAGCAACTGTACAGAGTGGCTAAAAAGAAGTACTTCACAGGGAAAGGAATGGCACCACTGGACCTGACTAAATTCAGAAAGGGAGGAAACCTAAACTTGTTTAGTTAGACCAATTATAAATTACGGTCACCTGGAACAAATTTTCTATTATCACTGTATTATGTTTGCTAAATAGCGCCATGATTAAAGCGATATCCTTACAGCTTGCATTTGTTGTCCTGATGGGAAGTGTCATCGACTTTCATGATATCGCCAAGGTTCCCTACCTGATTGATCACTATCATCAGCATAAGTCAAAGGATTCAGCGTTTTCGCTTATTGAATTCTTCAATATGCACTACGGCAGCCTGGCCGAAAAGCATGATAAAGAAGAGCACGAGCAACACAAAGGTTTGCCCTTTAAAGCACCCGACAATGTCACTATTCATTCCACGGTTTTTCTCACAGAACCGCATAATACTTCCATAGAACTGGAAGCAATAGAAGTTACCTACACCAATTTCTACCAGCCCAACTCATACTCAGAGTTTAGCCCCACTATTTTTCAGCCACCTCGAATTGGGTAATTAACCCTGCGCCTTTAATTTAAGTCCTGCTTACAGTCATTGCAGCAAAGCACAACTGTAACGGATTAACTCATTCACATTTTACTTTTTTCGTTATGCTAAATAGCATTATATCATTTTCTATTAGAAATAAACTAATCATTGGTGTGTTTACACTGGCACTGATTGGCTTTGGGAGTTATTCACTCACCAAATTACCTATTGATGCAGTGCCTGACATCACCAACAACCAGGTACTCGTAATTACCTCCGTACCCTCGCTGGGTGCGACAGACATTGAGCGACTGATCACTTTCCCTATTGAGCAGGTAAACAGTAACCTACCGGGTTTAATTGAAATTCGAAGTTTTTCTCGCTTTGGATTATCGCTTGTCACTATTGTTTTTGATGACAATACAGATGTGTACTGGGCCCGGCAACAGGTGACAGAGCGTTTACAAATTGTAAAAGATGAATTACCTAAAGGATTGGGAGTGCCCGTATTGGCTCCTGTCACTACGGGGCTGGGAGAAATCTATCAATATGTAGTAAAAGCCAAGAAGGGTTATGAAACCCAATACGATGTTACAGAACTACGCACAATTCAGGACTGGATTGTAAGGCGACAACTCCTGACCGTACCGGGTGTGGCGGACGTGAGCAGTTTCGGTGGCAAGCTGAAACAATATGAAATAGCGGTTGATCCCAACAAACTAAAATCGTATGACATTACTATCAATGATGTATTCACAGCATTGGAAAAAAACAATCAAAATACAGGAGGCGCTTATATTGAAAAGCAATCAACAGTCCTATATATAAGAAGTGAGGGCCTGATTGGTACCATGGAAGATATCAACAGCATTGCCGTTAAGAATATTGAAAACGGAACTCCTCTATTCGTAAAAGATGTAGCAGAAGTTCGATTGGGTAGTGCCATTCGCTATGGGGCGATGACTTACAACGGAGAAGGTGAGGTGGCTGGCGCGGTAGTCATGATGCTAAAAGGTGCCAACAGCAATGAAGTAATTAACGATGTAAAAGAAAGGATAGCACAGATAAGAAAAATTTTGCCTGAGGGTGTAGAGATTGAGGCTTTTCTTGACAGGACCAAAATGGTCAATAACGCCATCAGCACAGTGAGTACAAATTTGATGGAGGGTGCTTTGATCGTAGTTTTTGTGCTAGTACTGTTTCTGGGCAATTTCCGTGCAGGTTTTTTGGTGGCCTCTGTAATTCCTCTTTCCATGCTTTTCGCTGTCATCATGATGAATCAGTTTGGTGTGAGTGGCAACCTGATGAGCCTTGGCGCCCTTGACTTTGGATTAATTGTAGATGGAGCGGTAATTATAGTTGAAGCCATCATGCATCATCTTGCACTGGGTGCCCAGTTTGGTAAACTCACTAAATTGAATCAGACAGAAATGGACGAAGAGGTAAAACAGTCAGCGGGAAAGATGATGAACAGTGCGGTATTTGGCCAGATCATCATTCTTATCGTTTACTTACCCATTCTCACTTTGCAGGGTATTGAAGGAAAGATGTTTAAGCCGATGGCGCAAACGGTTGCCTTTGCTTTGATTGGCGCTTTTATTCTTTCGCTCACCTACATCCCCATGATGAGTTCTATTTTTTTAAGTAAAAAAACCAAACACAAGAAAAACATTTCAGATAAAATGATGGGGAAAATTGAAGGTGTTTATCAGCGTTCGCTGAAAAAAGTTTTAGATTTCCCTAAGTTGGTTGTGGCTTCAACTATCTCTTTACTTGTAATAGCATTGATTACACTTTCCTTTCTTGGTGGTGAATTTATTCCTGCTTTAGAGGAAGGTGATTTTGCAATAGATACACGGGTACTGACTGGCAGCAATTTAAATGTTTCCATAGATGCTACACTTAAAGGGGAGAAACTTTTGCTTGAAAGATTTCCGGAAGTGATAAAGGTAGTAGGAAAAATAGGGAGTGGTGAAGTGCCCACTGACCCTATGCCCATTGAGGCCAGTGATATGATGGTTATCCTTAAAAACAAAAAGGAATGGACCTCTGCCACTACCTTTAATGAACTCGCAGAGAAAATGGGTAAAGCGCTGGAGGACATACCCGGTGTTACTTTTGGCTTTCAATATCCGGTACAAATGCGTTTTAATGAACTCATGACTGGGGCGCGTCAGGATGTAGTTTGTAAAATATTTGGTGAGAACCTTGACACGTTGGCGCATTATGCGCAAAAATTGGGAAATATTGCCAACACGGTTGATGGAAGCACAAACCTCTACGTTGAGGCTGTTGGAGGCATGCCACAAATTATAATTAGCTACAACCGGGCTGCCATTGCACAGTACGATTTGAATATTTCTGATATTAACAGAATCCTCAATGCTGCCTTTGCCGGACAAAGCACGGGCCTGGTGTATGAAAATGAAAGACGATTTGACCTTGTGGTGCGGATGGCAGGAGAACAACGAACAGGTCTTAGCGATGTGCAAAATCTTTTAATTCCTACTCCCCGAGGAGATCAAGTTCCCTTGTATCAATTGGCCAACGTTGAAATCAAAGAAGGCCCTAATCAAATTCAACGTGAAGATGCCAAGCGAAGAATCATTATCGGATTCAATGTTCGTGGCCGCGATGTGCAATCCATTGTAAATGAGCTACAACAAAAGGTAGAAAATCAAATCAATTTTCCTCCGGGATATTATGTAACCTATGGTGGGGCGTTTGAAAATTTGAATGCAGCCAAACAACGACTGAGTATTGCTGTACCTGTTTCGCTCCTATTGATTTTTGTAATGCTCTACTTTGCCTTTAACTCCATTAAACACGGTTTGCTCATTTACTCGGCTATTCCGCTTTCTGCTATTGGAGGAATCTTCGCCCTTGCCTTGCGTGGTATGCCTTTTAGTATTAGTGCCGGTGTAGGTTTTATTGCTTTGTTCGGAGTCGCTGTATTAAATGGAATTGTATTGATCGCTGAATTCAACCGACTAAAGGCAGGAGGAGATCCCGACATGAAAAGTATTGTACTTTCCGGAACAAAAGTACGCTTGCGTCCCGTGCTCATGACTGCTCTCGTTGCCTCACTGGGATTTTTACCCATGGCTCTCAGCAACGGTTCTGGTGCAGAGGTGCAGCGGCCGCTGGCCACAGTAGTGATCGGTGGATTGCTGATCGCCACATTTCTTACGTTATTCGTTCTGCCAATTCTATATATCATTTTTGAAACAAAGCTGGTAAGGAAGAAAAAGAGCATTTCACCAATCATTACTATGTTGGTATTGGCATTCACTTTCATTACGCTGCAACCTGCAAGTGCTCAGACTCCCATTACCCTGCAAGCCGCCATTGACACTGCATTAGTGAATAATCAGATGGTTAAGAATGAAAGATTAATGGCTGATTATCAAAAACAGCTGATTAAATCCGGACTTAATATTCCTCAAACTACCGTAATGGGAGAATACGGTCAGATCAACAGCAGCTTTTCGGATAATCGATTTGTTGTTAACCAAAATATTAATTTTCCTACTGTCTATTCCAATCAAAAGTTGGTGTTGAAAGAAGAATGGAAAAGCAGTGTGCTTAATGTAGCGGTAAAAGAAGCAGAACTCAAGAAGCAAGTTTCACAAGTCTATTACACATTGGCTAATTTATTACAAAAGAAAAAATTGCTTTTGAAGAATGACAGTTTGTACGGTGAGTTTCTGGTGAAGGCCAATTTAAGATTCAAGACTGGTGAAAGTAACGTTCTTGAAAAGACGACAGCCGAAACACAACGAGGACAAATAGCACTACAACTCAATCAACTCAATGCCGATCTGGATTTATTACAAGCACAGTTTCAGCTTTTGCTAAATACTCCCACAGCACTCGTGCCTCCGGAAGACGATTTTAAGATGGGCCGTTTAGAATTTATAGATTCTGCTTCTGTCTCTCATCATCCTACAATTGAATGGCTGGAGCAGCAAAAAATAATATCTATGAAAAAAACACAGCTGGAGAAATCAAAATTACTTCCCGATTTGTCTTTTTCCTACAACAACATGACCATGCGCGGTGCTGGAGCAGATAATGTTTTGTACGATGGATCAACACGGTTCCAGGCAGGTCAGATAGGAATCGGTATTCCGTTGTTTTACGGGGCACAAAAAGCAAAAATCAATGCTTCCAAATCTATGCAGCGATTAAGCGATGACAACTATCGTTTTGGTTTAAGGCAATTCAACACAGAATATCAAACAGCGGTAAATCAATACATCAATTTTTCAAATTCGGTAGATTATTTTGAGAAGACTGGCCTGAAAAACGCTTCGCTTATCCGTGATGTTGCTCAACAACAATTTACCAATGGCGGAATAAATTACATAGAATGGGTAATGTTAATCAATCAGGCGGTCTCCATTAACAATGACTACCTAAGCGCTGTGAACAACCTTAATGAAAGTATTATTCAACTCAATTACTTCCTCAATAAATAGCATTAACAACATGAAAAATATATTATTCTCTCAATTTATAAACAACTTCAACCGTGTTGCTGCAGGTGGTTTAATCATCAGCTCGCTGTTAATATTTAGCGCTTGTAGCTCAAAACCTGATATTGAAACAAAGCCAACTGCCATCGAGACCTCAGTTACGCTTTCGGATGCACAAAACTTGAATGCCAACCTTCTTATGGGCAAGATTGAACAAAAGTCCATCTCCAATATTCTTAAGGTCAATGGCCGAATTGATGTGCCTCCACAAAACCTTGTATCTGTAAGTGTACCTATGGGTGGTTATCTCAAATACACCAAGCTGATGCCCGGAATGCACCTCAGCAAGGGCGAGGTGATTGCCGTGATGGAAGATCAGCAATACATACAATTGCAACAGGACTACTTAACCGCAAAAGCCCGGCTAAATTTTATGGTCAATGAATACCAACGACAAAAGGAACTCAATCAAAGCAAAGCCAGCAGTGATAAGGTTTTTCAGCAAACCGAAGCAGATTATATGACAACAAAAATCAACGTAAAGTCGTTGGCCGAAAGATTACAGCTCATTGGTGTAAATCCTGATAAATTAGATGAAAACAACATCTCAAAGAGTATTAATATTTATTCACCCATAGACGGGTACGTTTCAAAGGTAAATGTGAACATTGGAAAGTATACTCAACCCAGTGAAGAGCTGTTTGAGTTAATCAATCCTACAGATATTCACCTGGCATTAACGGTTTTTGAAAAGGACTTGAACAAACTTTACATCGGACAAAAAGTTTTTGCTTATACCAACAACCACCCTGACGATAAACACGAATGTGAAATTATTCTCATCGGTAAAAATATTTCAAGCAATAGAAGCACAGAAGTCCACTCGCATTTTGAAGAATACGATAAAAGTCTCATCCCCGGAATGTACATGAATGCGGAGATCGAAATTAAAAGTCATAATGTATATGCCCTTCCGGATGCTGCGATAGTTCGTTTTGAAAATAAGCAATACATATTCCTTTCAGAGGGCGATAGCCGGTTTACAATTCAAGAGGTAGAGACGGGAGAATCTGAAAATGGATATACGGAAATACTTTCAGGAGAAAAGTTAGCCAATAAAGACATTGTAGTGCAGGGGGCTTATACCCTTTTGATGGTAATAAAAAACAAAGCAGAGGAATAAAAGGTTAGGTAAATCATTCATACTCAACTCCAGGCTAAGACAATTGTCTATTTTTAGGCTATCAATGAATAATCGCCATTTCGACCATATTATCAGGAAAGATGTACAACACTTTATTAAGGATCATGAAAAGGAGGATGAAAAGATACTCGTTTTAAAACATAAAGAAATACTTGGCCTTCCGTCTTCAGAAATTGCTCAACAGATCGTGGGAAGGCGCAAAGCCAAGACAAAACTTCCCTTTTACTATTATACCAAAAATATAGTTTATCCTCCAAAAATCAATCTGGAACAATGCTCTTCAGAAAAGACCGCACAATTCAAAGCAAGTATTATGTCAGGAAAATTAGCGGTGGATCTTACAGGAGGCTTTGGTATTGATAGTTATTTTCTTAGTAAAAAATTTAAGAAGGTAATTCATATTGAGCCTAACGAAACTTTGCTGCATATCGCTAAGCTTAATCATAACACGCTTGGCTCAACCAATATTGTCCATCAGTGTACAACAGCAGAATCCTTTCTCAACTTCAATAAAGATTATTTTGATTTGCTGTACATAGACCCTTCAAGAAGAAGTAATGCGAATAGAAAGGTTTTTAAGTTTTCTGAATGCAGTCCTAACGTGGCAAGCTTGCTCCCTGCATTGGTTAAGACATCCAAATCTGTTTTAATAAAAGCCTCTCCGCTTATTGATATAAAACAGGCACTAACTGAGCTCGGCTATGTCTCCAAAGTTTTTGTTGTTGGCTTCGACAATGAATGCAAGGAGGTGCTCTTCTTAATTGGAGATCATACAAAAGAGCCAATTGTTGAAGTGATCGATCTTTCTGAAGGAAATTTAAAGTCAGAGCCTTTTACATTTAGCCTCTCGGAAGAAAAACAATCAGCGGTTTCGTATGATGAGCCTCTCGGCTATCTGTATGAGCCAACGGCTATGGTGCTAAAGGCTGGAGCATTCAAGCTAGTGGCGAAAAGATTTGACCTTAAAAAATTAGCGCCTAATACTCACCTGTATACAGGTAATCAAATTCTACCGAGTTTTCCCGGACGCATTTTTAAAATCGAAAGTTTTCTGAAATCAGATTCAAAATCAGTACATGCCGTGGTGAAAGATGGGCATGCCAATATCATCTCGCGCAACTACCCGCTAAGTCCTTCTCAACTTAAGAAGAAGCTTAAACTAAAAGACGGAGGGGATCAATTCGTAATTGGCTTTTCAGGAAGAACTAAAAAGTACCTTGTCCTGGCCAGTCGGGTTAAATAAAAAAGCCCATCACAACATACGCCACAAAAAAAACCAGTGTGAGCGCGCCATACACCTGAAAAATCTTTTTCCGGTTTTGTACATCCTCCCACCACAGCAGCCACCAGGGTTTGAACAATCCAATGATCATAGAAATCAGGCAAACGCAACTCAGCAGCAGACAGAACAAACGGACGGATGGCATTGGCTAATCAGTTAATAGGGTATTGATCTTATTTTGCCACTCATCTTCAAACACTACTTGAAATTCAAAGTCCTTATCCGGAAAATCCTCAAAAATATCCTTCCACGCTTTCTTTGCCCCTAATGCATTACAAAGTTCAAATACATTTTGTTTGTATTTGGTATCTGGATTGGCCTTGAGTTGAACTCCCTTTGTTTCCAGCACATAAATGGTATTGTAATCGGTCTCGTCTTCAGGATCTTTTTCAGTCGCTACAAAATCGGGATAGATTTTATTCTTCTTCCAACCCTGAATGTGATAATGCTGCCTTGAAATATTGCGATACCAAAAAAGCAATTTCTCCTGCTGGTCGAGATAAATGGCTACACTTTTTTCAGTCTCATTGTACTCTTCCTCAAAGGATTGATCAAAAAGGGACTTCTGAATTGGTGTATGATCTGCCCTGACCAAGTGCTTCCCTCCTTTAACCTTGATTCGCGATGGAACTTGATGATGCCCTTTTCCCTCAAGTAAGAAAAAACACAATTTTTTCTCATGGATGAGATTGCGGAAAACTTCTTCAGCTAATTGATCTCTTTCCTTTTCTACTATTTTCTTAAGCTCCTCAATGAGAAATACAAAATTGGCCTCAACAATGGTCTTATTTTTATGCGACTTGTATTTCTTCCTTATAAAGGAAAGTGCTTCCTCGCCCTTTTTAAAAGCAATCCACGGATTGGGAATGAGGTCGCCTAGCTGCCTGGCCAGAAAAGTTTCATCAATCTGAAGTGTTCCTTTGCTTTGAACCACCCCTCTCTGAATAATCTCATTCCAGTTCTCTTCCGGATAGCCAATCGTTAGGTCTATTTCACCCAATTTTTGATCAGGGTTTAAGGTCACTGATTCCAGTCCCTCGAGATTGATATACTCCCAATTGATCCGGCTAAGAATATCCATTTCAAAATTGACATCACGCCACGAGTCCTTTTCCTGAATAACAAATTTTGGAAGATAGATTTTGCCTTCAAATTTTTTAAAACCCGGTCTGTATTCCGCAAAGCGTTCCTCAAACAACAACGCCTCATTCTTATCCTCATCATTTACAATTCTTCCTGCCAGATCGCCAAGTCCCTCTCCCTCCAATCCGATTTTTATTTCTTTTACCAATTTGCTAGCATTCTGTTTGAATGTAAATACGTAACATTCATCCAGCATTTTGATTTGTGTCTTCTGAGCAAAAGGCTGTCGTAAAATTCTTCCTACCAATTGGGTAATACCCGTAGAAGAAGTTGGATTGGTAAGGATGGTTAGTACGTAGGCAAACGGAAAATCCCAGCCTTCTTGCAATGCCTGTTTGGTAATAATATACCTTATCTCGCAATCATCAGCCATTAAATCTATTCCCTCTATATCATCTTTTTCGCTACTCTTGATGGCAATCTGTTCCTCCGGAACATTACACTTCTTCATCAAAAATTCTTTCACTTCTTCTGCATGAATGAACCTGGCTTCACGCTGATCTTTACCAGTTCGCTCCACCTGTATCAGGCAGGCTGGTCTTATGTACTTTCCGGTGTTCCCTTCATATTCTCTGGCCAATCGCTCCAGTTCACTCCGCTTTTCAATACTCGCCAGAAGGGTATCGTGCCAATCAGTTGTGGATTTATTGATAAGGTGAATATCTAGCTTAATCATTTCTTCCTCGTGCAATTCCCTACCCGAGATTTTGCACAGCTCGTTGCTCTGTGGCGGTGGGGTAGCAGACAACTGTAAGACAAACGATGGGTTAAAGTTCCTTATGGTGTTTCTTGCATTTTCGCCATACGCCTTATGCCCTTCATCAATTATGATCAGTGGCTTTAACAGCTTCAATGTATTGCCCAATGAAGTTTTAATTTGTGTTCCAAAAATACCTCCAGGCAGACTAAAATAATCCAGATTAGGTACTTGCTTGTATAATTCCTCCTGCCCCTTAAAATTATCTTCGGGTGGGAAAAAATCAGTAAAACCGCCCGAGTCCTTAAACACCTTTAATGTCTCTTTATTCTGTCGGTTGGCGGAGGGAAGCATTAGCATAAGAATAACCAGGTTATTCTCTATATCCTGACGTGAAAACATTTCCGTCTTCTCTTTTATCACCGTCCTTCCTCCGCTTGAGATGTCAAGCATTTGCCGATAGGGGTGTTCACGATCTTTCAGCGCAAGGATAGTTTGCCTGTAAATCTGAGTAGAAGGCACCACCCACAACACCAATCCCGTTTGCTTATTTAAATAACTAATATGGATGAGATCAATGGCATGGCAAGCCAATAATGTTTTTCCACCTCCGGTGGGCACTTTCAAGTACACATCGGGAAGTGGCTCTTTGAGACCATTGGTTTTGGAATAGTAAACCGATCTTCCGGTAGCCTGCTCCCAGGCGCGCCTTGGAAAATCATAGTCCATGGCCAGATCAGGTTCTATGTCTAAGTATTTTTCGTATTTAGATTTAAATCTGGCAAGGGAACCTAAATACTCCTTAAGTTCTTTAATTACTTTTTCCTGATAGTGCTTTAGTTTCATTAATGCTTTGTTATCGGAAAATCTTCAAGATCCAATATCATCGAGTGAATTTCTACATTAAACCATTCGCAAAATAACTCGTAGGTTCTATGCTGTGGCCATAATGTCTCATCTATGTACCAATCATTCAACTCATTGGCAAACAATGCCTCATAGTTATCACTTATCCATTCTTGCACATCAAAATTACTTCCTATCTCTCGAATGAGATAAATGTTATTTTCATCTACCTCCTCAATTCTATCGGTATCATCAAGGCTATTTACCCAATCGAAAAACGGTAGCTTCGGTTTTACGATAATCGCGTTGCGGTTAATGGAATCGAAATAATAAGGTATGGGCTCGCTCATTTTTGCAATCGATAAATTTCGTAAGGCAATTGACAAAAATCAGCTCGGAATTCCGACAATGTATGGTCGTCTATGTATTTTGCCGGAGCAAATACCAATCGTTTCTTTTTCTTAAATTTTGGCAATGATTTTAAAAGCTCCAGCGTGAGCGCGTTGTTCTTCAACCAATCCAGATCGGGCTTATAGAAAAGAAACACTTCATAGTTGCGACTCTCACCGATGAATAAGGTTTTTTCATTAACCGCCTTGGCATCAAACTCCTCACCGGTAGCCGTATAAAAAAGATAGCGGGCAAACTCTACATAAGAAGGTAGGTTTTTTCCGCGCAGCAAACTTTCCATTTCTATGGGCTTGCCCAATTCAAAATAGCTGAATGTACCGCCCAATCCTTCTTTCAGGTTTTCGTTCCTAGATTTTTTTACGCCTTTGATTACGCGTCTAACCCGCTCAGCCGTAATGGTATTGGCATAGTCCTCCATCTCCACCAAAATAAACTTGCGGTTGCCTCCATCTTCTTTGTTGAGATCGAGCACGGCATGAGCCGTGGTAGCGGAGCCGGCAAAGGAATCAAGTATGATGTCATTTTCATTAGTAGCAAAATTCAAAATTCTTCTGATAAGTGTCGTTGGCTTTGGTGTCGAAAATTCATTCTTACCAAATATGGATTTGATTTCAAATGCAGCTTCCTGATTGTGTCCTGCAAAATCACTGTCCCAAAAGGTACTTGGTGGTTGAGTTGCCTCGTCATCATAAAACTGTTTTACATAAACTTGCCATTCCCCTTTATCCTTGAATGTCTCAATTAATCCGTTTTTTTGAAGTTCTTCAAAGTAACTAAAACTGCCCCTCCAGCAGCCATTGGAACCATCTGGTCTAATAGGTAATACCTCTGAGCCATCTTCCATTTTTATTGGATAGAATAAGTTGGGTCGATCTTCTTTTCTTGAGTTGCTGCCCTCCTTTCTCCATTGTCTTCTACGATAGAATTTCTCGGATTCTTCTTCAAGTATATTGAACTGCTTTTTGTTTTGCTCAACTTGTAGCTTCTTTAATTCAGATACTTCCGATTTGCCATAAAGTAAAACGTAATCAATATCCTGACTGATTGTTTTCGAGTCCATTCTAGGGCTATAAACCTTCCTCCAATTTACAGTTGCAATAAAATTATCCTCTCCAAATATTTCATCACACAGCACTTTTAACCTATGCATTTCATTATCATCAATAGAAATAAATATTACCCCATCTTCACTGAGTAATTCCCGCAGTAGTTTCAACCGCGGAAGCATCATGCACAACCACTTGTCGTGTTTGGTAAGGTCATCCTTGTCCACCACCTTGCCAAGCCACTCTTGCATCATGGGACTGTTCACATTGTCGTTGTACACCCAGTTTTCGTTGCCTGTATTATAAGGAGGATCTATGTAAATACACTTCACCTTTCCTGCATAAGTAGGAAGTAGAGCCTTTAAAGCTTTCAGGTTATCGCCCTGTACAATCAGGTTGTCGTGCAGCGAAACCTTATCGGTCAAACTCAGCTCCTTGCGCGGTATCAATTGGTGATGCTGCACCGCCAGGTGGTGATTGTTTACAAATGTTTTCCCTTTGAAGTGGAGTGTAGGCATACTATTTCCTTTACTATTTTACTACGGCTGTATTTCACATGATAAAGAATGCATTAAATATTTTAGCTTTATATCGGTCATTCCGATCCACTAGGGACACAGATTCGATCTGACTCCTGTTTTTTTTCTTCCGATCATGTTCCTGAGGTCGGCAAAATGATCAATTCATAACTTCTACCACAATGAGAACTCAACAACCTTTATGTTCTTTGTGCCTCTCTGTGGTTAAATTGTTATTTTATTTTAGCCCCATACTTAATTTGTTCTTCCGCCACTTGCAATGCTTCTAACCCAACAGGCTCATCCCCGATCTCGTCAACTAACTTACCTGAAAGCCACGCAATGATTAAATCCTTTTCTTTTAGCTTATAATATTTTGCCAGTAATATGACCTGCTCACGGGTAGCTGTTTTTTGGCCTCTTTCCATTTTACTCAAAATAGCCTGATCAATATCCAGAAAAGCCGCTACTGTTCTTAAAGGAACACCCAGCGACTCACGTTCTTTTCTAATAATATTTTCAAACCTTCTCAACTTTGAATAAATTCATTTTGACAAAAAAAGTCAAAAATTCTACAATATCCAAAGCCTTTTCTTTTTTTGTACTCCTTGTCAATTCAATACCTTTGCCTCCTGATTTTTTTGAAGGTTTGAGGGCGAAAGATTTTCTGTCTATTTATTCTTCAGATGGCCTGGTACAGACACTGGCCGAGAGGATTCGTACGTCCAAACCAGAAAACATTCATTTAAAGGGCCTCACCGGCAGCCTTGATGCCGTCATCTTTGCATCGATTTGCAAATCCGTAAAATCCAGTCATCTTATTATCCTGCATGACAAAGAAGAAGCTTCATACTTTCTGAACGATCTACAACATCTGTTAGGTGAAAAAGAAGTGCTTTTCTTTCCCATGTCATACAAGCGACCGTACGAGTATGACGAAACGGAGAACGCCAATATTCTCATGCGCTCGGAAGTGCTTAATCTAATTTCCAGCCACCCCGACAAACAAATTATTGTTTCCTATCCGGAGGCCCTGGTTGAAAAAGTCATCAACAAAAAATCACTGGCGAGCAATACTTTCAGTATAAAAAAAGGAGAAAATCTCGACAGCAAATTCCTTGAGGATTTTTTTCATACTTATGAATTTGAAAAAACAGACTTCGTACATGAGCCTGGTCAGTTTGCCATCCGTGGAGGAATCATAGATGTATTCTCTTTTGCCAATGAACATCCTTACCGCATAGAACTATTTGGCAATGAGGTAGAAAGCATTCGAAGCTTTGACCCGGGCTCACAGCTTTCTGTGGAGGTATTGAATCTGGTAAGCCTCATGCCCAATATACAAACAAGATTGGTACAGGAAGAAAGACAATCTTTATTGGATTTTATTTCTCCCTCTACATGCATTTGGATAAAAGACACGGAGCTGGTCAAAGATGTTCTCACAAAGAGTTTTGAAAGGGTATCACAGCGTTTTGACAAAATCCTACGTGATACGGGCAATACCAAAATTGCACTGCAACCTGAACAACTTTTTGAAACACCCGACTATTTTTCATCCCGTTTAAATGCGTTTGTTTGCCTGGAGTTTGGTAGTCGATTTCAATTAGCGCCCACACACACTATAGAGTTTAGTGCATCTGCTCAGACCTCATTCAATAAAAACTTTGAATTGATGGCGAGCGCCCTCATCGATTCCCAAGGACAAGGTTATTCCAATTTCATTGCAGCAGAGCAACCGAAACAACTGGAGCGACTACAGGAAATTTTCGAAGAGATCAATCCTGCGCTCGAGTTCCAGCCTTTGGAGTTTGCTTTGCGCCAGGGTTTTGTGGATCACCTTGTAAAGGTAGGTTGTTATACTGATCATCAGATTTTTGAACGCTTCCATCGCTACCGCAGTAAAGAGAAATTTTCGAAATCAAAAGCGATGACCTTTCGCGAGTTGCACACCTTGCAACCCGGTGACTTCATCACACACATTGATTACGGAGTAGGCAAATTTGCAGGTCTTGAGAAAAAGGTTGTCAATGGCAAAGAACAGGAAGCCATCCGCATTGTCTTCAGGGATGATGATTTACTCTATGCCAGTATTCACTCCCTCCATAAAATTTCAAAATATTCCGGCAAGGAAGGTACAGCCCCGTTAGTCAGTAAACTCGGAAGCGGAGAATGGGAAAACAAAAAGGCCAAGGCCAAGAAAAAGGTCAAAGACATTGCCAAAGAGCTTATTGAATTATACGCCAAACGAAAGCAAGCCCCGGGATATGCTTTTGCCGGAGATGGCTTTTTGCAGGCAGAACTCGAGTCTTCTTTTTTATATGAAGATACTCCCGATCAGGCCAGTGCAACGGAAGATGTAAAGAAGGACATGGAGTTGCCTCATCCGATGGACCGATTGGTTTGTGGTGACGTTGGTTTTGGAAAAACAGAGGTCGCAATAAGAGCTGCTTTTAAGGCAGTAACGGAAGGAAAGCAGGTGGCCGTGTTGGTCCCCACCACTATCTTGGCCATGCAGCACCACAGAACATTTTCTGAGAGGCTGGGCAATTTTCTCTTAAAAATAGAATACATCTCTCGTTTTAAAACCGCTCAGGAGATCAAACAAATAGTAAAGGATGTAGGAGAGGGAAATGTAAATATTGTAATAGGCACTCATCGTTTGGTAAGCAAAGATGTTATTTTCAAAAATTTGGGCTTGCTCGTTATTGACGAAGAACAAAAGTTTGGTGTCAAGGTAAAAGACAAGCTCAAGGAATTAAAAGTAAGTGTTGATGTGCTTACACTTACAGCCACGCCCATTCCGCGGACACTGCATTTCTCTTTAATGGGAGCAAGAGATCTTAGCATCATTGCCACACCCCCGCCTAATCGCCAGCCAGTCACTACAGTGTTGCACTCTTATGAAGAGACGATAATTCGTGATGCAGTACGCGTTGAACTACAACGCGGGGGTCAGGTGTTTTTTGTTCATAATCGGGTAAGCGATATTGAACAAGTGGCCAATGTCATTTTCAGGCTTGTGCCCGATAGCAGAATAGGAATCGCACATGGGCAGATGGAGGGCAATCGATTAGAGAAAGTGATGGTGAAGTTTATCGAAGGAGAATATGATGTGCTGGTTTCTACCAACATCATCGAATCCGGACTGGACATCCCCAATGCCAATACTATTATTATTAACCAGGCGCATATGTTTGGGTTAAGTGATCTGCATCAAATGCGAGGACGTGTTGGTCGTTCTAACAAAAAAGCATTTTGTTATTTGCTTACTCCTCCTGTCTCAGTGCTTTCATCCGATTCCCGCAAGAGGCTTTCGGCCCTGGAAGAGTTTTCTGATTTGGGCGATGGTTTTAAAGTGGCCATGCGCGATCTTGACATACGTGGTGCCGGTAACCTATTGGGTGCGGAACAAACAGGATTTATCAATGACCTGGGCTTTGATACGTATCACAAAATATTGGACGATGCCATTCAGGAGTTGAAAGAAACTGAGTTCAAAGAATTGTTCTCAGTAGAGTTGGCTGAGAAAGTGAAGCTTCTTGCACAGGATTGTGTGATTGAAACTGATCTCGAGATCTTAATTCCTGACAACTATGTAAGCAACACCAGCGAACGCATTCAGCTTTATGCCAATCTTGATAAGATTAAAGATGAAAAGGCGCTTACAAAATTCCGCGAGTCGTTAAAAGATAGATTTGGTCCTATCCCGGAATCTGTGGGACAATTAATTAATACCGTTCGATTAAGATGGATAGGCGAACAAATCGGACTTGAAAAAATAAACCTGAAGAATGGAAAATTGAAAGGCAATTTTATCACAGGCAAAGAAGAATATTTTAAGTCGGAGATCTTTGGTAAAATTTTGGCCTTTGTACAATCCCACCCCAGAAGGTGCCGCCTGAAAGATGTCTCCGGCAAATTAATTCTTACCCTTGAAGATATTGATTCTGTCGACAGCGCATTGGAAATACTTGAACCACTGATCAATCAGAAGTTCAAGTTATCCAACGAAACAGTCTCTGCATAAGGAGCCAGCATTCTTACATCATTAAAAGCGTTTATGGTTTGAATCTTTCTGTGAAGGGAGGAATACAAGACCTCTATAAAGAAGGATCCGGTATGGTATAAGTAGCCCTTTCCATTCGGAAATTCCCTGTACATGATGTAGTTGGAATAAATAGTTACTACATCACATTTCTTATCGAAGGAATAATCTTTAAAATCAGCAATAGATAAAAGTTTCATGATGTCGTTAATAGATTATACCACTATTACTCCCAAATAGGTGCCAAAGAAAATATCTGCGAATTTGAACTGAATTAGCCTTTTTGTTAAAGTTTTAATCCAATTAGAGATTGAAATGTCCCAAAAAGAGAAAAAGTAGAGACACAATAAGCTAGCTTATCCGACCGTTCACAGAGAACAAAAAGGGTGGATTTACTTAAAGTTGGGATTGTCAATAAAATCCTTTCTCTTTGGAAAACATCTAATTATCTACATATATTAGCGGTTGCTTTGACTATCTATATGAATAAAATGAAGTACTACAAGGGTCTACTTTTTTTAGTTGGCGGCTCCCTCATTATTTCATCATGCTCACTTTTAGGGGGCGGTGGGGGTAAACCCAGCGCCACAAATCCAGGGCAAATGAGTACTGCCACAGGCTTGGCCTACAATGATGTAGACGCAGGGGGATTTGAGGTGACACCATTTGAAGGCCAACCAGATGCTCCTAATACCGTTTTCATCGAAGGAGGACGCGCCATTATGGGATCATTCGAGGAAGATGTAATGTCTTACCGCGACAATATAGAAAGAACAGTTTCTGTAGCTTCCTTCTATATGGACGAAACCGAAATTGCCAATATCCACTGGCTTGAGTACTTGCACTACCTCGCAAAAGACTCAACACAAGAAGTTTACGCTGCAGCATTACCTGACACAACGGTTTGGGTGGGCAAACTTGCCTTCAATGACCCTTATGTAGATCACTATTTAAGATATCCCGGTTTCCGTTACTTTCCTGTAGTGGGTGTAAGTTGGACCCAAGCCAATAATTATGCAGTATGGAGAACCCGCGCAGTAAACGTACAGTTAGCCGCTAAGTCTGGAGACGAATATGCTGAAACTGATGGGCGAATTCCTTTGGAGTCTGGTATTGTAATTCCAGCTTATCGCCTTCCTACTGAAGCAGAATGGGAGTATGCCGCACAAGCACTTATTGGAACACAATGGTTGGAAGAAATGCAAACGCATCAACGTATTTATCCTTGGGATGGTCACGCCTTGCGTAATCCTTACGGAAAGCAAATGGGATTCTTCCTTGCCAACTTCAAGCGTGGTCGTGGTGACTATGCAGGTATTGCAGGTCGCCTAAACGATGGTGCATTGATTACCTCATACATATATGAGTTCCCTCCTAACGATTACGGCTTGTACAACATGGCCGGTAATGTGAGTGAGTGGGTAATGGACGTCTATCGCCCGATGTCTTATCAGGATTTTGACGACCTTAACCCAATCCGCAGGGATGGCTTTTTGGATGACGTAAGAGGTTATAATAGTAACAGCGAACAAAACCCACAAGGCTTTACTTCATTGATTACTGACAAAGCCCGTGTATACAAAGGCGGTTCATGGAAAGATGTAGCATACTGGATGTCTCCCGGAACAAGAAGATATCTGGATCAGGACTCTGCAACAGCTACTATCGGTTTCCGTTGTGCAATGATCCGCGCAGGCTCTAACTACTAATAAGAATCCAAGAAATTAAAGAACCCTGATGGTAATACTGTCAGGGTTTTTTTATTGTGCAACTTTCTTTGGCATTAACGTAAGGCGCTCATCAGATTCATCTTTGTGTTGTCAATTTCTTCTGAAATACAAAGAGGGGCATGATCATGGAAAACAATTTGGTAGAATAAATACGAATAGGTTGATAAGGTGAGTGCTATATCTTCTTTTTTCTTTTTGTAACAACAACTTCAATATATTGATCGTATTTAAAACTCTTAAGTTGAAATTCATATTCTTCCCAACTTAAGGAGTCGTATTCTTCAGGATTAGGTTTTCCATCGGTTCCATGTATAGAAAGTAATATTTCTTCAACAACATTATTCTTAGAGAGATTTAGATATGCGGTGGCTTTTGTTGGGCCACCCGTAAGAGACCGTTTATGTGAGAAAGATGTCAATTTGATGGATAAACTGTCCTCAAAATAACCCTTTTCGTTAATAACTAGTTTTATAATTTCACCATATTTCAAATTTGAGTTTGTCATCTTTTGTTCATTAGGAATGGTTTGTGAACAGCCCACAAAATTTGTAAAAAGAAATGCAAAAGATAAAATATTCGCTTTTAGTGTAAATATTTTCATTAATTTATAACGCTGATTTATCTGAAAACACTAATCATTGTGTATGGTTATCCTGGAATTTATACTTTGTGGCTCTCAAGGCTTATGCACTGTCTTGAGTCAGGATAACTTACTAATTTACGCTCTATTATAGCATTCTATTCAAAGCCTTAACCTTAAATTTTCAATTCACTATTGCGCCTCCGCTATACACGCCACACTTAGTTGCAAGCATCCACTATTTACCAGGTGCATTCCACATGCCTCAAGTGTAGCCCCGGTAGTAATTACATCATCCACCAGAAGAATCCTCTTGCCTGATACCTGATCCGATTGAGCGACCGCAAATACATCTTTCACATTTTCCCAACGTTCCAATTTCGATTTATTGGTTTGTGTTTTGGTACTGGTCTTTCGCACCGAAATGCTTTCATCCCAAGGAATGTCAAGCACATAACCGAGCCCCTCGGCAAATTTTGCGCTTTGATTATACCCTCTTTTCCTTATTCGGGATGGATGCAATGGCACTGGAATGATGAGGTCAAAAGTTTCTGACAGTCCTTTTTGTTTCAACTCGTTGCCAAACACCTTTCCCAACTTTACACCTATCTCCGGATGGTGTTTGTACTTAAGTTGATGAAGCATTTTTTGTACTACGCCTCCCTTGTTTAATTTTAAAAATGCCCCGGCATAAGTAATCGGCAGCCTTCCTAGCAACCGATCCCTTACAGGGTTATCTCCCACATCATAGTTGGCTGTAGGAAGGTGGAGAATACATCGGGTACAAAGTGTTTCTTCACCGCCTACCAATGAATTGGAACAGGCAAGGCAATATCTGGGAAAGAACAGCGAGACAAAATCCTTTAATAAGTCCATCGCAAACTATCCATTTGTTTTGATGATGAATGACATCATATTTGCATCATTAACTTTTACACCAATGAGTCAGGTAAAGCAATTTAATGAATATCGGAGCAAGATGAACGAAAAGATTCTCTCCTCCGACAGCCTTATTATAAAACGAATATTCAATCTGGACACCAACGCTTACGCAGAAGGAGCCTTGGATGTAAAATCCAAAGAATTAATCGGCCTAACCTGTTCCCTGGTGTTGCGTTGCGATGATTGTGTGAAGTATCACCTTGCAAAGTGCAAAGAAATTGGGTTTTCTACCGCAGAAGTGAACGAGGCCATGGGTGTAGCCACCCTGGTGGGTGGTACCATTGTAATTCCACACTTGCGTAGAGCCTACGAATACTGGGAAGAGCTACAAAATGTATAAGAGAGACCTGGAACTGGATAAAAAGTGGGCATGGCTGCTGGCTGAGCTGGACAACAAGCTGGGAAAAAAGCCAAAAGACCTCAATGGGGTGCTTTTTTTGATCGGTGTTCAAGAGCTTGGGCGGGGTCACGCACATTTCTCTAAAGAAGAAAAGCAGGATCTATTGCATATTGCCATCTGCAAGGCATTAAGCCTTTCCGGATATTATGAACTTGAAGGAGTCGATAAAGATGGCTGGCCTCATTGGAATCTGATCAAAAAACTGCCTCATTTTGATTTGTTGGAACAGGAAAAGTTGCTGAAGATCCACGTGCTGGAATACTTCGAAATGGAATATGGCTGGACTTCAAACATTGAGTAACATCGCCCAATCTGGAGGAGGTAATCGTCCATTAAACTGATGGATGGTATTGAATTCGCATTGCACCATTCTTATCTTAGTAAATTCAAAACTATCCAGGCTACCTATTCGTTTTCAAGGTTAAGGTGATTGTATGAGAGAGGGAATAAAAGTGATTGATGGCAGATTAGATTCCTTTAGGAAAAGGTACTACCTCAACCTATTTATCAAGGGTACCATACTCACCCTTTCCCTTGTACTTTTCTATTTCCTAATTGTTAGCCTTATCGAATATAATCTTTGGCTAAGCAGCTGGGCGCGCTTCACTATTCTTTTTTCTTTTTTTGGCCTTGTGGGATTTTGTGTTTATCGCTTTCTAAAAGAACCCCTCTCCTGGTGGATTTATCACAAAGGGTTAGGGCAGGAGGAGAGTGCACAAATGATTGGTTCACACTTTCCTGCCATTAAAGATCGTTTGCTCAACGTAATTCAACTTTCGGCTATAAAGCACGAGAGTGCACTATTGGATGCCGGCATTCTTCAAAAGTCAAGACAATTTGAAAACGTAACTTTTGAAAGCGCCATCGACCTGAGCGCCAACAAAAAATATCTCAAATATTTTTTGATTCCGTTTGGTATTATGCTTGTCCTGTTCTTTGTCAATAATGGAATCTTCACACAAAGCACGCAACGCATTGTTAGATTTAATAGAGAGTTTTCCCCACAGGCACCCTTCACTTTTAAGGTGCAGAACCCAAACCTGAATGCGTTCATTAATGAAGACTTTACATTAAATCTTAACCTCGAAGGACAAGCTTTACCAAAAGCTGTCTATATCCAGTCGGGTAGTCAGCGGTTCAAAATGGAGGCACTTTCAAATTCCTCCTATACATACACTTTTGAAAAACTTCAAAACGAAATTCCCTTTCAGTTTGAAGCTTCCGGTTTCTACTCCGATGTGCACACCATTCATTTGATCAATCGGCCCGAGCTTACACAGTTGAAAGTAACACTTACCTACCCACGCTATCTTTCTAAACAAAGTGAAGTATTGTTAAACACCGGAAACCTGGAAATTCCTGAGGGTACGAATGTTACCTGGCAGATAGGAGCCGCCAATACCACTAAGGCTGTAATCGGTTTCTCAGCTTCAAATGAAGAGATTCAAATGCAACTAGCTGATAATCAGCAATTTAAATACAATCAAAACTTCAACAACTCCGAAGGATATTGGATTGCACTGGAAAACGACCATTCGAAAAACAAAGATCAAATCTCCTATTCAATAAACGTGATCAAAGATCAGCGCCCTCAAATAGTAGTGGACCACCTTCGTGATTCTATTCTTTACAAAACCATTTTGCTGGGTGGAAGCATCTCCGATGATTATGGCATAAGTGCTCTGGCGTTGAACTATCAAAAGGTGACAAAAGATGCCACCGGCCCTAATAAAGTGATTTCAATTCCAGTTCACAAAAATCAGCTAAAGCAAAGTTTCTTCTACCAATGGGTACTTGACTCCCTCCAATTACAACCAGGAGAACGAATCAATTATTATCTGGAAGTGTGGGACAATGATGGCGTAAACGGTCACAAGTCAACAAGATCCTCTTCTTATGTTTTTGCCCTTCCCAGTAAAGAAGAAATGAAAGCAGACATCAGCAAGTCGCAGGAAAATACTCAAGATAAAATTGACGAAAGTCTGAAAAAAGCCAAAGACCTGAGAGAATCTATTGATGAGGCCCAACAAAAATTAAGAGGTAAAAAAATGATGGAATGGCAGGATCAAAAAATGCTGGAAGACATCATTAAACAAAAAGAAAGTTTGGATCAGTTGATTGATAAGTTGCAAAAGCAAAACGATATGCTGAATGAAAAGAAAAAAGGGCTTTCTGAAATGGATGAAAAGATGAAGGAGAGATCTGAGCAACTGCAAAAGTTGATGAACGAACTACTTGATGAAGAAACCCGAAAACTGTTTGAAGAGCTTGAAAAATTAATGCGTGAGAATTCTGATATCTCAGAAATTCAAAAACAGTTAGACAAAATGGATCGCAAGGAGATCAACCTTGAAAAAGAATTGGAGCGCACCCTGGAGTTATTTAAGCAACTCCAGTTCGATTACAAGTTGGATCAGGCTATTCAGGAAATAAAGGATCAAACCAAAAAGCAGGAAGAATTGCTGGAAAAAACAAAAGAGGCAGCCGGTGATAAGAACGAGGGGGAAAAAGTAGATAAGCATGATAGAAAGGATAACAAAGATTCAAAAGCAGGGGATAAAACCGAAAGTGGCGAATCCACTGAAAACCCTAAAGAAAACGAAAGTTTGATTGGAGAACAGGAGGAGTTATCACAGGAGTTTAAGCAATTCGAAAAAACAGTAGAAGAGCTGAACAAGATTGGAGAGGAGATAAAAAAACAGGCCAATACCCCCTCTGAAGGAGAGATGGAGGATGTGAAGAATTCACAACAGCAAAGCAAAGAGTCGCTGGAGCAGGGAGAGCCTAAAAAAGCTGCGGAACAGCAGCAGAAATCGGCAGAGAAAATGAAGCAGATGCAACAGCAACTTGAGGGGATGCAGAATACTATGCAAATGGAGATTGACATGCAGAATCTGGAATCCTTGAGGCAAGTACTTCATGGATTAATCAAATTATCATACGATCAGGAGTGGCTCATGAAAGCTTTTGTTCAAATTCAACAAACAGATCCCAAGTATGTGGAACTGAGCCAGCTGCAATTAAAGATCAAAGATGACTCTAAAGCACTGGAAGACAGCTTGTTAGCTCTTGCAAAGAGAGATCCTTTCATGGGTTCTATCGTCACTAGAGAAGTAGGGGAACTAAATGATCATGTGGACAAGGCCGTTGATAATATTCGTGAGAGAAGAAAAGGGAATGCCGGATCAGAAATGCAACTATCCATGACCAGCATCAACAACCTGGCATTGATGCTCAACGATCATTTTGATATGATGATGGATATGATGGCCAATGCCATGCCATCGAAAGGAAAGGGAAAGGCGAAGGGAAAAGAAAGTCTGGGTGAGCTTCAGAAGCAACTGAACGAGCAAATTGAAGAACTGAAGAACAGTGGAAAGTCCGGAAGGCAGCTTTCGGAAGAATTGGCAAAAATGGCAGCCGAACAGGAAAGAATAAGGAGAGCTCTCCAGGAGATGCAGGAAAAACTAGAGCACCAGGGGGGTAAAGCTCCGGGGGGAGATATTCCAGGCAAAATGGAACAAACAGAAATGGACTTAGTAAATAAGCGTCTGACTGAGCAAACCATAAGAAGACAAAAAGATATACTTACCCGTCTGCTAGAAACTGAGAAATCTATGCGTGAGCAGAACATGGATGATGAGCGAAAAGGAGAAACCGCCAAAGAATATCAAAAGCAAATCCCCAAGGCCTTTGAAGAATATTTAAGATTAAAGGAAAAAGAGGTAGAATTGTTGAAAACGGTACCGCCCAAGTTGTACCCGTATTACAAAAAAGAGGTGAGTGAGTATTTTAAGCGTATCGAAAATTTTCAATAGGTATGCTTAATCGTAAAGGAGACTTAAAACTGGATAATATCTGAAATGAACAACTTTCGTATTGAAATCCCCTCCCTTTCTGAAAACATAAGGATGATTGAAAGCTTTATCGATAATGCGAAAGAGAAATTCCACCTCAATGATGATATCTATGGCAATATTATGATAGCCGTGACTGAGGCCGTCAATAATGCCATCAGACATGGTAATAAAGGTGACTCTACCCAGAATGTAACCCTGGCCCTATCACTGGAAGATGGTTTAATTAAGTTTAAAGTTGAAGATGAGGGGAGTGGCTTTGACTATCATAACCTTCCAGACCCTACAGCTCCTGAAAACATTGAAAAACCAGGTGGCAGGGGCATATTCCTGATGAAGCACCTCTCGGACGAGGTAGATTTTAAAGAAAACGGCAAAGTGGTTGAACTTATCTTTTATATCAATAATTAATGGCCGTTCGGTTCTTTACGGAAGAAATCACATTTAAACTAGCTCACCCCAGAAAAACCAGTAACTGGATAAAAGAAGCCATTAGGAAGGAAAAAGGTCAACTCAATGAGTTGAACTATATCTTTTGCTCAGACAAGTACTTACTTTCAATAAATCAGCAATACCTCAAACACAACACCCTAACGGATATCATCACCTTTGGAAATTCTAAAAAGGAAGAGCCCATTTCTGGGGATATCTATATTAGCATTGAAAGAGTAGAGGAAAACTCGAAGCTCTTCGAGGCACCCTTTGATAAAGAGCTACACCGGGTGATTATTCATGGGGTACTGCACTTGTTGGGCTATAAAGACAAAAAATCCAGCGATAAGGCCCTTATGCGCAAAAAAGAAGAAGCTTACCTATCTTTGCGAAAATAAAAGCTTGTTCCACGTGGAACATGAGAAAGGACTAACAAACGCCAAATCATGTTTCACGTGAAACGTCAAATAATAGTATGTTTCAAGAGTACGATGTAATTGTAGTGGGGGGAGGGCATGCCGGGTGCGAGGCCGCCTCAGCGGCAGCCAATATGGGCTCTAAGGTCCTATTGGTAACAATGAACATGACCACTATTGGCCAAATGTCATGCAATCCTGCAATGGGTGGTGTGGCCAAGGGACAAATTGTAAGAGAAATAGATGCCCTGGGCGGTTTCTCTGGTATTGTGTCTGATCGATCAATGATACAATTCCGGATGCTAAATAGATCAAAAGGACCGGCCATGTGGAGCCCAAGGTCACAAAACGACAGAATGAGATTTGCCGAGGAGTGGAGAAATGTGCTGGAGCAAACACCCAATGTGGACTTCTGGCAGGAAATGGTTTCTGGACTAATCATCCAAGATGGAAAGGTGATTGGTGTAAAAACAGCCTTAGGGCTTGAAATAAAATCTAAAGCCGTGATACTTACCAATGGTACTTTCCTCAATGGATTGATCCATATTGGTGAAAAGAACTTTGGTGGTGGGCGTACCGGTGAAAAAGCAGCAACAGGCTTGACTGAACAACTGGTACAACTTGGATTCGAATCCGGGAGGATGAAGACAGGTACACCCCCAAGGGTGGATGGAAGGTCTTTAGACTATACCAAAATGGAAGAACAGCCTGGGGATGAGCATCCCGGAAAGTTTTCATTCACCAATACTCAACCGCTTACCCGACAAATGAGCTGTTGGATTACCTATACCAATGATGACGTACACGCGGAGCTTGCCAAAGGATTTGATAAGTCTCCCATGTTTCAGGGAAGAATCCAAGGATTAGGCCCACGGTACTGCCCATCAATAGAAGACAAAATTAATAGGTTTGCTGATAAAGACCGGCATCAAATCTTTGTAGAACCAGAAGGGTGGAATACAGTTGAAATATATGTGAATGGATTTTCGACTTCATTACCGGAAGACATTCAGTATCAGGCCCTTACAAAGATCCCAGGCTTTGAAAAGGCTAAAATGTTTCGCCCTGGCTATGCCATTGAGTACGACTTTTTTCCGCCCACCCAATTAAAACGGTCTCTTGAGACTCAACTAATTGATAATCTGTTCTTTGCCGGTCAAATCAACGGCACAACCGGTTATGAAGAAGCCGCTTGCCAGGGCCTAATGGCCGGGATAAATGCCCATCATAAAATTAACGAAAAGGAGGCCCTGGTATTTAAAAGATCAGAAGCCTATATCGGAGTACTTATTGACGATCTGGTAAATAAGGGTACCCTTGAGCCATATCGGATGTTTACATCAAGAGCAGAATATAGAATACTCCTTCGTCAGGATAATGCCGATTTGCGTCTTACAGAAATAGGCCATAAGATAGGATTAGCTGACGATCAGCGCCTGCAAAAAGTGCTGGAGAAAAAAGAAAAAGTAAACGAGCTTATCCAGGAGCTTGAAAAGTTAAAGCTTGATCCTACCTCCGTTAATGAAAAGCTGACCGAACTAAAATCGGCAATAATAAGGGAAAGAGTACCGGTGGTCAATTTTTTAAAGCGCCCAGAAATAGGGATTCAGGAATTGAAAAAAGTACATAGTACCATAAACGATTACGTGTCCGGATTTCCTACAGAAGTACAGGAGCAAGCAGAAATTCAGGTAAAGTATGTGACCTACATAGATAGGGAACAAAAGCTTGCGCAAAAGATTGAGGGATTAGAACATTACAAAATAAAACCAGACTTTGACTACGATAGGGTAAAGGCACTTTCATCAGAATCCAGAGAAAAGTTGAAAAAAATAAAACCTGAAACACTGGGCCAGGCATCCAGAATAAGTGGAGTATCA
Organism: uncultured Ohtaekwangia sp.; assembly: GCA_964409415.1. Lineage (GTDB taxonomy): Bacteria > Bacteroidota > Bacteroidia > Cytophagales > Cyclobacteriaceae > ELB16-189. The sequence goes on along the minus strand of CAYPDF010000001.1, from coordinate 11,338 downwards.
CCTGCAGACATATCGGTGCTTACTATCTACATGGGCAAGTGATCGATGCAAACGGAGCTGGTTAAAGTTTGTCCCATTTGCAAAGGCACTTCCTTTATCAATAAGATTGACTGTGAGGACTATACCTATAGTCATCGCAAATTTTCTATTCAGCAATGCATTTCGTGTCATCTCTTATTGACAAACCCACGGCCAGACCAAAACACAATTGGTGACTACTATAAGTCTGAGGAATATATTTCACATACCGGCAAAACAAATTCAATATTTGATTGGCTTTATTTAATGGCAAGGAAGTATACCCTCCGGTGGAAACTCAACATTATCACTTCAAGAAAACCGAAAGGAACTATACTCGATTACGGCTGCGGCACAGGAGCGTTTATCAACTATATGGCCACCAACAATTGGGAAACCTTCGCAATAGAACCTTCGGATGGTGCCAGAGAAAAAGTTAATGCACAATCAGAAACCAAAAATTTATTAGTATACAAAAGGCTAGAAGACCTCCCAGAAAAAAAGTTTGACGTCATTACACTTTGGCACGTATTAGAGCACGTTCCTGATCCGGGTCATCTTATTGGAGAACTAACACAAAAATTAAATAAGGATGGATTAATTTTAGTGGCGGTACCCAACCATGAATCCTACGATGCACAACACTACAAAACCCACTGGGCGGCTTACGATGTGCCTCGGCACCTTTGGCATTTTGCACAATCAAACATTGTCAAGCTATTTAATAATAATGAACTCTCGCTTAAGGAAGTATTGCCAATGAAACTCGATGCTTACTATGTTTCTTTGCTCAGCGAAAAATATAAGAATAAGCACAGCCACAATTTGGTTACACCTTTCAAGGCTTTGTTGGCTGGCTATAAGTCAAATGCAAAAGCCAAAAAAACATCTAATTATTCAAGCCTTATCTATATTGCAGTTCATGCCTAGATTTGCAGTCAGTCCTATCCGCTTACTTTACATCTTTCTACTATGGGGTTGTGCCAATCAAACCACACCCACTGGCGGGCCAAAAGATGAAACACCACCCAAACTACTAAGGTCTTCACCGGCCAATAAAGAGAGAAATTTTAATGGAAAGAATATTGAACTCGTTTTCGATGAAGCCGTAAACCTCAATAACCCAAAAGATGAGATACTCATCTCACCAAGAACTGACCAAGAAATAGAATTCAAAGTTAAAAAGAACACAGTAACCATTTCTCCAGAAAAGGGGTGGAGCGAAAATACTACATACTCCATTGCATTCAGAGAAGGAATCCGAGACATCACCGAAAACAACGCGCCAGAAAATCTAAAGCTCGCCTTCAGTACCGGGCCATTGATTGACTCTATGATCGTAACAGGCAGAGTGAAAATGGCATTAAATACAAAGCTTCCAGAAAAAATAACTGTAGCCCTCTATCAATCTGATACATTCAACATCTTTGCGCATACACCCAGCTACTTCACGCTCATCGACAAGAAAGCAACTTATCGCCTGGAAAATATTAAAAGTGGAGAGTATTATTTGTATGCCTTTCAGGATAACAACAAAAACCTGAAAGTAGAAAGCAGGACTGAAAAATTTGCCTTTTTGGCAGATCCTATCAACCTAACTGGTCCACTTGATTCTTTAACGTTACCACTCATTGGCATGGACATGCGCCCTCTTTCAATTAACTATATTAGAAATAACGGGCTCCAGACAAAACTTAAATTCAACAAAAACATAATTGATTATGAAATTAAAACCGAAAATAATCAACGTCTAATTAATTCATTTGGAGACGACCAAACGGAGATTGCTATTTATAACCCGGGGGTAATTGAGGATAGTTTAAAAATTTCTATCAACTCTCTTGATAGTATTGGATCACGAGTCGATACAACTTTTTATATAAAAACTGTAAAATCCAATTCAATACCTGCCAATTTTACAGCGACCTCCAGCCCTATTGATTACAACCTAAAAACCAATCAGGTAATCCAAGAGTTTAAATTCACAAAACCAATTAGGTCGATTAATTTCGATAGTCTCTTCATTCGATTAGACTCTCTGAATAAAATACAAATAACAAAAAACGATATCACTTATGACACAATTTATAAAAAACTAAAAATTACAAAATTTATCCATTCTGATTCACTTTTTAGAAAACCTCCACCTCAGGAAGTCTCTGCAAATACATCTGAAACCAAAGTGAAAGTAAAAGCCTCAACTCCTATATCAAGACCAATTCCATCAATACAAATGCAACCGGAATTAATTATTTCTAAAGGTGCTATTATAAGTCAGGAATCGGATACCCTTACAGCTAAGAAATATCCAATTACAGGAATAAAAAAAGCATCCACCGGTACATTACTCATTGAGGTAGAGACTAGTGAACCTAATTACATCATACAACTAACAACCACAGACGGACAATTAGTAGAAGAAGTAGCAAATGTCAAAAAATACTCATTCGATTACTTGTCTCCCCACAATTATAAGATCATGGTAATCATCGATAAGAATAACAATGGAAAATGGGATCCAGGCAATTTCTTCAATAAAATAGAACCTGAACCTACCTGGTTCTACAAAACCCAAGACAAAAAGTATGACTTCCCAATTCGAGCCAATTGGGAGCTAGGTCCTCTAATGTTGATATTCTAAATTTTTGTGGATTTCTCACCCAAACTGGAGGGTAATTTTTCTTATCCAAAGAAATTCTTTTAAAAAGGATTTTTCTCGTTGATAACTCTGATCAAACTATATTTATGCACACTTCGTTTATTTGTGAACAGACCCATTCCACAATTAAAATATTTGTGGAATTCTTGTACAAAACACGCAAAAAATATAAACTAACTCGTTTTCTATACAAAACATATCCACAAGTTAAACCCAGATTAAACTCGTTTGAGACTTATCAACAAATGCACAACCCTTATAATACTTATTTTAAATATATACTTAATAGTATAACACTAGTCGGTCTACTTTGTGCACTACCTTCCACGCATTCCGTTGCTCAAAATAGGGCAGACATTCAAATTGCCAATGAATACGTGCTAAAGGGTGAAAAAGAAAAGGCGATAAAAGTTTACGAAGATCTGGCGCGTGATTTTGTCAACATTCCATTAATACATAATGATTATCTCAATCTAATGTTAGACCTTGGCAAGTATAAGGATGCTGAAAATTATGTGGATAGGCTTATTCGAAAACATGACGATCGTTATAATTACCGCCTTGATCTTGGTTTGGTTTACATTAGAAGCGGGGATGTTCAAAAAGCAGAAAAACAATTCAAAAGTGTTATCAAAGCAAACGCAAATGATATTTACAGGATTAAATCAATTTCTGATTATTTGGCTTCGCAGCGCCTTACGGATTACGCGGTTATGGCCATGCAGGAAGCACGACAAGTCCATGGCAACAATTCACTTTTCACCCTTGAGTTGGCCAACCTTTACCGCCTGCAGGGAAACCGTGATGCTATGGTGGGAGAGTATCTCAATTATGTTACCCAAACACCGGGAAATATTAATTATGTAAAAAATCTGTTACAGATTCTGCTCACCAAGCCCGAAGAGATGGAAGCGTTGGAGCGACTGCTTTATGACGAAGTGCAAAGAAATCCTAACTCGGAAGTATATGCTGATCTTTTAATTTGGGTTAACCTTCAACAAAAAAAATTTTACGGAGCCTTTATACAAGCAAGGGCATACGACAAACGTTTTAAAAATGAATTTTCAAAAACTTTAGAGATTGCAAACATTGCGCTTAGCAACGAAGATTTTGAAAATGCAGACAAGGGTTTTTCCTATGTAGTGAAAGAATATAGCAATACAGACAACTACCTACCAGCTCGTCTGGGTCAGATACGCGCGCGGGAAGCCAAAGTTAAAAAGAGCTATCCCATCAAAAAAGATTCTGTCCGATACTTGATAGCAGAGTATCAATCTTTTGTCGAGAGTTACCCTGAGAACCCTAACGCATATGAGGCCCTTTTAAATCAGGCCTTACTCTATGGATATCAATTGGATGAAAAGGATGCAGCCATTGACAAACTTAATTTGCTTATTGAAAATCCGCGTGTAGCCCCTTATATCAAAGCAAAAGCAAAATTGGAGATGGGCGACATCTATATGCTTAAAGAAGAACCCTGGGAATCCACTTTGCTGTATTCGCAGGTGGAACGATCACAACGAGAAACCCCAATAGGATATGAGGCCAAATTGCGCAATGCAAAACTGTCTTACTACAAAGGGGACTTTGCATTGGCACAAGAACATTTAGATATTCTGAAAGAGGCAACAACAAGAGAAATTGCAAATGATGCAATGGATCTCAGTATAAGGATAAAAGAAAATACAGCCTTCGATAGTGTGGGCACAGCCTTAAAGGAGTATGCGGCTATAGAGTTATTGCTTCATCAAAATAAAGTGGACACTGCATTGATGCGAATAGCGGATTTGAAGAAAGGGATACTACCCTCAAAGCATTCTGCAGATAGTGCTCTATCTCAATTTTCTAATGCAACAATATTGGATGATGTGTACTGGCTTGAAGCTCAAATAAGATTAAAGCGGGGAGAGTTTGATCAGGCTTATGCGTTGCTACAGAAAATACTTGATGAATACGGAGATGATATTCTAGCCGATGACGCTTTCTTTACGCAAGGAGATATTCTTGAACATTATAAAAATGAAAAGGCGGCCGCCATGGAAATTTACCTTGAATTTTTAAACAGATTTCCCGGAAGTGTGTATGCGGCTGAGGCGAGAAAGCGGTACAGGCAATTGCGTGGTGATTTTGATCATCTGCCTGTTCAATAAAGTCATCTGGCTTTCTAATTCTTCAATAATTTACCCTTTGAGCGTCAAGCTATTTCTTATTACATTTAGTGATTAAGCACGGTAAGAAGTACAAATGAAAAATAAAATGATGGAGGAACAATCATTTAGCGAAAGAGACAGGACTTCTCAAGTATATAGAATGGGGGAAGGATTTGGGCTTGAATTCCAACCACAACAACAATTCGAATTCTTCTTTTATGCGGCCAATGAAAACAACGCGTCCAACCTGGCCATTGAATTGTACCAACTGAATTATGCAGTTGAACCGGTAACAAAATCATCAGGCAACGGAGAATGGTTAATCAATGGGTGGACCAACAAGATGAATTCAGATGAAGCGTCAATTGGTGAATGGTCGGAACGAATGGGAATGCTTGCAAAAATCCACAATTGCAAATTTGATGGATGGGGCTCTTTTATTGATAAAAAGGATAAGAACACTTTATTATGAATTTTCACACGCGCAAATGGGTAAAGCCAGAAGACTTAAATCCAAACCTCACCCTGTTTGGTGGCAGGCTGTTGCAGTGGATAGATGAGGAGGCAGTGATCTATGCTATCCTTCAGCTGGAAAATAAACATGTAGTGACAAAATATGTTTCAGAAATCAATTTTATTTCAGCGCCAAAACAAGGCGATATTATTGAAATTGGAATTGTGGCTACTGAGTTTGGCCGCTCTTCTATCACACTTCGGTGTGAAGTAAGGAACAAAATGACCCGCGAACCTATTTTGTCCATCGAAAAATTAATTTTTGTAAACCTCGATGAGAAGGGAAAACCTAAACCCCACGGAAAAACAAAAGTTACTTACGTGAAGGACAGACTTGAAAAGTAGTCTAGGAGTAATTTTAAAGCCAATGAACCCTTAAAAATTACTTTATTCACTCCTCAGCGCATCCACCGGATTAGAACTTGCAGCTTTTATAGATTGGAAGCCCATGGTGAGCCAGGCAATAAGAAACGAAGCCAATCCGGCCAGCAGGTAAACCAGCACCCCAACCTCTACTTTGTACATATAGCTTTCCAGCCACCAGTTGACCCCATACCAGGCAATAGGAACCGAGAGGATAAAAGCAATAATAATCAGCTTACCAAACTCTTTGGAAAGCAATACCACGATGCTGCTTACGGAGGCGCCCAACACTTTCCGAATACCGATTTCTTTATTCCGTTGTTCTGCGGTAAATGAAGTAAGAGCGAACAATCCCAGGCTGGCAACCAGAATGGCCAGTCCGGCAAAGACAGCAAATATTTTTCCCAGCCGTTGTTCTGAATCATACATTTTTCCAAACGCCTGATCTAAAAAAGTATACTGAAAAGGTTGACCGGGCGCCATTCGTGTCCAGGTGTTTTGTATAGTATTAATTACATCCTGTGTATCGGATGCCTGGAAGCGAAAAGAAATCCGCGAGGTACTTTTGCGAAGAAACAGGGCCACCGGAGTAATACTTTGCTTTAGGGATTCAAAGTGAAAATCCTTCAACAATCCTATAACCTCAAAACTTACAGTATTTGGTTTCCCATCAGCACCTATGCCTCCGCCAAACGTAGTGATTTTCTTACCGATTGGATCTTTAGAAAAGTTAAACATTTTTAATGCAGCTTCATTCAAAATGGCGGCACCGGAATCTGAAGGAAAATCACGCGAAAAATTTCGACCTTCAATTATTTCCATTCCCAACGTGGGCACATAATCCTGATCGACTGACCATACCTGTAAGCTCACCATGTTGTCTTGCGAGGGGTCAACTCCTTCCGGCCAATAGACATTGTCATTTCGGCTGGTACCGGCCACGGGAAGAAAGCCCGAAATGGAACCATTGGTAATGGAAGAATTTTTTAGCACCTCGTCTTTAAAGGATTGTAACTGATCACCCATGGCGTATGCATCCTGTATTACAATCACCTGATCTTTATTAAAGCCAATTTTCTTGTGTTGGATGTAGGAGAGCTGTTGTTGCACGGTGAAGGTGCTTATAATAAGAATGATGGAAATTGAAAACTGAAAAACAACGAGCCCACTTCTTATCAAACCACTTTTCATACCCAAAGCCATATTTCCTTTCAACACATTGATGGGACGAAAAGCAGATAAGAAGAATGCAGGGTAGGTGCCGGCAAAAATTCCGATAAGAATAGAAACCCCAAAAACAATTAAAACAAATACTGGGTTAGTCCACGGTATTGAAATTTGTCGGCCAGCGAGATCATTGAAAAAAGGCATGGCGAGGTAAGCCAAAAGCAGAGCAATCACAAAAGAAAAAATGCTCAATAGAATGGACTCCATTAAGAATTGATTGACAAGGTGTAGCCTCAATGAACCCATTACTTTTCTCATACCCACTTCTTTTGCTCTGTTGGCAGAGCGCGCTGTTGAAAGATTCATGAAGTTGATACAGGCAATTAACAGGATAAATAAGGCTACTGCCCCAAAGAGATACACGTAGGTAATGCTACTGTTGGGCTCAAACTCACCGGATAGATCAGAATGCAAATGGATATCCAGCAAAGGGCGCAGGGTATAGTCTAGCTTGTTTCCGGCTTGGAGGAAAGCATTCATGTCCACATCTGGTCCAAGCATTTGTTTTAACATGGGCGTTACATGAATATCAACAAGCTTTGGAAACTTGGCCTCTAATTCCTGGGCGCTGGCTCCTTCACGTAGCAATAGATAGGTAACAAAGTTGTGGCTTAGCCATTCATCGTTTTTACTGTCTTTGAGGCTCTCCATGGAAAGCATCATGCTAAAGTGAAAATGACTTTCCCGAGGTATGTCTTTGTAAACGCCCGTAATCTTATAGTTGTGCTTGTTATCCAGAATAAGTGTTTGACCTATTGGGTCTTCATTATTGGGAAAAAGTTTTGCGGCTGTGCTTTCACTAAGCACCAGTGTGTTAGGTTCAACGAGTGCGGTTTTTGGATTTCCGCTTAAAAGAGGAATAGTAAAAACATTAAAAATTGTGCTATCGGCATAGACCACATTTGTTTCGCGAATATTATCGATCGATCGCTTGACCAGCATGGTTCCCTCCTGCCGAATGCGCGCCATGTCTTCCACTTCGGGGTACACCTCTTTCATGGCGGGCCCCATAGGGGCAGAAGCAGTCACCATATGGAGATGATTGCCATTAAAAAGAATTTCAGAATCGATGCGATAGATACGATCCGCCTTTGCATTGAATTTATCGTAGCTCAATTCATTGAATATGTACAACACAATCACCAGGCAAGAGGCGATGCCCACAGCCAAACCTGTGATGTTGATAACAGAATAGAAGCTTTGCTTGCGAAGATTGCGAAAGGCAATGGTGAAATAATTTTTTAACATAGCTTTAAAAATTGAATTTTCAGAATGAATAGTTTGATGCTGTGTTTCGCGAAGCCCTTTGGTATGACCAAATGATTTCAAAACTTCCTGATAGGCATCTATAAATTTTTTTCCCTGTTCCATTTCATTTTCTACACTGGAACAAATGTGGTCTACCAACTCGTCTTGCAAGGGCTCGTAGACCAACCCCCTGTAGTGAAGGTCCTTGATGATGTAGTTGATATGTTCAGTGGTGAGCTGAGGCATGGTCTAGGCAATTTGTACTTGCAGCACGGAAGACATGGTTTTTATAAATTCTTTGAATTCGATCACACGTTCTTTCACCAGACTTTTTCCCGTTACAGTAATTGTATAGTACTTGCGCACGCGCTTGCCCATCAATACCGTTTCGGTTTGCAACCATCCTTCTGCCTCCAGTTTGTGTAGTGCAGGATACAGAGCGCCCTCCGTGAGAAGAATTTTTCCCAATGACAAATCCTTCACTTTTTGAGTGATTTCGTAGCCATACATCTTGCCATTGTCTTTTAATACTTTTAGTAAAATGGTTTGTAACGTGCCTTTTAGGAGCTCTGGAGAATGCATAAGCAATACATAAGTGAATTATGTATGTAAGACGCAAAATATTTTCGGAGGTTGCATGCTTATCTTTGGATAATTGAATGATGCCTATTTTTCGTATGTTTTGCTATATTTTCCCTTTATAAAGCGTTAAATTCACCATTGTAATATGAGAAAGACGGTCTATCTGGCTATTGTGTTGTTTATTGTGTGGTGTGTTGCCTGTGCCATCTGGTATGTATTCTCAGTAAAAGGCCTCAGCACCGATCCGGCCACTTTTGATGGAACCAGTAATGCGGTAGCGATCATAGAGATTTTGTTCATGACACTGGGCGCATTTTTAATTGGGTTTTTGGCCGCATACTATTTGCAGGAAGAGCCCATTAAAAAATGGAGAGTCGCTTATTTTACAGAGGAGCATGAAAAGAACGAGTTACAGTTTACGGCTCGCTCGTTAAGAACAGAAAAGCAGAATTTGCTCAATGAAAAATCTTATCAGGAACTTCAGCACAAAAGTGAACTGGCGGAGAAAAGTCAGTGGGCTCAGCAGCTCAATGCAAAAGTAGAGGAAACATCCAGGGAATTAGAAAGGCAAAAGGAACTGGAGGAACAGTTGAGAAATGAATTGAATGAATTGCGACCTAAGGAAGAACAATTGGAAGCCGAGGTTTCCCACCTTCGATTTAAGGTAAAGCAACTGGAGTTTGAAAACCAGAGCAAATCGGAATTGCGGGTTCCCAAGGAAGATGAAATCAGCGACCTTACCCAGATTCAGGGTATTGGACCCGCCATCTCCCGCAAGCTATACGCGATGGGAATATATTCGTTTAAACAAATCAGTCAGTTCGATCAGAACATGATCAGCCAGGTAGGTAAGGCCCTAAAATATTTTCCCGATCGCATTCTTCGCGATGACTGGGTAGGGCAGGCGAGGAAGCTGAGTAACTAAGCGTTACGGGAGTACAGGCAAAATCTTCTGGCAAAATAATCAGCCCTGTTCACATGACGGTACTCATTTATTGCAAGATGGATGTTGTTTAAAATTGTTATCATCAGCAAGTAGTATGTAAATAGTCTAATGACTTTTTTTGGTTAATTTTAGAATAGCGGAAAAATTTTACATTTATCCTCATGGAACTCTACAGCGAAAACGCCAAAGCCGGAGTACACTTCTACGAAACCGGAGATGACTACATCATCGTTCGTTTTCACAATGCTTCTTACGATTACAAGTTCACCTATGCAAGCGCAGGCAAGGTAGCGGTGGAGGTGATGAAAAAAATGGCGGAACAACGCAGCGGACTGAGTACTTACATTTCTACACAAGTAAAAGACAAGTTTGCCTCCAGGACTCCGGTGAAAGGAGAGGACAAAACCAATTTCATGAACATCAAGTTTGAGTAAGAGGGAATTAATTAGGATATAGTATGAAGTTTCCGAGGAATGTTACGGCAAGGAATTAATAAAATCTTAGGGGAAAATAGGCTATGAGGTCACCAGACAAAAAGGTAGCCCTATTCGGCTTAGCTGTAATTCACCTAAAGTTCATCATGTAACAATTTCCGATTATGTTCCAATTAAAGTCGGAACACTCTCCTCAATTTATCATCAATAGCCGGGATGAGAAATCAAACTAAGAATTGGTGAATCAAAATTTTGGTTAGCTGCTTGTTTGCGGCAGGGATAGAGGCATTGTTTGAGCCCGAAATAGAAAGTGTGCAGGCCTGGCGAGTGCCGATAGCCCGGCTGCCGCCCAAAACATTTTGCAACCGTTTCATATCTGCATAACTCACGCTTCCTGTTACCTTTACCCCATGGGCAACCTGCTGTATGTTTTTGAATTATTAGGCACCTTACTTTTTGCCATCAGTGGGGCGTTGGCGGTGCGCGATCGCGATACTGATCTCTTTGGAGCCACGTTTACGGGTTTCGTGACTGCTATTGGCGGGGGTACGTTACGAGACATCATGCTGGGCAGCTATCCGCTTACATGGATATCCGATATTCGCTTTCTCTATGCCATTATGTTGGGTGTGTTGGTGGCTTACTTATTTTTCAAATCGCTGGTGCGGCTCAGTCGCACGTTTTTGTTTTTTGATGCACTGGGGATTTCCCTCTTTACCATTCTGGGTGTGGAGAAGGCGTTGTCGCTGGGAATGCGACCCGAGATTGCGGCCATCATGGGTATGTTTTCGGCTGTTATGGGTGGAGTGATCCGCGATACTTTGATTCACGAGACCCCCGTATTATTTCGGAAAGAGATCTACGCTACTGCCTGCCTGGGGGGAGCGGTGCTTTACCTTGTTCTCGATTACCTGGGTGCGGATAGGGATGTTAACCTGATCATTTCTTCGTCCTTAATTTTTATCGTCCGGCTGGTGGCCGTAAAGTTTAGACTGACTTTACCCAATTTTAAACGCTAAAAATTGTCTTGCCCCCGCTCGCCCTGCACCCTAAAGGGGCCCACGCGCGGACTGACGAAATTTTGGGCTGGTCCCTTCAGGGATTAAGGGTGCGGGTAGATAGTTAAATTATTGTCTTGCCCCCGCTCGCCCTGCACCCTAAAGGGGCCTACGCACGAACTGACGAAATTGCGGGCTGA